>WYBM01000088.1 GCA_011525915.1 Ardenticatenaceae bacterium | reverse complement strand
GTAAGATAAACCGACGGGCCCTACCCATACCGGAGAAGGTGGAAGTTGTGCGCTCGACTCCCTTTGTGGCGGCTGAGACCGCGCTGCAAAAGCAGTTGGTGCAAATCTGGGAAACGGTCTTGGGTGTGTCCCCCATTGGCATCCATGACAACTTCTTTGAATTGGGTGGGCACTCCCTGCTGGCGCTTCGTTTGGTTATGAAGATGCAGAAGGCAACCGGCGTAAGAGTGCCCCTCCCGCGCCTTTTCCAGGAAGGCATCATCGCTGCCATTGCCCAATACATTAACAACCCCACGGCCAGCTCGTCACAAAGCCCGGTGATCCCTCTGCGCCCCGGCGATCCAGAGCAGCCGCCGCTTATCGTGGTTCACCCAGGTAGTGGCCAGGTGCTGCCTTACCTGGCGCTGCTTAATGCGCTGCCTCGGCAGCAGCCAGTTTACGGCTTACAATCCCTTGGGCTGCTGCCCCACATGCCCATCCAAACCAGCATTGAAGCGATGGCTACGAGCTATCTACAGGCTCTCATCGAGGCCGGAATTCCCCAACCATATCATCTATTGGGCTGGTCAATGGGTGGCGTGGTGGCTTTGGAAATCGCTCAGCAGTTGGTGGCTATGGGACATACAACAGGTTCACTCACGCTTATTGACACCTTTGCCCCTAAACCCGATGCCAAGCAGCCCTCGACTCCTACGTTACTGCAATGGTTTGCTCAGGATACGGGCTATCTGGCTGGTAAGGTCAAGCTTTCCCTGCTGCCCGCTGAGGCCTCCATGGAGGCCCAACTGCACCACTTGTGGCCCCAATTGCAAGCAGCTGGCAATGTACCTGAAGGATTGGATTGGCAAGAGTTTGAACGGCAGTTTGCTGTATTCCAGGCTAACTATGCGGCTATGCAAGCGTATAGACCACGGCCGTTTACCCGGCCGGTCAATTTGATGGTCTCTAAGTCCAGTGCCAGGTCAGAAAAAGATAAATGGTTGGGCTGGCAAGATTATTTTACCCAAAAGTCGGTACAAGTTTTGCGTGGCAACCATTTCACACTGCTGCAATCGCCCAAAACGGTTAAAGGCATTGCTCAGGTATTGACCAAATTGGCACAGGAAACCGGTAGTTTCTGAAGAGAAGGACTAAGTTTCTGACCCGAAACGACCCTTTTTCAGTGAACTCATAAGAGGAAGTCAACGACTACAAAACCCCAAACAACAATTTTAGAGAAGGAGAAAGTAAGGTTATGAAAAGGTTTATGAAATGGCTGGGTATATTACTCGGAGGGATCCTGGGTATCGCTCTCATTGGTTTGCTTGGTTATTATATTTATTGGCTAACCCAGGCAAGACGAACGATTGAAGTTGATGTGACTGCCATAGAAATTCCCACAGACCAGGCCAGTATCGAGCGGGGGAAAATTCTGGTTGAGATAGTACGCTGTACCGAATGTCATGGTAAGGATCTTTCCGGCGTTTTGTGGACGGATCATATGCTCACGGGCGCATTTGGCCCCACTAACCTAACGCCAGGCGAAAATGGTATTTCTGGCTACACAGATGAAGATTACATTCGGGCAATTCGTCACGGTGTAGGGCGAGATGGCAAAGCGCTCATCTATATGCCCTCTAATTTCTATAGTGACTTGAATCAATCTGATCTAGGGGACATCATTGCTTATATGAAAACCTTGCCCCCTTCCAGCCAACCAGGCCCTCCCAATGGGCGAACAGGACCATATTTATGGAATTTTGTATTGAAAAACCCTCAGGGACTGCCGGCCATCAAGATGATTGACCATAAAGCCATAGCCGCTATCCCGGTTGGCCCCGACCCCAATGACATACTGGCATATGGTGAGTATTTGGCGCTGCCTTGTAAAAGCTGCCATGGAGACGATTTTGCAGGCCGACCGCTGCTAGAACGCTTGAGAGTGCCATCACCCAACATCACTCCTTACAATTTGGATACCTGGACTGAGGAAGTATTCTTCACCGCGATGCGCGAAGGAATCCTACCCGATGGCACATTTATCCCCCAATCGCTCATGCCCTGGGAAGCGATCGGCCAACTTACAGATGATGAGCTTCATGCTATTTGGGTCTATTTGCAAAGTTTGCCGGCCGTTGCCAATGAAGATGCGATTAGCTATCAAAACTCTGATGGATAGGTGATGCACCTGCCTCATAAAGAGCGCCGGTAACGTAGTTCCTCTAAAACGACGTCGTGTCGCTGTTCCGTTTTAGTGGCGCCGTCGGCCTGAAAACCAGCCCGTTCATAGAAGTGAATGGCTCTGGTGTTGTTGTGCAGCACCCAGAGCGTTACTTCTTGAAACCCCTTTTCACGCAGGGACAATAAGGCTCGCTGGCAAAGGGCGGCACCTGTTCCCTGACCCCAGACCGCCGGCAGGAGGTAGATCGCCAGGATCTCGCCTGTCTTGTGAGGGTCAACGTCGTCATCGCGGCAAGGGCCAAAGTTCACAAAGCCCACAACGCCGTCATCTTCTTCAGCTACCCAAGTTTCAGTAATGCCCAGCTTAAATATGAGCTGCCACATTTGCCGGCGCTCGTCAACTGAAAGGTCCTCCAGGAATTGGTGAGGCAGCAGGCCCAGGTAAGCAGCCTGCCAGGAAGCCACGTGTATTTCAGCAATGGCGGGGGCGTCTGTGGGGTTTGCTTGTCGGATCATGCCAGGTGTGCTCTGAAAGAGAAAACCCCGGCGAGGGACAGTAGATGTGGAAGTGGCTAAGTGTTCAGCAACCCTATGTTGACGAATCTCTTGGTGGCCATTGACAGTTGTTGGCTTCCCGCGCACACTTCGTCTTTCGTGGAAGCATTCTGGCGCACTAGTGGAGATTTCAAAAGTGCCTACTACCCTAGTCCATCTACTGTATCATCCGGGGTGATATGGGTGTAAGAATTGTCAAAGTACAGTTGCATTATAAGCCCGTAGATAGACGGCCGTCAACGGCCGTGACCTTAAAATTTGACTGTACTTGCATTCTTGTGTTCTGGTAGTTATAAACTGCCGAGTGTTCTATCGAGCTGTTTACTCAGGGGAACCAGCTTTTTGGTAACAGCTTCTTCGATATTTAGGCCGGGCCTGGCAAAATAGTCACGCCAGAGCATGTTTAACACATGCAGTAACTTGCTTTCCACCAACCCCCACATATAAGTGGAGTTAAAAGACCGCCCTGTACGCAGATTGTGACCGATGGCCTGGGAATAGGGGTCAGCTGCGTCTTCAGTCCACACATCTGTGCGCACAGAAAGCTGGCCAATCTTGCGTACAAAGGTGGACTGTACCTGGTAACTGGTTAAAAATAGCAGCAACTCTATGGCCAATTCTGGATTCTGGCTGTAGTTCCATATGATCAGGTGAGATCCGCCCACAAAAGGGACACACGGAGGCGAGGCCACCCCCACTGTTTCTTGTAATTCCGGGTAGGCTGTTTCTTCTTCTAGTAAACTCTTTAACCAATGTCCAGAAAGTGTTACCCCGACTTTACCTTGTAAAAAAAGCGCATCACTAGCCTGGGCTGTTAAGTTCTGAGCTGCCGGCGCAAGATAAGGACCGTAGGTATTAAAGTAGTTTGTAAAGCCGGCTATAGCTTCCGGTTGGCAAAAATGCGTACGACGGCCGTCAGCACTCATAAACTGGCCGCCTGCTTGCCACACCCAGGAAGCAGCGTTATGCAGAACAATCCAGTCTTCTTGGGTGACCACAGACCAGGGCATGTCATACCCTGCATCTTGCAACCGGGCAAAGGCTTCTGTCATGCTCTCTGCGCTTTGAAAAGCTGTGTGTGGGTTAATGCCGGCCCGCTCAAACCAGTCACGACGGTAATACATGAGCCGGGTATCGGCTATCCAGGGAACAGCCCATGTTTGGGCGCCGGCAAAAGAAGTAGAAGACCAGGCAGCGTCAATAAAAGGGGAGGCAATGCCCAATTTTTGTAGGTCAGACCTGCCAAACGGCCGTAACGCATTCATCGAAACGTAATTGCTCAGCCAGGTTGTACCTATTTCGGAAAGATCGGGGCCGTGTTTGTTTAACGCATAGTCGCTCAATCTATCACGAGCATCACCCCAGGCAAGGAAATCGACGGCTACATCAAAACTGCGCTGGCTGCTGAAGTCATGCATAAGCGCCTGGAACATAAGCCAGAGACGCTCACTACTCATAATCATAGAGGCATTTAATATAGGCATTTTTTACCTTTACAGAGAAACATGTCTAAACCAATACGATCTCTCCAAACAGCCTTGCTCTCAGCCAATAAACGAGCGTGCCACCATGATCAGGGAGTCGTAATAGCGTTATGAGCAATCACTTTCTTATACCACCAGGCGCTGTCTTTTGGGATGCGCTGTAGGGTTTCAAAGTCTACCCACACCATGCCAAATCGCTGCGAGATCCCTTTGGCCCATTCAAAGTTATCCATAAATGACCAGGTGAAATATCCGGCCAGGGGTACACCATTCTCAATGGCCCGATGACTGGCCATAAGATGATCACGCAGGTAATTCAGGCGGCGGGTGTCAGACACACGGCCGTCCCCATTGGGTCCATCGCTGTAGCTGGCGCCATTTTCCGTAATATAGATCTTGGGTGTGCGGTAGTCAGTGTGCAGCCGTGTCAGCAGCTCAAATAAGCCGTCGGCATAGACCTCCCAGCCCATTTCAGTATGTTCATTTGTAGAAGGATCAATGACCTGAGGGTGATTGTCTGGGGCATTTTGGTCGCGGGCAATGGACCGTGTGTAATAGTTGACGCCTAGATAGTCAGTGGGGACGGTTACTGCAGCGAAATCATCGGCCTGGACAAAATCCAGGCCATGAGGCAGATACTCACTGAAGGCAGCGACCATGTCGGCGGGGTAATGACGGCCATACAACGGATCCAAAAACCAGCGGTTAATCCAACCATCTACCCAGCGTGCCGCCTGATAATCGGCTGGGCTGGGCGAGGCGGGGTACGTTTGTGTCAGGTTCAGTACCATACCCACTTCTGCCCCTGGACTGTTGGCCCGAATGATGGGCACCGCACGGCCGTGTGACAGTAATAAATGGTGTGCGGCCCGCAGCGCGGCCACATAGTCTTGCCAGCCTGGCGCATGCTCGCCCATTTGGTGGCCAACAAAGGCAATGACCCAGGGTTCATTGTGGGTTGTCCAATGCCGTACCCGGTCTCCCAGATGGCGTGTTACCACATCTGTATACTCGGTAAAAGCATCTACAATGAAGCGTTCAGGCCACCCGCCCTTGTCTTGCAAAGCCTGAGGCAGGTCCCAATGGTACAACGTGGCAAACGGCGTTATGTTGGCTTCTAATAGACCATCAACCAGGCGGCTGTAAAAATCTAATCCTTTGGGGTTCACCTTGCCCATGCCCTGGGGTAAGATGCGCGGCCAGGCAATAGAAAAGCGATAAGCCTGCACATTGAGCGACTGCATCAACTGTATATCATCTGGCCAGCGATGGTAATGATCACAGATCACATCACCGGTGCTGTTATCTTCAATTTTACCGGGGGTATGTGCAAATCGATCCCAAATGGATTCCCCTTTGCCATCCTCATTCCAGGCGCCTTCGATCTGATAAGACGAAGTGGCCGTGCCCCAGACAAAATCTTCTGGAAAGTGAATTGTTGTCATTTGCTTTTCCTATGTTATGTTAGGTCTGATAAACCTGTTATAAGGGCATAAGGTGGGGTTAATCTTAAAGCCATGCCGGTATTCTAACAGGTCTGTTGGCATATGCATTAAGACATCCCTCCCAAAAAGTGCTATCATTAGTATTAGTTTTCAGTAATCAGTGCACAGTTTTCAGTGCTGACCTATCTCTGGAAATAGTCTGATGAAAACTGATGACGGACTTCTGATTACTGGTACTAAGAGATTTGGCCGGACATTAGGCATCATAAGCAGCCGCCATATGGTGCATACGAGCGACGCTTTCCTTAAAACCTCCAGGGCGGTTACGGCCGTGCCACACCCGCTCATATTCGGCAATAAGCCGTTCGGCCTCTGCCGCCAGGGTGGCGCGCAAATCTACATCTTCGTCTCCATGCGCCCGGCCAATGGCCCAAAGCAGGCGGCGGCAGCCATGCCGCACCATGTCTGCGGCCCAGATAAATTCTCGCTGCAATAACACGGCGTCATCGCGCTGAATGTTAGCCTGAGGCAGGCGGGCCATAATTTTGTCTACGGCCGTGATCGCCTTCTGTAAATTCGCCATGCGTTCAGAGGAGTCCCCCGGCGGCTCATCGGCGTTGATCATCTGTGCCAGATCATAAATCAGGCCATAAAAATAGGGTGTGCCGTTAAAGCTGGGGATCTGGGTGATTTCGTAGATATTGCCCAGATCATAGGCCAATCCACCCATCACGTTGGCCGTGTCACGAAAAGCGTAACGGTTAAGGACCGCGGGTACATCCAGCGCCTGGTTGGCTTTCGTGGCCCAGGCAACGGCCGCACCTACAGCATACCCCAAAAAGCTCACAGGCAGCGGCTGCCAGTGGCCGTTGTCGCCCCAATCGGTGTTCAAAAAGCCCACAGCACCATGGGTTAACCCATTTTCGGCCGCGTTTTTTAAGTTGCCAAGCGCATTGTTGGTACGCCCGGCAATGGTGTTCCAACTGGATGTGCCCGGACAGACGTAAAAAGGCACGCCGGACTCCGCAAAGAGACGGCCGTGTTCGGCAAACGGATGCCCGGCTTCATAGCCCCATTCCAACGCAATGATGTCACGTGGCAGCTCTTTTACCAGCTCAGGATGCGCCATGATGATGTCACCCCAAAACTGCATGATGCAGCCACGTGCCTTCACCTCCCGATAGATCTTTAGCAGGTGATCCAGGTAAACAGGTCCTTTACCCTTTTCCTCGACCAGGGCCTGGCTCAAACCCTGCCCTATGTCATAGGTCTCATCACAGCCTACATTGATCTGGCGACTGTGGAAGTTTGGCAGCAGCTCATCGAGTAAATCACGCACCAGGTCGATGCTGCCCGGTACGGCTGGGGAGAGGGAAAAGGGTTCCGGATTGTAGAAACCCCACGGTGTTTGGGCGCCATCAATTTTTTCGGCCAGGTGGGCGTAGGCCGGGTGTGTCAACCAGCGGTGCATATGGCCAAAGGTGTTCTGGTTGGGTACGAGTTCGATAAAGCGGTCGTGACAGTAAGCGTCCAGGGTGATAATCTCTTCGGCCGTTAACGGTGATGCTTCTTGCCAGACCAGAGGGTGTTTGCGGTACGCAAAGGTGTGTTCAGTATAAAGCTGGAACTGGTTGATCTTCCAGCTGGCCAGCATGTCCACCAGGTCAAACAAGGTGTCCATGGTGGGCACTTTGTCACGGCTGATGTCCAGCATAAGGCCGCGCTGGGGGAAGTCTGGCCAGTCACGGCCGCGCAGGGTGGGTAGCTCACGCCCGGCGCCTACCTGTTCCAGCAGTTGGGTGAGCGTTTGCACGGCGTAAAACAGCCCGGCGGGTGTGTTGGCCACGGCGTCTATGCGCCCCTCCCCAATGGTCAGCTCATATCCCTGCTCGTGGCGCACGCTGCCAGGAATGACGTTTAGCTGCACGATCACGTCTGCAGAGGGCACGGCCGTGCCGCCCACCAGTTCATAATCTACCTGGGCATTTTCCAATAGGGCATCTTGCAGCCAGACGGCCGTGAACCATAATGCCGGTATATCTGGCCCGTTCAGGGCAATCAGGCCGCCCTCCGGTAAGGCAAACACGTCACCTGTGAAGGTGATCTCTTGGGGCTGAGGGAGAAAGATCAGGTCTGGTGTCTTCATAGTATGGACTCAACTTTTCAGTGGACTATTTCCAGAGGCAGGCTAGTACTGAAAACTGTACACTGATGACTGAAAACTGATACTAGGGATTGCGGACATAAACGCGCACATAATCTACCACCAAACGCTGCGGAAATTCTGTGGTGTCATCAGGGTAGCCCGGCCAGCGGCCGCCTACGGCCAGGTTTAACAACAGGAAAAAAGGATGGTCATAGACCCAGTCGCCAGGTACGTCTGCCGTGGTCAGAGTGTGATAGAGCACGTCATCAACATACCAGCGAATTTCTTCGGGTTCCCATTCGATGGCAAAGACGTGAAAGTCGTCGGCAAACCGGGCAGTGCTGGGCAGGGCGTAAGGTCGGCCAATGCCGTCTGCCCCGGCATAGCCAGGACCATGCACGGTGCCATGCACCACGTTTGGTTCGCTGCCAATCATCTCCATGATGTCAATTTCGCCATTATGGGGCCAGCCTGTGTCGCTTATGTTGGCGCCCAGCATCCAGAAAGCAGGCCAGATGCCCTGGCCATAGGGGAGCCGCATACGGGCTTCCACACGGCCGTACATCACTTCTACTTTATCTCTGGTGATCAACCGGGCTGAAGTATACAACTTCCCCCGATGATTTTCATTAAGAGCCTGGATGACCAGCATCCCCTCTTCAATAAATGCGTTGGTGGGGAAGTTGGTATAGTATTGCAATTCTGCATTACCCCAGCCGTTACCGCCTGTTTCGTGTGTCCAGAAATCCGTGTTGATCTGCGGACCATCAAACTCATCTTGCCAGGTCAGCGTCCAGCCCTGGCGCACCCAGGGTGGCGTCGGTGAAGGAACCGGTGTTGAGGTGGGTGTTGGTGAGGGGGGTGGGGATGGGTTCATGGTGTTACAGGCCACCAGGGCAAGGGTGAATAGTACAAACTTTTGCTGTGACCACCGTCGTCCGGTCAGCCATGACCAGACCAAACCCAGAGGCTGCCCAAACCCGGCTGCCCTTACTTTTTTATCCATGACCTTTTACCTTTTATCATGAGCCATCAGTATGTTTGTACTCTATCCGCCGCGCCGTGCCAGGTCTGCGTTGATGGCGACCAATTTTTCATGAGTGATCACGTTGGGGACAAAACCGGCGATCTGCTCCAATGTCAGATCCATGGCCATTTGCGCCTGGGGGTGGCTGTCCAGGCCGCTCAAATGTTTGTTCAGTACCTGTTGGCCAATAGTGTCAGCCAACAGGTCACGCAGTGTCAGCCCCACGTGCAGCCGGGCAGATTTGTCAAGCGAGTCTGGCGCGCTGGTTTCGCCGGCCCAGGTGAACGACGTTGTCAGGCGAATGTCTTCGGCAGAACGCCCCACATGAAGTTCAAAATCGCCTGCTTCGGCGACCCAGCCTGGCTTGGCCGGGTCATAATAAGCCAGGGAAGCGTCATCCAGTGTCAGGTTGATCGTTTGGGTTTCACCCGGCGACAGGCTGACTTTGGCAAAGGCCTTGAGCTCTTTGAACGGCCGTACCAGCTTTGACCTGACATCGCGCACATAGGCTTGCACCACCTCTTGCCCGGCCCGTTGGCCGGTGTTTGTGACGTCTACGCTGGCAGTAACCGTATCTCCCGGTTTGAACGTGGTGCCGTTCAACCGTAAATTGGTATAGGTAAACGTCGTATAAGACAGTCCGTGCCCAAAAGGAAACAGAGGGGCCACATTCTTCATGTCGTAGTAGCGATAACCCACAAAAATGCCTTCGCCGTAAAGAACGTGCCCATTTTCACCTGGATAGTTAATAAAGGTAGGGTTATCTTGCAGACGCACCGGGAAGGTCTGCGGCAGGCGACCTGACGGATCGGCGGCACCAAAAAGTACGTCGGCCAGGGCATTGCCCGCTTCTTGCCCTGCGTACCATGCCTGCAAAACAGCGGGCACGTCTGCCAACCACGGCATAGTTACCGGCGAACCGGTGTTGAGGACAACGATGGTGTTGGGGTTGGCGGCGGCTACGGCGGCAATCAGCGCGTTCTGGTCGCCGGGCAGTTCCATATGTGGCCGGTCATAGCTCTCACTCTCCCATTCGCCAGACAGCCCGGCAAAAAGTACGGCCACGTCACAGGTGGCCGCCAACTGCGCCGCTACGGCGATGCTGTTTTCTGGTACCGGCGGCAGGCAGCCCACGCGCCAGACGCGCAGACCGGCGCCCTGGGCACTGTACTCAATTACCAATTCGGTGGCCTGGCCTGCGGTTAACGCTATCTGGGCCCGTACTTCGCTGCTGGCCTGGTTAAAGTACAGTTCACTCTTTGTCTGCTGTGACCAGTTATCAATAAGCAGGCTGCCGTTCACCAGCAGCCGCGTCAGGCCACCGCTGACCAGGCTAAAACTGTAGTCGCCGCTTTCTAGTGGTGTCAGTGTGGTGGTATAACGGATAGAGAACGCATCGCCAATGCCGGCGGGCATGTCATTCATGGGGAAGATCTCTGCTTTGTGTGCTGGCTGCGTGGCCGCCGCCTGGCCCTGGCACTGGTAATTGGTGAAAATCTCGGCCGTCCAGCCGGTGGTCCAACTGGTGTCCAGTTTGGGCAGCAGTTTGAACGTAGTAGGGGTGCCGATGGTGTAATGAACAGCCACCTGCTCGCCCGCGGCGGCCTTGATCCCTTCCAGATGGGAAACGGCGTAATGGGCGGCTACCTGGGCGCTGCCGCCGCCCATGATAGGTGTCCAGCGGGCATTGGCGCCGATAACGGCGATAGACTTGATCCGGTCTTTGGTCAGTGGCAGAATGTCATTCTCGTTCTTGAAGAGAACGGTGGCTTCTGCCCCGGCGCGGCGGATCAGCGCTCGGGTTTCAGGCCGGTCATCGGCCACCTCTTGTGGCAGCTCTGGTTGGTCAAAGACACCGGTGCGGAACATAGTGCGCAAGATGCGGCGCACCTTGTCGTCAATGATCCCTTCAGCCAGTTCGCCATTCTGCACCATTTCCACCAGGGAGGGGCCCATAAAACGGGCCGGGCCAGGCATCTCTAAATCCAGCCCACCGGCGGCGGCATCGTGGCTGTAGCTGCCCCACCAATCAGAGATGACGGGGCCGTCGAAGCCCCATTCTTCCTTAAGTATGTCTCGCAGTAGGCGGGGGCTTTCGCTGACATAGGTACCGTTGACCTTGTTGTAGGCAGACATGATGGTCCAGGATCGGGCCTGCTGCACGGCCGTCTGGAAGGGTGGTAAGTAAATTTCGCGCAGCGCCCGTTCGCCGATGTCTGAGCTGATGCTGTGGCGTTCAAATTCAGAATCATTACCCACATAATGCTTGACACAGGCGCCCACCCCGCGGCTTTGCAGCCCCTTGATATAGGCGGCGGCCAGCTGGCCAGAAAGATAGGGGTCTTCGGAATAACACTCAAAGTTACGGCCGTTAAGCACCCCGCGATGAATGTTAACCGTGGGTGCCAGCAGAATGTGGGCCCCCTTTGACTTTACTTCAGCGGCCAGGGCTTCACCTACTTCATGGAGCAGGTCACTGTTCCAGGTGGCACCCAGGGCAATGCCCACAGGGAAACAAGCGGCGGTCACATCGCCGCCCATATCGGCGCCGCGGGCGCCGTTGGGGCCGTCTGTAACCTTCATCTGGGGAATGCCTACGCGCTCAACGGGCATTGTTGTCCACATATCCTTCCCGGCCAACAGGGTCACTTTCTCTTCCAGGGTTAACTGGGATAACAGTTCATTAATTTTTTCTTCCATAGTGTCTTCTCCGTTAGCAAACCTCCCGGAGGTTACAAACCTCCGGGAGGTTTGCCCATTTTGTTCATTTGCTGCCCAGCATCGCAGTGCTGCCCAGCATCGCAGTGCTGCCCAGCATCGCAGTGCTGCCCAGTACTACATGTACCTGGTGGGTTTGACCGTCGTTAAAGAGGGGAACGACGTGGCCGGGCACCAGGTTGCCGTCTACCGACATCGTTTTCACCCCCCGGCAGACATGAGACGGGTTTTCCACGGTGATTTCATAACGGGCGTTGCGGAAGTGGCGCACGGCCGTAAAACCGTCCCATTCGCGTGGAATACAGGGGTCCACAATCAGGCCATTGTAAGACGGCCGTATGCCTAAAATCCATTGGGTCACCGCCACATAGTTCCATGCGGCCGTGCCGGTTAGCCAGGAATTTTTGGCTTCGCCGTGGGATGGGGCATCCTTGCCGGCAATCATTTGGGCGTAGACGTAAGGTTCGCACTTGTGCTGATCGCTGATCGCCTCGCGTGCCGAAGGGCAAATGCGCAGGTAATAATCCAGCGCTTGCGTGCCGTTTCCTACCAGCGTTTCGGCAATCATAATCCAGGGATTGGTGTGGCAGAAGATGCCGGCGTTTTCTTTGTAGCCGGGCGGATAAGAAGAAATTTCGCCCAGGTGCAGGTAATAGCGGGAGTAGGCAGGCTGCTGCAAGACGATGCCATGTGGTGTGGCCAGGTGTTCACCCACGGCGGCCAATGCCTGTGCGGCTTTGCCATCTTCCAGGCCAATCCCGGCCATAATACACATCCCCTGCGGCTCTATGAAAATTTTGCCTTCCTCACAGCTCTGTGACCCAATGACCTGGCTGTAAAAGTCATAGGCGCGGCGGAACCAGGCGCCGTCCCAACCATGTTTTAGTGTTGTCTGTGTCATGTTGTTGGCGTGCCACCGGTAAGTTTCGGCCTCCTTTTCGTAGCCCCTATGGCTGGCCAGGGCGGCCATCTCTTTGGCGGCCAGCACAAACAGCCCGGCAATGAAGACAGATTCGGCCGTCTTGCCGTCTTTATTAGTGGTAGTCTGAAATGATTCGCCGGGCTGGTCAGAGAAGGTGTTCAGGTTGAGGCAGTCATTCCAATCTGCCCGGCCAATAAGCGGCAGATTGTGCGGCCCCAGGCGATCCAGCGTATAACGGATGCAGCGTTGTAAATGTGCATAGAGGGGTTCTTCGGTGCCAGGCGTGTTTTCATAGGGAACCAGCTCATCAAGGATGGTGGTATCGGCCGTTTCTTTAACGTAGGCAGTTATGGCCAGCACCAGCCATAGAGGGTCGTCGTTAAAGTTGCTGCCCACAGCGTCATTGCCGCGCTTGGTGAGCGGCTGGTATTGGTGATAGGCGCCGCCTGATGGCAGCTGTGTGGCGGCGATGTCCAGAATGCGTTCGCGGGCCCGTTCCGGAATCATATGCACAAAACCCAGCAAATCCTGGTTAGAGTCACGAAAACCCATGCCCCGGCCAATGCCGGATTCGTAGAAGGAGGCGGAGCGGGACATGTTAAACGTGATCATATTCTGGTAGGCGTTCCAGATATTGACCATGCGGTTGACATGTTCGTTGGGCGTGTTCACCTGGCAGCCGCCAAGCAGGCCATTCCAATAGGTGCCTAGCTGTTCAAAGGCAGCCTGCACCTGGGTGGGGTTAAGGAACTGTTGGATGATGGGCGTCACCGTGCGTTTGTTGATGGTTTGGGAGCCGGGCGGGTCAAATTTCTCATCTTCCGGATTTTCATGGTAACCCAGAATGAAGATGATCTTCTCTGACGCGCCCGGCAGGAGAGAGAGATGCATGCTGTGTGAACCAATCGGTGCCCAGCCATGGGCTACCGAATTGGTGGATTGGCCTTGTTCGACAACGACCGGATTTTCATAACCACGATAGGGTCCCAGGAATGCTTCACGTTGGGTGTCAAACCCGGCCAGGTTAGTGGAACAGGCAAAGTAGGCGAAGTGGTTGCGGCGTTCACGGTATTCGGTTTTGTGGTAGATAACGCCATTCTCAATTTCTACCTGACCAATGTTGAAGTTGCGCTGATAGTTGGTGGCGTCATCGTTGGCATCCCACAGGCAAAATTCGATGTAAGAGAAGGCCGAAAGGGACACGGCCGTGTCTCGCTCATTGGTTACCGTTAGCTCCCATATTTCCAACGTCTGGTCCAGAGGCACAAAGGTGCGCGTTTGGGCGGCAATACCGCCATGCCTGGCGGCGATGATGGTGTAGCCCAGGCCATGACGACAGGTGTAGGCGTCCAACGGCTGCCGTGTTGGCTGCCAGGTGGGTGACCAGAAATGGCCGCTGTGGTTGTCACGCAGGTAGATATACCGGCCGCCAAAGTCAAAGGGTACATTATTGTAACGGTAGCGTGTCAGCCGCCGCAGCCGGGCATCTTTATAAAAGGAGTATCCTCCGGCCGTGTTGCTGATCAACCCAAAATACGACTGGTTGCCCAGATAATTGATCCACGGCAAGGGAGTATCTGGCCGGGTAATAACGTATTCGCGGTTGGCATCATCGAAATGTCCGTAACGCATCTGTTTCTCCAGAGATTTGGTAATCGGTTAGTGGGTGGCCATTTACTGGCTACCGGTTGTTAAGCCATAGCCAAAGGGGTACAGCGGTTCTCCTTCGGCTGTGCCCAATGGCAGTTGGTCTATGTGCGTCGGCCAGGTATAGGGCAGTGTGCCGGTGAAGGGATGGTGGCCGAAGAGGTTGTCGGCAACCCCCTGACCTTCTGTGCCGGGCAGCCAGGCGACGACCCAGGCATCGGCCAGCGAGAGGGCATCGGTGATGAGCAACGGCCGTCCCGTCAACAAAATGACCACGACGTGCTCCGCCTGTTCACCCATGCGGTGGATAAGTTCAATATCACTGTTACTCAGGCTCAAATCAGCGGCGTCACCTCGCCCTTCGGCATACGGCCGTTCACCCAACACCACAATGCCCACGTCGGCAGGCGGGTTAAAGTTCTCAAATTTACCAAACTTGTTATAGGCCACCTCGCCGCTGGCCGTGGCTTTAATCGCGGCCAAAATAGTTGTGCCCGGGGTGATATTGCCAGCTTTGCCCTGCCATTCAATGGTCCATCCCCCAGACTGTACGCCAATATCATCGGCAAAGCTGCCGGCGACAAAAATTTTGGCGTCAAGGGGTATAGGCAGGGCCTCATTTTCATTTTGCAGCAGCACCAGTGACTGGCTGACGGCTTCTTGGGCCAGCGCCCGGTGTTCATCTGCGCCAATGAGCGCCAGCTGCGCCGGGTCAGGGTAGGGAGTTTCAAAAAGTCCCAGGTTAAACTTCACCGTGAGGATGCGGCGCACGGCATCATCAATGCGGCTTTCGGGGATGTCGCCTTTTTCTACGGCCGTCAGCATGGTGGTGATGAAGCCTTTATAGTCATAGGGCACCATGTTCATATCTACCCCGGCATTGATGGCAGTGACCACCGCCTGGTAATAATCAGGCGAAATCTGGTCAATGGCCTGCCAGTCAGACACCAAAAAGCCCGCAAAGCCCATCTCCTCTTTAAGTACGTCGGTTAGCAGGTACTGGTGGGCATGCATTTTGGTGCCATTCCAACTGCTGAAGCTGATCATAATGCTTTGTGCGCCGGCGTTAATAGCCGCTTCATAAGGCGGCAGGTGAAGGGCGCGTAGGGTGGCTTCGTCTATCTGCATGTCACCCTGGTCTAACGTATAGTTCTCGGTCGTAGACGTTCCCCAGACCGTGCCGCCATCACCAATGAAATGTTTGGGGGTGGCCAACACGGCCGTCTGGCTGTGCAGGCCATCCTCTTGTAAGCCGCGAATAAAGGCGGCCCCCAGTTCACTGACCAGGGCGGTGTCTTCGCCGTAAGCTTCATAGGTCCGTCCCCAACGGATATCTTGGGGCACGGCGATGACCGGGGCATAATCCCAGGGGATGCCGGTGGCCCGGGTTTCTACGGCCGTGGCGCGCCCAATCTGCTGTACCAGTTCGGCATTGCGGGTGGCCCCCAGGCCAATGCTGTGGGGAAAGATAGTGGCCCCCTTTAAATTATTGTGGCCGTGAATGGCATCTACACCATAAATGAGGGGAATGCTCAGGCGGGTGGCCAGAGCCGCTTCCTGGTAGCTGTTCACCATCTCCGCCCATGCGGCTGGGGTGTTGCTGCTGGTGGGGTAGCCGCCGCCGCCGCTGAGAATACCGCCAATAAAGTAGTCGGTGACGGCCGTGGGTTGAATGCTTCCTTTTTCAATCAGCGTCATCTGGCCGATTTTTTCTTCCAAGGTCATGCGCGCCAGCAAATCTTCTGCCCGTTCGGCCGAGGGTAGGGCGGGGTTGAGGTAGGCAGGGGTGCTGGTGGTGGGTGTTACGGCCGTGGTGGCCGTGGCGGTGTTCGTCACAGTGGGGGCCGTGTTAGACTGGGGGCTTTTACAGGCCACGGCCGTGAGCAGTAAACTCGCTAACACAATGATAGTTTGGTATTGTCTTACATATATCATGCAGCTTAATCCTTTAGCACCAGCAGGGAGATGGATTGGCCTGGCAGGGTGATCACCTGGCCGTTGGCCCACGTTATCGGGCCTAAGTTATCGGCATTGTGGCTGGCATCAAAACGCCACAGTTCAACAGGGCTGCCCGTGAACCCGTTTATCTGTAAAGGGGCCATAATCTCATCGGGCCCCAGGTTAACCAGCATCAGCGTCAGGGCACCGTCGGCTCGCCGGGCGGCAAAAATAGAAACGTCGGCCACACCGGAGTCGGCGTGCAGCTTTTCGCTGCCAAAGTGTTGGTACAGGCGGTAGACGTAATACGTGGGGCGCGGGGCGCTGCGGGTGAACAACCCCAGACCAGACTGGCTGTGCGCCAGGGTAAAGTGGGCTACCATGTCCACGTTCTGGTTGATCATACGGCCCAGGGCATCTGCCCACCAGATGGCATTGTAGAATGAGTCTGGTGTGGCCTCGCCGCCGGCGGTGTTGGTCCAGTTGGAGTTGGCCTCCATGACACTGACAGGCAAATCTCGCCCGATTTCGCTGTGAATCACATCACGCAGATGGGGGATGATGGCGTCCCATTCCTGGCTGTTGTGGCGTAAATCATCAATGGCTGGGTTGGGGTCCATACGACTGGTAGGAAAGGGGTAGCGGTGAATGGAGACAATATCTACCAGGTCACCATTTGCCCGTAGAAATTCACGCATCCAGTCACGGCCGTTTTCGTCTTTGGGGTTTTGGGCATCGACGGCCGTGTATTGGCTTACATCGGGCCCGATCAGCACAATGTTGGGGTCTTCCGCTTTCATGGCCTCGGCAAATTCTCGCCAGCGGGCATTAAAATAAGTGGTGTCCCATTCAGGTTGGCCGCGTAAGGTGGCATAGAGGTTAGGTTCATTGCCAATGCTCCAATAGCGAACGCCATACCCCTTTTCCTCATTGACCTGGCGCATCAAATCTACGGCCTGTGTAGGTGTGCCTTCCAGCAGGTTAACGTGAATGACCACCTCCGCGTTTACCATGCCTGCCAGGTCCATCAGAAAATCCACCTGGTTGGGCCGGATGGTATTTTCATCGCCCCAATTACCGCCAGGGAAGCGCAGTAGTGTCAGCCCGGCGTTTTGGTAATCTTCCAACCGTGGGGCTGGTATGGCCGCCCAAGGGCCATAATTTGTACCGTAAACCAGCGGGTTGATCGGCCCACGGGTCATGGTGGCGTTGACAATGAGCTGGCCGGGTACGGCCGTGGCGGGCAGGGGGAGGGGGGCTGCGGTAAAGGTAGGCACGGCCGTGGTTTCAGGCCGAGCCGAGAGGTATGAGCAGGCAACCAGAATAATCACTAGTCCACTGACTAAAAATAAGGGCTTCATATTTTCTTAAATAAATGCTCGTGAGAGCCTGGCTCGTTAAAGAACCTGCTGCGTATAGGAAATTGCGCCGGAGGTGACGTTTCTAACGCAATATGGCAACCTGGCCACTCATACGCAACAGGATTCTAAACGTTTAGCGGCTTCCCTCACTCATTTATCGACGCCAGTAATAACCACGCCCTGGATAAACACGCGCTGCGCCAGGAAAAAAATGGCTAACGGCAAAACCAGCGTTAAAATGGAAGCGGCCTGGATAAGGTGTGGTGAGGTGTCATACAGGCCGTTAAAGTAGGTCAGGCCAACGGAGAGCGGTACCAGATCACGTTTGCCGGTCAGGTAAATCAGGGGGCCAAAGAAGTCATTCCAGGCGAAGAAAAAGTGGAAGAGCGTCACGGCCGTGAGCGCGGGCAACGCCTGAGGCAGTACAACGGACCGGAAGATTCGCAAATGGGAGGCGCCGTCAATCATGGCTGCCTCATCCATCTCTCTGGGTATGGTCATAAAATATTGCCGCATCAAAAAGACGTTGTACGCGTTGGCAAAGGCCGTGGGCACAATCAGCGGCAGCCACGTGCCCGTCCAGCCAATCTGTGTAAAGAAGGCATATTGCGGTACCAACGTAACCTGAGGCGGCAGTATAATGGTGGCAATAAGGACAATAAACAGCAGATTCTTAAAAGGAAAGTCATACCGGGCAAAGCCATAAGAGACAAACGCCGCCGATGAAACTGCCAGAATGGTGGTGATGATGCAGTACATAAGTGTGTTTCGCAGCAGCCGCGTAAACCCTATCTTCGCATAGGCTTCCGGGTAGTTGCTCCATTGGGGCGCCAGCTCTCGCGCCGGCGTCAGGGTTCGCCAGCGACCTTCCCATATAGTCAGGCCAGCTTCTGGATTATTAGGATCCACAAACTCGCTGCTTTCACGTCCCTTCTTCACCAATGCCATTTCGCGTACATCACCATCCGGAAACGGCACACTATATACGTCGTAGGATTTACCCTCATACTCAAATTTATAAGTAGAGTAGGGAAGTATGGGTGAACTGGAATCAGAAATTTGGGCCGTTGTTTTTAATGAGGTCAAAAACCCGTAGCCCAAGGGGGCTAGATACAGTGACAGCAGGAAAAGAGCCAGCATGGTAATAGTGGCTTTGGTTAAAATTTTGCGGCGGCGCTGCCGAATTTGCCATTCAGACAATCTTTCAGCTTTGGCTGCACGCACCAGACTTTGAGATTGGGATGAGGTTGTTGTAGCCATTAGCGGTTACCTCCTGCATAATAAACCCAATGACGGGCGGTGCCAAAGAGGAAAAGTGTTAGAATGAGTGAAATAATGAACATGAACCAGGCCAGTGTGGCCGCGTACCCCATGTTGGCAAAGTTAAACGCCTGTTTGTAGAACCAGATCATGTAAAAGCGTGTGGCTCCTTCCGGGTAACCGTTGCCACCATTTAGCACGTAGGGGGTGTTAAAGTATTGTAACAGCCCGATCACACCGAGTATGAGGTTGTAAAACAGAACGGGGGAAATCATAGGCAGGGTAATGTGCCATAAGCGCCGCCACCAGCCGGCCCCATCTACCTTTGAAGCGTCGTAAAGTTCAGTAGGTACACCCTGTAACCCGGCCAAAGTAATTAAAATGGTGTTACCAATAGCCCAGATACCGATGAAAGTGTAGGCGAAATAGACCAGAGACGGCTCGTCTAGCCAGCGAACACCATTGATTCCCACCGCGGGGTAGCCTGTTACTCCCTGGATGGCGCGGTTGATCCAACCCGTTTGTGGATTTAACATGCCAGACCAGATAAGGATAGCGGCGATGCCAGGAACCATCGTAGGGGCATAAAAAAGTGTGCGGAATACGTTTTTGCCTACCAGGTCGTGAGAGTTAAGTAAGATCGCCAGAAAAATGGCCAAGCTAAAGCCAATGGGCAGCGTAATCAAAGCAAATTTGAATGTGACCCCCAATGATTGCCACACGTTGGGGTCTTGAAATAACATGCGCCGCCAGTTTTGCAAGCCAATGAATGATGCATCCTCAGGTGTGGCCAGTTGAAAGTTCATAAAGGAAAAGGCCAATGATGCAATCATGGGGATGATGGTGAAAATAACAAAACCAATGAGCCAGGGGCTGATGAAGATATAGCCCCATTTCGCCTGGTTGCGTTCCAAAGGCGACAATTTTTTTGAACGCCAAAATCGTGAGCGAGGGCGTGATACCGATACTTGATCAACAAACGATGCCATGTGTCACCTCCGTAACATTGGGATAAGCCTGCCATCTGCTATAAAACAGTATAAAACAGTGTACATTGTTGGCAAAGCGTTACGGGTAAGAAGAACCTCCCGAAGGTTCTTAGTCATGGTCTCCTTCGGGAGGTTCTTGTCAAAAATTAATTAGCGGCGTCAAATATAGCCTGCAAATCTGTTTGCAGTTTCTCTATTTCGGCAGGGATGTCCATGTCCGGATCGTTATCCAAAAGCTGGTTAAAGGCATTTAAGCGATCACGAGCTTCCAATTCATTGGGCAATGCCTCTTCGTGGTTAGGGTTGTCCGGGTAAGCCATGCTGTCAATAACAACTTGCCAGTTAATGTCCTGGCCGGCAAACTGACCAGCATTCAATTCATCAAAGTAGGTTTCTTGTAGGCTCAAGCGTGCCGGCAGACCACCATACACCTTCAACAGGTCAAGTGCTGCATCCCCGATGAGGTAAGTTAAGACTTCAAACGCCTCTTCTGGGTGTTTTGTGTTCTTGGTGATAGCGAAGGTATCAGCATGCATCTTGGCGGTGATCTGGCCGTTAACTTCAGGCATGACGGCAATACCCCACTGGGCATTTTCTGACACGCTGCCGGTGCAGCAGGTTGCGTACCATAGATGGACATGGGTCATGGCCATGTTGCCAGAGTCAAACCAGTTGCCGGCGCTCAGAATGTCGCTGCCGCCATACGGGGCGTTGGGATGAAAGTAGTTGGTCCACATGGCGTCATGGTACCATTGCACGCATTCCTCAAAGCCATCGGGAATAATGGCGTTGCCGTCGGCATCTACAAACCGGGCAGTGTCGGCGCCAAACATCATGCAACGGCCGCGTAAATCAGTCCATTGGGTGCCATACCCAAATTGAACAGCAGATTCCGGGTCAAAGTCTGCGCTGGTAGCGTCATTACCGTTGGCGTCAACGGTCAGCAGCATGGACAGTTCTTGCAATGTCTCCAAGTCCCAGGGCATTTCGTTGCCATCGGCATCGACATAGGGGGCGCCAAATTCTTCGGGCGGGTAGGGCAGGCCAGCTTCGTCAAAAAGGTCTTTGTTGTAGAAGATGAAGGACGGGAAGATGCCAAACGGCAGGCCTAACTGGCCCTGACCTTCCAGCAAGTAGAAGTCAACCATGGCCGGGTCAAAATCGCTGAGGTCATACCCCGTGGATTCGATCAACGGTTCCAGATCAAGCCAGGCACCAGGGAAAGCCGCACGGCCAGCAATGCCCATTGGGCCAACGATATCCGGGGCATTGCCGGCGGCAATCTGGGTGTTCAAAACTTCGGTAGCGCTGGCGTTGTCAACAATTTCCAGAACCAGCTCGATGTTGTCATGGGAAGCGTTGAAGGCATCTACCACCGCCTGCTGACCTTCAAACTGCTCTTCACCGGAGCCGGTACCAACACCAACAAACCAGCGGATTTGCACCTTATCACCCATAACTTCTTCTTCGGCGGGAGCGGCTTCTTCTTCAGCGGGGGCAGCTTCTTCTTCGGCGGGAGCGGCTTCTTCTTCGGCGGGAGCGGCTTCTTCTTCAGCGGGAGCGGCTTCTTCTTCAGCGGGGGCGGGTTCTTCAGACGTACTTTCTGTGCCACTGTTGCAAGCAACCAGCACCATACCAAAGAGTAAGGCTAATACCAGTAATAAGAGTCGCGATTTACGCATGTTCTTCTCTCCTTATGTGCGTATCTGATTTTACGAGATGAATGTTTGACGATTGGTAATGTATGCTTTCTTGAGAATGATCACCTGAGCCAGAATGGTTTTCTGCCGGTTTTGCCAGGTGGTTTTCTCACATTGATGATATCTTTTTGCCAGCGCCTCACCTCCTTTGATTGGCTATGCGTTGTGGGGACACGGCATGTGGAAAAGCATTGTGTGCCAGGGCCACACCGCCCCAGGCGCCGGCATTATGTTCTAAGGGCGCACATTCTAATTTTTCCGGTTTGAGCATCTCGGCGGCCAGGGGGGACAGGCTTGCCTGACGCTGCCACTCATCCAGGATGGCGTGCCGAAAAAGATCGCCAGCACGGGTAACACCGCCACCCAAAATGATTTTATCTACGTCGTAAGCCATGATGAGGATTTGCAACCCTCTGCCCAGAAATGCGCCGGCTGTATGAATAATTTCCTGGGCAGCGAGGTTTCCGGATTGGGCGGCGTTAAAAACGTCCACGGCCGTGACATTTGCCTGCTCCGGCGGCAGCAGTAACTTGCCCTGAGCCACGGCCTCTTGCCCGGCCCGGCTGTAAGCGGGCCCAGCTGTGTACATTTCCAGGCAGCCTCGGTTACCACAATTGCAGGTTGGGCCATGTGGGTCCATCACGATATGGCCAAATTCACCGGCCATGCCATGAGCGCCACGGTAAAGACGGCCGTCTAAAATCAACCCGGCCGCCAGACCGGTACCAATGCTCACATAAGCCATGTTTTGAATGGAACTGTCTGTGAAAAAATGATAATAGCCCAGCGCCGCCAGGTGCAGGTCATTTTCAATATAACAGGGCACGCCCAGCGCCTGCTGAAACCATTCAGCCGCAGGTATATGATTCCAGTTTAGATTGACGGCCAGATGAACGGTGCCGGTGGTTGGGTCTACCTTGCCGGGAATGCCAATGCCGGCGGCCTTTACCTGAGAGAGTGGGGTTTGGCCTATCTCCAGGGCTTGCAAAATTGTGGCCACAATGCTTTTAAATGTGCCCTGGGGCGTGCTCTTATCCGTGGTCTGCGTTGCCTGGCCACACACCTGTAATGAAGTGTCCACCACCATGGCCGTAATGGTGGTGCCGCCGACGTCTACGCCGACAACCACTTGTCCTTGTTGGCCCTCACCATTTAGTGCATTCATAGCCATTATATCCGACCGCCACAGGTTTCACGCACAACCAGTTCCGTAGGCAAGATGACACGCCGGGCCGGCTCCAGGCCGTTATCCAGAATATCTAACAATGTTTCTACTGCCAGGATACCCACGCGTCGAATAGGTTGGCGTACGGTGGTTAATGGGGGAACAGACAGGGTGGCCGGCGGCAGATCATCAAACCCTACAATAGCTATGTCATCTGGTACTTTCACGTTGGCTTCGCGCAGGGCACGTAGTGCTCCCAATGCCATGCTGTCTGAAGCCACAAAAACGGCATCTACATTTTTGGCCAGCAGGCGATGCATCGCTTCATAGGCGCTGGCTTCAGTATAATCACCGCGTTCAATTAAAGTGGGGTCTATGGCCCGACCACGGTCACGCAGGGCGTTAAGGTACCCATCTTGTCTGTCAAGCGAGGCACGGTTATTTAAGTGGCCGGTAATATGCCCGATACGCTGGCGGCCAAGACGAATGAGATGGGTCACGGCCGTGTGTGAACCGGCCATATTATCGGTATCAATGTAGTTCACCTTGGGGCTTTCGTGGCGGCCCACGGTGACAAAAGGGATATCATTTTCAATCAGTTGTGATACCAGAGGATCATCAACATGCATGCCGGCAATAATCAGCCCATCAAATAGATTATTGTGCAAAATTTTGGGGTATAGGTTGGCTTCTTCTTCTTTGGTGTGGAACAGGAAAAGCGATAAGGTTAAATCTTGAGGGTTACACGCCTGGGTGATCCCTTGGATCAGGCGCGGAAAGTAAGGGTCAGCAAAGAGTGATTGTGCCGGTTCAGCGATCACCAGGCCAATGATGTTGGCGCGCTGCCCGGCCAGGCGACGGGCAGCGGGGTCTGGTTGATAACCGGTCTGTTCAATAACTGCTAAAACACGTTCACGTACTTCAGGCCGCACGCTGACGTGGTTATTGACGACACGCGATACCGTTGAGCGGGACACCCCCGCGAGTTCAGCAATGGATTCCAGGGTTAACCGGGTCATATGTTGACTCTGTCAATGATAATGCAGCTAAACGGATTCAATAATAAAGGTAGAAATGATTGCTTAGGACGTGGCTATGAGAGCGCTCTCATAACTGTGCTAAAAAAAACCTCTTGCCGCCAAAAGTTCCGTAAAATGAGTGGGCAGTCTGTGGGATGTGTGCTGCCTTCTCCTTTGACATTCATGGGAGCGCTCCCATGAATAGAGGAAATATAACAAACATTAACCACTTTGTCAATGGAAATTCGGAGCAAAGAAAAACATTTTGCCCAGAACAGATGCCAGGCTAAAATTACAGTAATGGACACACCCCATTACCGGAAAAAACGGCCGTGGTATGCGCCCATGATAGTTTCCTCGCTTCTGCTAATTGGTAGTGGTTTGTTTTGGCTCCACCAGAGACCGATAACGGCGGTTGCCAGTGGGTCACTGTATCTGCCCCTCGTTACTACCTCCTACACCCAACCCTCTTTGAGTGGCGCCGCTTTTTGGGGAGCACCCATTGCTGTGACCCCACCCGGAGACGCCGTTTGGGTCGTGAATCCTGATGCGGGCACGGTTACCATCTTGGACACGCAAACGCTGGAAAAAGTGAGCGAGATTGTGGTAGGTCAGGAGCCATGGTCGTTGATTGTCAGTCCTGACGGCCGTTTTATCTACATTACAGACCGGGCCACCGGACAGTTGGCCCGCATCAACAGCCACACACATCAGGTAGAAGCGGTGTTGGTTGTTGGGCCTGAGCCGGGCAGTGTCACGCTAGACGCCACCGGCCGTCACGCTTATGTGACCTTGATGAGCACCGATGTGGTCGCTGTGATAGATAATGAACGGCAACAAATCACCGCTGAAATTCCAGTACGCCCCCGCCCTTATGCGGCAGCAACAGCCGGTGATTATTTAATGGTTACCCATCTGATGGCGTTGCCCCGTGAAGGTTGGCCTGTTGTCAGCAATGATGGCCGCCAGGGGTGGTTAA
Organism: Ardenticatenaceae bacterium; assembly: GCA_011525915.1. Classification (GTDB taxonomy): domain Bacteria; phylum Chloroflexota; class Anaerolineae; order Promineifilales; family Promineifilaceae; genus CAADGU01. Next base: position 166,874 of record WYBM01000088.1, on the reverse strand, counting down.
CGATCATTGATACCCGCACCAATCAAATTATCCATGAAATACCACTCACCCCTAATGAACAAGGTTTCCCCAATTTGTTGACCGGCATCACGGTTGCCGGCGAACGACTTTGGCTGCCCCATGTGCGGGCAATGCCAGCACTGCCGATGGGCTTAACCACAACTATCTTTGCCGCCGTGTCATCGGTTGACCTTAACACGTTAAGCGAAGACCCAACGGCTTACTTACCCTTGAACGACCAGGCTGTTTTTGGTTCGCCCGTGAATAATCCGGTAGCGGCCATTCCCAGCCCTGATGGGCAGCGACTCTATGTTGTCTTAGCAGGCAGTAACCTCGTTGAAGTCATTGATATTTCTCAGCCGGCTGAACCACAACTGATTCGTTTTCTGCCCGCCGGTCATAATCCACAAGGGATGGCCATTACCCCCAACGGCCGTTACGGCTTCGTCATGAATTATCTGTCCCGGACAGTGACAGTGCTTGACCTGGAGAACCTACAGAAAGTCGCTGACATACCGGTAACGGTGGAGACGTTGCCTTCTGATGTTTTGTGGGGCAAGATATTGTTCAACAATGCATCCGACCCACGCCTTTCGCAAGGTTCCTGGATTTCTTGTGCCAGTTGCCACTTTGGCGGCTGGCCAGATGGTGTCACCTGGCACTTTCCCGATGGCCCCCGGCAAACACCTCAGCTTTGGAACGCCGGAGATACACTGCCCTGGCATTGGTCAGCAACGCTGGATGAACCACAAGATGTAGAGGAGACAATCGAGATTATTCAACGAGGAGTGGGGATGGCGCCCGGTGTGGATCCACCATTACTGGGTTTGCCAAATGCTGGCCGCTCGGCCGATTTAGATGCGTTGGCTGCTTTCCTTACAGATGGTATTCGCGCACCAATCATACCGGTCGGTGGCGATGACGTGGCTTCTGGCCGTACCCTGTTTATCAACCATGGTTGTGCCGAGTGTCATGGCGGTCCCTACTGGACATCAGACATGTTGCCTGGCCCACCAGGCACATTGGATCCCGATGAATCCGGGATGGTAGAGGAGGTATTACGCGATGTAGCCACATTAAACCCCCTGGATGTGCGCGGCCACATGGGTTTTGCGCCTCCATCATTACTCGGTGTGGCATTAACCGCGCCTTATTTGCACGACGGTTCCATGTTGACATTGCCCGCACTGTTAGCTGCCGGCCACCCCACACCTGACACGGGCAATGGGATGACCCCTGATGAAATAGAGACGCTGACCGCTTTTTTAAGGTCAATTAGCCGGGAAACGACACCCATTGCACAACCATGATTTCCCTTAAGGTAAAGAGGACGCTCATGCATTATATTCGAAACCTCAAACTTCACTTTTGCTCATTCATTTTTCTGACTGTTTTAGCGCTGCTGCCACGGCCGTCTGCCCCAATGAGCGCCCTGGAATCAACATTCATGCCCGGTAGGGACCAGGGCCCAATGCAAGTCGGGGGAGCCTATCAGGTTTATCTACCCGTTATTTTGACCCCACCAGGGGCGCCTCAATTTCAATTCATTAGTCCCCTGCCCAATACCAGTGTTGGCGGCACCACCTTTGTTGCCATCCAGCCTCTTTCGCACAGGGATGTGATTACCAGCGTTACTTTCAAAGTTGACGATATTGATCTGGAGCCGGCCGATGGTTTGCGCGCCTTTTTAGATGCGAAGACATTACCAGCCGGATCGGCAACGTTAACGGCCGTTGCCACCGGGCCAGGCGGCAGCACCACCCATAGCATCACGGTGACCATCGTTCCTAACCCGCCGACCAGTGGCCTCATTCATCAGTCCGGCGGTGTACTGGCCAGCCAGACCGGCAGTGCCATTACCTTTTTGCCCAATACCGTTCCCAATAATACCAATGTTACCGTTTCAGAAAGAACCCAGGAACAGGTAACCGCCCAACATGGGATTGCGTGGGAAACCATTGGCGTAACCTTTTTAGGCGATCAGGAAGTGCAGTCCAGCGCCTCGCTGACCAGACCACTGGGCATGGTTTCATCGGCTGGGTATGGCAATCGGGTTCAACCAGGGCAGGCGGTTGTTAATTATATGATTTTGCCGGACGCCAATGGCGATGGTGTAGATGAACTGGTTGTTATCCGCACCGCTTCGGTTGCGCCCAATGATGACGTGATTCTGGATCCCGTTGCTTTGCCGCTTGTTTCCTCGGTTACCGGCAATGATCTACGGCGCACCACTCAATTCGCCAATGTGATCGCGGGCCCACCCGGCGAGGCATTTGTCTTGGAGGTGGACGGGTTTAATGCGTTCTCTACGATAGGGAATGTTGCCATGTTTGAATCGGCCGTCGATGGTACAACGGTTGAATATCCTGTCATTTTGACCCTGGCGGAAACAGCCCCGCCGCGGCAAATTGCCTTGATCTCCTTGCCCTACCTGCCAGTCGGTGAAGCGTTCATGACGCTTAAAAATATAAGTTCTGGATATTTAACTGAGCCTATATCGGTACATATTGAACAACTGCCAGAATTAAACCAACCGCCACAGGAAATCTTCGATGCGCAAATTAACAACCTGATTCAGGGCCTGCAAGATGCCCAGGGAAGTTCCTTAACGACCCTGGTGCCAGGTGAAACGCTCACGCAAACGATAGCCAGTTTACAGCAAGCCCAGGCCAGCTTTACGGCAATTTATGCTCACTTACAAGAAGAGCCATTTCCAGAGGCAGAGCAGTTACTAGCGGATGCCGCCAAAATTTACACGGTGGAAAATAATGTCATGCTGCTTTACAGTGGTGACAACAAATCACTGCAGGGATCAATGGCGTTAATAGATTGCGCTCGCCCCCCAGATACTTCAGCCTTTTTTAATTCCTTACCCAATTACCAAAGCACCATGCCCGAGGGCAGTCCGTTAGAGGAAGCAGGAGCGCTGATTAGCGCCCGATCGCCGGCTATGGGAACTGTTGTCGGCACGTTATCCGCAGCACTTGATTATGCCCGAATGGTGTATCAAGGCTTGATGGTTGGTGTCAACGCCTTAAAATGGGCCAATGGCTGCGGCAGTGGGCCGGCTCCATCGCCAGGCGCGCAACAAGGCACGACGGTCTTCACTGGGATGGGATCTGCTCCACCACCGGGGGGTAATGGCGTGGGCAATGTCAACCCCATTGCCGTTATCTCTCAACCTCCTTTGGCGGGGCGGGTGCAGGTGAAAATTTTTAACGATGGGCAGGTGATGCCTTTTACGGGGGTGACAGACGCAGGCGGATACTTTTTTGTGCCGTTTATCCCGGCTGGCGAGCCATTTACGGCCGTCGCCATCGACACTATAACAACCGAAACCCGTGTTTATAACGGCGTTGGACCGGCTACAGGGGATAATGTCTTTATCTTCTTTGATTTTGGCTGGGGAGAAAGCGAACCCACCCTTGTCTGGGATGGCGGTGGGGATGGTACATCCTGGCACGATCCCCAGAATTGGGATTTGGATCGTATCCCCGACGCTTCGGACAGGGTAGAAATTGATGTATCGGAAAATATAACGGTCGTTCACAGCAGTGGCAACACTACCGTACTCGCGCTGCACAGCGCCAACAACGTTAGCATCACGGGTGGATCCTTTACCGTTCAAGTGCCATCCACCGTAAATGGCAATTTCAGCATGGCAAGTGGGACCACGTTACGCGCTGATGGTATAGTAGCTTCTTTTACAGCCAATGGAACGACTCTGGTGGCGCAGGCCAATTTTTATGCCTTGAACGGAGGGAAAATTACTCTTCCCAATTTAACCAGCTACAGTGGCGGTGGGATTGACCGTGTTTGGCGAGCGACAGGTTTAGGAAGTGAACTAGCTTTTCCCAATTTGACATCATTGGATGCCACCACTTACCATCGGATTCTGGTCGATGCTTTAGATGGCGGAAAAGTTGATTTGAGCAGTTTGCCGTCCATTGGACCCGCAAATGTGTGGCTTTTTGCCAGCGGAACGAATAGTTACATTGATTTATCTTCGGCCACGGAATTTGTTGCTTATGGCAGCCTACAGAGGGGTCGGATAGAAGCGACCAATAATGGCACTGTTTTGATGGATAACCTGCTGGAACTGCATCTGGTTGATCTGGTTGTGAATCCGGGGGGAACGATACCCGTTCAGCAAATAACCCGTTTAACAGCGGGAACTATCACTTTGGATAGTCTCTCTCTAACCCTAACGGCGCTGACGAATTTTAATCAATCTTCTATATTGATAACCGGGGATGCAGTCTTATCGCTCCCTGGCTTAACCAGCTATAGTGGTGGTGGAATTGACCGCGTCTGGCGAGCGACGGGCGCCGGAAGCGAAATCGTTTTTCCCAATTTGGCATCACTGAATGCCACCACTTACCATCGGATTCTGGTCGATGCTTTAGACGGCGGAAAAGTTGATTTGAGCAGTTTGCCGTCCATTGGGCCCGCAAACATGTGGTTTTTGGCTAGCGGAGCGAATAGTCAGATTGATTTATCTTCGGCTACAGATTTTGTTGCCTATGGCAGTCTACAGAGGGGTCGAATAGAGGCAGTTGATGCGGGTGCTGTCCTGTTCACTGCTGGTACGCTAAACATCAACATTGCCGATATATTCCTGAACGTCGATGGTGTTGTTAGTGGTGGTACGATTGTTTTGGGCAATAATGCCCGGCTTCTGGGAACGGGTACATTAGATGCTAATGTCGTCAATGGCGGGGAAGTTTCGCCGGCGGGGACCATAGCTGGTGTCATGACCATTAACGGCAGCTATACGCAAACGGCCGTCGGCAAACTCATCACCCACGTTGGAGGGCCTAGTGCCGGTTCTCAATATGATCAATTGGCCGTAACCGGAACGGCCGCCGTAGACGGCACCCTGGAGATCACACTCATCAACAGCTATGATCCCGGTTTTGGCAGTAGTTTCTCCATTTTGACAGCCGTATCCCGGAGTGGCACCTTCGCGACGGTAACCGGCACAGCCATCGGGCCTGGTAAACAGTTTCAGGTAAATTACCTGGCTAATGGCGTTGCATTGGAGGTTGTGCCTGGTTAGTGAGAAACGTAACGATTGCCGTACGACTCAAAACTCTGGTCGGGGTCAAACCATCAGGGCCAGAAAACGTTCAATATCATAGAGCGCCGCCTGCGCGCCTGGAGACCAACGCGGGGCGATGAGGTCAAAGGCGTGGTCAGCATACTCTAACTCTACATGCACACATGGGACACGGGCACGAAACAGGGCAGCGTGTAACTGACGGTGTTGGTCTACATGGAAGGCTAGATCATGGGTGCCGTTGATCAGGAGCGTGGGTGGACAATGCGGGCCGACGTGGATGATAGGGGAGGCCAGCTCATACATGGCGAATGTTACCTCAGGCTGACCGCCAAGCAGGTTGGGGAGCATGTCCGCAGCTTCAACAAAACGGCCGTCGGTCATCAACAAGCCAGCTTGTTTTAGCAACGATTCCATAACCGGTGCCAACCTGACTGGCAGCCGGGCTAACCGGGTCAGGTATTCATGGGCCGTAACAGCATCACTTACGCCATAACATGAGATGACACCACGTACGGCCGTGTCCTCGAGGGCTACATCTGCCGGGTCTAAAATCGGATGGTTGGGCGTGTACGCGGCCAACAGGGCCAGATGTGCCCCCGCGGATGCCCCCATTAACACAATACGCGCCGGATTAATGCCCAGACTGGCCGCATTGGTTTTCATCCAGACAATAGCTCGTTTTACGTCGGCTACCATAGGGATGAGCGTGGCCTGTGGCGCCAACGTGTAGGCCACATCGGCAATCACGTAGCCCTGGTTTGCCAGGTATTGGAAGAACGGCCGGGTAGTCCCCTGAAAATTTTTGTCCAGATAATGCCAGCCACTGCCGTGCAGATAAATAATGCCGATGCCGGTGCGTGGCACATCGTCTGCTGGCTGCCATATGTCAGCCAACAAAGGGGCCCCTGTTTCATGATGGCTGCCCATGACGGTGTCCATCATGACCGGGCCGGCCAGTGGTGGGTTGAACGGCTGCAGCGCATACCGTCGCGGCCGCATTTGCCAACGTAGGTGGGACGGCAGATGCTGTTCCCAATCTGGCCCAAAGGCAAAAGCAAATTCTTCATGAGGGGCGGTTACTTTGCGTATGTAGCTACCGGCAAAAATGGCGCTGGCCACCCCGGCAAAGACCGCCAGCCGATCACGCCGGATGAGGCCCCACGCCGCGCCTAAAATACCGGCGATTGCCAGAAGTGGGGCCAGGGGGCCAGATAACCACTTGGGCATGGCCAATAACCAGATAAAACGGCTGTCTGGCAAGCGAACGTTGGTCAGCCAGGCCAGCCAGGTTACAAACAGCACAAACAGGCGAACGAGGCGCTTCATGTTTTTTCCCCTAATTGGTCTGAGAGGCTTACGGCAACCATCCCTTCTACTTCTAACACCTGCAGGCGGAGAGAAATGTGGTGCACTCTATCAGCCAACTGAACCCCGTTTACCTGGATGCGGGCGGTGGTGTGGGTGGGTAGGGGCAGCGGTGTACCTGGGGTTATGGCGGAGGCTGGCCGGGTGACACCATGCATGGAAATCAGGGTGATATCTGCTGCGGCCACAGGCTGCTCATTCACCGTCAGGCTGTGCAAGCCGATGATGGTGAGTGGTTCTGCCGGGTTTTGCAAATTAAAGGCGAAGCCATTGTCCTTGCGGCGTAGAGAGCGGGGACGGTATTCCAAACGGCTCATGGTCACGGCCGTGGTTGTGGCCAAACCGGCCACGCGTACGGCCAGCGGCGCCAGCAGCGGCAGCGAGTTGGTGGATTTATCCAGATAAAAGTAAGCGACGGCCGTCCAATCATCCTGGCGGTAAAAGTGGCACCAGTCGCTTTCGGCAATGTCGGGGTCACCCAGAGCTGACCTGGCATCAACTAGAGTCAGGAAGGGTTGGCGCCCGCCAGCGGCGCTGATCAAGTGCAGCGGTGCGCCGTTGGCGGCCAGCTGACGCACCATTTCTTTGGGGGCGCTGCCGATCTGCTGGGCAGTGACCCGACACCCCTGGTGAAACGTTATAGGGTCCGGCACGTGCAGGCGGTACAACATGTAACGGCCGTAAGCTGCATCGGCCACCAGGCACCCCTGGTAACGTTGAGAGAATGGACTCATGCCCCAGCCGGCCCCTATGTAATTGGCCATGCTTGTGCTCACCGGGCCAGGGTGATTGGCGTCGCCGTCCAGATAGAGTTTGACATCACCTCCCCCCCACCAACTACGGCCGTAAACCGGGTCAGTCATAATATAAAGAGCCGTGCCCAGGAAACGGCCGTGGCCCGCCACATGGGGCAATATTACAAAATCCTGGCCCAATGTGGTGGGGCTTTCGCGCCGCCAATGGCTGTGAAAGTACAGCACGTCTGCCTCAGGCTGCCTGGTAAGTGTGTAATTGATGGTGTAAGACAGGTGGGAAATGCTCTCCCCAGATTCATTGGTGAGTGTGATATGCGCCCCGGTGCAAAAGGGCATAGGGGCGGTGCAGCTGAAGGAGCACCCTGCCAGACTGGTAAATAGTTCGTTTTCAAAGGAAACGACACCTGGCCCCACGCAAAAGAAGTCACCCAGGGGTACAGAAACGGCCGGCGTCTCCGCACCATCCCAAAACATTTCCAGCCGATAAGCTCGCAGTCGTTCCGGCGTGTGTGGCTGCAAGGCCAGCCAGATACGCTGTATCAACCCACAGCCAGCCACGGACAGCAACGTTTTTGTTTCACCAGGCGCCACAGTATCAAAAACAGGCCCTTGGGCATTGGTTGGGTCTTGCGAACCAGCCCAGCGAGTAGTATGTGTGTCTTTTTGGTAAAGTTCTTTCATCATCATGGGTTCATTATACTGAGGGTGCAGGGGTGCGGCACGGCACGGCCCATCAACCATCATTATTCTCAATCACCTGGTGGGTGACCTGGTAGATCTCTGCCAGCGAAGCACCACGCGCCCGTTCAATACGTTCAATACGCTTTTGGAACTGGCTCAAGGCAAAATGGGTAAATACATCTGGGTCTAAACCAAAGGGGATGGGATCATAACTTTCAAACGCTTCACCGACGACCGCTAAGGCATCTGGCAGCAGGCTGTTCATGGTGTCTTCAACGACGGGCCACAAATTATCATCCGCGGCCAGCAGGCGGGAGATGAGGAAGATACCATAAGCGATGTGGCGTGATTCATCTTGTTTGAGCAGGGTAATGCCCTGGCGGGCGCCAGGCATCATTTGTTCCTGATCTAACACGGTAAAGTAGCCATGGTAGCCAGTTTCGGCCAGCACCCCTTCCACGATCATGTTGTAGGTAACAGAGGCACGAATGAGGGCGGTCGGGGAAGGGTCGTTCAGGAGCGCTTGCAGCGTTTGGGGCAGTGCCTGGTAAAAGATGCGGCGGTAGCTTTCAGTGTGGTAACAAGCAAGATCACTGGTCTGCCCGGCGACTTCGCTCAGAAAGCGGTTAAAAAAATCAGTATGTTTGGCTTCTTCAAAAAGAAAGGTGGTTAGGTATATCTCTTCTTCAATACGGCCGTCACGTGCAATGGCCATGACTAAGGGCAGTAAATCTAATGTTACCGCCTCTTCACCGGCCTGAAACATGGCTGTCAGGCGCAGCAGCAGATCTCGTTCATCCACTAGTAGGGCCGACCATTCTCTGGCATCCTGGCGCAAATCAATGTCAGATGGATTCCAAATACCAAACCGTTTCGCCTTTTCGTACAGCCGCATCGCCGGCAGCTGCCGGTTCAGGCCGCGCTGCGTAGTAACAAATTCCTGGTGGATCATGGTATACCTCGTTTGATTAGAGAGTACAATATGGTTATTAGGAAGGGTAGTTTACCGCCATTTGCCCTTTTGGGGGTAAAGTGTATAAAGTCAAGTGGTCATAAGTGTAGCTCACTTTTCCAGCGTTGGAGGTTAGGCATGGAAACAAAAGGTAATGGCTCAGTCCAGGAAAGAGATATGGAAATTGATGTTGTCAGGCCGTCAGGCCATCTTGACCAGCTGTTCCGGCAGACACGAGCCTATCATGCCCAATTAAGCCAGATGGCTGACGTTAAGGCCAGCATGATGTTGACGCTGGCTTCTTTGATAACCACCTTTTCAATTCGTTATTTGGGAGACCCCTACTTACGCTGGCCGGTGGTCATCATGCTGTGTTTTTGTTTAGTTACCATCATAGCGGCTGCTTATGCGGTCATGCCCAAGCTTACGCTAGGTGTGCGACCGGACTTGAGTAATCCCCACAATAATCTCTTGTTTTTTGGGGTATTTGCCAATCTGGAGTATGACGAGTGGGTGGCAGAGATGAACCCCCTTTTGCAAGACCCGACACGCGCATATGAAGCGATGCTGCGCGAAATTTACGAGATGGGCGTTTACCTGGGGCGAAAAAAGTACCGGTTTATTCGCATTGCTTATACGTCGTTTTTAATGGGGTTGGTTTTGAGTACGCTAGCGCTGGTTATTGTTGAAGTGGTGAACCTGGCCAGGGTGGCCGGTTAAGAACTGTCAGGCAGTTGTGCCGAGGTGATTATCATCGGCTGGCCAGCACTGTAAAAACGGTGCCTAAGGGGTCTTGTTTGCCCTTTCCTGGTCACAGGCTACAATTTACGAGTTCATTTCCGTATCTGTCACACAGGTGCAACGCATGGTAACCGGCCACTGTGTTGCACCTGTTCCATTGTAAACTGTGGTTGTCAAGATAAAGACAGCTGGAGGTAGGAACTAGCGATGAAAAAGAGGATTGCCATTTTATGGTTTATGGCCTGGCTGATGTTGTTTTCAGCGTGCAATAATGAAGAAAAGTTAACAGAAGCCGACATACAGGGGACGGTAGACGCGGCCGTGGCTGGCACAGCAGTGGCCCAAAATGTGGTGAACACGGCCGTAGCTCAAACCGTGTCCGCCCAAAGTACGGCCGCTACAGAGATTCCCGCAGTTGAGGCGCCGGCTACCTGGACGGTAGTACCAGGTGAGATTGTAGCCACGCCCTCACCGGCCAGCACGGCCGTGCCTCCGTCAACCAGCACCCCTCTGCCTACCGACACCCCCGTCATCCCTACCCATACCCCCGTGCCTACAAACACACCCATACCTACGGACACACCAATACCGCCTACTAACCCACCCCCGCCACCTACCCAGCCACCCCCGCCGCCGACGGTGCCGCCCAACCCCGTTTTTGGCGGCGACATACTGCCTAATGGGGGCTTTGAAGATGGATGGTACAACATGTGGGGTGTGCCCGAATTGCAATTGCCCAATAACTGGGGCTTTGAATGGGATGAAGGCCCCACCGGCTATGGTAACCAGCCTTGGGATAAATGGTTCCGGCCGGAAACACGTGTGCTGCCCTACTTCCAACTGCCGGAACATGAACGCAGCCTCTTTATTCGGGATGGCGACCACACCATCAAAATCTTTAAAGGGAATGGGCCTATCAGCTTCCGCATATATCAGGATATCCCCCTGGAAGCCGGGACGTATAAACTGACCATTCGTGCGTTTCCTGATCTGGTCATGGATTACAATGGCGGCAGTAAAGTATGGGCCGATGACCCCTACGCCGGTGAAATTCGTATTGTGGCCCCTGGCGGTGGCACTGCCTGGTTGCTGCCCACATTTGGTATTTGGAACACGATTGAGCACACCTTCACCCTGGCCGAGTCGGGTACAGCCCGCCTGGGTATTGGTATTCGGGCGCGTTATGGCCTGGTGAATAATGGCTGGTTTTTTGATAACTGGGATTTGCAGCGGGTGCAAGGGGGATAAAAAGGACAAGGTATGAAGTTAGGGATTATTGGCCTGCCTGGTGCAGGTAAGACGACCATTTTTAATGCGCTGACAAAAGGTAATGCCCCCGTGGGGCAAAGTATGGGCGGGCGGTTTGATGTTCTCACGGCCGTCGTGGACGTACAGGATGATCGGGTGGATGTGCTCAGCCGTATGTTTAACCCCAAGAAGACGACTTACGCCCGCATCACCTACACAGACGTGGCCGGGCTAAAAAAGGGTGCCAGTGAGGGCGGGATGCCTGGCGAACTGCTGAATCACCTGTCTGGGCTGGATGGGTTTGTACACGTCGTGCGCGCTTTTGACAGCGACCTATACCCTCACCCGGATGGTGACGTAGATGCCATCCGCGATCTGGCCGCCCTGGATACTGAATTTATCTTAAATGACCTGGGGGTGGTTGAACGACGGCTGGAAAAGCTGGAAGGGGGCTTGCAGCGGGGTGCCTTTAAGAACAAGGCAGAAGCCCAGGCAGAGATGGAGCTGTTTCAACAGATGCATGAGACGCTCATGGCAGAACGGCCGTTGCGTGCCCTTGCTCTCCATGATGAACAAATTAAATCCTTACGTGGCTTTGGCCTGCTGACGCTGAAACCAACCGTCGTCATCTTTAATATTGGTGATGACCAGGATGAGTTGTCCTCGACTTATGATTACCCTCAGACGGTGATCACAAACCTGCGCGGCAAGCTGGAAATGGAGCTGGCCCAGCTTAGCGCCGCTGGTGATCAGGAGTCATTGGCCATGTTTATGGAAGAGTACAGTGTCACAGAGCTCAGCCTGGACAAGATCATTCGCCTGAGTTATGACCTGATGGGGCTGCAATCTTTCTTTACAGTGGGAGAAGACGAGGTGCGGGCGTGGACCATTGGCCGCGGCGCCACGGCCGTAGATGCGGCCGCCACCATTCACACAGACCTGGCCAAAGGGTTCATCCGTGCTGAAACGGTGCATTATGATGACCTGGTAGCGTTAGGCGGCATGGCCCCGGCGCGGGCGGCCGGTAGATTGCGCCAGGAAGGCAAAACCTACATCGTACGTGATGGAGATATCATCAATATCAAGTTTAATTTGTAACTTGAACCATGCCTGAAATTTGGGGCAGCTCACGTTACGGGCTAATGCAGCCCGTAACGTGAGTTATGGCCTGGTCCCATAATGTCGCGGCCAATTCCTACGGCCACTCTACGGCCGTTTTCCCCGTCTTTAAATTGACCCCCACCAACGAACGTAAATTCAGGTAGATATGGTCGGCGGTGCGTGTGGCCCCCTGCCAATAATCATCGGGCAGCGTATTACTGGTTTCATAATTGAGGGCGCCATTGCTGACATTCAGGGATTGCACCAGGAGCTGCGGTGGCTCTGGGTCAGCAAACAGCTGCAAGATGTACAGGCTTTCTGGGGTCAGGTAGTACATCCATTTGTCATCAAACGGGTCCAGTTCAAACAAATATTCAGCCTGTAGAGGGTGTTCCCACTTACGCGCGCCGGTGGCAGCATCCAGCCCCCAGACAGCGATCTGAGACGTGCCGCGCTGCTTCTCTGCCCAGACCACGGCCGTGTCCCCCTGTACCCCAATCGGCCATAGTTCATGATCGGCTTCGGGTAGATAAAATTGAACCTGGCCGTTCACCAGATCAGCCAGGGCAATGCCCTGCCGGGCTGATGATTCATAGGTGGGCAGCAGCAGCGTTTCACCCGTAAAGGCAAAGGCTGGCGAGCCGCTCCATTCTGTGATCACACCACCGCCGATAGATGCGGAAGTGGTCACTTCCTGCGGCAGCCGGGTTTGCCAGATAGGAGTGCCTGTTTCCGGGTCCCATTGTTCCAGGCAGTAGGCGCCATTAATGTTTTCACCGTAGAGGAAAAAGAGTTTGTCTTGCCCTTCATGAATAAAAACCTGGTTATAGTAGCCAATGGGCGCCGGGTCAAAGAAATTGTCGACGTCCGGGCACATGGGCACCATTTCTTGGGCCAGTTCTCCAGTTTGCAGGGCATAAAGCTTTAAGGCAAAGCCAAAGGCTCCGGCCTGGGCGGATTCATCTAAAAGGGCCACATGCCCATTGATCAGCGCAAAGCCTACAAAGCCATCACTCAGGTAACGGGGTGTGTCGCTGGTCAGGCGGGCCTGCCAGAGCTGTTGGCCGGTGTCCGCGTCCAGACCATACAAAATGTTATCGGCGGTCAGGGCCACCACCATGCCGTCTTCAGAGCGCAGGCAGCCCAGGCAGCGGCCGTCTACCACGTCACTCAGGTTGGCCTGCCATGCCTGTGTGCCGCTGCTGCGAGCCAGCGCTTTTAGTGTTGTCCCACTGCTGGCGTAAACGTGTTGGTTATCATACCCTACATTGTAAGACAAATTGCTGCCAGAGTCGGCCACCGGGGTTTCCCAGCGAATGCCGCGACGGCCGTCACCCACTTCGGTATAGGTGAGCATAATAGACGATGTGCTGCCGCCATATTGATAATTTTCTACCAGCAAATCAGACCCCAGGCCGTCTCCTCCCTTGGTGGTGGGCCGGGGGCTGTTTATAACGCCCCGGTTTACAGAAGTGACTACCTGCCCGGCTTCTTCCACCAGGCTCTCTATATTTTGAAAATCCCCTTCAGAAAATTGCCGTACAAATTCTTGCGGATCTTCCAGAATTTGTGTCACAGACACTATGGGCACAAAGGCAGCCACGACAGCGCCCAATGTGAAGAGCATAATGACAATGCCCACAATGCAGCCACAGGCATTGCTGCTGGCAGTGGCCGTAGGAACCGTGGTGATAGTGATGGCCGTCGGCTGGCCTAGTTCCAGGCTGTCTACGATCATTTTTGCCTCTTTTAGCCCTACACCAAACGTTTCCCGGTACAGCTTAATAGCTTCGAGCTTGTTCCCGGCCCGCACCAGTTCCAGAATCGTATGAATGTTTTGCGCTTTTTCTGGGGATTCACTGCCCATATAGCCGGCCTGGGATGATCCGGCACGCATGGATTCAGGCACAATAATGGTGTTGCCACAGAATTCACAGAGGATGGTTTCAGAGCGCCCGTCATAATTGAGCGAAGCGGTGCAAGACGGGCACTTGAGGGCATGAGGTTGAGGCATGGTCTCTCCTTAATTTTCAGGCAAAACTGTGCTGCCGATGGTACTACCCTGAGGGGTAAGTTGTCAATATGGGTGCAGTATAAATCACGGCCGTCCGATAAGCGTCCGAAATACGTTATACGCCAGACACGCTTTCAAACGAATGCCCTATGCCTGGCGTGGCTGTTAACGTGAAACAAGCGGCAGATACACCTGCGGTTCCAAGGATTGTAACGTTTGCCACCATTGCAGCAGCGCCAACAAGGCCTGGGGGGGATTGGTGGGTACGGTATGGCCCGCCTGGTCTAACTCATTGAGACCATGACAAGACGCGCAGACGCGCACCTCCCCCGGCGCAAAGGTGAGCCAATACCGTTCTCGCACCACTGCCGCCCCTTCGGGGTTGGTGAGCTGCCAGGTCATGGCCCGGCCTGCGGGCACAAAAGCGGCCATCGAACCATCGTTGCCCAGGGTGACACTGCCGGTGGGGCCGGTGGTGGGGGGATTTAGGCCGCTGCCACCTGGCTGGGCCAGCAGACGACGGCCGTCTTGCGGCGTGTTTGAACCACAGCAGCCCATATACCCCCGAATTTGCAGCCCCTGAAAAAATTGCAGGTAAGAAACATCGTAAATTGTACCCGGCGCGCCGATGCTTTGCACCCCGCCGGGGACACGCAGGTTAAACGGCTGCTGCCGGTCCAGGTCATCACGGGTGGTCACATTACGGCTGATCACCAACGCCAGGTTGCGTGCGGCCATAAACGCTTGCAGTTCGGCCAGCGAAACGCCGGCCTGGTCAAACATTTGCTGTTCCGGCGCTGGCAAGGTGAACGCGGGGGGGGTAGGTCTAGTGCGTGGCCGCACTTCCACCGGGTTTAATTCCCACAAAACGCCATTGTACGTCACCAGGGTGTCTGGGTCCCAATAGCTGACGTTTTTGCTGATGCCGTTGGTCAGCGGTGTGCTGGCTGTCCATAAACCGCCGCCAGCAGGGGCCAACAGCTTCAGGCGAAATTCATACGTGGAGTTGACGCCGCTGCCTTCTTCATAACCACTGTCATCTGTGTGGATGGCGGCTAAAGTACCGTCGGCCAAGGGTAAAGGTTCGCGGTAACGGCCGTCGTTGTTTGTTGCATCTGTCACGTAAATTACCGTGACCTGGTCGCCGTTTAACCCGTCGGTAGCCATGCTGATAATGTTCCCGGCAGCGTGTGTATAGAACTCTGGCGCGTCTACGCCAAAAAAGACGCCCGGGTTTAAGGGGTCTTCCTTGATCTGGAACATGTTCACTATCTCATGAGGATTGGTGCGTGGGTATTGACCATAATATTCGACAATGTTAGGGTCGTCGTTAATGCTGTTAGGGATGTAGCCGTGTAGTTCATGCCGCCCCAGGTGCAGCAGCACTTCACCATCTGTGCCGTCCTGGTTGATCGTCCAGGGAAAGAAGTGGTTAAAGGTGTGCCCCACAATGTTTGTGCCTATCACGGCTTCTCTTGGTTCGGGGAAAACTTCAACACGGGTATTCAGAATGGCTGCATTGGCACCCTCATGGCTGTAATTAAAGGAGCCGTAAGGCGGGTCTTGGGGGTTGCCTCGGTCGGCGTCAGCCTGCTGGTCTTGCTGTAAGTGGTCCCACTGCGTGAAGACAACACGGCCGTAGCTGTCAATAGTAGGCGTAAAATCACCCGATGGCGCATGATTCAGCAGATGCAGATCACCAGTGACCGGGTCCAGACGCCATAACCCGGTATTGGTGGGCGCTGACTCATATTCGTCCCGCTGCGGGTAAAGGTGGGCCTGCCCATTGCGCGGCCTGTCTGACGTAAAGATGATGCGCTCATCGGTGCCATAAATGGGGCTGATATTGTTGTAATCTTCTGGTTGGTGGGGCACTTTGGTGATGACCGGTGTATCGTTCAATCCCAACCCGGTAATCTCGTACAACTGCCAATAATACGTCTCCCATTGGTACTGTTCCGGTGCGCCAATGACCATGCTAAAAATGGCCTTGGTGCCCTCCCAATGGACGGCCGGGTCACGTACGGCAATGGCATTATCATCTTGAAAGCCGGTGACGCCGTACCCTGCGGCCTGGGTCAGGTTTTTTAAGGTGCCATCCGGGTAGCGAATCCACAGATCACCACCGCGCCCTACCGACTGCATGGCGCCCCGATGGTTGCCAAAGGTAGAGCCTATCGTTATAAAGTCGGCGGCGATAGGGATTTGGGTGACAAACAGGATGGGATACGGGGTGGTTGGCTGACCGCCAGCCTGGCTGGGGCCGCCAGCCAGGCTGGCGCGGGCGGCATGAGAGACCAGCAGAATGATAATGATAAGGGAGAGAAAAACGAGAATGAAACGATAAAAGAATTTGAACGTACTTTGAGAGGACATTGTTTGCTCCTACAACATCAATCAAGGTGAGATAGGCAGCAGGCCTGGTAAACTGCAGGGTCACCCATCACCTGATCTTGCCTTACAATAAAATCTACTCCGCCGATGCTTATAACGGATAGCTTTGTGGTTTGTCAACAGGTCTAACAGATTACTGGTACCATTGGACACATTTAGCACCCCTGTTACTTCGGTAAGCGTGATATAATTTTGCCGATATGATTCATGCTCATCATAGCCACGACAACCCTTTTTTCAACCGGCAACGGATTGTTGACCCCTCTTATTTTTACGGCCGTACCCGCGAAGTAGAGAGCCTGTATAGTGCCATAGCCACCCGCCAGAGCCGCTCTGTCATTGGTGAGCGCAAGATGGGTAAAAGCTCACTCCTTACAACTATCTCTTGTCCCAGTACGCTGCGCCAACATGGGTTTGACCCCGACCAGTTTGTCTTTATTTACATGGATCTAGAAGGTATGGCCAACATCAGCTATGATGAATTTTGGCCGGAATTGTTAGACCAACTGGCGTTGGCCCTGCCGGAAAACCAGGCTGATATGCGGGCTCAGGCTGAAGCGCTGTCACTGCTGGCTGATGCCCGTTTTATGCAGGTACGCCGCCTGCTGCGCCGTGTCGAACGCGCCGGGCTGCGGGTGGTGATGATGTTGGACGAATTTGAAAGCCTGGCCACCAATGCTGCCTTTGATGCCAGTTTTTATGGTGAGTTACGCAGCCTGGCCGGCGAATTAGGCGTCACTTACATCACCACGTCCAAGCAGGGCTTATATGATCTGACATACCAGTATGCAGATACACTATCTTCGCCATTTTTTAACATTTTCTCTGAAGAACGGCTGAATCTGCTGCCCCGCGACGAGGCTGCTGGGCTGTTGATGATGCTGTCAGGCAAGGCCAGGCCAGATGAGCATGGCCAAGAGGGTCACACCACTCCCTTTACCACAGCCCAGCTTGATTTTTGCATTCACCATGCCGGCCGGCATCCCTTTTTCTTGCAGGTCATTGGCTCACACCTTTATGCAGACCGCACCAAGCCGATCACCGATGCGGAACTGGAAGCCAGGGTGTTGCGACGCTTTCTGGCCGAGGCGGAAGACCATTACCGTTACCTGTGGCGGCAGTTGGGCGAAATAAGCCAAAGCGCCCTCCGTCACCTGCATACGGCCGATGCCGATGTGCGGCGCCTGTTACAGGAGAAGGCACTGATTGAAGTGACGGCCGAAGGGCACATACGGCCGTTTAGTCACTCCTTTGCTGACTTTATTCAGCGAGCGGAAGTGGAACGACGGCCAACGCCACGGCCGTCTACAGCCCGTACAACGACCAGTACCACCGACCTCACCGGGGCCACGTTGGGCAGCTACCGCGTCCTCTCCACGTTGGGGCGAGGGGGCATGGCTGTGGTGTACAAAGGTTATCAGCCTTCACTAGACCGTTACGTGGCCATCAAGGTGATGTCACGGACGTTGGGTGGTGAAGAATCGTTCATCGAACGTTTCCAGCGTGAAGCTGCCAGTGTGGCCCAACTGCGTCACCAGAATATTGTGCAGATGGTAGATTTTGGTGTGCAGGATGACATCTCTTACATGGTGATGGAGTACATTCACGGTGAAGCGCTTAAAGAACGCCTGCGCCGTGTGCGCGAACAGCGTGAAGCCTTGTCCCTGGCAGATGTGGTGAAAATTGGGCGTGATATTGCCGCCGGCTTGGATTATGCCCATGCACACGGCATTGTCCACCGTGATGTGAAACCGGCGAACATCATGCTGCGCCAGGAAGAGCGGCTGGCCAAGCTGACGGGTAATACAGAGTACACGGCCGTGCTCACTGACTTTGGCGTCGCCCGGATGCTGGAAGGCGCGCAGCTCACGGGCACCGGGGCTACCATTGGCACGCCTGACTACATGTCGCCGGAGCAGGCGCGTGGCCAGCCGGCCCAGACCGCCTCTGACATTTACTCGTTGGGGATTGTGCTGTTTGAAATGCTGGCCGGTGAACTGCCCTTTACGGCCGATACACCCGTAGCCCTGCTTTTACAGCACATGCAGGCCACCCCGCCATCGCTGACGGTTAAGGCCCCCAGCTTGCCGCCTGACCTGGAACTGGTGCTGATGCAAGCCCTGGCCAAAGAACCGGAAAACCGCTACGCTACGGCCGGGCAGTTTGCGGCTGCCCTGCAAAGGGCGGCGCGGACAACTTCCCAGGCTTAATCAATCATCTTGCCCTGCCGGGCTAAAGAGGTCACTTTTGATACGACGCGCGATTATTGTGGGGATTGTTGGGGGTGTTGTTCTTAGTCTGGCTGCATTGTACCCTATTGTAGGGCTATTCGCCCCATTATGGCTGATAGGGTGGGAACGGCCGTTTTCTGACGATCTCATTCATAGTCTGTGGCTTATGGGTTCAGCAGCACTGGCTGTACCCACCTTTTTGCTCATTGGCATCATGGCCGCCCGGCCGGCACGTGGCTGGCGTGAAGGCAGTAAGGCCGGCATGGTGGCCGGACTGACGGCCGCCGGGTTATGTTACTTCACCATCATTCTGCCGGTGAATGCCCTGATCGCCTTTGGCACCATTGGCGCTTCGTTAGAAGTGCTGGTGGATGCTTATATGCCGCCGCCAGACGTGCTGCGCCGCTATGTGATTGCCTTTGAGAATGCTTCCGAGCAGGTGGAATTCTTATTGGTGGCCGCGGCGGTGTTTTGGGGGGCGCAGGGCGCGTTGGTTGGTTGGTGGCGACGGCGGCGGCCAAACGCGGCCCGGCCATCACTCTTTAACCTTGTTCAAAGCGGTGATCCCCTTAAACGGTACTTTGCCGGAGATGAAACGGCCATGTGGATGGGCATTCTGGTAGGACTGGTGGTGGCTATGTTGACGGCCGTGACCATGTCTGGCTGGTCTTACCTGGCTTTCTCTGACTGGCCGGAACTGCTGTCGGCCATGCAAGATACCCACGTGGGCATGATTGCTTCTGGGTCTGTTTCCAATGCCCTTGGCCTGCTGTCGCCCTTGTTGGGGCTGGCTTTCTTAGGGTTTGGCGCGGCCGTCATCGCCCTGGTTAAAAATCCGCCTAACTGGTTTGTGGCCCGTTTCTGGGGGGTGGTTATTGCCGGCGTGGCCATTTCCCTGGCTGTCCATGCCATTGGCCTGCGCTTTTTTTACTTTAATTGGGGGCTGTCTCCATTTTGGGTGCTGCGGGTACGCGCCCTGACGCTTAATCCGCAAGATGCTGCCGACATACGTCTGGCTATGGAAATGGTGGAAGCCGGGTTTGGTGATCCCAGTTTTGTGTTAGGTGGGGTGCTGGTGCTGCCCTGGGTTGTACTCTTTTCGGCCTTGTTAGTAGGGGTTGTTGTCAGTGTGCTCCAGGCCATCATTTTCATACCTATCCTTTCTATGATGCGTAAACGGCCGGTAGATAAGGCACTGCTGGCTCAGCGCCACTTACGCAACAACCCAAACGATATTTTGCCCGAAGTGTATACGTTGTTTACAAAGGATGATCAGGCGTATGATGTCCTGGCCCACCTGGCGGCACGCACCTGGAAACATTTGCCCGAAGTGGCCCGTTTTGCTGCTGCTTATCACACACTGGGCACAGGCAAAGGGGAAGCAGACTATGCTGCGACCATTGCTGATCTCAGCCACATGTTAAAGGCCAACCGGCAGTGGCGCTGGGCGTTGGATTTTGCGGGAGCGTATCATACGCTGGATCAGGTGATGAGCGCTCGCTCGCTGGAACAAATCCTCAAAATTGAGCCGCCGCCAGAGCAGCACACATCTTCGCTGCCGCCGCTGGTAGTAAAAAGCCAACAGCGCATTGGCCGTATTGTGCTAGAACTGCAAAAAGTAGACCGTACCGATGGCCTGCCCACCAAGCTGATTTTCCTGGAAAATGCCCTGGCCGCCATTCATGATTCCCAGACCTTTGTAGATCGAGAGTTTGCCGACCCAGACTGTTGGGCCACGCCGCTGCCGCAGCATAATGCGCTACAGGTATCGCTGAAGCATTGGGAGGAGACGGTGTTAACGGCCGTGCAGCGTCTCAAAGGCCGCGCCGACATCATCTCTAGCTTTAAGCTGCATCATTGCACGTTTATCCCTGAACTGCCCTTAATGATATGTGTGCGTAACCAGGGGTTAAACGTGGCCCAGCACGTGCGTATTAAGCTGCTGGCTGGCGATGATTATGATTTGTTAGGGGTGAAGAGCGAAGGGTTTATTGACATTTTGCCACCGGGTGAAGAGAAAGAGTTAAGCCTGATGCTGATGCCCCGTGAAGGTGTGAAGCGGGTGCGTGTGGCCTGGGAAGTGGTTTATGATGATGCCGTGGATGACCGGCGGCATGTGGTGTTTGGGGATAAACTGGAGTTTATGGAGGCGGAACGGCCGTTTACCCGTGTATTTCCCATCCCTTACGTCACCGGTACGCCGTTAAAAACGGATGATGTGTTTGTAGGGCGTGATGACGTATTTGGCTTTGTGCAAGAGATGCTGGTGGGGGCACATCAGAACAATGTGGTCATCTTACATGGGCAGCGGCGCACCGGAAAAACCTCGGTGTTGTATCGCCTGCCCCACATGCTGGCCGAAACGCACTACGCGGTGCTGGTTGATATGCAGGGTAAACCGGCACGTGGTGAAGCGGAGTTCCTCTACGCCATTGCCGATGATATTGTTTTTACACTGGAAGGTGAAGGCATTGCCATAGATTTGCCGGCGCGGGAAGAATTTGGTGAAAACCCGGAATTTTTCTTCCGTTCGCGTTTCTTGCGCGGGCTGGTGCCACACCTGAATGGCAAAAACCTGTTGTTGATGTTTGATGAGTTTGAGGAGCTGCAGCGGCGTGTGGAAGACGGCCGTTTGCAGCCTGAAATCTTCCAATTTCTGCGTAACCTGATGCAGCATGATAACCACGTAGACTTTATCTTTGCCGGCACGCACAAACTGGAAGAGTTGGGTGCGGAATATTGGTCAGCACTGTTTAACATTGCGGCTTACCGGCCTATTACCTTCTTGCGGCCCACGGAAATGCGCCGTCTCATTTTGGAACCGGTCAGGCAGTATAACACAGAGTATGACCCGCTGGCGGTTGATCGTATCATCAGTATCACCGCCGGGCACCCTTACTTTGCTCAACTCCTGCTGCATGAGATGATGGTGTATCACAATGAGATGAAGGCATCTTATCTAACGGCCGTAGACGTAGACCAGGTTGTAGACCGCATCATTGGCCGCGGCGAAGCCCACTTCCGCTACATTTGGGATGAGTCTACCGAGGAAGAACGCCAGGTGTTACAAGCGATGACCGAACTGTTGGTGAGCGCTGATGGTGTGGCGGCCAAAGACCTGCGCGCTTTTCTCACAGCCCGTGGCCAGCAATCGGCCGACCGCTGGAAAGGGGCGCTTACCAGCCTGGAAAACCGGGATATTCTCAGCCGTAATGACGCTAAAAGCCCCCTTTACCGGTTTAATGTGGATTTGATTCGCTTGTGGGTGGAACGGACACGGCCGTCGCTTTAAGCCGGCGCATGGCGGTTGGCGCCGGTTGGCGCTATACAAATGGGTGATTGCATAGAATGCTCCTGAAATGGGGCCTTTGTGACCGTCTAAAAACAGCTTCCCATTTTGCCTGAGTGAAGGTCACTTTAAGCATGTTTATGAACACACCGTTACCGCTCTGGTGGCAGGTAGCTGGCAATCTCATCACCATACAAAATGTGGTAACGGTAGCCCTGTTCGGTGAGGAATCGCTGCCGGTTGGCGCTAAATTCCTGGTCTTTGGTGTCTTTGGTGACCAGCGAATAGAAGTAGGCCAGCGTGTTTTCTTGCTTGGGGCGCAAGATGCGGCCCAGACGTTGGGCTTCTTCCTGGCGGCTGCCAAAGGTACCACTGGTTTGGATCATCACGTTGGCCTCCGGCAGATCAATGGCAAAGTTGCCCACCTTGCTGATAATGAGGTTTTGCAGATGGCCGTCACGAAAGGCATGTAATAACGTCTGCCGCTGCTTCACCGATGTCTTGCCTGTGATGAGAGGGAAGCCGTAACGCCGTTGTATCTCTTCTAACTGCCCCAGGTACATGCCAATGATGAGCACGTTATCGCCATAATGGCGCGCCAGCAGTTGGTCTAGAATGCGCAGTTTTTCCGGGTTTTCGGCAGCCACACGCACCTTTTCACGCTCTTCAGCAATGGCGTAAGCCACCCGGTCTTCTGGCAGTAGTGGAATACGTACCTCTGTAACGTGGGCGGTGGCAATCCACCCTTGTTTTTCCAGTTCACGCCAGGGTACATCATACTTTTTAGGGCCAATCAACGAAAAAACGTCTTCTTCCTGGCCATCTTCACGCACCAGGGTGGCCGTTAACCCCAGGCGCCGTCTTGCCTGCAATTCAGCCGTAAAGCGGAAGACGGGTGCAGGCAGCAGATGCACCTCATCATAAATGATCAACCCCCAATCTCGTTCGTTGAAAAGCGAGAAGTGGGGAAACTCTTCAGGCAGCGGCAGGTTTTTACCGCGTGTTCCCCGGCGGCGGTAGGTCATGGTCTGGTAGGTGCTGATGGTAACTGGTTTGATGCTTTTGCGGGAGCCGGTGTATTCACCAATTTGTTCCGGGTCCAGGGTGGTTTTATCCAGCAGTTCATCAATCCATTGCCGGGCGGCGACGGTGCTGGGGGTGAGGATGAGGGTGTTGGTTTGCAGCTGGTTTAAAACGGCCATGCCCACCATGGTTTTACCGGCGCCGCAGGGCAAAACAATGACGCCGCTGCCGCCGCTGGCACTACCCTGGGCATGGAAGGTGGCGGCAGCCGTGTATTGATAATCACGCAGCTTAAAGGGTTGATGCTGAAGGGTGATGGGGCGAAGATGCAGTGTCAGGGATTCGCCGTCCACATAGCCGGCCAGGTCTTCTGCCGGATAGCCGATGATGACCAGGGCTTGTTTGATGTGGCCACGCCGGGCTGCATCCATACATAAGGTGAGGGGGTCTCGTTGAGCGGTGATATACGGCCGTAACTGCTTGTGCCGCGCCAGCTCTGTAATGATCAGGGCGTCACTAGCTGTCAGGTGCAGTTCGTCCCCTTCGCGCACCAGCTTTACCTGGCCATAGCGGCTGATGTAATCTGCAATGTCATGGCGCACATTGTCTGGCAGAGGGTACTTGGCCAGCGCTTCCAGGCCGGCGAGAATGTCACTGGCGGTTAACCCGGCGGCGGCGGCGTTCCACAGACTGAGGGGGCTAATGCGGTAGGTATGAATGTATTCCGGACTTTTTTCTAATTCGGCAAAACGGGCGAGTAGATCACGCCCTTCCGGGTAGCGTTGGTTATCTACTTCTAACAAGACAGTGCTGTCGCCTTGCACAATGATTGGGTTTTGTGGGTTAACCATAATTGACTATTGGTAAGCGGCACATGGCCAACAGCATAAGGAACTATTTGCCAGTAACCATGAACCATGTTACTCCTTTAATCCTTCTTGAATAGTAAGGCCGCGTTCGGCCAGTAAGGCGTGTACGGTTTCCAGGTGTAGGGGGTGGATGGTAACCAGGGCCCGGCCAGGCGCTGCAAAGGGTTTTAAGTAGCGCCCCACATCTGGGTCAGCCAGCAGTTCGGCGCGGGTGGTTTCATCCTGAAACTCCATGAGGACAACTGTTTCCTGGCGGGCGTCGCCGTAGTAATGGCTCCATGCTTTAAGATGATTAACCAGGGCATCTGGCAAGGGGCCTGTGTGGATGGCGGTCAGATTGTTTATTAATTTCGCCAAGCTTTTTCTGTCTTGGGCAACAGCTCTTACCTGGGCGGCGGTGAGCTCACGGCCGTGACCAGTATCGGCGCTGAGAGGCAAAATAATCCCTTGTGCATAGATGCTGGGGGTGGGATGGGTGAAAGTGATACGGCCGTCACGGTCAATGTGGACGCTGTTGGGGGCAGTGGTGTCGCCGGCTGCCGTGCGTATGGGGGGCCAGCCTGCCTCTCGCAGGGTGGCCGCTGCCTGCTCCCCAGATAAAGCCGACAGGAAGACAGTGGGCGTAAGGCGGCGGGTTTTTTCCTGGGCGAGCATGGGTGCTACCTGGTCAGCCACGGCCGTGGCTGACGCTTCTAACAGGCACACATGGCGGCGAATGGTGATGCGCCGGTGCAGCGAATCCCACTCTTCCAGGCTGCGGCGCACATTCTGTGGCAGTGGTTGGTGGCTGGCTCCTTCCAACCACTGCATGACCCGCGTTACCGGCCAGCCTGTTTTCTGCCCAGTGTAAACGCTGGCGCGGTCGATTTCATAAGTAATGACATGGTTGTCTTCTTTGGTAGACCGGGCAAACTGGTCCAATGTCAGCAAGGCCTCGTCATCAAAGGGAGCCATGACCACAATTTCGAAGTTAGGCTGCACTATCAGGGCGCCGCCTTCGCCGGTAAATTCAGGCTCTGATCCCAGTCCCAGCAGCCAACAGCCTATAGGCGTCAGGCGGTAGGCGGCCACTGGTTTGTTGCCGCGCAGATCTACTGGCGGTTTTTTCAAATAGCCCAGGTCTACCAACCCCATCCAGTGAAGTGGCCCGGCAATCACATGGTTGATCAGGTCAGCCTCTACCTTGTTCCAACCATCTTTTTCGTCGCGAATGGATTGAAAAGTAAGGGCGTAAGGGTTGTGGTTGCCGTCGTAGATTGTGGATTTGTAGCCGTAGTAACTCCACTGGCTGATGGCGCGTTTTTCAAATAAAAAGCCATAGTCAGCCGATTTGATCTCTTCGACAAGTTCCTGAATGTTGATCCAACCGCGCCCCATGCTGGCCATATGGCGCAAAATGATTTTGCGTGTTCTGACCAACCCGGCCGGCACGCTGCTGGTGATGTTGGCACCGCGCTCAAAGAGGTTAAGATGGAGCAACTCAAACCAGATACCTTTGTCTCGCCAGGCTAGGAAGGCTTGTTGTGCTCTGGCAGTTAATGACATTTGCCAGAAAGGGGAAGTGGGCATGGCCTGGAGTGATTGATGGGGATAATGCTGCTGCGCCAATTCCATCTTAGGCAGCAGACTACGCAGGAAGAGTAAACGGCCGTTGTCGGTCTCTTTTTTGCCGCTGCCCAGGTCTGTCTTAAAACTCATCTCGGCGGCCAGCGCTTTAAGATCATCTTTGTACAGTTGGTATTGGGTTGTCAGCGGCAGTGAGCCACGGCGGCGCAGGTAACGGCCGTAACGCCCCAGATCACGCAAAAAGGTCTGGGCTGACCCACTGACAACCTGTGGCGGATCAATCATGGCCGGGTTGGGCAGTTCTGGCAGCGAGAGGTGTTTCAGGTGCGGCTGCACATAATCGGGCAAGATAATGGTACGGCCGTGCCGCCAATCGATGGTTGTACGGCCGTCTTCCAGGGGCTCCTGGCTGAAAACCAGCCCTTTGATGGCCAGCCGGGCCAGAAGGTCTTCAAAGGTGGGAACACCGGTGTAATGGGGGTTGGCCAGATAGTCAGGCTGGCGCTGGCCATCGACCATAATATGCTGGGCCTGGGGTACAGATTTTTGCAGCAGGTCAGGATGCAGGGCCAGCAGTTGGTGTAGACGCGTATAATGAATTTGTCCATTTCTTTGCAGCAGGCGAGCGACCACCACTTTTTCGGCTTCGTTGAGCTTATGCAGCTCTCGTTTGACGCGTTCAGTCCGGGGCAGTACGTGGGTCAGCAGCTTAATGTTGTCGCGTTTGAGCTTGTCGGCTGTCTGGCCCAGGTAAGCAAGCATCTCCTTGAGGGCCGCAGCCGTGTAAACTTCTAAAATGGCCGCTAAGGGTGGTGATGATGGGCTCATGGGTTTGCTCCTGTGGTCAGCCGCGGTGTATAGCCACGCCCCTCCAGCCTGGTTAGCAGTGTCTCTACCATCTCTGGCCGAATGGCAATGAGCCGTTGAGAAAATTCATGCACCAGGCAGTTATCCAATACGCCGGTAGCGCGCAGTTCACTCAGGGCCATGTCATCGTCAAACTCTATAACGGTCAAATCATCGTAAAGGTGGGTGTGGCCAAAACGGCGGTGTACCTCTTCCAGGTATTCTCGGCCGGTGTCTGGCAGCCGCCAACCGGATTCAATAAACATGCGGTTCAGGGTATCTGGGGTTTCACCGGCGGCAAAAGCATTTTCCAGCCCGGCAGCTCCCAGGCGGTAGGTGAATGGTTCGTTGGGCACGGCCGTGGCCAACCGGGATACAAGCCCCAGCAGCCCTGCCATCTCATAGCCTGGTGAAATTTTCACCGTACGGGCATCTAACCAGATCGCCTCGCCAGGGGAGGTGTTTTGGGGCAAGGTAGCATCTTCTACTAAGGGGGAGAGCAAAAAGTGGCCGGTGGGTGTCAGGCGGAAGGCGGCAATATTGTCCGGGCTGCCGCGTAAGTCTACGGCATTTAGCCAGTAGAGAGGGCCAGTGATAGCGCTTTGTACCATCTGACCAATGGTCTTTAACCAGTCACTTTCCGTTTCCAGGTTAAATGTTTTCTCTTTGTGTTTAAAGCCCCAATCTTCCGGAGAGAGCATGGTGTGGTAGAGAAACGGCCGTAGTTGGTACAAATCACGCCCAAAGTCTGCCAGGCTGAACCATTCATCTTGCCGTATGGGGTCTTCTGCCAGCCCACGCAGCAGGCGCAGCAGCGTTTGCCGCCCCCCAACCAGTTCAGCCAGAAGCGCCTGGTAAGGGATTTCAGGATGGGCCAGCCGCCAGACGGTGGTATCTGGCACGTGGGTAAGAACGGCGCGCAACTCCAGCAGGTCAATAAAATTGACACTCCAGGTGCGGTACAGGGCTGTCAGCAGTTCCTGGTGAGGTATGCTGGCGAGTAAATTCCAGGCCTCGGGGTCCAGCACCAGCCTTTCGGTTTCATCTGGCACAACCACCCGCAGCGCCATTAACTGATTCAGAATCCACTCCAGCGCGTACGCATCACCCAGTACGTGATGATAACTTGAGTCTAGCAAGCGGTGGCGTACCGGAACGGTGAACTGGTAACGGCCGTAGAGGGCCATGTAGGGTGAATAAGCGGGCAACTTTGTGAGCTCTTCTGGTAGATAGGGCCAGTTGCCTATCCACGGAGATTCATGTCCTTCAGGCTTTATGTCCCCCACTCTGGGTGTCCACTTTATCTCGTTACCGGCGGCCAGGTAGTGGATAAGATGGTCCATCTGTTCCAGTAATGGCGGCGCCGAGGGCAAACTCCGTTTGAGAGGGGAGATAGTGGCCTTGTTGCGAGGGATAATTGCTTGAGAAGGTATTGCCCACTCTGGCAGGGTGATCAACGGATGGTAATGTTTATCAATGCCATGTTCCTGGCATTGATAGATCAGGCCATAAGCTTCTAGCTCTTGTACATAGGGCCATACAGGATCTTTTTGCTTCAAAATTGTTCGCCACGCAAACTCCCACTGATCTCTGTAAATAACGTTATTGATATTAAACATGGTGTGCGCAGCGCCCACCAGTTGACGCTCCTTGTCTGACAGGCCAGTCAGCGGGTGAGGGTCTTCGCGTGA
This sequence comes from Ardenticatenaceae bacterium, assembly GCA_011525915.1. Taxonomy (GTDB): domain Bacteria; phylum Chloroflexota; class Anaerolineae; order Promineifilales; family Promineifilaceae; genus CAADGU01. The sequence goes on along the minus strand of WYBM01000088.1, from coordinate 139,046 downwards.
TGCCAATAGATGGGTTTGCATCTGGCGCACAATGTCATTTTTGTATGTGCCCATTACCTGCCACCCACGCCGTTTGGCAACCTGACGCAGCTGCTTAACCGTAAAATATTGGGTTAAAACGTCCTCAAGGCGTTCCGCCTCTTCTTCTTGTGCCCTTTGCATTAAATCGGCGATGCCTAAAGGGAATTCTTCAAAATCGTCCCACTCGTCGTCGTCATCCCACTCGTCGTCATCCCATTCGTCGTCATCCCATTCGTCGTCGTCATCCCATTCATCATCGTCCCATTCGTCGTCGTCCCATTCACCGGCAATAAAGGAAAAAAGATCATCCATGATTTTCTCAACCTTACCTTAAGAGTAGCAGCTAAATAACTCGAACAGCCACACTGACAATTTATGTTGGCGTTTGTACTTACCTATGGCTGTTGTTAAATCGTTACTCCTTAGCTGTGTTCTTCATCCCCTGTCATCCCAGATAGGGGCCATTATTATCCGCTTAAAAATACAATAAAGAGACCATTTCAGCCACGCAGCCCGGCTTGTTCACCCCTTCAATGTCTATGGTAATAGCATTTACCAATTGCAGGCCCCCTTTAGCTTCCACAACGCTTTGCAATGTTACCCGTGCGCGCACCCGTGAACCAACCGGCACCGGATGTGGAAAGCGCACTTTGTTCACGCCATAATTGACACCCATCTTTAAACCCGTGTAGCGTGGTCTGTCTGGGTCAACTTCGCCGGTGAGGTAGGGGATGAGCGAAAGGGTAAGAAAGCCATGGGCGATGGGCCCGCCAAAAGGGGAATCCGCCTGAGCCCTGGCCACGTCTACGTGAATCCATTGGTGGTCCAGCGTGGCGTCTGCAAAGATGTTGACCATGGCCTGCGTTACCGTCAGCCAGTCACTGACATGAACTTCTTGCCCCACCTGGGCCTGTAAGGTTGCTAAGGCTTGTGCTTGTGACATGTTTCCTCCTCGGGAAAAGTACGGTCGAAGCGGCCGGTTTGGGCGTTGTCTGGCAGGTTTTGGCACATTCCCGGCGACTTTGTCCCTACTTGAGTTCTCGCCGTGAGTATCCCAAAATGGCCCGGGCGACAATAAGCAGATTAATTTGCTTCGTACCCTCATACAGGTCATTAATTTTGGCGTCACGCATGAGCTTCTCGGTTAGCCAGCTACGAGAATACCCCAATGGCCCTAGGAGTTCAACTGCTTTTTGCGTAATAAAGACCACGGCCGTACCCGCTTTTACTTTACACATGCTGGCATCTAAGCGGTGCCCACGGCCGTGCATAATGGCTGCCGTAGCTTTTAGCGTTAGCAGCCAGGCTGCTTTGTAGTGAGCTTCCATGTCTAACAAGTCTCGTTCCACGGCCGTCAGCAAATGGCGCGGCTTCGTGTAATCAATTTGAATGCCCGCTGCCGCCAGCGTTTCCCTGGTCGTTTCGATGGCCGCACGCGCAATGCCTACGGCGCTGGCGGCCACTGCAGGGCGGCTGGCATCAAACGTCTTCATGGCCCCGGCAAAGCCTTTGGTTGTATTGCCCGCCTGCACCTCCATATCACCCAGCAGGTTATCATAGGGGATGCGGGCATTGTCAAAGGTGATGATAACAGTGTCACTGGCGCGAATGCCCAATTTGTCCAGACCCGGGCTGACAGTGACACCCGGCGTATGCGCCTCAATGACAAAGGACTTGATCCCTCCGCGGCCGGCTTCTGGGTCTACGGTAGCCCAGACAATGCAGATGCCATCTGACGCTTGCAGTGAAAGGGCCCCGCTGGTGATGAAGATCTTCTGGCCGTTAAGAACCCACTCGTTAGCAGCCTGGTCATGCACGGCCGTGGTGCGCATGGCGCTGTTGTCTGACCCGGCGTCTGGTTCCGTAATGGCCATCGCTCCCCAGACGGGCACATCGCTTTCGGCAAACCGTTTAAGAAAGCGGGCCTTTTGGGCTGGTGTGCCCACAGCTTCTACGGCCGTGCCTCCCAATCGTCCACCGGGCCGGGCCAGGAACTGGCCGGCATCCCCCCAACTAAGCAGCTCTGCCAGTAAGATGTAAAGCAGCACATCCAGGTCTGGGCCCTCAGCGGTGGCCTGGCCGGCCATGGCTGCCAGGTGACGGTGACGTTCACGTTCCAACGGCCAGATGGCCTGGATAAAGGCGGTCGGCCGTTCGTGCTCATGTTCGTCATAATATCGGGCGTTGGGGCGCATAATGTCACGGGCCAGACGGGCATATGGTTCCAGTTGGGCCAACACTTCTGCTGGCAGGTCAAAGCTGATCATGGCTGACATTTTCTTTGAGGACGGCCGTTTCGTCAAACTTCTTATATTTGGCGCTGCCAGAGATACCCGCGTACAATGTGGCCGATGTCTGAAAGTACAGTGTGGCCTGAACGTCAGAGCGTGCCGCCTCTGCCAGCGGATGAGGTGCACGTGTGGTGTGTGGGTTTGTCACAATCACCGGCCAATGTGGCTGCTATGTGGACCTTGCTGTCTACAGATGAGCAGGTACGGGCAAACAGGTTCTATTTTGACAAGGATCGGCACCATTACATTTATGGTCGGGGTGTGCTGCGCACCCTCATCGGCCAGTATGAACAGGTGCCGGCGGCGGCGGTGGCCTTTGTGTATGGGCCTCAGGGGAAACCGTCGTTAGCCAGTGGTGATTTGCGTTTTAACCTGTCCCACGCACAAGGTATCGCCCTAATTGGTTTTACACGGGGGCGGGAGATTGGGGTAGACGTGGAAGCTGTGCGGCGGCTGACTGATGCCGACCAGGTGGCCCAGCGCTTTTTTTCGGAAAAGGAGTGCAACGTGTACTCAACCGTATCTGATGCCGAAAAACCACGGGCCTTCTTCAACTGTTGGACGCGCAAAGAAGCATTTATCAAGGCCATTGGTGAAGGGTTGTCTTGCCCTCTGGACTCATTTGACGTGACGCTGCGCCCCGGTGAACCGGCCTGCCTGCAGCAGGTACGGGGTCGCCAAACGGCAGCCGCACATTGGCAGTTGCGCTCTTTAGACCCCACACCCGGTTACGTGGGCGCCGTATTAGTCGAAGGTCAAGGTTGGGGTTTACGCTGCTGGCGATGGCAGTAACGGCCGTACCCCGCTGCTGCCTGTAATTCCCCGTCTGTCACCACAATTTGCCCCCGCACAATGGTCGTTTGCACACGGCCGTGCAGGGTTAACCCTTCGTACGGTGTCCAATTGGCCGTCTCATGCAGTGATTGGGCGGTGAGGGTAAACGGGGTGTCTGGGTCAAAAATCACCAGGTCGGCGTCATAACCAGGGGCGATGTGTCCTTTCTTTTCCAGGCCGGCCAGCCGCGCCGGGGCGGTACAGCACAAGTCAACCCATTGTGAGGGCGTCAACAAACCGCTGCGCACGCCCTGGGAATAGATCGCCGCAAAACGCATTTCAATGGAGGGTACACCGCCGGGGATGCGGCTGTAATCTGCCAGGTTAGCCGCCTTTTCTGCCCGGGTAAAGGGGCAGTGGTCAGTGGTAATAAGCTGCAAATCGCCCCGGCTAAGGGCAGCCCATAGGGCGTCTTGCTCGCGAGATTCACGGATAGGCGGCGAGCAGACAGGCAGCGCCCCCTCGTCACCAGGCCGGTCATAGACATCTTGTGTCAGGAATAAGTACTGTGGACACGTTTCACCCGTTACCGGCCAGCCGCGTTCACGGGCGGCGGCAATGCGGGCTGCTGCCGCACCACAGGAGACATGGAAGATGTGAATGGGCACACCAACAAAGACGGCCAGGTCAATGATACGACCGGTGGCTTCGGCTTCCAAAAGGGCAGGGCGGCTGCGAGGGTGCCAGTGAGGGGTTGTACGGCCGTGGGCCAGGTTATCGGCAATTAACGTCAAAATGACATCCCAATTTTCGGCGTGCACCACGGGCAAACCACCCACATGGCGCACAGCCGTGAGCGCTCGCAGCAGTTGGCCGTCATCCAGCCGGTGGCCATAAGCCATGTACAGCTTAAAGGTTGTACACCCGGCGGCAAACGCGGCCGGCACTTGCGCCAATTTACCCATGTCTGCTGGTGTGATGGTCATGTGCAGGCCATAATCTACCACCACGCGGGGGTCAGCCAGGGCGCGGCGGGCGGCAATGGCCGCTGCCATGGTTTCATCTGGCTGTGTTTCCACAAAGTCAATGATCGTGGTGGTGCCGCCAAAGGCCGCGGCGACGGTACCGGTGTAAAAGTCATCGGTGGAGACAACATTGCCGATGGGCATTTGCAGGTGAACATGAATGTCTACGGCCCCGGGGGTTACCAGTTTGCCTGCCGCCTCCAGCACTCGTGCGCCGGCTAATCCCTGCCCTACAGCGGCGATCGTTTCACCGTTGATGCCAATATCGGCGGTGAAAGTATTCACGGCCGTGACGATTGTGCCATTTTTGATGACCAGATCAAAATCCATCCCTCACTCTCCAGGCGCCTGCCATTGTAACAATGATCCCATTGTAACCGATGCCCGTGCCGGCTGCTTGCCCCATAGGGCACTTTGTATTATCGTTCTGGGCGCGGCGTAGCGTGCAAAGCCTGCGCTACATTTTAGCAGGAGAAAGACATGGCATGGTATATCTATCTGGCCGTCATCGCGGCCGGGTTTGGCGCGGGTTTTATTAATACACTGGCGGGCAGCGGTTCGCTCATTACACTGCCGGTACTCATATTTCTGGGGCTGCCGGCCAATGTGGCCAATGGCACGAACCGGGTAGGGGTGCTGTTTCAAAATATCACGTCAACGGCCAGTTTTCAGCGTAAAGGGATGATGGACGTGCGGGGTGGGTTGATTTTGTCACTGCCGGCGATCATCGGCTCAATCATTGGGGCACAAATTGCGACTGATCTGAATGAAGCGGTTATGGAGAGGGTCATTGGGGCGCTGATGGTGGTGATGTTGGTGGTGATTTGGGTAGACCCCAAAAAGTGGGTACAGGGCCAGCTAGAACGATTGGACAGACGGCCGTCACCCCTGCAGTGGCTCATCTTTTTTGCCATCGGCGTTTATGGTGGCTTTATTCAGGCGGGCGTGGGCATCTTTTTGTTGGCGGGGTTGGTGCTAAGTGTGGGGTATAACCTGGTACGGGCCAATGCGGTTAAAAACCTGATCGTGTTGGCCTTCACCATTTCGGCGCTCATTGTTTTTATGCTTAATGATCAAGTGGCTTGGGGCATTGGGTTGATCCTGGCCATTGGGAACGCTTTAGGTGCCTGGGCAGCGGCCCGCATGGCCGTCAAACGTGGGGCGCAGTTTGTGCGCTGGGTGGTGATTCTGGTGGTGGCTGTTTCCGCTGCCGAATTGTTAGGTGTATTCAGTTATATTGTCCGGGTGCTGCCGGGGTAGATGGCCGGTCAACGCACGGCCGTGGTAGGCAGTACCTGGTTTAAACTTTCCATCAGTTCCTCAAAAGAGGTCGGCTTGCAAAGGTACTTATTAGCTCCGGCCGCCAACCCTTCGGCGACAGCTTCCTGTTGGGTCTTGCCGCTTAACATAATGATAGGCAAGTCAGCCGTCTGTGCGTTGGCGCGCAAGGTTTTGCACACGGTAATGCCATCCATAACAGGCATCATCACATCTAAGATCACGGCGTCAGGTGGTGTTTCATCAATCACATCCAGCGCCTCTTCCCCGTCGGCGGCTTCCTGAATTGTATAGCCTCCAAGTTCTAACATTTGCCCGATTAGCTCTCGTAGGGCCGGCTCATCATCTACCACCAGAATTGTGAATGTCACGTTTTGCTCCTCGATTGGCGAAAAGCACTAGAAACTGCCTGGCTTTCCCACTGATAATAATTTAATGGCGCTATTATGGCATAAAGAAAGCGTGAAGGACAGTAGGAAATATCGCATGGTTTTATGCTTAGGGCCCGTTTACAATGAATCTGGTGTTTTAACGTAATCACTGCTCAGTTGTCACTGATCAGTTGGGTGTTCTTCTGGACTGATTACTGGACACTGATTACTGGACGCCGCTTAAACCACAATCAATAGGCCTACAGCCACCAGGGTGATCACAACCACCCACCCGGTTTTCTGGGAAATGGGCAGAAGCCGGTTACAAGCCCACCGGACTGTATGATTATTAAAGGAGGTGCTGTTGTGTTGCGCCTGGGCACGGCATTTATCTGTAGCCAGCACATACCCAAACGTGAGGAGCGCAGGGACACTGGCGAGAAGGTTCGCGGAGAGCAAAAACCACAGGGGGAAAACCGGTGTGATCGAGGACATTAGGGAGGCAATAAATGCCAGAGTTATCAGGTGTATGCCCTGGTCTATGACAAAACCAGGGGCCAAGCTTTCATGAGTGTGACGCAATTTGGCCCAATCTGTCAGATAATGCAGCATACCCAGAAGCAATAATACGGGCCAGAAGTGCCAGAAGCTGCGGATGAGTAGGGCTGTTACCAGGACATGAATGGCTGTGTGTAGCGCCAACCCTTTATGCCCCTGTAACTTCATGTGGAAAATGCGGTTTGTCTGTAGTGGGAAGTCGCTAAGTAAATGAGCCAATAATAGAGTGGCAAAGATTGTCATGGATTATCATAGATATAAGTAAATTCTGCCAGGACATTATTTCCGGCAGGAATGCCATTATAGAAAACGGATACATTATTTTACTGTGTTTTAGTTTACATTCCATCTGGACAGAGGCTGGCCCACAACACGTTAATCTGGCGGAACGGTACTAATCGGTTACGGCCGTGGCTGGCGTTGGCGCCATGTCTATGGGCATTACTTTATGCAGCACCAAGACCAGCGGCAGCGCCACGATGGTTAAGAGCACCCCCAGTTCATAGGGCAATGTTGCCTCGACCGCAAAAATGGTGCCGGCTACGGCCGTGCTGATGATCGTAGAGACGCTTACCACCGATTGGCTCAGGCCCAGCACCCCACCGCGCACTTCATCCTCCACTGTGCGCGTGGCCGCTGATTGCAGCGGGGGCATAAGCAGCCCCATCCCCATAGCAAAAAAGATGCTGCCCACCGCCCCCAGCCAGGGTGATGTGATCACCACAAAGATGAGCGTTCCCAGGCCACGTATCAGCAAACCAAGCATGATGATGACGGATTCATCAAACCGGTTAACGGCGCGTGGCAAGATGACAAGTTGAGTCACAAATTGGCTGACGCCAACGACGGTAAGCAAAAGGCCAATGCCCAGATCGGTGATGTTTTGCGCATAACCAGCAAACAAAACGGCCGCACCATATAAAGCAAAGGTAGACTGTAAAAGCCCCAGTACAAATTGCCCCACAAAGGTGAGCAGCAAAACAATGAGCAGCGGGTAATTGGCCACGACCTGCCACGGAGAGAGGCTGGTACTGCGCTTCAGGCGGTTTTTCTGGCGCTGCTCAGGGGTGAGGGTTTCATCTAATGTTAACCATGTCAGGAGGACGACCAGTGTAGCTGCGACTGCCGCCAGGTAAAAGGGAATGGTGGGGCCTATTAACCCTGAGAGCAGCCCGCCTAATGCCGGGCCAAAAACAAAACCCAGGCCAAAAGCGGCAAAAACCAACCCCAGTGATTGTGTGCGTTTTTCACGAGGGGTAATGTCGGTAATGTAGGCCTGGGCGACAATAATATTGCCTCCGGTGATGCCGTCTAGAATGCGGGCAAAGAAGAGCATTTCCACTGACTGGGCCATGCCAATGATGACAAAACTCACGGCCGTCCCAATTTGGGAAATGATGAGGATGGGTACACGGCCGTACTTGTCAGAAAAACGCCCCAGGAAAGGGCCAGCGATAGCCTGTGCCAGGAAAAAGGCCGTCCCTAATAGGGTGATGACCTGAGGTTCCATGTCAAAGCGGCGCAGTGCATACAGAGGCAAGATGGGCAGCACCATCGAAGCGCCCAACATTTGTACAAAAACGATAAGGAGAATGGTGAATAAACGCCGGTCTATCTGGTTTGGTTTCATATGGCGGGAAACTACTCCGTTTAATGGCCGCTGCCAACTGGCCTTTGGTACAGATTCGGACCCTAGTCCGTTTTTGTTGGAGAAGCAGAAAAGTCTGCCGCGATTCTCTCAGCCAGGTGGGCTGCCTGGAAGTGCTCAAAGACTTTTACATACTGGTCGGCCACGTCTTCAAGGTAAACGGTGAAACGTTCCCAGGCATTGCTCATTTCCAGCCGCGCATTTTGCAGGTCGTCGTCTTCTTGCTCTTGTCGCCGCCACTGCCAGACGGTGCGCCCAATGTGGTGCATGCCACCAATGACCTGGACGGCCAGCTGCTGCAGTGGGCTGGTGGTTAATTTGTCCAACACGTCATACATGGCCAGGGCCGCCACTTTGGCCGTCTTATCATTGTCCAGGTCGCCGCGGCGCACCATAAAGTCAATAAGAAAGGCGCGGTGCCAGTAAAGGCTGAGCTTGTCTGTTGCCTCTTTGACGGTGAGGAAGTAAAGAATGGTGCGGTAGAGCCGTTTTAGAAAGAGCAGCACCAGGGTAAAAGGCCACAGCAGGCAGCCGGTGCAGCTAAAAGGTTCGTTTTGAAGATAGTAGACGGTGTAACGATCAAGCCGACGGCCGTTGCGCCGGGCCACTGCTTGCGGAATCCGGCGTTTAAACAGCCATTCTACAAAGACATCTAACAGCGGAATGGGAATGAGAATGGCCAGGCCAGCCAATGTGGCGTCCACGTAAATAGCCCAATCAAATGCAGTACGCGGGGAAATTTTTTCTGATGCCATTACCCTGTTTGTAATCCGTAACTATTAATGATGCAACTAACTATCATCTACTGCTCCTTTCACTGGTGCCAGCCATTAAACCGTTGTTAACCAAACTTTGCTGACCAGTGACACCATTGCAGCTAGACCTGACAGCCTATCATGCCTTAACCTTGCTGACAGAGTGGGAATGGCCTTTACTGCCGCCGTTGGTACACCATGAGAACAGTAACGGCCGTGTTGAAAAGATGATCATCTCATCTATCACTGTCATAGAGATAGCTTGTGATGTCATCCAAAAAATCCCCCACGCCGTCATCAATATTATCCAGAGGCAGCGCATGTTGTGCTGCGCGCTGCCTCTGGAAACGTCCACCATCTTAGGGCACTGTCAATGCTTCCATTGCCGGAATAAATAGGGCTTCATACAAGAAGGTGTGCTCATCTGGCGCGCTAATGAGCAGAATGAGCAGGGTTGTCCCGCTCTCTTCGGCCACGGCAATATTGACGGGGTAACCTTGTACGCTTACTTCATATAACGTCCAGGTGCGGTTAGCGGCTTCATAAGTGCCGGCGCTTTCTGGTGTTTCTTCCCAGTCAAACTGTGAAGATAGTAACCCTAATAATAAATCCGCAGTGACACCTGGTGCGGCCTGTTGAATGATGAATGTTTGGTCAAGGCCACCACTACCACGGGCATAAACGCCGGGGGCGGCTTCTTCCCAGCCTTCCGGGGTTACACCGGTAATGCCAAACGTGGCATTCTCGAAAGGCACTAAAGTGAGTGGCTCCGCCACCCCAGAAATGGTAAAAGCGGGGCCGTTTAATTCTGCCAGACAACTTGTATCCGGTTCGCGCGCTGGGTCTGCCAGGAAGGATTCCACGATTGTTACCCCGCACCCCTCCGTCAGGCTTACGCCATGCCCATATCCGGGGAATTCGTAGAAATAGGCGTTTTCCAAATGTTCACTCACTTGCTGTCCCCAGGCCGGCGGTGTGATAGGATCATATTCCCCAGCCAGAACGAGTGTGGGGATATGGCTGCTGATAGGGTCATTTTCAGTGGGATCCGCTGCACCGGCCCCCCAAACGTCACAAATGGCTATGGCATTTTCACCGATATTAGGGCTGTATTTAAAAATCGACGCTAGTTCTGGGCGGGTTGCAGCGGCGTCAGCGACCGCTTCAGCGTTTGTGAACAGGTTTTCTTCATGACATTGCACTGAAAACTGCATGCCGGCGCTAAAGAAGTCGGTGTTCACTAAAAAACTGGACAGCAGGGTGCTTAAGGTAGTGTATTTACCGGCGTTCACGTCATAAATGAGCTTTGGTAAATCGGGAATAATCTCTGTAGCGTACAATGATTGAAACAAGACCCCCAGCAGATCATCGCCGCTAAAGTAGGCCTCATAAGACTGCCCATTCAGCAAGTGGGTGACGGGCAAGACAATTTTTTCCTGATGATTTAACTGGTCTACTGTGTTGAAGAAAACAGTCTCTAAATCGGGATAAGCTTCTGCACAAGCAGGATCAGCGGCGCAGCCGGCAAAGAACACGTCAAAGGCGCGGGCAACGTTGGCTGGTGTGTCGGTGAGCAGATTAACTTCCAGGGGATAAGCAGAGTCCAGAATAACACTGCGCAGCCCTGCAGGATGATCACGCATGGCTGTTTGGGCCAGCCTGGTGCCGTAAGATACACCCCATAGATTCCATTGGTCATAGCCCAGCGCCTGCCGTAAATCATCAAGGTCGGCGGCACTGGCCACACTGTTGTAAGCGGCCAGGTTAACGCCTTCGGCAGCCAACCGGTCACGGCAAGCCAGTAAGATGTCAACGGTTTGTTGCGCCGCTTCTTCAGGGGTAATGTCTTGTTCCAACAGTTCAAAACTCAAGGCGGCAAATTCTGGGCAGGCTAACGACGGCTCCGAATACCCGGTGCCGCGCTGGTCAAACATGATAAGGGTATGGTTGGCCAGGTAAGGGGCAAAGCGCATTTCAAAAATAAGGGGAACTGTTTCCAGCGCGTCACCACCGGGGCCACCTTCTAGATAAACAATGGGGTCCGGCGCCGGATTGTCGCTGTCACTGGCAAATATGGCTACGTGCAGGCGGATGGTTTTATCAGCGGCAGAGTCAAGGCGATCTTCAGGTACGGTAAGCCAGCCACAGGTGACATCCCTGCCAGGGGGCACATCAAATTCACAGTCGGCCTCTGTAAAAGCCGAAGCTGTCTCTGGCACGGCCGTTTCCGTTGGTTCAGGCACGGCCGTTTCCGTTGGTTCAGGCGCCTGTGTCGCTGTTGGCTCGGCGGTAGGGGCGTCTGTGGGTGTGGGCGGGGCGGTGGGTTCGCTGGTGGGTACGGCCGTGGGTGTAGGTTCTGCCTCTTCCGTATTACAGGCGGTTAACAGCAGCCCAAGGCTGGCCAGCAGTAGAATGAGTTGCCCAAATGAGGGGCGGTTCGTTTTCATCAGTTACTCCTTTGGTTGTCAACATGGTTTTTAAAGGTGGTTGAATTTAAGTGTTGGCCACTTAACCACTCTCTTATACGGGGTAAACCCGGAACTGTAGCAGATTCTGTGGGGACTTCACGCACATGCTGCCAGTATATGCCTGCGGTTAACAGCCGTTTTAGGCAATATGGACATACTCCTCCCGGGTTTAGTACATTGTCACAGAAGGTATGCACCCAACAGTATGGTTAGCCCGAAAGCGCCCCTAGAATTGTAGGCAGCAGCTGCTTCTTACGGGACACGACGCCTTCGGCGCGCAGGGTGCCATCTTCCAGGGCTTGGTAGGGCAGTTGGTCAAGCTGGGGCAGCCTGTCGCTGAGCAGCACCCGGCTGGTTTTGCGCACGACGTCTGTCACCATCAATACCATAAAGTTTAACCCTTTACTGTCTCGCAGCCGGATGAGTGCGTCCATGAGCGCCTGGTGGTGCTCTGCTAGTTCGGTGAGCGAGGTAACTTCTACCTGGCCAACGCCAAATTTCAGGCCACCGGCTTCATACAGCTTAAAGTCTGCGCTCACAATTTCATCTGGGGTACGTGAAGACAGCCCGGCACCGGCTTGCAGTAACTTTTCGCCGAAGGATTGGAGCGTTTCCCCCGCTAATGGCGCACCGCCCACAAAAGCCCACCGCCCTAATCGGGTCGCTGCCTGGTGATCACGTGGGGTGGTGGTAGGTGAGGTCAGCACCAGGGTGTCAGAGAGCAGCCCGGCCAGCAGCAGCCCGGCCAGTGGTGGCGGGGCGCTCAGCCCCGCCGCCGCAATGTGCTCACAAACCAGGGTGCAGGTGCTGCCTACCACATCTACGGTGAAGCGAATGGGCGTGTTTGTTGGTGGATTGCCCAGGCGATGGTGGTCTAGAATCTCTATGAGATTGGCTTCATTCAGCGCCCCCAACGCCTGGCCAGGTTCGTTATGATCTACCATGATGATATTGAGGCGGGGCGGGTTCAAGGCGTCACGTTGGCGACAAATGCCCTGGTAACGGGCGTCTTCGTCCACCACCCAGAATTCGGCGCGCTCTTCATACAGAATGCGTGACAGCACATCTCTGATGCGTGTTTTGGCCTGGAATTGCGGCACGGCCGTGTCACATGCCTCGGCACAGGGAATATCCATAATATCTTTGATGCGTGTTTCTTCACTGCGAGCGTGGGCGCTCACCTTGTCTTTTAAGAAATTAAACAGGCTGATAACGGTTATTAAGCCAAAGGGGGTTCCGTCCCGGTTTACGACCGGCGCTACCCCACCCGTGATACTGGCGATAGCCCACACGTCGCGTAAAGGCTGTTCAGGTGTGGCCGTATCATACCGATGGGCAATATGGGCGAACCGTGGTGAGGCATCTGGTAAATACTGCGGCGGTTCCAGGCTCAGCCGCTCAAACGCCCAGCTTGTTTGGGGGTTTAAATGGCCAGCGCGGGCGGCGATCGTCTCTGTGCCGTCGCGTTCTTGCAGCAGCCAGGCATAACCCATGGCCGCCGCAATGGCATCCATATCTGGGTTGATGTGTCCTATGACATAAGTAGCACTTGATTTCATCATGATGATGTCCTGAGTTTCAAAAGTGAGACTATTGTAATCAGTTCCCTATTCGTTGCCTATCCGTAAAGTTAACTTTGGCTGGCTGTGTTAAACTTAGAAGGTGCATTGACAGGTTTTGCATCACCATAAATGGAGGAAAAATCATGGTCAAAAGGCTACGGCCGTTTTTCGGCCTTACATTTCTTATTTTGTTTACCCTCATGTTAACCGGGCAGCCTGCGCAGGCGCAAACCGTCTGGCACGCCGAATATTTTAACAATCGCACCCTTTCCGGTACGCCGGTGGTTGGCCGGTTTGAGGACAAAATTTTCTACAATTGGGGTGAAGGCTCGCCCGATCCGGCCATTAACGTAGACAATTTCTCAGCCACCTGGAACGGTAACGTTTACCTGGATAAAAGCACGGTCTGGCGCTTTGTGGCTACCACCGATGATGGGATGCGGGTCTTTATCAATAACGCGCCTATCATAGACGTGTGGTATGACAGCCAGGCTCATACCATTACCACCGACATCTACTTGCAAGCCGGCAGTTATCCTATTCGGGTGGAATATTATGAAGCCGGTGGTGGGGCCGTGGCCCAATTTAGCTGGTATCCAGCCACCACCATCAACGCCTGGAAGGGAGAATATTTTAACAATACGACGTTGAGCAACCAGCCTGTGCTTATTCGTGATGATGCCAACCTTCATTTTGAATGGGGGACAAGTTCGCCTGCACCCGGCATTGTTCTCCCTGATTATTTTTCGGTCCGGTGGACACGTACGGTACAGTTTGACCCTGGCACGTACCGGTTTACCGTCACGGCGGATGATGGCGCCCGCCTATGGGTGAATAACCAGCTTGTCGTGAATGCCTGGTATGACCAGACGGCGACGGCGTATACGGCTGATGTGTATCTGGCCGGTGGCGCTGTGCCCCTCAAGTTGGAATATTATGACGCCAAAGATAATGCTACCGCAAAGTTGAGCTGGACGGCCGTTTCTGCGGGCGCTGTACCACCTTCACCTGCGGCCCCCACGGCCGTTCATTGGGATGCTGCCTATTACAACAACTTTTCGCTGGACGGCAGCCCGGTAATGACGCGGGTAGACCCACAGATTCACTTTACCTGGGGCTCCAGCTCGCCGCAGCCCAATCTGGTTAATGCCGATCACTTTTCGGTGCGTTGGACCGGGAACGTTAACTTTGCCGCTGGCACTTACACCTTCAAGACGACGGTGGAAGGGGGGGCCCGTGTATGGGTAAACGGCCAACTGCTCATTGATGACTGGCAGCCACAATATAAAGTGGTAGAGAAAAGCGCCGCGATCGCCTTGCCGGGTGGTGTCGTGCCCATTGTGATGGAATTTCACAAGAGTAAAGGGCTGGCGCAGGCGTGGTTGGAATGGTTTGCGGCTGGCAGTGCGCCAGCCACCAGCCCCGCCACCGGTTCGCCTGCACCTGCGCTCAGTGGTAACACGGCCGTGATGACTGGCGCCCGTTACCTTTCAGTACGTTCTGGCCCCGGATTGGAATTTGAAGCCATCGCTTACCTGTCTAATGGGGACATTGTCACCCTTTTAGGGCGTGATCCCTTTAATATCTGGATTCAGGTGCGTAAGTCAGATGGTACAGAGGGGTGGGTCAGCGGCCGTTACCTTACCTCTAATGTTCCCTATGATACGCTGCTGATTGTAAACGCCAATTAGGGCAAAAGATATCTGGTATGGGGCGAGTACAAGACCCGCCCCTACTAAAATCTGTCAGGTATGACCGGTGAGCCGAGCCTACCCGGCCAGGAATTCATCCAGAGCCGCTTTGCTGATGCGGTAGGCGCTGCCAATTTTACGCGCCTTTAAGTCACCGGCTTCGATAGCCGCAACCACATCTTCAGGAGAGACTTGCAAGATTTCGGCGGCTTGCTGTGGGGTCATGATATCAGGCGTACCCGCGGCCGAAGGCGTGGCTGGCGGTGGGGCCGCTTGTGGTGGCTGCTGTTGTGCCTGCTGATTTTGCAGATTTTGCATGGCGGCCATGCCCATAGCGCCAATGCCAATTTCACCCAGGTTGCCGCCGGCTGGATTTTGGGCCGCAGCCACAAAGGCGTCGGCCTGCTGCTTCTGGGTATAGCTGGTGCCATACCCCATGTTGGTGACGACTTCCAATGATTTGGGATGCAGCCCCATGCGGATGTTAAAATCTACCAGGGTCAGGCCTACGGCATCAAAGTCTTGCTGCAGCAGCCCAACAAGCAGTTCATTTAAATCCTGGCTGAAAGATTGCAGTTGGGCCGGACCCAGGTTTTTGGCAGTGGCCAGCTCGCTGATTTTGTCTTGCATCATGATCCCCATCATGGGATCAAGGCGTTCTTTTAATTGGGGCAGACGCACACTGTCACGGAAGGCGTCAAAAGCATTTAGGAAGCGCCAGGGGTCTTTCGTTTTTACCACGTAGGTGCCGTTGCCCACGATGGCGCTGGCGCCCGGTGGGCGGTTGAGGTGTTCAATGAGGATGGGGGAAGAAGTGCCCCATTTCATGGTCAGGTCGGTGTTTTTAACAAAGTAAACGTCGGCCGTAAAGACGTTTTTGCCGCCGAAGAGGCCTCGTTCCAGCATGCTAGACAGGAAAGGCACGTTGTTGGTTGTGAGGACGTGTGTGCCGGGCGTAAACGTGCCCAATGGTTCGCCCTGGCGGACGAATACGGCCGTTTCCCCCGGGTTCACAATCAGCGGCGATCCCAGTTTAATATCACCCAGGCCACCCCGCGGAAATTTTTGCACGATCTCATCGTTTAGCCATGATTCTATGGCTACGCGGTCAAATACTTTTGCCATGATTCTCTCCTTAAATCTTTAAGTAATGCCAGGCACGGCTCATTACAAAATTAGCTGATCCCTAAAATCACCTCGTCGCGGCTGGCCCAGGTACGGTTGGCTTCCTGAACGGTGCCGTCCAGTACACGGACGGCACTGCCGACGTCGCCGCCGTCGCGCACAGCTTTGGCTAGGGCGTCAATATCCGCTTGAAGCTGGTCAGCAAAGTTGAGCATATTTTCATCAAAGGCATAAATGCGTGCCAGGTCATCTTCTTTCACTTTAACGGCATCAAAAAAACCAGCGTACCCTTGGGGGGCGTCCTTGATCTTTCCTGTCAGGCCGCGCAGGCCGGTATCTACTCGCCCTAAGGGTTCTGCATGATCCATAGCCTTGACGATGTCCCGGCCAAGATCAGCCTGAATGCTGCCTAACTGCATGCGTGACTGTTCCAGACGGGCGGCGATAGTGTTACGTAAAAGCTGGTCAGCTTCACGCCGCCGTCCTTTTTCCATGTAGCCAGACAGGCCAGGGATTTTTGCCAGCAATTGACCCAGCCCAGTAGATTCACCTTGAATTTTGTCGTACAGATCGGAAACTTGCCCTTTCATATGTCCTCCTAAATGCAGTTAAATGGCCAACTAGGTTGGCGTGAGTATAACATACCTGATTCATTTTTGTCTTTAACCGGCACGTAGTAAATAAGCCCCAAGGATAAACTGCGGCAAAGAGAGCACTAAGAGGCCAAGAATGGCCCCAGCTACGGCCGTGATGTCAGTGAGCCTGTCTTCCAGAGCATACAGCCACATGAGCCAGACGATGATACCCCCTATCAGGAGGCCACCAATACAAAGAGCTATACCCAGGAATTTGTGCATTTGTCAGTAAATCCAGTAGTCAGTCATCAGTGTTCAGGTTACTGAGCACTGTTAATTTCCCAGCCAGCGGTCAATAATTTCATCTAGTTTGCCACTTTTTTCTAAATGTGCCAGACTGCCATTTAATTCTTTTAGCAGGCGACGGTCTTCTATACGGACAACCAGGGCAAATGGTTCAACAGTGATTGGTTCGGCCACGGGCTTGAGGTTGGGTGTATTGTTCAGGAATAAGCGGCCGCTGATGCCATCTACCAGGGCGGCATCGGCGGTGCTGCTGGCCACGGCCGTTAGCGCTTCGGCGGCGGTGAGGTAAGGTACCACCTGCATTCCTGGCAATTGTTTGGCCCAGGTAGTGGCTTCCACATGCCCTAAAGCGCCCAGTTCAACAGCCAGGGTACGGCCGTTCATGTCAGACATGGCTGTAATTTGCGTATCATTCGCGGGAACCACCAGGATCTGACCCGCATTAAAATAGGGCGCACTGTAGGCAAAGTCTTGCGTCCTCTCGGGGGCAATAACCAGGGCGGAAATTAACACGTCTACCTGCTTTGTGGTCAGCGCATCATACAAACCATCATAGCCGAACCACACAAACTCTGTTTGCAACCCCAGATCAGCAGCCAGGGCATTGATCAGGTCTACGTCCAGGCCATAGACACCGGTGTCATCGGCTGCTTCAAAGGGTGGGTAGGTGGGGTCTAGCCCTACTTTTAAGACGCCTGTTTGCTGAACTGTCGCCCAGGCATCATCACCGGATCGACAGGCCAGGGTAAACCATGCCAGCAGACATAAACTCAAGATAAAGATGCCTTTGTTAAAGGGCGAATGATAAAGGTTTATCATAAGACGGGAACGATCCCAATTCGATCCAAAAACCAATACTTGCCGGCGTTCACAACCGTCAACGGGCTGAATAACTCAGTTACCAGTATACCTCCGGATTTCTTCGTAAAGGGGTTTGGCCACAAATTCGGGTGTGACCAGGGTGAAATAATCCATAAAGCTTCTGGTAGGTGCTGGGAAGCGGAATACCCAGATAGCAACTGTCTCCACATAGGGCCAGTTGGCTTCGGCATAGGCAAAGGCATCCAGCGTGTTTTGAATTCGCTGGCCAGGGCGTACAGCCATAGTCCAGCGAGGGTGGTCATTCCAGCCTGATTCGGTGATGAATATTTTGGTTTCTTCGTCACCATAGGTTTCCATCACCTCGCGCACCAATTCCACCCGGCGGAAATTAAGAATGTCTGGGGCGGGGTCGGCCGCAGCAGGGAAGGTAAGACCGTAGGCGTGCACGGCCAGCCCGTCAAAATACTGGGCAGCGCCAGCAGCATACATCTGGTCTAGATATTGTAGATCGTTTAGGCCCCAGGGGGAACCTTCTGGTTCTAGCGTGGGCGCTAAAGCCCCGGCCAATACCACCATATCTGGGTTGGCCGCCTTAACAGCGGGATAGACAATTTTCAGCAAATTCACATACGCTTCGGCGGTGGCCGGCCGGTAGCCCCACTCATAGCTCAGGTTTGGTTCATTGCCAATGATCATGTGTGTGACGCTGCCGCGGTAACGTTCAGCAAAGCGGGCGGCATAGTCTGCAAAGCCATCATAGGCGCTTTCGTCCAGATAGGTAAGCGGTGTATCTGGGGGGCGAGCCCATTCGGGCGTCAGGCCGATGCGGGCAATAACTTTGAGCCCCTGGTTGTGGGCGTGAGCGATCACCATGTCTGGGTGGCCCCAGGCAATACCCCCGTCAGCTGCATGGTAATAAGCCCAGGGGAAAAGTTCTACAATCCAGGCGGCCCCCATTTCCCGCACCATTTGCAGGCTGCGTTTGATCTTCCACTCCTCCACTTCATCAGTAAGGCGGGTATGCACACCTACGATGGGGTGATGGGTGGTGACGGCTTGAGGGGGACCAAGGGAGACGGCCGTAGGCATAGGCGGAATAAGTGCCAGCGTGGCCAGTAAAACAAAGAGTCCTATTCCCTGCCGAATGTTGGGTCGGGTATCTTTCATAAATCATCAGCATTCAGTAACCAGTACTCGCTGCTCAGTAAGCAATCCACTGAATACTGACCTGCTGAATACTGATCACTGAATCTGGCGGGCATAATAATCGCTCCACCATTCCAGGTGTTGGAAAAGGGCAGCGACACGCTGAGACGCCGGGGTTTCCCGGTCAGGAACTGGCGAAGGTGGCACAAATCGTTCCACCAGACCATAACGTACCATAAGCTCATGTTCTAACTGCACGTTGAGCATTTTATTTTGGAAGTCATGGATGATCTTGTGCTGTTCTTCTTCTGAATCTGTTCGTGTGAGGTAGGCGTTGGGTAGTTCATCTATCAGGATGCGCGAGGGGATGCGCGCCGAATAGCGCATAATCTGGCGTAAGGTCGGGTTGAACGCGGCCAGGAAGTTTGGCCCCCAGGTATGCTGTGTTTTTTTGAGACGTAACTCTAGCGGCCGGTCAAACATAATGGAAAGGCTCATTTGTTCGACCGTGGTCAGTTCCAGACCGGCCGTACGTGCTGGCAATTGCGTAGCTACTTTGCCCCAGTCGGTTAAGGTGATTTTAGCTGGCGTCAGTTCGTTAAAGACCAGGATGGTCTTGTTGGTTTCGGTGTAGATGCTTTGCAGCCCAGGCAGCAGGGGTGAAGTACCCCCTTTGGGAACGATTCTGGCCCATTTCTGGGTAGCTGGCAGGGAAGCCATAATAGGGTTAAGGAAGTGTTGAATGCGGGCGAAGGTTTGCACGGCCGTTTCCCCTTCAGGCAGGTGTTCGTTGCGCAGACGGCGGGCCAGGCGGCGCAAACGGGCTTGGGCGGCCACGGCCGTTTGCGCGTCTAACAGTTCCGGGGCCAGTGCTGTCGAGGCCCGGATCGCTTCCGTAACCAGATACGCATAAGCTTCGTGTGGCTCAACCGTGGCCAGCCGCCGGTCTAAATAACCTGGTTGGCCAGCAAGTTGATGGCCATCACGTATCAGGTGTTGTGCCAGCAGAGGATTTAACTTTAAGTGACGGTTGAAGGCTTTTTGGGTGGCCACAAACGGGGCGCGTTTTAACAGATGCTGATGTTTTTGCCAGACAGGTAAAAAGGCTTGCCGCATGGCTGGCAGCATTGTGCCTTCACGCAAAACCACAAACAAATTGACATCAGATTCGCCCGGGATGTGATGACCCTGTACCAAACTGCCGAAAAGATAAATGGCTGTCAGTTGATCGCCTAATTGACGTATCAAAGCCTGAGCAGCAGTTTCCACAGCTTCAAGCATGGCAGGTATTATACCCGGCCTCCTTACGAGAACAATGGCTTTCCAATTGGGGCTCGTAATTGGTTTACTGATTGCCATCTGTACGTTGGGCCATAAGCTTTTCTAACTGATCCACGTAGCTGGCCAGCACGCCAAAGGTTGTTTCTATTGGCTCTGGTGTAGCCATGTCTACGCCGGCCAGGTTTAGCGCGTCCAATGGATACATTGAGCCCCCCGCCTTTAAGAACGCCAGGTACTTTTCGGCGGCACCAGGGTGGCCAGCCAGCACGCCGTTGGCCAGGGCATGGGCGGCGGAGATGCCTGTAGCATACTGGTAGACATAGAAGTTGCTATAGAGATGCGTGTGGAATGCAGCCCAAGTGATGCCCACACGCTCTTTATCCATAGCCATCTTGTCACCATAACCTTCGGCAAACAAGTCTGCCATGAGGTTGATCAGGTCATCGGCCGTAAGCGCCCGCCCCTGTTCGACACGTTGGTGTATTTCCAGTTCAAAGCGGGCAAGTGTGGGCATGATAAAAAAGTAACGGTGGAAGTTGGCCATGGCCTCTTCAATGACGGCGATCAGGAATTCGGGGTCGTCGTGGGTAGCCAGCAGATGGGCCCGCACCATGGCCTGGTTAAAGTTAGAGGCCACTTCGGCCACAAACAGGCCGTAGCGTGTGTAGGCCATGATCTTCTGGTTTTGCCAGGCGTAGTAAGAATGCAAGGAGTGACCCAGTTCATGGGCCAGGGTGCTCAGGCCAAAAAGGGTGTCTGTGTAGCTCATCATGATAAACGGCCGTGTTCCCCGCACCCCAGATGAAAAAGCCCCCATGCGTTTGCCTTTATTAGGGTAGACATCAACCCAGCGTTCATCCAGGCAGCCGCGCCGCAGCACAGCGGCGTACTCATCACCCAGCGGTTTCATACCCGCGGCGATCCAATCGACGGCCGTTTCATAGGGCACTACTGGTGAATTCTTGGAGAGTGGGGCGGTTATGTCATAGGGGTGTAAGGTGTCATAGCCCAATGCCTGACGACGAATGGCCCAATAACGATGCCAGGTTGGCAGATTGGCCTTATAGGTTTTTAGCAGGTTGTCGAAGACTTCTGGGGGAATGTGGGTGCCGTGGAGAGCAGCTTCCAGTGAATTTTTGTATTGGCGGGCACGTGCAAAAAAGATGTCTCGTTTGACACCGCCAGCCAGGGCATTGGCCATGGTGTTCTTAAGTGTTAGATGAGCGTCAGCATAATTTTGCCAGGCGGTGCGCCGCAGTTCGCGGTCATCATGGCCCAGCAGTCCGCCAATACTGCCCTGGGTGATCTCATAAGTTTCACCGCTGCTGCTGGTGGCCGGGGTAAACTTCAAGTCGGCGTTGGCCAGGACGCTGTGGGTGCTGTTGGCGGTATTCAGCGGTTCTTGCACCATGCCCAGAATTTGTTCTACTTCAGCAGAGCGCACATGAGTCTGTCGTTTTTCTAGCTGATTAAAGTAATGGGCATAATCGGCCAATCTTTTGTCTTGAAGCAGCCACTGGTGCAGTTTCTCAAACCCAATGGCCAACATTTCTGGCTCAGCAAAGGCAGTGGCCGCGGCCGCCTGGCTCAAACGGCCGCGAGCCCTGTCGCTGCGGGCTGCCCATACCTGGTCTTCGGTATCCACGCTGTAGTGCAGCCCGGCATAGACAAAGAGTTTGCCCACATTTTGCTGCATGGCCTCCATTTTTTCCAGGAAATCGGCCAGGATGCCGGGGTTTTCGTGAAGACGGCCATGATACCCGGCCAGATCAGCCAGCTGCGTGTCTAAATGCCCAAGGGCTGCTTCCCAGTCAGCCACCGTAGCAAAAATCGAATCTAAATCCCAGGTATATTGCACCGGTTGTTCATGACGATGCCTGGTAACTTGCGCCATAATTGCCTCCTCAAAGTATGCGGGACAAATTAGCCATTTATCTTACAATGGCCTTTGATTGTATCTGACATAGAAAATCTCACAAACATTGAGAAAGCGGGGCAGGTGTATTAGAATACGGGCATATCCATGTGCAGTTGAGAAATAATCATGAGTGCATCCTCTAACAGAACACAGCAGTACCTGGTTGGTCTGTTAAAAGCAGATACATATGGCGTCTCTGATGAGCGAGTGCGAGCGGCTATCAACCAGTCATTAATGCAGTACCTGCCATTTATGTACGGCATGGTGGCCCTCTTTTTTCTGGGCTACGCAGTATTGCAGGCCGTGGTGCTGCAAGAACCAGGGGCGGCCAGGATGGTGGTAGTGGCCATAGGCAGCGCCGCCGTTATGTTCATAGGGGCAGCCATGCTGCGGCGGGGGGTGCTGCCAGACCTATGGTCTGAACCACTGACAGCGTTTGGGGCGGCGTTGGTGCTGGTGAGCATTGTGCTGCGTGCACAACTGACGGCCGACCCTAAACAAGCGGCTAATCTGGCGCTGTTTTTGTTTGCCATGGGGATTATTTTTGTAGCCCCTTTCTGGTATGGATTGTTTTCCCTGTTGACGCTGGGGGCACTGCTGCTGGCGATCCTGACATTTCCGCCAACAGGAGATTGGCCCTATTTTGCCGTAGTAACCATAGCGGCGATGGCCACAGGCTTTCTGGCCCACGTGGTGCGTGTGCGCGCTTACCGGCACATGGTCATTTTGCGTATTGTTGAGCAGGAACAACGGCAGCAACTGGAGCAGCGCACCCTGCAATTGCAAACGGCCGTGGGCGTGGGGCAGCACATCACCTCTATTCTTGACCATGAGCGGTTGTTAAACCAGATTGCCGGGCTGATCCGGCAGCGCTATGGCGTCCATTACGTTGGTGTCTTTTTGCCGGACAAACATGGGCTGTGGTTAACGGCCGTGGTCCAGGCCGGGCCAGATGCGGCGGCAGACACCCAGGCCTGGGAGGTGGGCATGGGGGGATTGGTGGGTTGGGTGATGCAGCACGGCCAGCCTCTGTGTGTGGCGAATGTGCTGCAAGACGGCCGTTTTCGCTGTGAAGAAGCCACCCCCAGGACCCAGTCTGAGCTGGTGCTGCCCCTCAAAATGGGTGATGACATCCTTGGTGTTCTTGATTTGCAAAGTGATAGTTCCGGCACCTTTGCTGAAGATGACATCCCGGCATACCAACTGCTGGCCGATCAGGTGGCCATTGCCCTGGAAAACGCCCGCCTTTATAGTGAAGTGAAGCAGTTTAACCAGGAGCTGGAGCAGAAAGTGGCAGAGCGTACACGTGCTTTACAAGAGGCCTATGCCCGGCTGGAACGGCTGGACAAAACAAAATCAGACTTCATCACGATTGCCTCTCACGAACTGCGCACCCCGCTGACTATTGTTAACTTCAACAGCCAGATGTTCCTGGAAGACCCGCTCATTCAGCAGAGCCGCGAATATAGCAAATGGGCTGAAGGCATTCACCGCGGCGTATCCCGCATGGAAGCGGTGGTCGAAAACATCTTGGATGTGGCTAAAATTGACAGCCGTTCACTAGATTTATTCCTGTCACCATTAAACCTGCGTTTTCTTATTCAGCAAGTGGTGCGCCGCCTGGAACGGGAGCTGGACGGGCGGCATCTGACGTTTACGGTAATGGAGATGGATAATTTGCCAGAGATCGAGGCCGATGCCGAGGCTATGGAAAAGCTGTTCCTTCACATTCTGACGAATGCTATCAAGTATACACCAGATGGGGGCTTTGTTAAGATTGACGGCCGTGCGTCCCCTCTATCACCGTTGGTTCAACCAGTGAATGGCAAGGACCCTGCCGAAGCGGTGGAAATTATTGTGTCTGACACGGGCATTGGTATTGCCCCCGAAGCCCAGGATTTAATTTTTGAAAAGTTTTTCCAGACGGGCAAAGTGATGCATCATTCATCTGGAACAACTTCTTTTAAGGGGGGCGGTTCGGGTATTGGGTTGGCTATTGCCAGAGGGATTGTAGCCGCACATAACGGCCGTATCTGGGTAGAAAGTGCCGGGTATGACGAAAACGAATGCCCGGGCAGCGCCTTTCACATTGTGCTGCCCGTGCGTCAGACCTATACCACGGAAGATAACGATCCACCTGTTATCTGAAGACCAGTCGCCTTAAATAACTAGAACGTTCGCCAGCCAGCCATTATGAGGAGAGCTGGGAAGACTCTGGGGGAAGTTCTACAATCTCTAACCAATACTTGCCAATCTCTTCAACCACTTCCACCAAGCCAGACAGCGACACTGATTTAGTTACAAACGAGTTTGCGCCACTATCATAGCTGTCGTAAACGTCGTCTTCGGCTTCCGAGGTGGCGAGGACTACAATGGGAATGCGGCGAAAGTGTCGGTTTGATTTTATTTCGCGCAGCGTTTCCAGGCCGTTTTTGTGGGGCATGTTCAGGTCTAACAATATTAGACCAGGTAAAGGTGTGCCCTGTAACGACTCATACGCCTCCCGCCGGTAGAGGTAATCTAATAATGCCTCGCCACTTGGTACAACGTCTAATTGATGCTCCAGATTTAGCTTGGTTAAGGCTTCTTGGGCCAACAGGCAATCATCGGGGTTGTCGTCAGCGATTACAATGATGATTTGTTTATGCAAATCTCCCAAAATATTCTCCTTTTGTTCTTGTAAGATTTGAAAGGGAGCATGAAATAATAAATAGTCTGGTAAAATGTTTTGTAATTATGACACTTTCGACCAGGGCACGTCAACCATCACATTAGGCAGATACTGGACATTTTTCCCATTCTCACATCTATTACCTATAATCTGGGATACTTATAGGCAAAGCTCGTTGTGTATAATGTAGGTTGGTGACGTCATGGTATGTGTGAAATTTTGCTCCTGTTGTTGAGATGAGGTTTAAGGTCAGATGTCAAACAACGCAAAAAGGCCAGTTAAAAATCCGGAGTTAATGCGTGTTTTGATCGCTGATGATGTCATGGAAACCCGGCGCAGCACCCGGTTAATGATGACGTTGGTGCCAGATGCCAAAGTCGTGGCCATTGCCCAAAACGGCCGTGAGGCATTAGAAATGGTGCGCCGCCACCAGCCTGACGTAGTACTTATGGACGTAAACATGCCGGAAATGGATGGTTTAAAGGCCATCGAACTCATTCGCCAATACCGCCCGAATACCGCCTGCATCGTTCTTTCAGCAGAGCGTAACCGGGAAACGGTGAATGAAGCTATGAAGCTGGGGGTGCAAGATTACCTGATTAAACCTTTCACCTCTGACCAATTATTAGCCGTGATGCAGCGTGTGCGCGAGCAGGTGGTCAGCAGTCGCTGGACCGATCTACAAGCGCAAAAGCATAAAATGGTTCGGGAAGTTGAACTCAAAAAACTGGCCGAAGAGTTTATGCTCACGCGCCGTACCGACGGTCGGGCGATGGCCGTATTTGAAGAGCTGGCGGTGAACCCTGAGTGTGACCTGCGCTATTTGCGTACCCTGGCTATTATCTACGTTTTCCGCCAGCAGTGGCGTCGCCTTAAACTCCTGGCCCAATATATGGAAAAGCGGTCGCAAGAGACGCTGATGGAAGAAGTCTAAACCGTCCCCGTGCCCTTCTGCGGCTGCCGGTGGCTTGAGGATGATGGGCAGATGTACGGTATACCCTGACTGAGCCTGATTCACCACATAGGTTCCTGTTATGACATCTGTACCCAAAGCATTGGCAGCCGTCAGCACCACGGTATAGGTGCCTACGGCCGTGTATATATGCGTTGGGTTCACGGCCGTGGACGTGCCAGTGCCATCACCAAAATCCCATTGATATGCCAGGGCGCCTGCTGTGGTGTTGGTGAAAACAGCGGTGGCGCCCAGAGAAACGGGGGAGTTGCTGGTGAACCCGGCCATCAGGGCGGGCATGGTAAACTGGGACACTATCGGGTCATGGTCGGTAGGCCGCGTGTCAATATTAAATTCCGCGTTAAGATGGACAATGTCCACGGCCACGGCCGTATTCGCCAGCAGGTGGTCACTTACCAGAATATGGTCTAGTGTTTGCGAATTTCCCTCATAAATGTAGGTGTACCTTTCGTCTTCTGGCAATATGTCCATCAGATTACTTAGAATACCGTCTTGCAGCGCTTGCAGAGGGGGAGAGAAGTGAAAATCATTCAGATCGCCCAAGACAATCACATTGGCATCGGGATCCAGGCTCAGGATATCCACAACAAAGTCATGGACTGCTTCAGCCTGGGCCAGCCGCTGCACTTCAGACGCCAAAACCGGCGGTTGAATGCGGCCAAACAGGTAATCATCACCCCCTTTGGAATTAAAGTGGTTGGCAATAATGATGAGTTTGTAGCCGTTAAAAACAAATTCACCGGCTAAAGGTTTGCGGCTGTCGGTAAAGGCGTCATTCTGCGGTGTTATGCGGCCAGGACTGTAAGAGAGTTCCACGCCATGGCTGCCCAAAGAGATGGTAGTGGTGAGCACGGCCGTGCCCCCCGGCCGGTCTACAAACGTCACCCGGTCTGGCCGGAACAGAAAACCCACCCGAATATTGCCACCAGGTTGGCCGCCGTCGGCGTTGTTTTCTGGGGCGATGTCCCGAAATGCATACACAGGGCCACCGGCGTTTATGATCGCGGCAATGAGGGCGTTATAAGTCTCGTCTGCGGCCACTGTGCCATCATCTACCGGGCCGCTGTTGTCTTGAATTTCTTGCAGGGCAATGATGTCTGGTGTTTGCAAATTTTCCACAATTTGTTCGGCTAACGCTTCAAGCCGGGCATCATCATCCTGGTATAGGTTTTCCACGTTAAAGGTGGCTGCGGTCAACTGGTCGCTGCTGCTGGCAAGGTCCGCCGTTTCTGGCAGCAGCCCGCCGGCGTTTAAAGGTGGCAGCAAGGTGGTGTTGAGCAGTTTGAAGTTACCAAAGTTGTAATCCATCACGCCAACAATGGGGGCATCAAAGACATCGCCTACTTGCACATCTGGCACGCCAGGGGTTAGGGCATCATCAATCATGATGCGCTCAGGGTTAAAATCGTCCGGGCGTACCACCAGCGCTCCGCGATCACTAAAAATGCCGCTGTTGGCCCCGCCGTCAGCCACGACCAGGGTTTCATTAAAGTAGGTGCTGCCAACAACGGCAGCGTCATTGACCTGGACGCGCATGGCTTCCAGACTTTCATAAAAATCAATCCCGTCTTCGTCAGGGTCAAAATTGGGGGTGAAGTTTACGTCACCGGCAGAATCATTATCAATAATCTGGTTTGGGGGAATGCGACCACCGCTGCCTATGATCACGGGCGCTGGCAGCGGATGGCCATTTGACAAGATGGCTACCGTGGCATTTTCTATTTCGGTGGTAGACAGATTACCGGTGCCAATACCGCCAGGATAAAATTCATTGACCGTACCGTCCACCGAAACCAGGTCACCCACGGCCGTGCCGGGGGCGCCACCCGTGAACACAAAGATAGCTTCCGAGGTGGCATCGTCATTATCAGGGTCGGGATCTTGCATATAAAAGCCATTACTGCGCACGGCCGTGACCACCCCCTCAATGCCTGTTACTGGCTCATCATCAAACAATGAAAAGTGCCTGGCACCTTGAATATCATGGATGGCCAATGTGCCGCTGACCACCAGCGTTTCTACCGGGGTGCCGAAGGTAGGGGTGATGAAGTTGTCGGCGGTGATGGCGTAATAAAGGTTTTCGATCAGAGCCGCTTGCTGTGTCGCCGTTACGGCAAACTGTACGTCCAGGCTGTCGCCGTTGGCCAGCCCCGGCAGCGTCCAGGTGACAGCTCCATTTCCAAATACACCGCCGTCCAGCGCGTAAGCAAAAGTTGTCAGAGTCGGAACGGCATCGGTAATGACCACGTTTGTCAGGGTGTATCCCAGCATGTTGGCCACGCTAATGGTGTAAGTAAACAGGCTGCCGGGGGCCACCTGTGTCGGCGCATCCTTGCTGATACCTGGGGCCTCTGCGAAAAAGGTCACGTCTGCCGGGCGGCGCGGTTTAACTTGATAAGTGGCATTAAATTGGGTACTAAAACCTGTCACAGTGGCCGTCATGCCATTTTCCAGCCCATTGGCGCATACATCGATGCCGGTATCCCCATCCACAAACAGGGTTGCCGCACCGGAGCCATCATCCAGGTCAAAACTATAGTTAAACCCCGTGGGGCAGCTGAGGTTAGACACCGTGCCTGTGATCACCGCCAGCCAGCCTTCACTGGCGCCGCTGGGCACGTCACCGGTGGCAAAGGGGGTTGGCAGCAGTTCTGGCCCGGCACCAAGATTCTCAAAGTAATAAACGGGTGAACCCAACTGCTCTTCGTTATTAAATGCGCTCCGGGTAGCCACCAGGCGTATGGTGTCCCCCAGGCTGAGGGCCGGCGGTGAACTGTAGAAAACGGCAATGCCGCCGCTGGTATCTTGCAGTCCCCAGCCATTGATGTTATATGTGCCTGGTGTGTAAATCACCCGACCTTGCACGCCAAACAGATCACCATTTGTACCGGCGCGGGCGGTGACAATGGGCACAACAGCGTAAAGTGTGCTGTTCCAGGCGGCGCTGTTATTGGCCGGGTTGTCCCCGGCCGCACTGGTGCTGGCCACGGCCGTGTTGGTGATGACTGTACCGTTGGCTATGGTGCTGGCCACGGTGGCCGTCAGGTTAAAGGTGATCAGCGTATTGGCTGGTACATTGCCGGCGGCCCAGGTGATAAGACTGCCGCTGACAAGCGCCGGCCAGGGCGCAGAATCAGCCACATACGTGAGGCTGAGCGGCAAGGTGTCTGTTAGGATGACGTTGGTAGCGGTAGCTATGCCGGTGTTGGCCAGCGTCAGAGTATAAACAAGCACCTCGTCTGCAAAGCCGACATTAGGGCCGCTTTTACCCACAGCCAGGTCCAACAGGCTGACGGCCGTGCTCCATTGATCGCTGTTATTGCTGGGGTCGGCGTCGCCATCGGCTGTGGTGATGGTGACGGTGTTGGTCAACGTTGCGCCAAAGGCCACGGTGGGGGAAACGCTGACGACCAGATTAAAACCATCACTGCTGCCGCTGTTTACTGTCCCTACAGACCAGGTTAATGGGCCGGCGGCTCCCAGGTTACAGGCAGGGCAGGGCAGACCACTGCTGTCAGAAACGTAGGTAACGTCGCTGGGCAGGGTGTCGGTGAGGATCACGGCCGTGGCGTCGCTGACGCCGTTGTTGCCATAGTTGATGGTGTACGTGATCGTTTCCCCGGCTGAAGCCAGCAGAGGGCCGGTTTTGGTAATGTTCAGGTCGGGCAGGCAGTCATTGGCGGTGTCTGGTGTAGGTAGACGCTGTGCGTAGGTGTCTGTGTTGCGCAGACCGCCGGCGCCGTTGGGACAGCGCTGGCTAGCGTGTGTGGTGCCGCTGCCCCCGCCATTTTCATCAACTTGTGGTTGGCCGGCATTTAACAGGACCAGCAGGCCAGGATCATCGGGGTCACTGGTGTCGTAGACGATGGCGTCGATCAGGTTGGTGGTGGTGACGGCCGTGCCGCTGGGGAAGTCGGCGCCATCGGCCAGAAAAAGGGCGACTGCATCTGGTCCATTTTGCAGTGTGTTGCCATTAAACACAATATCCACACCGGGCACGGCCGTGTTGCCCAGGGTGAAGTACCCTTCGGCATTTGTCGCATAGCCATCCAGGTCAATGGCCGTGGCAAAGGGGGCCAGGTTGTAGGTTAGATCATTTGCGCCGTTATAAGCGGCCAACGCCAGCCCGTCTAGTGGGGTATGGCCCACGCCGCCATCATAAAGTTCCACAAATTCTTCGGCATCGGTGCCCGCCTGGTCGGCGTCCAGTTCGTTAATGAATACGGTGGAGCCGGG
The DNA here is from genome assembly GCA_011525915.1 of Ardenticatenaceae bacterium. Classification (GTDB taxonomy): domain Bacteria; phylum Chloroflexota; class Anaerolineae; order Promineifilales; family Promineifilaceae; genus CAADGU01. The sequence continues at coordinate 109,551 of WYBM01000088.1, read as the reverse complement.
AGCAGAAAAGGGTGGGGTGCTGGTGCCGTTCACGGTGCTGTTTATGCTGTAATAATGCGCGTAGCGCGCTGCGGTGGTGATGATGCCGCCGGCATTGGCTGCGGGTACCTGCCCGTAAACGAAGCCGCCGCTAGAGACGGCATAGGCGACAAAATTAAACGCTGCCGGGCGGCTGCTGCCGGTCACGCCGTTCCAGGGAATAGCGATTTCGCGGGTATCGGCCCCATCATCAGCGTAACTGCCAAAGTTGGTGGTAGCTGCCGACCAGCCCCCAATGCCATCGGCGGTGCGGTATTCACGGTAGCCGTTTTTGTAGTAAGTTACAAAATCGGCACGGAAGGGGAGGCTGGCAAAGTTAACGTTGTCATATTCCTGCCCGATCAGGTTGCCGTTGCTGTCATTGCCGCCGTTGATGGGGGTGATCGGGTTATGGTCAATATAGATGACGGCGCCTTCAAAAACATTTGCCACATCGGCAGCCACATACAGATTGGTGTCATCCCAGGTCAGGTACCATATCTGGGTGCCGCTGGTTTGTTGGTTCTGGCCGTCGATGTGGTTACCATATTCGCCGGCGCCAATAATGCCATCAATGACCGGGGTCGCAAATTGGGCCTTGAGCGGGGGGATGATCACGGCCGTGACCAGCATCAGTCCTAAACTCAGCGGCAATAACAATCGCCAGATTCTCTTTTGGGAGTATGAGTGGCTCATGGTTTCCTCCTATGAACACAAGTAAGTGGTTGTGGCAGGCATCACTCCTGATAAGAAACACGCAGGATCAATGGTATCAAAGGGACCAAAATCAGACAAGCAGAAGAATCATCAGGGGGGGGTAAGTTTACCTTAGGCGACTGTTACTTCCGAAAGTGAAAACTACCTGAGACATGCAAATAAGCACTAGTACCGGTCATCAGAAGTCAGCAACCAGTTTTCAATAGATAGTTACTGGCGTTAGGCCCTACTGATAACTGGTTACTGATTACTAAAAACTGGTACTAGGGCTGGTCTTTGGGTGGGAAAACTTCCAGAACAGTGAAGTCTACCCAATAAAGGCCGGTGGTGTTGGGCACGGCCGTGAGCAGCGCCGCCCCAATCTCCGCGGGTGGGTTTTCCAGCTTTCTCCACCAGGGTTTGTCTGACTCATACCCAAACTGGAAAGCGACGGGGGCGGGCGCAAACGCTGCGCCCCAGGCCGTAAATTCAGTCACCATTTCCTCTAATGACCCCAAACCCTGGCTGTCATCTACAAAAACGATGCCGTCACGGACGGTCGGCGGCATAAATTCCGGCAGCCAATGTTTGAGGAAAATCTGGTACTGCGGCCCGTGCGCGCGGGCGGCCTCCACCCACTGCCGGGCCACCTCATCGGTGACCGGGATGCCCTCAGGGGTGCCGGTGGCCCCATACCATTCCACGTCTATACCTACGCCGATGACGCTGGGGTGACGGCCGTAGCGAGCTAACAAGATATGGATCAATTCGACGACGTCTGCCTTGCCCGGTTCCACTTGCAGCCATACCTGCCCGCCCATGTCGTCAAACAGTGTCAGAACAGCTTCGTTTTTGTCTTTTGAGGTGAAGTAAATGTACGGTTGTGTGGTCTCGCCGGGGAAATTGAGCACGGTGCCCTGGCCGCTGACCGTGCCCACAATCCAGATGGTTTGGGGCACCGCGCCGGGGAAATAGCCGGCCATTTGTTGCCCTACGCCGGCCCAGTAGGCCGGGCCGGGATCATACCAGGGGCCATAACTGGAATACCGAAAGCCGGCACCCAACGGCGGCTCCGGTGTGGCTGTTGGTGGCAGGGGGGTAGCGGTGAATTGTGGTATAGGCGCAGCTTCAGATGTGGGGTGGTTCTGGCAGCCTACGGCCGTGAGCAAGATGACAAGTAGACAGAGACGTTGTGTGGTTTTGTACATACTATTTTTATAATCCGTGAGCCGCCATCCGATGTTGGTTAGCAGATTACGGCTTGTGTTCTATAAGGGCTTTTGCATTTTTGATAAGTGGCGGGCGGGCCAAGGTCGTGTCTACACTTGCCTGCTCCATGCCCAGCAGCACCGCCCCGGTCACCGGCGGTGCATCCAGGCGCACCAGCCGGGCGTGCGGCGCCAGGGGATGGATGACGGCGGCCATCGTTTCCAGAATGAGTGGGCTGCCATTGTAGAAGCTGCCCGCCAATACCACATCGAAGGTCTGATCAGCCAGGCCACACTGGCGAATGATGCCACAGGCCAGATCGCCCAGGCCGCGCCCGGCCCAGCGCACCAGGTCCAGGGCCACAGCATCGTCACGGGCGGCCACTTCAAAAACAATGGGAGCTTTGTCTGCCCAGATGTGATAACGGTCTCGCATCAGCCCGGCCAGCAGGTCAGGCACATTGGCTGCCCCTACGGCCGTGCAAAAAGCCGGGCCCAGTGCCGTTTCGGGGCCGCGCTGACTCCAGGCGTGGGCCACCGCTTGCAGGGCAAACCAGACCAACTCGCCTGCCCCGGCATATTCGCCAAAACGGCTGGAGCCGGTGAGCCGGCCTATATGCCCTTGCTGGTTACGGCCGTAGCAGTTGCAGCTTGTGCCTGCCCCCACCACCACGCCCCAGCCGGCAGCCGTGCCGGCCAGCAGGCCAATAAACGCATCGTTGACCAGAGCAAAAGGCACACCCGGCAGCAGTTTGTGAATAATGTCTGCATGAGGTTGGTGGTCTTCCGGCCAATCATACCCGGCCAGGCCCAGCCCTGCCCCGGCAATCTGCGCCGGGTTGATCCTCGCCTGCGCTGCCGCCTCGCTGATGATCTGATCCAACAGCGCCCGCGTACCTGCCCACCCTACCACTTCCCAGTTACCGGGCCCCCCTTCAGCAAAGCCGTGGATACGGCCGTTGCTATCAGCAATCAAGGCGTGGCTTTTGGTAGCGCCGGTGTCTATTCCTAGAAAAAAGTGTGTCATGGGTTAGGGCAATCGCTCATCGTGCTTCTTTAAGCCTGCCGTCTCATGACGTCACGCAGCGCCCGGTAGCCAATGGCTTTTACGCCAGAGGCTTCGGCTGCTTTGCGCCAGGCTTCATCGGTGAACAGGGCATAATCGGCCACCCGTGAGCGCCAGTCTGGGGCCAGGGCGCGTAGTTCAGGGGTGTCAACGGCCGGGTGAATGATGAAGTAGTGAATGCCGGCGGCCAGGCTGTCCAGATGCTGCCGGGCGATGTCCAGCCGGTTTTCATGGGTGTCCAGCGGCATGACAAAGAGGCTGTCCAACAGGGGGAAGCCGCTGTCTTCCAACTCTTGCAGCCATAGGGAGAAGTGTACGGCCGTGTGGTCATCTAAGCCCCGTGCCAGGAAATTTTGAGCCTGCCAGCGCGGGATCAACGCCGGAATGTGGTACTTTTGGGCCAGCTCTATATAAAGAGGCATGAATTTAGGATGGAAAATAGAGCCCATATGTGAATCTATATGGGTCACGTCAATACCGGCCGCCAGCGCCTTTTGCAGTTGGGCTTCAATTTCCACGGCCACCGCTTCGGGCCGACCATGCTCCTGTATGGCTGGGGTCAACCGGTGGAAATACCCTTCTTCATCTAACAAACCAGTAGCAGCATCACATGTAGAAAGTGGGCCCCAGCGGTAGCCCGCCCATTCGCTGGTCAGCGTCAGGTGGACACCCATATCCAGGTGAGGGTGAGCGGATTGCAGGTGGTGGCAGGTCACGGCCGTGGCCCTAAACCAGGGGCAGGGAACCATGGTTGCGGCTGAGGATAACATACCAAAGTCTACCAATTCCTGATACGCTGCCAGCCCGGCGTGGCACATGCCGATATCGTCGGCATGCCAGATCATCACGCGGTCATTGTCTGAAAAACCAAGCTTTTTAAGATAGGGGTTAGGAGTCATTGTTCCTCTGTTTATTTTGTCGGAGGCCAGCAGATGATATCGTTATCACGTTTCATCCTCTGTGGTTACGCCCAGAACTGCGACAAATAGGCCTGGTGCGTGGTTAATAAATCATCCAGCACCGCGGTCACCTGGCTGGCGTCCGGGCCAAGCGGGTGAGCCAGCAGTGCCTGGTAGGCAGCCTGCCGGTTGCCGTGTACGGCCGCTTCCACCGTTAATATTTCATACTGCTTAACAGCATTTAATAGCCCCAAACAGGCTGGCGGCAGCGGTTCTGTGGCTATGGGCATAATGCCCTCTTGCCCCACAATGCAGGGCATTTCCAGCACCCACTCTTCGGGCCAGCCAGGCACGGCGCCACCGTGCCGTACATTCACTACATGCGCCTCTTGCAGGTCGTTGTAATGGGCATTTAACAGCTGTGTAGCCACCGTGGAGTAATAGGCGCCGCCGCGTTCCATCAGGCCGGCCGGTGGCTCGCTGCGGTCTGGTTCAGCATAATGGGCAAACAGCTTTTCTTCAATAGCCATGACTTGCTCGGCGCGTGAAGGGGGCCACTTTTCCTGCTCCGCCAGCTTCTGGCCTGTGTTGTAGAAGTATTGCAGGTAATAGTTGGGGATCATGTGCAGCGATGCAATCAGCTCTGGCGCCCAAAGCGGCTGCGGGGTATCGCGTAGTTGTTTCACCATCATTTCTATCACCCGCGGCCAGATGTCTTCGCCGTCAATGGTGAAGCCGCGATGCCAGGTGAGGTGGTTCAGCCCTAATGTTTTTAGCTGCGTGCGTTCAAGGGTGATGGCGGTGTGCTGCTCTTTGTTGACGGCGTTAAGGATGTTTATCTGGGTGGTGATGGGGGCGTTACAAACGCCCACCGCCGGTACATCGGGGGCATAGCGGGCCAGGGCTTCAGTGACCAGACCTGCCGGGTTGGTGAAGTTGACCAACAAGGCCCCTGGGTTGGCCCATGCACGCATATCGGCGGCGATGTTCAGGATCACTGGAATGGTGCGCAGGGCTTTGGCCATGCCCCCCACACCGGTGGTTTCCTGGCCAATAAGGCCATGCCGCCGCCCCAGGTATTCATCTTCACGGCGGGCGCCCATACCGCCTACACGCAGTTGGGTGGTGACATAGTCGGCGTCTTGCACGGCCGTGCGCTGGTCAGTTGTCAGGTGTACCCGGAAGGGAGCGCCTTGAGCCGCCACCATGCGCCGGGCAAATGTACCTACCACCTCTAACCGTTCAGGCAAAATGTCCATAAGCCACAATTCGGTGAGGGGAAAGCTGTCTATACGTGCCAAAAATCCGTTGATCAATTCTGGGGTATAGCTGCTGCCGCCCCCGATGACAGCTACTTTCATGAGTTATCCTCCAATGGTTGGTCATGTGTGACCCTGCTGGTCTTCAATGAGCGGTTTTGCCAGCCGCATGATTGGCGAATTACCAGTTCCGTGGGAAGGAGTGTCAGAGCCTCTGCCTGGCCCGTCTGGATAAGACGAATAAGTTGGGCTACGGCCGTGCGTCCGGCTAACTCAATGGGCGCCCGTATGGTGGTTAGCGGCGGCGTCAGGTACTGTGAGAGCAGGGCATCATCAAACCCGACCACAGCAATGTCATCAGGCACACGTCGCCCTACTTCCCGGCTGGCCCGCAGCGCACCGCGGGCAGATTCATCGTCGGCGGCAAAGATAGCGTCTATGGCCACGTTATCCCTGAGCCATAAGGTTACGGTGGTCATGGCCACACCTTCATTAAACCCACCCTGGCCTATTAACAGGGGGTCCACCGGAAGATGATGGGCGGCCAACGCTTCGCGGTAGCCTTGCTCCCGCCAGCAGGCATCTTCATTGCCCGCCGGCCCGGCCAGAAAGGCAATACGGCGGTGGCCGCAGGCGATAAGATGTTCCACCATCTGCCGTGCGCCGTTTTTATTTTCAAAGGTGACACAGGGAAGGGTTGTGCCCGCCGGTGGCGAGCGATGCAGCAGCACCATGGGGAAGCCGCCCCTATGTAGTTTACGTAGGCGTTCATCATCTACGCTGTTGGTAAAAACGATGAGGCCATCGGTATTATGGCGGCCCAAGGGGAGGGTGGGTCCTGTGTCGTCCAACGGCCGTTCGTGCGTGGCGTACACTAACAAGGTGTAGTCGTTTTCATACACCGCTTGTTCAATCCCCCGCAGCAGGTCGATAAAAAACAGGTCACTAATGGTAGGTGTCACCAACCCCAGCGTGTGGGTGCGGTTGCTGGCCAGCACACGGGCACCCGTATGGGGCACATACTCCAGGGCGGAAATAGCACTTTGCACGCGGGCGATGGTGTCTGGCGTGACGTTTCCCATCTTGTTGATGACGCGGCTGACGGTAGCGGTGGAGACGCCGGCCTGCCGGGCCACGTCAGCGATGGTGGTACGAGAACGGTTGTTCATAGGCTGGTAAACCCTTGATGTAAGCGCTTACATTTTCTACCATACGGCCGTGTTTGTCAAGGGCTTCCCGCAGATAACAGCGGGTGACGCCATCTGAAACCTGACATGAGGTACAAACGTAATTTGCCGTAAAAACCTTTTTGCACTACAACATGGTTCAGGTTCCAAAATGGACACTATCTGAAGCCATCTATGGAGGCAATCTATGGAGATCGGTCGAGCCCTTGGCTATATTAGTGAAGATGATCGGTGGACAAACAAATTACTGTTAGGTGCCATATTTTCGGTGATCCCCTTTGTCAATTTTGCGGTGATCGGGTATAGCCTGCAGATCGCCCGGAATGTGGCCGATGAAGTGGAACGGCCGTTGCCCGAATGGGATGATTTCACCAAACTACTGGTGGATGGGCTGCGCCTGATAGGCGCTTATTTTGTTTATCTGCTGCCGGTGTTTCTGGCCTTGTTCTGCATGATGGCTGCGGGTGTGGCTTCCATGGCCTATTATGAGAACGCCGCCGCGTCAAGCACCACCGGTGATCCTTTCCCAGCGCCCTTGGTTGCTGTCTATGGGTTGGCTATGATTTGTTTCCTGCCGTATTCGCTGCTGTTGTATGCCGTATGGCCCTTGTTTGGCATTCAAGTTGCCCGCACCAACCGTTTTGCCGCCTGTTTTGACTTCAAAGAAATGGTGCGCCTGGTGCGGGCCCAACCGGTGAATTACTTGCTCATCCTGGCCGTGCTGTTTGGGCTTTATATGGCACAAGTGGTTGTTATTATTCCGGCGCTGGTGGTGGCTATTGTTATCCCCTGCATAGGATACATTCTGTATATGCTGGTGAACGGCGCGGCCATCACCTTAATGGTAATGGTGTTGGGCCATATGCAAGGCCAGTTTATTCGGCTGGATAGGGCTGCCCCCAGTGCCGAAGTTGACCTGGAGTCAGGCCTGGTATGATCATGGCGGACACTCCCCAATTTTGGGTGCGCGATGTGCCGGTTTACGGTGATACCATTTTGGCTCCCATGGCCGGGTATTCAGACGTGCCTTACCGGGCTTTGTGCCGGGCGTATGGGGCGGCCATGCATTACACGGAGTTTGTGCCGGTAGAGGCCCTGCTGGGCCGGCAGGTGCATGAACGTTTTCGGATGCGGCTGGATAAACAGCCCGGCGAGTCGCCCATGGTCTTCCAGATTTTTGGCAATGATGCCCAGCTTTTATTAAAGGCTGCGCAGCGCATTGAGGCATGGGGGCCGGACATTATTGACATCAACATGGGGTGCTCTACGCGTAAAGTAAGTGGGCGCGGCGCCGGCGTGGGGATGATGCCACAGCCGGCGCTGGTGGCGGAAACCTTTCGCCTGCTTGCCACGCATCTCTCTGTACCGGTGACGGGTAAAATCAGGCTGGGTTGGGATGCCACGCAGCAAAACTACCTGCAAATTGCCCACATCATGGAGGAAAACGGCGCCGCGCTGATTGCCATGCACGCCCGCACCAAGGTGCAAAAGTATGACGGCCGTGCCGATTGGGATGCCATTGCCCGGCTCAAACAATCTGTCTCTGTGCCGGTTATTGGGAATGGTGACGTACAGACCCCCCAAGACATTGATGCCCTGAAGGCACATACCGGCTGTGACGCCGTGATGATCGGCCGGGGGGCCATTGGCAACCCCTGGGTTTTTGGGCGCCGCTGCCGGGAAGAGATCAGCCTGGCGGATGTGGTAACGGCCGTTCGTTTTCATGCCCGTGAGATGGTCAATTATTATGGCGAAGCCCCGGGATTGATCCAGTTTCGTAAACATTTAAAACAGTATGTGGCCCATACCCCCTCCTTACAGCCGCTTTTGCCGGCGCTGCTGGCCACCACCCGCCTGGCCGATTTTGAATGTTTGTGGCCAGAAATGAACACGGCCGTGGCTGCTGTTGAGAAACACACCTGGCCCGAACCAACGCACAGCGTCACCCCAGGCCCAGAAAAGGTCAGGTCATGGGCGCATCCATGACCTTTTTTCACCCGTAACCCCGCCACTCATGCCTGCTGCCCCTCGCATAGACACTCACTTTGATGAAGCTTTTGCCAGCCAGATGGCCCAGCTAGAAGCGTATAATAAGCATTATTACCGCCCCAACAGCTATTTGCATAAGTGGTGGGCACGGCGCTGCGGCAGTACGTTTCGCCTCATTTTGAAGGGGCTGGTAGCTGATGAGGTGGCCCAAAATTATTATGCACCGGGCGGGCTGGAAGGCAAAATTATCCTTGACCCAATGATGGGTGGCGGTACTACCCTACACGAAGCCATCCGTCTGGGGGCTAATGTCATTGGTACAGACCTGGACCCTATTCCGGTGCTGCAGGTGCGGGCCACCCTAAGCGACATACCCCTGGCGGAACTGGAAACCGCCTATCAGCAATTCTACGCCGCTTTGTGCATGGATCTAGAACCACATTATCTAACGACACACCCAGAAACAGGTGACAGCGTGCCGCTGCGGTTTGTGGTGTACGGCGCGCAGCGATGGCTGGATGAACAGGCTGTCATTGTTGTAGACTCGCTTGTTTTGCGCATAGACAATGACGGCTCTACCATTCGTCTTTGCGCCCATTGCCATGCCATCTTGCGAGAACCGGGTGCGGGTCACGGCCGTGTGTCCCACCACTGCCAGCCTGCACCGGGCACCATCCCTTTGCTGGAGAAGGGCAATGCCTGGGGACGTGGTCGTCGTTCACAGGTAGAAGAGGATGTGGCTGTGCCCTATTGGCAGCGATATGTGCCGTTGGTAGTGGTAGGGCAGGCCCGTGGGGAGGCGGATCTTTTCTTCAAAACGCCAGATATGGCTGATCGGGAAGCCATTGTCCGGGCCAACCGGCTGCGGGCAGGCCTGCCTTTTGCCCGCCCTGATTTTACGGTGGAGCAGGGACGCAAATCGCGCCAACTGCGGGCGCACGGTGTAGACAATTACCTGGACTTGTTTTCCAGCCGCCAATTGTTAACGCTGCACCAGGCGATCACGGTGTTACCCCGGTTTGAACCGGCGATACGCCTGAACCTGGCATTGCTGGTGTCTACCTCGCTGGAATTTAACTCGATGTTGTGTGGTTACAAAGGCAAGCATAAGCGGCGGGCGGGGGCTATCCGCCATACGTTTTCACATCATGCTTACTCGTTTCCCCACACGGCCGTGGAAAACAACCCGCTGTACCCAGACAAAGCTTCCGGCACACTGCAGCGGCTGTTTTATACACGCATTAGCAACGGCCGTGTCTGGGCCCAGGCGCCGCGAGAAAGGCAGCTGACAGATGACGGCCCTCGTTTTGTAGAGATTCATGGTGAAAAGGACACGGGGCAAGAAGTGGAGGCATTGGACCAGATTCAGCCAGGCGACACACGCCAATTCTTGCTGCGCCAGGGCTCTTCCGCACACCTGGGGCTGCCGGACAATAGTGTAGACTTTGTGGTGACAGATCCGCCATATTATGACAGCATCCAATACAGTGATCTGGCGGCTTTTTTCCGCGTCTGGCTGCGTCATCTGCTGCCAGACGTCGCCCCCTGGGCTTATGATATAAAGCTGTCAGCCGTGGATCCACACCGGCTGGACCGGGAGAGCCGCTACATAGATATCCTAGGTCAGATTTTTAGCGAATGTTACCGGGTGTTAAAGAAAGGCGACGGCCGTCGCCCCGACGGCCGTCTCATATTCACCTTTCACCATTGGAACCCAAAGGCGTGGACGGCGCTTACCGTTGCCTTGCAGCGGGCCGGCTTTCAATTAGTCAACCGCTATGTCGTCCACTCTGAAAGCCATCTTAATGTCCACGTTTCCGGCATGAAGGCCCTGATGCATGATGTCATTTTGGTGCTGGGGGTCGATGGCGCAGGCAAGGTGTGGGCAGACCCTGGCCCCATTAACCAGGTAGATAGTGAGCAGTTTTGCCGTGACTGTGGCGCCATGTTGGGTTGGCTCCTGGCCGCCAACCTGTCTGAAGCGCACATCCAGAATGCCTGGCAGCAGGCCTTTACCCCTTAACGAAAGTTTCACGCATTTTTCGCTAATTCCACCTGGCCGGCATGTTATACTGGCCACGTTTATTTTCATCCTGGACTCTCAGCAGTATTCGTAGAGTTAAAGGCTTGTTCATGCATAAATTACGGTGTGTCTGGATGAGCTTATGATGACCTTACCTTCGGCAAAACGGGAAGTTGTTTGTAGATGGTCATCAAGAATACATTAGATTAGGAGGAAGTCTGAGATGAACGGTACCAATCAAGACGTTTCGCATTCCCCCCCTTCCCTTATTACCAAAGTTTCCGCCCCTACACACCCCCATAGAGAGCCGGTTCCAGCCTGGACAAAACTGTATTGGAAGGTGAAATATTGGTGGCATGTACGGTGGACATGGCCCAATGTGAAGTCACCTCGCTCGGTGGCAGCATTGGCCGCTTTGGGGTTAGTCATTGGGCTTGTGTCCATCACTTCTGCTTACAGTTACACGGTACGGCCGGGTGATACCCTCTTCAGCATCGCCCGTCGGAACAATACGACGGTGGCGGTGTTGGCGGCCACAAACCAGATCGCCAACCCCAATGTGATTCATGTAGGGCAAACCCTGGAGATTCCTGAAGGGCAGCATGCACCGACGGCCGTCGGTGCGTCCGTTCCTTCTGCTGCTGCGCCTGTGTTGGCGGCCTCCTCGTCTGCCGGGCTGTCTGGGCAAACCCATGGCGCCGCCGGTGTCACTTATGTAGTGCAGCCTGGGGATACGCTCTATCGTATTGCCCGTCGCTACGGCACAACGGTGACGGCCGTGGCTCAGGCCAACAACCTGTACGATGTCAATACCATCCATGTAGGCCAGGTGTTGTTGATTCCAACCGGCATCGGTGGTAGTTATACGACACCCCATGTCCCAGCGGGGCAAACCCCGCATACTGCCTACCCTCCTTACGCGCCACCTCTAGTTGGGCTGCCAGCGTATGGGCTGCCAGCGCTTGATCCCTCGCAAATACCTTCCTCCTTGCCCGACGTGCCGCATACACCAGCTACCACGGATCCCAATCCCCAGGTATTGGCCAATAGGGGTTGTGCTCGTTTTAACTTTATGCAGGGTCGTGATCGGAATCGTGGCTCAATAGCGGGCGTATACGTGCTCCATGACATCACCGGTGGCCCGATTGCTTCCTGGACCGCCGGTAAAGGCGACCTGGATTCTGGCTGGATCAACGGCTTGCCGCTTTCCCATCATTCTGTGCACGTGCGGGTTGTCTTTTACCCGAAATATGGTGGTGGTTCACCCATCCAGATGGAAATCGTGAATCCAGCGCCGGGCACTGCTTATGGCTGGCTGGTACAGGGTGCATGCCACTCGCTGGAAATTCAATACCCCGCTGGTTATTGATGACACTGTTTCAGAGATTTTGGAACCTTTGGTAGGGGCAGGTCTTGTGCCTGCCCCGCTCAGGGCCACCACACGGGCCGCCCCTGCCAAAGTGTGGTTTTTTTGTGAAACAGAGTACCGATTTGGCGAGGATTAAGTCTGCCATGGATAGCTTACATCAGGAAAGCGTAGGCCCACAACACCCCTCTATCATCAAAGTTTCTGATGGCCATTGGCCTCGTCGGAAAGCCTCTCACCAACAAATTCCGCCCTGGACAAGGCTGCGCTGGCGGGCTGCCTACTGGTGGCATGCTCGCTGGCCGGCACCTGACTTTAAATCGCCGGGCTGGGCGGCGGTCAGCATGGCGTTGTTGCTGGTGGCAGCTTTGGCGTCTATGGCATCTGCCCGTGTCATCACCAGGCAGCCGGGCGAGCCGCTGCCTGACAAAGCGCAACACACGCCTACGGCCGTGGCGGCCAACCACCCTACCAGCCCTGGCCTGTCACCCGTTGGGCCGGCCGTGGCCGCACATGCCTATGCCGCGGCCAGTGTCATTTACGTGGTACAGCCCGGAGATACCTTGTACCGTATCGCGAATCGTTATGGTACCACCTATCAAGCTCTGGATCAGGTTAACCAACTGAACAATACCATTTCTGTGGGGCAGGTTCTGGTCATTCCCCCCAGCTCCTATGACCCATCTGTGCCCCATGCTGGCCGTTTTACCGATGAAACAATGGCCAATACAAGCCTAAATCGGGCCTGTGCCCAGTTCAGCTTCCAGCAAGGAAAGGATGCGCATCTTGGGTCTATGCCTGGTGTATACGCTCTTTACGATGTCACCGGGGGTCAGATTGCGGCCTGGTCCGCGCCTGAGGGAGTGCTTACATCCGGCTGGATCAATGACCTATCCCTGATCTTTGAGTCTGTCTATGTGCAGGTGATCTTTTATCCCCGGCATGGTAACGGCGACTTCTTTTTCATGGACATGGTCAATCCAGCGCCGGGCGTCAGTCAGGGATGGTTGACACGTGGTATGTGCCACTCATTGGAAATTCAGTATCCGGCCGGGCACTGATTCCACAAGCCTGTTAGGCCTCCATAGGTAGTGATCACCCCGTTGGGGACTGTATTGTTATATTCTGCCAGCTTTATTACCGACCTGTCTACCAATTTTGCGGACAGGTCGTTTTTTTATTGACAAGCCCCTTGCTCTCTTTTACGCTTTATGCAACTTTTATTGTTCCCACAACAGGTGTCAAACGTGTTTAACTGTTTAAAGGTTCGGGTGATCTGACCCCCTGACCCCTTGAGGCTTTGAGCACCTGCCACTTGACCAGAAAAAAGGAGGCGGACTATGAGCGACAACGGCCATTATATTGCCGATGTCACTATCCCCGATGATGTACAGATCGACCCAGGCACGCCGTTTGTCAAAACCTGGCGTGTGCAAAACAACGGTGACACTACCTGGGGTGATGGCTACCAACTTGTGTTTGTTAATGGGAACGTTATGGGCGGCGCTGCGGCCGTGCCTCTGCCGTCTGCTGTCCCGAGTCAACAGGTAGACGTGTCCATCAACCAGATAGCGCCCCACAAAGCAGGCACTCACTTTGGCGACTGGCGTTTGCGTAACGCTCAGGGCCAGACATTTGGTGAACTGATCTACCTGCGTATTGTGGTGCCGTACGATGCCAAGGTTGAAGACAAACCGCTGCCGCCATCGGTGGAGATCACCTGGGATTTTGAGCCGAATACCTGGCGCCGCACCATTTGGGCCATCACCAGCATTTTTGAATCGGGCAGCCCCGAGGGGAACCCGGCAGCTTACCAGACGTATGATGCTGGCATTATCAGCTATGGCAAACATCAGGCCACGCTGGCATCAGGCACGCTTAACCGTGTGCTGCAGGCGTATTTACGCCTTAGCAGCAGTGCCACCGCCCAGGCTCTTAAAAATGAATATGCCGGCCGGATTGCCCAAATGGACCAGAGTTTGCGGAATGACGGCCATGTTCGGCAGCTTCTTCTGGACGCTGCCCATGAATCGGCCATGGACCAGGCCCAGGATGAGGTCTTTGAGGAGAGCTTTTACAAACCGGCTGTTATTGCTGCCCGCGAATACAATGTGCGCAGCCCGCTGGGCCTGGCGGCGTTATATGACACAAACATTCAGGGGGGACTATATATTGTCTTGCCCCGCGTCACGGAACGGTTGGGTGGCAAAATTGGAGAGGGAGACGTGACAGAATCTCAGTGGATCGCCGCTTTTCTGGACTTGCGTGAAGAACGCCTCAACCGTCTGGCAGATCAATACGAAGCGAAAGGGGACAAGGCCACAAGCGGCGCCCTGCGTACGTCTACCTTCCGTGTTCAGACGTATCGCAACCTGCTCCAGGCAGGTAATCTTAAACTCGAAGGCACCCTTAACGTGCGCGGCCGGCAGGTGGCCGGTATCCAGTGGCCAGTCATCAATGGTCAGTAATCAGTGGTCGGTCATCAGTGGTCAGTCATCAGTGGTCGGTCATCAGTGGTCGGTCATCAGTGGTCGGTCATCAGTGGTCAGTCATTGACCCGTCCTGAATACTGACCTACTGAATACTGACCTACTGAATACTGACCTACTGAATACTGACCTACTGAATACTGACCTACTGAATCCTGATCACTGCCAATAAGGAGGACAACATGAAGATTCGCAACAAAATTGGTTTTCACACCGGCCCCGGCGGCAACGCCACGGGCATTGGGGACTATTTCCGGGCCCTGGATGCGGCCGGTATCCCTTTTATGATCAAATCGGTAGACAGCTATGGCCCGGTCTTTGAGGCCAGCGAGCTGGCTAAGAAGAGCGGCGTCCCCCACATTCTGGTGTACCGCATGAGCACCACCGGGCAGAATTACACATATGATTTTGATGTTCCCCCGTATAAAGATCCCCAATATGTGAATGATCCCGAAGGCGGCGCGGTGCTGCACTGGCAAAAGACAAAGGAAAAAATGCCGCCCGAATTTGACAAGGAACGTACCTGGCTGGAGCCGATTAATGAGGTGGATAGGAATTATTGTGACTGGCTTGGTCGTTTTGCGGTGCATATTGCCAACCTGGCTCACCAGGAGGGGTATAAAGTGTCCCTGTTTGCCTGGTCCAGCGGCGAGCCAGAACCGGAGGGTTGGGAAGAGCCGGGCATGTTGGCATACTTGCGTTTGTGTGCCCAACGGCCGTCTCAAGCGGCCGTTGCCCTGCACGAATACAGCTATACCACCGCTGACATCCTGGATGCCTATCCCTACAAAGTGGGCCGGTTTAAGTTCCTGTTTGACGCCTGTGATAAACACGGCATCGCCCGGCCGACCGTGCATATCACCGAATGGGGATGGACGCTAAACGATGTGCCGCCGCCCGAAAAGGCGATCAAAGACATTGAAAAAGTGGGCGAACTGTATGCCCGTTACCCGGAAATCGAAGGTGCTGCCATCTGGTACCTGGGGCCGGGTTTTGGCGGCATTGCTAACAAGGCCCAGCGTCTCATTGCCACTGTCCAAGATTTTACGGGGCAGAAGACGTTTGATGTGGAATTAGATAAAGTTGCCGATAAACCGGTAGAGACCACACCGTTACCACCACCCACGCCCGCACCAACCCCGACACCGCCGGTAGTGGTGGCCGAGCCAGCGCCGGTGACCACGTCAGCGGGCAAAAACAACGCCGCTTTCATAGCCGATGTGACCATTCCTGATGACACACGCCTCATCGCTGGACAAAAGTTCACCAAGACATGGCGGGTACGCAACACCGGCGAAACCACCTGGGGCGCCGGTTATCAGTTGGTGAACATCGGCGGCAGCCAGATGGACACTGGTGGCAAGGCACCGCTGCTTACGGCCAAACCGGGTGATGTGGTAGACATTTCTGTAGAAATGACCGCCCCGTCGCCGCCCAATATCTATTACGGTGACTGGCGGCTGGCTGATGCCCAGGGGCATCAGTTCGGCGACATCGTTTTTTTGCGCATTATTTCAGAAGCACCGGCTGCGGTTCAGACGGGCGTCAGCAACAGTGCCTACGTGGCCGATGTGACCATTCCTGATGACACGGCCATTGCGCCGGGGACCCAATTTGTGAAAACATGGCGGGTAAAAAATACGGGCACACGTGTCTGGGGAACGGGCTTTACCCTATCATTTGTTAAAGGTGAGCCCATGACCAGCCAGACCAGTTACCCGTTACCGGCCATTGCGCCAGGGGCTACCGGCGATGTGTCCATTCCTCTGACGGCGCCCACAACGCCAGGCACACATTTTGGTGATTGGCGCATGAAGGACGACCAGGGTAATTTTTTTGGGGAAGTGGTTTACTTTCGTATTCAGGTAACAGAAGGAGCACCTGCTCCACCCCCCACCGCCCGCCGCACCCCCACCCCTACCCCTGAACCGATTTCCGCGCCGCCGTTACAAACTGGCATGAATATCAACCCAGATGCACCCCACAGTAACCCGTTGGCCTCGGGCGAACTGCGCGGCCTGGACTGGGTGCGTTGGGTGTTTAAGCTGGCGGCGCGGCACGCCCCAGCAGAGCGGCAAGACATCAATGCTGCCTTTCGCCAGTTTGATCCCCTGGTACAAGGGTACATCGATCAGGGCATTGGGTCGTTGATTGTGTTAAACCAGGAGACGGTGTGGGGCAACGCTCCCTGGTCCGGTAATCATGATTGGGATACGTTTGCCAGCCAACTGGCAGGGGTGGCCGGGCAGATCGCTGCCCGGTATAAGAAGTATGGTGCTGAAGTGGCTTATGAGATCTGGAATGAAGGGGATTTGGAAAACAACCCCGCGTCCGTGTATGTGCCGCCAGCCCAGTTTGCCATTGTACTGAAGAAGGTGGCGGCGGCCATTCGGGCCGAGTCACCACAGTCACCGCTGATTTTTGGCGGGTTGGCTACGGGTCCGAACAAGGGCATTCCGTATTTGAAGGCGTGTAAACAGGCGCTTAACGGCCCCTGGCCGGTGGACGCCATTGGCATTCATCCCTACGGCCGTTGGGGGACTAAAGCACCGTTTGATTGGGGCCAGCTTTTTGGTACCCTGGGGCAGGCATTGGCTGACTATGAGCGAGATTTGCCTGACCTCAAATTCTGGATCACAGAGATTGGTGTGGCCGCCGATAATGAGATCGGCCCACAATATTACAACGACATTGCCATGTACGTGCAAGACGTGTACACGACCATCGCCGCCCGGTATACGTCGTTGGTGCCGGTAGTGATCTGGTTTGCCTGGTCTGATCTGATGCGCAATGCGGGTATTGTAGATGGCAGCGGCCGTCGTAAATCATCTGTGTACGCGGCCTTTGAAAACATTCGCAGCCGCAAATTTTGATGAGGAGATCAAGGTGAAAGTTCTGTTTATTGGTGGTACGGGGATCATTAGTTCGGCCTGCGCCCAACTGGCGGTTGAACGTGGTGTTGATTTGTATTTGCTGAATCGAGGCCAGAGCCAGCGAGTGCCACCCAAGGGGGCAACCATACTGCCTGGTGACATCCGTGACAAAAAGTCTGCCAGCCGCGCCCTGGGTGAGTGGCAGTTTGATGTGGTGGTTAACTGGATTGCCTTTACGCCAGAGCATATCGAGATGGACCTGGCCTTGTTTCACGGCCGTACGCACCAATACATCTTCATTAGCTCTGCGTCTGCTTACCAGACGCCGCCGGCCAACCTGCCTGTCACTGAGTCCACCCCCCTGCACAACCCGTATTGGGCTTATTCACGGAACAAGATCGCCTGTGAAGAGCGGCTGATGCAGGCCTACCGGCAAGATGGCTTTCCTATGACGGTGGTACGGCCGTCGCACACTTATGACCAGACGTTGCTGCCTATGCATGGTGGCTACACCGTCGTTAACCGGATGCGCCAGGGCAAAAAAGTGATCGTACATGGTGATGGCACCTCTTTATGGACGATGACCCATCACCGGGACTTTGCCCAGGGGTTTGTGGGCCTGCTAGGGAATAACCACGCTCTTGGCGAGACGTTTCACATTACGGCCGATGAGCTGCTTACCTGGAACCAGATTGCGGAAATGATTGCCAGGGCCGCGGGGGTTGAGGCGCGCCTTGTCCATATCCCTTCTGACTTCATCGCCCGGTTTGACCCGGTATGGGGTGCCAGCCTGTTGGGTGATAAGATGCATAGTATGATGTTTGATAACCGCAAAATTAAGCGATTTGTGCCCGGTTTTGCCGCCACCATTCCCTTCGCCCACGGCGCGGCAGAGATTATGGCCTGGTATGATGCTGACCTGGCACGGCAGACGGTGAATGCTGAATTAGACACACTCATGGACCAGATTATCACCGCTTATGAATCTGCCTGGCCCATCTAATGAACGGCGTGTTTTTCAATATCAGGATGAAAGTGATTTAGACCATGACAATGAAACAATCCTCTTTACTTCTCATGTTTATTTTCTTTAGCCTTTTGTTAGTCGCTTGTGATGGCGACCCTGAGCTAGATGTAGATGAGTTTACCTCCGCTGACGAGACGGCCGTTGACCTGGAGAACGGTTCAGAAGCAGAGGATGCCTTGGCTTCTTCAAACTTTGAAGCCAGTGATTGCCCCTTTGAGCTGCCCAACGGCTATGACATAGAATGTGGTTATTTAACTGTGCCGGAAAACCGCACCCTGGCCGGGTCACCTGATATTCAACTGGTTGTGGCTATTGTGTATGCGCCAGATAGTGAGGCTGCCGCCAACAACGCGCCTGTTATCTATCTGGCGGGGGGCCCCGGCGGCAGCGCCCTGGATGACTTTGCTGCTGATCCCGAAGAGTGGCGTTACCCTTTCCTGCAAACACGTGATTTGATTCTGCTTGATCAACGGGGCACAGGGTATTCCGAACCCACACTTGACTGCCCGGAATTTGACTCGGCAGATGAGGATGAGAGCCCTGACGAACTCTGTTATGAACGTTTGGTGGCTGAGGGCATTGATCTTGCCGCCTATAATACCCGCGAAAATGCGGCCGATGTGGCTGCTTTGCGGGAAGCGTTGGGCATTGCCGAATGGGATTTGCTGGGAATCTCCTACGGCACCCGGCTGGCGCTGGAAGTTATGCGTAATCACCCCGAAGGCGTTCGTTCGGTTGTCCTTGATTCCCCCTTTCCGCCTAATGCAGATACACCTGTGGATGAGGTTTATAGTGTGACCGATGCTCTGGCAGAACTGTATGCAGATTGTGCTCAGGACGCCTACTGTCAGGAGACCTACCCTGACTTAGAGGCCGTTTTTTTAGAAACGGTACAGCGGCTCAATGAGGATGAAACGGCCGAAATATTTGGTGATGATCTTGTCTTTGCCCTCAGCGATGCATTTAGCGATACGGACCTTATACCGTTGATACCTTACGTCATCTATGAAGTGGCTAACGACAACTTTGATGCCCTCATGGAGATTGCCACAGAAGACGGCTACAGTCGTCTTGTTTACCAGGCCCAGGGGGCCGATGTTAGTGACAGCGAGGGTATGTTTAATGCTGTGATCTGTTATGATGAGTATGTAGATGGTGATTATGAACGGGTAGAATCAGCTGTGGTGGGCACAATCCCGGTGGAGCTGGAAGGGGCCTTGCTCCAGACAACATTTGATCTAACACAACTCTGTGCTTATTGGAACCCGATGGAGTCTGTGGATAATACGGCCGTCTTTAGCGCCATACCCACACTGATTCTGTCAGGGCAGTATGATGTCGCCACCCCCCCACGTTGGGCTTTGTTAACGGCCGAAACCCTGGACAACGCCTATCTTTTTGAGTTTCCTGGTGCCGGGCACTCTTTAATAAGCAGTGTAGAATGTGCTGTCAGCATCATCACAGACTTTCTTGATGACCCGGAACAACAACCAGCGAGTGAGTGTCTCGACGATAGGGAGTGGCCCGTGTTTGAGTAACCCTTAAACCGACAAAACTCGCCTGAAAAAGTTCGCCAAGTGGACAATACGACGAAGGCGGCGTATACTGGCCTTATGGCAGCAACAGATACGGTTCCCATGGCCGGCGATCAGAGGTTTCATGCCGGTATGCCTCCTTCTTCCCATTCCCTTTTGACCCTGACACAGAACTATTTGCCGCCCTCTGATCAACTTATTGTCGCCCAGGCGCAGGCCCTGGCCGCGCGTGCGCATGCCGGTTTTACACGTAAAGACGGCCGTCCTTACCTGGAGCATGTCACGGCCGTGGCCCAACAACTGGCCGCCTGGGGGGCGCCGGCGGCTGTGCTGGCCGCCGGGCTGCTGCATGACATTCGTAAAGAACATTATGCCGCCGGGCTAACCCTGGCCGAGGTGGCCGAAACATTGGGCGAAGAAGTAGCCCAGTTGGTGCAGAATGTTTCCCGGTTGGGCCGGTTGGGTACCCCATACTCCACCGAGTATGCAGACTCTGCTCAGGAACGCATGGCGATGGTGACGTCGCAACTGCCCTGGGTAGCCCTCATGTTGCAGCGTTCACCCACGGCCGTGGTCATTAAGATTGCGGATAAGCTGCACAATTATCAATCATTGACTGCCCTGCCCCTGGTGCGGCAGTTGGCTTTTGCCACCAGCACCATGTCTATCTTTGTCCCCTTTGCAGAACGGCTGGGGATGCGCGCCGTTAAACGCCTGCTGGAAGATCATGCCTTTGCTATCTTGCAACCGGACGCTTTTGCCACCATGCAGCAGCATTACCACCCGGCCGCACGGCGGGCGGCGGCCGGGCCGATCATAGAGCAGATGCAGCAGGCGTTGGCCGCTCAGGGCATGGCTGTGCAGATAGCCAGTAAACATCGCAGCCTGTTTGACATGTACCGCCTGGAAACGGCCGCACAAAACGCCATCCCCTTGCACCTGGCTGATCCCATTATCATGATGACCTCCGACCGCGCTGCCTGCTACCAGGCGTTGGGGGTTGTTCATGCACTGTGGCCACCGCAGCCGGGGCAGATGGTTGATTACATTGCCGCTCCCCGGCCCAATGGCTACCGGGCCTTGCACACACGCCTGCATATCGCCGAGCAAGAATGGCTGGTGGTGGCCATTCGTGACCAAATGATGGAGGTCGTGGCTGATTGGGGCATTACGGCCGTGTGGCAGGGCATCCCCGTTCAGCTAGGCTCTACCTTCCCAGATTGGCAGGAGCCGCCGCCCGGTAAGATCGGTGTGCTTACCCCCGATGGAGACTTTATCACCTTGCCGCAGGCGGCCACGCCCGTAGATTTTGCCTATGCCATTCACATTGGTTTGGGCCACCAATGTATGGGGGCTATGGTCAACGGCAAACAGGTGCCACTGGATTGGCATCTGGAAAGCGGTGATGTGGTGCGCATTCTTACGGGCAGCGCCCATGTTGGCCCGTCGCCAGAATGGTTGTCTTTTGTAAAAACCGCGCGGGCACGGGCAGCCATCCGCCGTTGGCTAAAGGCAGAAAAACCAGAGGATGTGGCCGCCACTGGCTGGCGTTTGCTTGATGAACAATTACGCCCGGCAGGGATGACACTTTCATCGCCGCCGGTGATGGGGCGGCTGACGGCCGTGGCCCATCACCTGGGGTATGCCACCCGCGACGCGCTGCTGCTGGCGATTGGGCTGGGGCAGGCAGATGGCCCCAAAGTGTTGCGAGCATTGCAGGCTGTAGATGATAAAACAGAGGGACGGCCCACGCTGCGCGCCACCATTGTTTCTGTGACTGAGGCAGACATGCCACAGCGCCTGGCGGCCTGCTGCCGTCCTGCCCCGCCTGACGCCATTGTCGGTTACATGACCAAAGTAGGTGTTGTTACCATTCACCGCGCCAGCTGTTACAAAGTGCGCCGGCTACGGCCGCTCATCCAGGCTGATTGGCCGCTTATTGACATGCAGCCTCACGCCGAGGTCCACATCCTGGCGCTGGACCGACCGGGCCTGGTGCATGATGTTAGCCGGGTGGTAGCCGCAGCAGATATTACCATGACCAGTTTTCACGCCGACCGTATTCCTGACGGTTCAGCCCAGATTCGTATTGGCTTTAGCGAAGTGCCGCGCTGGCAGCTGGATCGGCTGATCATGCAGTTAGAAGGTATTGCCGATGTACGCCGGGTGGAACGGCGGGCGCCTTCGCTGCCCGCCCAGGTGTTAGGCGAGGCGGGCTGGGGACAGCAGTTTGAAAACCCTTACACCTTACGGCCGGTCACGGGGGCAAGTTTTTACGGCCGTAAGCGGGAACTGCGCGAACTCATCCAAAATTTGCGCGATGTACGCCCGGGTGAAGCAGTGCTGCTATGGGGACCGCGCCGCATAGGCAAGACCTCACTGCTGTTGGAACTGCAACAGCGAATCATGAGTGGGCAGGATTATGTGTTGGTGTTTGTAGATATGCAGCGGCTTAGCGGCCGTTCTACTACTATCTTCATCCGTGATATTTTGCGGGCCATTGCCCAGGCCCTGGGCCAGCCGGAGGAAACGCCCAAGCTAAACCGCCTAAAGCGTGATCCGCTTGGTTACTTTCGCAGCTTTTTAGATAACAACCCCATACTACGCCACAAACACCTGGTTCTGATTATTGATGAATTCCAACTGCTGCCCCATCTCACCGAAGAGGAGGTCACACTGGCAGACCTCAACCGTACCTTTCGCAGCCTCATTCAGCATCGGGGTGGCCTGACCATCATTTTTAGCGGCGGTGGGGTGCTGGGTGCGCTGCTGCAACAGCCGGAAGCCTCTTTTATGTTGGAGGTGGCCCACTATCAGAAGATTGATTGCCTGGAAGAAACGGCCGCCCGTCAGCTCATTGTTGAACCGGCACAGCATGTCACTTATGCTGAAAAGGTCGTGGATAACCTGCTCTATCTGACGGCAGGACACCCCTATTACCTGCAATGGCTGTGCGGCGAATTGGTGGCCCGGGCTGACCGGGAACAGCAGCGGATCATTGCTGACGAACATCTGGAAGCGCTGCTGAATGAGTGGCTGCCGGAGCAAGGTGAGCAGTTTTTTAACCACCTGTGGGGTAGTTCGGCCGGGTTTTCCCGGCCACAGCAGTTTATCAGCAAGCTGGTGTTGGCCGCACTGGCCACACATGCCGGGGTGGGCGGCTCTCTTTCGCTGGCGGATGTGGAGACGATCTTGCAAGAGGTGCTGGTGGACACACCGCAGCTTTGGTACGTGCTGCAAGACCTGGCCAAGATGGACACAGTCATTGTGGAAAATGACCACTATGCCGTAAAGATGCCCCTGTTTCAGCGTTGGATGCGGGCCAATTATACGGTTGAGCGGGTACTGAAAGAAGAGAAGCGCCGCCTGTAGTATCCACATCGTCACAGTTGACATAAAAGCTAATGTTTAGATAAGGAGACAATGCGCATGAGTGGTTATTTGAGCCGGGAACCCGTTTTGCAAATTGAAGGGTTTGTTGGGCGTCTGGCGGAGCTGGCCTGGGTGACAGACATGCTGTCACGGCCGTCGCCGCAAAATAGCAACATGATTGGTGAACCACGTATTGGCAAAACGTCGTTCCTGTACCAGATAGCCGCGCGGCAATTGGGTTTAAGGCCAGGGCAAAAAGGGCTGCATGTGTGGCTGCGCCTGGCAGAATTACCTGATCATAAAGCCCATACCTTTTGGCGAGAGATGCTGGCGCGGCTGGCTCAGGCACAACAGGCGGCCGGGTTTAAAGCAGCGGCGGCCGCGGCCGCGGCCGAAGCCGATGATAGGGCCATTTTTGACGCCCTGGACGAACTGTTAGACGAGTTAGCAGAAAGCGATTGCCAGCGGCTCTTCTTGTTGATAGATGACTTTGACCTGTTGCTGCGTGGTATTGGCAGCCGTGACCTGGACTGGCTGCGTTCCCTGGCAACGCGGCACAGCGCCTGGCTGGCCTTTGTGATCACCAGTAGTGAATCACTGGTTGTTTTAGAAGACAAAATTTACCAGCGCGAGGGGATCGAAACCCATGTTTCTCCCTTTGCCAATATCTTTCACAGCCGGCCTTTAGGTCTTCTAACGCTGGCGGAAGCTGCCCACCTATGCCGGGACACGGCCGTGGCTGAATACCGCGCTCTGCTCACCGATGCTGATCTGGCATTTTTACTGCATGAAGCGGGGCCGCATCCCGCCCTGCTCAAAATTACCTGTAGTTATCTTTTTGAAGCCCGCCAGTATGACCAGGGTGACGATGTTTACCAGGATGTATCTGGTGATGTGCGCCTGGATGATCAGGTAAACTGGCTCTGCCGCCAGCTGTGGCTCCGGCGTACACCGGAAGAACAAGACGTGTTGGCCCATCTGGCACAAGGGCAGGTGGTTGAGGTAGATACTATCCTACTCACCCGCCTTAAGAAGCACCTGGGGTTGATCGGCGTGAGCGGCGAACGCCCGGCCTTGTTTGCAGAAGCCTTTGCTTATTGGGTGCGGCGTGAATTGGGTAAAGGTGGGGAGGGAAGCATGAAGAAGGAGACGGCCGTACCCACGGGTGAACTGACCTATTTGCCCCATGAACGGCTGGCCTACGTGGATGACCGCGAAGTTCACCTAACAGCCCTGGAGGGGCGCCTGCTGGCTTATTTGATCGAACACAAAAACGAAGTGTGTACCGTGAAGGCGCTGCAAGAAAACGTGTGGGGGCCGGGCAAGACCCGCTCAGTGGTGGAAAAAGCTGTCAACCGGCTGCGGTTGAAAATTGAGCACGACCCCAAACGACCGCGTTTTATCCTCTCTGCCCGTGGTGAAGGCTACCTGCTGCGCCTGGAGTAAGGTTGTAGCCTGTGAATAAATTTGGTACCAGTCATCAGAAGTCTGTCATCACTGAAAACTGTACACTGATGTCTGAAAACTGATACCAGTGTATAGGCAGCCGCTACTTTTAATTACTTGGCAGATGGCCCCAGATGCTCACAGAGGATCTGCCATTCACCTTCATCATTTGTTAAGACCGACGTTCCCCGGCCTGAGCCTGAGGCAAACTGCCCGTTGATAATGCCAGACCAAGAATAATGGTAGATAAGGATGGCTAAATCTTCTGTTTCTCGTATCCAGTGAATATTGCTTATGGCGTACTTTTCATCTTTGATAAGAGAAAAGGTTTTACGAAAAGCAGATTCAACTTCGGCCTTGCCGATATAGGTTCCTTCACTGAAGGTGGTAACACATTGCTCGTGGATAAGCGGGGCGACGTTTTCCCACGCTTGTGTCGCCAGTGCTTTTTCGTACGCTAAGATAAATTCTTGTGGATTGCTCATTACTCACTCTCCTTGATGGCTATGGTTACTGGATAACAATGTTAAGCAGACGGAAGTAAAGGTATCATGGCTGCAGCGTGGTTACCAGCTGATAATGACATCTATATCACTTCAATGGTCAGATCAGTTAATTGGGGTAGCTCATGGGCCAGGGTATGGCGGATCTCTTGCAGGGTGGCCTGCCGGTCAGCCGTTGACTCTATGGTTAGCCGCAAATCACCTTGTAGTTGGTGGCCCAGCCAGCGCAAGCGCAGGCGGGTAATGTGCTGTACGGCCGGGTGCTGGCTGACGGCCGTTTCCGCTTGGGCCACCAGCGCCGGCTCCACAGCATCCATCAGCCGGTACCAGACCCGCCGAACCGCATCCCAGGTGATAACAAGGATGGCCACACCAATAAGCAGGCCAACGATGGGGTCTGCCAGAGGGAAGCCCAGCCAGGCGCCGCCTGCGGCCACTAACACGGCCAACGAGGTCAGGCCATCGGTGCGGGCGTGCAGGCCGTCGGCCACCAGCGCCGCCGAGCCAATGCGGTTGCCGACACGAATTTGCATCACGGCTACCGCCTCGTTGCCCAGGAAGCCGATGAGGGCCGCCGCCGCCACCCAGCCGATGTTTGCTAAGGGCTGCGGCGTAAAAAAGCGCTGAAAGGATTCCCAAAAAACAATGCCGGCGCTGACAATAATGGAAAGGACAATAAAGATACCGGCAATGTCTTCAGCCCGGCCGTAGCCATAGGTGTACTTACGGGTGGCCAGCCGCCGCGCCAGGTAAAAAGCAATCAATAGGGGGATAGAGTTCAGGGCGTCGCCGATGTTGTGGGCGGTGTCTGCCAGCAGGGCCACGCTGCCGCTGGCAAACACAATTGCCAGTTGTAGAATGGAAGTGATACCCAATGCTGCCAAAGCTAGCCAGATTGTGCGGATGCCGGCCTGGTTGTCAGCAAAGGCACGGTCAGCAGCCAGATCGCTGTGGTCATGGCTGTGAGGCGAGAACAAGGCCAAAAGCCGGCCCCGCAGACCATGAGGGTGCTCATGATCGTGGTCATGGCCGTGTGTATGTGGCTGGGTATGGTCGTGAGGGTGTGTTTGAGTGTTCATAGAGTGGTCATTTTGTGGCTACTAACTGCTTAAAAAAGGGTAAGTTTAGGGGAACCTGGTGCACGGCCGTCAGGCCACACGCATGTAATAGGGTCACAAGGGCTGACAGGTGAGCCAGGTCTACAATAACCAGTTTTCCGCCAGGTTTTAGCACACGGACCATCTGGCGCACGGCCGTTTGGCGTTCAGCTTCATTCATATGATGCAGCATCAAACTAGTGAGCACAATGTCAAAACGGCCGTCAACGAACGGTAAATCCAGGGCATTGGCATCTTGCACCTGCACTCGGTCAGCTACACCGGCCAGCGCCGCGTTGTGCATAACCGTGTCCCGGCTGTTATTTGATTCTAGATCGCTGCGCCAGATGTCCACACCGACGGCCGTGCCGGTGGTTAACTTCTCAGCAGCGCCAATAAGCAGCAGCCCATTGCCGCACCCTACGTCCAGCACCTGTTCATCACCACGCAGCTTTAGCCCAGCAATCACCCGATCCCGCATCAACAGCTTGCCACGCCGGCTGCTCCACACAAGAAAGCCAGAGATGGCCAGGGCGATGACGCCCAGCACAGCCAGGATGGTCAGCCCCAACGTTTCCCAGAATGACCAACCTGTGCCGGTGCGCAGCACCACAAAAATGCCGGTGGAAAGCAGCCCAATGAGATGCGCGATCACAATGCCAGATGTAAGCAGCCCGAACACGGCCGTGCCCTTGGCCACCCCAGGCACATCCTGCCCATAATCTGGCTGTTCCTCTGGTTTGATGCCATGAAGTCTGGCGATAAACTGTATCATGCTTTTTCTCCGATGGCATAGGACAACTGCTTAAAAGGGTGTTCACCGGTTTTGATGTGGTGGAATCCGGCAGCTTGCAGCCATTCAGGCACCTGGTCACGTACCGTATCTTGCCTGGCCATCTGCCGATGACCAGGCAGCGAGGTCACCAGGCTGCGGCGGGCTGGGTTCAGGTCTACAATGATCAGACGGCCGTGGGGCTTCAACACGCGAAACAGTTCGGCCAACCCCTGTTCTTTTTGTGTCTCGTTCAAGTGATGAAGCATGGCGCTGCTGATGGCCACATCAAAGAAGGCATCAGGATAAGGAATGGCTTCAATGGCGGCCACATCAAACGTAGCCCGGCTGTTGACTTTGGCCGCCTTTTGTCGTGCCTGGGCGATCATTGCCGGGGTCACATCCAGGCCCACGGCCGTGCCGTTGCTGCCCACTATCTTTTCTGCCTCCAGAACCAGAATACCTGTACCACAGCCAATGTCTAATACCTTATCGCCGGGTCGTAGTTGGGCCAGGTGGAGGGTAGCCCGGTGCATCTTTTTGACCCGGCCCACGGTAGCAAATTGCACAATGGGGTCATAAAAGCGTATCCAGGCCGGGACGTTTTGGTGGGGGTGTGAATGGCCGGAACCATGTAATTTTTCGATCAGATTCATGTAGTTGCTCCTTTGATTGGAAATGGTACACTATGTTTGTTATTGAACAGTATGTTTGGTAATAGTGTAGAAGGAGGGAGGGACGGCCGTCAACAAATAATCTCTCCCCTTTGTTCATTACTGCACAGATCCCAAAAATTGTACGGAAATAGGAGGCCCATGGCGGCAGAAAAAACAGACCGGCGTATCCAGCGGACACAGCAGCAGCTGCAAGCAGCGTTAGTGTCACTCATTCTGGAAAAGCGTTACGATAAAATCACCGTGCAGGAGATCATTGATCGCGCCAACGTGGGTCGGTCAACATTTTACGCCCACTTCCAAGACAAGGAGGATTTGCTGGTGAGCGGCTTTGTTTCTTGGGAACAAGAACTGCATCAGCAGTTTCACACGCATGCTCACGATGCCGAGGGGGCCGATCACCTGCTGCACAGTCTGACGTTTTTTCGTCACGCTTATGAGCATCGTGATTTGTACCGGGCCATGATTGAAGGGGGCGGTAGTGACGTATTGGTGGCTGTTGGCCGGCAGCACATGAGCGCCAGCATCAAAGCCCACCTGGACACGATCCTGGCAGACGGGCCGCAATTGACCATACCGCTGCCGGTGATCACCCATTTTCTGGCGGGGGGACTGCTTTCCCTGCTGATGTGGTGGTTAAACAGCGACATGTCATATACACCAGAGCAAATGAATGAAATGTTCTGTCAACTGGCCATGCCCGGTGTGTTACAGGCATTGGGCATCCATGATGAAAATGGCCCATAAAGCGAAAAAGACGACTGCAAAGCCGCCTTTTTCTTCCCACTATTTCCCACTGAACCGCGCATTTCAGCACAAGTCACTGAGAGTATAAGAAAAAGCGGCTGTTGTTTCTATTGCCATTTTACCCGGAATTTAGCGCCACTTTTTATAAAAACTGCCCAATTGTGGCCGGTATTCGGTGATCAATCTACCATTTTACAGAGTGCTGATAACAGACGCTCCCGCGCTGGGCTGGCAAAGGTAAACGACCGGGGTAAGGTCCGTGGCCTGTTGATATGCCTGTGTCATGGCTTGGGCAAAGGTTACGGCCGTTTCCGCGGCCACCAGGGCCACCGCACAACCACCGAACCCTCCGCCGGTCATGCGCGCACCATAACAGCCGGGCTGCGCCTGGGCAAGCTCTGCCATGACATTTAATTCGTGGCTGGACACGGCAAAATCATCACGTAGGCTCACATGGCTCTCGTTCATGAGTGTGCCCAGCAGGTGGGGGTCACCGTTTTGCATGGCGCTGATGGCATTTAGAACACGGATGTTTTCGGTGATCACGTGGCGGGCACGGCGGTGTATGAGCGGCGTTAGCCCGTCTTCGCTGGCTAAAAAGTCAGTAATAGATACGTCACGTAAGGAAGGCACGCCAAAGAATTTGGCCGCTTCTTCACATTGGGCACGGCGCTCATTGTAAGCCGAATCAACCAGGCCACGCCGGGTATTGGTGTCTAAAACAATAACGGCCGTGCCCGGTGGCAGCGGTGCTGGTTTTGTGTTTAAGGTGCGGCAGTCAATGAGCAGGGCGTGGCCGGCCTGCCCTGCCGCCGAAATCATCTGGTCCATAATGCCACAGTTCACACCCACCCAGGCGTTTTCTGCTTTCTGGCCGAGCAGCGCCATGCGGGGAGCATCCCACAACTGGCCGGTAACGGCCGTAAACGCCCGTGCGGTGGCCATCTCCAGGGCCGCTGAAGAAGAAAGGCCGGCCCCTTGGGGAATATTGGCTGCCATGACCCCTTCCCACCCCTGAAGCTGAAAGCCGTCTGCTTGCAGCGCCCAGGCCACTCCCTTCACATATTCAATCCAGTGGTCGGTTTCTTTGAGGAGTTGATCAAGGGCGAAGACGGCCGTTTCCGCAAAATCCAGCGAATGGATGTGTACTTCCCGGTCGGCACGCGGCTGCAAGGCAATCCAAACCGCACGGTTAATAGCCATAGGCAGCACAAATCCATCGTTATAATCTGTGTGTTCCCCGATCAGGTTTACCCGTCCCGGCGCCTGTACTACAAAGGTGGGAGGCGCGGCGAACCGTTCTTGAAATGCTTGTGTTACCCTAACACTTAGGTCTGACATAGTGTGTAATAACCCTCTAAAGTTAGGCTTGCTTTATCTGCCACAGAAGGAGATGTTTAATATGAACAGGCGAACTTCAAAGAGCGCACAAATACAATTTTGTGGCGGCTGTCATCTCTGCCCGTAATGGACCTCGGTCAGTTGGCGCAGGCGGGCGGCGGCCTGTTCGGCCGTCAGGTCACGCTGTGCTTCGCCCAGCATCTCATAGCCCACCATGAACTTTTTCACCGTGGCCGAACGCAGCAATGGCGGGTAGAAGTGGGCATGAAGCTGCCAAGGCTCATTGTGAACCGGTTGGTCGGGTGAAAACGGCGCGCCGTGCCAGCCCATGGAATAGGGAAACGAGGTCTCAAACAGGTTGTCATATTTGGTCAACAGCCGTTTGAGGATGTCTGCCAGGGCGTCTCGTTCAGTGTCCGTCAGGTCCGGCAGGTGGCGGATATGGCGGCGGGGCAGCAGCAACAGTTCATAGGGCCAGATGGCCCAGTAGGGCACCACAGCCGTCCAGGCATCATTTTGCACCACTATCCGCTCTCCCTGCGCTGTTTCCAGGCGTTCATACTCAACCAACAGCGCCCGGCCGTGGGCAGCCCAATACCGCTGCTGGTTCATATCTTCCTTAAATGGCTCGTTGGGCAGCGTGTCCAGCGCCCATATCTGCCCATGCGGGTGTGGGTTGGAGCATCCCATGATCGCCCCCTTGTTTTCAAACACCTGTACCCAGCGGTAGGCCTGGCCAAGTTCCTCTGTTTGGGCGGCCCAGGTATCAACCACAGCGCGAATATCTGGCAGGACCATCTGCGGCAGCGTTAAGTCATGGCGCGGCGAAAAGCACATCACACGGCATGTGCCGCGTGATGTCTGTGCTTGCAGCAGCGGGTGGCTTTCCGGGGTGGGTGGTGCCTGGGACATAAGGGCGGCAAAGTCATTGGTGAAGACAAAAGTGCCGGCATAGGCCGGGTTTTGGTGGCCGCCGGCCCGTTCGTTGCCGGGGCAAAGGTAACAAGTAGGGTCATACGCCGGACGGCTGTCCGACGGCGCTTTTTCCACCTGGCCCTGCCACGGCCGTTTTGTGCGCTGAGGTGATACCTGTACCCATTCACCCGTCAGGGGATTTAATCGTCTGTGGGGGTGTTCGGTAGGGTCAAACATATCACTTAAACCCCGGCAGCCAACTGCCGTGTGCTTGAATCAGGTCATCTACCAGCGCCCAAATCTGGTCCAGGGAGAGTTCGGCGGCGGTGTGCGGGTCCAGCATGGCAGCGTGGTAGATGTGCTCTCGTTTGCCTGTCAGGGCGGCTTCTACCGTCAGCGCCTGCACGTTGATGTTCGTTTGCATCAGGGCGGCCAGATGGGGGGGGATGGTCCCGATGCTGGTGGGCTGGATACCGTTGCCATCTACCAGGCAGGGCACTTCCACGCAGCAATCCGCGGGCAGATTATCAATCAGTCCATGATTGGGCACATTGCCGTAGATGACACGGGGTTGGCCTGTTTCCAGGCTGTGAATGATGAGCGAGCCATACTCTTCACTGCGTTCATGGGCCAGGGGCACATCTTCGGCTTCAAAAATGGCGCGCATTTCGTCCCAGGCAGCGATCTGATTTTGGCAGCGGGTGATGTATTCGTCCAGAGGAATGTTAAACTGGGTGATCAGGTCAGGGCGATCACGCTTGATAAACCAGGGCGTGTATTCGCTGAAATGCTCGCTGGATTCGGTGACAAAGTAGCCCAACCGTGACAACATGTCGTAGCGTACCCGGTTCCAGTCTGGCACACGGCCGTCGGCCACCACCTTCAACAGTTCGGGGTAGAGGTCTACACGGCCGTTGGCCGTCATCCGCTCAAAGGTCAGATAAAATGCCATATGGTTGATGCCGGCGCAAATGTAGTTAATCTCTTCGATAGGCACCTGAATATCACGGGCCAGCTGCGCGGCCGTACCTTGCACACTGTGGCACAGGCCCACTGTGTTGATGTCTGTGGCTTCATAAATAGCCCAACAATTGATGGCCATAGGATTGACGTAGTTCAAAAAAGTAACGTCTGGGCATACTTCTTCCATGTCGTTGCACATTTCCAGTAAAACGGGGATGGTACGCAGGCCGCGCATGATGCCGCCGATGCCCAGCGTGTCGGCGATGGTCTGGCGCAGACCGTATTTCTTGGGGATTTCAAAGTCCACCACGGTACCTGGTTTGTACCCGGCCACCTGAATCATGCAGATGGCGTAATCGGCATCGGCCAAAGCCGCCCGGCGATCCAGGTTTGTCTGGATAGTGGGGCGGGCATGAAGCGTTTGGGCCACTTTGTGGGCCACAATTTCAGAGGTACGCAGCCGGGTTTCATCAATGTCATGTAACACAATGTGGGATTCGGCCAATTCCGGGAAGCTGAGGATGTCACCAAGAAGGTTTTTGGCAAATACGGTGCTGCCCGCGCCGATGAAGGCAATTTTAGGCATAGGTTTCTCCTGTAATTATGTAAGGGTCAGGCAGGCAGCTTACTCGGGGAGCTTCGTCGTTTCTTGGTGGCCTCATCCCTCTAAAGATGCCTGATCGAGAACCATAATATCTCTGGCGGCTACCCGTGTGTCACGGCCGTGTATATGGGCTGTCAGCGGGTGGTCAGTAAAGTTTAGTAGAATTGTATATGGCCCACGGCACCTGGCAACCAGCCCTGGGGGTAAGTTTACCAGCGGGGTGATGCCAACCCCAGCGAGCAGGTAGTGGCACACGGCCGTTGCCTGAGCTGGCGTAGGGTAGAGGCCCAGGTAATACACCCGGCCGTTGGCCACCCCATGTTCTGTGAAGGCGCTGGCGCCATGTTCATAGCTGGCCAGCGGCCGGGCGCCGTGTGGTTGCAGCGCTTCAACCCAATAGGTGGCCAGGCCGCTGAGGCCAGGCACTTCGGTTTGTAAAACCCAGCCGGCTGGCGGCGGCAGTGATTGCCAATCGGTGACGGTGACCCCGGCCAGGTCACTTAATGCGCCGGGGAGGGGTACGGCCGTGACCACATTGCTCGCTTGCTTAAAACCAGAGCGTACCCCCAGCAGCAAGTGACCGCCGCCCCGCACATAGGCCTGCAAAGCGGCCACAACCGGTGATGATGTTACGTGCAGCGTGGGTGCCAGCACTACTTTGTACCGGCTCAGGTCAGCCATGGGTGAGACAATGTCTACAGAAATGCCTGAAGACGACAGGGCCTGGTAAAAAACAAACAACTGGCGCATGTAATCGTAATCATGGTGATGCGGTTGTTCTTGCAAGGCCCACAAATCATCATACTGCCACAGAATGGCCACTTCAGCCGCCAGGGATGCTGCGGCAATTTGGGCCAGCAGGGCCCGCTCCGCCTGCATCGTTTTTAAATCGGCCCACCCCACATCTGGACGGCCGTCGTGGCGCAGCAGGCCGGAATGGTACTGTTCCTGGGCAAACAAGGTGGCCCGCCAGCGGAAGAAAAGAATAGCCTCGGCGCCATGAGCCAACGCGTGCCAGCACCACAGCCGGGTTGTGCGCGGCCGAATACCAGGGTTGGTGTGACCCCAATTGATGTGGCCGCATTGCTGTTCCATGATCCAGAACGGTCGCTGCTTTAACCCGCGCATCAAATCATGAGCCATACCCGTGATGACTGGATCCCCCACGTCATACGCATAGTCAACCACGGGACCGGCTGCTTCACCCACTGGCAGCAAATATCTGCGCCAGCGCTCCGGGTTCCCAGTAGGGTAGTTGTCCCAGGTGATAAAGTCCAGCGCCGCGGCCAGGTCAAACTGGTTCAAATCGCGGAATAAACCCATAAAGTTGTGGGTCACAAAGCGCCCCGGTGCTCCGGCATGAATCATATCCACTTGCTGCTGCTGGTAAGTCCCAAGCGAATCAGAGGAAAAGCGGTAATAGTCCAGCACGTGGCTGGGGTTGGGTTTGTCAATGGCCGTGTCTGGTGGGTTGATTTCGGCCCAGTTGGCATAGGTCTGTGACCAAAAGACCGTGCCCCAGGCTTCGTTCAGGTGTTCAATACGGCCGTACCGCGCTTGCAGCCAGGTACGAAAGGCTGCGGCACAATGGGGACAATAACAGCGCCCTGTTTTGCCGCCGCCAAATTCGTTATCCACCTGCCAGCCAATGATACATGGGTCTTGACCATAACGTGTCACCATCATCTGTACGATTCGCTGGCTGTACCGGCGGTAAGTGGGACTGTTGGGGCAGGTGTGGCGGCGGGTGCCGTGACTGCGCCCACGGCCATTGGCATCTTGTCGCAGCACGTCCGGGTAGGCGCGGGTGAGCCAGACCGGTGGCGCAGCGGTGGGCGTACCTAAGATGATTTGCAACCCGGCTTCGGCCAGTGTTTGAATGGCTTTATCTAACCATGTCCACGTGTAACGGCCGTCAGCCGGTTCCATGGCGGCCCAGGCAAATTCGGCGATACGCACGATCTGCAACCCGGCATCATGCATCATCTGGGCGTCAACGGCCCAACGTGCCTCAGGCCACTGTTCCGGATAATAACAGACGCCAAATTTCACAGCCCGTCTCTCCATTCCCGCATCAGGGCTACCGCCTTCAGCCAGCGGGTGTACCCGGCCTCACGGCCGTCGGCGTCTAATTGTGGCCAGAAGGTGGTCTGGTCACCTGGCAGCGCGGGCAGGTGGTTGGCGTCTGGCCAGGCGCCGGCGGCCAACCCGGCCAGCAGTGCGGCTGCCCAGGCTGTTGTCTCCATGAAGCTGGGGCGATGAACGGGCATGCCTAGCAGGTTGGCTTGAATCTGACAGGCCAGGTCGCTGGCCGAAACGCCGCCGCCGACCCGCAAGGAGGTTAACGTCACGCCGGCCGCCTGTTGGATGTTTTCTAAAATGGCCCGAATCTGGTAGGCCAGCGATTCCATGAAGGCACGGAGAATATGACCCCGCTCATGCCCTAAGGTCAACCCCAGAATGGTGCCCCTGGCCAAAGGATCATGAAAGGGCGCGTTGGTGCCCGTAAAGGCGGGGATAAAGATGAGGTTCCCGGCGTCAGGCACGGCCGTGGCCAGCCCTTCGATCGCCGCATAATCATCAAAAAGGCGGGCATTGTCTCGCATCCAGCGGATGGCCGCCCCGGTGACAGTGGTGGGCGCTTCCAGTAGAAAGCTTTGTCGCTGTCCCAGGTTCCAGGCATACAACAGGTCAATGTTATCCATGGTCGGCATCTGCTCATCCAGAAAAACCTTCACAAAAGAGGCGGTACCATGTGTGCATTCGGCGGCCCCCAACTGGCGGCACCCCTGCCCAAAGAGTGCTGCCTGCTGGTCACCGATCATGGCTAAAATCGGTACGTCCGCGGCAACCCCGTCCGGGGCGGTGACGGTAATGACGCCGTAGTCATGCAGCGTAGGCGCTGGTTGGGGCAGGGCGCCAATGGGAATATGCCAGTGATCGAGCCACGGCTGCCAGTATGCTTCCTCGCGGAAATTATAGAGACCGGTGGCCTGTATCAGGGAGGTGTCCATGCAGTGGGCAGACGGCCGTCCTAACGCTGTCAGCAGCCAGGCGGCCGACAAACCGATCCGTAAATGCCCGGCTTTGGCCGCCGCGATGACGGCCGTGTCTTGTTGCAGGCGCCAGGCCAGGTGGAGGGCGCTCATGTAGGGGCCAGGAGCATAGCCCAGGTGATGGCGAGCCGCCTGCCCCAGCGGTGTACTCATGATCTCCGGCAGCAGGGGGAGTGTGCGTAAATCTTGCCAGGTGATGGCATTGGCCAGGGCACGGCCGTGGCGTGCGTCCCACACAAAATCTGTGTTGCGTTGGCTGGTAATGCCCCCGGCCGTAATATCCTGCGGCTGGCAGCCGGCCCCGCCAATGGCGGCCGTAATAGCTTCGGCAACCCCTTGGGCCACAACGTGTGGGTCTTGCTCCACCCAATCGGGCTGAGGATGTAGGCGGGGAAGGGCGCGATACGCATAGCCATGCACTACCCCTTCACCATCGATGATCACCGCTTTGCTGCCGCTGGTACCCTGGTCAATGCCCAGGAAAAGTGATTTTGGCATAATAGTACACCCGTCAGGCTGGCCATAAATCTGCCAACCGGTGAATCACATAGGTTGGCTGGATGTTAGACGCCGCCAGGTCAGCCTGGGTAGTGGCCCCTGTCAGTGTGAGCGCCGTGGCCATACCTGCCTCCAGGCCCATGAGCACATCGGTCTCTAGCCGGTCACCGGTCATTAGGCAGCGCGCCGGCGGCAGGTTGAGCAGCCCCAGAACAGCCTTAATCATATAGTGAGAAGGTTTGCCCACCACCGCTTCCACAGGGGTATTGGTGCAGGCCTCAATGGCGGCAATCATGGCGGCCGCGTCTGGTTCGCCGCCGCCGGGGACGGGGCAGTAACGGTCGGCATTGGTGGCGAAAAAACGTGCCCCGTGGCGAATAGCATCGAAGGCGATCTGCAACTTGCGGTAGACAAAGGTACGGTCAAAGCTGGCGATGACGGCATCTACGGCGGCTGCGTCTTCGGTAAGGGTAAAGCCCGCCTGTTCCAGTTCGGTACACAGCGCCGTTTCCCCCACCACAAAGAGCCGGGCCCCAGGCATGTGCTGCTGTAAAAAATCTACCATGACCGTGGCCGAGTTTACCACGCTGCTGGCCGGTGTAGGCAGCCCCAGGCGCGTTAATTTGTGGGCATACGCCTGCCGGGACTGGGTGGGGTTATTGGAGAGGAAAACCGTATGTTTGCCCAGTTGGCGCAGCCGGGTGATGGTTTCCAAGGCCGTGGGCAGCAGCCCATCACCCAGGTATACCGTGCCGTCCAGGTCAAAAATGTAGGCGTCGTAAAGTGTGGTTGGCGTGGTCAAGGGTGATTATCCTTTTACAGCACTGCTGGTGGCGCTTTCTACAAAAAAGCGCTGGCCGAAAATAAACACCAGCATCGGTGGTAAGATGGCGATAGCCGCCCCGGCCAATATCAGGTTGGGGCTGTCAGAGGCGCGGCCACGCAGTACATTTAACGAGAGTGTCAACACATGG
Source organism: Ardenticatenaceae bacterium (assembly GCA_011525915.1). Lineage (GTDB taxonomy): Bacteria > Chloroflexota > Anaerolineae > Promineifilales > Promineifilaceae > CAADGU01. Next base: position 72,954 of record WYBM01000088.1, on the reverse strand, counting down.
CTGGTTTCATTGCCCGTGTTGATGATGACCAGTGGCCAGAAGAAGCTGTTCCAGGCATACAAGAAGGTAAATGTGGCTAACGTGGCCAGGGCTGGAGTGCTGGCCGGCACAAAAATGCGCCATAAAATTTGCAACCGTGAGGCGCCGTCTATCACCGCTGCCTCTTCAATCTCTTTAGGAATGGTGATAAAAAACTGGCGCATCAAAAATGTGCCGTAAGCGCTGAAGATCCAGGGGATGATCAAAGCCACAATGTTGTTTACCCAGCCAATGTAGACCATCAATTGGTACATGGGCGTTACTAAAACCACAAAGGGAATCATCATGGTGCCCAGGTAAACCATAAACAGCCTGTCACGGCCAGGAAAACGCAGCCGGGCAAAGGCATAACCACCTAACACCGAGGTGACCAACGTGCCGGAGACAACCAGCAGCGTCACCAGGATGGTATTGGTCAGACTGCGATCGATGCCTTGTAATGCCACCACATCGGTATAGTTTTGGGGCCGCGCTGTTAAGGCTTCTACCGGCTGGCTTAGACGGACGTTGCGCAGTACGGTCACGTCTGGATCATCTGGGTCTACAAACCGGCCTACGGCCGTCTGGCTGATAAGGGCCAGCTTTTGTTCCTGTCCCTCTATTACCACGTCATAAAGCCCTACTTCTTTGCCGTTTACCACGGCTTTTTCCTGGTTGGTGAATCCACCAGCCGGGGCCGTTTCACTAAGGAGTATTTCCCGGGTGACCGCTGGGTTTTGCGGATCAGCAAATATGCCAATAGGGATGTTGCTTTCTACCAGGGCGAAGTTGCGTGTTTGGCCGTCTACTTCCAGGGCATAGAGGGGCAATGGTTCGTCACCTCCCGCTATTTCAGTGGTTACCGGGCGGCGCGGCAGCAGGCGCGGGGGATAATTAAACGTATCTTTTGGCTCTTTGAAAGAGGTTGTGAGCATAAAGACGAAGGGAAAGAGCATGATGGCGGCAAAAAAGGCCAGCACCAGGTAAACGGCCAGATTGCGTACTCTTGTGATAAGGCGGTAAGAAGTGGTCATGCTGGTCTCCTATGACACGTCGTAGCCTGAGCCGCTGGCGCGCTGCCGCTGCACTTGCAGCAGGGTAGCGCCAAAGATGACCAGGAACAATATCCAGGCAATGGCCGAGGCATAGCCCTGCTCAAAGCGCTGGAACCCTTTCTGATACAGGTACAACACCAGCGTCAGGGTGGCATTGCCTGGCCCAGCCGGGTTTTGGCCGGGCATAATAATAAAAACGTGTTCAAATACCTGCCAGGCGTTGATCACGCTGGTAACCAGCACAAAAAATGTGGTAGGGGCCAGCAGGGGGAACGTGACTTTCCAAAATTGGCGCCAGCTGTCAGCTCCATCGACGGTGGCTGCTTCATACAACACTTTGGGAATATTTTGCAGCCCGGCCAGAAAGAGAACGGTGTTGAAACCGATCCACATCCAGGCATACATGATGATCACAGCCAGCAAGGCGGTGCTGCTCTCAGACAGCCAGCGAATTTGTGGGTCTATAAAGCTGGCGCCCAGGCTGTTTAAAAATTGTACCGTCAGGCTGATGAAGTAATTGATATAACCGACGGTGGCGTTGTAAAGCCACTGCCAGACCAGGGCAATGCCGACCACAGCGGCGACGCTGGGTAGAAAGTAAACGGCGCGGAAAAAGCGCATCCCCGGCAGCTTGCTGTTGAGCAGGTTGGCCAGGAACAGGGCCGGAAAGACACTAAAGAACACAGCAAAAAGGACAAAATGCAGCGTGTTGCCCAGCGCTACCCAAAACAGCTTATCCTCAGCACCAATGACATAAGAACGGCCGAACACTGTCAGGCGGGTCAACTCATCATACACCTGCATGTCCAGCACTTCGTTGGCGCGTTGGGCTGCGTCAGCCAGGGGGACAATGTCCAGGTTTAGGGCACGGCCGTAATTGGCCAGCCCAATCCAGTTAGCATTGCCAAATGCGTCCCAATCGGTAAAGCTGACATAAAGGGAGAGCAATAACGGTCCAGCAATAAACACAAGAAAGCCAAGCAGATTAGGCGAGAGAAACAGCAGGCCGGTCAGCATTTCATCGTCGGCATTGGTGGCGTTCAGAGCTTCAGCACACGGCCGTTGCCAGACAGCCCAAGTCAACATGCCAAACGGAATGAGGCCCACCGTCATCACCAGAATACGGGGTTCGGCCAGCCGGGTGAACAACGTCCGTAAGGCAGGCAGTATGCCCACAGCCAACAGAAACCCCCCTAACCCTAGAAGCAGGATCACCCGGCCAGCGCGCTGCCAGTTTGTTTGCCGGGCGTAGTTATCATCACCACGGCCGTGGCTGTAAACCAGGTAGCCAATAAAGGCCAGTCCCAGGAAGGGCAGGCCACGGCCAAAGCTTTCAGCCAGTGAATTGAAGCCAACAAACCCCCCTGCCAGGTGAATGCTGCCGAACAGACAAAAAAGAAAGCCCAGGTAATTAATGGTTAGTGACAGTACCCGGCCACGATGATGGCGCCGCCGGAGGTAAACGGTGGTCAGGCTGCTGCCGATGATACTCAAGGAGAGCAGCGCCGTGATCAGGAGTTTGACCCACGCGGTTATGTCTGCGGCCGTACTGCCCCACAACCAGATCAGCCACCCCACACTGGCGATGGCCAGTAGACCATGCCAGACGGTGGCCAACCGCAGCCAAAGACGTGTATTCTCAGCGCGAGCCAGGTTTGTACGTACTGCTTCAACCATGGGCTTTCTCCTTCACAATAGTGTGTTACGCAGGCATGATGTGTTCAGTAATCAGTATTCAGTTAACAAGCGCACTGAATACTGATTACCGGTTACTGATTACTGGTTATTGGTTACTGGTTAAATGCTTTGTTGGCTTCGTCACAGATCGTGGCGGCGTAGTCGTCTATTGTCATGTCACCGTTGAGTACGGCCGTGACGGCCGGCCCCATGATGGCGTCATACTCTGGCCAGCTGCCAGCCCACAGCGGCCCTTCGGTGGCCGGGTTACGGGCCAGACCATTCAAAAAGGCCTGGTTGTTGGCTGGGGGGGTGAAGGTGAGGAATGCATCCAGCGCTTCCTGGCTGACGCGGCTGGGAATATTAGCGCCCAGTGCGGCGATCTTGCCCTGCGTTTCAGCGGTTGTCAATGCTTGCACCAACTGCCAGGCTTCTTCGGGATGTTCGGTGTTGGCGTTGACCACGTAAGCGCCCCAGAAAAGCCAGTTGCTGGGTCCGGCGGGACCATCTGGCAGTTCGACGACGTCCCAAGAAAAGTTAGCACTACTGCGTACACCGGGGGTTGCCCAACGGCCGTTTTGGAACATGCCCACCTTCCCGGCCAGGAACGGTGGTTCACTGTCTTCGCCGTAAGGCACAGCTACGTCTAACTCGTTGTAAATGCGGGATTCAAATGCCAATCCGGCCAACGATTCAGGTGTTTCCAAGCCACAGGCTGTGCGGTCTTCATTAAAGAAACCACCACCGGCGGCATTGATCCAGTACCCATAAGGTCCCCACCAGGCATTTTGGCCGTAGCCAAAGATGTCATCGCCCAAAGCGTCAATGGCCGCGGCCACTTCCAGGAAGGAGTCCCAATTCCACTCGCCGTTGGCAGCCAATTCACGTGGGTCCGGCGCCCCAGACTCGGCTAACAAGTCCAGGTTCAGGTATAAGGCAAAGGTAGACACATCACGCGGCAGGCCCCAGAGCGCTTCGCCGCTGTTGCCTGTTTCCGGGTTAAAGGTCAGATGAAACATAGGGCCAGGATAAAAATCATCGTCGTTGTAACCTTCGGTGGCATCAGCCATGTTCCGCAGGTTCATGATCAGGCCGCGCGTGGCAAAGTCCGCCACGTCTGTGCCCGGAATCCAAAAGACGTCTGGTGCCGTGCCAGCAGCCAGCTCTGTCCGCAGAACATCTTGGTAGCTGGAACCTTCACTACCACCTGGTTCATACACCAGGGTCACGCTGTCCATGTTGGCGTTCAGATCATCACTGACGGATTGGTAAACATCGATTTCGGCCTGGTTGTCTGGGCGGGTACGCCAGCGCAAGGTGACTTCGGCCATGGGTTCTGTTTCCATCTCTTCTTCAGCTGGCGACGCTTCTTCTTCAGCCGTTGTGGCAGTGTCATCCGTTGTTGTTTCGCTGCCAGATTGGCCGCTGCAAGCGGCGATGATCATGACCATGACCAATAACATCACAAGTACATACAGATTTTTAGGTATAAGTTTCATTCTTCAACTCCTCATGCTGAAAATAATTGGTTATCCGGTAAAATAGAAACAGGCAATGTGGTTTGTACCCCAGTTAAAGGCAGCCGCATTGTGTTGATGAAGGTACGGGCCGCTACCTGTACCTTCTCTATTGTGAATTTTCCTGCAACCTTTCTCGTTAAAATCACCTCCTTGTTCCGCGCTGGGGCTGGCCTTGTGCAGTAAAGACAAACATGTTTGCCCTTAGCCTATGGGCGCCGTTGAGCGGCGCACGATCAGTTGGGCTTCAATCTGCAAATGCTCTTTTGTTCGGTCTGGCTGCTCCACCACTTGCATTAGCAAGTTGGCCGCTTCCCGGCCAATGCGGGCAAAATCCTGTCGTAAGGTTGTCAGGGGTGGGGCAAAGTGTGGCGCCAGGGGAATGTCATCTACGCCAATAATTGAAAGTTGAGAAGGCACATGCCGGCCACAATCACGGGCTGCCCGTAAGACACCAAGAGCCATCTGGTCGTTTTGCGCAAACACGGCCGTTGGCATTACCACCCGCTGTTGTAATGTCATGAACGCCTCATAACCGGAAGCAGGCTGCCAGGTGCCTTCGATGATCAGTTGTGGGTCCACAGCCAGGCCGGCAGCATGGAGGGCCTCTTCATACCCCAGGCGGCGATCCTGAGCACAATCTTCGGCCATTGGCCCGGTGATCAAGCCAATGCAAGTGTGGCCCAGATCTAACAAATGTTGGGTGGCTATGCGGGCGGCGGCCACGTCATTCAGCGCCACGGAGTTCGCGGCCTCTTCGCGGGGCCGGGCTCCGGCAAAAACGGTAGGAAAATCGGGTGGCAGCAGCTGGTAACGGCCGTCAGCAAAAGGATTGATCACCAGCAGCCCTTCGGCACGGCGGCCGGTCACCAACTCCTTTATCAATCCTTGAAAGGTGGTTTCATCTGGGGCAGAGGCAGAAAGGAGAAAGAGCCCATGCTGCCTGACGGCCGTGGCGGCGGCGTCAATAATGCTGGAAAAAGTGTAATCGGTGAGGTTGGGCGCAATACAAGCTAGGGTGGCGGTGCGGCCGCGGGCCATGTAGCGGGCAATGACATTGGGGGTGTAGGCCAGTTCGGCAATGGCAGCTTCAACACGGGCCCGTGTTTCGGGGTTTACTCGTTCGCTGCCGTTAATGACACGTGACACCGTTTGGTGTGAGACACCGGCATAACGGGCAACATCACGAATGGTTACACGGGAGCGTGGCAACTTTTACCTCTTTCTGAAGCCGCCTGACAAAGTATGGTTCCTCTGTCAGGCGGCTTGGTATCCTCTTCCCTGCTATGTTACCGGTCACGTGACCGGTAACATGATGATAATACGATTCTTTCCGACTGTCAAGGTGCTTATGTGTTGCTAACCCACAAATAAGTGAATTGTGCTATGATGAAAGCATAGTTTGACAATTTACGCGCTTTTTCCTGAAGGAAAAGCTTTTTCCAAAAGAAAGGGTATGTAAAAGGCTGTATCATGGGTAGCTCCTTCAAATTACTGACAGTTCGTGGCATTGATATTCGTTTGCACATCACCTTCCCCTTCATATTACTCTGGGCGGCGTTTGTGTATGGGCAGATGGGTGGTATGAGCGGCGCCCTATTTGGTGTGGTCGCTATTTCATTGTTATTTGTCCTGGTGACACTCCATGAGTTGGGGCACAGTTTTGCTGCCTTGCATTACGGCGTGCCCGTACGCCGCATTGTTTTGCTGCCCATTGGGGGCATGGCCCAATTGGAGCAAATGCCGGAAAAACCTATTCAAGAGTTTGTGGTGGCCCTGGCCGGTCCCGCTGTTAATGTGATATTGGCCCTGATCATGGGGGGCATAGCCCTGGGGTTTGGCCTGCCTCTGGTTAACCCGCTTACCAACACAACCCTTTCGTTTTTATCTATTTTCTCTTACCTGCTGCTCTACAACGTGATATTGGCGTTGTTTAACATGCTGCCGGCGTTTCCAATGGATGGTGGGCGTGTTTTGCGTGCCTTGCTGGCTATGGTCACAAGTTATGAACGGGCCACGGCCGTCGCGGTTAATGTGGGCCGGGTTATGGCCGTGTTGTTAGCCTTTTACAGTCTGCGTTCCGGCGCTGTTTTTACATTGTTTATTGCCATGTTTATCTTCTTTGCCGGGACTCAAGAATTGGCCATGGTTAAGTGGCGGCAGCAGGTGCGCCGTTCAGGGCATGGCTACACCGTACGCCAGGTGTTTTCTTCTCAGGTAGGGGTATTAGGCCCTTATGACAGCCTGCGCCAGGCGTTAAGGGAACAGATGCGCGGTTGGCAGTCTGACTTCCCGGTGGCCGAAGAAGACCGTTACATCGGTTTTGTCACTGAAAGTGGGTTGGTGCGTGCAGCTAATCTCTATGGGCCAGATGCGCTTATTTACGCTGCGATGTCGCCAGATGTGCGGCCGGTGTCACCCCAGACCGATTTGCTGGATGTGCAGCGGCAGATGGCGCGGCTAAAGATAGGCGCCCTGCCGGTGGTGGAATACGGCCGTCTCTTAGGCATGATCACCTACCGTCAGATTCAAGAGTTTATCCATACTGCCGCCACCTGGCCGAACAATGACGCGCCTCGTGTGGTTGGCGCTTCATGACAAAAACCGTGCGGGCTTTTATTGCTGTGCCCCTGCCACCAGCTGTGAAGGATGAACTGGCGCGAGCCGGGGCGCTTTTGGCCCAAACATTACCGGCACGGCTGGTGCGTTGGGTGCCCCCAGAAAAGATGCACCTGACACTACGTTTTTTGGGGGACACGGCCGTCAGCCAGATTCCCGCACTTTCAGCCGCGCTTGATCATGTGGCCGGCCACACAACGCCCTTTGACCTGCAGTTGACAGCGGTTGGCTGCTTCCCCAATGTTAAGAGGCCGCGCGTCATCTGGTTGGGATTAAAGGGAGAGGGGGTGCACCCGGTGCAGGCAGCCGTGGAAACGGCCGTTGTGCAGCTGGGCTGGCCGCCAGAAAATAGACCGTTCCAGGCTCACCTGACGTTGGGCCGGGTAAAAGATGGGCCTTCCCTCCCCCAGGTCAGGTGGAACGTACCCGTCAAGCCCCTCACCTTTAGGGTGACTGATATTCATCTGATCGAAAGCCAGCTAACCCCTAAAGGCCCCCTTTATACCGTGCAGCATACGGCAAGTCTCAGGTAGCCAGTGGTCAGTGGCCAGTAGCCAGTGGTCAGTAGGTCAGTAACCAGTGGTCAGTAGGTCAGTATTCAATCATCATTGACTGAATACTGACCGCTGCCTACTAAATACTGACCACCTGTACAGGTGGTCAATTTACTCCCCTGTGCGATAATCGGCCTAAAAGGGAAGGTTTTCTTTTGACTGAATTTGCTGTGCAACTGGCCCGCCCTTCAGACCAGCGCTCGGCGCAGCGCTGGGTGATGTCTCACCTGCTTCGCCATAAGCTGCTTATTCTGGGTGTCTTCGTAGGCGCGTTTGGCAATGCTGCGCTGGCAGCGGCCGTCCCCATCTTTGTCGGTGTTGCGTTTGATGCCGCCCTGGCGCAGCCGCCGGACGTACGATTGGTAGGCTGGACGGCCGTAGGCGTTATTATCAGCCAGACGGTGCGCGCAGTTTTACAGCTGGGGCGCAACTTCTCCAGCGCCGTCCTGGGAGAGCGGCTGGAAAGAGATATGCGCCAGGAGCTTTACGTCAGCCTGTTGGGCAAAAGCATGACCTTTCATGATATGCAGCCCGTGGGTGACACCATGGCCCGGGCCACCAATGACGTGCATGAGGTTAACCTCATGCTCAACCCCGGCGTCAACCTGGTGATTGGTTCTGCCAATTTTATGATCATGCCTCTCTTATTAGCGCCGCAATATGCTCCGGCGTTGGTGTTGGCACCGCTGTTTTTCATCATCACCTATACGCTGTCATTGGTGCGTTATCTGAACCTGCTGAATCCGGTGGCTGACCAGGTGCGCCGCACTTTTGGCCAGATGAACAGCCGCCTGGCGGAAGCCATTGACGGCATAGAGCTGGTCAAAGGCGCCGCCCAGGAAGAGGAAGAAATCGCCCGTTTTGCCACCAATGCCTCGGGGTACTGGGAAGCGACCGTGGCCCAAGGGCGTATCGAAGCCCGGTTCTTGCCGCTGCTCATGATGGGTCTGACACAGGGGATTGGCTTTGCCCATGCGCTGCTGCTTTTCCGCGAAGGGGCCATTGCTGTAGGGGATGTGATCGCTTATATGGGACTGCTGTCATTGTTTGGGTTTCCCACATTCATTTCGCTCATGGCTTATTCGCGTGTGTCGTTGGGCCTGGCCGGGGCACGGCGTATTTTGGCGTTGATGAACACCGAAACGACGCTGGATGAAAATGCAGCTGGCCACCAGGCAGACATTCAGGGGAAGATTCAATTTGAAGACGTGTGGTTTGGCTACGGGGCCGGCGCCTGTGCCCTGGAGGCGATTAGCTTTACCGTCAAACCTGGGCAGACGGTAGCCCTGGTGGGCCAGACGGGGTCAGGCAAGAGCAGCCTCACAAAGCTGATGAACCGGACATATGACGTAGGTCACGGCCGTGTCCTTATTGATGGCCTGGATGTGCGTGAGTGGAATCTGGCGGCGCTGCGGCGGCAAATCTCCATGATTGAGCAAGACATTTTCCTCTTCTCCCGTACCGTGGCTGAAAACATTGCTTTTGGCTGCCCTGACGCCACGCCGGAGATGATTGAAGAGGCCGCCAGAGCGGCCCAGGCACATAATTTTATTATGAGTTTTGCAGATGGTTACAATACCATTGTGGGTGAACGCGGTGTTACGTTGTCCGGTGGGCAGCGGCAGCGCCTTGCCCTGGCGCGGGCCTTCCTGACAAAGCCACATATCCTGATTTTGGATGATTCCACCAGTGCCGTTGATAGTGCCACCGAAGACCAGATTCAGCAGGCCCTTGTAGAGGCAGCGGCCCGGCAGACAACAATTCTCATCACCCATCGCCTCTCACAAATTCGCTGGGCTGACCTGGTATTGGTGATGCGCAAAGGGCGGCTGGTGGCCCAAGGAACACACACTCAATTGATGCAAAGCTCACCCGCGTACCGGCGTATTTTTGAGCAATATGAAGCGGTGGCGTGATCGGCAACGGGTGGTTGCAAAGGGTGGTGAGGTGGCGTTAGACCACCTGAAAACCCTGCATGCTGTGTGATATGAAACCATTGGTATATTACTGTCGCTGGCAGGGGGCTTCCCTGAGGTTAAGAGGGCGTGATGACACGGCCGTATGGGGCCAGCTTGTCTTTACACAGGCAGATGGGGTAGAAAGCACACAGGCGTTCCGCTTTTACCTGGCTACCAACCAACTTGTCCTGGCTGATGCCGGGGGTGAACGCCTCCTTCAGCTTGATGTCATGGGGACTGTGCTACACTCACCAGCCCCGTAACATCTGCCCGCGTTTGGCCTTTTGCCAGGTAATTGGTCATCGGTGTCCAGTAATCAGTGTCCAGTAATCGGTGTCCAGTAATCAGTGCGGAAGAATACCCAACTGAATACTGACAACTGAATACTGACAACTGAACACTGACAACTGAACTAAGTAGGTCCTATGGTCAACCATAAACGTTTAGCTGTGTTATGTTTTATTTTCCTGGCTGTTTTGGCGGCGTGCCGTCAGACAGCTGCTCCCACGCCGCCATTACCCACGGTGACGGCCGTGCCGCCGCCCCCTTTCCGGATCATTGGGTATGTCACCGGCAGCGTCATCGTAGAACAGGTGCCTTTTGACAAGCTGACACACATTAATTATGCCTTTGTCATCCCTAACGCCGATGGCACGCTTAAGCCCATCGCCAATGGTTGGAAGATTGACCAACTGGTGGCCGAAGCCCATGCCCATGATGTCAAAGTGCTTATTTCCGTGGGGGGGTGGGGACATGATGAGACGTTTGAAACGTTGGCGGCCAATCCGTTAGCGCGCGACACGTTGGTGCAAGCCTTGCTTGCCTTTGTAGAAAAGTACAACCTGGATGGGGTAGATATGGATTGGGAATACCCTGACCCGGCCGCCGTGTCGCCGGATTCGGCCCAAAATTTTGTTCATCTGATGAAGGCGCTTGGTGTGGAAATGCGGGCGCGTGGTAAATTGCTGACGGCGGCGGTGGTGGCCTTGGGGGTGTACGGTGAAGGGGTAGATACGGCCGTTTTTGATGAGGTGGACTTTCTTAACCTGATGGTCTATGACCAAAGTGAAGGCCACCATGCGCCGTTTGAGTATGCCCAAGACGCATTGGCATACTGGCAGGGACGTGGGCTGCCGCCAGAAAAGACGGTGCTGGGTGTGCCCTTTTACGGCCGTTCGCCGTATACCCCTTACCGTGAACTGGTAGAGGCTGATCCTGCCGCCGCCTATCAGGATCAGCATGAGCGCTTCGGCAATGTTGTCTATTACAATGGCATCCCCACCATACAGCAAAAGACACAACTGGCGTTAGACCAGGCTTCGGGCATCATGATCTGGACATTGACTGATGATGCTCAGGGTGAGATGTCGCTTTTAGAGGCTATCTACCAGGCTGCTAAAGGTGAAAACTAACTGCTTTTAGGCCTGCCATGTATGATCACATTGCCCTGTACTACGATTTAACGCACGCTGATCTAACGGCCGACGTTCCCTTTATTTTGACACTGGCCCAGCAAACCAAGGGACCGGTGTTAGAGTTGGGCTGCGGCAGTGGGCGGCTGTTGCTGCCCCTGGCACAGGCCGGGCATGCCGTCACCGGGCTGGATACTTCGGCGGCCATGTTGGCGCGGGCCCGCCAGCGCCTGGCCCTGGCGCCAGACGCTGTGCAGCAGCGGGTAACACTGGTGACTGGTGATATGACCAGGTTGACAACAAGCGACCCGGTGGAAGACGGCCGTTATCCCCTGATCCTCATTCCATACAACACATTTATGCACCTGGACTCCGGGCAGGCCTTAGCTGCTTTGAAAGGGGTGCAGACGCGCCTGGCAGCAAACGGTATATGCTTCATAGATCTGGCCAACCCTCTCACTGTTGCCAATATGCCGGAAGACCACCTGCTTACGCTGGAAAATACCCTTACCGATCCGGATAATGGTGACATTATCTTGCACCAGGCGGCCAACCGGGTAGACACCGCGGCGCAAACGTTACACGTTACCTGGGTTTATGACCGTTCACCGGCAATGGGTGGCCCTGTCCACCGCACGGTAGCCCAGGCCACCTACCACTATCGTTATCCTCACCAAATGGAACTACTGCTGTCAGAAGCTGATTTCCATCATCTTGCCTTTTTCGGTGACTACGACAAATCCCCCTTCCATGAAGCGAGCGAACGACTGCTCATTCTGGCTAAAGGGACTTCTATCCCATGACTCTGGTCATGTTGAGGGTAGTGGTTGGCGGGTGTTAGACTGCACACGTTGTCAATCATGCTTTCAGGGCCGTGCCCTAAAGGAAGTCAAACGTGAAGAAGTCCCCCGTTCGCCCGGCACCGGTGTCGTCTGTTAACTGGCGCCGTCTCTTATTCATTATCATCCCTTGTTTATTAGCCATTATTCCCCTTTTTACGACCCGGGCTCTATTTTCTGCGCCACTGACACCCCCAGACCCACCGGTTATCACTGAGCCGACGGTAGACGGACAAATCGTCAGCCCCTCAGACGTCCATATGGAAACGAACCCCATGAGCGATCCTGACGGCCACGGCCATCAATGTTCTGACTGGCAAATCATTATCTCTGCCACTCAGGAACTGATCTGGGAAACGGTTTGTATTGGCGGTGTAGAAAAGCTGCATACACATCTGGGGGATGGCACATTTATGGGCAGTTACAACGGCCGTACCGAACTTGAGTACGATACCAACTACCTCATGCAAGTACGTCACATTGATGACAACAATGAAGTCAGTCCCTGGTCGCAGCGTGCATTTCGCACCGGGCCGGCTACCCAACTGTTCCCTTTGCAATTGGATGACATTCTGCCTTCACCCCCAGCACAATGGGTAGACGTTGCTAATGTCCCCCTGATTTTACCACCCGGCACGCCCCAGCCCTTCTTAAAAGTAGAATCACCTTCCGGGCAGACATTGCTGCAATTTACCGGCTCCGACGGCACTACCAACCAGGTTGTTAACCCGGCGCCGTTGGCCGCTCATGTGAATGTGCGGGTGCAGGTGAGCGCTGGAAACACCGGCAGTTACCTGATCTTGCCAGAGACAGATCTCACGTTTGTTGGCGGTGATAACAGCCTTCACACCGTTTACCTACCGGCCATGAGCATTACACCCACCTATTCCCTTTACTTTTGGGTATCGGCCAATGGCAGCACTTATGTGGGCAGCGCTGCCCAAACCGAGCCAAACTTTTCCGAGTTGGCCCGTGGGGCGCCCGTGCCCTGGCTGGCCTTGCAGGCCGGTTATAAGGTGGAAGTGGTAGCTACCGGCTTCCAATTACCCGTTCACATCGCTTTTGTGCCTGAAGGTGTCTATCCTGGTAACCCCGATGACCCATTCTATTATGTCACCGAGCTGTATGGCAAGATTAAAGTCGTCACACGTAATGGCAGTGTCTATGACTATGCCACCGATTTGCTTAACTTTAACCCTACTGGCAATTTCCCCGGCAGCGGTGAACAAGGTGTTACCGGTGTTACGGTAGACCCGGCGACCGGGGATGTGTTTGCCACCATGTTATACAGCAGTGATCCCGCCAATGAACCTGCGCCTCATTATCCCAAAGTGATGCGTTTCCAAAGTGTTGATGGCGGGATTTCGGCCAGCACCCAAATCACGGTACTTAATATGATCGGTGAATCACAGGGTCAGTCCCACCAGATTTCCAACATCAGCATTGGGCCAGACGGTAAATTATACGTGCATATGGGCGATGGCTTTGTCGCCAGTACGGCGTTAAACCTGGATTCCTTCCGGGGCAAGATTTTACGCCTGAATTTGGACGGCAGCGCCCCCAGTGACAACCCGTTTTACGTGGGCAGTGGTGGTGCCCGTGATTATGTCTATGCTTATGGTTTGCGTAACCCCTTTGGCGGCGATTGGCGTGAGGCCGATGGAGAGTTGTATGAAGTTGAAAACGGGCCCAGCATAGATCGTCTGGCGCGCATCATCAGCGGCACCAGTTATGGCTGGAATGGCACCAATGGCTCCATGACCATTAATGCCATTTACAACTGGAATCCTGCCCATGCCCCGGTGGATATGGCTTTTATCCAGGACGGCACCTTTGGTGGTAGTGGCTTTCCCACCGAAAAGCTGGATCATGCGTTTGTTACTGAATCTGGCCCCACCTGGGCAACCGGGCCGCAAACACGTGGCAAACGACTTGTTGAGTTTGTGCTGGATGGCAATGGTAACCTGATTACGGGGCCGGTTACGTTGGTGGAATATAATGGCACGGGCAAGGCTAGCGCGGCCGGTATGGCTGCCGGGCCAGATGGCTTGTATTTTTCCGATTTGTACAAGGATTTAAACTACATCACCCCCATTGACGCCGGTGCCAACATTTTGCGGGTGCGTTTTGTAGGCGTGGCCGATTTTGTAGGGGCGCCGCGTCTGGGTCTGGCGCCGTTGACAGTACTCTTTACAGACACCTCTAACGTACCTGGGCCGGTCGCCTGGTTCTGGGATTTTGGCGACGGTGCTACCAGCACCCTGCAAAACCCCAGCCATACGTACACCCAGACGGGCATCTTTGACGTTGTTTTACGGGTGACGGGGGCTAACGGAGTCAGTGTGGCCCGTAAACCGGCGTATGTATTAGTGGGTGAAGTGGGCCAAGGCGCAGGGCTGTTGGGCGGTTATTATGAGTTTACCGGCCCCACACCGCCCACCGATCCCTTTCAGACGTTTCGCCTGGCGCGCATCGACAGCACCATTGATTTTGATTGGCAGGGCGGATCGCCTGATCCGACGGTGAGCGATGACCTGTTTGCCGTGCGTTGGCTGGGGCAGGTGCAGCCGCTTTATACTGAGCCCTATACCTTTTACACCTATTCTGATGATGGCATCCGGCTGTGGGTAGATGGGGTACAGGTGGTGGATGATTGGTCTGATCATGCTGCCCGCGAGGCCAGCGGCGTTATAACGTTGCAAGCTGGAGAACGGTATGATATTGAGCTGCAATTTTATGAAAATGCAGGGGATGCGGTGGCCGCCCTTTCCTGGGAGAGCGCCAACCAGGTGAAGGAAATTATTCCTTCCATCTACCTCTATCCACCGGCCGATCTGGCGGTGGGCGTTTCGGCGCTGCCAGATCCGGTAGCGGTAGGTGGCTATATTACAGTCACGGCCGTTATCACCAACCATGGCCCTTATACAGCGACGGCCGTGACCATTTCTGACACCCTGCCGGCGGGTCTCACTTTTGTGGCCGGTACGGGGTGTAGTGTGAAGGGGGGTGTGGTGACATGTGCGCTGGCTGACCTGGGTATAGGGGCGACGGGCACGGCCGTGTTTGCGGCTCATGTACCCCTGACGGCCGTTGGCCCCCTTACCAACGTGGTGGCGGTTAACAGCGGCTCTTTTGACCATGTGGCCGGAAATAACCGGGCCAGCGTGAGTACGGCCGTCAATTCAACCCCACCGCCGCATATCTATGTTGGTTCTACCATTGCGGTATGTAACTTCCTGGCACCTTGTACGGATGACATCTTGGCAGCGTTTGCCGCCGTTGCTGACGACGGCTGGATCACCATCTTGGATGATTACACCGTGCATGATGGTCTTACCAGTGGTAACGGCGGGGCGCACAATGTGCTGGTAGACGGCCCCGGCACACTAACCTGGGACGGCAGTTATGGCAGTGCTCTGTTTACTGTAGGCAGTGGTGACGTTACCTTTGACGGTGTCTCTCTGGCGGCCATTGCTCCCGGGGTGGCGATTTCCGTTAGCGGCAGTGGTGATCTGACGGTACAAAATTCGCTGAATTCGATGACGGGGTTTGACACGGCCGTGATCATGGCCGGGTCAGGCACGGCCGTGATCATGGGCAACCACTTTAGCGGTAATGTCATCGTGTTTGAGCAATCGAGTGGTATGCTGCTGGCTTATGCCAACAACGTCGAAACGTTTACCACAGCCCTAAACCACAGCGGCGGGTCAAATAACCTGAGGCATAACTGGTGGGGAGCGTACAGTGACCCGGCGCCGCCTGGCCTGGGCACGGCCGCCTGGGCCGCGCGGCTGGGCGCCCCGGTGCAGAGCTGGGCTGCTGGTGACGGCAGCGCCAGCCTGAGTGGAGCCCAGTTAAGTGGCGGCAGCGGCACGGCCGTTATTGTCAGCCACGGCCGGGCCGTGTGGCCGTTTGGCGATGGCATCACCGCTGACGCGTCCGACCTGTGCTCTGATTACTACGACTTTTTTACCGTGGGCGGCAGCGGCCTATGGAGCGTGGCCGTGCCTGTCGATGATAACCTGGCCTGCAACCAGCGGGTGCGCGATGAGCAGCGCCTCTACTGGATGCCGAACGCAGCTGCCTGCACTGTGCCGGGCGGCGATTGCTGGGAACGGCGGGTGGGGGTGACGGCCAGCGGACAAAACCTGGTCGCGGTCGGCCTGACAGCCGCCGACCTGGGCGGTACACCGTTTGTGGCTGGGGATGTGGCGGAAACGGCCGTATACCTGCCCATTATTTTGAAGCCTTGATGCGGGGAATCAGGCTGTGTCATGCCATTTGAAATTTCAGGCCGTCGTCGCCGGCGTCTATGATAACCACGGCCGTATGTCCCTTTTGCGTTTGGGTTAACAGATAATTGGCCAGCGGTTCACGCAAATAACGGGCGATGATGCGGCGCAGCGGTCGGGCACCGTACTGCGGCTCATCATTTTGGGCCAGCAGCCATTGTTTGGCCCCAGGTGTCAGCGCCAACTCTAGCCCCTGCTCTTTGGCCAGCCTGATCTCTTTGCCTAACATCAGGTCTAAAATTTTGGCCAGTTGGCCCCCTGTAAGCTGATGGAACATGACCACCTCATCAATGCGGTTCAGGAATTCTGGCCGGAAAAAGCGGTGGACTTCGGCCATCACTAATTCTCGTTCGTGTTCACCAATGACGGGCACCAACATATAGGGCGATCCCAGGTTGCTGGTCATGATGATCACCGCTTCGCTGAACTGGGCAGTGTTGCCCTGGCTGTCTGTCAGGCGGCCCTCTTCCATCACTTGCAGCAGCACATCAAAGACGCGTTGGTGGGCCTTTTCCACTTCATCAAAGAGCACCACCGTATACGGCCGTTCGCGCACAAAATTGGTCAGCCGCCCGCCACCTTCAAAGCCCACGTAGCCCGGCGGCGCGCCAATGAGCTTGTTGACGCTGGCCTCTTCCTGGTATTCGCTCATGTCCAACACCAGCATCGCCTGCTCGGTGCCAAACATAAATTCTGCCAGCGCTTTGGCCAGTTCTGTCTTGCCGACGCCGCTGGGCCCCAGGAAGAGGAAGGAGCCGATAGGCCGTTTTTTATCGCGCAGCCCCACCCGTGCCGTTTTTACTGCCCGGCTCACTGCCAGCACCGCCTCTTCCTGGCCGATGAGGCGTTGGTGCAGATGTTCCACCATGCTGGCGTATTTGCCTTTTTCGTCTTCCGTCAACTTGGTGATGGGGATATTGGTCATTTGGGCGGCTGCTTGCATCACATCTTCGGCGTCCAGACGGCCGTTGGGCTGCACCCCCGGGTAAGCTGCTTGCGGGCTAGACATGGCCATACGCACCAGGGCACAGGCGCGGTCGGCCAGCCGCACCGCCGCGGCCGGCAGGGCAATGGTCTGAATATACTGCGCTGCCAGTTGTACGGCCGTTTCCAGCGCTGCCAGGCTGACCTCCACATCATATTCCTGCTCCAGCCGCTGTTTGTGGAAGTTTAACATGGCAATGGCTTCTTTGGCCGTGGCCGGCGGCACATCCAGCCGGTTGGTCTGCTGGCGAATCAGATCATGCTGCCGCAGCCGGTCGTAGTCGCCGGGTGTGGTGGTGCCGATGATAATCTGCTCATTGCTCAGCAAGGCTTTGTGCAGTTCACGGCTGACCCCTTCTGGAAATTGCTGCCGCAGCCGGTCGGCGAAGAAGCGCTCCATATTGGGTACCAGCAAAATACCGCCGCTGGCCCGGCGCAGCCCGGCGCGCACGGCCGCCAGCGGGTTTTCCAGCAAGGCGGCCTCGTTGATTTCCACCACAGAGCGCAAATCAGCCCCGCCATGGCTACCTTCAGCTAGGCGTTGGGCCAGGCTGTAGATGAGGGTGCGTTTTCCGGCCCCTTCTGGTCCTACCAGGATGACATGCCGCCGTTGAGCCAGGGCCAGCAGGCTGCTCAGATCACGCAGCAGCTCTTGCCGTTCATAGTAAGGGGGGGCGTTGCCTTTTTTGGCGTCTTCAATAAAGTCATGGATCACGGCCGTGCCGTCTTGGGCCACCGACTCTAACAGGGCGATCACGGCCGTGGCCGTTACCCCAATCCGCTGCAAAACGCCATACGTGGTAACGGAAGGCTGGGCCATGGCAGCCAGGGCGTGCGCACTGCCCACTTTTAGCTCATCGCGTGCCTGGGCGATAGATAATCCTTCATCCAGCACTACCAGCGTCTCATCTGCCAGGCGCGCATCTTTGCCAAAGTCGTCTGTGAAGTTAAATTTAGCGTCCCGCCCTTTGTTGGTATGGGCCATCTGCTCTACCCGGCGTGTCAGGTCTGCCAGGTCAAATCCGCGCTCCTTTTGCAGCGTGTTCAAAATCTGGTAGGCGCCACATTTGGGGTCGTCTAGAAAGATGCGCAGCAATAGTTGTGGCGTAAGATATTGCAGATGATACTCTTTCATTTTGCTGGCGGCGGTGGTCATGAGCCGCGCCATTTCCGGCGTAGGGATGTTGGGATTCAGTGTGTCCATTGCGTAACTTTATTCCTTATCAGGCTTGGCGGGCATTTTAACATAGGTTGCGGCAATCGGTTAGAGGTCAGGGGACTTTAAGAAGTGTGGAGAAGGTATTGACCCTTACGGACATGGGGTACCATAATAGGTGTTATGGAACAAACCACAGCAACTGTACCTATAAAACCGGTGATGGGCCAGCAGGCTCCCGATTTTCGCTTAACTTCCATTCAGGGTGAATTAATTACTCTGGCCCAGTATCGCCAGCAAAAGCGGCTGATTTTATGGTTTTCGCGCGGCTTCACCTGCAACTTCTGCCGCCGCTATATGGACGGCATTATGAGCCATTATGACCAATTGGCGGCTGCGGGGATTGAGGTGATTCAGGTGGCGCCTAATTTATTGGAAACGGCGCAGCGCTTTTTTACTGCCCTGCCGCCTTACCCGTTTGTGTGTGACCCCGATAAGCGGTTGTACGCCATTTATGACATTGGTGATAGGGGTGTTTTGGAGGCCAATAAAAACACGGTGGTGGCTTTTGGGTCAGCCTTTTTAAGTGGGGAGGGTCTGGAGACGGTGCGTGCTTCCTGGATTGATGTGGCCAACCGGAATTTTGTGCGCCGTCTGGCTCATCATGCCCTCACGGCCGTGGAGCAGGGTCTTTTTATCCTGGACCTGGAGGGCCGCATTTGTCACCAGGCGCACCTGCGTGGTCTGGAAACCATTCCAACTGGCCAGGAATTATTGACGTTGGTAGAACAGGTGGCCCCCCATGATGCATGAATTGCATGAACGGCTGGCCCAGGTCAGTGAGATTTTGATCACCCTGGCTGGTTCCCCTATTCCCAGCCAGCAATTTCAGGTATTGGCTGATTACGCGGGGTTGGTGGTGCCCTATGATTTTCTGGCGTTTTGTCTGGTAGATGAAGACAGTGAGGGGTATTTTATTTTCCCTCTGGCTGGTGGGGCGCGGGATGCCGTGCCAGAACGGCCGTATACCTTGTCAGAAGGCATTGTCGGCCGCATTCTGCGCCACCGGCGTTCGGAAATCATCCCTGACCTGGCGCTAGACCCGAATGCTACCCCGGATCTGGAAGGTGTTCTGCGGGGGTTTGGGCTGGGCGCCGCGCTTATCCTGCCCATTCGCCAGGAGCAAAAAGTGCTGGGCGCCCTTTACTTTGCGGCCCAGTCACCCACAACGTATACGGCCAGTGATCTGCAAATTGGGCGGTTGTTGGCCGCTGGCATGGCCTCGTCATTAGAAAGCGCCCGCTATTATCAGCGGCTGGCTGATGAACGCAGTACGCTGGCGGCCGTGTTGACCAGCACCCAGGATGGTGTGCTGGTGGTAAACGAGGCTGGGGTTGTCTTGCTGGCCAACCCGGCCTTTGAGCAGATGATGGGGCTGACGCCAGGGGTCCTGGCAGGCAGGCGGCTGGTGGAAAAGGTCACCGATCCGGGACTGCTGTCACTCTTCGAGCATGATCAACAGGCGATGGAAGTCAGCTTGCCAGACGGCCGTACGGCCCAGGCTGGTGCGGCCCGCGTCATTACTGATTTTGGCGAATTTGTGGGCTGGACGGCCGTATTGCGTGATATTACGCTGCTTAAAGAACTGGAGCAGATGAAAAACGATTTTGTAGCCACCGTCTCTCATGATTTAAAGAACCCCATCAACGCCATTACCCTGGCGGCAGAGTTCCTGGATAAAGCTGGACCACTTAACCCAAAACAAATAGACTTGCAGCGCCGCATTCTGCAAACGGGGCAGTATATGGATGAATTGGTCACAGATTTGCTTGACCTGGGCAAGATTCAAGCGGGGCTGGACTTACAATTGGCCTCCTTTGACCTGGTAGCACTGATTCATGAGGCCTTGTTTTCGCTGGAGACCGCCGCCGAACGGAAAGAACAAGAAGTTAAAACCTGGCTGCCGGAACGCTTAATGATAACGGCTGACGAACGTCGTCTGAAACAAGTGCTGCTTAACCTTATGGGGAATGCTATAAAGTACACCCCATTACGGGGCAAGATTTGTATTAAGGTTGTGGCCGATGTGGGGAAAGTGAGTGTGATGGTACAGGATGATGGCATGGGTATTCCACCGCAAGATTTACCCTACATCTTTGATAAATTTTACCGGGTGCAAACTGAAGAGACAAAAGGGATCAGGGGAACAGGCCTGGGGTTGGCCATAGCTCGTAGCATTGTGGAAGCACACCACGGCCGTATGTGGGTGGACAGCACCCCCGGTGCTGGCAGTACTTTTACCTTTTTGCTGCCCGTATCTGGCGGTGCCTGATGGGTTCAGGTAATCAGCAACAATAACTCAAAATTAAGGTCGCTATTAAGGTCGCTTTAGGCGTTGCCGATTCCTCGAGGAAACCGCACAAAACCGTGGCGTTGGATTTGCGAAAATTTTGTGCGGTTTACCTAACGGTTACGTTCCATGACCAGATCAACCAGCTCTAACATCTCATCGCGGGCTTCTGAATCAGGCAGTTCATCCAGGGCAGTACGGGCGCGGTTAGCCATCTCCCTGGCTTGCAGGCGGGCAATGTCTACGGCGCCTGACTCTCGCAGCCGGGCCATCATGCGGGCAATAGGGTCGTCAGGGAGTTCTGCTTCAGCCACGGCCGTGGCCGTGCTTTCTATTCCCCCGCCATTTTGGGCCATCATCACCCCTCGGTTTTGAGCCAGGTCTAAGCCGGCCGGTTTACCCATCTCCTCCGGGTCACCTATGATATCTAGAATGTCATCAACTATTTGGAATGTAAGCCCCAGATTGTAAGCGTAGGTGCCCAGGGCTGCTACCGTTTTCTCATCGCCACCACCTAACATGGCCCCCATGCGCGCCGCGGCTTCAAACAGGCTGGCTGTTTTGCGGCTGATGATGGTTTTGTATGTTTCGCGGTCCATATCGCCCGCTTTGGCCGCGGCGGCCTGCAGCGTTTCCCCTTCCACCAGTTTGATGCAAGCGTCGGCCATGATGACGTTATAGGCCGCGCCGTAGGGAGCCATCAGCTCATACACTTTGGTAAACAGGTAATCGCCGGCCAGCAGCGCAAAGGTACGGCCCCATTTAGCATGGACGGTAATCTTGCCGCGCCGGGTCAGGCTGTGATCGTTAATGTCATCGTGAACAAGGGTGGCTGTGTGAACCATCTCTACCGCCGCCGCTATGGGGATAACGTCCATTAATTGGCGGCCGCCAACGGCCAGGTAAGCCAGCAGGGCCAGCTGCGGCCGTACCCGTTTGCCGCCGGAGGTAATGATATGCAGCCCGGCGTCGGTGAGCAGCTGAATGTCACTGGTAACGATGGTACGGAGTTGGGCTTCAACGGCCGTTAACCCATCTTGAATTGCATCTTTAACCATAATTTACACCTTGTTCACAACTTTCAATTTTTTTTGAACGCTTTGATGAGATTATAGACGACACAAACTGCCAGGTCAAGCCGTTTGTGAAAGAAATCTCAAACATAATCTGGTTTGCCTTGCTGGTAAACCATAGCGCATAATTGCCGTCATCTGGCAACGCACAGGCTCGTATCAGTTTTTGGTAATCAGTGTACAGTTTTCAGTGCTGGCCTATCTCTGGAAATAGTCTACTGAAAACTGATGACGGACTTCTGATTACTGGTGCTAGGATGATATAGGATATTAGCTGATTGGCAACGTTTTTTAAGATAGGGGCATTGGGATTCATGGAGTTATTAAAACAACGCATTTTAAAGGAAGGAAAAAACTTGGGGCGTGGCATCCTAAAGATAGATAGCTTCTTAAATCACCAGATTGACGCCAGGCTCATGGAAGCTGTTGGTGAGCATATTGCGGCCGAGTTTGCGGCGGCACGGCCGTCACGCATTCTTACAGCCGAAGTAAGCGGCCTGGTACCGGCAGCCATGGTAGGCAAGGCGCTGGGCAATATCCCTGTGGTGTATGCCCGCAAACACAAGTCAATTACCATGGTGGAGCCGGTCTTTATGGAGACAGCCCCCAGCCACACCAAAGGTAATGAAGTCGCGCTCATGGTTTCGCCTCAATTTCTGCATAAGGACGACCGCATTCTGATTGTTGATGACTTCCTGGCCACCGGCCGCACCATTGATGCCCTCTGCCGTATTGTGCAAAGCGCCGGCGCGGATCTATTGGGCATTGCGGCGGTGGTAGAAAAAACGTTTGAAGGTGGCCGTGATATGTTGGCAGCCTGGGGTGTGCCTATTTACGCGGCGGCCACCATTACCGACATGAGCGAAGGGAAGATTATTCTGATGTAGTTGTGCCCGGCACATCATAACCCATCCTGCATTTTGCAGCCTGATATGGTGTGGCGGGCACGCGTGGCACGAGGAAAAATGACATACGACACCATTGTTATTCTTGATTACGGTGCACAATATTCACAACTTATTGCCCGGCGCGTGCGTGAGGCGAATGTCTACAGTGAACTGGTTCCCTGGTCAACGCCGGCAGAAAAAGTGCTGGCGTTGTCCCCCAAAGGGTTCATTCTTAGCGGCGGGCCAAACAGCGTTTATGACGACGGTGCGCCCACACTGCCCCGGTACGTGCTGGAAAGCGGCCTGCCCGTGTTGGGCATTTGTTACGGCATGCAGCTGCTGGCTTATAATCTGAGGGGCAAAGTGGCCGCCAGCCACAAACGGGAGTATGGTCCGGCCGAACTCACGGTAGATGCGCCTGAAAATCTGTTCTTCAGAGCGTGGCGGTCAGAAAGTGAAAACGCTGCGCATGAAGCCGCTCTCCAGCAAGTGTGGATGAGCCATGGCGACAAGGTAGAACAACTGCCGCCCGGGTTTGTGCCGCTGGCCCATTCCAACAATTCCCCGTTTGCGGCCGCGGCCGACGTAACACGAGGGTATTACGCGGTGCAGTTCCACCCGGAAGTGGCACACACCCCTCAAGGCAGTACACTGGTACGCAACTTTGTGGTGGAGATTTGTGGCTGTGTCCCTGATTGGACGCCGGCGAACTTTATTGAGGAGCAGGTAAGGCTGATTCGGGCGCAGGTGGGTGACGGCCGTGTTGTCCTGGGGCTGAGCGGCGGCGTAGACTCATCGGTGGCAGCGGCCTTGATTCATAAAGCCATTGGTGACCAGTTGACCTGTATTTTTGTAGACCATGGCCTGCTGCGGCAAGGAGAAGCGCTGCAAGTGGTAGAAACGTTTGAGCGCGAGCAGGGCATGCACCTGATGGCTGTAAACGCTGTTGAAGAGTACCTGGAAGCGCTGGATGGCGTCACCGACCCCGAACAAAAGCGCAAAATCATCGGTGAGAAGTTTGTGCGTATCTTTGAACGTGAAGCGCGCAAGCTGGGGCAGATAGATTTTCTGGCGCAGGGCACGATCTACCCGGATGTGATTGAAAGCGCCGGCAAAGACAAAAAGGACGCCCATGTGATCAAGACCCATCACAATGTGGGGGGGCTGCCAGATGATATGAATTTTGAACTGGTGGAGCCCCTGCGCCTGCTGTTTAAGGATGAGGTTCGGCGCATCGGGGTGGCGTTGGGCCTGCCAGACAGCCTCATCTGGCGGCAGCCGTTTCCGGGGCCAGGGCTGGCCATTCGCTGCCTGGGGCCGATCACCTGGGAGCGTTTGGAACGGCTGAGGCAGGCCGATGCCGTTTTTGTGCAAGAGCTGCGCCAGGCCGATATGTTGAAGCGGGGCACGCAGCAGGCGTTTGCCGTGTTGCTGCCTGTGAAAAGTGTGGGGGTGATGGGTGACGGCCGTACTTACGAGGAGGTGATTGCCCTAAGAGCGGTGACAACAGAAGATTTTATGACGGCCGATTGGGCCCGCCTGCCCTATGATTTATTGGCCCGTGTCAGCCGCCGTATCGTTAATGAGGTGGCCGGTGTCAACCGGGTGGTTTTGGACATAACCTCTAAGCCGCCGGGCACCATTGAATGGGAGTAGAAAAAAGAAAGTACAACAAAGGACGGCCGTAGTGCGTATTGGTTGGCAATGATTGATTAACCATACATCTGAAGCCTGAACCCCTAAAAAGAAAACCGGTTGATGGCTTGCAGACTACCATGACATGTAAGGAGGCAATAAATGGACTATGGACAAATCCTCAGTCGCAGTTGGCGCATTACCTGGAACCATAAATTTTTGTGGGTATTAGGCTTTTTAGCAGCCCTTACCCGCGTCAGCAGCAGCAGCAGTAACTTTAACTACAGCCCGTCAGACACCAGCGCTCAAAGCATTGAACAAATCATGCAGTTTTCAGCGCTGCTGATTGGGTTGTGTTGTGTTTTTCTGGTCATTGGGTTGGTGTTGTGGCTGCTCAGTCTGGCGGCCAAGGGGGGGCTGATCACGGCCGTGGCCCGCCTTGATAACGGCGAAACCGTAACATTGGGTGATGCCTTCCGGGCAGGCACAGCGCGTATCGGTACCCTGATTGGCATGAATCTTGCCCTTCTCTTGCCCATCATTCTTATTGCCGCACTCAGCCTTGCCGCTGCCTTTGCGCTGTTAGCTGGGTCAGGCATTACGTTTGCCTCTTTGGCTGAAGAACCGGCGGCTGCCGGTGATGCCCTGGTTGCGACCCTGGGGCTGTTTTTCTTCTGCTTTTGTGGGCTGCTTTGTGGTTTGATATTGTTGGGCGTTTTCTTGCAATTCATCAGCGCCTTTGCCTATCGGGGCATCATGCTGCAAGGTCTGGGAGCGATTGAAAGCATTTCACATGGCTGGCAGGTTTTCCGGGCCAATGTGGGCGAAGTGCTGCTGTTAGCTTTGTTGTTCTTTGCCATTGGCATTGGTTTTGGCCTGGCAGTGGGGGTGGTCTTGCTTCCACTGACGTTACTGCTTGTCGTGCCCATCGTCGGTATGGGCATGAGTGGGGGTACCCCTGGTGTGTTGGAAATCTTGTTCCTGGTGGGCGGCAGTCTCTGCCTGGGGATTCTGGGTGCAGCGCTGGCCTCTATTCTAACCACCTGGCAGTCGGCCGCGTTTACGCTGGCCTACCAGGAGTGGACCAGCAAGGGCGATCAGCTTAAGGCCAGTGTGTAGAGAAGGTCCAGACGACTCATTGTAAGTTTGTCTCTGTGCATTTTTGCACAATGGGCGCGCTTCAAACGGCCGTACGCTATACTGTATCCATATCAGCCAAAGGAGACGAAAAATGAAACAGATATGGATATGGTTCACACTGGTGATATTCCTGGGCCTGGCTGGGTTGACCATGGCCCAGGAAGAGCATACTCTGGCTGACGGGGTCATGGCCCCCTCCGTGTGGGTAACGCCAACAATGCTAGACTTTGCTCCCGTTCCTGTAGGCCAGACAGGTTTTTGGTTTTTCACCTTTTTCAACATGGGTGATGCTCCCTTGACCATTACCGAAGATGCCACTTATGCGGTTCCGTTCAGCGGCATCCTGCCCATCTGTGCCACCAACCTGGCTCCGGGCAGTGGGTGCCAGATTGTGGTCCAATTTTCACCGGCCACCACAGGCGTCTTTAGCCAGACGTTGCAATTTCAAACCAATGCCGGCCCTTTCTCTGTTCATGTGCAGGGTGAAGCGGTGGTGCCCCCTTTCTATTTTAATCCGCTGGCTCTAGATTTTGGCTCTGTGCAAGTAGGCAACAGCCGGAGTGATGCTGTTACCATTTACAATACCGGGGCCTATCACCTTGATTTCACCACTTCCTCCCCACCTTCACCCCATTTTGGCAGCTCATCTGGTGATTGCAGCGGCGGTTTGAACCCTGGCGACAGTTGCATTGTTTACCTGAGCTTTACGCCGGGCAGCTCCGGCACCTTTACTGACACCTACACCATTCACACGGCCGTTGGTGATTATTTTGTGCAGCTGCAAGGCCGGGGTCGTTCCATCCCCTTCATCTTTGGCCCCAGCCAGCGGGTAACACCACGGTCGCTCGACTTTGGCCCCGTGCTTCTGGGCAGCAGCAAAACCCTGACAGTTACCGTTACCAACCAGAGTTTGGACACGGCTATTACTGGTTGGGCCGGCGGTGGTGTAGGGGCGCCATTTTCTGCTGGCCAAAACTGCGCCAGCGGCTTGCCTGCCGGGGATAGCTGCCACTTCTCTTATGTCTTTAACCCTACCGCTGAGGGGGTATTTACAGAGGACAGCAACGTGTCTAATTCTGCTGGTGGCTTTACCGTTGATTTACGGGGTGAGGGGGTATGGGCCGAGCCCTTTGTCAGAGAAAAAGTGGTTCATTTTGGCCCGCGAAGCACAGCGACTGACGTGACAGCTTCTTTAAGCAATATTGGGCACACGCAGTTGTATCTGAACGATGTAACGGTGAGCGACCCCGCTTTGTTTAATGTGTCTTGGGGCTGCAGCAGTGGTCTCCCCCCACATGCACACAATACTTTCTGCGGCCTCGATTATGACTTTCACACGCTAACGCCAGGTCTGATC
The DNA here is from genome assembly GCA_011525915.1 of Ardenticatenaceae bacterium. Classification (GTDB taxonomy): domain Bacteria; phylum Chloroflexota; class Anaerolineae; order Promineifilales; family Promineifilaceae; genus CAADGU01. Next base: position 46,431 of record WYBM01000088.1, on the reverse strand, counting down.
ACGGCCACCTCCACCGTAGAAACCAGTGGAGGGTCACTCATGATCACCTTGGTGGCGGGTGCTCATCCAGCTTTAGTATCGCTGGCGTTTGTGCCTGATCAAATCACAGCCGAGGCCACCTCACAATTGCAATACCACATCAGCAATCCCAACCCGGCTGCCACGTTTTATTTTGTGGCTTTCACCGCCCCCTTGCCACCCGGTGTGGCTTATGCAGAGCCGCTTCTTTTCAGCGCCTCGCCAGCCTGTGGCGCGCCCACGCTCACACCCATTGCTGGAAATCCGCCAACGTTTACCATGAGCGACGGCACTATTTTAGGCGGCACGGAATGTGTGGTATCGTTAGATGTGACCGCGGCGGCAGATGGGGTCTACACCCATACACTTGATTTTGTGGAGACGGGGACGGATCTTCTTGATCCTACCTGGCTGGATATGAGCAGCCCGGCCACGGCCGTTTTACGCGTTGGCTTGTTTGAACTGTTTTTGCCGGTGGTGGTACGGCCGTAAATCATGGAGGTGGCATGATAGATCACGGCAGACTATTTTCGCAAACATTGGAGATGCTGTGGCGGCGCAAATTTTTGTGGCTGTTGGGGCTGCTGATGGGCATCAATGGTTTGGTCTTTAGCCTGCTTCGTTTGTTTGTGCGCCCCCTGCTGCCCGGCCAATGGTTTGAGCCAGATTACTGGCTGAGTCTGACCCAAAACGGCGCGGTACTGCCCACTTTGTCCCTGGAACCGGGGCAATTATGGCGGTATGTATTGGGCAGTTCGATCTTGTTGTTTGTATACACGGTTGTGTTTTGGGTGGTGGTTACGGTGGCCGAGGGGGCGATTATTGGGGCGGCGCTGGAGGAAGCCAACGGCCGTACACCCCGTTTAGGTCATGTCATTCACCTGGCGTTGGGCTACCTGGGCCGGTTTGCCGCCATTGATGCGGCCGTTTTTTTGCCACTTTTTATCCTGATGCTGGGAATGCTGGCGGTGGCCCTGCTGAGTACGGTGGTTGTTGCCTACCTGACGTTACAGACAGACACAGATGCCCGCACGGCCATAACCGTTTTTACGGTGGGCTGGTTATGCGTATTATCATTAGGCTGTTGTATTCCGCCCCTCACCATAGGGGCTATCTGGTACCGCACCCTGGCCTTTCGTGATGCCGCTGTGCTGAACCATGGCGTGCGTGAAGCCATGCGGCACACCCGGCAGGTTATCAGAGTGCGTTTTGGTGAATTGATAGCCTTGACAGCCCTGCTGTACGGCCTGAGCTACTTGTTGGGCTGGTTACTGAGCTTTTTGTCGTGGCCCATAGTGGCTCTGACGGCCGTACCCCTGGCCGCGGGCATGACTTCGGTTGGTGGGTTCCTGGCCTTGGCTTTGAACTTGCTGATCACCCTGTTCGTGGCCCTGGTACAAGGGGTTGCCCATGCCTTTACGGCCGTGGCCTGGACGTTGGCGTACCGGGAAATGACGGTGATCGGTCATCCGTGACAGGTGCATGGGGTACGGATCACACATGGCGGGTTACGGTTTATGGAACAAGGGTTGGGTAAAGCAATGAGCGTAGGTGTAGATACCGGGGGCACCTTTACTGATTTTGTGTGGGTAGACGGCCACGGCCAGGTGCAAATTCACAAGCAGCTTAGCACACCACAGGACCCGTCGGTGGCTATCTTGCAGGGCATGGTGGTCATGGGTGTACCGGACCAGGCAGCGGTAGTGCATGGCAGTACGGTAGCCACCAACGCCCTGTTGGAACGGCGCGGGGCGCGGACGGCGCTTATTACCACCAAGGGCTTTGCTGACGTGCTAGCTATCGGTCGCCAGAATCGACCAGACATTTACGCATTGGTGCCGCAAAAGCCCCCACCGCTGGTGCCGCGCCCCTGGCGCTTCGAAGTAGACGAGCGTGTGACGGCCCAAGGGGAGCCTTTGCGCCCACTTGATCTGAATGATCTCCAACCGATCCTCGAAAAATTGGCGGAAGACCAAATCGAGTCGGTAGCCGTTTGCCTGCTCTTCTCCTTTCTCTATCCAGCCCATGAGCGGCAGATAGAAGAGACGATTGAGCATTGGTCCATAGAAGCTGCTCAAAAAAATCCCCACGCGCCACACGCCAGGCTCCAAATCTCTTTGTCTTCTGACATCTTGCCCGAATATCGTGAATACGAACGCACCTCTACCACGGTTATCAACGCTTATGTGGCCCCGTTGATGCGCCGTTACCTGGCACGCCTGGCCGCAGGGTTAAAGCCACGGCCGTTGGCCATCATGCAAAGTAATGGGGGCGTCATCAGCGCAAAAACGGCTGGGCAGCAGGCGGCGCGCACGGCGCTTTCTGGCCCGGCAGGCGGTGTGGTAGGGGCCCATTATGTGGCCACGACGGCTGGCTATAAGGATATCATCACCTTTGACATGGGTGGCACCAGTACAGACGTGGCCTTGTGTCACGGCCGTGTGCCCACCACCACCCACGGTGACATTGCCGGCATGCCTCTGCGCCTGCCTATCATAGCCATACACACGGTGGGCGCTGGGGGTGGCAGCCTGGCTTTTGTGGACCCCGGCGGTGCGCTGCATGTGGGCCCCCAAAGTGCTGGCGCCAACCCTGGCCCGGCCTGTTACGGCCAGGCGTACAATCCGGGAACGCCCGGCGACAGCGGGTCATCCCGAGCCACAGTAACAGACGCCAATCTGGTATTAGGCCGCCTGGATGCCGATCACTTTTTAGGCGGGAGCATGCCGTTAGACGTGGCCGCGGCCCAGGCAGCGTTGGCGGAACTGGCGGAAGCCATGGGGGTGGCCAGCGTAGCCGCCGCTGCCTGGGGAGTGGTTCAGGTAGCCAACGCCAACATGGAACGAGCCATCCGCCATATTTCTATAGAACGTGGGTATGATCCGCGTCTCTTTACCCTGGTGCCCTTTGGTGGTGCCGGGTCGCTGCACGCCTGTGAACTGGCGCAGAGGCTGCACATTCCGCGCCTGCTCATTCCGCCGCTGCCTGGCGTGCTGTCGGCGTTGGGTATGTTGGCGGCCGCACCGACGAAGGATTATTCGCAGACGGTGATGGCGGCGATTGACGCCCTGGGGCAGGGCGATTGGCTGCAAGCACAGTTTCTGCCATTGGCCGAACGGGCCGAGGCCGACATGGCGGCTGAAGGGCACCGGTCCGTGACATTACGTTACAGCCTGGATATGCGGTATAGGGGTCAATCTCATGAATTGAGCATTCCTTATCACATCGACCAGCCGCCCCATGTTATGGTCCGTGCGTTTAATGCTGCCCATGAGACACGGTATGGCTACCAGCAGCCAGAGGAAGCGGTGGAGATTGTGACCATTCGGCTCACGGCCGTGGCCCCTGTCACCCCACCGCCGCTGCCTGCCTATTCCCTGGGGGATGCAGATGCCGCGGTGGCCGTCATTGGGCAGAAGCCCGTGTGGTTTGCCGGCCGCTTCCAGCCCACCACCTTGTATGACCGGGCCCGACTGCAGCCCGGTCACCGGTTTGGCGGCCCAGCGATTGTTTTCCAGTATGACACCACGGTTGTTATACCGCCGGAGTGGGACACGGCCGTAGACCGTTACCAGAACCTCTTGTTGACCCACCGACCGTGATCTGCCGTTCTGCTGTTAACGTCGGTTCATACGCGGCCGATGGCGTTTTACGACTCGCCAAACTTTAGCCCCTGGGCCAATGGCAACTCTTTAGACCAGTTAATAGTGTTTGTCTGGCGGCGCATGTACGCTTTCCAGGCATCAGAGCCGGACTCACGACCGCCGCCCGTCTCTTTCTCACCGCCAAAGGCGCCGCCAATTTCGGCGCCAGAGGTGCCGATATTCACATTGGCGATGCCGCAGTCTGACCCGGCCGCGGCCAGAAAGGCTTCGGCCGTTTGCATACTGTCCGTGAAAATGGCGCTGGATAGACCCTGAGGCACGTCATTGTGCATTTGCATGGCCTCATCAAACGCTTCATATTCCATCAGGTACAAGATCGGGGCGAAGGTCTCTTCTTTGACAATGTCTGTTTGGGCCGGCATTTTGACGATGGCTGGTTCCACAAATTGAGGTCCGAGGTCGGGCCGGGGTTGGCCGCCGGTGAGCAGCTGCCCGCCTTCATGGATGGCTTGCTTCAGGGCGTTGGCCATACTGGCCACGGCATCTTTTGTCACCAGGGGTCCCATGAGCGTGCCTTCGGCCAGGGGGTCACCCAGGGGCACTTGTTTGTAAGCGTTAACCAGCCGTTTGCTGAGGCCCTCGGCTACGGTTTTGTGCACGATGAGGCGGCGGGTGGAGGTGCAGCGCTGCCCGGCGGTGCCGACGGCGCCAAAAAGAACGCCGCGTGTGGCCAGTTCCAGGTTAGCGTCTGGGGCCACGATAATGGCGTTGTTCCCGCCCAATTCCAGAATGCTGCGCCCGAACCGGCTGGCTACCGCCTGGCCCACCATACGCCCGACACGAATGGAGCCGGTGAAGGAGATGAGGGGCAGCCGCCGATCGGCCGTGAGCATCTGGCCTATGGCGCCATCACCAACGGTGAGGTTAAAAATGCCGGTCAGGCCATAATCGGCCATGACACGGTTGCTGATGTGCTGCACGGCCACGGCCGTGAGCGGGCACAGTTCTGACGGCTTCCACACCACGGTATCGCCACAAGCGGCGGCAATGGCGGCGTTCCAGGACCAGACAGCCACCGGGAAGTTAAAAGCTGTGATCACCCCAATCGGCCCCAAGGGGTGCCACTGTTCATACATGCGGTGGCCGGGGCGTTCTGAATGCATGGTCAGGCCATAGAGCTGGCGTGACAGACCCACGGCAAAGTCACAAATGTCAATCATCTCTTGCACTTCCCCTAAGCCTTCCGCACGAATTTTACCCATTTCCAGTGTTACCAACTCACCCAATGGCTCCGCCAGTTCACGCAGGGCATTTCCCAGATCACGCACCACCAGACCACGCCGGGGAGCGGGCGCTTCTCGCCAGGTATAAAAGGCGGCCTGAGCGGCATTCACGACTTGGTCAACCGTTTCTGGTGTGGCTGGCACAACGGCGGCAATAGGTTCGCCGTTGGTGGGGTTATAAGAGATGATAGGGTTGGCGTTACTTTTTAGCCAGCCGTCTGGCCCAGTGCAGACGCCGCTGTTCACATCTTGCAAGTTGAGTTTGTCCAGGATACTATTCATGGTTTTCTCCTTCAACGCGAGGCCAATGGTTAACAGAATTACAAGGTTCTTGCCCGGCAGTTATACCACACGTTACTTGTTGATTGTACCAGCGATCAAGGCCCCTCTGCCACCGGTTCGCTGCCCATTTGCAACCCGCTACCTGGCTGCACGTATTCTGGGAATGGTGTCATAGGGCATGGTGACTATTGCCGTGAAAAACGATGTTGAGTTAAACTACAACGCGATTAAGATGGACGTGTATATTTTTCTGATTCGATTGGTATTACCCCCGCTGCCACCATGAAAACGGCCGTAACCGCATAACACTGGCCGGTGGATTCCCACACATTTACCAGGCATGAGATTCGTGGCAAAGAGCACTGTAACCCCAGAGCTTACTTTGTCTGTATATGTTGCTGTGTTAATAAGCACCTGTTTTGATATTGACGTTCTATGGAGTTTTTAGGATGAGTTTTTCACTGTCCTCACTTAAACGAAAGCTAATTGGTGATCCTTTCCCTACCCGTGATGACGTGCATGAACGGCTGGACAAAAAGCGCGCCCTGGCCGTATTTGCTTCTGATCCTATCAGCAGCAATGCCTATGCCACTGAAGCCATCATGAGCGTATTGATCTTGCTGGGCAGTGCGGCGCTGGCGCTGACGCTGCCGCTGGGCATGGGCATTGTCTTGCTCGTATTGTTTGTCATTTTTAGTTACATCCAAACCATTCTGCATTATCCTGATGGCGGGGGCGCATATACGGTGACAAAGGACAACCTGGGGACGATACCCTCCCTGTTTGCCGCCTCGGCGCTGCTGCTGGATTATATTTTAACGGTCTCTGTGTCGGTTTCGGCCGGTATCCGGGCCATTACCTCGGCCCTGCCTGGCACCTTTGATCATCGTCTGCTCATGGCGCTGACGGCCATCTTGATATTGACCTGGGTCAACCTGCGCGGGGTACGGGAAAGCGGTACCATTTTTGCGGTACCTACCTATGCCTTTGTGGTGGGTGTCTTAGTGGTGGTGGCCTATGGACTGATGCGTCATTGGGGTTGGTGGGGGGCACCGCTGCTGGTGCCGGAAGTTCACAGTGTGCCGCCAGAACGGCCGTTGACGACCTTTATTACCCTCTGGCTCATCTTGCGTGCTTTTGCCGCCGGTTGCACAGCACTCACCGGTATTGAAGCTATCAGCAACGGCGTTAAGGCGTTTAAGCAGCCGGAAGCCAGAAATGCCGCCAAGACTATGGTAGCTATGGGAGTCATGGCCATGGCGCTTTTTGTGGGCATTACCTTTCTGGCTACCCAACTTAACCTGCTGCCGGCCGAAGAAGAAAGCATCCTTTCCCAAATGACACGCAGCATTACCGGCAGCGGCTTTATGTATTACTGGGTGCAGTTCTTTACCATGATGATTCTGATCCTGGCCGCCAATACTGGCTACCAGGACTTTCCCCGGCTCAGTTCTTACCTGGCCAGGGACGGATTTATGCCTCGTTGGATGCAAAACCGGGGCGACCGCCTGGTGTACAACGGCGGCATCATTGTCCTGGCCGTGCTGGCGTCTTTGCTGGTGGTAGCTTTTGACGCCGATGAAATTGCCATGCTGCCGCTTTATGCTCTGGGCGTGATGCTCAGCTTTACCCTTTCCCAGTTTGGTATGAGCCGCCTCATGGATAAGGTTGGCAAACTAAAACCGGGCCAAAGCCGTGACACGGGGGTGACCATCATTCATTATGAATCTGGCTGGCGTTGGAAGAAGGGGATGAACCTGATCGGCTCTATTACCACCGGCATTGTCCTGGTGGTGTTGGTCATCACCAAATTTGCCGAAGGCGCCTGGCTGATTGTGGTGGCCATTCCTCTGGTGGTTTATTTGCTGCGTTCTATTCAACAGCATTACCTGAGCGTACGTCAGGCATTGTCAACCCAGGATTTGACCCTGGAAATGCTGCACGACATTGCCGATGTTGTCATCATTCCCATCGCCGACGTGCATCGGGGGACACTGCGGGCCTTGCGGTATGCCAAGCGCATTTCACAGGGCGTGCGGGTGGTTTATGTGGCCACAGATGAGGAACAAAAAGAGCGGTTTATGGTGCGCTGGCAGCGTTTCCCTGACATCACCGAGGGGGTACGGCTGGAGTGCATTGAGTATGAATATCGTGACATTTTAACGCCGTTAGTCAGGTACATCACCAAAGTCAGTCATGAGGAGTTCCCCGAAAAACTTATTACGGTGGTTATCCCTGAATTTGTGCCGGAGTCTGTTACCGGTCACCTGTTACACAACCAGACAGCAAATATTTTGCGTGTGCGTTTGCGCGCGCTAAAGAATGTAGTGGTAATAGATGTGCCTTTCCACGTGCCGGGGTAAGCCAGTCAATAGTATTCAGTAAACAGTAGGCAGTGTTCAGTCTTTAGGTTGCTGAACATTGCGTATGGGATACTCGGATTACGGCCGTGTTCAAGAGCTTCTTATCTATGACCAGAAATGGAGGCAAAGAGATGTTCAAAAATTATATCAACCGGGAAGAGCGCCTGGAGGCTCGCAGAAAGCTGCCCGAACTGATGGTTGAGGGGCTGCTGCTGGGGGGTACCGGGATGGGTGTGCTGGCGCTCATTTTTGAGATCGCCGCCGACGCTTTTAGTGTGGCCGCTTACCAGACACTGCTGGCCATTCATGGGGCCTCCGGTTATCACGAGATTGCCATTGGCGCTTTTATTGTGCTGTCCATTCTCCTCTTTTTCGGTATTGTGCCGGCTTACAAGGCGGGTGCCTATGTGCGCCCAAACGCCGGCGGCAGTGGTCCGTTGGTAGAGGCAATTGGGCCGCATAAACTGCGCTGGCTTTCCTGGATTGGCACCAGCCTCTTTTTCCTGGATGCGGTGCTCACCATTATCATCAGCTCCATTTCTGCCTCTGACGTGACCATGTTGGTGTTGCCTGAACTGGCGCCCTACCGCATCTGGTTGGCCCAAGGCTTTGCCTTTTTTATTATGGCGGTGCTGGTGGCCTTGGGGCCAAAACGGGCGGTGCCTCTCTTTTTGTTAGGTGGGGGCGCGTTTACCCTCTTTACGTTGGGCGCTTTAGGGTTGGTAGGGGGCACGGCCGTGGCCCATCCGGAATGGGCCTTCCTGACCGAAGGCATTGTCACCCGCCTGGAACTGACGGGTGTTACCGAGCATGTGGTTCGTGCCCAACAAGATTTAGCAGCGCTCAGCTGGGTGTTCATTTTTCAACTCTTTTTTAGCTCCATGTCCAGTGCCATGCTGGGTTTTTCTGGGTATGAAGTCATACCGGCCAGCGGTAAACACGCTGCCCGACCCAAGTGGAAGGTGATCAACACGGCACTGACACTGGCGGCCGTCTTCCTGATTGGTACGGGTGTTTTTCAGCTTTATGCGGCCAAACAGTGGAATATTCCGGCAACAGAAGGGTACAGCACTCTCCTGATTGAATATGAGATTGTGGCTGTCCAGACGTTAGGCAAGGGAGTGACACCTGAGGATATTGTTTTAACCAGCAATGATATTCGCGCTGCGGAAGAAATGTACGCAGAATTACCGGCCGACCTGGCGATAGAGGAGCTGCATGGCGAAGATGGCGAAATAGCGGCCGAACTGGCACAGCTTTCGCCTGAAGAGTATGTGGCCAAAACGGCGGCAGATATTGCCCTGGTGCGAGCTATTAATGATAATGTGTTGGGCACGCCTGGGGAAACCTTTTTATTGATTGCTGGGACGTTGTTGGCGATCATCTTGCTGTTGGCGCAAGGAGGTGGGTATGTTGGGGGTGCGGCCGTGGCGGCCAATGCAGCCCGGCTGGGCCGCCTGCCCAGCTTTTTCTCAGATGACCGGGTGGGGATCGCTATCATTTGGGGGGTAGCGGCGATGTTTATCCCTTTTATTCGTGAAGTGGTGATTGTAGAGGCCTATTATGCTTTTGGTTTTGTCAGCGCCTTTGTCATTACCAGCACAACCGTGTTTTTTGTACGTGATGACGTGCTTCGTGACCGTGGTATTCAGCCCGGCTCAGCGGAAGCAAAATCGCTGCGTTTTGCCGGTTTACGCGGGGTGATTGCCAGTTACTTTATGCTGATCGTCCTGGTGACGCAAAAGACAGAGGCCCTGCCGGCCATTTTGGTGGCAGGGGTGATCATTACCCTTTTCCAGATGTTTTATGCCAATGGTGGTTTCAGACGGGAAGAAAAGGCGGTGACTTTGCCAAGCTACCCGCCAGGGACAACCCGACCCCTTTACGTGGCGGGCATGCAACGTGCCAATGACGAGGCCCGGCAGCGGGGCATTGTAGATACCGTTGAAGAGCTGATTGAATCTGGCGCGTTTGCTAAGTTTAATGTAGGGCCAGATCGGATTCGCACCCTGTGCTGCTATTTGTACAATATCAACCCGGCCTTATTCCACCATAATGGCCACCTGCATCATGAGCGGATCGAAGAGCCGAGCCTGGAATTAGAAGCGACATACCATCGGGCGCGTCAGATGCGTGATAAACTGGCGCGGGACATTGAGGATTACTCTCATTTTGGTATTTTTACCTTTATCAACAATTACCATATTAACTGGGTAGATGAAGCCCACGGCCGTGATGCCTCTGTGGTGCAGCAGGCCATGTTAGACATTCTTTTCCCCTTAACACCGCATGATGAGATCTGGAAGGAGTATCGTGCCTTCCAATCCCAGCGCCAGCCGGAACCGATCTGGCAGTTCAGCCGCCGCCGCTACCTGTGGGCCAAAGACCAATGGCCGAACCTGAGTGACCGCATCACAACGATCTGGACACTTCAGGATTTTGGCCTGGTGCCGCGGGATATTGACGTACAAACGGTTATTGCGGTGGCCGATGGCAAACACCAGATGCGTGTGAGAATTCCACCGCGCACGGTGGATGATGAGATAGATGATTTTGATGAAGAGAAATAAAACGTGTTAGGGGGTGATAGGTAACCAAGCGCGGGGCATTTACAGGCCCCGCGCTTGCATTTTAGGGAGATTGGTTTTTATACTTTGTTGGGGAATATGGCCGTGTAAACGTCTTAGTGAGTGCTTTCATAGGATGAGGAGGATGCGATGAATACACATGTTGAAAGCGAAATTACCCTGAGTCGTACCCTGGGTTTGCTGGATATCACCATGATTGGTGTCGGCGCCATGATTGGGGCGGGTATCTTTGTCTTGACGGGTATTGCCGCCGGGGAAGCCGGACCAGCGCTGGTATTGGCTTTTATGCTCAATGGCATTGTCACCACGTTTACAGCGCTCTCCTACGCGGAATTAGGCTCGTGTTTCCCAGAGGCAGGCGGGGGGTACCTGTGGGTTAAAGAGGGCATGGGGGGCACACAGGGCTTTTTGGCCGGGTGGATGAGTTGGTTTGCCCATGCGGTGGCCTGTTCGTTGTATGGTTTGGGCTTCGGCCGTTTTGCGGTGGAGTTAATTTCCCTGGGTTACCCTGATGTGTTGAATTATGCCGCGCCGCTCACGCTGGTTTTTATGACCATCATCGTCGTTTTATTCGCTTTTATCAATCTTCGAGGGGCCAGCGAAACAGGGTTGGTGGGCAATGTGGTGACCATTGCCAAAGTTGTTATCCTGGGCATCTTTATTGCCATAGGGTTAAAGGCAATGGTGGAAAACCCAAACCTGAATGTATGGACGGATAACTTCTTACCGCATGGTTTGGGGGGTGTCTTTGTGGCCATGGGTCTGACCTTTATTGCCTTTGAAGGGTATGAGATCATCGCCCAAAGTGGCGAGGAGGTAAAAGACCCCAAGCGCAATGTGCCCCGGGCTATTTTCCTGTCGCTTATTGTGGTGATCATCATTTATATTCTGGTGGCTGTCGTGGCTATTGGCGCTGTGCGCGTGCCGGCGTCTGCAGGCAATATCCCTGTTTGGGAGTATCTGGAGGCGGCCCAAGAAGTAGCCATTGTGCGGGCGGCTGAACAGTTGATGGGGCGTTGGGGCGGCATCCTCATTTTGATCAGCGGCCTGGCTTCTACCATGTCGGCGCTGAATGCCACCATCTATTCATCGTCACGGGTCTCGTTTGCTATGGGACGAGACCGCAACCTGCCGGAGGTGTTCGGCCGTATACACCCCCGGATGCGTACGCCCCATTGGGCGGTGATTATTTCAGCCGTGCTGATTGTGGTCATGGCCTTTTCACTACCCATTGATGAAGTGGCAAAAGCGGCTGACGTAATGTTTTTGCTGATGTTTGCCCAGGTCAATATCACCCTGATGACATTGCGACAGCGGCGGCCTGATCTGGACAGAGGCTATTTTGTGCCCTGGTTCCCCATTCCACCGCTGATAGGCATTGTGTCTAATGCTGCCCTGGCCGTTTTTCTGGTGGTGGAAACGGGGCGGGTGGGGTTGGTGACGGTTGCCTGGTTGGCGGCGGGTGTCCTCCTTTACCTGGGCTATTTCCGCCGTAAAGAGGAAGTAGAAGGCCCCAAAGAGGTGATCCACCAGGAAGCATTGGTGTCGGTAGATTATTCAGTGCTGGTGCCGGTGGCGGATGTTGGTCACGCGGCGGAATTAGGCCGGTTGGGCAGTTATCTGGCTCGTGAACATGATGGTGAAGTATTGGCAGTGCATGTGATCAAAGTCCCACGCTCGTTAACGCTGGCCGACGGCCGTCTATTCCTCAAAGAAGGGCGTGAACCTATTGAAAAAGTGATCGAGGTGGCGCGAGATCTGGAGGTACCGGTGCATTCGCTGGTGCGGTTGGGCCGAGACGTATCCAGTGCCCTGTTAAAAACGGCCGCTGAAAATTCCAGCGATATGATTTTGTTTGGCTGGCCCGGCACTTCAGGTACAAATAACGTTTTGTTTGGGTCGGTAATTGACCGGATCGTGTCCAATCCGCCGGCGGACCTGGCTATTGTGCGGCAACGGCCGACTAAACAGCTTAAACGTATTGTGGTGCCGGTGGCCGGTGGCCCAAACACACACCTGGCTGTCATTACAGCGGTGGCCCTGGCCCGTAATACTCGTGAAGGGACAGAGGTGGTGCTGGTGCATGTGGTGGTGGATGGTGCTAGTGAGGCCGACGCTCAGGCCAGGGCCAATAACGCTTTCCGCCGGGCTGTTGAGGGTGTAGATTACCCGGTGCAGACGGAAATGGTGCAGGCCGCTGATCCAGTCGCGGGGATTCTAAAAATGGCCGATGCCGCCGATATGATCGTCATTGGGGCCACTAAAGAGCCCCGTTTAAAGAATTTGCTCATAGGTAATGTAGCTTCACGCGTCGCTGAACAGGCACCTTGCGCGGTCATGATCGTCAAACGGCGGAGTACAATGTTGGCGGCCGTTTTGCGCGAGACCGTGCTGCCGCCAGTGCGGCGGTCAGAAAAACTGGAACGGTTGGAGAATGGGGAGAAATAGGCTGCCGGCAGTCAGTAGCGGCCTGTGGTCAGGGTGTCTGGCCTGGTAATTATGCCTGTTGTTAGCCGTCGTCCTGTTCTTATTATCACCATGGCCCTGACGTTACTGGTCGTGGGTACCGCTGGTTACGTTTTCATTGAGGGATGGCCGTTACTCGATGCGTTTTATATGACGTTGGTGACCATTAGCACTGTTGGTTTTAGCGAGGTACGGCCGTTGACCTTGCACGGGCGGTTGTTTACCAGCGGCCTCATTATCGCCAGTATCTTTTTGATAGTCTATGGCGTAGAATTTATCATTTCCGCCCGCCTGGGTGGCCAATATTTCCGGCGGCGGCAGATGATGCGGCAGGTGAGTAAGATGAAAGATCACGTCATTGTGTGTGGCTACGGCCGTGTAGGTGAGAGTGCTGTCCTTTCTTTGCGCAGCAGCGAGCGAAAGGTGGTGGTGATTGAAAAAGAGCCGGAAAAAGCAGCCGACCTGGCCAGCGCCGGGCTGCTGTTTGTGGTCGGGGATGCCACCCGTGATGAGATTTTGCAGCAGGCGGGCGTTGAGCGTGCCTGGGGCCTCATCGTATCCACCGGCAATGACTCGGTGAATCTTTTTGTAGTGTTGTCGGCGCGGGCCTTAAACCATGAACTATACATCGTGTCCCGCAGTGTGGATGCGGAAAACGACCGCAAAATGCGCCTGGCCGGCGCCAACCGGGTGGTGTCGCCTTACCAGATTGGGGGCCAGCACATGGCTAATATTATGATTCGGCCCCATGTGACCGACTTTTTTGATGTGGTAACGTTGGATGGCGGTATTGAATTGTGGATCGAAGAGGTGGTCATTCACAAAGGGTCGGTGCTGGTAGGCAAGACAGTCGGCGAGGTTGATGTGCGCCGTCAGACTGGCGTTACGATCATCGCCATTTATCACCCTGACGAAGGACGGGCTACCATGCCCCGGGCCCGGACCGAGCTGCGGGTGGGTGATGAGATGATAGTTTTAGGTACGCGACAGCAGTTAGCCGCCTTGCAGGAATTGACGGGCGCAGGGGAGATGACCTTATGACTAAACCTGATAACAGTTGGAAGCCAGCAACACAACAAATTCATGCCGGTGACGCCGCCAACCCCAGCACGGCCGTCTCGTCCCCTATTTATCAGAGTGCAACCTACCACTTTGAAACACCGGAAGAGATTGCCGCCGCGACAGTAGCCCAGGCGCATCCGCAGTTTTACGGCCGTTACGCCAGCCCCAATACCAAACAGGTAGAGGCCACTGTGGCCGCCTTGGAGCAGGGTGAAACCGCATTGGCGGTGGCTTCAGGCATGGCCGCCGTCTCCCTGCTGTTTTTTACCTTCTTAAAACAGGGCGACCATGTGGTGGCCCAAACCACCCACTACCCGTCTAGTTATAAAGTGTTGGAACAAAAGTTAGCTGCCTATGGTATCACCACCACCTTTGTAGACCAGACGGACCCTGATTCCTTTGCCGCCGCCATTCGCCCCAACACCCGCCTGATGTACGTGGAAACCCCAGCTAACCCGGTGCTGCGCCTGACAGACCTGACGGCCGTGGCCGACCTCGCCCGGGCGCGGGGCATTCTCACGGCGGCGGACAACACCTTTGCCACGCCCTATAACCAACGGCCGTTGACCCTGGGTATAGATGTGGTGCTGCACAGCGCCACCAAATACCTGGCTGGGCATTCAGACGTGGTGGGAGGGGTGCTTGTGGCCAGCGCCGCCCACATCAACCAAATGTGGCAGACACATGTCATGTTGGGCGCTGTGCTGCACCCCATGGAGGCGTGGCTTTTGGAGCGGGGGTTAAAAACGTTTGATTTACGTATGGCCCGCCACAACCAGAATGCACTGACCATCGCCGAGTTTTTAGAAGGACACACGGCCGTGCGTGAAGTATATTATCCTGGTCTGCCTTCACATCCGCAGCATGATCTGGCGCGGCGGCAAATGCCCGGTGGTTACAGCGGTATGGTCTGTTTTGATTTAAAAGGTGGCCGCGCCGCTGGTTACACGCTGTTGCAGCGGCTTAAGCTCATCAGGTTGGCCGTGAGTCTAGGCGGCGTGCACAGCCTCATCACACACGCCGCCAGTACCATTTCTGCCGTCTTGCAAGACGATGAAGCCATAGCCGCCAGCGGGGTGCAGCCCGGCCTGGTACGTTTCTCTGTCGGTCTGGAAGACCCGGCTGATTTAATGGCTGATTTGGCACAGGCACTGGTCTGACACGTCACCTTCACAAGTTTGCGGCATTATGTATAATAAATGATGTGAACCAGACGCCAGGTGATCTTAACGGCGCCTAAGCACCTCGCTTTCCCCTCACACTACCAACAGATCGCTTATCGGCATGTCGCAAGGTGCAGAAGGATTGTAGTGGAATGAATTTACAACAGTATATGGTAAAGCAGTTTGGTATGGCCGAATTGGAGGCTATTGCCCATGATGTGGGTTTAAGTTTCCATCGTATCCAGGCGGATACCATAGAGGCTACCGTAGCCAACTTGTTAGCCAAAGTAACTCAGTACGGCCGTGACGCCACCCTGATCACCGTCATTAAAACCCATCAACCTGAATTTGATCCCAGTCAATTTGCGGCCGCCCCGGCCCTGCCTATCCCTGATCCGCGTCCTTCTCAACCTCGGTCACAGCGCTCCCCCCCCCGACCTACATCGGCACGCCCCCCCCCCGCAGCCGCCAGGCAGCAAAAAAAAGGTCCTACGCTTCAGGAATTTATCGCCAACTACTTCAGCCTGGAAGAAGTAGAAACTATCTGTTTTGAATTGGCGGTAGATTTTGAGCAGTTGGGGGGGCGCAGCAAGAGCGCCAAAGTTCGTGAACTGATCGTCTATATGATGCGCCGCCGCCAGTTACCCCAGCTGATCACGGCCGTGCGCGAGGCACGCCCCAAACTAGATATGTCTGCTGTGGTCATGCCTGACCAATCATGGCTGGAGAAACAAAAATACAGTGATCGGCGCATTCTGGTCCTTGTGGGCATTATCGTTGTCATGGTGTTGGCCATTGCCGCGTATGCCGTCTGGCTTCAGCTGAGCGGCCCCCCTGAATGGGCTACCAATGAGGTGCTGCCGGAAGAAGTATTTGGGGTGGCTGTGGCCGAGTTTACCGTTGGTGGGGACAAAAGGCAGGCGGCCAACGGCCGTGAGACCAGCTTGCTCATTTATGAAGAGTTGGGGCGTGTTTTGCTTGACCAGCCTGAACTGCGAGGCCGGGTGGCGCTGACCAAGGTGGGGCCGGTACGCACACTAGAAGAAGCCCAACAGGCCGGGCGCACCGTGAACGCCGACGTTGTGTTATGGGGCTGGATGCCGGAAACGGCCGCAGATGCCCTTTACCCCAGTTTTACACTGGTAGAGGATGAAGAAATTCCTGATAGCGCCAGCATTTATGACTCTGTTAATGTGATGATTAGCGGTCCCAACACCGTACGGCTGACCCAAATGTCTGGGCGTACCTCGGCTATTTCCCGGCTGCTGTTAGGCCTGGCTTTTATGGAAGGGGAAACGCCGGCAGATTACCAAAAAGGGTTGGACGTCTTTCTGATAGGTGTGCAGGAGCTGGAAACGGAACTGGCCAATATTACCACCCTGATCGAGCAAGCAAACGACCTGGAGCAGAAGTTAGGGTTAATAGAGATACAAAAAGGGGTAGAAAAAACGTTGGCCATCTTTCACACGGCAAAAGGTGTGGCCCATGCGGCGCTGAGCCGGCCAGCCGAAGCCCTGGCCAGTTATGAAAGTGCGCTGGCCCTGGATAACACTTACCCACGTTTGCACGCCGCTCTGGGCAACTATTATTACAGCCTGCGCCAGTATGATCAGGCCAACAGCCACTTTGAGCAAATGCTGTTGTTAGAACCAAATAACCCCAAAGCACTCTATGGGCTAGGCATCGTTTTTTATGAAACGGGTAACTATGATCTGGCCCTGGACAGGCTTGATCAAAGTATCATGGCCTATATTGCCAGTGGGGAAGAATCGGCCAGCGCCTACCTGGCCAAAGGGTATGTGCTGGTAAAATTGGGCCGAACGGACGAGGCTGCTTTATCGTTTCAAGTGGTGTTGAACAGCCCCCTGGCCCAGGAGAACTTACGTCAGGCGGCGCAGCGGGAAATCCAGGCATTACAGGCAGTGGGGCAAGAAGTGGCCCCTGAAGCCACGGCCGTGCCCACGCAGCCGGTGGCAGCTGGCATCACTAAAGCCGCGCCACCCGGCAGCGCTATTATTCTTGAGGCCACACAATTACCTACCCCCGCAGCATCCATAGACTTGACACCCACCCCACTACCAACAGCAGCACCAGGACCAATACCAAGCGTGGCACCACCACAACCTACACAACTGCCCACGGCCGTCCCTTCACCACCGCCACAAACCACACAGCTGCCCACGCTGGCGCCTACGGCTACACTTTTGCCTACGCTGCTGCCCACCGCAGCCCCAACCGCTACCTTGACACCGGTTTGGGCGACAGCAACACCCAGCGGCTGATAACAAATTAGTCGATGGAAAGACGATGAGAAAGGTTGCCAACTATCCTTTAGATTAGTAGACTTGCTACATCAAAATTTAGAATGGTGCATGATGTCAACAACTGAAGAACCTGAATTGATCACTATCATCGAAGGGCCAACGCCAGAGTTTCACCCTACTCCCCAAGATTGGGTGCAATCTATTCATGAAGGCCCAGATGACCGCATCGTTGCTGTTTGCCAGTTGCGCACTGGCAACGGGGAGGATATTCTGCAGCGCTGCCGTAATGCCTGGCGTGACGGCCGTAAGGTTAAACTGGATTTCCCTGATGAACTGCGTATGCGTCAACAGGTGGATGTGGTTTCCGCCCGTCTATCACAGGTAGATGAAGGCCCTCTGCTGCATCTGTGGGTTTCCCTTCCCCTGGAAGAATTTGTAGAAGAAGGTGCTGACGAAGATGATGAAGACGAGGATGATGACGGCCTCTTCTATTCGTAACCAGCGGTGATGTAAACGGCCGTTGTGTAGAACACTTTGCCACAATGTCAAAAAAGCGTAAGATGGTAGCCTTCATCTTACGCTTTTTTAGTGAGTGGGATAGCAATCTTACCCAATGATGGAGGAACCATGAACTACGAACACATTCTTTTTACCGTACAAGATGGCCTGGCTACCATTACCTTAAACCGCCCTGACAAGCTGAACGCCTTTAATGACCAGATGATTCAGGAAACAACCGATGCCTTTAAGCAGTGTGCCCGCGACAAAACCGTGCGTTGTGTGGTGCTGACAGGCAGCGGCCGTGCCTTCTCGTCCGGCCAGGATTTGGCTGATGTGCAGGCGCGTGAAGGCACTTTCTCCATTGGCGAACATTTGCGCCACGGTTACCACCGCCTCATCAAGCAGATGCTGGCCACCGAAAAACCTATTCTCGGTGCCATCAATGGCATTGCGGCTGGGGCAGGCTGTGGCATTGCGCTGGCCACAGATATTCGTATAGCCAGCGATAAGGCCAGTTTTATGCTGGCCTTCAGCCGCGTGGGGTTGGTGCCTGACAGCGGCACCAACTGGCTGCTGCCGCGCATCATTGGGCAGGCCCGGGCGTATGAAATGGCTGTTACCGCTGACCGCATCCCCGCGGAAAAGGCGCTGGCCTGGGGCATTGTCAACCAGGTAGTGCCCCATGAGCAATTGCATGAAGCGGTGATGGCCTGGGCCATGCCCATTGCCACCGGCCCGACATTGGCCTATGGCCTGGCTAAACGAGCTATGAACCGTTCCTGGGATTTGAGCCTGGAAGAAGCGCTGGACTATGAAGCCCACATGCAGGAATTGGCCGCCCGCAGCCATGACTTCGGCGAAGGTGTGGCGGCCTTCCTGGAAAAGCGAGAGGCTCACTTTAAGGGGCAGTAGACACGTCATGTGTCGCTAAAAAGGAGAGTGTTACATGGGATCGGCCATATCTGCGGGCATAATAGGGGGAATCATTGGCCTTGTGGTTGTCATCTTTTACATAATCATCAGGACGTTGATAGCTAAATTGTGGAACAAAATGAAGTAGGATGGATGAAGGTAATTATGAAGCGAGTAGCAATCATTGGCGCGGGTACTATGGGGGCGGGGATCGCCCAGGCGTCGGCGTTGGCCGGGTATGACGTGATTTTGTATGATGTCAGCGATGAACTGTTACGGCCGTCACTTGCCAACATTCAAGATTCAATAGATAAGGGCGTGGCCCGGGGCAAAACCCCAACGGCCGTGGCTGAAAAAGCCAAAACTGCGTTCACCCTCACAACCTCACTGGCGGAGGCGGCCCAGGCTGATCTGGTGATTGAAGCCGCGCCAGAAAGGGTTGACTTGAAGCGGCAGCTGTTTGGCGAACTGGAAGCGCACGCACCAGAACCCACTATCTTTGCCAGCAATACCTCCAGCCTGAGCATTAACGTGCTGGCCGCCGCCAGCCAGCGGCAAGATAGATTTTTAGGGCTGCACTTTTTTAACCCGGCGCATATTATGAAACTGGTAGAGGTGGTCAAAGGAGACCACACCAGCCAGGCGACAATGACCGCCGCCCTGGCTTACGTGGCGCGCCTGGAGAAAACGGCCGTTGTGTGCAAAGATACCCCCGCTTTTATTGTGAACCGGGTGGCCCGGCCATTTTACGGTGAAGCCCTGCGTTTGTTAGGTGAAGATGCGGCCGATGTGGCCACCATTGATACACTCTTAAAATCCCTTGGCTTCCGTATGGGACCCTTCGAACTCATTGACCTGATCGGTTGTGACGTCAACTTTGCCGTTACCCAATCTGTGTATGCTGCTTACTTTCAAGAGCCCAAATACCGCCCCCATCCCATTCAACAGCGCATGGTAGAGAGCGGCCGGCTGGGGCGCAAAACAGGTCAGGGCTTTTATACCTATGAATGACCAGACGACAAGACAAGGCTTTTGCCGTCTGGCTAGAAATGGCTGAAGACCTAAGGTTATTGGTATCAAGTAGAGGAAAAGGCTATGGCAGAACGGGCCCGTATTTTGTTAATTGATGATGATCTAGACCTGCTGCGGATGATGAGCATCATTCTGGAAAAGGCCGGATTCCACGTGGATAAAGTGGATGATGGTGAGAGTGGCATCATGCTGGCGCATAAACTCAAGCCAGACCTGGTGATTCTGGATGTTATGATGCCGCATATGGATGGCCTGGAAGTGTGCCGCCAACTGCGGGCCCAACCGGACACGCGCCAAATCCCCATCATTATGCTCAGCGCTTTGGGTGAAGTAGATGATAAAATAAAAGGCTTTTCTGTGGGCGCAGATGATTACGTGTCCAAGCCTGTGAACCCCAAAGAGCTGGTGATGCGCATTCTAGCGCTGCTGAACCGGGCTAGAATGTCCCGGTCTACAGTAGCCCGTACCTTCGCTTTTGTAGGTGCCAAGGGGGGCGTGGGCACGACGTCGGTGGCTGTAAACGTGGCGGCTCGCCTGGCTCACCAGCGTCATCGGGTTATCCTGGCAGAGCTACGGCCGTCTGGGGGCATCTTGTGGCGGTTGTTACGCTTCAAAGCAGAAATCCATCCTATCACCCCGCTGCTGGCGTTGGACCCGGCACACATTAAACGGCCAGAGGTAGAGCGTTGTTTGATGGAACATTCTTCAGGTATGCAGTTATTATTGGCCCCTGCTGCCAATACTAACCCCTTAACCGTCGGCCATATTGAAGCCTTTTTTGATGTCTTGCTGCCAAACGCGGATTACATTATTTTTGATGTGCCAGCACAGCTAGAAGCCAGCCACCGCCGGGCGTTAGAGCTTTCTGACCAGGTCTTGTTGGTGACAGAGCCAGATTGGTTATCTGTAGAATGTGCTCAGATGCAGGTTGATAACTTTCAGCACTGGGGGGTCCATGAACGTGCCAATGTTGTGGTGGTAGAACGCACGCCGCTGGCCACAAGTATGAACCGGGTGGAGATTGAAAACCGGCTGGGCATGGGTAAAATTAGCGATCCAGAGGCTGAGCGCTGGCAGCCCAAAACCTTTCTGGCAGATAGTGGGCCTCGCCAGGGGGTGGTGTGCGTGATTCCCTCAGCCTCAGACCTGTTTCATGAGACAGCCCGTGAGCGTGTTCCTCTGATGTTGGTAGACCCCAACTCTAAACCGGCGCACGCGTTATTGGATCTGGTAGATTGGTTAACGGAACAAAACACGGCCGTGCTGCCCTCTTCCCTGGTCACAAATGTAAACCCCACGCCGCTCACCACCCCCAATCCTGACCCAACACCAAGTAAGGGTAAGGGCACGTCTGTCCATACATAAGCTGCAAAAAAGCGCTTACCGGCCCAACGCCTGTTTGATGTCTGCCAGATGCCATGATTCGTGATCAGCAATGGTATGGCAAACCTCCTCGACGCTCATGATGTGCAGGCTGGCATGGCGGCCTTTCTTTTGCCAATCATCGGCGCTCAGGCTGTCTATAACCTGCAGCAGGTTGGCATGATTCATTTCCAAGGCATGCAGCATGTCGGCCGGCGTTAACGCCTGGCTCTTTTGCACAGCGCGCACGTTGTATCGTTCCCGGTCAAAGTCAGGTGGCACCGGGTCATTACCTTGCTGAAACTGCACAATCAGCCCGGTCATCCCCTTTTCGGCATTGATCAGGTGGCGCACGACATCGGCCAGAGTCCACTGAGCATCTTCAGATTGCACGGCCGTATGCCACTCTTCTGCCGTTAAATCCTGCAACAAGGCCAGTAAAGCTGATCGCGTTTCGCTGATCTTGATCCGGATAGCTGCTTTTTTTTCCTCTGCCATGGTTTCTCCCAAAACTTTTATGAAAAATTTGCACGATAGGAAATTTGTGCTAGACTTTTATTGGCTCCCCCCCGAGAGATGTTCTATGAGCGCCCGCTCATGGGGCATCTCATTTTTTTTGTCTTTTACTCTATGGTTGCCTTGTAAAGCGTATCTCCCTTGATCACAAAAACACGCAGCGGTAATTCGGCCAGGGCAAAGTCTGTCAGGCCTAAAAATAGTTCGCTGCCATCTTTAGCCGTGGCCCGAAATTGGGCTAACACTTGCCCCGTAGCACGGCTAACCTGGACAATACGGCCGTTGCCGGCATCGGCAATGTACACCGTAGCATTTAACCCCCGGCCCACAATTTCCACGGCTGTTGGGTTAATCAGCGGTGTGTTTAACCCATTGGCCAACAAAATGGACTCATCCCACTCAATACGACCGTTGCGTGTATCATAATAACGGATACGGCCGTCGTTATACAGCAGCACCAGACTGCCGTCTTCGCTGTAAAGGTCAAAATCCACGGCATTTGCCAGATCAGGATCATCACTAAAGACAATGGCCCGCTCGTCAGCTTTGGCTATAAACGCTTCGCCATCTGGGAAATATTTCCAAATCTGCCGTGTACCGCTGTCGAGAACATACAGCCGCTCATCAAAGTCGGTGGCGGCTATAGGGTTTACCCAATCAATAGAGAGGTCAAGCGGTACGGCAAAGATGCTGTCCAGGCTGGGTTGGTAAGTGAGCAGTGCCCCGGCGCTGTCTAACATAGCCAGGCCTTCACGCTGCACCGCAAATCCCTGCGGCCGCCAGAAGAAGTCAGCCACTGTGCCCGCAATGTGGCTGCCAACCGTTTGCCCGGCAAACAGCACACGCCGGGGCTCAGACGCCAGCAGATTCAGGTAGGTCTCATCCGTTTCATGTTCATACACAATACTGTTCCCGGCATCCAGCGTGAAGATGCCGCCATTGGCGCCCTCACGCAGGGCTACGGCCTTCAGGTTGGTCCCTTCGTGGCTGAACTGGTAAAAGGCCACGGCCGTTAGCCTGGTCACGCCATCCAGCTTATCCTTATTCTCACGGGCAATCCCTTGCATACGCCGCACTTCTATGTCACCGGGATCAAGCTGGGTATTGGCCTGATCAGCCAATGCCAGCACCTGCTCGTAATAGTGGCGGGCTTCGGTGTCTGTGGCGGCGCTCTCTGCCAATGACAGGTCTTGAGCCATCACCGCCTTGATCTCGTCCAGGGTGCGCCTCTGGTCGCGCGCCAGATAGACACCCGTCACAATGGCTGCTACCAGCACAGGTATCACCAGGGCAACGGCGGCCGCCCAGGCCCAATTTACTGTTTCGCCTTGCCCGGCACTTTGAGGTGGGCGCAGGCGGGCCAGCAGGTCTGCCAGCCAGGCCGTAAAACGTGAGGCACCCAGAGCAGCCTGTGAGCCTGCCCGGCGGGCCTGGCGCTCTACCACTTCCCGGTCAATAGCGGGCGCACTTACCGCGGAGCCTGCTGTGCCTGGCGTCACGGGTTGTTGGCGGATGGGTTGTTGGGTTTGAGGTTTGCGGGCAGCGGGGGGTGAAACGGCCGTGGCGGCGCCGGCCGTGGCGACGCCTTCACGCCGTGGTTGGGGCATGGGCACGGCCGTGTCTGGGGCAGTGGTTTGTGGCTGGACATCGGGCAGGTCAACCGGCGCTTCGCGGCTAAATTCTACCAGCAGTAGCCGGGCTGAGTCATCACCAATCATAGTCACCAGGGCAGCCATGCCCGTTTCGATGGTGCTTTCTACCAGAGCGGCATTAAACTCTTCTGTCGGCAGATGGCTGACGCGTGGATCGGCCAGCAGCAGCATGTCACCAGATTGGACACGATGGTGGTAATAGCGAATGTCCAGGCCGCTGCTGCGGCCCAACGGTGTAACTTGGGCCGGCGCCTTCGGCGGCATACGCTCAATGCCAAAGTTGTGCCCTAACAAGGCAAACGATTCTCCGGCTTGCAGCGTGAACAGTTCACCCTGGCGAAAAACAACGGCGCTGACAGCGCCTTCGCGGGTGGGGCCTTTACCGCCTAAATTGTGCCGCAGCAGCTGCTGGTTTGCTTCCAGCACAGCGCCACGCAGGGCTGCCGTGATGCTGCCGCCAGCGCTGTAAAATTGGTGGCTGAGTGTCATGAGCAGGTGGCGGCTGAGGTCGGCCGTATCTGCTGTAGCCCCTGTGAGGGTTAAATGGACAAACAAAAAGTCTCGCTCCCGGCCCCGTGCGGGGCGGGAGCGGGTTGGCTGAATCAATACGCCGGGCACACTTTGGCCCACGCCCGATTCCTGCAAGACCCCCTCAACAATATGCAATTGAGCTGTAACCGCTTGCAGTTCATTCATTGAATTTAGTAACTTGATGAAAATGGTTTACCCTAAGCATAGCACGACTGTTCGGAATCGCAAAAGCAGGTATACTCCCGCCAGTCTGGCGAGAATGCCAGCATTTTTAAGAAGGATTTAGCCACAGAGAGGGTGCATTTATGAAAGTTGTGGTGGCTGGGGAACGGCCGTTTGTGGAAGAAATAGGCAGCCTGTGTGTACAGGCCGGGCACGAGGCGGTTTTGTACCTGGTAGAGGATTTTAACACGGCCGTGCAAAGCGGCTGGGCCATGGCCGATGCTGCTAACGCAGATATCGCCATTGAACTGCATAACGAATCTGCCGCCGCCAAAGAAGAACTGCTTGTTTCTCTGGCAGCCTCCGTTCCCCGTGATGCCTTGCTGCTTGCATCTGCCCTGGCGACCAATACCACCCAGGCTGCTGCCTGGGTGCCAAACCCGGAACGGGTTGTGGGCTTTAGTGTGGTGCCGCCGTTGAAACGCGAGGGCATTGTGGAGTTTGCGGCTGGCCTGCGCACCGGGGATGAAGCGATAGAAAGAGCCTTTGCCTTTGCTAAAAATCTAGGCCATGAGCCGGTTATGGTCGCTGACGGTCCCGGGCTGGTACGGGCGCGTGTTGTTTGCTGCCTTGTTAACGAGGCGGCCAGTGCCCTGTTGGAAGGTGTGGCTACGGCTGAGGATATTGACACAGCTATGAAGCTGGGCACCAACTACCCGTATGGCCCTTTAGAGTGGGCCGATTATATGGGGCTGGATACCGTGTTGGGTGTGCTTGTGGGGCTGTTTAATGAATGGGGTGAAGACCGGTATCGGCCGTCCCCTCTGCTTAAGCGTATGGTGGCGGCGCGCCAACTGGGGCGCAAAACGGGAGAAGGGTTTTATTCTTATACAAAAGGGGATTCGTAAACGGCTGGTAAGGGTTTGTCTATCAATAAGTTACGGTATGGATGGACGAGCTTGAAGTGACCTTTACTTCAGCAAAACGGGAAGTTGTTTTTAGACGGTCACTAAGCTGCCCCTTACGAAGCCAACCAGCCGTTTATACGTCAATGACCGTTAAATATTGCCATATGTGTAACAAAGACGCCGCCGCTAAACGGCAGTATGGTGGCGGTGGCCTGGGTGATGGGCAGATATGCCCTGTTTGTCACCAACCTGCCTGCCGTTATCACCTGGGCACTGTACGCTGGCGCTGGCGCCCTCAGGGTGAGCTGGATGCGGCCGTGGTATGTAAAGAGTGCCTGCGCAGTTACAGGCACCGCGATTGGGACAAATATAACCGGGACTGGATTACATGAGGTGCCAGGTCACCAAGGTGTTTTGCCCTCATATGGTGGGTTTGGGCCGGGTGCGGCTGAAGGTGAACAAATTGATGGGGATGATGCGCTGCGTACGCCAGACCAGGTAGAGTATTTCAAACATAACGGCCAGGTTTAACGCGGCCGCAGCGGCCGGCAGGCCCGGCAGCTGCAGCCGTACACTGCTGCTCAGAATAACGGCCGTGATCACCAGGTTTGCCGCCATAGCCACATTGACGTCATTGGTGTGACGGCCGTGAATTAATAACCCACGAAGCCACATGGCCACGGCCGTCAGTCCGGGGAAGAGCAGATACAGCGCCAGCGTGGCATTGGCCAGTGTCCCTACTTCAGCCGTCATATCCTGCACCACAAAAATGTAAAGATCAGACAACGGCGTGATAACAAGGATAACCATCAACAACGTTACCACCAAGGCCAGGCGTAGAGTGAAACGGCGGATGGGGGCAAAGGTGTCAGGCCCTTTGGTGAGGGCAATGACTGCTTCTGGCAGGGCGAAGGCAGCGGCGCGTATCATGAGTAAGATCTGGAAAAGTACCGGCCAGGCGGCCAGCGATTGTACCGGGTTGTCCAACTTGGCCAGGCTGGATGTGACCAACGGCTGCACCAGTAAGATCATCAGGCTGGTACCAGCCAGCGGCAGGTGGAACCAGAACAGTTCACGGTAAGACAGCGGTGTCCCTTCTGCTGCAGGAGCGTTGGGACTAAGCTCATTTTGTAACAACGGCCGTACGGCTAATGTGGCAAAAATGGCTTCGGCCACAACGCCGGCCATCAGCGCTGTGGCCCCAATGACCACACCGGCTACATTGGCGGTTAACCCCAACACAATAGCTGTACCGCCGGAGGCTGCCAGACGTACCGCCGTGCCCCAGGCCATCTTATTAGGCTGCCCAAAATGAATGAGCACCCCCTGTAAAAAGCGTCGCCAGGCAATGGCAGCGCTCCATAATGTCATAATTTTTAAACCGGGCTTTACCCATATGGCCACCTCTTCTGGCGCCCCCAGCAGGCCAACCACCACCCAGTCAAACATAGGTGTGAAGGCGATGAGAATAGTCACGGCCGTGAGGAACACCATCCAATGAAGTGTAAAACGCCTTACCAGCACAAAAGACGCCCGGTCTTTCACCAGGGCGGTAGACGTGGCCAGCATATTAATAATGGGGCTTTCAATGGTGACTGACAGGCTGACCACAATGCCCATAGCGGCCAGCATGATCACCTCGTTGGGCAAACGATTGATGGTGGCGCTGACGATCGGCCCTTCGGCTGTCATTAACAACCAACTGGCAAACAGCGGCAACCAAAACAGAAAGACACTTTGTTGTTTCATAGACCAATCTCCAGGCAAACGGGGAGTATAACAGACCCACCAGCTTTAGGAAACCAGTCAGGTGTGAATTTACATAAATGAGAAAATATGTATAATAGGGGGCGTACTTTGCATAATATTAAAGTGTACGTCACCCATCATCTTTGTGAGTTGGTGACATGTACTTGATCGGGAGGTTTACCATGTCTCGAAACGTGGCAGCAGGGTTGTGTATTGTGCTTATCTGGTTGCTGTTTGCTGGCAGTGCCGTAGCCCAGGAGCCGCGGCCAACGCCTACCAATGTGGCCCCACCGGGCGGCGGCGGCACAGAAGATGATGACCAGACTGACAAACGGGGTTCAATCTCAGGATTTATTTATGAAGACGTAAACTGGGACGGCCGTTGTGTGGATACGGGTGTTTCCGGCGAAAGGCCTGTACAAGGTGTGAACGTGCAGTTTGTCAGCAGTGACCGGGAGACGGTTATCACCCATTATTCCGGGGCAAATGGTGACTTTGGTCTGTATGCGGCCGGGCAGAGTTATTGGGAAATTACGGCCCTACCAGCGTCAGGGTGGACGGTGACCTCACAGCGTACGGTCTATGTGCCCGTATACATTGAAAGCCTGAATCATGAAAACATCAACTTCTGCGTGGCGCGGGGAACCAATGCCGTCATTAACCTGCCGGGAATTGGCGTGCCGGGCAATGCCACTGTCTTGCTGCCAGAATCTGGCGCCAGCGCGCCAGCATCACGGACCCACGAAGGGATAGGCTGGTTGGTAGCGGTCACGGCCGTGATGGGCCTGGCCTTTTTCCTGGCCGGTTATTATCTGCAGCAGCAACCCCGGCACCCTAAAAAAGAGTAGGCAGGCGGCCTGTTGTTCCCATGCATCAGACTGGGGCCTGGCAATGGCTGCCCTACGTAAGTTACGGCCGTGCTGTCACATAGAAAAAGTCGCGCTGTGACTGCCGCAGATACCGGTCAGGGTGGGTGCCCATGCCTTCAGGCAGCAGCGGTTCAGCCACCAGCGCTTCACCATCGGGCCGGATGGCGGCAAAATGGACCCAGGTTTCGTTGATGTCTAGCAGCAGGCTGTTGTAGGCACCAGCGGTTTGCATGGTGCTGGCCAGTGCCGGCATGCTCAAGCTGGGCCCGGCGGCAAAGTACAGCACCATCCCATCCTGGCTCACCCCCAACGCCGAGCGCCAGGTGACCACATCGCCTGTAAGGCTGCTGCCCCAGGTAACGGTGCTGCCATTGTATACCCGCTCATTAATGGCACCATGTTGCGTGATCAGCCGGGCGTTTTGCCGCCATGACTGGTAATCTCCATCAACTGGAATGTCACCCCCCCATTCACCAATTTGCACACGGCCGTCCGTACCCATTGTCACTGTCGCATAACCATCTTTAGCCGGTAAGGCCACCAGCCCATCGGCCATAGCCCCATAGGCCCCGTGGGATGCCATAAAGCCGCCGTTAAAGGTGGCCAACAAGATGCCTGGCGTTTTGTCAGCCGCGTCCATAAAACCATACCCGCGGGGGCCATCAGGCAGGGCCGGCTCTTCTGAGCCCAGCACATAATGCAGGTTTATTTTATGCAGGTCAAAAGCCACAACGGCCACAATGGCATACGGCCGTTCCGCATCGGGCTGCAAAAACGTGCGCAAGCCCACCACATCCCCTGCAGGATCATACAGGTATGGCTGCCATACGCCCTCACCGGCTAAGGTGCCAAAAGGGGGCAGCGGCCGTAAAGTCCACGGTGCCGATGTGGGTGTGGGCAGTACAGTGGCGGTTTTCAGCGGCCGTTCTTGTGAAGGGATAATAGTGACCTGCTGTGCCTGTGTAGGGGTAGGGGTGATGCCCGGCGTGTTGGGGTCATCCGGTGGCTGTGTGGCCGCTGGCGTCTGCCCACGTACGGCCGTAGGCGAAGCGACCAGGACGATTGTTGGCCCGGCTGTGGCCACCTGCCAGGGGGCTTCGGCTTCGGCCACCCCCAGGCCATACTGTGCCTGTTTGGCTGAGTCTTGTAACCAGAAGAACACCGTCTCCAGCCGGGCTACGCCCTCATTGCCAATCAGGCCGCGCAAGGGCTTGGCCATCTGTGCTCCTAGGCCAGGCCAGCGGCTGAGAAGAAGGTAGCCGGCCAGGCAAACCAAGCAAACCCCCATGATCAATGTGAAGAAGTAATGACGTTTTGTTTTCATATAACGGGGCGGAATGATACCCGATTCCTGCCAGGGCGACATATGGATTTGCGTTCTGGCCTGACCCGGAGAATAATTCTAACCTTGTGCAAAAGAGTGTTTTGTGGTTGATGATTTTGATATTTGCTGCCTGCCAGAGACAGGACACGGCCGTGACGCCCATCCCTGCCCCCTTGGCATCCGCAGTGCGGCCCACCGTGACCCCCACAACCTCACCGCCTGCCTCCCTGCCGCCTGTGCCCACCGCCGCCACAGCCGCCGAACTTACGCCGACGCCTACAGCCACAACGGCGGCTGTCAGCGTGTTTGGGTCTTTAAATGTGCCGGTTGAATTAACAACCGCTTTGCAGGCGTTGGCCACGGCTAACCCCGCTTTTGTCTGGCGGCCAGACCCCAGTGTGACACTAGCTGTAAATGGCCAGCTAACGGTGGCTGACTGGGTGTATGTGGTGGCCGCCCCCTTTGCTACCTTTCAAGACAATGTTGCCCTGGTTGACGTGCAGGCCGCCTGGCAGGCTGGGGCGCTGGTATTGGAGGCAGAAACAAACCATGTGTTGACAGTCTGGTGGGGTGCGCCAGAAAAGGCCAGTACCCTGGTGCCGTCTGATACCCTGGTGGACACGCTCTGGGAGAGGCAAACAGCGTATGACATTCCTGTGATGACTATCCTGCCTTTTCATCGGTTGGAACCGCGTCTGAAGGTGCTGCGCCTGGATGGTGCTGCGCCTATTGACCGGGCGTTTGACGCCGCCACATACCCGCTCACCATTCCTTTTGGCCTGACGGGTGAAGCCGCCGCCGACGTGCAGGCCGCCTGGCCTGGGCCAACCACAAACCGCGATGACGGCCGTCTCACGACTGTAGTCATGACCGGCCCTGCCGGCATGCGCCGCGCCGTGGCAGACCGTATGGACCGGTATGGTATTCAATATCCCGGTGAAGAGACGGGCCCCATCTTGCAAGCGGCGGACATTGCCCATATGAGCAACGAAAATGCTTTTGCCACGGACTGTCCCCCGGCTGACCCGTTTGACAGCGACAATGTCTGCAACCGTGACGAATATTTTGAATTGATGACCTGGATGGGCATTGACGTCAATGAGTTGACCGGTAATCATCTGAATGATTGGGGCACTGGCGCCCTGCGGCACACCCTTGACATGTATGAAGCAAACGGCATCCAATGGTTTGGCGGCGGGCGTGATCTGGCCGATGCATCACGACCGTTAATACTGGAACACAATGGTAACCACATCGCCTTTGTGGGGTGTAACCCCGTGGGTCCAGCGTATGGTTGGGCGACCGCCCACCAGCCAGGGGCGCTGCCCTGCGATGATTATGCCGACATTCACGCCCACATTCGCCAGCTGGCGGCGGAAGGCTACCTGGTTATCGCCACCTTGCAATATTTGGAAGATTATCAGTATGCTGTGCTGGATGAGCAGCGACGAGTGTTTCAAGGCCTGGCTGCGGCGGGAGCCACGGCCGTTTCTGGCAGCCATGCGCATCATCCCCAAGGGTTTGCCTTCCATGAGGGTGCTTTTATCCATTACGGTCTGGGCAACCTGCTGGCCGACCAGATGTGGTCGTTGGGTTCACGGCAGACGTTTTTAGATGTGTATACGTTTTACGACGGCCGTTTGCTTAACGTAGACTTATGGACCGGCCTTAATGAAGATTATGCGCGTATCCGCCAGATGACTCCGATGGAACGCCAGGCGCTTCTGCAAGCCGTTTTTGACGCCAGTGATTGGTAGTGCCAGTAATCAGAAGCCCGTCATCAGTTTTCAGTAGACTATTTCCAGAGGGAGGCCAGCACTGAAAACTGACCACTGATTACTGAAAACTGATAGTAGGGTTTGATAAGTAAACGGCGTATCGGGCACCAACCGGATCACTTTCCGGTATAATCTTTAGGTCAAACAAATGGCAGGGCGTTGTCTTGCCAAACTCAGCACAGTTTCGTTTTGTGTTGAAGGAGAAACCCCATGAAAAATCAGGCATCAAATGCACGGCTGGGAACCCCCCTGACCCGCTGGCAGAAAGCCGTGGCCCCTTACCAGGTTCCCAACTTGCGCCGCAGCCTGTGGCAGATGGCTAACACCCTCATTCCTTACCTTATCCTCTGGTTTGTCATGGCCAAGACCTTAGAAATTTCATACTGGCTGACGCTGCCCCTGCTCGTTCTGGCTGGTGGTCTGGCTGTGCGTATCTTTATCATTTTTCACGATTGCGGGCACAACTCCTTTTTTGCCTCGCGTCGGGCCAATGAGGTGGTGGGTTTCATCACGGGCGTGCTAATTTTTACCCCCTACTTTAACTGGCGGCATGAACATGCCATTCATCACGCTTCTTCTGGTGATTTGGACCGGCGTGGGCATGGCGACATCTGGATGATGACGGTGGCCGAATACACGGCCGCCACGCCGCGTGAACAGTTTGTTTACCGGGTTTATCGCTACCCTCTGATGCTCTTCCTGGTTGGCCCGCTGATTCTGTTCCTCATTCTTAACCGTTTTCCTATTAAGTCCAGGCGCCAGCGTGAAATCCGCAGCGTTTATTTCACCGACCTGGCCATTGTGGGTATGGCTGTGGGTTTGAGCCTGTTATTCGGGTTCTGGACCTACGTCATTTTGCAGCTCTCCATATTGACCATAGCCGCTATGGTCGGGGTGTGGTTGTTTTACGTGCAGCATCAATACGAAGGTGTCTACTGGCAGCACCACGAAGCCTGGGATTACGCTCGTGCGGCCGTTGAAGGCAGCTCCTTTTATAAATTGCCCAAGATATTGCAATGGTTTACCGGCAGTATTGGTTACCACCACATTCATCATCTAAGCCCGCGCATTCCTAATTACAATTTACAGCGCTGCCATGATGAAAACCCGGACTTTCAAATAGCCCCGATCACAGTCAGAGAAAGTTTGGGCTGCCTTCGTTTCCGCCTATGGGACGAAGAGGGTAACCGGTTAATTGGGTTTAGTGAATTACAAGAGATGCAGTTGAAGCCCACCGGCTGAGTACATGATGCCGGGGACTGCTTATTTATTATGTAGGAGAGTGAAGATGAAGAAGTTATCTTTGTTGTTAACGGCCGTGGTGTTATTTGTATCGGTGGCAGCATGTGGGGGCAGCCCCACACCGACTCCGCCATCGCCTACGGCGGCACTGCCTACGGCACCGCCACCCACAGCGCCGCCAACAACAGCGCCACCCACCCATACACCCGAAGCCGCCGTAGAAACGCTGGCTGAGCCCATCATCAGCGAAGCGCCCGTAAGGCTTGTTACCGTAGAACAGCGTGCTGACGGGCCTGTGATCATCGTCCAGGGCAGCCTGACCGATGGCTGTACACAAGTTCATGACAGCAGCCAAATGAGTGAGGGCAGCGCTGTCAATGTTATCCTGACGACCGCACGGCCGGCTGACAGGATGTGTACACAAGTGGTAACGGAGTTCACGCATGAGATTGCCCTGGACATCTCTGTATTGGCAGACGGAGCGTATACCGTGACCGTTAACGGTGTCGCCGCGGCGCAACCCCTGATGGTTGGCGCAGCCAGCGCTGAATTGACCGGCAACGTTACCTACGCACAGTCCATAGGCTTGCCAAATGACGCCACGTTAACCATACAACTTCAGGACACCTCCCCACCGGCCGTGATCATCGCGGAGCAAACCTATACCATTAAAGGCACTCAGGCGCCCCTGCCTTTTGCCGTAACGTATAATCCGGCGGCCATTCAAGAGGACCACGATTATACGCTGTCTGCCCGCATTACCGATGGCCAGGGTAATTTGTTGCTTATTAATAATACCCTCGTGCCGGTTATCACCAAAGGGAATCCCGCTGCAGATGTAGCCCTCACGGTTGTTCAAGTGGGCAGCGTTGAAGCGGTGGGCGCCGGCAGTGAGGCCGCCAAGGAACTGTTGGGCAAACCCTGGGAATGGGCGAGCTTCACAGACCCGGCCACCGGTCTGGTAGATATTGCCGGGCCAGAACGCTACCAGATGCAGTTTGAGGCTGATGGTACCGTTTTTATCAGAGCCGATTGCAACATTGGCAGTGGTATCTACAGCGTAGCGGACGGCAGCATTTCCATCATTCTTGGTCCGGTAACACGTGCTGTTTGTGAGGAAGGTTCGCTGGATGCCCAATTCTTACAGTACTTGGAAGCTGCCGTCATCTGGTTTACGCAGGATGATGACCTCTTTTTTGACCTGAAGTTTGACAGCGGCACCATGCGTTTTGCGGCTGCGGCTGAGGACAACATCAGTGAAGGAGACGTGCCGGAAAGCGAAAGTTCAGAGACCGGGGAAATTTCAGCAGACGCCCTTCAGATCGATTTACAAGGCCTGGCTGACTCTTTCCAGTGGACGGTGCAGCCTGGCGTTCCTGCCTCACCCGGCGGCATTGGGGTACCCGCGCATATTCTGGTGACATTTGATGATGAAGACCCCAATGAAGTGCTGGCAAGTGACGGCCGTTACCTGTACATCTTCCCCGTTGAGGCTTATCAAAATGTAGGCGGGTCGTCTGTCATTGCCCAGGTGGCACGCCTGCAAGCGCTGGTGGCTGCGGCTAACGGCCGTCAGGAAAACCCGGACAGCCCTATGCCCGTGCTGCCCCCGGCATTGAGCCTGATGAACCGCTGGGCGCAGTTTGCTGACTTGAACTTTGACCAGGGCGCTGGTGTGCGCTACGTGTCTGAGTTTCCCAACCGGCAAGAACTGGGCCCGTGGACAAACCAGGGCACCGCTTATTATTATCAGGCGTTAACAGAAGACGGCCGTTTCTACCTCTCCCTGCATTGGCCTGTCAGCACCGCTGCCCTGCCCAACACCTTTGACGAGGCGCCGGAAGATGTAAAGGCCCAGGCTGCCAGCCCGGACACCTACCCACACTATTTACAAGAAACAAAGGACGTGCTGAACGATCTGCTCCCCGCTGAGTGGCAGCCCAGCCTGGCCAGGCTGGATGCATTGATAGCTTCTATTATCTTTAAGCGGTAACTTCATAAGATGCCCCCGGC
Source organism: Ardenticatenaceae bacterium (assembly GCA_011525915.1). Taxonomy (GTDB): domain Bacteria; phylum Chloroflexota; class Anaerolineae; order Promineifilales; family Promineifilaceae; genus CAADGU01. The sequence continues at coordinate 12,786 of WYBM01000088.1, read as the reverse complement.
CGGTTCCCGCCAGGGGCATCTTTCTTTTGCCCATTTGTTGACATCATTCTAGGCCTGCTATGAGGGGAAAGGATGAGCCAGACGCACAAACATGACATGATGTTGGCTGTGCTGGTTGCTGCCTTTATGGGTGTGCTCTTGTTGTTGCTGTGGCCGCAGCTACGGCCGTCACCCCCGCCCCCACCCATAGATGACGCCTGGGCACGCATCCAGGCCGCTGACCGCATCGTCGTGGGGACTGCCGCCGATTACCCTCCCTTTGCTTCTTATGATGATAACTTCGCCCTGACCGGTTTTGACATTGCCCTTATGCATGAGATCGGCCAGAAATTGGGCGTGCAGGTCGAATTTAAAGATATAGCTTTTGACGGCCTGGGCAGTGCCCTGGCATTAAACCAGGTTGACGCTGCTATCTCGGCTATTTCGGTGACGCTGGCGCGGGATCAGGCAATGGATTTTTCTAATGTTTACTTTCACGGCGAAGATGCCGTATTGGCCCGGCAAGAATCATCCCTGACAGTCAATGCCCTGAGTGACCTGTCCCCATACCGGGTAGGCGTGCAGGAAGCAACCATTTACCAAAATGTAGTGCAGCGGCAGCTGGTGGCCACGGGCACCATGCTGCCGCAAAATTTGTTTGTATATAAACAGGCAGACACGGCCGTAGCCGCTCTGTCTGCTGGTGATATTGACCTGGTGTTGCTTGATTTGCAGCCGGCGCAGGTGGCGGTTAACCTGAACGGCTTAAAGATCGTCGGGCAGGGTTTCGTGCCGCAGGCAATGGCGGTGGCCGTCAAAAATGGTGAATGGGCCCTGCAAGCCCGGTTAAACGAAGCCCTGGCGGCCTTGCAGCATGAAGGGCGCACAGCCCAACTGGTGCTGGATTACATGGACATTCTGCCTGCCCAGCCGCTGCCGCTGCCCACGGCCGTAGCTGCCGCCACCCCTATTCCCGCTGCCCCAACGCCCTCTTGTATTCCCGGCATGAAGTTTGTCGTTCACCTGAACCTGGATGATGACAATATGCAAAACCCGCCGGCCATGCTGCCGGGTGCGCCGTTTCAGAAAGGGTGGCGCGTTCAAAATACCGGCACCTGTGCCTGGTCTACGGGCGACTATCTGCTTTATGTGGATGGCAATACGCCTATGGCGCGTATGGGGGGGCAGGCTGTTTACATACAGCGCCCCGTTCAGCCCGGTGAAACGTATGACATATGGGTAAACTTGGTTTCACCGTTAATGCCCGGTCTCTATCAGGGCATTTGGGTCATGCACCACAGCCAGGGCGGGCAGTTTGGTGATCGTATCTGGGTGGGTATTGAGGCGTCGCCGCTGCCGACGGTGACCCCTCGGCCCACACAAACACCGGCGCCCAATATCCAGTTTATGGTTGATCGTGCTCCTATTAACGCGGGGGATTGTGTCACTTTTAGCTGGGACGTGATAGAGGCGACGGCCGTGTACGTTTATGCTGCCGGCCAAAACTGGCAGCAAAACCAGGTGCCGCCACAAGGCAGCCGCCGTGAATGCCCGCCACTGACCACGTATTATGAACTGCGGACTCTGGGGCCGGACGGTGCTCAAGCCATCCGTGAAATTTTTGTGCCGGTTATCCCCGTTCCGGGTGCGCCGGTTATTGAACAGTTTACACTCTACCCGCCCGACGAGATCTTTGCCGGGCAGTGCCTCAACATCTCCTGGGAGGTTTGGGGCAGCGTTAGCAGCGTTACTATCTTGCGCGATAATATTGCCATTTATCCCCACACGGCCGTCAGGGGGTTTGTGATCGACTGCCCCCCAGCTTCCGGCACTATGGCGTATAGTCTGGTAGCCAATGGCCCCGATGGTACCGGCCGCCAACAGCAAACAGTGAAGGTCATGTTACCAGCCGCGCCACCACCACCGCCTACAGCCACGCCAGCGGTTATCCCACCGGCCATTCAGGCTTTTAACGTCTATCCCAGTCAGGTAGAGCAGGCGGCATGTGTGGCAGTTTCCTGGCGTGTTAGCGGCCAGGCCGCGCTGATCCAGGTCAAACGTGATGGTATGGTCGTGTTGGACAATGCCAGGTACAGCGGCACCGTCGATGATTGTTTGACTAATTCAGGCACTATCATCTACCGTATTGAGGCCAGCAACCAGGCCGGCGGTTTTGCCTTTCAGGAAACGGCCGTGCAGGTACTGCCAGTGCCATGAAGCTTTCTAAAATGAAAAGACGCCGGGTGCTTTCCAGCGTCTTTTCTTATGTTATTGTCTAAGGTTACCTTAAAGGCTCTAGGGGGTTACCCTTCAATCACTTTGCGTTCACGCCAGGGTTTGATCGTAATCCGCCGGGGTTTGATCTCTTCAGCCTTGGGTAAAGTCAGGGTCAGTACGCCATTTTCATGGGTGGCCTCAATGGCTTCTGCTTTTAACGTCACAGGCAGGGTCAGGGTACGGGCGAAGCTGCCATAACGGCGTTCCCGTAGGTGATATTTTTCATCTTCTTTTTCAATATCGCTTTTGGATTCGCCTTTGATGGTGAGTGCATTGTCTGACAGTGTGACTTCAATGTCATCTGGATTTACTCCAGGAACAGAGGCTTTGATGACAAAGGCGTCGTCGTTTTCACTGACATCCACCGCCAACCCCCAGCTTGTAGGCGTGTCCCAGGCAGTTGGAGAGGTTTCAAAGAAATTGTCAAACAAACGATCCATCTCTCGCCGCATGTTCAACATCTCACGAAATGGTTCCCAACGTACAAGATTTGCCATTTTTTATTACCTCCTTTTGTCTAAACAAGCTAAACTCAAAACGTTTATACATACATCTTACTATGACTACACTCTGTCAGAAAAAAGTTAAAAATTTATCAGAAAAAGGTTAACGTCGGAGAAATAAAATGGATTTGAACGCATCAATGGCGGTGTGGCAGCGGGTATTGAGAAACCCTGGGGAAGCGGTGTTTGTGGCTGAGATGGAACAGCCTTATGCCCGGTGGGCTACAGCCGTGATCTGGTTGTTTGGTGCGGGTCTGGTAACTGTGCTAGTGTGGCTGCTGGTGTTCTTGGTGTTAAACCCAATGGAGCAAAGTGTGCCGATGATGCGTGATTTTTTGCAGCAGTTGGGTGCGTCAGAAACGGCCGTAGCCGAAACCATAACTCAAATGCAGCAAACGGCGCAGGCCAGTACGTTCCTGATGCTCTGCGGTATGCTAGTGGGCATCCCTATGTTGACGCTGGCCTGGTCTGGCATGCTTTGGCTGACGGCCAAATTGTTGGGTGGGCGGGGGTCGCTTGAAAAGCAGACGTTTTTGCTTTCCACTTTTATAGCCCCCCTAACGATGGTGGGTGTTTTGTTGTACCTCTTCCCCTTTTTGGGGCCGCTGTTGGTCATGGGTTTGGGATTTTATAATCTTTACCTGACCTATTTTGCTCTGCGGGCGGCTCACAGCCTGACCCCCGCCCAGGCGGCGAGCGCGGTGGCAGTACCTTTGGTGGGGATCATGGTTCTTACCTGCTGCGCCGCCACCCTTTGGGCGTCATTGGTCATCACAGCCTTAGGTGCTATAGGTTAACGGGGGTTTCTTTTACCTGGGAAGCGGGCACAAAAACCTGAATGCCTTCATCATCGGCAAAGAGGGCCTCTTTGGGCATACGGTAAACCCGTATGGTTACCATCAGGTCACCCACCGATGCAGCCATGTTTAGTAACAAGGCCACCAGCACCAGTTGACCTACAACCGGCGGTAGTAAGGGCAGCATCAGGCCACCGGCCAGCGTCATCACGGTGATAGGGGTCAAAGACATGGCCAGGTAATGCTGGCGGGTGAGGTAAGCACCGTCACTTACAGTTGCTACCAACCAGAATTTGCTGAATCCATAACGTGGTTTATAGCCACACCATAATAACGCCAGGCCATGTAACCATTCATGAACCAGCATGGATGCAGCGATGATAATGGCCCCTACTGCCACTACTTCACTGGTGGTTAGCGAAAGGCCAGGGTAAACAGCCAGGGGAGTGCCGGCCAGTTGGTAAAGCTGGTAAGGCAGCCATAACAGAATGATCCCTGCGGCCAGCGGCCATAAAGCGACCAGGTTGGCCCAAAGCAAAAGCAGCCAATAAGGTTTGTTATCCCAGGCATGCCAATCGGCGAACAGGTTTTTGTAGTGAATATACCCAGATGGGGGCGATGCAAGCGGGCCGGGCTCATTCATGGGCGGTGGTGATGGTTCGGCCTGGCCGCAGTTCCTTTTCAAAGTCCATGTAGTGCTGCTGCACGCTCATCCCCGCCTTTTCGTATAGACGGGTGGCTCCTGTCAGACTGCTGGCGTCCACAGTTAACCCGGCTCGTTTGAAGCCGCGCTGGAAAAAATAGTTGAAACTTTGTTGCAGCAAGGCCATGCCTAAGCCACAGCCCCGATACGGCCGTCGTACAGCCAATATGTTCACCCAGCCCATGTCCGGATCACTATGATCCCCTTGACGGCAAAGGCAAATGCCGGCGATCTGGTCACCGTCTAGCGCCAGCAGCCAGGATTCAGGGTCATGGGATGAGTCGCTTTCTAGCCAATGGCGCATTTTTTGCTCGGCATGGTCTAATGGCTGGTCAATATGGCCCCAATGGTCACGGAACGCCTCTTCTTTGGCGGCCACAATCGGGCGCAGATCAGGGTGTTGGGCCATGGTACTGAGCACAATGCCCGGAGGCCAGGCGGGGGTAGGGGGCTTCTCTTTTAAATCAATAACCATACGCCAAAAATCCCGCGTGTGGCAAAAACCACGTGATTCCAAAAAGCGGTGGGCCGCCACGGCCGTCTGGGGAATGCCCACCGACAACACGGAGACACGGACGTCAGGTGGCACATGGGGGAAGACTGTGCGGGCACATTGCTCGGCCCAGGCCAGCATGGCGGCGCCAATGCCCAACCCCTCATAGTCAGGGTGGACACGGGCCCAGATTAACGGCCGTACCGGTACAGCAGCAGTCATATCCACGTCTACGTTGGCTACCACACGGCCGTCTGGCGCTACCACCACACGGCTGTGCCGTGCTAATTCAAAACCAGGTAAGTGCCAGAAAGTCAGGGTTTGCTCCAGGCTGATGTGGGGTTTCCCTGTGTATTTCAGGGAGGCGGCATTAAATACATCGGTGGCCGCGGCCGCATCGGCCAGGGTGGTGGGCCGGGCGCTAAACCCCGGGGCCAGGTATTGTGACCATATCATAGCTTCTGTGTTCATAGGTCCTTATGACGACGGCGTCTTGTATGACGGCAGATGCTGCAAACCAGCCATCACCTAAAAAGGCCAGAGGGAGAGGATAAAAATGGCCACGGCCGTGATCGTGAGATTATCCAACCCCCAAATGGAAATGGCTTCAATAAAGGTGGTGGCTATAGACAGGATAAGGGCAGGGATTATGGCCTGTAAAGGGGTAATGAGCGGTGGGCCAGGCACAACCCATAGGGCCAGCCAGGTAAACAACAGGCAGGCCACAAAAAAGCCCATCGAGCCTTCATAGGTACGGGTGTGAGAGGCGACGATGTAGTGACGACGGCCGTAAGCCTTACCCACCACCGGTGCCAGCCCGTCCCCCCAGGTTAATGGCATGAGCGCGGCCACCATCAACGGTGGCTGTTCCCAAAATATCAGGGCTACCACGCTGGCCGCCAGCGGAAAGTAGACGGTGCCCAGATTTGAGCGGTCGCTGCTGGCCATAGCGGCAAAAAAGCCATATTTCCAGTCAAGTAAATTGATAACCATAAACGCACCACCAGCCACGACAAACGGCCAGGGATTATCAAATAAAAAGTGTAAGAACCAGCTCATTGTGCCCACGCCGATATGGATCACTTTGCGGGTAAAGCCACTGCCGTAGCCGCGCCATCGCCGTAACCCTTCGGCCAGACCAATGACGGAAAAGACATAGACAAAACAGATAATGAGACCGTAGAGATTGTTCATAGTATCAGTTTTCAGTCATCAGTGATCAGTTTTCAGTGCTGGTCTATCTCTGGAAATAGTCTGCTGAAAACTGATGACGGACTTCTGATGACTGGTAATAGACGGGCGGCCTAATCCGTGAAAACAGGCAGGTTCTCCAGGGCTACAATGTGTGACCAGTCTGCTTCGCCTTCTGTGAAGACGGCCGCAATGCGGGTGATGGCCCCACCAGCCTTGTTTACCACCAGTTCCATGCCTTTTAATGTGCTGCCGGTGCTGATGACGTCATCTACCAGGATGACACGTCGGGCCCGGAGAAGCGCCTGATCTTTTTCATCCAGGTACAGGGTTTGCGGCTTGCCGGTAGTGATGGAGACGGTTTCGGCACTGAGGGCATCGCCCATGTAGCTTTTATACGCTTTGCGCAAGACGACATAGGGCAGCCCCATGAGGGCGCTCATTTCGTAGATGAGGGGGATGCTTTTGGCTTCGGCCGTTACCAACACGTCGGCCGGTGTATCTTTTAATTTTTCGGCCAGGGCTGCTGCGGCTGCTTTGACCACGTAAGTGTCACCCAGCATATTAAAGATAGCAATGCGCACTCCAGGGGCTACTTCAAACAAGGGAAAGTGACGGGTTAACCCAGCCACTTGAATGGTGTAAGTTTCTCGTGAGGTCATGTGGTTGCTCCTTTGGATTTGTGCAACGGCGTCAAGTTTACCCAATTGCGGCTTAAAAGCTACCGGAGTATGATCTTTGGCGGGCAGATTTATGAATAAACGGCCGTTCATCTCTATTATTATTCCTACCTATAACCGCCCCCAACCACTGGCTGCCTGCTTGCAAAGCCTGGATCGCCTGGCCTACCCACCGGATCGCCTGGAAATCATCGTCGTCAATGATGGCGGCACTAACCTGCCAGAGGTGCATAATCGCCGGGAGGTGATATGGCTCACACAACCAAACGCCGGCCCGGCGGCGGCGCGCAACAACGGTGCGGCTCAGGCCAGGGGGGAGTTTCTGGCCTTTTTGGACGATGATTGCCAACCCGACCCATCCTGGTTGGCTTGTCTGGCGGCTCAACTGGAAAAAACGCCAGACTTTCTGATGGGGGGGTGTACCTTGAACGCCTTGCCGCAAAACCCCTATGCTTCGGCCAGCCAATTGCTGGTTGATTATCTCTATGCTTATTATAACCAGGGTGAGGAGGGCCCGCGTTTCTTTACGTCCAACAACTTTGCGCTGCCTACGCGCTGGTTTATAGAATTGGGCGGTTTTGACACCACCTTTCCCCTGGCGGCAGGGGAAGACCGGGATTTTTGTGATCGTTGGCGCCATGCTGGGCGCGGTATGGCCTATGTGCCGGAGGCTGTTGTTTACCATGCACATCATCTGCGACTGAGCTCATTTTGGCGGCAGCACCTGGGCTACGGCCGTGGCGCGTACCATTTTCACCAACGTCGCCGCTCTCGTCACCAGGAAAAGGTCAGCGTGGAGCCGATGGCCTTTTATAAAGAGTTGGTATTGTATCCGTTCCAAAGAGGGCTGCGGCTAAAACGGCGGGGTTTAACGGCCGTGCTGCTGGCGCTGACACAGGTAGCCAATGTGGCGGGCTATTTTTATCAGGGTAGGGTTGATGCCCGTTGATGACCATGCGGCCGCTAAAAACAAAAAGCTCTCCGCGTGAGAGCCTTGCTGTTAACTGTGCAGGTTAAAACAGGTGCTTAGAAAAGCCCCCAGTCACCTCCGGCCCCTTCTTCCATCATAGAAGGATCCCATAATTCGGTGCCTATTTCTACGGTGACACCCCCACTCATGACTTTGCTGCCGGCCGTACGTACCTGTTCGATCAGTTGTGGTCCATAAGGGCAGAAAGGGGTGGTGAGGATCATGGTGAGATTGGCACTGTCACTTTCTTCCTCAAAAGTAACCCCCCGAATAAGGCCTAGTTCCACCACATTCAGCCCAATCTCCGGGTCAATGACGGCACGTAGGCTTTCCATGATTTCTTCTTCTTTACTGGCAATCATCTTCTGTACTCCCTATTGAATGACTTATGGTTTGGTGATCACGGCCGTTTCGGCGGCCATAGAAAAGTGACAACAATCATCCCCATGCAACATGCAGCTGTGCTGTTGAATGGGCACATCCAGCACCATGAGCATCAGCTCCTTGTCGAAGGTGCAAATTTCATTATGCTTCTGGCCCACAGAAATATAGGGGCAACTGTACTCAATGATCTGATACCCGTCATCGGTCCGTTCCCAACGCGCCAGGAAGCCTTCATCGGCCAGGAGTTCAATGACGTAATTGAGCCGGTCTTCAAAATTGAGACCTTCAAACGCATTTTTATGCGCATCAACCATAGACCTGACGACGCCGGCAAAAATGCCATTGACGGTGGTATTGGGCAGCTGGTTTTTTAATTCATCTAGCAGCCGGTTGGTCAGGCTGAAGTAACGTTGGGGAAAAAGCTCCTGACCTTGTTCACTCAAGGTATAGACGTAATACGGCCGTCCTACCTTCCGGCGCACACTTTCCACCTCTATCAGGCCATCAGCTTGCAAGGCATTCAGGTGGTGCCGCACGGTCACCGGCGAGACGTCAGCCGCTATGGCCAGCGCTTCAATGGTTGCCTGCGGTGATCGTTTAATGGTGTGTAAGATCACCTCGCGTGTGCTTTTCTTACTGTTGTTTGTTACAGGTTTCACGATAAAATCCTCTTGTAAACAGGGCAGAGTATAACAATACAAGGCATTTTTGTCAATTTGGGCTATTTTTATCATTTTTATAAGAATTATTGACGCTGCTTGCCCCCTCTGTTATAATCCGCCCACGATTGCACGCAACCTGTTTGAGCCATCTTACAAATTGACATGGAAAAACACAGGGCTTAAACATTTACAGGAGAAATTTTAGTGATGATGACTGCTTTAGAGATTAAGAACCTGCATGTGAGCATTGGCGATCAGCCAATTTTAAAAGGGATTGACCTGTTAGTAAAACAAGGTGAAACCCATGCGCTGATGGGACCCAACGGTTCTGGTAAAAGCACGCTGGCCTATACCCTGGCCGGACACCCGGCCTATGTACCATCGGCTGGGCAGGTAATTTTTGAGGGAGAAGATTTGTTAGAGATGGAAGCAGACGAACGCTCTCGCGCTGGTCTCTTCCTGGCTTTCCAATACCCAGCGGCCGTACCGGGTGTTACATTGGCCAAATTCTTGCGGCAGACGATTAATTCTCGTCGTAAGGCTATTAACCCTGAAGATCCTGGCATTTCCATCCCCGAATTCCGCCGTCTGCTGACGAAAAAAATGGACAGCCTGGGCATTGATCACAAGATGGCCGGCCGTTACCTGAATGAAGGCTTCTCCGGCGGTGAAAAGAAACGAGTGGAAATTTTGCAAATGTCTGTGGTTGAGCCGAAGATTGCCATCATGGACGAGACCGACTCAGGCCTGGATATTGACGCTTTGCGTGTTGTTTCTGAAGGGGCACAGCGGCTGCAGCAGGATATGAATATGGGCGTCCTGGTCATTACCCATTACCAGCGCATCCTGAATTATATTAAACCAGATTATGTGCATATTATGCTAGACGGCCGTATCGTAGAAAGCGGCGGCCCTGAGCTGGCCATGAAAATGGAAGAACACGGCTACGAGTGGATTCGGGAAAAGCACGGTATCCTTGAGTCAGTAGGCAGTAGTCAGTAGGCAGTAATCAGTCAGTGAATGGCTGAACACTGGAGGTAAAGATGGCTGAATTTTTAGAAGAACGCGAATTAAGTGAAGAAGAGATCGTGGCCCTTGTTAACCAGGATTACGCTACTAAATATGGTTTTGCTGACACGGAAGATTATGTTTTTAAGGCTGAAAGAGGGCTGAACGAAGGTGTTATCCGCGCCATGTCTTTGTCCAAAGGCGAGCCGGAGTGGATGTTAGATAATCGTTTAAAGGCCTATCAGCATTTCCTGGATCGTCCCATGCCCAATTGGGGCGCTGACCTGAGTGGTATTGACTTTGACAACATCTACTATTACATCAAACCCAGCGACCGTGAAGGGGACAATTGGGAAGATGTGCCCGGTTACATTAAGGACACCTTCAACAAGCTGGGTATTCCAGAAGCGGAACAAAAGTTTCTTTCTGGTGTGGCTGCCCAATATGAGTCAGAAGTGGTTTACCACAATATTAAAAAAGAGCTGGAAGACAAGGGGGTTGTCTTCTTGGGCATGGATGAAGGTCTGCGCCAGTACCCAGACCTGGTAAAAGAGTATTTCGGCACCATTATTCCTTACAACGACAACAAGTTTGCGGCGTTAAACACGGCCGTGTGGTCCGGTGGCAGCTTTATTTATGTACCCCCTGGGGTGCATGTGGAAATGCCCTTGCAGGCGTACTTCCGCATTAATGCCAAAAACGCCGGCCAGTTTGAGCGGACCCTCATCATCATCGATGAAGGTGCCTATGTCCATTACGTGGAAGGGTGTACCGCGCCTATATACTCCTCAGACTCGCTGCATTCAGCGGTGGTGGAGATCATTGTGAAGCGCAACGGCCGTTGCCGTTATACCACCATCCAGAACTGGTCCAACAATGTTTACAATCTGGTCACCAAGCGCGCCGTCGCTTATGAAAAAGCCACCATGGAGTGGGTGGATGGCAACCTGGGCTCTAAGGTGACCATGAAATACCCGGCCGTTTACATGATGGGCGAGGGCGCTCACGGTGAAATTCTCTCCATTGCTTTTGCCGGTAAAGGACAGCATCAGGACGCCGGTGGCAAGGTTGTCCATGCGGCCCCCAACACCACCAGCCGTATCATCTCCAAATCTATCAGCAAGGATGGCGGCCGGGCCTCTTACCGGGGCTTGTTGCAGGTAAACAAAGGTGCTTATCATTGCAAATCCAACGTGGTTTGTGATGCGCTGCTGCTGGATGAAAACAGCCGTTCTGACACTTATCCTTACATTGAAATTGAGGAAGAAGATGTCAATATCGGCCACGAGGCTTCGGTGAGTAAAGTCGGTGAAGAGCAGCTGTTCTACCTGATGAGCCGTGGTGTTGATGAGCAAACGGCTACCTCTATGGTGGTCAACGGCTTTATCGAACCATTGGTGAAAGAGCTGCCGATGGAGTACGCCATTGAGATGAACCGGCTCATTCAACTGCAAATGGAAGGGACCATTGGGTAATCGGTCAGCGGTAATGGGTGACGGTTGTCGCCGTGACCGATTACCGATAACAGATTGCCATTTCATAAAAACATGAGTGCATTTACCAAAGAAGCTATAGAAAAATTATCGGCGTCGCTGCAGGAACCAGCGTGGATGTTGGCGCGGCGCTTGCAGGCGTGGGCATTGTATGAAAGCCTGCCTATGCCCACCACAAATGACGAAGCGTGGCGGCGGACAAATATCCGCCGTCTGAAGCTAGATGAGATTGGCCCTTCAGTGAATGGGGACGCGGCCGTAGACGCGGCCATCCCAACATTCCTGGGTAAAGAGTTGACGGAAGATACGGCCGGCGGCCGGATGTTGCAGGTGGACGGCGTCACCCGCCAATATGAACTGAGCGACGAGCTAAAGGCACAGGGTGTGGTCTTTTGTGATATGCACACGGCCGTGGCCGAATACCCTGACCTCTTGCAAGCCTATTTTATGACCGAAGGTGTGCGCCCAGATGAAGGTAAGTTTGCGGCGCTGCATGCTGCTTTCTGGCGTGGCGGCACATTTTTATATGTGCCTAAAAATGTACAGGCGGTTGCCCCTCTTCATAGTGTGTTGTGGTCGGTCAATGGCAAGACGTTTACGCACACCCTGGTTATTGTGGACACGGGCGCCGAAGCAGTGTTCATGGACGAATATGCATCGGCCGGTGGTGAAATGCCTGGCCTGCATAATGGCTGTATTGAACTATTGGTGCGTGACAACGCCAGTCTCATTTACGCCGGCCTGCAAGACTTTGGCCAGAACATCTGGCAGTTTAACCACGAACGTGGCCGCATTGGCCGTGATGCCCGCCTGGATTGGGTGACAAGCGTTATGGGATCACGCCTGACCAAAGCGTTCCAGACGTTGGAACTGGATAAACCAGGTGGTTGGGGGCGAATGAGCGGCATTTTCTTCACCAACGGCCGTCAACACCTGGACCTGGACACCCAACAAAACCATAACGCCGGTTCTACCACCAGCGATTTGCTCTATAAAGGAGCGCTGCGTGACAAATCACGCACTGTATGGCAGGGCATGATCAAGGCGCAGCCTGGTTCACAAAAGATTGATGGTTTCCAGGCTAACCGCAACCTGATGCTAGACAAAACCGCCCGCGCTGACTCTATCCCTGGTCTGGAAATTGAAGCCGATGACGTCAAATGCACACACGCCTCGGCCATTGGCCAGCTAGACCCGGAAGAACTTTTCTACCTCATGAGCCGGGGCATCCCACGCAATACGGCCATTGAAATGTCAGTCCAGGGCTTTTTTGACCCCCTGATGCGCCGTATTCCCTTTGAAGGTGTGCGCAATCGCATCTTTGACCGCATTGTGGAAAAGATTTACGTGTCATGATGTTAAATGGGTCTGATAGATGCTTGTGTTCTAGGCGGTAGGGGTAACGGCCGTTCCTGCCTATAAAAACCTACGCAGGGTAACGGTGGCTGCTTCTCCCGCCAACATCTGGTTTGTGGCGAAGCTGCCACCGTTTTGTTCACCTGGACTGATTACTGGACAGTGATCTAGCTACCGGACAGTTTCAGAAATAAGGAATTGTTGGTAAAGTAAAAGATTGCTCGTTAACAACAGACCTATCAAATAAATCAATGCCAATGCGAAAGATACTCAAATCGCGTCGGTCATGG
>WYBM01000087.1 GCA_011525915.1 Ardenticatenaceae bacterium | reverse complement strand
TGCTTAAAGGTATGATAGGTTTGGACGATAGCCATTTTTTCCTCGCTGTTTTGTGGTTTGTTTCTACTCTTCACATTAACAGCTTTAGTGGTTATCGTCATCTTTTTTTAAACTGTCCGGTAGCTAGTTCAGTTATCACTGTTCAGTTGAGTGTTCCTCTGGACTGATTACTGAATACTGATGACTGATTACCTGGTAAAAGTCCAAAGTTATTTTTGAACGAACCCTTAAGATGGATCATGACTGCCGGGCGGGGTGTTGCTGGTTTGGGTTTGCAGCCAGGCCTCCAGTTGGTTTTTATGTCGTTGTTCCAGTTTGGTTAAGGACCGCCGTCCCTTCATGAGCTGGTGCGCTTCGTCATAGGTTAACCCTTCTTCACGCATGAGGTAAGCAGCCAGCAAGGTGGCTGAACGACCGCGCCCCTTGGCGCAGTGAACCAGAATGGCGCGATTCTGATCGGCCTGTTTTTTTATCCAGTCTACCCCTTCCGTTAGAATGTCTGCAGAAGGGACTGTAATATCCAGTACTTTCAGACGTAGATGGCTGATATTATGTTTTAAGTAGAGATCGGTGTTATCTTCGCGCTCTGCCCGAATGTTAACAACCGCACGAATACCATGCTCCACAATGAAGTCATAATCACGTTGGTAGCTGGGTGCTCCCCCCAACCATAATTCGGTTTTAATGTCACCATCAGGCGTAATCTGGCTGAACCAGATGTGCCCCATGATTCGTTCGTAAGTGAAGCGAATGGCCGGATATAGTTTATCAAATGCCTGGTGAAATGGATTCATATCAGCCCAACTATAGCCAGCCACAGCGGAAAGCGCAACGCCGCTTAATCTTATTTATTGGGCTATACTTTGGGGGTTATCTATATGAGAAGGAGACAATATGACCACACCTAAAGCCCCCTTTGATATTCTGGCGACAAATACCCGGAACAGCATGATGAAAATAGCCGTTGTACTGGCCTTGGGCATGACGATTCTGTTTAACGTCTTTAGCAGTCCTTTGAATACGGCCGCTGCGCCTGCCGGCATCGTCTCCTTTGAGTTTGCACGTACTTTGGAGAATGCCCAGGTGATGATCACCTCATGGGGCGAGCCGGGAAGGTTGGTAGCCGCATTTGGCCTGGGGTTGGATTTTCTTTATCCGTTGGTGTATGCCAGCGCCATTTCGCTGGCGTGTGTATGGGCGGTGGAACGCATACGGCCGTCAGCTTCCCCAATGGTCAGGGTTGGCATTTTGCTGGCCTGGGGTGTCTGGCTGGCGGCCCTGCTGGATTACATTGAAAACATCGCCCTCATTCAACTGCTGCTGGGCGCCACCGCTGAGTTCTGGCCGCTGCTGGCATTTATATGCGCGACTATCAAGTTTGTACTTATCATCATTGGTATTCTTTACGTGCCGGCTGCCTGGATGATGTTTAGGGCCAATCCACCAGCCGTGTAGTACGGTCGTACCCCGGATCATGGTCCCGTTGGGATGGTCTTCCCATTTCTTTTACGGCCCGTTTACGCCACAATAAACCATAGATGATGATAGAAATGAACAATTAAGTATATGGTTCATCGTGAATAAAGGGGCCAAAACAATGTACACCAAATCTGTGATTTTTAGGGCCAGAACAGGCAGTTTAGTTGGGGCGATTATTGGCGTCTCACTCGGTGGCCTGGCCGCTGGCTGGCCGCTGGCTTATGTTGGCCTGATTTCTGGCAGCCTGTTAGGTTGTATTGGCGGCGTGCTGTCGGCTATGGAAAATGGCTGGCAGCCCCGTACCATTGTAACCGTGTTTGGGGGCGCGTTGACCGGGCTGCTAATAGGGCCGCTGTTAGTGCTGCCGATGGTCCCTTTATTGGGGCCAGAAATTTTGTTGTTATTGGTTGTGGCTGCGGCCGGAGGGCTGCTGATGGGTGCGTTCCTGGGCGTTTTGGTCAGTGTACGCCTGGTAAGAGCGCCTGTTACTGCCTGATTTTTGCCGGCGAATAGATAACACGGCCGCTATATAAGCCACGTTTCAACGGCCGTTCTTGCCGCCGTTACCTCCAATAGATTCACCCCACGTTTTGTTGATCAACCTCCTGGGGACGATGTTCCCCTTGTTTGCCTGATGAAGCGGGTTCCGGTCTGGTCACGATGACCACCCCATGACAACAAGACACACCCAGAAGTAGGTGGTAAACTCAGCATATGATACTCAGCGATCATTGGGACAGTGGTGATGCGTATGAATTGTTTATGGGCCGATGGGCAGGCAGACGTGCTGGTTTCTGGGCTGGCGCTCAACTTTTTCCCAGATACAGCGGCTGCTATGGCCGAGATGCGGCGGGTGGTAAAGCCGGGCGGAACTATTACCATGTACGTGTGGGACTATGCTGGCGATATGCAATTTTTGCGTGCGTGAAGAACAGCGCCCACAATTTCAGCGCCACCTGCGGCAGTCGCTGCCTGTGGCCGCCGATGGCTCGATCTCCCTGATGGCGCGTGCTTGGGCGGTGCGCGGCACGGCCGTCATGGATTCTTAAAGCGCTTAAGAGCAGCGTTTGCGCATAGCGATTTGGCGGTTGCCGCCATGCGATGTGGACGAGAGATCTGCTAGAACGTGTTACCAGGGCAGCCAGCGGCGCGGCTGCCGCAGGCGAGTGGTGAAGCGCCCCAGCGCTGCCTGTAAAGCAAGGGTGTGCTTGACTTCAGCGGCCAGATGAGCTTCCCAATAATGGCTGGTTTTGGCCACGGCCGTGATCACATTCTTGATCTCTTGCTTTAACCGGAAGTTATCGCCAACAGGCACAAATAAGAGGGCCCCTTCGCTGCGGGCTTCTACGTTTTCCTCAACAATAGCTTCTGCCAGCCAGCGCGCCTGAACGGGGGAGCGGCAGGTGATGGCACACCAGCCCGGTGTGGCCGGCACGGCCGTCAGTTTGCTCGTTTCCCATATCCCCCGTGTAATCTCGGCCACCGCTATCCGATAGCCTTCGCTCTTTGTATCTGGGTCAGACGGTGCCGTTAACAGATCACTGCGGTGGGGTGGGCCGCCAGTCAGCGCCAGCATGCAAAACGATCCCCACATATTCTGCCAATCAATCTGCCCATCCTCACGATAGAGTATAGGCCCGGCCGGCATGGGCGTGCGGGGGTCTACGGCCGTTTCCTTTTGGTTGTGGTTTGCCGATAAGTTGAGTACCATAGGTTGCTCCTTGTGTGGTCAATGGTTTACTGACCTGGATTACGCAGCGATGGCCGTTTTGCATTTATGGGTGATGATGAATGCAAGTGTTCCCGTGCTGCGTATGATTCATTAAACCAATCCAAGACGTCAGGGGTTTATGGAAACGTACGCAAATTTAAACGATGAGCAGCTTATGACCCATGTAGCCGATGGTGACAGCAAAGCGCTGGAAACATTGTATGACCGGTATGCGCCCATGGTATTGGGTGTCGTTATGCGTGTTTTGCCAGACCGGGCCGTGGCTGAAGAAGTGCTGCAGGAAGCTTTCTGGCGCATCTGGGACAAAGCAGATGCCTTTCATGCAGGGCGGGGCTCTTTCACCAGTTGGCTGTTTAGTATTGCTCGCCGTCAGGCCATTGATGTGACCCGGCGGCAAAATGTACGCCCACAAGCCGCCCGCGATGAAGCTGAAGAAAAACAGATGCACCTGCACCCGGACCCTGGCTCCCAGGTGGATGAGGCTGCCTGGCTGGAAATACAGCGGCAGCAGGTAAAGTCTGCCCTGACGGTGCTGTCGCCGGAGCAGTATGAAGTGATTGCCCTGGCTTATTACCATGGTTTGACCCGGCAGGAGATCGCCGAATTAACGGGCAACCCGCTGGGAACCATTCATACCCGCGCCCGGTTGGGGCTGCAAAAATTACGCACGGTATTGGAAGCCCAAGGGGTAGAAGCATGAACGAACGCATTGAACAAGAACTCTTCCCTTTTTATGCCCTGGGGGCGCTTACGGCGGCGGAACGCGCCGAAGTGGATGCTTACCTGGCGGCTAACCCACAAGCCAAAGCTCGGCTGGATGCCCTGATGAACACCACCGAACAGCTATTCCACAATATTGAACCGATCCAGCCTTCACCCGAGGTGAAGGCAACGCTGATGTCGCGGGTGCGGGCAGCCGAGCCGCGGCCGCCAACGGCCGTACCCCCCACGCCACCTCAGCGCCAACAAAAACCAGCTTCATGGGCAGACCGCCTACGGCATGGGTATGGGCGCTTCCGGGCACACCCCACGCTGCCAGCCCTGGCCGGCGCCTGTCTTCTTCTGGCCATTCTGGCCGGTAGTTGGGCGGCCAGCCAATCCCGGCAGCAGGCCGGTTTGCAAACGCAGATAACTGATCTCTTTGCCGAAGTTGTGGCCCTGCGCCGCGAGAAAGAGGTGCTGCAAACCCAAAATGCGGCCCTGCGCCAGCAGATCGAAAACCAGGGCAGCCTGCTGGCCACTTATCGGCAGCCGGGCAGCATCACCCTGGCCATTGGTGATGCCTCTGGCCGTCATCCAGAGGCCATTGGCACGCTGACCATTGATCCTCAAACGGAAACGGCCGTTTTTACGGCCGACAATCTGACCCCTCTGGGCGCGTCACAGGTTTACCAGCTCTGGCTCATTCGCGGTGACACCCCCATCAGCGCCGGTCTTTTTAGCGTGGATGAAACGGGGTATGGTGTGCTGGCCGTGGCCACGGCCGTGCCTGGCACGTTTGATGCTATTGGTCTCACCATAGAGCCAGCCGGCGGCAGCCAGACCCCGACACTTGATCAGCTCATTCTCCTGGGAACTGTTTCCTCATAAGGAACGGGTGACAGAGGCGATGGCTTCCGCCACCGACATCGCTTCTCCCTCGATCCAGGCCTGAGCAAATGCCGTTTCGCCCGCCTTTGCCCGCATAAGGGCAAGGTTGGCCTCTGCCTCCACGTTAGCCGCCGGCGAATTGACCTTGCCCAGCGCCTTTTGCAGCTTAAAAGCCGCCGCCATTAACCGGATGGCTGTCAGGGCGTTGCCCAGATACAGCAATGCCTCGGCGGCACCACCCAGCGAGTTGACCAGCCCTGGCCGGTCGCCCAACTCCTGGCGGATAAGCAGCACTTCCTGAAAGGAAGCCAACGCGGCGGCATAGTCACCCCTAGACAGGTGAACAGTCCCCCGACCATGCAAGGCGTTGCTCAGTGCTTTGACGTTCTGGATGGCCCGGCTGAGGGCCTCGTTTTCCCGGTAAAGCGCTTCGGCCCGGGCGAAATCCTTCAACTGCCAGGTGACAATAGCCAGGTTGTTTAAGGTTGTCAGCAGTTTTACCGGATCACCCAGGCGGCGGCGAATGATCAGCGATTGGGCCAACAACTCACTGGCCTGAACCACATCTCCTTGACTGCTGGCAAGGATAGCCAGGTTTTCCAACGACCGGCTCATGCCTGTCTCGTCGCCTATTGTCTGTTGAATGCTTAAAGCTTGCTCCTGAAAGGCACGTGCTGCTTCGCGGTCACCCTGCACCCGGGCCAGCCAGCCAACATCGTTCAGCAGGTGGCCGCGTAACTCGCTGGGTGTGTTGTCCAGAGCCAACACCATTTCCAGCCACTGCCGCCCTTCCTGAATATAGCCGCGTGTATCCCAAAAGTCACTCATGGCCTGGGCCATTTCCAGGGCAAACGGCGCCCGGTTGGGGGTTTCGGTGGCCCAGGTCAGGGCCGCCCGGAGGTTGTTGTGCTCCCGCTCCAGCCGTCTTAGCCAGTTGGCCTGGTCACCCCCTTGTACCAGTTGTGTGCTGCCTGCTTGGGCCAACCGAAGGTAGTAGAGGGCGTGTGCCTGGCGGGCCGCTTCCATACGGCCGTTGGCCTGCAGCTGCTGCCGGGCGTAGTCACGTAAGGTCGCCAGCATTTCATAGCGTACATCACCGGCTGATGTCACCTCATAACCCAGCAGGCTCTTTTCTACCAGCGATTGCAGGTTAGCGCGCAGCATCTGGCTGTGCCGCCGGTGACTGTCGGCCGCTTCCCACTGCCCGATGATGGCCTCTACCGCCGCCAGGTCACAGCCGCCTATAAAAATGCCTAACGTGTCGAATAACCATTGTTGGTCTGGGCTCAACAGCGTGTAGCTCCAGGCAATGGCCCCGCTAAGAGATTGCTGGCGTGGGCTGAGGTCACGTGGGCCATTGGTAAGGGTGGCCAGACGATTGCTCAGTTGTGCCAGAATCTGGCGCGGCGGCAGCCATTTGACCTGGGCGGCGGCCATCTCTATGGCCAGGGGCAGGCCATCAAGCCAGGTGCAGATGTGGGCCACATCGGCTGTGTTCTCCGGCGTCAGTTGGAAGTCTAGCCGGGCTGCCCGCGCCCGCTCCTTAAACAGTTGAATGGCGGTATAACGAGCGTAAAAGGCGCTGGTTGGTGTGGTTGGTAGGTCGTTTACGTCGGGCAGGGGCAGTGGCGGCACAGGGAAGTCATGCTCGCCATAGACGTGCAGCAGTTCCCGGCTTGTTACCAGGACTTTGACACCGGCAGCCGCTGCCAGCCAATCGGTGACAACGTGAGCGGCGGCCGTTACCTGTTCGAAGTTGTCCAGTACCAACAGCAGCCGTTTAGAGGCCAAAAAATCCTTCAGGGAAGCGTATATGCCGCCGGGCTTTTCACGCACGCCTAAGGCCTGGGCCACCACCGAGATGACCAGGTGTGGCTCGCTGATGGGTGCCAACGAGACGAAATAGATGCCGTCGCCAAACATGCTGACATCGGCCAGCCGGCTGGCGACAGCGATGCTTAATCGGGTTTTGCCTACGCCCGGCGGGCCACTGAGAGTGAGCAGGCGCACACCTTCCTCGCTGAGCAGGTTGCTGACGGCCGTTACTTCCCGTTTTCGGCCGACGAAGCTGGTTAGAGGGGCAGGTAGGTGGGCTGGGGAATGGGGCGTGATGTTCGCGGGATGAGGGGTTGGCGGCAGGGTGGCAGTCGTGTCACCACGGGCGAAGCGGATAAACGCTTCTTGCTCTGCCGGAGAGATGTTCAGAGCAGCAGCCAGTGAGGCCGCCAGGCTGGGCGACGGCCGTAGGTCACCTGCTTCTAGCCGGCGTATAGTGCTGGCCGAGCAGTGGGCACGTTGGGCCAATGCTTCCCGCGTCAGGTCCAGCGACTTGCGCTGCCGTTTGAGCCACGTACCAAAAGCGTCCTGGTTGGCCATGAACGCGAATTATAACCAATATGAGGGCCGGGTGCGATCAAACAGCAGGGTAACTAACACATATTCAAGGCCCAGGAGCGCCAAGTAAGTACTGTGTTAAATGAAAGACCAAAACATTTGGCAGGGACGACCACAAAGGTCATTCAGAGCGAGAGTAGGTGCAAGACCTGCCCCTACAAAAGGTCATAAAATTTCTGAAACAGTTGTATTAAGTCTGGTTTTAATAGGGGGGTAACCAATCTTCCATAATACACCTTAAAACGTGGTTGGAAGAATAAGAACCTGTATCAGGTTCAACCCGCAAATATGCATACCCATAGGAAAATGCACTGCTTTTACTTTTGAAAAAGCCGGGCGTAGCTTTGCCAGACTTTCCTTGGGTGCCTCTAAGTAACTCTGATGGTGGTCTTTGGCTATCATATCGAGTCATCCACATCTGGACTACGGCCACATCCCCTCGCCATTTTCGTAGGCA
Source organism: Ardenticatenaceae bacterium (assembly GCA_011525915.1). Classification (GTDB taxonomy): domain Bacteria; phylum Chloroflexota; class Anaerolineae; order Promineifilales; family Promineifilaceae; genus CAADGU01. The sequence continues at coordinate 21,917 of WYBM01000087.1, read as the reverse complement.
CCAATGTCGCAGCGCTCTTCTTTATCTCCGTCACCGTCCAGATGGCGACTGAAACCGCGTTGCTCTTTTTCCAGAAGCTGGCCCTGCGCGTCGCGGCAGCCATTGGGGTGGGCAGCTTCGACGGCCGGGCTGCCTAATGGAATGGCGTGGGTCCACGTTTGCCCGCCATTGTCCTGCAGTGGGCCCAGCTGTGGGTCCTGGCCAATGATATTACCCGTGGGGTCACCGGTAATGTTGCAGCCGCTCACCGATTCCATAAGGTTATAGCCTTCAGAGTACACGTCTCCAAAGCAGTCGTCAGGTGTGCCGCTGCCACTATCAGGGCGAACGTTGTTGGCCAGTAAGCTGTTTTGCAGGCGGACACCACCGGTCTGGTTATAGAGCCCGCCGCCTGCGCCACGGCCGTCTTTGTCACCATCGGCCTGATTGGCGGCCACGGTGGCATTATACAGATAGATGTTGCCTTTATCGTTATAGATGCCACCACCATCAATCGTAGCCACGTTGGTGGAGACAGTGCTGTTGATTAGGACGAGACGGGTACTGCTGCCGCCGTAATCCTGGTTAAAGATACCCGCGCCGCGCATAGCCCGGTTGTCGCTGACCGTGCTCTGAATCAGGGTAAGGGTGCCAAACCAATGGTAGATGCCCCCACCGTCAGGAACGGCATAGTTGTCGCTGATGGTGCTGCCGGTAATGACAGTCTCACCCTGCCCATGGTAAAGACCACCACCGACGGTGGCGCTGTTGTCGCGGATCTCACTGTCGGTTATCTCAGCCGCGTTGCCGCCCAGGTAGAGGCCGCCGCCGCCATCACCCAGGTTGATGTCTGCCATGTTGCCTGTTACGATGCTCTCGATGAGGGTAAGGGCGGCGGCGGTGCTGATCATAATGCCCCCACCGGCCGTTACCGCATAATTGTCTTTAATGGCGCTTTTATACACATGCAGCCAGCCGTTCGAAAGATAGATGCCACCACCGTAGCCGGCCGAGTTGTTATGCACGACTGCACTCTGGTCTACCCGCACATTACCGCCGAGGGCATAGATAGCCCCACCATAACTCCAACCGCCATTGCCGCTATTGTCCATGAGCCAGCTTTGGCTAACCAACAGGTCCGCATGCTCGTTGTAGATGGCGCCGCCAAAACCAAAGCTGCCCTGGGCGGCGTTGTAGGCAAAAGTGCTGCCCACTACATCCAGCCGACCGCCGTCATTGTAAATGGCGCCGCCGCCCCAATGGGTAGAGGTGCTGTAGAGCACCTGGCTGGCGTCAAAAGACCAGACCATACCCTGATTGTAAATGGCACCGCCACGCTTGCTCTTGCCGTTGACCAGGGTGATACCTTCGAAGTGTACAAAGTAGGTCACGACCGGGCTGCCGATAAGGTGAAAAACACGATCATTGAGGGTGGCTCCGTTACCATCAATAACCGTATGAGCCGCGCCTGCACCACGAATAGTAACACTGCCGGTAATGTCCAGGTCGCCGTACAAGGCATTGTCATCTGTGCCTGCACGTGTAAGCTTAAACATGCCGGCCGGCAGTTCGATGGTTTCCTCACAGCCGTAGCTGCCGCCGCAGAAGGCGTTAGATTCCTGGATGGCCGCGCGCAGGGAACAAGTGCCCTTGCGTGTGCCGCAGATGCCGTCACCAGGGTTGAGATCGTGCAGGTCAACGGGGTCGTTGACGGTGAAGATGGTGGTAGCCGCCTTGGCGGGAGCAGCTGCGGCCAGGAATGGGGCTGTTAGTAAAAGGCCTATCAAAAAAAGGAAATAGCGAGCCATAAAACGCTCCTTTGTGGTTTATTTACCAAGATGTGTATGAAGGATAGGTCGTAAGGGGCCCACTGTCAGTGTCATATAGTGACACTTTTATTGACACAAAAATTTATGAATGCAAACCCCACCGGGATGCGTAATCTCCCACGTAAGCGCAAGCGCGTCTAAAAAGAACCGGTTCTTAACTTATCAACCAGATTTCCATGTTAAGGAGCACACAAGATGAGAAGTTACCGTACTTTGATGGTTTGTATTCTGCTTATGATCACGTTGGTCGTCGGGGTGTCGGCGGCGCAGATCGGTGCCGCCGATCACCTGGATTCGCCGCTGGTGATGGCTGACGGCCGTACCGATATCAACGACATTTACGCTTTCCAATCACCAGAAAACGCCGGCAACACCGTCCTGGTCATGACGGTGAATCCATTGGCCGGGGTAGCCAGCCCTACCGCCTTTCACCCCACCGCCGGTTATACCTTTAATATAGACCAGGATGGGGACGCACGGGCCGACCTCACCTACCGGCTGCAATTTCGGGACCGGCCCGATGGGTCACAACGCGTGACCCTTTATAGCAAAGATAATAACGGCGTTAACCGCCTTGTCACTGGCCTCACCGGACAGACACTGACGATCCCTGGCGGTGGCAAACTAACAGCCAGCCTGTTTGATGACCCCTTCTTCTTTGACTTGGTTTCCTTTCGGAATGGGCTGACTTTTTGTGACGGTGATGAGTTTGACTTCTTTGCCGGTCTGAACGTGTCTGCCATTGTGCTGGAAGTGCCCAGCAGTTGGCTTGGCCCCAGTAATATCGGCGTTTGGGCGCACACTGACGTTGGTGGGCTGCAAATTGACCGTATGGGCCGCCCGGCTGTGAACACCGTCTTTATTTCATCGGCTGACAAGGACACTTTTAATCGCAGCCTGCCGGTCTATGATCAGGTGAACTTCCGTGACCAGGTGGTGGCGGTTATCACCGCGCTTAGCGGTGATCCGGCCCTGGCTGAAGCGCTAGCTGACGTGCTGCTGCCTGATATTCTGACGGTGGACACATCAAACCCGGCTGGTTTCCTCAACGGCCGTGCCCTGGCCAACGATGTTATTGACGCTGAACTGAATCTCATCACCGGTGGCGCCGTCACTGGTGACTGTGTAGACGCCAACGACAAGCCCTTTAACGCCACTTTCCCGTATCTGGCCACGCCGCACATGGTGACTACCCTGGCTGTAGACCAAAACTGACAGTTTTTGTAAGCCCTAAGCCATGACCCTGGCGTGGGTCGCGACTTAGGGCTTGCCTTTCACGGAGAACCTATGGGCCAGCGCAAGCGTTTTGCTCTGATTCTTTTTACCGGGCTGCTAATGGTTGCTGCTTACGTAGTGGTAAAGTGGTGGCAGACAACCGCGGTAACGGCTGCCTCCGTCACTAGCATAGGGCTGGACGCGGTTATGATCACCGCCTCTACAGACGAACTGATTGCCTTTTGGCATAGCCGTGTGCAGCAGCACCCACATGACCCTATCAGCTTGGCCTATCTGGGGCAGGCCCACTGGCAAAAGGGGCGGGAAACAGGCGACGCGGCCAGCTACAGCCGGGCGCAGGCTGCCCTGACGCAGGCACTGACCTTAAAACCGGACGATGAACTGGCGCTAGCGCTGCTGGCTGCCGTTAGCCTGGCACAGCATGACTTTCAGGGAGCCCTGGCGCTGGCGCAGCGTGTGTATGATTTTGACCCCGGCGCTTTGCAGGCCCTGGCCACCATCGGTGATGCTCACCTGGAATTAGGCCACTATGCCGCCGCCGAAACTGCTTACCGGGAATTGCAGCAAAAAAGTGACAGCCCGGCGGTGTACGGCCGTCTTGCCCGGCTGGCCTGGCTGCAAGGTGACGCCCAGAGCAGTATCGTCCACATGCAGCAGGCGGCCGCAAAAGCAGCGGCGCTGGGCCTGCGCGGTGAACAACTGGCCTGGTACCACGCCCAATTGGGTGAACTGTACTTCCACATGGGCCGCCTGGATGAAGCGCAGGCACAATACCAAAAAGCCGCCGGTGCCTTTGATGGGTATTATCTGGCACAGGCTGGGCTGGGCAATGTGTATGCTGCCAGCGGTGATCTGGATAAGGCCATTGCCCTCTACACACAACTGACTGCGGCCCCACCCCAGACGGAATTTGTGGCCCGGCTGGGTGACTGGTATGCGCTCAACGGTCACCCGGCAGCGGCGCAAAAGCAGTATGAAACGGTAACGTTTATGGCTGAAGTGGAGGCGGCTAACGCCGTATTAACCAACCGCCAGCTTGCCCTTTTTTACGCCAACCATGATAGGCACCTGGAAACGGCGCTGGCTCTGGCCGAACGGGAGTTGGAAACACGTGGCGATATCTATGCCTATGATACGCTGGCCTGGGCGCTGTATAAAAACGGTCGTACCGCGGCGGCGGCAGCAGCCATGGAAACGGCGTTGGCCCAGGGGACCTCGGATGCCCTGCTCTATTACCACGCCGGTATGATTTTTGCCGCTCAAGATCAGACCGCTGAAGCCGTTGCTATGCTGCAAAAGGCGCTGGCCTTAAACCCTTACTTTGACCTGTTACAGGCGCAAATTGCCCAGGAAACTATCGCCCATATGGACCATTTGCGCGTATCGGAGGAGATGCCGTGAACAAGCGTAGACACTTTCTGGCACTGTTATTTGTTTCCATCTTCTTGCTGATCATCGTTCCGGCAGCAGCGGCCCATCCGTTGGGGAACTTTACGGTCAGCCGCTATAGTGGTCTTACGGCCGTCCCAACGGAACTACACCTGCTGTACATTGTAGATATGGCTGAAATCCCTACGTTCCAGGAGCGGCAAACGATGGATGCCAATGGTGACGGCCGTGTCAGCCAGGCCGAGCAGACCCACTACCTGAATCAGCAGATGGCTGCTCTGGCATCTAACCTGCATCTGACAGTGAACGAACAGCTTATTGCCTGGTCAGCGCCAGAAGGCAGCCTGCAGTTTCCGCCTGGCCAGGGAGGTTTGCTCACGCTGCGCCTGGAAATGACACTCACGGCCGTATTGCCCCCTGATAATGTCTGGCAGGCTGACTACCACGACAATAACTATACTGACCGCCTGGGTTGGCAGGAGACGGTGGTGGCAGCGGCCGACGGTGTGCAGCTGCTGGCCTCATCTGTCCCGACACAAGGGGTGACAGATGAACTACAAAATTACCCGCAGGATTTACTACAGGAACCGTTGGCGGTGAACCAGGCTGAGTTCCAGTTTGCACCTATAGGCATGGCGGCAAAAGCAGCCGTAGACACGGCCGTCTACCCCGCAGCTGCCACCACCAACCGCTTTGGCCAGGATGGGTTTGCCAATTTGCTCACAGGCGCGCTGGACAGCCCCACAGCCGTGGTGGTAGCATTGCTGGCAGCCATAGGGCTTGGCGCGGCCCATGCCCTGACCCCCGGCCACGGCAAAACGATTGTGGGCGCTTACCTGGTGGGTTCGCGCGGCACAGCCCGGCATGCCCTCTTTTTGGGGCTGACCACCACTGTCACGCACACAGCCGGTGTGTTTGCTCTGGGATTTATGGTCCTTTTTGCCTCTCGCACCATTTTACCGGAACAACTTTACCCCTGGTTGGGGGTGGCTTCCGGCGGGTTGGTTTTGCTTATTGGTCTTTCTCTCTTACGCCAGCGGCTGTTGGCCCACTTCACCAACCCTGATGAACATGGTGATGATGGTTATCATACCCACTTTGGTGTGGGCCACCGCCATACACCCACGAACGGTACGGTGGGCTGGCGTAATTTGCTGGCATTGGGCGTCTCTGGCGGCCTTATCCCCTGTCCATCGGCGCTGATCTTGTTGTTGAGCGCCACGGCGCTGCAGCAGATAGGGTTTGGCCTGGTATTGATCCTGGCTTTTAGCCTAGGATTGGCCGGGGTGCTGACGGGAATTGGTTTGGTGTTGGTGTATGCAGGACGATTGTTCGCACGTGTGCCGGGGAGTTACGGCCGTGCAGCTGCCTGGCTGCCTGTTGCCAGTGCCCTTTTCATTACGCTGGCCGGGGTTGGCATTACCTTAAAAGCGCTGGCTGAAACCCTGTAAGCCGTGAGGCTGGCAGTGGCTACGACTGCACCTATCACATTTGCTTTGCGATAGGCACTCAATAAGCGCCCAACTCAATCAGCCGTTCGTCGCTGATGCCAAAATGGTGGGCGATTTCGTGGATCACAGTGTGGCGCACCTGCGCCTGAATGGCCGCCGGATCACTGTTTGTCACCTGCTCAATTGGCCCTTGATAGATAGTGATGACGTCTGGCGCAACCAGCATATAGCCAGAGGTGCGCTGCGTGAGGGGAATGCCTTCGTATAAACCCAATAATGTACTGCCTGGCCGGATACCCACGCGCCGCAAAGTAGCTGGCGTTGGCCATGATGCTACCAGGATTTCGATGTTTTGCATCTTTTCCAAAAAGAAAGGTGGTAAGCTGTCTACAGCTTCGGCCACTAATTGTTCAAATTGTTCATCACGCAATGGCATGGCTACAGTTTACTTATAATCGGGGCAGGTGACCAACAACGGTGCGCCTATCCCCGCCCATTTTATTCCATTTGTAAGTTTGGCTCTGCGTGCAGCGCTTGGGCCACCACCCGGCTTAAATTTTCCAGGCTTACGGGCTTTTGGCACCAGCCGGTTGCACCTAGCAGCCGCAGCTCACCCTCCTGATCAGCTGAGGGGTAACCGGTCAGCACAATGGCCTTTACGGAGGGATTTTCCTCTCTTAAGAAGGCTAACAACTCTCTTCCACCCAACTCTGGCATGACCAGATCACTCAGCACCAGGTCTATCTCCTGGTACTTTTGTTGGTAAAGACGCAGCGCTTCGCGGCCGTTAGCCGCCCCTAATACCTGGTAGTTTAAAGCCTCCAGTGAATAGGTTAGGGCATCACGCACGAGGTCATCATCTTCTACCAGCAATATCATTTCCCCCTGACCAGTGGCGATCATCTCACGTATGGGCACGGCCGTGTCTGGAAACGACTCCGGCAGTGCCGGTAAATAAATATTAAACGTTGTACCGGCCCCCACCTGTGTGTCTACACTAATGTAGCCCCCGTGCTGCTTAATGATCCCCTCTACCTGTGATAACCCCAGGCCGCTGCCCAGGGGGGCTCTTGTAGTAAAAAAGGGTTCAAAAATATGGGCCAGAATGTCATCTGGTATGCCCAGACCGGTGTCGGAAATCGTTAACAGTGCCCATTCGCCGGGCTCCATGTTTGGCAGGGGGGCGTTGTCTTTTGCTTCAATCTTTGTGGCCGCCAGGTTTATGTGCAGGGCTCCGCCGTCGGGCATAGCATTTCTGGCATTAATGACAAGATTTAAGACAACCTGCTGTAAACGGGCCGGATCAGCATTGACGTAAACCCCTGTTACGTCGCTATCTAATAACAGCCTGATATTTTCCGGTAAGGTGCGTGTCAGCAAGCTGTTCATGTCTACCAGGAAAGGCCACAAATCCATATCTTGCCGTTTCATAATGGACTTACGGCTAAAATCCAGAATCTGTTGGGTGAGATCAGCCGCCCGCTGCCCTTGCTGCTGAATAAGGGTCACCCTTTTTCGGTCCTCTGGTAAAAGGTCACCAGTGGCCAGCAGTGACTCAGAATAAAGGATGACCGTGGCCATGATGTTATTAAAATCATGGGCGATCCCGGCGGCCATCTGGCCGACGGCGGCCATCCGTTCCTGTTGTACCATTTGGGCCTGTGTGGCTTGCAACTTGGCCAGCGTCATTTCTAATTGCCGGTTGCTTTCTTGCAAAGCCTCTTCACGCCGTTCCAATCCCTGTAGTGTTTGCCGTAACTGAGCAGTCATGTTGTTAAATGCCAGGGCCAGCCGGCCGATCTCATCGCCTGATTCCACACGCGCCTGAGCTGTTAAGTCCCCAGCCGCTATCTGTTCAGCCACAAAGGTCAGGTGGGCGACGGGGTCTGTTAGCCACCGTGATATGGCGATGGCCGCGATAGTTAGCAGAATGGCGATAACCAACGTCCATATGAGTGTGACCCGAATGGCACTTTGAATAGGGGATAAAAATACTTCTTGTGGCTGCATGTATACCACCAGCCACGGTTGTTCTTTTAGAGGTACTACCGCCATTTGTTCCAGACGGCCGTCGCCGATTTGTTCCTCGGCGGCAAAAAAAGGCTGCGTCGTGGCCTGGTTCAGGCCATAAGCAAAAGCAGGTAGATCTGTAGAGAGCTCTGATTCTGGCAGGTTGGGTAAACGGCCCGCTGCCCGCAGCGCGTTTTTAGTGACATCATCAAAAGGCACCACCGATTTAAAGATCAACGCTGGTGCTGCATCCTGCGTCAGACGAATGTGGTTGTCGTCCAATAAAATGGCAAAAGATTCCTCGCCAGCCAACCCCCGGCTTTGAGACACCAGCTCCTGCAATAAAGCCACGCTGTAACGCGTGCGCAATACACCGACAATTTGCCCCACTTGATTACGCACCGGGCTGCTAAAATAGAAATAGACCCCGCCAACCCTTTCAGCAAATTCTACTGAAGACACAAAAGGTAAACCAGAGCGCATAGGTTCCTGAAAGTAATCATGATGGGATTCATCTTGCCCAATATCTGGCGTATTTGTATCTAAGATATTTTGTCCCTGTTTATCCAGCAGCGCATAGGAAGAAATATAAAACAAATTCTCATTCCGCAATACATCCAACGTCTTCATCATGGCAACTTCTTCGGGGCTGCCTGTTCTTTGCGCTGGGGGCAGGCTCATGTAAGCGACCACAGAGGGTAATGTGGCCTCCGTACGAATGGCGTCCAGGTTAGTACCAATGAAGGCATCCAGGCTGGTGGCTGTTCGTGAAGCGGCAGCGAACAAAGCATGGTTGGCCTGGCCAATCAAAGCTGTCCGTGTAATATCAATATAAAACGTAGCTAACAAGCCAAGAACCAACAATGTAACAGCCAAAAAAGCCACAATTATTTGGGCACGCAAAGTATATTTGCGGAAAATAAGAAGCCCACGCTTCATTTTTGCATCACCTCGTCAGCCATCACCTGTGCCTCGTTCATAATGTCTTCAATAGGCCGTTCTGTTGTTAGAATCTGGGTAAGCATTTCATTGTAAATGCGCCAGAGTTTTTCCGGGTCTTTGCGCCACTGTGGCAGGATCTCCAGTTCAGGGCTGTGCAAAAGCTGGTCAATAAAGACTTGTGTTGTCGGGTCAACATCCGGATACAGGTTGGTGAGCGCGCTGCGGGTTGAAGGCAGGCGTCCCAGCGAGGGGTAGACAAGCATCTGTACGTCTTCCCGCGCCAGAAACTTGACCCACTCTACCGCTATCTCTGGATGCCGGCTTTGTTTTAAGACAACATAAATGGCATTGCCTACAACCATACTGGCGGGCTGGCCATTTTCTGGAATAGGTATGGCAGAGTAGAGACAATGGTCACAACCTTTTTCACGAGCCCATACAGGGTGCCAACTCCCGGCAATTTGATAAGCCGAAAGCCCCAGAAATAATTGTTCATACACCTGCCCCTCATTGGCGTTAAAGGCTAACCCTGGCGGTGTATACTGGTAAAGTGCACGAATAAACTCATAAACGGGGACAGCCTCAGGGTTATTAAAGTAGGGATAGGAACAATCTTCACGACACAGCGACGCTTCAGCCTGTGCCAGATAAGCGGCAATGCGAAAGATGCCCCCTACGGAAGTTTGCACCGGACCCTGTAGGGTATAGCCGTAATATTCACCATCTCCTTTTTCCGTGATGATGGCAGCTTCCCGCAGCAGGTCATCCCACGTGGCCGGCGGGTTGTTGCAGTCAAGGCCAGCTGCGGTCACAACCTGACAGTTCCGCTCAAAAGCAAAAATACCTGTAAAAGCAGAGAGTCCATAGATATGTCCCTGGTATTCAGCAGCTTTGTACGTGCCCGGAATTAAATTGTCTTTGATATCAGCCACGGCGTCATCAAGGGGAATCAACGCCCCCAGTTCCGCATATTGTTGGAAGAAATTTTCACCAACAACAATATCTGGCGCTGTGCCGGCTAACAGAGCATTAAACAGGTTTTGGCGTAACGTTTCATCCCAACCGTGATATTCAAGTTTAACGTTTACGCCAGGATGCTCCTTCTCAAACTGCTCTATGAGGTACAGACCGTAGCGCCCGGCCCCTTCTGGGTCGGTGGTGATGGCATCTTGGGTAAAAAATTCAGCCCAAATCACTAATTCAATGGGTTCTGTCACGGTGGATTCAGGCGATGCTGCTGTGGATGACATGGGTGTTTGGGAAACAGGGGCAGGTGTCTGAAGCTGGCAAGTGCCCAGAACAGGCAAGAAAAGAGTGAGTAGGGCTGCCAACCTTAGGGGCATGTGATGATTTTTCATAATAATCTCCCTATCGTGCCACCAATTTCTGGATCTGCTTTTAAAGCTTACCTGCATTGCTGCCAACAAACATTAAGCTCTGAAAGGTTAGAGGGTTTCATTCATGTATATCCTCGGGGAGCTCGTTGCGCCAGCCAAGGTGCAGAGCGAAAGCATTTTTTACGGCGGCTACAATAGCCGCTTCTATCCAGCGACGATGACGGCGGTCACAGGCGTCATTGGCAAACCAGATACGGTTTACGGGGCGGACGATATTATCGTAGAAACGGCCGCTCATCTCATGCGGGCGGAACAAGGGACCAATGCCGCCAGCGTATTGGTCCAGGGACCAGTCATGGGAGATACCAAATTCAAAGGTGTCGCGGGCTTCAGGGTGAATTTTACACAGGTCTTGTAAAGCTTGGGCCAGACGCTGTGCTTCCGTTAACATGCTGTAAGCCATACTGTCTTGTTCCCAGGCGTAAGAAGCAATGAGGACACCCTTGTCATAGCGTTCGTCTTGCCCGGCCGGCGTGTAGATAATATTGCGAATGGCCAGATCGGTGACAGTGATGCCGTGAGAAATCTGGTACTTTGTTTGCCACCAGCGTTCGCTGAACTGCATGAAGATCTTGTGAGCACGGCCGTAGTATACATTACGAATAGTATACCATTTGTGTGAGTCTAAACCGGTGATTTCCATGTGGCGCAGCAGGTTAAATGGTACTGTTAAGAGACACTCATCGGCAGTGACGCTTTGGGCGTAGCCGGTACTGTCACGATAGTGCACCGTCACAGCCTCTGCTGCCATCTCCACAGCGTGTACCTCTGCCCCCAGGCGAATGGCAGGCATGAGGAATGGCGCAAAGGCATAGGGCAGCGCGTCGGCGCCATCAACAATATATACCAGGTCGCCAAAAACGTTTTCATAGTAATGCAAAAACCATTCCACCAGTGAAAAATGGAAACGCCCCTCCAGGTTCAACAGTGGCCCCATCATCGCTAATGCCGCATCGCTCAGGTCACTTTGGCGCAGGTAGTCAATGAGCGAATAGTGATCATAATCGTTTACCAGCCGATCCCAGCCGCCGTCTTTGCTGATCAGGTCAATCAGCGGCTGCATAACACCTTTTAAGAGCTCGTCTGGCAGTTTGCCTTTTTCATGAGAGGGCAGGTTAAAGTCTACCTTGTCAGGGTGGAACTGGCTGCGGCGCAGGTTGACCCCATTCACGTAGATGAAAGTGTCTTCATCGTGCATGGGAAAAGGTTGTGTGGCCAGCTTAAACCGTTCCTGGATCAGGTGTTGGGCCAGTTTGTGCTGGCGAGGGAAGCGCATGGCCCCAAATTCACCATACAGGTTGCCAGGGAACCCATGATAGGTGTAAACGCGGCCGCCAAGCCGGTTTTGCGCTTCCAGAATGGTAACTTTGTGGCCAGCTTCTTGCAGCAGCAACCCGGCCGTCAACCCGGCCATGCCCGCGCCAATGATCACAATATGGCGCGGTGGCAGGTTGGTGGCCGGCAGGCCATGCTTAAGAATTTCCAGAGTGTGAATCATTTCCATGTGTGTTCTCCTTGCGGGGAAAATGGTGGTGGCGAGAGGATAGCATGAGGAAAACGGCCGTGTCAATTGGTTACGAATCTGTTAGAAAGATGCCCTCATACTATTGACAATACCCATTACCCGTTTATGATGCCTGTTGATGATTTTATCCCTATCAGGTAGGCAACCTACATTGCCGGAGGACCCAATGAATTTCCATGATGCATCCAAACACTGAGGTCAAATTTGTAAACGACCAGATTGGCCTGGGCGTTTTTGCCACCGCCCTCATCCCCGCCGGTACCATTGTGTACGTCGAGGATCCCCTGGATATTGTTATTGCGCCCGATAACCCCCTGTTAGACAACCCCGTTTTACGCCCCACCATTGATAAATATGCTGTCATCGAGCCAGGCGAGCGCCGCATCATCGCCTGGGATGCGGCCAAATACGTTAATCATTGTTGTTATGCCAACATCATCAGCACTGGTTATGGTTTTGAGATTGCCTTGCGCGACATTCAACCAGGCGAGGAACTGCGCGATGAGTATGGCCTTTTTAACCTGGGCTGGACCATGGAACTGTCATGCCAGCATGTTGACGTTTGCCGCGGCTGTTTACACCCGGATGATTTTGAGCGTTATCATGCAGTGTGGGATACCCAAATTCGGAACGTTTTGCCATGCATCATGGAGGTGCCCCAACCCCTATGGACGCTGTTAGACAGCAACACGGCCGTCGCTGTGCAGCACTATGTCACCACCGGTCAGGGGTATAAATCGGTGCTGGCGCTGAAGGTGGCTCCGTAAATGGTAAGCCATGAGCCGTGAACCCTTTAGACATGTAGCGGCTTACGGCTCTCAAAGCATTGTCCTGGCTTTTAATTCCAGATAACGATTAATCACCGCAATGGAAAGCTGGTTTGCCGGTACGTCTAGGGTAAGCACACCCTGGCGCTGCAAGCGGTCCAACGTCAGCTGCCGTTCGTCTAGCAGCTGGCTGGCGGCCGCACGCTGGTAGACGGTTTGGGAGTCAGACGGCCGTGTGCGCGCCATCTGTACCACGTCCGGATCACTGATCGTGACCACCAGCGGTAAACTGCGGCGGGCCAGCACGGCTACGTGGCTCACCAGTGTGTCCATGCTCATGCCGCTGCTTAAATCAGTAAATAATACCACCAGCGACCGTTTGCGTTGTTTGGCAGCCAGGTAGCTTAATGCTCGCCGATAATCGGACTCTACCGGCTGTGCCTCAATACCATAAAGCAGTTCCAACATGCGGTAAAATTGCCCGCGTCCCTGACGCGGTGACAGGTATTGCATCACGTCATCGGCAAAGCTCATCATGCCTACCTTGTCCCCCTTGCCGGTAGCCACATAAGCCAGCAGCAAAACGGCGTTCACCACATAGTCTAGTTTGGCAATTTGGGCCACCGGACTTTGCATCATACGCCCGGCATCCAGCAGGGCGATGACGTTTTGGCTGCGTTCTGTCTGGTATTCCACCGTGACCGGGCGGTGGCGCCGGGCCGTGGCTTTCCAATCGATACGGCGGAATTCGTCATCCGGCAGGTATTCACGCAGGCGCTCAAACTCTGTGCCTTCGCCAAACTGCCTGGTGTGACGCAGGCCAATCTCTTGCAGCCGGTTGCGCCGCAGCAGCAGGTCATAGCGGCGCACATCCAACAGGTTGGGGTACACCTTGACCGATTCGGCCAACGGGCACTTCCCCTGACGCATTACTAACCCTAAAGGTCCCAACCAGCGCAGGTTGACATTGCCAAACTGGTAGTCACCGCGGCGCAGAGGATGCACATGATAAACACCTTCCCAAAGGCGTTGTGAGGGAATACGGCCGTGCAGCACCCGTGTCTCGATCTGGAAGGCATCTGGGGGCTCATCTCGCAGCCAAAATGTAGCCGTCCGTTGGCTTCGGTTCCGTACCGCCAGGTAGATGGGATTGTCGGCACCCAGGCTGAGTTTGCTGTCATGGGTACGTTGGACGTCAAAGCGCCGGCGGGCAGATTGTGCCCGCCACCAATCCAGCCCTAGGATGAACACCACCAGGGCAGCATACCCCAACGCCACCCATTGCATAGCGGCCAGCCAGGTGCCGGCTGCCATAAGTGGCGCGGCCAGTAAGAGAACAAGAATACCCCGGTTGGTAATAGACATAGTGGTCAGGAGCGGCAGAAATCAGGGAGATTTCCGCCGCCCGATATTAGCGAGGTACTTCCACCTGGGCTAACAGGCGGCGGATGACGGCGTCGGCATCCAACCCTTCGATCTCTGCCTCTGGTTTGAGCAGGATGCGGTGGCGGTAAACAGAAGGGGTGACGGTTTTTACGTCATCCGGTGTCACATAGTTACGGCCGTGCAGCGCCGCAAATGTTTTTGATGCCAGCAAGACGTGGGTGGCAGCGCGTGTGCTGGCCCCCAACGTCAGGTCTGGCGATTGGCGGGAGGCGGCGGCTACCTGGGCGATGTAGGCCATAACCCCCTCTTCCACCACAATTTGGTTGATGGCCTGCCGTGCTTCGCGTATACGGCTGGCAGGTAAAATGGCCTGCAAACCAGTGGCCGCCAGATCATGGGCATCAAAGCCGTGATGATAGCGGCGCAGCACTTCTATCTCTGTTTCCAATGACGAGTAAGGTACAATCACTTTAAACAGGAAACGGTCCAATTGTGCTTCCGGCAGGGGGTAAGTGCCCTCATATTCAATGGGGTTTTGGGTGGCGATGACCATAAACGGGGTTTCCAGCACGTGCCGTTCGCCTTCCAGATTTACCTGCCGCTCTTCCATTGCTTCCAGCAGGGCAGATTGGGTTTTGGCCGGGGCGCGGTTAATCTCATCGGCCAGCAAGATTTGGGTGAAGATGGGGCCTTTCTTCAGGTGAAACTGGCCACTGGTAATATCAAAGACGCTGGTCCCTAGGATGTCTGAGGGCATCAGGTCAGGTGTGAACTGGATGCGGGTGAATAGGGCCTGTACCAAATGGGCCAAGGTCTTGGCCATGAGTGTCTTGGCTGTACCCGGTACACCCTCTAACAGGACATGGCCGCCGGTAAGCAGGGCGATCGTCAACAGTTCGAAAGGTTCTTCCAGACCAACCAGCACTTTGTTGGCCTCTTGCCGAAGTTCCTGGTAGATGGTTTGCAGGTGCGTTGGTTCCATGTAAGTCTCCTGCAAACAGTAGCGCCTTAGGGTCTACTGTTTGCCAAATTCAGCTGCTTTCGCCGCCAGCTCCACCAGTTCGTGTTCACTAACGTTGTGAGTAGACAGGCGCGCCAACAGGTTTTGTAGGGCCACAATGTCTAGATCTGGCTCGTACGCGGCCAACTGGCGCACAAACTCGGCGTCAGGCAAGGTAGGGTTGAGGCGGTAACGGTAGCCAAGCTCCCGTTTGAGCCGGTGATGGTAATCTTGCAGCACGGCCGTACGCTGCCCGGCCCGTCTGCTTAAGTTGGCAATACCAGAGATATATTCGATGGGCGCCCGGCGGCCAGTTTCCTGAGGCAAAGGAATAGGGCGGCCAAAAATACGCCCGCGCAGTACCAAACCCATAAAGATGACCACGCCTGCATAAAGCAGAGCCCGGCCGGCCGGGGTGCGCTGCAGCCAGTTATTGCTGGCGGTAACTTCTGGCCGGATGCCGTGATGCCATTCGTCAAACCAGATCATTTTTACGTCACCGGCGGCTGTGATATGGTTAAGAGCCACTTCCGGGTGGCCTTTTACTTTGAGCCCCTGATTGGTGAATACCTGAGGCATGGTGCTGAGGATAACACGGCCGTCACCCTGGGCAAAGGATACCATCACCGGCAGCCCTTCCGGGTCGGTGGCCAGGTGCACGGCGATATCCTTGCGGTCGGTGGCCAACGTGGCTTCTGTGGTGAGTGGGGCGTCTGCGGGCAAGGGTGGGGAGGTTAGCAGGGGGGCTTGCAGGGAAACGGCCGTTTGCTGATTCCACAGATACCCCAACCGGGTATCATAGTGGCCCATAGCCAGCGATGTACCAAAGTCCCAGCCAGCGATGACCAAGGTGCCACCGTCGCGCACCCATTCGTCAATGGTCTCCCATTCCCCTTCGGTGATGCCGGGCATGGGTTCCAACAGTAACATCACATTGGCGGCATCAGGGATGGTAAATTCATGACGTACCGCATCGCTGGTGTTATAGCCTATCTCTTTTAAGTACAGGTATAGGGCACGTGCCCCTTCCGGCTCGTTGGAAAAGCTGGCCAGCGTGGGTTGGTTGATGGCGTTTTGCGCTTCCTGCCAGACGGCGACGGCCGTCACGGCCGTCAGCAGTATAAACAGAATGAGCGCCAACATGGTATCCTGCGACGGCCGTTTCACTTCCCCTCCCGCTGATGTTTTAACGCTTCTACCTGCCGGGCATACTTTTCATACTCGTCAGCTTCCAGTGTCTGAAAGCCATACCAGACGCGGTCAAATACTTCGATCACATCTTGCAAGATGGCTGCCAGCCGCGGATGGCGCTGCACGCTGTGTACATATTCCCGGTTGGTCATCGAGCGGTCATAGCGTAACAGGTCACGCTCTTCCAACAGCAGCAGTGAAGAAAGGTACAAATAACGTACAGCAGCACGGTAATCACCGCCCATAGAAAGTTGTTGGGCACGCTGTAGGGCCGTATCAGCCGTCAGAACTTCGCCTGCAAGGTCATCCCCAGGCGATAGAGATGCATCGGCGGCAAAACTGGCCAAGAGGCCGCGCAGCCCGTAACCCAGCAGCAAAACCAGGACCACAACGCTGAAGAACGTGATAACGTCACTCAGCGGAACGCCCGCATCCCCTTTAGGCAGTAAATCAGCCAAGAATTCGATGAAGCGGCGCCGGATGTCTTGCCAGAGGCGCTGCAGGGCAGTGGGTTCCGGCGTTTCGTAGTGAAATTCGGGCCGGGCCATGATTTTTGCCAGGGCGGCTTCGTCCAGGGTGTTTAACTGGCTGTCAGGCCAGTTGGCCCAGGTGGTGAGCTGGGTGGCCAGCAGCGCCTCAATACGGGCCAGGTCAGGGTCCGGGGCGTGCAGCTCTTGGATTAAGAAGGTGGAGTGCACGGGGATAGTGCGGCCGTCTGGCAGGGTGACGGCCGTAATACCTTCTAAGCGGGCAGTCATGGCCTCCAGGGCACCTGACCGTGCCGCCAGGGGAGTATCTTCCAGGCGGCGAACCTCAGCCTGGGTTGCCTGTAGAATTTGCCAATAATCAGCTATGGAAACAGCGGTAGATTGGGCGGCTACGGCCGTGGTTGAACCCCAACTCACCCCCGCCATTAACAGCAAAATCCAAAGCCACCGGACGCACCTTATGCCCATGGTGCCCTGCCTACAACGTGCCTAAAAAGGCGAGCCCAATGAGAATGATCACCATGTAGAACCCACACAACAGCAAAACAGCGCCGGCGCTCAGGCCCAAGAAGTAGGCCATTTCATTCCACGAGGGCCAGATGCTTTGGGGGGCAGGTGGCGGCGTTTGCAAAACATGACCCAATGCCACCTCATCAACGGACGTATTGGTGAGCGCGGTTGTTTGCAAGGCCAGGTCTAACCCTTCTGTGCGTACCCGGACATCAAAATAAAGCAGCATGACACAGGTAAGCTGCAAAGGCTGGTAAATCAGGCTGAGCAGCAGGCCAACAATCTGCTGCACAATGCGCAGGCTGAGGGCGTCCAGGTTACCCGCCAATGTCACCTGGATGAGTGACCCGGCCAACAGGGCCGGGACGGTTACCACCACCTGGCCAAACAGCCCTAGCAGCAGCATGAACCCTATTAACCACCAGAAACGCTGCCGTGCCAGGTTCCAGGCGCGTTGGACGGCCTGGACCGCCGGTTGACGTTCTACCACGATGACGGGAATCATAAATGGAAATACCACAATGGCCAAGAAGAGCAGCATGCCAGGGCCGGTAAACCAACCCACAAGTGGGATAAGCAGCCAGATGGTCAGGCCAATGGTTAAAAGTATCCCCAGGCAGTATGTGCCTAGAAGTGTGGCCGTGAAGCGGCTGATGGCCTGGTAGGCGGGCACAATGCCTGACGGCCGTGTCAGGTAGCTGTCGGCAGCGGCCCGCGTTAGGGCGGCCATGCTCAACACCGAAAGAATGATAGATAAGACAATAACCCCCAGCGCCAGCAGCCCAGAACTGACGCCGAGCGACTGCATAATCGTGCTGGAAAACAGTTCACTGGGGGAGGCGCCGGGAGAGATAAACTCTGGCACGGGCGAAATGATGGACGCCATGATGGTGATGAGGGTAGCAGGGATTTGTGCCAGGGCCACAATGCCCACAAATGTCAGAAAATGCTGCCGGTAAAGGCGAATGCCCCGGTCCAAGATTTGCCCCATGCTCAGGGGCTGTAATGGAGATAAAGTTGTATGGGCCATGTAGGCGCACCCCCTTCTAATTGAGCCTGGTAAATAGTGAGGTAGCTGATGATCCCAATAGGCTGAAGACCAGGATAATGCCACCTATGCCTAAGGAAATCAGGCAAAAGTACCCCACTTCTGTAGAAGTAAACTCAAACGCTGATTCTGGTTCTGGCGCCCGCATCACTTCCTGGTCGCTATCTAGAGGCGCTTCATTGTTGCTGGCCGCCAGCACCGCCAGATCAAACCCTTCGGTGCGCACCCGTACATCAAAGTAAAGCAGGGTGGTGGTAAGCAGGGTCAGCGGACCTTGTACGACGAGCAAATTAAAGAGGATCAGCAACATGAAGAAGCCAAATAGCCACCAAAAGCGGCGGCGGGCCAGCTGCCAGGCCCGGTAAAGGCGGATAGCCCTATCCAGAATTTGCCCGGCGCTGAGTGGTTTAAGGTCTGGCACGAAAGCTGACATAGTTCTCTCTTCTCTATTCAAGGTGCAGCCATTTACCCACAACCGGAAGTCTTGTGTTGGCAGCCGTCCCTGAAACAGCAAAATGATATTAAATTGCTTCGCCAATCCACGCGACCAGAGTATACCTGATTGTTATTTGATGTGACCAGAAAAAGCTACCGGTTTTGATTGGCCCGGTCAAAGTATTCCTGGGTCATGGTTACGGCCGTGGCTGCGGCTTCCTCTACCGATACCTGCCCATAAAAGGCTCGCTTTATCTCTTCGCTGGCGGCCTCTTCAATGGCTGCCCAGGTGGTCATGAGCGGTACGTGACCCAGGGCGGGGATAGTCTCTAGAAACACCTGGCTGTTGGCTGGGGGCAACGCCGGATCAAGAAAGGCCGGTGATTCAGCCACTGCCTTTAGTGAAGGCACGGTACGCCCAGATTGGGCCACAATCGTCTGTCCGTCTACGCTGTTGGCAAACTCAATGAACGTCCAGGCGGCCTCCTTGTTTTTGCTGGCGGCGGCCATACAATAGGCGTCGCTGTGCAAAATGCCGCTCTCTCGCTCACCGCCTGGTAAGGGGGCGATGTCCCAGTCAAACGCCGTAATGGTGCGGTACGTGGGCACACCGCGGCGGCTGTTGAAGATCATCCCCAAACGGCCGTTCAAGAAACGGGTCTCACTTTCCTCGGCTGATTCTGCCACGGCATCTGGCACTACCTTTTCCTTTACCTGTAAATCTACAAGCCAGTGGAAGGCGGCCAACGCTTCGGGGCTGTCCAGCGTCAGACGGGTGGGCTGTTCTGGGTTATCTACGATCTCCCCGCCGTTTTGCCACACAAAAGGCGCCAGACGGAAGATGTTGGGTTCAATGCTGGCCCCATACTGGTCAATGGTGCCGTCATGATTGGTATCTTGAGTTAGGGCCCTTGCGGCAGCCACAAAGTCATCACGTGTCCACTCATTGGTGGGGTAGGGGACACCGGCAGCTGCAAACAGATCTTTGTTGTAATAAACCACCAGGCTGGAAACGTTCTGGGGAATGCACCAGAGTTGGCCGTTTAGCATAAAAGCCTCAATGGTTGGCTCATAAAAATCGCTGGCCTGGATAATGTCACTCTTTTCCAGGTAAGGGCCCAATGGCTCTAGCCCACCCTGATCGGCAAATGTGGCAAAACGGCGGTAGTTGAGCAGCATGACATCCGGCGGCGCGCCGCCGGAAAACTCGGTTGCCAACCGCTGCCGGTACTCTCCCTGACTGGGTATGTTTCCCAAGGCCACGTCTATCTCCGGGTGGGCCTCTTCAAAAGCGGCCACCAGCTTTTCGTAAGCGGCAAATTCCGCCGGATCGCCAAACACAAGAAATGAGACGGTATTGCTCTCCGGCTTTGTGTTACAGGCCGTCAGGGTAACAAACAAGATGATGAACAATAACTGAATCCTTTTCATGGGAGACGACTCCTTTAGTTTTTCTCAAACAGGTTTGATAATGATAGGTCATGTAGGAAGAACCGCTGTAACATCAGAAACATGATGATGACCGGTGTGGCCATAAAGGCCGCCGCCGCTAGAAGTATGGGCCAGTTGGTACGGTCTAGCTGGTTAAGAATTTGTAAGCCAACAGGCATGGTGTAATTTTGCGGGTTAAAGATGAACAACACTGGGCTGGTGAAGTCGCTCCAATACATCACAAAGGTTAATACCGTGACGGCGACGATGGTGGGGCGAGATAAGGGCATTGCCAGACGCCACCAGACGGTAACGGCCGTGGCGCCATCTAAGCGTGCGGCCTCAAACATATCATCGGGAATACGCCGGAAAGTCCAGTAGAACAACAAAACAAACAGGGTGTTGCTGCCGGCAAAAGCGGGCAAGATGAGCGCCCATAGGGTGTCCAACAACCCCAGCCAGCGTATGATCTGGAAACGGTAGAGCCAGACGGCGGCGGCCGGCACAATGAGCAAGGCGACGCTCATGTAAACCAGGTTTCGTCGGGGCTGGTCAGGCAGTTGGCTAATGCCAAACCCCCCTAATGAAGCGATGAGCAAGGTTATGGGCACAGCGACCCCGACGACAATCAGAGAGTTCTTTAGGTAGCGCAGCAAGGGTACAATCTCAAAGATCGTCTGGTAGTTTTGCCAGTAAGGCTCTGACGGCCACCATTGAATGGTGTTAGGTGGTGGCAGTCCTGGTTGGCGCAGTGAGGCTACCAATACCCAAAAAAGAGGTAAGATAAATACGGCCGTAGCCAGCACGGCCGTGATATGGTGTCCCCCCGTCTTTAATCTAGAAATCATCAACACCTCTTTCCGCCCCCACCAGGTTCAAAATCCCGATGATCACCAGGCCAATCATTAAGTATGTCAATATCAACAGAGCCGCCGCCATGCCAAAATCAAAAAAGTCAAAAGCAATCTCATAAAGCAAAAGAGGGACAAAAGTGGTGGCATAATAAGGTCCGCCATACGTCATGACAAAGGAAGGAGTAAACGTATTTTGTAGGCTTATGAGCATGTCGCGGAAAACCAGTATCAACAGCCAGGGCGTAATAAGCGGTGCCGTAATCCGCCAGAAAGATTGCCAGACTGAGGCGCCGTCCACGATGGCCGCCTCATAATAAGCTTTAGGTATTGTCTTTAGCCCCGTGAGCAAAACCACAAACCCTTCGCCAATGGTGAATAATGACAATAATACAATGGATAAACGGGCTGTTTGTGGCTCTACCAACCAGTCTGGTCCGGGTAAACCTACACCACGTAAGGCCATATTTAACGGCCCGTACAATGGGTTGAGTATCCACAGCCAGACCAGGGCATAAGCCACTTCCGGGATAACAGTTGGCAGATAGATAGCGGCCCGGTGAAAACCAAAACCACGCCGCTTAGTTTGTAATAACAGCGCTAACAGCAGGGCCCCCAACAGACGCAGAGGTACAGCCAGGGCAATGAAAAAGATAGAGTTCTGCAATGCTTGTCTGACATAAGCAGAGTTGAGCAGACGAACGAAGTTATTAATGCCTGTCCATATAGGTGGTTGGATGGAGTTGTATTCGGTAAAAGCCACACTCACCGTGGCCAGTGCGGGCAGCACAGTTAATATGACGGTGCCCACCAGGTAAGGCAGCACAAACAGACGAACCTGCCCCTGGTACTGTCGCCAGGACCATTGTTTCCAAAGGTTTGATTTCATAAAAACAACTTAGGGGTAAATAGTGTATGCATACAAGTGTGAGATTATAGAGAAGGTTTTACCCGCTGGCAAAAAATGAGCGCACCTGGAGATGCGCTCATTTTTTGCTATACCAAGCTAGAGAATCAGGGAATCCCCCTGATTCTCTAGCTGACATGGCTTA
>WYBM01000086.1 GCA_011525915.1 Ardenticatenaceae bacterium | reverse complement strand
CTAGAGCTAAACCAAAATTCGCAAGACCTGATTGTTTGTTTGGAAAGGTACTGTGTGGGCGAGTAGAAATCGCCCCTGTTTGCACTAAGTGGGTAGAAACCTGCTACTTTTGCGCAAAATTAAGGTGATAAATAAAGTATGACACTAAGGAGTTGAACGAAAAGATTCTCTTGCCCCATTCGCCAGATAAGTACGATCACTAAAATATCAGCGATCGCATTAACGACAAAGGAAGCCCACATTAGATCAACACCTAATAAAGCTGGAACAGCCATCAATGTTGTGTACAATGGTGTCGTGGTGCCTATTATGCGTTCGCCAGGATTATAAACAAATCCTTTTCCTTGGGAGAGATTTAGCGAGTAACGAAAAGTTATCAAAGCGTCATCGCTGAAGTTGGCTCTATCAGCCACAAATCCTTGGTGAAATAGATTGAAGAATCTGATAACTACTGTCAAAATAATGATAGCGATGAGGATAGTTGTTCTTGGATTCCATTTACCAACCGCCTCTTTTGGATTACTATGTTTTTTCTCTTTCATACCCTGGTGATCTCGCCAAAATTGTAGTTACGGTATTAAACCAAAATGTATAACGTTTTTCAAACAGTATCATTGTTTTGGCATATGGTTCTTTGTGGCTGGCCGTCACTTTGACGGCCGTACCCCCCCTTGTTATACTTCCAACGCAACTGAACAAATAAAGATAGAGATAGCTCTCGTTCTTGCCAGGATGAGGGCTTTTTATTTTAGAGATTGTAACGGCCGTTTGTCGCCACGCTCTCATCTCCAATCTCTTCCGATAATAATGACAAGGGAAGTAAACATGACCCAAATGCCCAAAGCCTATGACTTTCATGATACTGAAGAACGGCTCTACCAGTGGTGGGAGGCCAATGGCTGGTTTAAACCTGAGTGTCGCCCTGCTGATGCCAGGCCGTTCACCATTTCCATACCTCCCCCCAATGTCACCGGCGAACTGCACATGGGGCATGCCATGTTTGTGGCCCTGGAAGACCTGATGATTCGCCGCGCCCGCATGCAAGGCCGGGCCGCACTCTGGGTTCCCGGTACCGACCATGCCGGTATTGCCACGCAGCTGCAGGTGGAAAAAATGCTGCGCCAGGAAGGTACTTCCCGTGAAGCCATAGGTCGTGAAGCGTTCCTGCGCCGTACCTGGGAGTGGAAGGCAAAGTATGGTGGCCACATTGTCAAACAACTGCGTCGTTTAGGGGCTTCATGTGACTGGGAGCGGGAGCGGTTTACCTTGGACGAGGGGCTGAGCGAAGCTGTCAAAGAAGCATTCATCCGCCTTTACCGTATGGGCCTCATCTACCGCGCCGAATATCTGGTGAACTGGTCGCCAGGGCTGCAAACGGCCGTGTCTGACCTGGAAGTGGAATATAGTGAAGAACAGGGCTTTCTCTATCATTTTAAGTACCCGGTGAAGGGCGGTGGGCACATTCCCGTGGCTACCACACGGCCAGAGACGATTTTGGGCGATACGGCCGTGGCCGTTCATCCCGACGACGAACGCTACCAGCCCTTTATTGGCCAGGTTTGCCTGGTACCCATCCTCAACCGCGAAATCCCCATCCTCGCCGATGACTATGTAGACCGAAACTTTGGCACTGGTGCCCTTAAAATCACACCCGGCCATGACCCCAACGACTTTGAAATTGGCCAGCGGCATGGCCTGGCCGTCCTCAACGTGATGCACAAAGACGCCACCATGAACGTCCACGCTGGCCCGTACGCCGGGCTGGATCGTTTTGAATGCCGCCAGAAACTGTGGGCGGACATGGAAGCCGCCGACCTGACCATCATGACGCAGCCGTACACTCTGAACGTGCCCCGCAGCCAGCGCGGCGGCGAAATCATCGAGCCGCTGGTAAGCTGGCAGTGGTTTGCCAACGTCGCACCCATGGCCCATATGGGGCTGGATGCCGTGCACCGCGGCCGGATTCGCATTGTGCCCGAACGTTTTGTCAAAGTGTGGGACAACTGGTTGGAAAATATCAAGCCCTGGTGCATCAGCCGCCAATTGTGGTGGGGTCACCGCATCCCGGCCTGGTATGTGAATGGTGACCCGGAAAAGGTGATTGTGGCTCACGACGCAGCGGCGGCCGCCGCTGAAGCTCACGCCCGTTACGGCCATGATGTGACCCTGGAACAAGACCCAGATGTATTGGATACCTGGTTTAGCTCTGGCTTGTGGCCCTTTTCTACGTTGGGCTGGCCGGAAAACACGCCCGATCTGCAGCGTTTTTACCCTACCGATGTGATGGAGACGGGGTACGATATCCTTTTCTTCTGGGTGGCGCGCATGGTCATGCAGGGCCTGTTGTTCACCAATGACATTCCCTTCCATACCGTGTATTTACACGGGCTGGTGCGGGACGAACACGGCCGTAAAATGTCAAAAACCCTCAACAACGTTACCGATCCCCTAGATGTGATGGGCGAATACGGTACCGATGCCTTGCGCTTTACCCTGCTCACCAGCGGCTCCCCTGGCAATGATTTAAATCTGTCGCTGGACCGGGTAGCCTCCAACCGCAACTTCGCCAACAAAATCTGGAACACGGCCCGCTTTATCACGGCCAATCTGGACAAAGCCCGCAAAGCTGATGCCACATCCACGCCCAATTATACCGCTGCCGACCACTGGATTTTGACCCGCCTCAGTGAAGTGACCGCTGACGCCAACCGCCTGATGGACAATTACCTCTATGGCGAGGCCGGCCGCCAGGTGTATGACTTTCTCTGGGGTGACTTTGCTGATTGGTATGTAGAATTGGCAAAAGTGCAGCTGCGGGTAGGTGGCCAACGCGCCTGGACAACCCTGGCCGTGGCCCGCACGGTGTTGGATGATTGCCTGCGCCTGCTGCACCCGTATATTCCTTACGTTACCGAAGAGACATGGCAGCAGTTAAAAAATGCCTTTGTGGCTGCCGATCTGGCCATTGAACCAGCCGGTGGCTGGAGTGCGGCGCTCATCATTGCTGATTGGCCAGCAGCAGGTGACACCTACCCTCAGGCGGCGGCCAGCTTTGAACAGCTGCGCACCCTGGTGCGTGGCATCCGCGCCGCCCGTGCTGATAATGAGGTAGAGCCGGGGAAGTGGGTTACGGCCGTTATTTCTGCAGGTTCTCAAACCTCTTTCCTGCGTGATCAACAGGCTGTCCTTTGTTTTCTGGCCCGCCTGGATGAAACAACGCTGGTGATTGCCGAAAGCGCGGCTGCTCCTGACCAGGCTATTACCATCGCCCAGGGGGATATCACCGCCTACCTGCCGTTAGCCGGACTGGTAGACCTGGATAAAGAGCGGGAGCGCTTGCAAAAGGAGTTGGCCGACCTTGATGCGCAAATTCAGCGGGTCAGCGGCCTGCTTAACAGCCCTTTTGCCCAAAAAGCGCCAACGGCCGTGGTGCAAAAGGAACGCGATAAACTGACCCAGCTGCAAGGCAGCCATACCGAACTGAGCGAACGGCTGGATACTTTGACTTAGTTCACAAAGTTGGCTAAGATTTCGGCATGACACAAGTAACCATTCATGAAGCAAAAACCCATTTGTCCCGGCTCATTCAACAAGCTCTGGACGGTGAAGAGATTATCATTGCCAAGGGGAAACGGCCGTTGGTCAAATTGGTAGTCCTTCCGGAAGCACGCCCGCAGCGACGGATCGGCCATGCCAAAGAGGTTGTTTTGCATATGGCCGATGACTTTGATGCCCCATTGGATGAATTTAAGGAGTATATGGGTTGAAGTTTTTGTTGGATACCCATGCTTTTTTATGGAGTCTGACGGGCACGGGTTTGAGTGAGCCTGCTCGCCACGCCTTTTTAGACACGGAAAACACCCTCTACTTGAGCGCCGTCAGTTATTGGGAAGTCTGCATTAAAATCAGCATTGGCAAGTTAGTGTTAGCAGTCAATTGGCCGGAAGTGTTTGATGCCGAAATAGCGGCAAACGGCATTCAATGGCTGCCTGTCGAAAAAAATCACTGCCGTAAAATTGGGGAGTTACCGGCCATACACCAAGATCCATTTGATCGTTTATTGATCGCCCAGGCCCTCTGTGAAAATATGACTTTACTTACGGCTGATGCTCATATTCAGGCGTATACTGTAGCCACATTGTGGTAAATAGCGCAGATACCCATCATTAGCCGGATAACCTGTAAAGAAAGAGATGAAGAAAACAGGGAGATTTAAAATCAGGTTGTGGACGGCAGAAGACATTCCCGGCATTGTAGCTTGTCAGCAGGCGGTGTATGGGCAGTTGTACGAAGCCCATGAGATGTACGGTCGTCGTAAATACGAACATCAATTTAACGCTTTCCCCCAAGGTCAGTTCCTGGCCGAACTAGACGGGCAGGTAGTCGGCTATGCTACCGCGGTGATCGTGCAGTTGGATGATGATGATCATTGGTATACTTACCGCGAAATTACGGGCGCAGGCACATTCAGCAACCATACCCACAGCGGTGATACACTTTACGGCGCTGACATTGCCGTGCATCCTGATTACCGGCAGCGCGGCATTTCCAAACGCCTGTACCAGAAACGGCGTGGGTTGATGCGAAAGTATAATTTGCGGCGCATGGTGGCTTACGGCCGTATCCCTGATTACTATCTGGTCAGCGGCAAAATGACGGCCGAAGAGTATGTGCGCCGGGTTGAAGCCGGCGAATTACATGACAAAGCGTTAAACGCCCACCTGTCGGCCGGTTACCATGTCAAGCGGCTGCTGCTAGATTACATGGAGGATCAAGAGAGCCTTAACTATGCCACCTGGCTGGAAATGCCTAACCCTGAGTATAAACCAAAGCGGCGCAAAATTGCCGCCGCCCCCCTCAAACGGCCCGTCCGCACCATCCGCGTCTGCGCTGCCCAATGGCTGATGCGCCCTATTGATAGTTGGGATGATTTTGAACGCATCGTTACCTTTTTTGTCCTGTCCGCTGATACCTATCACTGCCACTTTTTGCTGCTGCCAGAGTTGTTCACCGTGCAGTTGATGAGCCTGCTGTCGCCAGATATGGATCCCAAAAAGGCTGCCTGGCAGTTGGCGGATTTTACGGCGCAATATCAGGAGCTGTTTACCCGTCTAGCCCAA
This sequence comes from Ardenticatenaceae bacterium, assembly GCA_011525915.1. Taxonomy (GTDB): domain Bacteria; phylum Chloroflexota; class Anaerolineae; order Promineifilales; family Promineifilaceae; genus CAADGU01. The sequence continues at coordinate 54,709 of WYBM01000086.1, read as the reverse complement.
AAATACCGCCTGTATATTATCGCTGGCTCTCACCCCACTGCGCGTGAGGGCCAGTTGTACAATGTTGCCTACCTGTTTACACCGTCTGGCCAGGTGCATACCCAAGATAAGCTGCACGTTACCCCTTTTGAACGAGAGCGATGGGGCGTGCAGCCCGGGGAAGGTATCCGTATTTTTGAGACACCCTTGGCCCGTATCGCCCTTCAGATTTGTTATGACATTGAGTTCCCAGAGACGGCGCGCCTGCTGGCAATGGCCGGTGTAGAGACGATCTTTGTCCCCTTTAGCACCGATGAAAAGAAAGCCTATTACCGGGTGCGTTATGCCGCTCATGCGCGTGCTGTGGAGAATTACATCTATCTGGTATTGTCTGGCAACGCCGGCAACCTGCCGACAACACCTTCTTATCTGCTTAATTACAGCCAGTCAGCCATTCTTACACCCAGTGATTTTGCTTTTCCGTTGGAAGCCACGGCCGCCTTGGCTGATCCCAATGTGGAAACGGTAGTGATTGCTGATCTAGACCTCAACAGCCTGGCTCAGCAAAGAGAATTGGGCAGCGTACGGCCGCTGCATGACCGCCGCCCAGACCTCTATGAACTGCACGCCAAACAGCCGATCAAAACCATCCGTGTTGAATAACCTGAGTCCTGATCTCCTTGTGGCCCTCATCGTTTTCCTGGCCATTTTTGTGCAAGCAGCCACCGGCTTTGGGTTGGCGCTGGTATCGATGCCGCTGCTCACGGCCGTGATTGGCCTGCCTGCTGCCGCGCCCATGATGGCTATCGTGGGCATGTTGGCTGAATTTGTCATTCTGATACGTTTTCGGGAGGCAGTCAATGTGCGGGCCGTCAGCCGCCTGGTGATAGCGGCGTTGGCCGGCACGCCGGTCGGTTTGTATTTGCTGGGCGTCATAGACCCGGTTGTGGGTGCACGCCTGTTGGGGGCGATGGTAGCCGGGTATGCGCTTTATGCGCTGCTGTCGCCGCGTTTACCAGCACTGACGCGGCCGGCCTGGGCCTGGACCTTTGGTTTTGTGGCCGGGGTGATCGGTGGTATTTACAATACCAGCGGCCCACCCGTGATCATTTATGGCAGCTGCCGCCGCTGGCCGCCGGCCGAGTTTAAGGGTAATTTGCAGGGGTTTTTTCTACCAGCAGGCATCATGGTGTTGGCCGGGCACATCTTAAAAGGAAATGTCACGGCCGTTGTCTGGCATAACGTCTGGGTGGCTATGCCGGCGATGGTTGTCGGGTTGGTCGTGGGGTTTTTGTTGGACGGCCGTATACCCGCGGCCATCTTCCGCAAAATGGTTCTCCTGCTGCTAGTGTTGATCGGTCTGAACTTGATGATAGCTTGAGGTTGGCAGACGGCCGTCTGCCAACCTCAAGCAAGTTACGCCAGCGTGTTAACGCTGTTCAGATCAGCAAACGCCTGCTTCAGACGGGCTACAAATGCTTCTTCGCCCGTGCGCAGCCAGCGGCGTGGATCATAATATTTCTTGTTGGGAGCGTCGTCCCCTTCGGGGTTGCCAATTTGCCCTTGCAGGTAATGATGGTACGTGGCCTCGTAGCCGCGCACGCCATCCCAAAACGCCCATTGCAGGTCGGTATCAATGTTCATTTTGATGGCCCCATACGCAATCGCTTCGCGGATCTCTGCCTGGCTGGAGCCAGAACCACCGTGGAAAACAAAGTTGATCGGTTTTTCCCCCGTACCAAACGTTTCCTGCACGTGCTTCTGTGAATTGTGCAGAATGATAGGGCGCAGCTGCACGTTGCCCGGCTTGTAAACGCCGTGCACATTGCCAAAGGCAGCCGCTACGGTAAAGTTGGGGCTGACCTTCATTAATTCTTCATAGGCGTAGGCCACTTCTTCTGGCTGTGTGTACAAACGGGCGCTGTCGACACCGGTGTTATCAACGCCATCTTCCTCGCCGCCGGTGACGCCCAGTTCAAACTCCAGGGTCATGCCCAATTTGCTCATACGCTCCAGGTAACGCTTGCAAATGTCAATGTTTTCGGCGATCGGTTCTTCAGACAGGTCTAGCATATGGCTGCTGAACAGCGGCTTGCCATGAACCTTGTAAAATGCTTCACCTGCATCTAACAGTCCATCGATCCAGGGCAGCAGCTTCTTGGCAGCGTGATCGGTATGCAAAATGACCCGCGCGCCGTAGAGTGCCGCTACCTGATGCACGTGATGTGCGCCTGACACGGCCCCGGCAATAGCCGCCCGCTGGCCGTCATTGTTCAGGCTTTTACCGGCAAAAAAAGTGGCGCCGCCGTGCGAAAATTGCAAAATGACGGGGGAATTAACGGCCACGGCCGTTTCCAACACCGCATTGACGCTGTTTGTGCCTACCACGTTGGCCGCGGGCAAAGCAAACTGGTTGGCTTTGGCGTGGGCAAACACGGCCTGCACCTGTTCGCCAGTGATGACCCCGGCGGGTAAACTTTTTAATGACATAGGGTTCTCCTTACAAAGTGTAAATTGTTGCGCTGTTGTCAAGTATGCCGGGATTAGAGGAAAATGCCAGTGAACATTGTCATGAAAAACGGCCGTACCGGTTTGTGCAGATACGGCCGTAGGTAGAGGTGCAAACGTTAAACGCTCAGGTTGGTTTAATCATCCAGATCGCTAACGTCTTCACCTGCGGTTTCTGCCGCCACCGCTGTGGGGCGGGGTTTGTGAATGGGCACACGTGTTGTGGCGCTTTGGGCCAGTTCACGCGTATCCTTGACATTCAGCTTTTCAAACAAAAATTCAAACTGCTCCTGCAGTGTAGCGCCAATGTGCCGCTGCAGCCCCTCATCCAGGTGCCACCATTGTTCTTTGAAAGGGCCAATGGCCTTTTTACGTGTGCTGTAAAGGAATTGATCTTCCGTTTTCCCTTCTTTCCACTCATTGGCGTGGTTGGCTTTGATGTAGTCATAAGCTTCACTGACCACGTCTGCCGGAAGCAGATCATAAATGATGTTCTGGAAATTGGTGGCCAGGTGAATTTCCACAGTGCCGATTTCGGGGAATTTGTGGAAAGCCTCTGGCGGCAGCGTGGAAGCGCCGTGCTGCACCGCCCCCCCCAGACCATAATCATCACGAGCGGCGGCGCTCAGATCACGCAGTGTCTCAAAGTCTACCTTCACCTGAGCCAGCGACCCATCTGGCAGCACCACGCCGCCATGACTGGTGCCAGTTTGTACTGAGATCTTAGAGATGCCCGGCAGCCCTTCTGTCTGGCGGTGGTAGCCCTGCATAAAGGCGTGCAGCTCTTCTACCGTGGAGTTTTTATGGCCCACCTCGCCAATTTCCCCCCCCAACGAAATGGTGATGCCGCGGGGTTCAATGGTCCGGGCAAATTTGGTAAGGTTGGCACATTGTTCATAATTGTGCCGTTGCTGTTCATCCAGCGTCTCATAACTCAGGTCAACCAGAGTAGAAGTGTCAATGTCTATGTTAAAAAATCCACCGTCCACGGCTTCGGCCATGATCTCCTTGACAGCTTGAATTTCGGCCTCCGGGTTGGCTTTAAACTTGGCTGCGGACACCTGGAAATGGTCGCCCTGGATAAAAACAGGGCCGCGATAGCCTTCCTTGATAGCTGCGCCCAGCACACAGGCCGTATATTCGGCCGGCCGCTGGTTGGTATAGCCAATTTCTGAGCGGGCGATCTCAAAAATCATGGCGCCCACGTTGAGTTTATTGGCGGCGCGGAAGATGGCACGTGAGGTGTTAAAATTCATGGCGCGCACATTCATGGCTGGCACAGTGAAGGCAGGTGGCGTGTCGCCGCGCCCTACAGACATGTACAACTCATGAATGGAGGCAGGGTAAATGCCCACCGCTTGGGCAATTTCCCAAATGAGCCAGCGTGCTACGTCGCGTGTTAGACCATCCCCAAAAACGGCCGTGTACACGACCTTATCAATCTGGCCGGGCAGTTGGGTAGCTTCACGAACGTGGACGACGCCGTTTTCCAGACGAATGGTGTCACCGAGCCAATCAAATAATTCTTGGGTTGTTTGGGTTTTCATGGGTTCTCCTTTTCTTTATAAATAACGGGATGTGGATGAACGCGGATGCATGTACACAGACTTTCATAGAGTTTAGGTTCATGATGAACCGCGCCCGCATCCGCCATGCCTCGAATTGCCAACGAGGGGGGTTTTTGTGAAAATGTACCTTTATTGTACCGAATGGAAAGCTAGAATGTAAACGGCCGTTCTCATACTCATATTCAGTGGAGGCCCATGTATCAACGAGTTGTTGTTAAAATTGGTACCAGTGTGTTAACCGCAGGCACCCCGCACCTGGATCATCCGCACATGGTAGAGTTGGTGCGCCAATGTGCCGCTTTGCATCGCCAGGGCAAAGATGTGATCATCTGTACCTCGGGCGCTATTGCCGTAGGCAGGGCACGGATGGGTTTTCCTGATTTACCCCCCACGCTAAATCATAAACAAATGTTAGCCGCCGTGGGGCAGAGCCGGCTGATGCAGCTCTGGGAGCGGTATTTTGAGATTTATGGCCTTCATGTAGGCCAGATTTTGCTCACCCGGGCCGACGTACAAAACCGCCGCCGTTATTTAAACGGCCGTGACACCCTGCTCACCCTGCTGGAACACCGTATCGTGCCGGTTATTAATGAAAACGACGCCGTGGCCACCGAAGAAATTAAGGTGGGTGATAATGATAACCTCTCGGCCTTGGTGGCCACCTTAGCCGAGGCAGATTTGCTCATACTGCTCACAGATCAGCCTGGTCTGTTTACGGCCGATCCCCGCCGCCATCCTGACGCGCAATTAATTCCAGAAGTTGATAAAATAGATGAAACACTTAAATCATTGGCCGGCGGCAGCATTAGCGGCCTGGGTGTGGGTGGCATGGCCACTAAGTTACAGGCGGCTGATGTTGCCCGTCGCGCCGGCGCCGACGTGATTATCGCCGCTGGGCACGCCCCCAATGTCATCACCCGCGCCGTGGCTGGTGAAAGTGTGGGTACACGCTTTCCAGCTTTAAAAACCCCACTGGAAAACCGCAAAAAGTGGATCTATGCTGGCCGCAAAGCGGCAGGTTGTGTGGTCATTGATGCTGGCGCCGTGGCGGCATTGTGTGCTGACGGTCGTTCCTTGCTCCCGGCGGGCATCACGGCCGTGACCGGCCATTTTGAACGCGGTGACACCATTTGTATTCAAGGGGCAGACGGCCGTGAACTGGCCCGCGGCATCGTTCGTTACAGCAGCCATGACCTGGCCCACATTGCCGGGCTGCATTCTGACCAGATTGTGGAGCGGCTCGGTTATGCTTATGGACCGGTGGCCGTGCATCGGAATGATATGATTTTGCTGTAACTGCTTACAGACCGGCCGATTGCTGAACACTCATTAGCGATAAGGGAGATGATAAAATGACCAACTTAATTGCCATGGGCAAGGCAGCCAGCGTGGCCAGCCGTAAGCTGGCTACCCTGACCACAGACCAGAAAAACGCCGCTCTGCTGGCCATTGCTGCTGAACTGGAAGCGCAGGCCGAAGCGGTACTGGCACAAAATGCCCTGGACATTGCCGACGGCCGTGACCATAACCTGAGCGACGGCCTGTTGGACAGGCTGCTGTTGACCGCAGGACGTATTGCCGGGCTGGCGGCCGACGCTCGCCGTGTTGCCACCTTGCCAGACCCCGTAGGCAGTGAATTTGATGCCCGACTGCTGCCTAATGGCCTGCGCCTGAGCCGCCGCCGCATCCCCTTTGGCGTGGTTGGTGTCATCTATGAGGCCCGCCCCAATGTGACCATTGATATTGCTACCCTTTGCCTGAAGACGGGCAACGCGTCTATTTTGCGCGGCGGTAAAGAAACGCGGCGCAGCAATAAAGCCCTGGTGGCTGTCATTCAGGCAGCCTTGGAAAAGGTGGGGCTGCCCCCTACGGCCGTGCAAACCATTGATGACCCAGACCGTAAACTGGTCATTGACCTGCTGCGATTAGACGAGTACGTAGATGTAATCATCCCTCGTGGCGGCCATACACTGCACCAGGTATGTAAGGAAAACAGCACTGTACCCGTCATAACAGGGGGCATTGGCATTTGCCACATTTTTGTCGATGAGAGCGCCGACCTGGATAAAGCGTTAGCTATTGTGGAGAATGCCAAGGTACAACGGCCGTCGGTGTGTAATGCCCTGGACACCGTCCTGGTTCATCCAGCAGTGGCTGCCGAGTTTCTGCCGCAGATGGCCGCCCGGCTGGCCCCCCTTGGTGTAGAACTGCGCCCCACGGGTGCCGCCTGGGACATCCTGAAAAGGGATGGACGTGGCGCTAACCTTGTGCCCGCCGGGCCAGACGATTTTGATACAGAGTGGATGGCGCTTATTCTGGGCGTAAAGGTTTGTGAACTTGACGAAGCCATTGACCACATCCATGCACACAGCATGGCCCACAGCGACAGCATCCTTACCAATGACTGGCAAAACGCCATGCGTTTTGTCAATGAGGTTAACTCGTCGGCGGTGTTTGTAAATGCCAGCACCCGTTTTAACGATGGCGGGCAGTTTGGTCTGGGGGCAGAAGTGGCCGTCAGCACCCAAAAGCTGCACGCACGCGGCCCTATGGGTCTTGAAGAGTTAACGACTTACAAATGGGTGTGCATTGGCGACGGGCACATACGGCCGTAAGCCCTGTCAATAGATGCACTGATAGCCATCATCTGAAGTGTGATTTTGGATGATGGTTTACCAAAAGAGGAATAATTCTCATGACAAGCAATCATGCCACAGCCGATATTGGCCTTATTGGCCTGGGGGTAATGGGGCAAAATCTGGTGCTAAACATGAATGATCACGGCTTCACAACGGCCGTTTACAACCGCACCGGCGAAGTGACCACAGAGTTTCTGGCCGGCCCAGCGGCCGGCACACAGGTCATTGGCGCCTACACCATTGCTGACATGGTCAGTCACTTAAAACCACCCCGCCGTGTGATGATCATGGTCAAAGCGGGTAATCCGGTGGATGCGGTCATTGATTCGCTGCTCCCCCACCTGGAGCCAGGTGACATTATCATTGATGGTGGCAACTCCCATTACCCAGACACCATTCGCCGTACCCATACCCTGGAAGAGAAAGGGCTGCTTTTTGTGGGTTGTGGTGTCTCTGGCGGTGAAGAAGGGGCACGGCATGGGCCGTCGCTTATGCCGGGTGGTTCGTCGCCAGCGTGGCCGCATGTCAAAGAGATTCTGCAAGCCATTGCCGCCAAGGTGGCCGACGGCACGCCCTGTTGTGATTGGGTGGGTGAAGATGGCGCCGGTCATTTTGTGAAGATGGTGCATAATGGCATTGAATATGGTGATATGCAGCTTATCGCCGAGGTGTATCATCTCATGGGCGTTGGTCTGGGGTTGACGCCAGACGAGATGAGCCACATCTTTGCCGACTGGAATCAGGGCAAGTTAAATTCATATCTAATTGAAATTACGGCGGAGATTCTAGCCTTTAAGGATGGGGATGGCTTGCCGTTGGTGGACAAGATTTTAGATGCGGCCGGCCAAAAGGGGACGGGGAAGTGGACGGCCGTGGCCGCGCTGGACTCTGGTATGCCCCTGACCCTTATTACCGAAGCCGTGTTTGCCCGCTCCCTGTCGGCCTTAAAAGAGGAGCGGTTGGTGGCGGCCGCCGCCTTATCTGGTCCGGCTGTTACTTTCAGCGGTGACCGGGATCTGTTTGTGGCCGATCTGGCACAGGCTTTGTATGCCGCCAAAATTATCTCCTATACACAGGGGTATATGCTCTTCCGGGCGGCGGCCAGCGAGCAGAATTGGAACCTGAATTATGGTGGTATTGCCCTGATGTGGCGTGAAGGGTGTATTATTCGGGCGGCTTTTCTAGATAATATTCAGGCGGCCTATGCCCGCCACCCGCAGTTGACGAACCTGCTGCTTGATGACTATTTCAAAGAACAGGTGATGATGGCTCAGGCTGCCTGGCGGCGGGTTGTATCCCAGGCGGTTGCCTGGGGCATCCCCCTCCCGGCCATGTCCAGCGCCCTGGCCTTTTATGATGGCTACCGCCACGGTCGTTTGCCGGCCAATTTACTGCAGGCGCAACGTGACTACTTTGGCGCCCACACTTACGAGCGGGTGGACCAGCCACGAGGCCAATTTTTCCACACCAACTGGACGGGTGAAGGCGGCCAGGTCACGGCCGGCTCATACAATGCCTGAACACAAATAGGGGGTAAAAAATGGCTCATCCAACCACCATTATTATTTTTGGGGCTTCAGGGGACTTAACCCGACGTAAGCTCATTCCCGCCCTGTTTAATTCTTACCGCAAAGGGCGGCTGCCGCAGACATTCCAAATTGTAGGTTTTGCCCGACGGCCGTGGGATGATGCCCAGTTTCGCTCCCTGTTGCAAGAAGGGCTGGTAGAGTTCCAAGAAAAATCGTTTAATGCCGCAAAGTGGGCCGATTTTGCGCCGCGTATCACCTATTTTCAGGGCAACCTGGATGTGCCTGAAGATTTTATTCGGCTGCGGGAGCACCTGCCCACATTGGAAAGTGGCCCTACAAATCGCCTTTACTACCTGGCGACTTCACCAGAGTTTTTTGTGCCGATTGTGCAAAATCTGGGTCAGGCAGGCATGGTGCATGAGCATGAGGGGTGGCGGCGGGCGGTGATAGAAAAGCCATTTGGCCATGATTTGCAATCAGCCCAGGTACTCAATGAAGCGATTCATACGGTTTTTGCAGAACAGCAAGTGTACCGCATCGACCATTACCTGGGTAAAGAGACGGCGCAAAACATCCTTTATTTCCGTTTTGCCAACACTATCTTTGAGCCGGTGTGGAACCGTAATTATGTGGATAATGTGCAAATTGCTGTTACGGAAAGTGTAGATGTAGGTCGTCGTGCCGGCTATTATGACGAGGCCGGTGTCATACGTGATATGTTTCAAAACCACCTGTTGCAGTTGTTGTCATTGGTGGCCATGGAACCCCCGGCTTCTTTTGAAGCTGACGCCGTGCGCAATGAGAAGGCCAAACTGTTCCAGGCGATACGGCCGTTGCGCCTGGCCGACACCGTTCACGCACAGTATGATGGGTACCTTCAGGCCGAAGGCGTGGCCGCCGCCTCCCAAACCCCTACCTATGCTGCGCTTCAACTTTACATTGACAACTGGCGTTGGCAGGGGGTGCCTTTTTATTTGCGCTCTGGCAAAGCCTTAGCAGACAAAAACACCGAAATCGTTATCGAATTTAAAAAACCGCCGCACATCATGTTTCCAGATATTGACGATAAGGATTTTAGCGCCAATACCCTGTCACTTTGCATCCAGCCAGATGAAGGCATTCACTTAAAGTTTGAGGCAAAAGTGCCCGATGCCCATACCACGCAGCCGGTCGATATGGAATTCCATTACGACTCTTCGTTTAAGGGAAATTCACTGCCAGACGCTTATGAACGGTTACTGTTGGATGCCATTCGCGGCGATGCCTCGCTTTTTACACGCAGCGATGGCATTGAAGCTGCGTGGCAGTTGGTGGACCCTATTATTCAGGGTTGGAAGACGCATCCAGAGGCGCCACCGTTGGCCACGTATACACGTGGCAGCTGGGGGCCAAAAGAAGCCGATGCCTTGTTAGCCAGAGACGGCCGTGTCTGGCGACATGGGTGTATGCACTAATAGATTTACGATTTACCCATTGTTCTGCTACAATCACATACATTATTCCCCTATGTGTACCGGTAACTGGACATTGGCTTTTTGAATTTTCCAGTGTGGCGCGATTTGCCCCATTGCCTTACACACTAGAGAGGGTTCTAAAACTCGCCTGGCTCCAGTTAGTAAAACAAAATTCAGGAGGTGCTTATTGATATGGTAGGCTTGTTGTTGCCCTGTTGATGGGTTTATTAGATTTAACCTGATTGTAACTACCCCTCACCCTTTCTTGTTTGATTTATGATGGCATTATCCCAGGAGTTGAGCGGCCGTTACTTGACTTGACCAAAAGGAGCGTAAGAAATGAATGAGCAACTGTTTGGACCTTCCCGTAAACGTTCACACCTATTACCAAAAACGAATCGATACATGGCCTTGTTGAGCGTCCTCATCTTGGCTTCCCTGGTATTGGTGTTCTCATTGGCCACCGCCAAAGGGACTCTGGCCCGCACAGTCGTGGGCGGTGGTGGCATTTGTGGTGCAAAGTTTGATGACCAAAATGCTAATGGTGTCTGGGATCTGGGTCTGGAACCCACCTTGCCTGGCTGGACAATCCAATTAGAAGGCGGCGGGGGGTTTACTTCTACCACCACCAACGCTGATGGATTTTACTGTTTTCACAATTTGGCGGATGGCCAGTACATCGTTATGGAAGTAATGCAGCCTGGCTGGCAGCAAACATTTCCTGATCCGGCTACCGGCGGTGGTGGGGTTCATCAGGTGATTATTAATGGTGGGCAGCAGGTTGATGACATTAATTTTGGCAACCATGGTGGTCCCAGGGATGGCGGTGTCCACGGGGCCAAGTTTTATGACCACAATAACAACGGCGTCTGGGATGCCGACGAGTGGGGGCTGCCGGGTTGGACGATCCAACTGGATGGGAATGGCATGGTGATGACCACAACCACGGGGGGAGACGGCCGTTATTGGTTCATGGATCTGATGACCGGCACCTATACCGTTACCGAAATGCTGCAGCCAGGTTGGGTACAAACCTTTCCCCCGCCTCCTGGCTATTACACATTCTTATATGTTCCCTCCCAATCTATCGAAAACCTGAACTTCGGTAACTGGACCCAAGAATTTGGTGAGATTCATGGCATGAAATTCCATGACCTGGATGGTGACGGCCAAAAAGACGTCGATGAACCTGGCCTGCCTAACTGGACGATCACGGTGCAAGGGAATGGCTTCATCACGTCCACTGTTACCGATGATCAAGGCAACTACTGGTTTATGGGCTTGCCACCAGGAACCTATATAGTTTCAGAGTTACAGCCGCCACCCGTGTGGAATGGGCAAAACATGATACAGTGGGTGCAAACTTACCCGCAAACGGGCACACACACCATTCAGCTCGGCCCTAATCAAATGGTACATGATGTAGATTTTGGCAACTGGCAAGGCGGCAAAAATGACTTTTGTATGATTCCCTGGGACAATCACTTCTTAGATCAAGTTTCCCTGGTAACAGAAATCTACATTTTTAACGCCTCTACGGATCCCCAAAAAGCGTATACTGTGCAGCTGGTGGGGCCAAGCACAATGACCGTTCTCACCCCAACTTTGCCCATATCTTTGAACCCATACCAGTATGGCGTAGTGCATATTCAGATCGATTACCCCAACAGCTTTACCGGGGAGGGGCAGTGGGCGCAGTTCCAGGCCATTGTGACTAATCTGGCCACCAACACCACCTTCACCTGTCACGCCTCTTTATGGTCCTATTCGCCAAACTGGTGGACCAGCCCCAACGTTAATTCTGGCCTGGCCGGGGGCATTCCTTTTGGTTTTACCCAGGCCATTAGCTTTACGGTAACAAATAATGGCGGTGGTGACTTTCCGACGTTGGCCGGTGGGGGTGCAGTCGATTACCGCATCTGGGCCATGTCAAGAGGCATGACCGATACCGCGCCTATTGTGAGTCTGAATGGCCTGCCCCCAGGCAGCGTTATCACCGGGCAGTTGAACATCACCCCTGGCCAATCGGTTGATATTCCAGTGGAGGTAGCATTCACCGATTTTGTCTTACTGGCACCTACGGATATTATTTTTGAACTGGATGTGGATGGCGATGGCCTGCCAGACATGGTGACATCTCACCTGGCTTATATTGACCCCCCACGGGTCTTTTTACCGGTGATTTTGAAGCCGTAATAGCGGTCATTAGCGTTTAGTAGGTAAGTCGGTGATCGGTTCTTGGACTGATTACCGACTTACTAACCTACTGCTCACTGGACCGTCGTATGGCACTGCAAGATATAAAGGGTATAGTGGGGGCCAGTGGGGGTTTTATCGATCATTAGGGTAAATTCTAATTCCACCGCTTTTTCGTAAACAGCCTGCAAGCGCATGAGCGTATAACGCATAAGTTTGACGAATTTGGGATCTTTGGTAAGACGATCAAAAGTTATGGCATAGGCTGGCTCTTCAGGGGCGGCGTGGGGTACGGCCGTAGCCACTTCCTCTAAATGACTATAACCTTCCCCCAAAATTTTGTGGACAGGCACTTCTTCAAATTGATTGGTTTCCAGGTCAACAACTTTGACGGTTTGTTGTGTAGCCTGCAACAGGTTGCTTTCTATAGCTTCGCCAGATCGTTTACGGGGATGGCTCAGGGCAATAATACAAGATTGATGTAAAAATTGCTGCCCGGTAACACGACCGGCAAATCCCCATACCAACCGTAAACAGCCATCCCCCTTACGTGTATTGGTTTCCAGGTGCAGCGGATTTTCGCTCAAGCCAATGCCCACAATGGTAGGGAAAAAGTAAGCACCATGCCGTTCCCCTACCAGGGGCTGAATCATAATGGCCATGCGCTCGTCGTAATCAATTACACCATATTTTTCACGTTCGATCATGGCATTGGGATCAAAGGTGCTGGCGTAAATACGGCGGATGGCATTCAGTAGATTGGTCAGGTTATCTTCTGGTTTACCCTGGTTTGGACAAAAAACAGAAGCATATTTGCCGGCAAATGAGTAATCTAGGTGGTCTTCTAACAGAGAGGAAGAGCGCACAATAAACGGACGGCCGTCAAGGCGCACCAAAACCTCTCGCAACTGTTCTGCTAAAAAAGGGGGCATCTTGCCGGCCAGGCACGCGGTTACGATTTGGGGGTATTGTGCCTGTCTTTCGGCGTCAGGTAGATATTTCTGGTTCACAAAACGTTCTAACTTGTTCAAATAGATGAACTCGTAGATCAATTCAGACCCAATGAAGTATGTTTCTGGAATGGTGATATATTTCCCAAGATTAGGCCCTAATTCCGGGGCATTCATCTGCAGTATCTTCCAGGCCAACATCATGCCGCTGGCTTTGCCCCCAATTTTGCCACGGCCAATGAGCCGCTCATAAATCCAGCGCAAATCCTGTATTTGGAATACATTCTTAGCCACGGCAATAAAAGGCAGCTGGTCACTCATAAGCCGTTTAATAAGGACAACCTTAATTTCTTCCAGATGGTGTTTTACTTTCTCTTTTTCTGGGGGAGGCAGGGCATCATACGCTTCGCCCTGCTGAAAAAGCAAAGCCCAAGGGGCAATTTCCGGGTTAAAACTTATCTCTGTCTTGTTAGCTTCTGTATGCTGGTTGCGCAGCACCTCATCAATAACTTGCTCCAGCAAGGCGCTGCCCAGGTTGTTGGCGAAATAAGCATCGGTATGATAATCACGAATGGTGTCCAGCCGACGTTGCCAGGCGCTCTCGTCTTCTTGATAGAGTGGCGTACTCAAGCCTTCGCGGCGCTGTGACTCCACGGCCAGGTTTTTTACTTCTTGCTCAAATTCAGTCTTGGCAATGATCCCGCGCCTGAATAATTCTTCGCGCATGCGCAAGCGAATGCGGTCACATAAAATGGGGTATTGCGCCAACTTGACGTATATGTCAATGGCTGGCGTTGTGCTACGCAGTGGGGCAGTGGGCATAACAACCTCCGCCCCTATCCTACCACGAAATGGCCGGCTGAGAAGGGGGAATTTTACGGCGTGTTTATGGCCGGTTTTGCATCAATATGTTTAGCGTTTGCTGACCTTGGGTTAGCCACCAGGGGTTACTTTTGATGAACCTGGTTATAATCAGGCCTGAGAAGGATTAGCCATGTTTGATGTGCTTATTCGCAACGGCTGGGTCATTGACGGCCGTAATACCCCCCGCTACCAGGCAGATGTAGCCCTTCGTGGTGATCGTATTGCTGCTGTTGGCCGCCTGGGGGCCGCTGCAGCCGCCCAGGTCATTGATGCCGCCGGCAAGATCATAGCGCCCGGGTTCATTGATGCCCATACTCATTCAGATGCCTGGCTGTTGAAAGAGCCGCACTTGGTTTCCAAGACCACGCAAGGGTTTACCACAGAATTTCTTATGTTAGACGGCATCTCCTACGCGCCGGTCAATGAACATACATGGCGGGAGTGGGTATATTATCTACGGCCGTTAAACGGCCTGGAATACGCCGAATACACCGGCTGGCGGCACCTGCGTGATTATATGGCTTTGTTAGACGGCCGTACGGCCCAAAACACCGCTGTCTTCATTCCCTACGCCAACGTGCGAACCCTGGCCTGTGGGTTTGGCCAGCGCTTTCCTGATGATTTTCAACTGTACGAAATTAAGCGTCTGGTTCAGCAAGGCATGGAAGAAGGTGCATTGGGCATTTCCACCGGGCTAGACTACATCGACGAATGCCTGGCGACTACCGATGAATTGGTGGCAGCCTGCCGCCTTATAGCCCCTCATGGCGTATATACCACTCATGTGCGTTACAACCTGGGCACACTGGCCGGGGTGCAGGAAGCGGTGGACATTGGCAAACGAGCGGGTGTACCGGTTCACATTTCGCACCTTAAAGCAGCTGACCCGGCCGAGGCAGAAGCGATCCTCCACTATATTGACACCATCGCCGTGAATGAGGTCGATTTTTCTTTTGATGTCTACCCCTACCTGCCCAGCTCAACGATGCTGCAATACCTCTTGCCCCATGAAGCCTGGCGAGATGGTCCGCTGGCAGCCTTGCCTAAATTGGCAGAGCCGCGCCTGCGTACCGCTTTTAACCGCACCCTGGCCGATACACCGTTAGAGGACGTCACCATTGCCTGGGTAAGCAGCAAAACGAACAGCAGCTATCAGGGCCAGTCACTGGCCCAATACATTGCCGCTGTCGGCACTTCCCCGGCCGATGCCTTGTGTGATTTATTGATAAGTGAAGGCATGGCTGTGCTGCTTGTTTTTCACTTAGGAAAGGATGACCTGGTAGCCCCCTTTTTGGCTCACAGCCGTTACCTGATGGGTAGTGACGGCATCTATTTCCCTGGTGGCCAGATCCATCCGCGTCAGTACGGTTCAGCCACACGGTTGTTGGGCTGGGCGGTGCGCCAGAAAGGGTTGTTCTCTTTAGAAACGGCCGTGAACAAAATGACCGGGTTCCCGGCCAGCCGCTTTCACCTGGGACAACGAGGTGAAGTTCGCGAAGGTTACTTTGCAGACCTGGTTGTTTTTGATCCTGATACAGTCGCTGACAGGGCCACATACATACACCCTCACCACCATAGTGTGGGCATTACCCATGTGATAGTAAACGGCATAACCATTTTGGCAGAAGGCCAACCAGTGCCAGATCGGGTTCCCGGACGAGTTCTTTCCCCTTTATTGGGCATTTGGTACTAAGCTCTTGGCAAAATTGATACTATGCTGTTATAATCATCATTAAGTCTGGTTAGTTTAAGGAATTCGAGAAAACACACCTCCCCCAAACTGGCACAAAAAGAAACGCGACTGGAACAACCGCTAACCAGGCCCAGGGCGTTGTCTCCTCTCTCGGATTTCTGCAACGCCCGTTCCTTCGTGAACGGGCAGGCCACCCTTTATTTATGGGGTGGCCTGTTTTTTTCACTTCAAATGTCGCAAAACAGCCCGGGTAATTGTTTCTGTGGTGGCTAACGATGTATAGGATGCATCGGCCAATGTATGATCAACGGCCGTCTCTATCTTTTCCGCCGCCTCTGCCAGCCCCCACCTGTGCCGTACCAGCAAGGCCCCGCTCAAAATCGCTGCAATCGGGTTGGCAATACCTTTGCCAGCAATATCCGGCGCCGAGCCGTGTACTGGCTCGGCTAAAGCGACGTCGTCTCCCCAGTTAAGCGAGGCTGCCAGCCCCAGACCGCCACCCCAATAGGCGGCAGCATCAGAAAGAATGTCGCCAAACAGGTTTGTGGTAATGATCACATCAAACTCCTCTGGCTCGGCTATCATTTTTAGGGCGGCTACATCCACCAACAATTCTGCTACTTCAATATCGTGTGCACCTGGGACCCACTGTGCCTTTCTAAAAACCCCACGCACCGTATCTCGAAACAGCCCATCTGTTAGCGGCAGCACGTTGGCCTTGTGTACGATGGTCAGCCGCTGGCGGCGCTGGTCTTGCATCAGTGCCAGCGCCTTTTGGGCGATCCGTTCACTGGCCTTTCTGGTAATGAGGCGTTCGGCCACGGCCGTATCGCCATCTGCCTCCAGCCGTTCGCGCCCTACATACAGCCCTTCCGTATTCTCACGCACGATGATCATATCAATGCCTGGCTTGGGGGAGACACGCGGCCAGCTTTTCACCGGCCGGATGCTGGCATACAGCTCAAGCTCTTGTCGCAGCGTCAGTATAGCGCTGCGGTACCCCGTCACCCGCCGTGAGGGAGATGACACCGCGCCAAACAAACCGGCGCCACAGGCACGAATAGCGGCTAGCGTTTCTTCAGGTACGGAAACACCATACTTTTCAAACGTACCCCAGCCCGCTTCAGCCGTTACCGTTTCCAGGGTGGGGATGACGGCCGTTAGCACGTCAACGGCCGCTGGAATCACTTCCTGCCCAATGCCATCACCGGGGATCACACACAGCCTGGGCATCTATACTTCTCCAGGAAAACGGCCAACCTGCCGGACATAGGCCGTGATGCCGCCTGCGGCTATAATTGCCTGAGCAAAATCAGGTAGGGGAGGCAAATCAATCGTGACATGATCGGCCAGGATACGGCCGTGGGCCAGATCCAGGGTCACCTCATCCCCATCGGCTAACATCATGACCGCATTCGGTGCGGTAAACAGTGGAATGCCCAGGTTGATAGCATTGCGGAAAAAGATGCGGGCAAAACTAGGGGCAATGATGGCCCCAATCTGCCGCCGCCGCAGCGCCTCCGGCGCATATTCCCGTGACGAGCCGCAGCCGAAATTTGCCCCGGCGACAATGATGTCACCGGGCTGTGCTGCCCTGGCAAAGTCTGGCCGGGCCTCAATAAAAGCATAATCTTTCACATCCTGTCCCTCTTTTAACATGTAGGGTGCATACCGCCCAGGGACAATCTGGTCAGTATCTACGTCCGCGCTAAATTTCCATATGCGTGCCATGGTTCTCTCCATTTATGGAGGATGAGCTTGTTCTCATCCTTTATCCTTTTTATAAATCACGGGGATCGGTGATGTGCCCTGTCACGGCCGTGGCGGCGGCCACACTGGGGCTGGCTAGATAAATTTGCGACGAAGGGTGTCCCATGCGCCCCTTAAAATTGCGGTTACCGGTAGAAAGGCAGATATCCCCTTCACCCAGCGTGCCCTGGTGCCGTCCCATGCACGGCCCACACCCCGGCGTCGTTAACGTGACACCAGCTTCCAGCAGGGTATTTAACGTGTCATCAGCAATGGCCCGCTGTAACTCCTGGCGGCTGGCCGGGCTGACAATCATCCTCACACCAGGCGCTAGCTGCCGACCTTTCAGAATGTCGGCGGCGGTGCGCATGTCTTCATAACGGCCGTTGGTACACGTTCCCAAAAAGATCACATCTACTTTTGTCCCGGCTACCGCTCCCAGGTCCACCACATCATCCACGGCATGGGGAACAGCCACCTGAGGCTCCAATTCATCCAGGTGGATGGTTATGGTTTGGGCGTAGGTGGCCTGGGGGTCTACAAACAGGTAGTCTGGCACATCCCAATCTGCCGCTGCAGCGCCCATCGGCGGGAAGATCCCCGCTTTGGCGCCCAGTTCAATGGCCATACTGCTGAGAGTCTGACGACCGGGCAGTGGCAGCCATGCCAGCCCATGATACTCAATAGCCATGTAGGTAGCCCCGCCGATAGTTAGTTCGCGGCCTAGTTTAAGCGCTAGATCTTTAGCATCTACACCAGGACGGAAACGGCCGTGTGTTATAACACGCAGCGTCTCCGGTACACGCAGCCACGTTTTGCCGGTGGCCCACACCAGCGCCACGTCTGTAGACCCCATGCCTGTACCAAACGCCCCCACTGCGCCATAACTGGTGGAGTGTGAATCTGACCCCACCACCACCATACCCGGCCGGGCAATACGTTCTTCCACTAACACCTGGTGGCAGATGCCTCGGCCCACTTCAAATAACCGAATGCCTTGCTCCTGAGCAAAGCGGCGTACCAGGTTCTGGTTATCGGCCACGCCTACGGTGGAGGCTGGGGCTACGTGGTCCAGCACCAGCACAACCTGCGCCGGGTTGTGGACACGTGAGGTTCCCAACTGCTCCTGCATGACCTTGATAATGCCCGGTGACAGGGAATCATGCCCCATGGCCACGTCTGGTTCCACCACCACCAGATCCCCAGGCTGCACGGGCCGCCCGGCTTTTTGCCCTAAAATTTGCTCGCTTAATGTCTGTCCCATGAGCACTCCTTACCCCTATCTGGCGGTGAGGCCTGTACCAATGGCAGCCCGGCCTCAAGTTCGGCTGTACTCAACTGTTTCACCATGGTTTGTTCCTTTTACTAACAGATTTTGGTTAGCGGTTTCATACAATAGCGCGTCTACATCGTCAAGGGTAAGACGGCCGTGATCCGCCATATTCTTAATTTGCTCTGTCAAATATTTCACCTGAGCATCATCCAGACACAATCCCAATTGTTCTGCTCGCCCCTTCACGGCGTTCCACCCTGTCAGGCGGTGGGCGACGTGAATATAGCGCGTCAGGCCAAAATCTTCTGGCTTCAAAATCTCATAAGTCGCCGGGTTATTTAGTACCGCTTTGGCGTGAATACCGGCCTTGTGTGTAAAGCTGGCAAAACCGGTGATGGTGTTGTTAAAAGGGATGTCTACCCGCACCAGCCGGGCGATCAGGTTGTCCAGGTTGCGAATGAGCGGCAGGTTGTACTTTTTCACCAGTGCCGCATCTGTGGCGTACAACCGGGCGATCAGGCCACCCAACGGTGTGATACCGTTGCGTTCGCCAATGCCCAACACACTGGTGTCAATGTGGGTGGCCCCCGCTTCCAGCGCCGCATAGGCGTTGGCAATAGCACAGCCGGCGTCATTATGGCCGTGAAATTCAATGTCGCAGGTTAGCTCCTGTCGCAGCCGCGAGACCAACTCATAAATCTGGCGGGGTGTGCCCACACCTACCGTATCGGCGATGCCCACCCGATGCACCCCCAGGTCACTGACTGCGCGGTAAACGCGCACAATATCGGCTACGTCACTACGCAGGCTGTCTTCCGTGCTGAAGCGGGTTTCTACCCCCTGGCTAAGCAGGTAGACAACAACTTCTTGGGCCAGCTCCAAAATCTGTTCTATGGTTTTACCGTGACTGAATTCGCGCAAATAAGAAGACGTGCCAATGACCACATCCACGCCATTGACGCCGGTGTCTACTGCTTTTTTGGCATCTTCCAGATTGCAGCGGGTGTGTGTTAGTATTTTGGCATTCAGCCCCAGCTTAGCGATGGTCACGCAGTCGTTGTAGCTCTCTGGTGAGGCCAGCGGCGATGTCAGTTCCAGGTATTCCACGCCAAACGCATCTAGCAGCGTGGCTATCTGAATCTTCTCGGCGGTGGAAAAGAAGGCATTTACAAACTGTTCCCCCTCGCGCAAGGTGGATTCAATGATGTAAAAGTTGGTCAGGCTCATGATATGTCCCTTCAGGTGTGATGTGAGAGTGGGGATAAGCGATTACTAATGCTCCCCATCTCCAATACTGATTTTAGAATCTGAATCGCTTGCAAATACTCATCAATCACCAGATGTTCCTCTGGTGTATGGTCTAAACGACTGTCGCCGGGGCCATATGCCACCATGGGACAGCGCCAGGCTGGGCCAACGACGTTCATATCGGAAGTGCCGGTTTTGTGTTTAAAACGAGGCTGTACTCCATTCTGCTGCAGGACACGGTTGAAGGTTTGGGCCAGGGAGGTGGCACGGCCGTTGTAAAAAGCCGCTTCATGCCCATAGAAATGTACCTGGGCCGCCCCAGCCCACGCCTGCACCTGCTCTTCAAACGCTGCCGCATCAAAATCGGGTGGCAAGCGAATCCCTAACTTGATCTCTATGCTGTTGGTCAGCCCATCACTGCTGGTGTGGATGTGCCGAATAGCCGGCAGCAGCCGGTCAAACAAACGGCCGCGTCCCTGGTTAAACTGGTCAATGGCGGTCATCACCTGGTTGACCCAGGCAATGCCCATCTCAGCCACGCCGCGGTCTGGCCCGGCCGTATGGCTCATTGGCTGGCAATGGATGTAGTCCACCAGAAGGCGCCCTTTGTAGCCGAGAGTGATGCCGTCTGCACCACTCGGTTCGCCGATGATGCACCAGTCCGGCCGGTAATGGTTAACCACATGGCGGGCCCCTTTAGAGGTGGCCGCTTCCTCTTCCACAGCGCCAATGACCACAACGCGGCTCCCCGGTGGCAAAGTGGCCTGGGCCGCTGCCAGCACAAACGCTGCCAGCGGTCCTTTGGCGTCTACGCTGCCACGGCCGTACAGTCGTCCCTTCTCAATCCGCACCGGAATATTCCCCGGTACGGTATCCATGTGGCCCAACAAGACAATGTCGTGAGTGAGTCGGCCGTCGGCATCCGGGCATTCACGCACCCCGATAGCGTTCCCTACGTCGTCGATGTGGGCGTGCAGGCCCAGGGCTGTCATGTGGGAAACAAGGTAGTGGGCCACGGCCGTTTCCTCCCCAGATAAACTGGGGATGGCCACGAAATCTTTCAAAAATAAGGTAGGGTCAACCATCACCATTTACAACATTTCCTTTAAAACTTTGGCCATCGCCTGAACCACAGTATCAATTTCCGCTTTGGTGATCACCAGCGGTGGCACCAAACGCAGCACCGTAGCTCCGGCGGTTAATGTGAGAATGCCATGGGCCATCAAGCCGCGCACTATCGCCATCGCACGCGTTTTTAGCTCCAGGCCCACCATGAGGCCCAGGCCACGTACCTCCCGCACCAGGGGCGAATGGATGTCTTGCAGCCGTGCCATCAGGTAGCTGCCCATGTCGGCGGCACGGCCGTCTAGCCTTTCAGCCGCAAATACATCCAACACCGCATTGGCCGCCGCACACACCAACGGATTCCCCCCAAAGGTTGAGCCATGCACCCCGGGCGTCAGGTGCTGCACACCAGCGCCAATGCCTACCGCGCCCAGCGGCAGGCCGCCGCCCATCGCTTTGCCCAGGCACAGCAGATCAGGCACGATCCCCATGTGTTCGCAGGCAAACATACGCCCGGTACGGCCGTAACCCGTTTGCACCTCGTCCACAATCAGCAGTGCACCACGTTCATCACATAACCGCCGCACCGCCTGAAAATAGCCGGGGTCGGCCAGGCGCACGCCGCCTTCCCCCTGCACAATTTCCAGGAGAATGGCTGCCGTCTGACCGGTTACTGTGGCTTCCAACTGTGCCAGATTGCCAAAAGGCACGTGGCTAAAGCCAGGGACCAATGGTTGGAACGGCTGACGATACTCTTTTTTATGCGTGGCAGAAAGAGACCCCAGGGTACGGCCGTGAAAGCCGCGCATCGCGGCCACAATCTCCGGGCGGCCGGTGCTCAACCGGGCAAACTTTAACGCTGCTTCCACCGCTTCTGTGCCAGAATTACATAGGAAGATACGATCCAGGTCGCCGGGTAGTATGGCGGCCAGGCGTGCCTGAAAGGTGGCGCGCTGGTCGTTGTAAAACATCTCTTGACAGGTGATAAGTGTTTGCGCCTGCCGTGTAATGGCGGCCACGACGGTGGGATGGCAGTGTCCTACATTGGCCACGGCCGTGCCCGCCGCACAGTCAATATAGGCACGGCCGTCGGCGTCCCATACCGTGCTTCCCTGCCCGCGCACAATGGTTATCTCTCGTTTACCATAGACGCCGCTGCTGAACGTATTTTCAAGTGTGATCGTGTCCATAAATTTTGTCTTCATTGGCAGCCAGTCTGCCAATATCATTAGGGATGAGCGATGACCGTTCCCTGACCATCTAACGCCTTTAATACCGGCTGCTCGCCGCGGGCATCTCCCAGGATGACACGGTGCACCCCGCCATGCAGGGCCTCTTGGGCGCCCAACAGCTTGATGCGCATACGTCCCTGGGTGTACGTTTGGGCCACGTGGTCAATCTCTGCCGCGGCTACAAAGGGAATGAGTGATGATTCATCAGGAAAATGACGCAGCACACCGGGCACATTGGAGAGGATGAGCAGTTCGGCTGCGTCCAGAGCCACGGCCGTGGCGGCGGCGGCCCGGTCACCATCTACGTTCATCGCTTCCCCCTCATAGCTGAGGGCTGGTGGGGTGAGCACAGGCACAAAGCCGCTGTGCAGAAGCCCCCACAGCAGAGTTGTGTTCACCTGTTCCACTTTGCCCGTCAGGTTATCACGAATGATGCGGGTACGGCCGTTTTCCACGACTTTGATGGCCTGTTTGCGTGCCCCCTGCCAGAGGCGCCCGTCCAGCCCGCTGAGCCCTACCGCATTGACATTGTGCCGCTGCAACCGTTCCACAATATTCTTATTCACCTGGCCGCAGTACACCATCTCAAAAATTTCCAGTGTTGCCCGGTCCGTCAACCGACTGGTATACCCAGAAGGGGAGGTGACAAACTGGGGGGGGTGTCCCAACGCCGTGGCCACCTGGTTTGTCAGGTGTGATCCACCATGCACCAGCACCACCTGCTGCCCTTCGGCCACTAGCTGGGCTATATCGGCGCACACGGCTTCATACTCAATGCCCTCACTGCCACCTACTTTGATCACAATCATCTCGTTTCCTCATTTGCAAGGGCCAGGCAGTGGGAATTCACCGCTCTGGCAAGACGCCGTCCTATGCAGCGGCCTGGTCCCTGCGTTAAATGGGGTGCAGCCCCACAAATTCCAGTCCTGTTTTCTCCGGCCAGCCCATCATCACGTTCAGGCATTGCACGGCCGTGCCCGCCGCCCCTTTCATCAAATTGTCAAGGGCGCTGATGACCACCAACCGGTGACTTTGCTCATCGCGGGCAAAGCCAATATCACACCAGTTTGTGCCCGCCAGGATTTTAGGTTCTGGGTAGCGGTAAACGCCTTTGCGGTCATTTACCAGACGGATAAATGGCTCGTGGCTGTAGGCTTCCCGGTACAGCTTCCACACCGCTTTTTCATCCACGGCCTGGTTTAGAAAGACATGTGCCGTACACAATACACCGCGTACCAGTTCCACGGCCGTGGCCGAAAAGTGCAGGTCAAGTTCGCCCAGCGCCTGCAAAATTTCTGCCTGGTGGCGGTGACCGGTAGGGGCAAACGAGCGCACCGCCCTACTGCGCTCTGGGTGGTGGCTGGCCAGGCTGAACCCGGCGCCCCCTTCTGACGAACCAACCTTTACGTCTACCACGACCCGTTCGATCAGCCCGGCGTTGGCCAGGGGGGCCAGCGCCAGCGTGGCCGCAGTGGCATTACAACCCACACCGCTGACAAACCGTGCCGTCCGTAAGCGCTCTCGTTGTAGTTCTGGCAAGCCGTACACAAAATTCGCTAACCGGCCAGGGGCGGGATGGGGCTGCCCATACCACCTTGTGTACTGCCCGGCATCCTGCAGCCGGAAGTCGGCAGACAGGTCAATGATACGTTCCGCTAACCTGGCAAACTGTTCGATCTGGGCGGCGGCACGGCCGTGGGGCAGCGCCAGGAACAGCACATCACACGGTTCTAACGCTTCCAGGGGGCTAAATTTCATTTTAGTAACACCACGCAGGTTGGGGTGTATGCCATGTATAAACCGGTCGGCGTGGCGCTGCGACGTAACCTGGGCCACCGTCACCTGAGGATGGCCCAGCAGCAGCCGCAGTAGTTCGCCACCCACGTAGCCAGAGCCGCCGACAATGCTGACACGCAGGGTCATGGTTGACCCTCGTTTATGGCCAGTGGCGATGAGAGGTGGGAGATGGTGGGTTGAGCAAACCGGCAATGACCATTCTCCCCTCCCGTTTCACCAACAGCCAGCACATAATCCACTGCTCGTGCGGGGATATTAACGCCGGTAGGGGCGATGCTGTTGCGGAATTCCATGGTGTAGTTGACTTCGTTGACCAGCAGACGGCCGTCGGCCGTTTCCAGCAGATCAACAGCCACAATGCCACCGCCAACGGCCGTGGCGGCCGCTCGTGATAGGGCATCGATCTCTGGCGTCACCGGGCAGTTTTCTGCCTGCCCTCCCCGCGCCGTATTGGTAATCCAGTGGGCGGAATGGCGCGTAATGGCGCAAATTGTCTCATTGCCTACCACAAAGCTGCGGATGTCCCGCCCCGGCTTGTCCACATATTCCTGAA
Source organism: Ardenticatenaceae bacterium (assembly GCA_011525915.1). GTDB lineage: Bacteria > Chloroflexota > Anaerolineae > Promineifilales > Promineifilaceae > CAADGU01. The sequence goes on along the minus strand of WYBM01000086.1, from coordinate 30,412 downwards.
TATAAAAAACCGAATGCTGATAGGATCCTAAGGTGGCTTTGTGTTCCAAAATCGCTTCGGCGGCTTCACGGTCATTGATTTTTGCCAGCAGCCGCCCCCAGGAGCCTACCGCTGGTTTGAGCACCACCGGGTACCCCATGTGTTCGATGGCATCCAGGGCACTCTCTGGGGCAAAGGCGATTTGAGTGCGCGGTGAGGGCACACCAGCCGCCACTAAAGCCAATGTCGTTTCCAGCTTGCTGCCACACACCTGGGCTACGTGGGCATTGTTCACGCAGGGAATCCCCCATGCCCCCAAGATTTGCAGGCATGACAGCGCTGTGGCATGGCTGACACACCGTTCCAGAACCACATCAAATCTGGCCCAGGCTTCTGGCCGGGCCAGGTCCAGCATCGCCTGGCGCACATCAATGAGCTCATAAGCTACACCGCGCCGCTCTATCTCCTCGATGAGCAGTTTCTCCTCTACGCGGATACGTGAATATAAAATTCCGACTCTCATTCCCCCCAATCCTCTTCCACTTCGGGGGCCAGCTCTAACTGTACCGGGTTGGTAGTGACAACCTCCAACTCGGCACCGCAGTCGGGGCATTCCACAATTTCGCCGGCCAATACGGCCGTGGCCAGCGTCACCTCACCGCCACATTCCGGGCATTCAATAGTGTTCATTGGTCTACTCCTTTTAGGGTTAAAAATAAAAACGGGCCTACCGTTGGTTCCGGTAAGCCCGCCTGATACACCTGTTTGTCTTTTGCAATTAGGGTGCAGCGCAACCAACCAAAACCGGTGGCGGTTTGGCCTTTTTGCCCTGCTTCTTCTTTGGTTCCAGAAAAATTGTTGTATACATCTTTTTGCAGGTGGCCGGCACACTTAAAGTGCCTACTGCCCTGTGACCTGGTTAAAACAAAAAGCCCCACCAATCATCTGGCGGGGCTTTGGTATGCACTCTTGGTTTAGGAACGCATCACTACCAGATGACCAGTTGGCCTCTGTTGCCCTTCTTGTTCTTCTTAGCAAATAAAAGGGTTGCGTTCATCATGAGCAGAAGTTTAACAGGGGCTGCACAATTGTCAACGGCCGTGGCCTTTTTCTGGCGCCTTGTCCAATGCAAGCGAGAATTTTTTGGGCACATTATCCCAATCTCTATGTCCATTGAGGGCTCCACCGGCCAATAGACGTTAGCGCTTCCTCTGGCACATCGTCCAATGCGCCGTCCAGAATGGCCTGTGTTGTTTGTAGTGTCTCGGCCAGGGGCACGTAGGCGCCGGGCGTGGCTGACCAGGCTTCAGCCACTACCAGCGGCTGGGAAAGGAAGCAGTGCAGCCGCCGGGCACGGATCACCGCCTGACGTTCAGCGTCACCATAGACAGCCAGATCAAAGCCGGCCATACCCTGGTTCTGGTAGATGTGGTGCAGGTCCTGGTACCGCCGACACAGGCGCACGGCCGTGGCTGCCAGCGACCGATGCTCATCGTTTTCGAAGTGGGCCGCATAAGAACGTACCGGGTCAATCGCCGGCCACAATCCCTGTCGGCTCCGAAGAAGGTCAAAAGTCATGGCCGCATCTAGCTGGGTCAGAGGGAGCGGTTCAGCCCCAATGGACTCTGTACCGGTAAACAACGTGGTGATGTTAGAGGCGGCATTGGTTTCATCCAGGACGGCCATAACCCCATCGGTCAATGCCAGGTGCGTGTAAACGAGCAGCAGTACTGGCCGCTCCTCAGCCAACTTAAGGGCGCGTTTTACCCCTTGCCGTGCCAGGTGTTGTTGACGGGCGGCTGAGTCCTTCTCGTCGCCAAAAAAAAGCTCTACATGGGCATCGACGCCGTAATTACGCCATTGAAGCAGCCGGCTTTCGGCCGTAAAGTCGCCGTGGTTCAGGCCAAGCTGCACCGTGATGCCGCCATAATGTACGGCCATGCAGTGAATCAGCTCACCCATCATCACGTCGGCGCCAATGCCGGACAGCGGGGTGAACAGGCCGTTACGTCCACCCCACTTGAGGGGGGCGATCAGGTCTACGATCTTAATGCCCGTCTCCCAGATGGTGGTGGTGGCGGTGGGTGCAGGCGGCTCCGGCCAGGTGACATCATCATGGCCGCTCAGCTTTTGCACCACTGTTGGCAGGTTTTTGGCCACAGCCCACGCCAGAGGGGTGCGGTTCTGGCTGTCGGTCACGGCCGTGTCTGCTCCGTGGGCTAGTAATAAGTCCACCGTCTCTGGCCAGTTACGGACCACAGCGGCGTGTAACGGTGTCTGGCCGTTGCTGGCGGCCAGATTGGGGTCAGCACCATGGTTCAGCAGCCACTGGACGGTCTCTGTCTGGCCCATATGAACGGCCCGCTTAAGCGGTGTACTGCCGCCCTGGTCGGGTGTGTTTACCCCGGCACCTTCTTCCACCAGCAGGGCCGTCAGGGGTACGTCACCAATGCTGGTGGCCCAGTGCAGAGCCGTGACCCCCAAGGGCCAGTGCCAGCCCCCGGCAGCCACACCCCACTCCGTTACCGTTTCCAGTAGTTCTGGTGTGTGTCGTACCAGTTGGCGTACTTGTGTCAGGTCTTGGTTCTTCAGGGCGATGAAAAAGCGCACACGATTGCTAAAGTTGTCATCTTGTGAGGGATGATAAGGTGTCGTTTTCATGGGATCTATTCTCTCCTTAAGTAGTTGGCGGGCTGTGTACAGCCGCTTCTTGATCGTGGAGATGGGTAGAGACAGGTGAAGGGCAATGTCGTTGAGGGCACGGCCGTGCAGATAAAAGTGCTGTGTAACCCGGCGATACATCTCTGGCAAGGTTTGAATGGCCGCCCGGACAGCTTGTGCCTGCTGCATCTGTTCCAGCATCTGATCTGGACCAGGCGCTTCTGCGGCCAGGTTCAGCCATGTTTTATCATCCAGATGCAAGGGTTGGCGGCGGCGCGCCTGGCGGTCACATTGCTTTAAAACAATGCGGCGGAACCAGGCCGGAAAGGCACGCGGTTCGGCCAGCGAGGGCAGGCAATGATAAGCTTCTATGAAGGCATCTTGGGCCGCGTCCTGCGCCTGCTGCTGATCACCCAGGTAACGGAAAGCTGTGTAATAGGCCATGTCTTGAAAGCGGGCCACAATACGGCCGTACGCCTCCCCGTTTCCTTGTTGTGCCGCTGACACCCATGTTTCTATGGGCTCCATCTGTTCTCTCCAACTCTTATGCTATGTCTACGTTTTGAAGGCCTTCTACTAAAAAGTCCCATATCACACCTGTAAGGTTACCACTGTTTGCAAACCCGGCCGTGTCTCTATGCAGGTGACAGCCGCTCAGCCCGCTGTCTTTGCACAATCTGTCCAAAATACGGCCGTGAAAATGTCATAGATTTATCTATTTTCCAAGGACAGTAATTCAAGTATCCTTAATGTTGTAAATTTACACCTTGTCAAACTCAATTTTTTGGTTAAACTGAGGGCAATCTGAATCAAAAACTGGCTAAAGATGTTTGTAGACTTGTTTATACCTGAGGTAATGTGTATGTGTTGTATCTGTCCCCACAGGGGAGTCAGTGCGGCACGTCAGGGTGGCTAAACAACACAAACAGCCAACGGCGAACACAAGCGGCGCGATTCCCAGAACAAGCGGAGCAGTCGCTGATAAACGCCCAGGAGACTGCTCTCCTGGGCGTTTTTGATCGATTCGCAAATTATAGGGCGCGATGTCTAAATCACAGACCCGCCCATCAACAGGCTTGACTCATGACGACACCATGGACCTTATGCATCTGTCTTAAGCGGGATTGATCTTTCCAGAGGCAATCCCGCGCCTTCCTCATTCCTGGCGACCCGGCACGGCCGTGGTCGCTATGCCACACTTACCCACGACAACTGAATCGTCCACACCCAAACACCAGGCGCATTTTGGCGCTTGTGATACAAGATGTGCTAAAGCGCGTTGTTGATGACCACGCATAACGGAGTAAATGTATGACATCCTGGAAAGAAAAACTCACCATTCCCGAAGACCTGGCCCACCAGATAGACTTGTTTGAAAGCCAGATGGAACTGCGCCGCCAGGGCAAAATTGATGAAAAAGTGTTCGCTGAAACCCGCCTGCGCCGCGGCGCTTACGGCCAGCGCTATGACAACGGCCAGCGCCATGACGGCGAACGCGCCCGTACCTTGCAATTTCCCCTGGCGGACGTTACCAAAGGCCCCGATACCCTTTGGGACGCGCCCGGTATGATGCGCCTCAAAATCCCCTATGGTGGCCTGACGGCTGAACAGCTAGAAGTGCTGGCCGAAATGGCCGACGATTACGCTGATGGCATTTTACATGTCACTACCCGGCAAGATATCCAACTGCATTACATCCACCTGGATGACACGCCAGACCTGATGCGGCGGCTGGCGGCTGTGGGCATCACTACCCTGGAAGCGTGTGGCAACTCTGTGCGTAATGTCACCGCCTGCCCGCTGGCCGGCGTGTGCCGTACCCAGGCGTTTGATGTGACCCCTTACGCCAGCGCCCTGGCCACTTACTTTCTGGGTCATGATGACATTCAAGACTTTGGCCGCAAATTTAAGATCGCTTTTTCCGGCTGTGAGCACGAAGCCTGTGGTCTGACGATGATGCATGATATGGGCCTGTTGGCGCAAACGCGCCAGGAAAATGGGCAGATGGTCCGCGGCTTCCGCGTCTATGTTGGCGGCGGGTTAGGCACCGTGCCTCATCAGGCCAAAGTGCTGGCCGATTTTGTGCGCGAAGAAGAGATGCTGCCCCTGGCTCAGGCGGTGTTCCGCGTTTTTGCCCGATTAGGGGAAAAGCGCAACCGCAACCGTGCTCGTATCAAGTTCCTGGTAGCCCAGCTGGGCATTGATGAATTCCGCCGCCTGGTTTACGAAGAATTGGAAACGATTCCCCCCGATGAAAAATGGAGCGGCTATTTAGAGACCCTGGACGATTTTGTGGAAACGCCTTTAAAACCGGCCTTCCCCCTTAATGGTGTGGCTAAACCAGACGGCTTTGATGCATGGCAGGCCACCAACGTTTACCGGCAGCGGCAAGAAGGGTACACGGCCGTGACCATTAACCTGCCGCTGGGGGATTTTACCAGTGAACAGGCCTTCCACCTGGCTGACATTGCCCGCCAGTATGTAGGTGACGCCATTCGGCTGACGGTGGAGCAAAACATCATCCTGCGCTGGGTGGCCGACGCCGATTTACCGGGACTCTATAACGAGCTGAAAGCCATTGGCCTGGGCCAGCCAGGTGCAGGCACCATTGTGGACATCACCTCCTGCCCTGGCACCGATACCTGTAAATTGGGCATTGCCTCTTCTCGTGGGTTGGCGGGCGAACTGCGCACCCGACTGGCCGCCCAAAACGCTACCCTGCCGCAGGCGGTGAAGGATTTGCGGGTCAAAATTAGCGGCTGCTTTAATTCATGTGGCCAGCATCATGTGGCCGATATTGGCTTTTTTGGCAACAGCCGCCGCCGCAATAACCGCACGGTGCCCCATTTCCAGGTGGTGTTGGGTGGTCAGTGGCATGAGAATGGGGGCGCGTATGGTCTGGCGATGGGCGCTGTGCCGTCCAAGGCCGTGCCAGAAGTGTTGCAAGCTATTACCAGCCGTTATGCCGCCGAGCGTGAACCGCAGGAGAGCTTTCAGGCCTGGGTGACACGGCTGGGCAAAAAAGAAGTGAAAACCATGCTGGACCCGTTCACGGCCGTGCCCGATTACCTGGAAAACCCCACCTACTACTCTGATTGGGGCGACCCGCGAGAGTTCTCCATTGGTGACATTGGTGTAGGTGAATGTGCCGGGGAAGTGATCTCCCTGTTTGCCTTTGAGATCGCCAAGGCAGAAGGTGAAGCATTTGACGCCCTGATCGCCCTGGATGAGAAAAACTATGCCGAGGCAGACGCCAAAGCGTACCGGGCCATGATCCTGGCGGCGCGCGCCCTGGTGCGCAACCAGTTCCTGGACGTGGGTGATGACCCTGACCGTATTGTGGCCGAGTTTAAGACACGCTACTATGACACAGAGCTGTTCTATGACCGGTATGCCAAGGGTAAATTTGCCCGCTACCTGTTGGATCGCCATGAAAACCCCCCGGCAGCCGCCACTGAAGACGGTGTCCGGTCCTTGGTAGAAGAAGCCAACCTGTTTATTGAAGCCTGCCATGCCTGTGATGCCCGGCTGGCCGGAGCCCTGGCTGGCGGGGTTTCCCTGTAGATAGACGGTAAGCGGTTAGCGGTTTACCGGTGACCGAAAAGCGAAGTAAATGATGAGTATCAACCGAATCACGATTAAATTTTTTGTTAAGAACCCGGACATGGTAGAGATGCACAGCATCGTGCCGGTTTTCCACCGTTGGATACGTGAGGACGCTGTGCCCGGGCTGTTGATCGATGTGGCCGATTACAAGCATGTTGTTGCCGGGCCGGGCATTATCCTGATCGGGCACGATGTAGATTATGCCCTTGACATGAGCCACGGCCGTGCCGGTTTCCTCACCCGACGCAAACGCCTGGCTGGGGGAACGGTGGCCGAAAATCTGCAATCCGCACTGGATTGGGCCATCATGGCTGCCCAGCAATTTCAGCAGGATACGGGCCTGGCCCTGCATGGTGATGACATTGAGATCACCTTTCCTGACCGACTGCATGCCCCCAACAACGAAGCGACATTTGCCATTTTCCGTGAAGAGGCGCTGACTGCCTGGCAAAACATGCATCTGGATGCCACGGTGGTATGGCATAAGGGTGCGGCAGATGAGCGACGGCCGTTGGTCATTCAGGCTACCATCCCCGGTGCAGCTACATTGGCGGCGCTAACCCGCACGGCCGTGGCCGTCTGAGTAACCATGACCACCACGCATCATGCCTTTATTCCCTACGTTAAAGCCGTGGGCCGGGGCGATAAGCTCAAGCGCGATCTCACCCTTGAAGAGGCCGCCGCGGCGATGCGCCTGATTGTTAACCGCACCGCCACCGATGCTCAAATTGGCGCCTTCCTCATTGCCCAGCGGGTGAAAGGGGAAGCGGTGGATGAACTTTGCGGGTTTACGCAGGCGCTGCGAGAGGGATTTGTGCAGCAGCTTCAGCCGCGAGTCCAGGGGCTGTTGGACCTGGCCGTACCTTACGATGGCAAAGCTAAAACGGCGCAGTTGGCACCGGCCGTGGCCCTGGTGCTGGTGGCTGCAGGTGTGCCGGTAGTCATGCATGGCGCAGATGACGTGCCCACCAAATGTGGCGTTACACCGGGGCAGGTATTGGCCATGTTGGGCGTGCCCGTGATGCTGCCGCCGCAAAAAGTGCAGCACATGATTGAGACAGTGGGGTTTGCTTATTATCATGCCAGCCAGTTTGCGCCTGCTTACCATGCCCTGACGCCGCTGCGGCAGCAGTTTGGTCTGCGCACGGCGCTGAACACAGTGGAAAAGTTCCTTAACCCGGCCAATGCACCGTTTCAGGTGAGCGGCTTTTTCCATGCCAACTACATTGAACGCATTCGCCAGGCCCAAACCGGTGCCGAGCGCAGTTGGATGGTGCAGGGTGAAGAAGGTTCGGTGGAGATGGCCGCCGGGCGGCGCACCCAAATATATGCCGCCGCAGCAGCCGATGACCTGATTCTGGAGCCAGCGGCATGGGGTTTGAGTACACGGGAACGGGTGGAGCTGCCGCCAGACGTGTCACAACATGCTCGGCTGGTGACGGCCGTGCTTAAGGGTGAACCTGGCCCGGCCGCCGACCAGACGGCTATGACTGCCGGGGCTATGATGCACATGCTGGGTACAGTCATCAGCCCGGCTGACGGCTTCACCAGGGCACAGCAAATTTTGCAATCAGGGGCGGCGGCCCGGCAATTAGACCTGATGACAGGCTATTTGTAACGGTTATTTGTTATGGTGAAGGCGTTGTCTGGTGACAGCTTTAACAAAAAGATTGGGGAGATAATGAATGAGTACTATGGGTAAAGTTTTTATCGTCGGCGCGGGGCCGGGCGACCCAGATTTAATCACAGTGCGTGGTTTGAAAGCGCTGCAGCAGGCTGACGTCGTATTGTATGACCGGCTGGCCAACCCGGCACTGCTGCGCGAAATTCCGCCGCACGCCAAAACCATTTACGTGGGCAAAGGGCCCGGTCACAAAGCGTTCAGCCAGGCGCAAATTGAGTACATGCTCATCTGTGAGGCGCGGCTGGGCCAGGTGGTGGTGCGCCTGAAAGGGGGTGACCCGTTTGTATTTGGGCGTGGCGGCGAAGAGTGCCAGTCGCTGGCCGAAAATGGCATTCCTTTTGAAGTGGTGCCGGGCATCAGCAGCGCCTTGGCGGTACCGGCTTACGCCGGCATCCCCGTTACCCATCGCCAGATGGCTACTTCTTTTACGGTGGTAACGGGCCATACAGCGGGCGAAGATGAGTACGCCATCGATTGGGCCCGGATACCCGACAAAGGGTCGCTGATCATCTTAATGGGCGTCAAGCAGTTAGGGAAAATTGCGGCGGATCTGGTGCAGCACGGCCGTGCGCCTCATACCCCTGTGGCCCTCATTGAGCAGGGCACCACCGCCGACCAGCGCACCATAACGGGAACATTAGCCGATATTGCTTCCGTTGCCCAGGAGCAGCAGGTGCGTCCCCCGGCCATTATCGTCGTTGGCGAGGTGGCTGGCCTGCATCAGCAGATTAACTGGTTTAACCCGGCAACCACTTACCAACCAAAACCGGCAGCATTGTTTGCCGACCAGCCGACATTTGTAGGCGATTAATTGGAATAATCATGATCAACCATATATCTATCAAAACCATTGATACATCTATCAAAAATTGGAAACCGGCCAACCTGGGCCACATCAGCCAGCGGCTTGAACAACGGTCGCCACAGGAGGTGCTGCGCTGGGCTGCGGCTACCTACGGCGATGACCTGGCCATCGCCACTGGTTTTGGCGCGTCAGGCGTCGTGCTGATGCACATGATCGCCCAAATCCGGCCGCAAACCACCTTTTTTTACTTACAAACAGACCTGCTTTTCCCAGAGACACTGGCGCTGCGTGACCAGCTTTCCACCCGGCTGGGTATCCAGTTTACGGAAGTGCATTCAGGGTTGTCATTGGGTGAACAGGCTTACCAGTACGGCCGTCAACTGTGGGCGCGTAACCCTGACTTGTGCTGCCATTTACGCAAGGTGGAGCCGATGCGCCAGTTCCTGACAGGCAAGCGCGCCTGGGTTACAGCCATCCGTCGTGATCAATCGCCTACCCGCGCTTTTACCCAATTTGTGGATTGGGATTACGCCAATGGCCTGATCAAACTTGCGCCGCTGGCCGCCTGGACACGGCCGCAGGTATGGGCGTACATCCATGCTCATGACCTGCCTTATAATGAATTGCATGATCAGGGCTTTGGCAGCATTGGCTGTGTGCCCTGCACCCGCGCCTTAAAGCCAAACGAAACCGATGAGCGGGCTGGCCGTTGGGCAGACATGGAAAAGATCGAGTGCGGCATTCACATCCAGCCTGATGGCAAAATTGTACGCACCAGTTCGGTCACAGGGCCTGCCAACGTGCCCGTGGCCTCATAACCACATGAAACCATACCCAATTTTTCTCATAGGATTGGCAGACCGACACTGCATTGTTATTGGTGGTGGGCATGAAGCGCAATACAAGGTAAAAAGCTTGCTGGAGGTGGCGGCGACGGTGACGGTGATCAGCCCCACGTTGACGGAGACGTTACAAGCATGGGCCCATGACGGCCGTTTTATCTGGTTAGACCGCCCGTATCAGGCAGGTGATTTACGGGGTGCGTTTCTGGTCATTGCGGAACGTGATGACCCCGCCACCAATGCGGCCATTCACGCGGAAGCCCAGGCTGAAAAGGCGCTGGTTAACGTGATGGACGATGTAGCCCACTGTAATTTTGTGGCCGGGTCTGTGGTACGGCAGGGGCCGTTGACCATCTCCATTTCCACCAGCGGCGCGGCCCCGGCGCTGGCCGTGCGCCTACGTGAAGAGTTTGAGCAGCGGTTTGACCCAGCTTATGGCACGTTTTTGGAGTGGATGCAGGCGTTACGGCCGCTGATGGCTGCTGCCCACCCCAAGTTTTCAGAACGCAAACAACGCTGGTATGCCCTGGTGGATTCAGACGTTTTGACGCTGGTTCGTGACGGCCGTATGGCTGAAGCACAGGAATTGATTCAGACGATCACCGGCATAACCACATTGCCCGCCCACATCATGGCTAACGGTGAAGTAGTGACGGCCGTACCCTCTTAACCTGCCGGGCTCGGCACAGTGAACAGTGTGTGTTACAGTCATCCTAACTTTACCTTGGGAGGCTGAACCGATGAGTGACCATTCCAATTACCGGCCGCTGGATGCGATGGCGTATCCACGTTTTGCAGGGATTCGCACCTTCATGCGCTTGCCGCATGTCACAGATTTAATGGGGGTAGATATGGCTGTTGTCGGTGTCCCCTTTGATACCGGCGGCACGTTCCGGGTAGGAGCCAGATTCGGGCCGGAAGGGATCCGGCAGCACTCGATGCTGCTGCGGCCGTATCACCCTGAACACCCTATTGATATTTTTAAGCAGTGCGCCGGTGTAGACTATGGTGATTTACCGGTGACGCCTGGCTACCTGCCAGAATCTCATGCGCAAATTGAAGCGGGGGCACGGCCGTTGTTTGCGGCCGGGGTTATTCCTATTTTCCTGGGGGGGGATCACTCCGTTTCTTTGCCATTGCTGCGGGCGGCGGCGGCCACGCATGGCCCGGTAGCCCTCATCCAGTTTGACTCACATGGCGATTTATGGCATGGTTACTTTGGGGGCAAAGACACACACGGCACGCCTTTCCGCCGCGCCGTGGAAGAAGGGCTGCTAGACACCACGCGCTCCAGCCAGGTTGGGTTACGCGGCTCAGTGTATGATCAGGCAGACATGGCCATGTCACAGGAACTGTTTCATGTGGTGACGGCCGTGGAACTTCATGAAATTGGCGTCAAAGAAACCATTAAGCGCATTCGCCAGCGGGCGGGCCACGGCCCGGTTTACCTGACATTTGACATTGACTTTGTAGACCCGGCGTATGCCCCCGGCACCGGGACGCCAGAAGTGGGTGGCTTTAATGGGGCGCAATGTCTGCAATTGGTACGCGGCCTGGCCGGGTTAAACTTCATTGGTTTTGACGTGGTAGAGGTGATGCCTGCCTATGACCCGGCCCATATCACCAGCCTGTTGGCGGCGAACATCGTCTATGAATTTATGGCTCTGATTGCGCTACAGAAACAAACCTGATGACCACCAAGCTGTCCTGCCTTATGTGAGTGTTAAAAAACAACGACATGGACTTTAACCAGCGCATCTATTTATTGGGCGGTTTGCACGCCGATCCGGCACTGGCGTTGACGGGCAGCCACCCCAAGCGGCTGCTGATATTTTTTCTGGTGTATCCCAACCAGGCACACGGCCGTGCTCATCTGGCCGCGCAGTTGTGGCCTGAACTTGATCCGGGGCGTGGCCGCCGTGCTCTCTCCGACGCGCTCTACCGCCTGCGCCAGACCATCCCCTCTACCTGGCTGGATGTGCAGAATGAAACCATTGCCTTTACCCCCCCACCCGATCTGTGGGTAGACCTGTGGGCGTTTACACAAACGGCCGTCGGTGATGATATGACCATGCTGGCCGAGGCCGCCGCTTTATACCAGGGTGACCTGACTCCCGAATTTGACGACGATTGGCTGTGGACACACCGGGAAGCCCTGCGCGAAAGGGTGACGGCTGTCTGTTTTAAACTGGCTGAAGCTGCTGAGGCTGCCCACCAGTTTGACCTGGCACTTACCTATTACCGGCGCCTGGCCGATATGGATGACATGAACGAAGCTGCCCAGCGGGGGTTAATGCGCTGCCTGGCCGGGCAGCATCGTTTTAAAGAGGCATTGACCAGTTACCAGGCGTTTCAGCACTTTTTGGCTCAGGAGTTGAGCGTCGCCCCGGCAGAAGATACGCAACAATTGGCCCGCCAGCTTCAGGCAGAATGGGAACTGCGCCAGCAGCCGGTAGGATCATTGGTGATCACGCCATTTGTGGGGCGTACCATGGAACGTGCCCGCCTGTTAGCCCGGCTGGATGAGGCTCGCTCTGGCCGGGGCGGCGGGCTGGTTGTTTTACTGGGGGAAGCGGGTATTGGCAAGACGCGCCTGCTAGAATCACTGGCGCAGTCGGCTGACTGGCGTGGCTGGCAGGTGGCCTGGGGGCGCAGTGAGGAGTTCGCCCTACCACAGCCGTATGCACCCCTGGCCGCGGCCCTCACGGCTGTATTGCCACGACCTCGTTTGCAACAATTAGGCCGCCTGGTCCCTCCCTGGTGGTTGGCTCTGGCTGCCCGCGTGGTACCGGCTCTGTATGAGGCATTGGACCTGCCTGCCGTGCCGGAAACGCCGCGCCTGGAACAGCAGCTGCCGCTGGCGCTGCGCGCCCTCATGGCTGGTTTGCAGCAAATTGCCCCGCACCTGCTCATTCTGGATGATACGCAATGGGCTGACCCCGCTGTCTGGCCTCTGCTGACTGGCTTGCAGCCGGCGTTGGCCGATATGCCTGTGCTGGTGGTTATTAGTGGACGGGCAGACCGATTACAAAACCAGCCGTCTGCCTGGGAGGCGTTACAGGCCTGGGAAAAAGCCGGAGCGTTGGTTTTGCATCTGGCTGGGCTGGAGCCACAAGCCCTGATGGAACTGGCCCGGGCGATGGGACGTGGGTTGTCTACTGCCGAACTGGCACGCCTACACCAATTGAGCGAGGGGAATCCCCTCATAGCCCTGGGGTTACTGGAGACGGAGGCGCCGGTTACGGCCGTGGACCAACCGCAGCTTCACCATTTGCAGCAGCAGCGGTTGGCCGACCTGGAGGCAGCGGCGGTGCTTGTCTTGCAAGCGGCGGCTGTGTTGGGTTATCGTTTTGATTATGCCCTGTGGGAGACAGTGGTCACAGGCATTCATGTGACTGACCTGCCCGCCTTAGCCGGGGAATTAGAGCGCCGTCGTCTGTTAATATTAGACACAGACGGCTATCGTTTTCATCATGATTCCTTACGGGCCTGTGTTTACCAGGACATACCGGCGGCAAGACGGCCGTTGCTACATCAGCGGGCCTTATTTGCCTATGCCCAATTTCGGCCCCATGCTACCCTGGCGCTGCTGTACCATGCCCAGGCCGGTGGCGTGACCACGGCCGTTGGCCGATATGCGCTGCAGGCAGGCCAGGAAGCCTTGGAGCGTTTTGTCTATTATGATGCCATCGCTTACTTCACGCAGGCGCTGGCCCATTTGCCGGCAGACAGCCTGGCAGATCGGTATGAGGCGTCTTTAGGCCAGGTGCGAGCCAAAGTGTCGCTAGTGGACAACACAGGGCTGGCTCAAGACCTGGTCCATCTGCAAGCCGCCGCTGACCAGTTGGCTGATCCCCGCCGCCAGATAGCGGTGTTTCGCTACCAGGCAGAATTTGCCTGGAACAGCGGTGATCAGGAGAAAGCCAAACAATTGGCGCAGCAAGGGGTGGCTTTGGCCAGGCAGCTGCAAGACATTGCGGCTGAGGCCGGACTGTTAGAAACATTAGGGCGTATTGCCCGTAACCAGGGGGATTATCGCCAGGCCCAGACGTGGATCACGGAAGCTCAGGCGCGGTACCAGGCAGCCGGTGATCGTTTTGGCCAGGCATCTACCCTGGACAAGCTGGGCAACCTGGCTTATGAGGCCGGGGACCATGCGGCGGCAGCAGCGGCGCACCAGCAGGCGGCACGGTTTTTTCAACAGCTGGGGGCGGTGGTTCAGGAAGGGCGCAGTTTGAGCGGGGAGGCCATGGCCTTACGGGCGTTGGGCGATTATGACCAGTCACGTCAGACACACCACAAGGTGCTGTCTATGGCCCGTGAGATGGGTGACCGGTATATGCAATGGGTGCAGTTGGTGTTGTTGGGCAATGCAGAGATTGAGCTAGGCGCTTATGACACGGCCGTGGCTTATTACCTTGAAGCCCTTCCTCTCATCCGCCAGTTAAATAATCCTCGTGACCTTTCTATGACGCTCAATAACCTGGGTGAAGCTTACCGTGAAAAGGGCGAACCAGAAACGGCACTGACATTTTATGCTGAAGGATTACATATTAACCAGGCCAGGGGCTACCAGCGGGGGGAAGCACACAGTTTAAATGGGATGGGGTTGGCCTGGCTGGATCAGCAGCAGCCGGCCACAGCCAGGCAGCTGTTGGTCACCGCTCGCGAGCGCTGGCAGGCTTTGGGCGAACGCTTAAAAATGACGGAAACGATGGCTGGCCTGGCTCTGGTAGACGTGGCTGAGGGCCAGCGGGAACAGGCGCGGGAAACGATTCAAGCATCGCTGGCATTGCTGGATGAGCACAACGATCACCCTTTCTGGCGGCGTTGGGCACATTATGCCGCCTATTGTGTATGGCAGGCAGCGGGTGAGAGAGATACGGCCGTGACCCACCTGTGCCTGGCCATGCAGGCAGTGGAAGAAATTGCGGCCAAGCTGCCCGCCAGCGAACGAACGCGCTTCTGGCAGCAGGTACAGATCAACCAGCGTCTTCATGCTGCCCTGCTGGCCCATGCCGTGGTGCAGCCGGCGCGGTTGGTAAAGACAGAGGTGCCCCTGGGCCAACCGCTGATGGATGCCGACTACGTCAACGTTACCTGGACGGTATACCTGCCTACCGATGTGGCCGTTCCTGATGGGCCAGAACGCCGCCGTCATGTGCTAAAACGGTTGTTAAAAGAAGCTGCCGCTCAAAACGCGGCCCCCACTGACGCCGACCTGGCGGTCGCTCTGCAAACCAGCCGCCGCACTATTTTGCGTGACATGCAGGTGCTGGCCGCCAAAGGCGTCACCCTGCCCACCCGCCGCCGCGCCTGACTTTTGTCACAATACCCCTTCTCACCTCCTCACCTTACGACACCTCCACGATAGCTGCCGGCTATGCTGGCAGCATGAAGGATAGCAGTACTCCTCGCACCCATCTGTTTGTGATTCGTGTGTGGGCGCAGGCCATTGAACACGGCCATACCGAATGGCGTGGCCGGGTACAACACGTACCTACCGGCGAAGTGCATTATTTCCGCGAATGGGCAGATATGCTGACCATCGTACAGCAGATGCTGCCGGCTGAAGGTGGGCCAGCGGGAGGGGTCGTTGATCCGTAATCTATTATCGGTAATCGGTGGACAGTGATAACTCCCGGTTGCCTCGTTGGAGGTAAACATGAATCGAAAAGTGATGAGCATCATAGGTGTTGGTTTGGTATGTCTGGCGCTAATAGTCATGACTGGCGGCCAGCGTTTGCTGGCCGGGCCAGCTGGCGGCAGTGTCCCAGGCCTGATCAGTTACCAGGGTTTTCTAGCAGACGGCAGTGGTGACCCGGTGGCTGATGGTAGTTACCCCATGACCTTTGCTATTTATGACGCCGCCAGCGGCGGAACATTGATCTGGCAGGAAAGTCAGAGCAGTGTAGCCGTCGGCGGCGGCTACTTCTCCGTCATGCTGGGCAGTGGCAGTTGCACCACCGGCTGTCCCCTGGGCGCCGATACATTTTCTAGCGCCACTCGCTATTTGCAAACCAGTGTGGATACGGGCAGCGGCCTGACCACCTTTCCACGCCAACAGCTAGCCACCGCACCTTACGCTTTGCAATCTGAGCAGGCGCAGTCAGCCCCCTGGTCAGGTCTGACAGGTGTGCCCGCCGGTTTTGCCGATGGCATAGATGATGTCGGCGGTGCACAGTATGAAAACGTTATCACTGTGGCTAAGAGCGGTGGTGATTACACCTCTGTGGTAGACGCGCTGGCCGCTGTGTCTAACCCAGGCCCCGACAACCGCTATCTGGTGCGGGTGATGCCGGGCGTTTATACCGAAAGCAGCCTGGTAACCATAGAGGCGTATGTCCATGTGCGTGGTTCCGGGCCCAACGCCACGGTGATCACCGCCAACCGTACCAGCGCTGCCCCCAGCAATGCCGCGGCGACGGTGGATTTGCTGGAGAACGGCCGTCTTTCTGACCTCACCATTGAAAATACGGGCGCCAGCCAGATCAGCATTGCGGTCTACAGCGCCCAGACGACCCGAGACACGGTGGTGGACAATGTGGTGGCTGAAGTCACCGGGTCAGGCGGTGTGGGCCACTTTGCCGCTTATTGGAATGATGCTGAAGCGATCATTCGCAGCAGCACCTTGTTTGCCGGTGGGGCGACGGGGTTTGGCACGGCCGTGAACGCCGCGTTTGGCAGTGTCAATATCAGTAGTGGTTTCCCCCAGGCACTGATAGAAAACAGCATTCTGATGGGGGGCGCCGCCAGCAGCCTGGAAAACTGTAATGATCCCAGCGGCACTGGCTTTGGGTTGCAGTTGAGCAACTCTTCGCCAATGGTGCGTAACAGTTACATTTGCGGCGGGCATCGCGGCATTGCCGTCTATACCAACGGCCATGCCCAAATACAAAACAGCAGCATCAAAGTCAGCTCCACGGGCAGCGCTTTTCTGTTTGAGATCACCGCCTCCGGCAGTATTTCCGTGGCTAATTCCGGCGTCAGCTATATCGGTAATAAGTTCACGGGTGCAGGTACGGGGTTGCGTTGTGTGCACGCTTATGACCTGGGCACGTACCAGCCTAAGAGCGATGGCACATCCAGCGCTGTGGCCTGTAATTAATCCAGTGTTCAGTAAGCAGTATACAGTCGTCAGTGCTTACTGAATACTGAACACTGGCTACTGATTACTGACCCCTGGTTGGAGAATAACTATGAAACGTATAGGAATAACCGTGGTGCTTATGGTGCTGTTGCTGGGTGTGGGGTTGGCGGCGGCCGGCGGTGACATGCTGCCGCGCAGCCTGCTCAGCAGCGGCGGTGGCCTGGTGAGCCAGAGTGATCTCGCCCTGCACAGCGCCATCGGCCAGCCGGCAGTGGGTGCTGTGCAAAACGGCAGCACTTTATGCAGCGGCTATCTGTGTGGTGCGAGTGCGCCGCCGGTAAGTGGCGGCACTTTCCACATCTATTTGCCAACGGTCGTGCGTTGACAACGATGGTATCGGCCAGGGGCGAGGCAGTTGATTTTGCCTCGCCCTTATGGTTTGCCCGTGCCATAGACACTGGTTAATCGTACAGTATGGCTACAAAACGTTTGGGGCCGTGGACGCCGACGGCCATCGTTTGCTCGATGTCCGCTGTTTTACTGGGGCCGCTGATAAAGTTGATGTTGGCCGGCAGCGATGACTGTAATCGCTGCCGGCTAAAGTCTACCGCCCAGGTGAATAAATCGGTTGTCAGCGCTGTGGTGGGCACGAGGGCAATGTGTACCGGGGGCAGCAGCGTGGCCAGGCGGCTTTTGCCTGGCCCATTGGTGAGGACAATAGTGCCCGTTTCTGCCAGCGCGGCGTCGGCGCTGCTTAGACCGGCGTCTGCCGTGGCGCAAAAGTTTCGTAAGGCGTCATCTTCCTGGCCGACAAGGTGATAAGTGATGGAAGACAGATGGGGCAGGTTGCGCAACGGCCGTTCATCGTTGAGTACCACCCGTTCGGCTTCCATTTGCCGCAGCAGCTGGTTGGTCATTTCATAGGCTGCGGCCAGGCTCTCTACCTGGTAGACTTCGCCTTTGGCAGCCGTTAACACCTGTACGAAACGCGCCGCCAGGTCGGCAAAGTCCCGCCGTGATTGCCAGGGAGGGGGTAAAGGCTCATGGCGTTGTACCTGTTTAAGCCGTTCTAAAATTTCGTCGCGTGCACTCATGTTGGATTAGTGGTTATCAGGAATTGATGGAGGGCAACCAACACCTGACTACTGACTACTGACTACTGATCACTGACTACTGATCACTGACTACTGATCACTGGTCAGGTCACCGTCCTGCCATAACTGCCTGAAGGGTTTGGGCGCCAGGGCCGGCAGTTCCCGACCATCACCCAGGTTAAAAGGCAGGTTGAGTGACCCGTCTTGCAAAAACGGCCGTTGTCCCCAGCGCCCCAGCCTGGTAACAAAGTTCATACGGGCCGCGCTGCCCAGCACATAGGCGGCCAATGCTTCTGCTTTTTCTTCCCGCCAGGGCAGCAGATGGTGGGCTACTTCGTCACGGCGCAGCGCCAATAACAGGCGCGGAATATCAATGCGCGCCGGGCAGGCATCCTTGCAGGCGCCGCACAACGTGCTGGCCTGGGGTAGGGCAGCATACGCTTCGAGGCCAAAAAAGAGCGGTGTCACCACCGCGCCCACCGGGCCGCTGTAGGGGCTGCCATAGGCGTGGCCGCCGGCCTTTTTATAAACGGGGCAGACGTTCAGGCAGGCGCCGCAGCGAATGCATTGTAGAATTTCCTCATATTCTGTGCCTACCTGCTGGCTGCGACCGTTGTCCAGCAAAATGATGTGTACTTCTTCCGGGCCGTCGGGGTCGGTTTGGCGACGAGGGCCGGTGATGACAGTGGTATAAATGGACATGGGCTGGCCGGTGGCGCTGCGGGCCAGCAGCGAGAGCCAGACGGCGGCGGCGTCCCAATCAGGGCAGATTTTTTCAATGCCCATGATGGCGATGTGCACAGGGGGGGCAGAGGTGACAAGACGGCCGTTGCCCTCGTTGGTCACCAGCACCAGGCTGCCCGTTTCGGCGACCCCCAGGTTACCGCCGCTGATGCCAATATCAGCCTGTAAGAATTTTGTGCGTAACATGCGCCGTGCTTCTGCGGTAAGCTGGTCAATATCATCAGGTGACAACTCGCGCCCCACTTGCTCACTAAAGAGCGCGGCAACCTGCTGCCGCGTTTTATGAATGGCCGGGCCAATGATATGTGAAGGTGGTTCCTGGGCCAGTTGGATGATCCATTCACCCAAGTCAGTCTCTACCGGTTCGATGCCATTGGCCTCCAGGGCTGTGTTCAGACGTATTTCTTCTGTGACCATAGATTTACTTTTGGTCACCAATTTTGCCCCCTGCTGCCGGGCAATAGCCAGCACAATGCCCACCGCTTCCTGACCTGTTCGGGCCCAATGGACTTGGGCGCCTGCCAGGGTGGCTTTTGTTTCAAATAGGGTCAGATAATGTGCCAGATTGGCTAACGTGGCCGAGCGAATGGCTTTAAAATGGTCACGCAGCGCATCGGCGTCTGGTAATTCGGCTAGCGCGGCCAGCCGCCCACCGACAAACTTGTTGGTGGCCCCTTCTAATGCCCCTTGCAAATGAATATCAGCAATGGCAATGGTGGCGCTGTGCCGAAATTGGGTCATCGTAGCGGATTGTGGCATGGACATAGTATCGTTCCTCATTCAGTTGCGTGTCTTTCCAGACTGATGACTGGACACTGATCGCTGATTACTTGGCAAAAGGCCAACGTTGTTTTTGAGTGAACCCTTAGGTCTATTCGGGCAGCAGCGCTGCCAGTACCGTAGCCAGGTGTTCCAGGCGACGGCCGTGGGCCAGACCCCGCATGTGCATCAGGCAGCCAGGGTCGGCCGTGACCAGAATGTCAGCGCCGGTGGCCTGGGCGTGGTGCAGCTTAACGTCCGTCATGGCATTGCTCACTTCAGGCAGGCGTAGGGAAAAGAGGCCGCCAAAGCCGCAGCAGCGGTCTGATTCCGGCATTTCCCGCACATCACAGCCAGCGGCCGTGAGCAAGCGGCGCGAATCGTCCCCCAAACCTAGCAGCCGGCACATATGGCAGGAATCATGGTAGGTGACGCTGGGGGCGGCGGCGGTTTGGGGCGGCTGCCAGTGGGCCTGCTGGCTGAGGAATTCCCCTAGTTCGTAAGTTTTGGCCGCTAAAGAGCGGGCACGGCCGTGCCATAGATCATCGTCCGCCAATAGGTGAGGGTACTCTACGCGTATCATGGCCGTACACGAGCCGCTGGGTAAAACGACCGCCGTGTAAGGCTCAAAAATGGCTATCGTTCGCCGAGCCAGGTCATGCGCCTGGCTGACAAAACCGCTGTTAAAAAAGGGTTGGCCGCAGCACGTTTGGGCCGGGGGGAATGCCACATCATACCCGGCGCGGCGCAGCAGCCTGACGGCCGCTACGCCCACTTCAGGCATAATCTGATCGACAATACAAGTGACACAGAGAGCGATTTTTTTCATGGAGTCAGCCATTGGTAAATGGTAATTGGTGAACCCCTTTCGATTACCGGTTATAATGGGCATGATGTAGCGAATCAGTATACTGGGGAGGGGGTGAAGGGGCAAACAATGAGCGACACAAATTTTTTAACAGCCCTGCGGCAGCTATACCCACCGGCGCGATTGTTGACCGAAGGGGTGCATATGCTGGCTTATGAATCAGATGCGTTGACGGGTTTTCGGCAGCAGGCTACGGCCGTGGTGCTGCCTGAAGCGGCCGAGGAGGTGGTCCAGACTGTGCGTCTGTGCCACGACTATGGCGTGCCTTTTGTGGCTCGTGGCAGCGGCACCAGCCTGTCTGGTGGCTCTTTACCTATTGCTGACGGCATTGTGATTGGCCTCAATCGTCTCAACAACATCATAAAGATTGACCCGGAGCAGCGTACGGCCGTGGTGCAGCCTGGTGTGGTCAATTTGCACATCTCCCAGGCCGCTGCCCCTTACGGCCTTTATTATGCGCCGGACCCTTCCAGCCAATCGGTATGTACCATTGGCGGCAACGTGGCTTTTAACTCCGGCGGCGCACATTGTCTGAAATATGGCATGACCAGCAACCACATTTTAGGCCTAAAGGTGGTACTGGCTGATGGCGAAGTGCTGACCTTTGGTGGTGAGAGTGCCGAGGGTGTAGGTGTGGGCCCTGACCTGGTAGGCCTGTTTGTGGGGTCTGAAGGGTTGTTTGGCATTGCTCTGGAGATCACGGTACGGTTATTACCCCGGCCGGAGCTCTATCGCACGGTGTTGGCGGCTTACCACGATGTCAAGACGGCTGGTGAGGCCGTGGCCAGTGTGGTGGCCTCCGGTTTGCTGCCGGGGGCGATGGAGATCATGGATCGGTTGGCGATCAAAGCAGCAGAAGCGGCCGTTCATGCTGGTTATCCGGCAAATGCTGAAGCCTTATTGATTGTGGAGTTGGAAGGGGAGGCGGCCCAGGTAGAGCAGGAGTTTGCGGCCTTACGGCCGTTAATCAACGCTTCTGGCGCCTACGAAATTCGCATAGCCAATGACGAAGAGGAACGGGCCACCATTTGGAAAGGACGTAAAGGTGCATTTTCGGCGGTGGGACGGCTGAGTCCTGATTACGTCGTGCAAGATGGTGTCGTGCCGCGCAGCCATTTGGGGGAAGCGTTGGCCTACATTCACGGCTTAAGCCAGGAATATGGGCTGGGCATTGCCAACGTCTTTCACGCGGGTGATGGCAATTTGCATCCGCTGATTTTGTATGACGGCCGTGTGCCCGGCCAGCTCGAGCTTGCCGAAGAGTGTGCCGGTAAAATCTTGCGCAAGTGCGTTGAACTGGGTGGCTCTATTACTGGTGAGCATGGGGTGGGCATGGAAAAGCGTGAGTATATGCCGTCTATGTTTGCGGAAGATGACCTGGATATCATGGTGGCCATTCGCCGCCAGATCGACCCTAAAGAGATTGCCAACCGGGGCAAAATGCTGCCCGGTGCCGAGGCGCCGGCGGCCGAGGCGCCGGCTCTGAAAACGCACGGCATGCACCCCCTGGAGAGGCAAGGGATTATTTCCCGGGAATGATGTCATCAGGCCAGCATAAATTCGCCGCGCAAGACACTGACGGCCGTGCCGCCCACTTTCACCATCGTTATATCTTCACGGGGTCCAATGACTTCCACATAGCCTTGCCCGGGTCTATTGAGCCAGTGCCCTTGTTCAGCCACAAATACCGGTTGTTCGATCAGCCCATGATGCCACACATAGGCGGCCATGCCGCCCGTGGCAGAACCGGTAAAGGGGTCTTCCATGATGTCTGGCGGTGTACCAAAGTGGCGGGCAAAGGTGTGCCCTGCCGGCGTGACCCCCTGCAGGCAAAACAGGTGAGGGCTAAAAAAGTCAGCATTGGCGCGCAGCCTGTTGTAAGCCACCGTGTCCAGGCGCGCCCGGCGCAGCGCGTCCAGGTCCCGCATCGGGATCATAAGCTGCGGCGTGCCGGTGCTGACCGTCTGAATGGGCACACCGGGCAGCAGATCGTCGACCGTCAGACCAAAGACGGGCATGACGGCCGTGGGATCATGGGTAGACAGGAACTGCGGCTTTTTTTGCGACATGGTGATGCGCTGGACACGGCCGTGTGCGGCTATCACCTCCACCGCAATGGGCCCGACGCGCAGTTCCAACGATAGAGTGGTTACCTCTTGTGTCAGCACCAGCCGCCCGGTTTCCACCAGAGCAAAGACGGTGGCAATGGTGGGGTGCCCCGCCAGCGGTATTTCTTCGGCCGGTGTGAAGTAACGCGCGCCAAAATCGGCGGCGTCCGAGTTCACCACAAACGCTGTTTCTGACAGATTCATTTCGCGGGCAATGGCCAGCCTGTGGGTGTCATTCAAATCATCCGCATCAAAGATAATGGCGCAGGGGTTCCCGGCCAATGGCTGGTCTGTGAAGGCGTCTACTTGCATGAAAGGGTATGTTCGCATTGGTTTTCCCGAGGAATCGGCAACGCCTGAAGCGATTTTATTTCTGAATTATTGTTGCCGATTACCTAACGTTCCCTGTTTGCTTACCTGACTGAATACTGGTTACGGCACTGCGCTTTCTGCCGGGGCAAAAAAGACCAGAATGTGCAGGTCTTCGGTAATCGTATGAAAACGGTGTTCCACTTGTTTGCCTACGAAGACGATGCTGCCGGGCTGTACGGGCTGGTCTTCTCCCCCAACCATAATCTGTCCACGGCCGTGCAAAATATAATACACCTCGTCTTCCTGGTGCGGCCGCTGGGGGTCGGTGGCTCCGGCTGGCAGTATATACACTCCCAAACTCATGGACGGCTCGCGTAAAAATTCCAGATACAATTTGCCAGCAGCGGTATGCTGCTCAAGCAGTGCTGCCATGTCAAATGCTTTCATAGTCCTGTACCTCTCAGATTGTTAGGTAATCGGCAACAATCATTCAAAAGTAAACTCGCTTTAGGTGTTGCCGATTCCTCGAGAAAACCGCAGGCTAACCTCTTGAGGGATTTCGAATCATTTCTGCGGGTTACTTAAGACTGACCAAATACCTGTTTTCGCGGGGATAATTATGCCTATAATACGGGGTTTTGAGCAGATAAACCAGCATCATGTGGAGTATATAGGCTTATGACCTCACTTTCTTTGTTCCGGCGTAACAGGCGGGCCGTTCCGGCCGAGCATCGCGCCAATTTCTGGCATTTATATTTGGACATCGCCTGGTTTGGGGTGTTAAACGGCACGGCTATTTCTTTTATGGCGATCTTTGCCGCCCGCCAGGGGGCCGACAGCTTTCAAATTGGCTTGTTGAATGCCGCGCCAGCGATTGTGAGCCTGGGGGTGACGTTACCAGCGGGCCGCTGGCTGCAACAACGGTCGTTAACCCGCGCCGTTTTCTGGACCTCGATCTGGCACCGGCTCTTTTACCTGACCTGGGTCTTTTTGCCGTTTTTTCTGGCGCCTTATTTGCAAGTATGGGCGCTGGTGGCATTGGTGCTTTTGATGAGCATCCCTGGCACTGTGTTGGCTGTAGGGTTTAATGCCATGTTTGCAGAAGTAGTGCCGCCAGACTGGCGCAGCCATGTGGTGGGCGTGCGTAATGCCTTGCTGGCCCTGGTCTTTATTGTGACCACGCTCCTCAGTGGTGTCATTCTAGACAGATTACCTTTTCCGTCAGGCTATCAGGTGGTTTTTGCCATCGGCTCTGTGGGGGCCATGATGAGCAGCCTGCATCTTTACCTGATTCGCCGACCAGAGGAGCCGACGCCCCATGTAGGGCGCAGCCTGGGTGATTGGGCACACCCGGGCAGTTACCGCACCTGGGCACAGGACCTGCGGTTGTCTGTGGGCCTGCGGTTTGTGGTGCGGTTCCGGCAACGGCCGTCCTTTGACTTCAGCTTGCTCAAAACCCCCTTTGGTTTGTTGTTGGGGCTGCTGTTCATCTTCCATCTGGCACAATTCCTGGCCATCCCCCTCTTTCCATTGTATTGGGTCAATGAATTAAAGCTGACAGACATGCAAATTAGCCTGGGAAATGCCGTTTTTTATGCTATTGTGCTGCTGGGTTCTATGCAATTGGCGGGGATTACGGCCCGATCAGACCACAAACGCGTGTTGGTGATGGGGGTGGTGTTGATGAGCCTGTATCCGGCACTGACGGCCGTGACAAACGGTCTGGCCCTTTTTCTCATAACTTCGGCGGTGGGGGGGCTGGCCTGGTCTTTGGCCGGTGGGGCCTTAAGCAATTACATTTACGAACGGACGCCAGAGGGGGAACGGCCGTTGCACCTGGCCTGGTATCATCTCTCATTTAACGCGGCTATTTTGCTGGGAGCTTTATGTGGGCCGCTGCTGGCAGAATTTACAGGTCTGACAGCTGCCCTGGCCTTCATAGCTATAGGCCGTTATCTGGCGGCGCTGGCTTTATGGCGCTGGGGCTAGGTAGAAAACCGTTACCGGCCCTTGATGCCTGTCAGGGGCCAGTGGCCCACATCACCGCCGCATCAAACAGTTGCCAGCCCGTGCCATTAAGCTCTGCCGCGGTGAGGCCGGCAAAGAAAAAGCCGACGCGGCGGGCGGGCGCATTCATGCCCACCATGAGCGCGCCTGTTTCATAGCCAAAAATAGCATAGTGCCCGGTACCATCCGTCGTTGTGGCCACAAATTCGGCGTTGGGGCTGGGAACGCCCCAGCCCAGCGGCGCGGGGAAGTTATGAATGGTGACAACACCGCTTAACCCGGCGGCCATGGGATGAGCCGGATTTGTAATGTCAATGGTATCCACGATGCCTGTATTTCCATAGTCAACATCTGCGATCAGACCGGTGAAGGCCATATCATCATATAAAATACTGTCGCTGACAATGACCGGCGTGAAGACATCACGCATGGTACTGCCCAAGACGGTGGAGACGGCCGTGTCAGAAATAAAGACGACAGCCTTTCCGGCGGCATCACCGGCGGTTACCACGTCATCGTCTATCATGATGACGATGAAGCCCAGAGATGCCAGTCGATTCCGAACATTAACGTCGCTGGCGGGAGGGGAGATGGGGTTTCGCACGATCAATAGGGCTTCCGGTATAGGGGTTGGTGAGGGCGTTGGGGTAAATGTGGGGGTGGGTGAAGGAGTAAACGTCGGTGAGGGCGTCCAGGTAGGTGTATGGGTCGCCGTTGGTGTGGGCGAAGGGGTGGCGGATGGTGTAAACGTGGGGGTGGCCGATGGTGTGCGGGTTGGTGATGGCGTGGCCGTGGGTATCAGGGTGCCGGTGGGCGTGGCCGATGGTGTGCGTGAAGGGGTAGGTGTACCGGTAGAAGAGGCCGTTGGTGTCGCTGTGGCCGTGGCGGGATTGCCTGGCGGGGTAACGGTGGGCATGGCCGTGGGCGTATTGGGCGGCGGTGGCACGGCGGTGGGCACGGTAGAGGTGGGTGTCGGTGTGGCAGTTTTTGTGGGCACGGCCGTTAGGGTAGGCCGGGGAGGTGTGGCGGTGGCTGTGGTTGTTGGCTGGCTGACCGGGGACGGCGTGTTTGTGGGTGATGGCTGGGTAGGCGGCACGGCCGTCGCTGAGGCGGGCGGGGTGGCGGTACCTACAATGGGTGATGGTAGGGCAGATGGTGTGGCCGTAACAAGCGCGATCACCACAGGTGTATGTACAGGCGCGTTGGTATCTATGTCTGGTGTGACCTGCAGGTTTTGGCTGTCTTCAGTGGCCTGGATGATGATGTCTGCGTCCATAGGGGCAAAGCGTGTGGGGAAAGGGTCACGGCCGTAATTGGCCTGGCTTTCAGCCAGCATATGGGCATGGGTAATCTCTGAGGGCCACAAACTTAAGGCCAGATAGGTAGAGGAATAGACACACAGGCAGCTCAATAGCAGGGGTAGCAGCAGCAGAAGCCACAGCCAACGACGGCGATGGGTGCGGCCTTCTGGTGTGGTTTCCATAGCTTAAACTGTTTCCTCGGTGGGGTGTGTGTGGCCAGCGGCCGCCTGATCGACTGCCTCAGCAGTGGTGATAGGCAGCTCGCAGCGAAAGACAGTGCCTGCGCCGACCTTGCTGGTGACGCTGATCTGGCCACCATGTAGTTCTATCAATTCTTTGGTAATAAACAAACCCAGGCCAATGCCGCGCTCGGAATAATTCTTTTCGTTTCTAGCCCGGAAAAACCGCTCAAAAATGTAAATCTGGTCAGCACTGGCAATACCAATGCCCGTGTCGGCTATATCCAGACAGGCCATCGCCTGTTTCTGGTAAACGGTAACTTCGACGGCGCCACCTGCGGCTGTATAAGTGCAGGCGTTGGTCAAAAGGTTAGCAATAGCCCATTGCAGGCGGCCGGCATCACCATACACTGGCAGCCCATCATTAATGAGCTTAACCGTAAAGGTTAGCTCTTTCTTTTCCATGTGCGGCCGCCAGCTATCTGTGATCTGTTTTACCAGGTCGGTGAAGGAGATTTGTTCCCGCCTTAAGTTTAACGTGCCAGCCTGGATCTCTGAAATGCTGATCATTTTCTGGATGTGTTGTTCCAGTTCATCACTGGCTTTGACAATTTTATCTAGAAAGGCGTTTTGCTGTTCCTGAAGGTGGCCGTTGGCTGAGCGGCGCAGGAGATCAATATATACTTTGACCACAGTTAGTGGGGTGCGCAGCTCATGTGACATGCCGGTAATAAAGTCATCTTTTAAGTTTTCGGCCTCAACTTCACGGGTGATGTCTCGCAGTACCATCACCGTACCTAGTTGGTCACCTTCTGGCGTTACGACGGCAGCGGAAGAGGTACCCAGAACACGGCCGTGCATTTCATAGCGACGGGTCTGTTCACTGGTTCCCGGTGTTGTTTCTGGCGGCTGGGTGTTAAGAAGTTCATGCAGCGCCCCTTTGCTAAAACCGTCTGACAGGTCAGCCAACAGCTGCTGGGCGGCGGGGTTGGAATTGACGATGTTGTCATCATTGTCCAGGACAATCACACCATCGGCAATTGAATGGAGAATGGCGGCCAGCTCGCTTTTTTGGACCACTAACTGTTGGGTGCGTTCGTCCAGCCGTTCGGTCATGGTATCAAAGGAGACGGCCAGGGTGCCAATTTCATCGTTACGATCAATGCCGCTGCGCTGGTTGAGGTTACCTTCAGTCACGGCCGTGGTTACGTCTACCAGGCGGTTTAACGGCCGTACAATGCGCCGCGCCACCCAGTATCCCACCAAAATAACGGCCACGGTGGCCACTGTAAACACAATGTTCAGCAAGTCACGGCTGGTAGAGGCGGCATTCACAATAAAGTTGCTGGGCAAGGCTACGCTAAAAAGGCCATAGGATTCATTGCGCAGTCGCCAATCACCGAAGGCTAACTGGTATTCCTGGTTAAGAACCTCCACGCGTCGCAGGGGCACTTGCAGGGCCGCGTTTTCAGATACAACCCGGTATTGGTCTGGTGATTCTTGCAGCAAACGCAAGACAGTAAGATAGTGCGCTGGTGGTTCTTGCAGCAGTTCAGCCACGTTGTCACGGCCGTCTCCCAGTGTGGTGGCAATCACATTGCCGGCCTGATCATATAAAGTTACACGGGCCACTGCGTTTTGTGTGAGCCCAATGGTCATCTTGCGTACGTCAGAACCTATCAATACAGCCCCTATTTGTTCCTCTTCCAGGTAAACGGGACCCACTGTATACAGCCGGTAACCCTGGGGTGTATTGGCCAGAAAGGCTCTTTTGTCACCGTATTCGTCGGTGAACCCTTGCAGCACTAACTGTATATCGGCAATGGGTGACAGGTCTGTGCTGGCAGAGGCTTCACCGCCTGCTGAGGCATTAAAACGCTGCCAGCCAAACACTTCACGGCCGTTTATATCTAGCAAGATGACAGCATCTGCCGGGCTATTCACCATGATTTGGGGTACAAGCGCGGCCAGGCTTTCGTAACTGCCCGCAGCCAGGCTTTCGGCCACTCCCTCGGTAAAGGCCACCTGACGAAGCACGGCCAGGCGCTCTTCTTCATAACCCACCATACTTTCGGCTACGACGCGACCAGCATCCAAAAGCTGGTTGTTAAACCGCTCCTGTAATGTACCCGTGACCAGGTTGACAACCACAAATGCCCCAATCCCGGCGACAATAAGTGTCAACAACAGATAAGGGAAGATGATCTTTGAGCCGATGCCAGAAAAAAGCCTATTCATAAATAACCTACGATTCTGCCGTGTAATGACTTTGGATTCTGGCCACCTTGCACATTATCAGACGTACTACTTAAGAGATTTTGCTTAAAGCCGCGTCCAAAACTGGCTGTCTATAGTAGTGGTCAGACTCTCCAACTTTCTTCCAGCTTGATCTGCCCACACCCCTTATAAAGGGTAGGCGATTGTATAAATTTTCTCAATGGGATTTAGGTGTGATTTTTGCGTAAAGATTTTGTAAAAATTTATTGATCTATAACCAGTGGCGCCGACGCATCCAGATGAGCATAATAATGGGAACAAGCAGCATAAATGCCAGTGCGGCTTCAAAAGAGGTCCAGCCGCTCCATGCTTCCGTATGGATGGTGGTCGTAAAGAAGTTCATGCCAAAGAAGCCGGTAATGAAGGTAAGGGGTAAAAAGAGGGCAGTGAGGACGGCCAGGATTTTCATGACGCTGTTCATATTGTTGTTGACGACGGAGAGGTAAGTATCCAACACGCCTCCGGCCAGGTCACGCAGGTTGTCTATCAGTTCATACAGACGCATCAGGTGGTCATAGCCATCACGGAAAAAGATACGATCACGTGGGTCAATCACGGCGTAGTCGTCACGGGCCAGTTTGTTAAGCACTTCGCGCTGGGGCGCCACTACACGGCGCAGCTGCAGGATATTGCGTTTAAGATGAAAGATACGTTCGGCTGTTTGTGGCGTGGGGTGGGCAAAGACAATATCTTCAATTTCATCCAGGGTCTCTTGCAGCTGTTCCACCACGTAGATAGCATCGTTGATAATCTCGTCGGCCAGCCGATATAACAGATGGTCAGGGCCATTTGCCAATAGACGCGTGTCACGTTGACAGGTGGTCCATACCCGGTCTACGGCCGTGATGGGCAGTTCGTGATAGGTGACAACATAATACCGCCCGACAAAGATGTCCAGTTCAGGCACCTGTGTTTCTTCGTTAATCCCTTTAGTATAAGCAAATGCCCGTAAGACAACATAAAGGTACTCTTGCCAGTCATCAATTTTGGGTACGTGCATTTCTGTTAGGGCATCATCCACAGCCAGGGGGTGGAAGTTGAAGATGTCGCGCAGAATCTGTGCACCTGTCTCTATGGGTTCATCAGCAAAGTCTAACCATATCAGACCTTGCTTTTTAGTCAGAATGTCTGGCAAGTCTGCCAGGTGTATGTCGGTGCGGTATTCATTCTCCGTGGGGCTGTAAAGGATGCGAATCATGGGTTGCTTGCCTCCGTAACGCCATATGAGCTTCTTAATTATTTAATGATCAGCCAGATACCAAACAGCACAACGGCCATGCCGGCAAATTTGGTGAGGGTAAACGGCCGTAGTTCCGCCCCCAATACGCCAAAATGGTCAAATAAAGCGCCGACTATAAACTGTGTAGCCACGAAAACGGTAAACGTGACCACCAGCCCAAGCCGGGGCACACTGTAACTGAGCGCCCCGATGATCACCAGGCCGCACAAGCCAGCCGTCCATACATACCAGGGCAGTGACCGTACAGCTGACAGATTACCGCCCTTGTAAGCCAGCATGAATACGGCCGCTATAACCCCACCCAGTCCATACGTAATGAAGACACTTTCCAATGTCCCTATCGTTTTATCCATCAGACCGTTAAAGTTTGCTTGCAACACCACGGCAATACCGCCCATGATGGCCACCAGTAAAACCACTAAAAGATTTGGCATCTTCTACCTCGATCTTGTGAAATAGTTGGTAACATGAGGCGGATTGTCGTCATTCGGCTAGAGTGTGCAAGTATTTGATGGCGTTTTGCTTGTCAATAACGCCGATGACCGGCCGTGTTGATGGTTGTTATCAGAAGCCTGATAACAAAAAGGGTGGCCCAATCGGACCACCCTTTTACAAGCTAACGGCCTAATACCAGCAATCAAAAGTCCGTCATCAATTTTCAGTAGACTATTTTCAGAGATAGGCCAGTACTGAAAACTGTGCACTGATGACTGAAAACTGATACTAGAGGTTTACGGCTTCATAATCACAGGGAGATAGATGAAGAAGCCCTCCTCGGTCGCCACGGTCACCGTGGCCGAGGCCACGGCCGTGGCCTCATCGGTAGGACCGACATTGTACGCCGTCCAGGTGGCGG
>WYBM01000006.1 GCA_011525915.1 Ardenticatenaceae bacterium | reverse complement strand
CAATGGCCAACCCCACCATCTCCACCCGGCTGCTGCCCAGGCCATCGGCCAGCAGGGTGCGTGTTTCTGTGCCATCGTCCTGGAAGATGAGGTCCAGCCCGGCCAGGGTGACGGTGGTGGTCAGGCCGCTGCTGGCAGCCAATACGGAGGACAGCCCGGTATTGTCATTGGTGTAGGTAGTGGTGACCGGTTCTGTGCCGCTGAAGTCTACCTGCTGGAGGCGACGGCCGTGGCCGTCATAACCATAGGCCACCTGGTCCACCCAACCGGTGTTGGTCACATAGACGGTGCTGGTGATCAGCAGATTGCGCTGGTCATAGCCGTAGCGCAAGGCTCCGGTCAGGTCACCGCCGCTGCTGCCAGGGGGCAAGATTTGGGTTAAATTCCCGTTGCCGTCGTAGTAAAAGCTGCTGGTGCCGCTGAGGACATCGGTGGAGATGAGCAGTTGGTTAGCGGCCTCCACCGTTTCCGTATCTCATATTCACAAGGATTCTCTGGGAACCTATTGTGTAGCGTGCGAATCAGCCGTACACTCCAGCAGTGTGTCTTCAAAACAACATATGGAAGAACTGCAAATCGCTCCCGGAGAAACCTCCGTTGTAAATCTTATTCTACGTCGACAAATCGTTCGAAATCAGGGAACATCTTATCAGATGTTTGTGCCGAACCTACTAACAATTTGATAGCGTACCCCTCCTCAGTTTGGCTCTCGACCAGGAAAAATTCATCCATCAAAGGCTCGTTAACATCGTCCAGTGGGTATAACTTTTGCCAGCACTTTTTGAATTCTTCATTCGATGCCAATTGCCAATTAGAGCCACGCCAACTCATCTTGCCTTCGTAATACTTCACTGAACTAAAAGCGACATAATACCTTCTGGGTGGTTCACTATCTAGCGCTTTAGCCATTAATAACAGTTTAGAGTGACTCATGCCATACATCAGCACCTTATAAAAATGCTGATTTACGTTTATCGCTAGCAGGTCTTGAATGCGTTCAATATTTTTCATTCTTAGGGCCCTCCGCAGATTTCACTTTTAGCTTGAACAGAAGGGGCTATACCATCCTCGTAAAAGGTCGTCTTATGGCAATAATTTTGCTGAACTTGTCGAAGTTCCCAGGCTGTTACTTGGCCGTGTGCAGGGATAACAACTCCATCAGCTTTTCTCATAAAGCCTTCGTAACTACCACCTAGCTCTTGTATCCCTTTTACTGAAAAACGAATCCAAAATGCTCGTTCTGCGGCCTGTTTAAAACGTTCCGCTTCTAAAACTGTGTTTGGTGGATAATCTGTTAATCCTACACGGTGCCAATCTTCAAAATGGTATACCTGTTCATTAGAGCCTATCATTAAATTTGCGGCGTTTATCATCTCGGTGAAGTGTTTAAGATGCCTGTCAGTATACTGATATTCACTTAGAGAGTAAACATCGCTGAGATCTTGGAAGCCCAGAGTGATACTTTTTAGTTTATCATCATTGTCATTACATAAAGGCGAAGAGGGATCACAATATAAATCTATTGTGCCATCATCTTCATCGGGTTTCGATTGAGGGTCTGGTTTCTGGAAGGCTCGCTCCACGATTTCTATACACTCTTCAGCAATATGTTCAGCCATGTCGCTGACCTCATCTATCACGTCGATAACGTCGTCCCCGAATTCAGCAGCCCATTGTTGCCAGACGATAATCATGACTGTTACGCCGATGGCACAGGTAACAGCGTTCCCCTTGCAGGCACGCCAGGCATTACGCAGTGCCGCGCGAGCACTCTCCCCTGTGGGGTCGGTGAGGTTGACGGGGTTGTTGTGGGCGTAGCTGTAGCCGTGTTGGGAGGCAGGCAAACCCGCCCAGCCGGGGAACGGGTCGCGGCTCATGAACAGTTTCAGCGTGGGGTTATAGCGGAATGTGTCAATAGTTTTGAAACAGCGAAATCAATAATTTAAGGTGCAACTTGTGCATTCAACCTCATGGGTGAACCACCAGCCATCTCTTCTACTTTTGTGTGGCCAAAAGTAGCAAAAGCCAGGCTCCTACCCCACACTGTCAGCCTCATGGGAAGCTGGCGGATTAATCCACACCGCTGTCGGCAACACACCCGGCCGCGGTTGGCCCCGCACAAAGCGTTCGGGATGGGCCTGATAAGCAGCGTCGAGGATGCGCTGACGCTGCTGTATCACTTGGGCATCACGGCCAGCATGAACCATGGCCGGGGTCATCAGGGCCAGTGCCGTGTGACGATGCTGGTGGTTGTACCAGTCAAAGAAGGGCCTGGCCCAGGCTCTGGCATCCTGGAGGGAGCCAAAGCGGTCAGGGAAATCAGGCCGGTACTTGACGGTCTTGAAGTGGGCCTCCGAAAAGGGATTGTGATTGCTGGTATAGGGTCGGGTATGGGTCTTGGTGACGCCCAAATCCGACAGAAGATGAGCGACGGCTTTGGCGGTCATGGGACCACCCCGGTCGGCATGGATGGTCAGTTGGTCCGGGGCAATCCCTTGCTGCAGACAAGCGCTGGCCAGCAGTTCTTTAGCCATCGCCGCCGATTCGCTGGGGGCGATGAGCCAACCAACGACATAGCGGCTAAAGATGTCGAGCATGACATAGAGATAGAAGTAGGTCCATTTCTGGGGTCCTTTCAAGCGCGTGATATCCCAGGACCAGACCCGATTGGGTGCGGTGGCCAACAGTTCTGGCTTGCTATAATGGCGGCGCGGGCGTTGCCGGCCGCGCGGCGTCGTTTCATCATACTTGTTGAGAATCCGATACATCGTGCGCACCGAGCAGAGGTAACGCCCCTCTTCATCCAGCAGCGTACCGTACACTTCATAGGGGGACAGGTCCTGAAACCGCTCACTGTGAAGTATGTTGCGCACAGCCATTTCTTCGGCCTCGGTCAAGGCGCGCGGATGGCGCTTTCGTTCTGGCTTGCTCACCGCTGGTTCCACCGCTGTTGGCAGCTTTTGATACCGATAATAGCGGCTGCGGGACAAGGCCAACACCTCACACACCCTGCTGACCGGTACCTGCGCGGCCATTTCCTGGGCGTAGGGCATTACGATTTCTCCCCACTGCTGTGGGTGATGCTGTCTAAAGTCCTGGCTAGTTTTTTTTGCACCGCGATGATCACCTCGGCTTGGGCCAACTGGCTGCGCAGCTGCTCGTTTTCCCGTTCTAACTCCGCCAGCCGTCGGGCCCCTTCATCCACTTTCGGCCCTCGCTTTTGTCCGGCCAGACCGGCCAGTTTCCCCGCTTCCCGCTGCTTGCGCCACTGGGCGATTTGCGAGGAGTACAGTCCTTCCCGCCGCAGGTAGGCCCCGATTTGGCCATAGGGCAGGGCATCGATTTCTGCCAGCACCCGGACTTTATACTGGGCAGTCAGATGCCGTTTCTTCCGATTCGTGGGCGGCATCACTTCTGGATCTGTTGTGGTCACCCCGCCTTTCGTTTGTTTGTGACTATTTTCCGTTGACATGTATCTGTTTTCCCTTTCGCCCTACTTTGACTATTAAATTCCCTTTCTAACTGTTTCACCCATTATAGTCACAGAGGGATAGTACCGTGCCCGCAAGAACACCAGGTTGCTGGCGGTGTCAAACTGCTCGCCGGCATAGCCGTAGACTGTGCCGGTTTCGCCACTGCGGGCCAGCAGCTTGCCGAAGGGCTCGTAGGTGGCAGTGGTTTCAATTGTGGTACCCACCAGCTCAATTCGGCCGCTACCCAAACCATCTGGTAGGGAAGTTCTGGTTTCAAGACCGTTGTCCTGGTGAATCAGGCCCATACCAATCAGGTTGTGGGTGGTGGTAATGCCGTTGCTGCTCACCAAAACAGAGGAGAGGCCGGTGTTGTCGTTGGTGTAGGTGATGGTGACCGGTTCCGTGCCGCTGAAGTCTACCTGCTGTAGGCGACGGCCGTGGCCATCATAACCATAGGCCACCTGGTCCACCCAACCGGTGTTGGTCACATAGACGGTGCTGGTGATCAGCAAGTTGCGCTGGTCATAGCCGTAGCGCAAGGCTCCGGTCAGGT
>WYBM01000085.1 GCA_011525915.1 Ardenticatenaceae bacterium | reverse complement strand
ATATCCAGAGGAAACTTGATTTGAGCAGAAGTAGAGATTGGCATTTGTTGCACTCCATCTGTGAAAATGATTGCCATTCTACTTCATCCCTAGATATGGGTGTACCCCTTGTATTCCCAAAGAGCCATTTTGTTCATCATGTTTCGCTCATTCTTGGGCTATGACAAAAGCCTTACGTTAGGGTGATAATCAACTATGCCAAATTATTACTCTATGAATGTATAGCAATGGTTTTCTTTTCAAAGGTGCCCCCCAGGCAAATTTTACGGCTGGCGGCGCTGGGTTTTATGCTCACGGCCGTGTTGTTTCTGGCACTCATCGCCGCTGGCGTCATGGATCCTCAGCCCATCGGGCACCTGGTCTGGACGCAGAAGCCGGGGGCAAAATCGGCCGTTGGCCAGGCACCAACCCTCACCTGGGTAACGCCCGCTCTTCAGGCCAGTAATTTCACGGTGCGCAGCGTGATCACCCACCAAAGCGGCGACGTGGACAGCGGTGCGGGTATCGCCTTGGGTGACAACTGTACGGCCGTTCTCGTGGTCCTTTCTCCCCTGGGTTACGTCTCTATCCAACCCATTGTACCGGCCAGGCAGGGGGAAGGTGCCCTGGCTTGCCAGACAAAGCCTGACCCACCCACCGACCCCCTCTTGCTCTGGCAGCCCTGGCCCCACGTGCACCAGGGCCAGGCGCCAAACGACGTTTGGGTAGATATCAAAGATGGGCAGATGTGGGTGCGGGTTAACAGGGAGTTGTTATGGACGGGGCAGGCCCCACTGCAACCAGAGCAGATAGGGTTATATGTAGAAAGTTTTGGAGATACGGCCGTGTACACCTTCCAGGAACTGCAATTATTTGCGGAAATAGATTAAGGCCGGTCACCCTTGGCGCCATGCGGTTAATCTACCAACCGCGCCGCCATGACCTCATAACGAAAATGGACCTTCAGAAACGCCAGCAGGGCCTCTTCAGACATGGTTTCCTCTGATTCTTCTTCACGGCCGTCTGGCTCATAGCGGCGTGACCATTTCAGGTAACGGCCGTCGCCCACGTATTTTACCCCCCAGCTTTCCTCTTGGAAGCGGGTCACCAACCTTTTCCCTGCCCGCAGCTTCGTTACCAGGATCGCTGCTTCTGTATCTTTCATAAACACCTCCCCATGCTCATTAGAGCTGATGGCCCGCGGCAAGGTGATCTACCAGACCGTCCGCATCGCGCCACCATCTACAATCAGCGTTTCACCGGTAATGTAACTGGCAGCATCTGAAAGCAAGAACGCCCCCGCCTGACCAAACTCCTGAATGGTGCCGTACCGTCCCCAGGGCACAAGCGATTCCTGATAAGCCTTTTGGGCGGCCGCCGATTGTCCCAACCGCTCTGCCGTCAGGCCATCCAACGTTTTCACCCGATCTGTATCAATACGCCCCGGCACCAGGTTATTCACACGAATCTTCTCCGGCGCTAACTGGCGTGACAAGCTTTTCACCAGGCTGACCACCCCGGAACGCATGACATTAGACAGCAGCAAAATATCAATGGGCTCTTTGACTGAAGAGGACGTGATGGTCAGAATAGAGCCACCGCCGTGCTGCCGCATAGACGGCAGCACGGCGCGAATCATGCGTACACTGCTGAGCAAAGTCAGCTCAAACGCTGCCTGCCAATCATCATCAGTAAAGTTATCAAAACCGCCGGCTGGGGGGCCGCCGGCATTGACCACCAGGCCATCGATGCCCCCTAAATGAATCTGGGTCGCCTGGGCCCACGCGGCAATCGATGACGGGTCTGTGGCATCCATGACAAACCCCAACACCTGTGAGCCGCTTTCGGCCTGTAATTGGTGGGCGGCTTGCTGAATGGCGGTCTGGCTGCGGCTGCCAATAGACACCAATGCACCTTCCTGAGCCACCGCCTGTGCGATGCCATACCCCAGCCCTTTGCTGGCCGCCGCCACCATGATCACTTTGCCTTGCAGCCCTAAATCCATCGATCCCAACCTTTTACTTTACGTGATAACTGTCCTGTCCGGGGTCATGCTGACCACGGCCGTTTACCCGTTGAGCACTGCACTTTTGATCACCGTCTCTGTGGCAGCCAATGCCCGCGAGATAGGGCAGTTAGCTTTGGCTTTGGCCACAAACTCCTGGTAAGCGGCTTCTTCTAAACCGGGCACCGCGGCTGTGGTGTCCAATTCAATCAGAGTAATAACCGGGCCAGTCTCATCCCGGCCCAGGTGCACGGCGGCGGTGGTCTCAACGCTGGTGGGCGTATAGCCGTTATTGCTCAACAAAGCAGAGAGAAACATGGAAAAACAGCCCGCCTGCGCCGCACCGATCAGTTCTTCCGGGTTGGTGCCTTTGCCTTCTTCAAAACGGGAAGCAAACGTAAACGGACCTTCAATGAAGCCGCTTTGCACCTTCATCACGCCGTTGCCTTCTTTGAGTGTGCCGTTCCATACGGCCGTAGCTTTACGAGTTGTCATCTTGTACTCCTTTTTTGGGTTATCAGTGAATTTGAACCGGGTCTTTGATCGCCCCTCGTTCCATCAATGGCTGATTATAGCCTTCATCCCAGTTTTTGGGTGCCGTCGTTTTGGCGATACGCACGGCCGTGTTTTTATAATCTGGAATTTTGGCCCGGTCATCAATCCGGTCCAACGTCAACAAGTTGGCCGCCGCCTCGGCAAAGTGAAAGGGAATAAAAATGGTGCCCTGTGGTGAACGCTCTGTGACCAATAAGCGCAAAACAACGGCGCCGCGCCGCGAGCTGACCTGTACCCAATCACCCGTCTGCAAATCTAACGCTGTGGCGTCTTGGGGGCTTATCTCGCACACTGCTTCCGGGAACACCTCTTCCAACTGCGACCGGCCCGTCATGGTGCTGCCGCTCCAATGGTAAAGCACCCGCCCTGTACTCAGGTTAAACGGATAATCAGCGTCTGGTAGTTCAGACTCTGTACCATACGTCACCTCCCAGAACTTGCCCTTACCACGAGGGAATGAGTCAGCAAACAGGAACGGTGTACCAGGATGGTCAAAACTGGGGCAGGGCCAATGCACGCCGCCTTCACGGGCAATGCGCTCGTAGGTGATACCCCAAAAATCGGGCGTTACCTGGCGCATCTCTTCCCAGATCGCTTCCGGGTCAGCATACTCAAAACCATGCGCCAGCGTCAGCCCCAACCGCTGCGCCACCCGCCGCCCCAGGTCACACAAGATGTCCCAATCTGGGCGTGATTGGCCTACAGGGGGTACGGCCGTGCGGCACCTTTGCACCCGCCGGTCTGTATTCGTGAACGTGCCATCTTTCTCAGCAAAGCTGGTGGCTGGCAGAATAACGTCGGCCATCTCCCCTGTCTCGTTAATAAAAATGTCCTGGCACACCAGGAACTCCAACTGTTCCAGTGCATGCCGGGCGTGGTTCTGATTCGGTTCACTCATCATGGGGTTTTCACCCAATACAAACATGCCCCGGACACGGCCGTCGGCCGCCCCATCCACCATCTCTGTGGCCGTCAGGCCCGGTTGGGGGTTTAACGTCACCCCCCAATACTGCTCAAATTTCGCTTTTATCTCGGGGGCGGCCACATTCTGGTAAGCGGTAAAGACGTTCGGCAGCCCGCCGCTGTCTGAACAGCCCTGCACATTGTTCTGGCCACGCAGTGGGTTTAGGCCAGTACCGGCTTTGCCCACGTGGCCGCACATCAACGCCAGGTTTACCAACGACAAGGTGTTGTCGGTGCCATGCGTACTCTGGCTGATACCCATACCCCAGTAAATGGAAGCTCGTTTGGCACCAGCATAAATACGCGCCGCCTGCCGGATGTCTTCAGCCGGCACGCCGCTCACTTCTTCCGCCCATTCCGGGGTGTACTTCTCCAGTGACTCCAGGTAGTCACTAAACCCTTCTGTACGATTCTGGATAAACGCTTCATCGTACAACCCTTCTTTGACAATGACATGGGCCATTGCCTGGAAGACGGCCACGTCTGTGCCCGGATTTTGCCGCAGCCAGAGGGCGGCATGGTTAGTCATCTCAATCTGCCGAGGGTCGACTACAATAAGCTTGGCCCCATGCTGCCGCACCGCTCGCTTCAGGAAGTTGGAGATGACCGGGTGCGTCTCTGTGGTGTTGGAGCCGGTGACGATAAACGCTTCCAGGTTTTCCATCTCGGCAATGGAGTTAGACATAGCGCTGCTGCCAATAGAAAGCTGCAGCCCCGTCACCGAGCCAGCATGACACAACCGGGCGCAGTGGTCTACGTTGTTGGTGCCCATTAGGGCCCGCATCAGCTTCTGGTAAACGTAATTGTCTTCATTGGTAGCTTTAGCGCTGGCATAACTGGCGATGGCGTCACCGCCGTAGGTGTTATGGATGCGCACCAGTTCGTCGGCTACCAGGTCCAGGGCTTCCTCCCAAGACGCTTCGCGCCACGCTGGTTTTGCTTGGCGCCCTTCGTGCCGGTTGGCGCGAATGAGCGGTGTCTTGACCCGCCCTGGGTGTTTGACATAATCAGTGCCAAAGCGCCCTTTGACACACAACATGCCATAGTTGGGCGCGGCGTCAAAGGGAGCGGTGACGGCATAAACGTAATCATCTTTGATATTCAGTTCCATCTGGCAGCCCACCCCACAGTAGGGACAGGTTGTACGCACCACGCGGTCAGGGGAAATCATGACGCACCTCCTTGTGCTGATTATGATTGGTATTCGGGATGTTGGGCGATAAATTGGTGAAGGCTGGTAACGGCCGTGGCCCGCACCTTGTTCTTTACCATCGGCGTCCAACCCAGCAAAAGCCCGGTCGGCCCTAGTGCCATGCGCGTCCACCGCCACAAATCAAACCTATCCTGATGGCGGCTGATCTTGCCATCTTGAAAGGTAAAGGCGGCGTCAATAACATTATGCACCTTGCGCCCAGTAGAGAAGGTATAGGTTGCCTCCCAATGTGCCGAGCCCGTTGTCTCATTGGCCTGCACCTGGTTAAATGTCACCTGCAAATCCTGGCCACGCTCACATAACATATGCCACATAGCCCTGGCCTGATGGCCCTGAAGACCCACAAAAACGGGGTCAGAAAAATGCACATCTTGATGGTAACAGGCACCCATGCCCACATAATCATGCTGTTGGAAAGCAGTATAAAAGGTTTCAATAAGCGATAGGTTGTTGGCGCTCATCGGGTTTTCTCCAGTTATGTTACTGTTTCAGGCAAGCCGCCTTGTTGACGGACAAATCTCATTTTTCAACCGCGGAGGGCGTGGATAATGCCGATTATCTAACCCTTTTCTTTATGCGGTTTGCGCTTGCGGCGGGTGGCTTCAAAAATTGAGTCAGGGTCCCAGCCCTGCTCCAGCAGTACCTGGCGTTTGGGCTTCAGCGCGCCGGTGGGGCAGACGCCCACGCATTGGCCACAGAAGACACAGGTGGTGTCGGTCATGCCATTGCTCATGAACGTGCCAATTTGGGTGTGGAAGCCACGGCCGTCAAAATTCAGGGCAAAGGTGTACTGGGCATCCTCCGCACATACCTGCACGCAGCGCCAGCAGTTAATACACTGGTTGTAGTCACGAATGTAAAATGGGTTGTCATCATACACCGGCGCCGTGCGCCGGGCCCCCATGGTAAAGCGGCTTTCGTCAGCTGCGTAGGTCGCCAACAACGTCAGAATTTCCGGCGCTTCGGTCAGTTCCACCGTCACTGCCAGCATCTCCAGAATGGTGCGCCGGCCACGGCAAACATCCTCGCTTTGGGTGTCCACATTCATGCCCTCGGCACACGGCGTTACACAGGCCGCCGCCTGCACCCGCCCCCCGGCATCTACCGAGCAGATGCGGCACAAGCCATTGGCTGTCAGGTGAGGGTGGTAACAAATGACCGGAATCTCAATGCCCACCTGTGCGGCGGCATCCAGAATAGTGGTGCCTTTAGGCACGGTGACTTCACGGCCGTCAATTTTCAGGGTAATTGTGTCGCTCATACTTTACTCCGGTAATCAGTAAACAGTAGGTCAGTAGGTCAGTAGTCAGTTACTGAATACTGACCTACTGAATACTGAATACTGAACACTGACCACTGACCACTTCTTTCACTCCACCAGCTCTGGCCACAGGTCAATGGCGCTCATGATAGCGGCGGCCGCCGTTTGCCCCAGGCCGCACAAGGATGTTTCCGTCATGGTAAAACCTATGTCTACTAGGCGCCCTTTGTCACCTGGCTGAGGGCCGTTGTTGTGGATCATGTGGTGTAGAATTTCCATCTGCCGCTGGGTGCCGATCTGACAGGGGAAACATTTGCCGCAGCTTTCATGGGCGAAGAAATGGGCCAGATGGTAAAGGGTCTGGCGCATGTCCACCGTCTCATCAATGACCATGACCACGCCGGAGCCTATAGGAAAGGCATGGTGGCGCGCGGATTCATACGTTAAGGGGTAATCCAGCTCATCGGGACCCAGGAAACGGCCGGCGGCGCCACCTATCAGCACGGCCTGAATGCCACGGCCGTGGGGCACCCCACCACCCAGGGCAATCAACTCTCGCACCGTCACGCCAAAGGGCAGCTCATACAACCCCGGCTGGTTCACATGGCCGCTGAGGCAAAACCACTTGGTGCCTTTAGAATCTTGCGTACCGTGTTGGGCCCATGCTTCCCAGCCAATGCGGGCCACGGCCAGGGCCGCCACCAGCGTCTCTACGTTGTTAATGGCCGTAGGCTGTTGGAATAAACCATGGGTTGTGGGAAAGGGCGGCTTGATGCGTGGGAAGCCTCGTTTGCCCTCGATGGCTTCGAACAACGCCGTCTCTTCACCACAAATGTACGCTCCGGCCCCCAGGCGCACGTTAATGTTAAAATGGAAACCCTGGTGCCCTAAAATATCCCGGCCCAGGTACCCCGCCGCCTGCGCTTTAGCCACCGCGTTTAGCAGCCGTTTGTACGCCCGTGGATACTCGCCGCGGATAAAAATCCAGCCATTTTCGGCGCCCACCACATAAGCGGCCAGGGTCATGGCTTCCACCAGGCTGAAAGGGTCTTCTTCCATAAGACCACGATCTTTGAAGGTGCCCGGCTCGCTCTCATCACAATTGGCGATGATATGTTTTTCGGCCGGTGTGCCCGGCGCGGCGCGAGTGAACTTCCACTTGTTGCCTAGGGGGAACATAGCCCCACCACGCCCCACGATGCCGCTTTCGGTCATCCACTGCACAATCTGCTCTGGTGAGACTTTCAGCGCGTTTTGCAAGCCAACATAGCCTTCATGGGCCAGGTAGTCATCCAGGCTCTGGGGGTCTACCTGGCCTACCCGGAAGAGCGTCAGCCGGGGTTCACCATAAACCTTTGCCGGTGGTTCGGGAGTGGTTCCGGCCAGAAAGTCGGCCACGGCCGCTGGCGTCAGGTCCCCGGCCGGCCGGTCCCCATTCAGGGCGTTAGGTGCATGTTCGCACATGCCCAGGCAGGGCACCCGCTCATAGGCCACCGGGTGCCCGGCGTCATCAACACCAACTTCACCGGGCAGCAAACCCAATTGGTCAGAGACGGCCTGGTGGATGGCTTCGCACCCGGCCAGCTGGCAGGCCACATCTTCACAGACGCGAATAACACGTCTGGCCATCGGCTCATTGTAAAACATGGTGTAGAACTCGATAACCCCATGCACATCAGCCAGGGGCACACGCAGCGTGTTGCTGACGGC
Organism: Ardenticatenaceae bacterium; assembly: GCA_011525915.1. Taxonomy (GTDB): domain Bacteria; phylum Chloroflexota; class Anaerolineae; order Promineifilales; family Promineifilaceae; genus CAADGU01. The sequence goes on along the minus strand of WYBM01000085.1, from coordinate 30,151 downwards.
CGTCTGCACTTCACCTGGCAGCCAGCCATAGATGGCCTGGGCATCGTGCAGCAGGGGCAAGAGGGCATCACGACGACGGCCGTGATACTTCCCCAGAACGGGTTCCAGAAGGGTTAAATCAATAGGTTGGGTTGTGTGTGTCACACCGCACCTCGCAATGCTGCTTAGTGCGTATTGCGTATCTGGCAATACACGGGTTCAGTAAGATGGGGTGATTGTACCGGAGATAGCTATAAGTTCCAATGTGATATTTGTGATCGATTGGGCAAACACGTGTCAAGCATTCACTGTATTCAAGAGGCAGCCTGTAGGCGAGGTTGATGACTTATGCGGTGACGGCCAGGACACCCGGACTAAATTGAATAGAAACCGTTCTGCCCTGCCACACCATGGGTTGGGGCAGCGTTTGGTGCGGATCAAAGGAAACGGCCGTACGCAGCACAACCTCTTGCCCACCCACCAGCACCGGGTATGGCCGGGCCCATTCGGCCGTGCCGCGCATAAAGTTAAACGCCCGTTGTGCTGACCAGCCCACATCCAGGCGAAAATCCTCATCGGTAGGTGCGTGTTGGTAAGAGCCACCAGGCGGCTGTGGCTGCCGGGGGAGATTCCCTTCTGACAGCCGCCGCAGCGCTTCTAACAGCAGTTGGCCACCGCGGGTGGCCGTCATCTGCTCGGCCTGGGCACCGCTGATGCCGTCAGGGAAAGTCACCTTCGCCTGACAGGCAATATCGCCGGTATCCAACCCCTCATCCATGAAGTGAACGGTGACACCCCCTTCCTTTTGCCCGGCGTGGAACTGCCAAAACAGCGGCGACGGCCCACGAAAATGAGGCAGCCACGAGGGATGTATATTAAGGCAGCCCAAGCGGGGGATTTGCAGCAACACCGGCGGCAACATCTGGTTAAAACAAGAGACACAGATGAGATCAGGGGCCACGGCCGCGAGGGCAGCCAGTGTGGTTGTATCCTTCAGGCGGCGCACCGCATACACCGGCAGTTGGTGCTGAGCCGCCAATGGCAAGATGCCAGGCACGGCCGTAGACAGCAGCTGCTCGGCAGGCGGATGGACAGCAGGGATGATGGGGTGAGGACGGCCGTCTTTGGGCAGCACATAGGGCGGCAAAATGGAAGCCGGCAGCACCAACCCACACACATTAACACCGGCATTAAGCAACATTGTTAAGGGAATACGTGATAAGATGCCCGTCATGCCCAAAAACAACACTCGCATGCTGGCAAAATGAATAGGTTTGCTTCCATTGGCCATCGTCATATAATCCTTGGGTGATGGTCGCTTTGCAAATGACCATCATCCGGAGGTTACATGGCAAGAAGAGAAAAAACAATATGGGTGGTAGATTGCGCCAAGTTGGGCCGGGAAGCAGAGGCCCTGAACCGGCCGCCTTTCCCTGGCGAATTGGGCCAGCGTGTTTATAACGAAATCTCCAAACAGGCCTGGGAGATGTGGCAGCAGCAGTCCACTATCCTCATCAACCATTATGGCCTGAACCTGGCCGATCCCCGTGCCCACGACTTTCTGTTTGAGCAAATGGAAGAGTTCTTTTTTGGCGAAGGCGCGCAAATGCCCGAAGATTGGACACCGCCTACGGCCGCGCCCCGTAAAAAGTGATCAGTAGGCCAGTAGGTCAGTAATCAGTACGGGTCACTGACCTACTGAACACTGACCTACTGAACACTGACCTACTGAACACTGGCCTACTGAACACTGACCTACTGAACACTGATGACTGTCAACTCCTCGTCAATGTCAAAGTGCAAACGGCCGTGTGCCGTTCGTAACGCTTCCTCTACGTCCTGCGGCGTTTGCCCCGAAGCAAAAATAAACCCCAGGTAACTTTCTCCCTCTGGTAACGCCATTACACGATTATTCAATGGGGTGGTGATTGTCACCTCATCAATGCCGGGCACGGTTCGGGCATCTTCCAGGCCGCGGCAGCCGCGCAAGATGCCTGGCCGCGGAATAGGGATCATCATCACGCCGCTGGCCGTTTGTTCACGCTGTAACTGGCTGACGTCCAAACCCACAGCCTGACGCAAAAGCAGTTCCTCTAAAGACATCCCCCTATCAAAACGCAGTGTTTGTGAGCAGAGGCCGCCAATGGAACGGCCGTTCACCTCCACGATCCAGACGCCAGCCTCATTTATGCGCAGCTCTGCATGGACGGAACCTGTTTGCAGGCCAATCGCCAGCGCGCCGCGGGCCGCCATGTCCACAACAGCCGCCTGCGTTGCGGCAGGTAGGCGAGACGGCGTGACGTAAATCGTCTCTTCGAAGAAAGGACCATCGAGCGGATCAGGTTTGTCAAAAAGAGCCAACAGCTGCAGGTGCCCGTGGTGCAGCACCCCTTCTAACGCCACTTCAACACCAGGCATGAACGCTTCTACCAGAAAGCCGTCAGCGCCAATAGCATGCAGCAGCCGTTTCACACGGGCGACCACGGCCGTCAGCGCCTTCTCATCATTCGCCCGAATGACCCCCCGGCTGCCGTTGAGGGTGCGTGGTTTAACCACACAGGGAAAGCCGATCTGATCACAGACAACGGCCGTCACTATCTCCGATGGGTCTGTGGTTTTAAATCCGCAGAAGGGTGGCGTAGGCACGCCCCCCTGGTGCAAAAGCCGGCGCATGTACAGCTTATCGCGGGCCGCGCCAGCGGCCTGGGGGCTGTTGTAAGGCAAGCCCAAGGCCTGGCTGGCCAGGGCGGCAATCAACACGCCGCTGTCATCCAGAGGCAAGATGGCCGCCAGGGGCCGGGAGTCGGCATAAGCGACAATGGCGGCCACGGCCGTGTCTGGCTGCTTAAAATCGATGGCCAGGGGCACGCCTCGCGGCTGTAACGCTGGGGGCATATCTACCGCCGGCACCACCTCAATGCCCAGGCGCGCGGCCGCCGCCAAAAAGGCCGAGCCTCGGTACGAGTGTGCTGTTGTCAGCAGCAAGACCCGGGCCTCTGTGTTTGTCATGATAACACCGCTTCCCCTGGGGCTGTGTTGCCGGTAATCATGCGTGTATAAACGCCGGCAACATTTAACCGCAAATCATCTGGGCCCACCCCATCATAGGGGTTTTCCAGATGATCCTGCACATTATCCAGGCTTACCAGCACCAGTGCATAAACCAGGGCCACTATATACCCGGCGATGGGGTAATCAGGGTAACCGACACTGGCAAAGTAGGGGGCAAAGATAATGGGAAACAGGTTCAGAAACAGGCGGCTGTAGGCTCGTAGGGCCACCGGAGTGCGGTAGCGGGCAATATTCTTCATTCGTTCAAACTCAATGATGATCGCCCGCAGATATTGGTTGGCACGGGAAACCTCATTGGCGGGCACACCCACCTGCCGTAGTTGTTCGTGGGCCAGGGAAAAGGCATCTATCACCCCGTAAACCCGGCACAAGGCCTGCTCTTGATCATCGGCTTGAAAGTAGTTGGCTACGGCCGTTAACAACTCCCGCACCAGCTTCTCAGCCTGAACGGCCTGGCTTTTCCCCGCTGGTGGCCAATCACGATGGGCAAAATACAAGGCCACAGCGTGGGCCTTCAGGCTGGCAAAATATTTAAGCGCATCTTCCCGCCGCCGGAACGCCGTCACAATAGAAAAGACCAGGGGAAAGATAACGGCAATGCCAATCAGCCCGGTGGGCATCTCAAATACAAAGCCGTAATGACGGCAAATAAATGTCAGCAGCAAAGCCAGGGCGGCCACCGCCGTGGTCTGCCAATCTATGATCTTGAGGAAAGTGGTTAGGGTATTCATCGTGACCTCACAGTGTGGAATGGGTTTGTTTGTCCCCATCCTACAAATTTCTGGCACGATGTTCAAGTCAACTGTTGGCCGGCAGCCACGGCCGTGGTTATTCCACTGACAAAATATGCAGCTTCGCGTGGGCTACAGTCTCGTACCCACCAAAGTGAAATTTAATAGTGAAGCCGCGCTGTAACAGCGGGTAGCTTTCAGCCAAAGCTTGAGTGTGCGTAATGGCAAACTCTACCAACTCTAAAAAGCGTGCCCGATCGTTTTTTTCCAACTCCTCAATGCTTGGTATGGGTTCGTAGGGAATCGCCAGCCAGTGAATAGCGCCTTCTGGATGTAAACTTTTCACCAGAGCAAACTGTTTTTCATCATCGCGCGCCAATATTTCACCGGGCTGCTCTCCAGTTATAATCGCCACAAAAGGGCTGTTCTCACCTGCACTGTTCGCCATTGGTAGCCTCCTCTCGCCTTATGTGATTGTGAATAAAGTCACAGAGAGGATTATACCATACTCTCGGCTATCGTTCGATGCTCCCTTCAACCACTACGCGCAGCATTTCGGCCGGCGGCGTCTCGCTATAATCGGTGACATCTTCCAGGGTAATACGGATCTGCAATGGTGTCTGCTCCGTATGACGGGCTATGTAAGCCATGATGGTTTCATCTGCCTGAATGCCAAACGTTTTTAACAACCGGCGTACATCTTGCTGCGTTTGTTCGCTCATAGTAGCACCTCCAAATAGGTTATTTAGGCCTTGATCATCATGTATCAGGTTTCCATTCTATCATTGAACATGCTTGTATGATGTAAACTGGTCTATTCTAAAAGCAAAGGCATACCAGCCCTTCTATTCTATCTAGCCCGCGGGTCCAGCGCGTCGCGCAGGCCGTCACCCACAAAAGTAAAGGCCAGCACCACCAATCCTACACAAATGGAGGGAGCCAGCAGAATCCAGGGCTGTACGGTCATCGCCCCCCGCCCCTCCAGCATGAGCACGCCCCAACTGGTGATAAAAAAAGCGTGGGGATCCGTCGCCGGCCGCAGCCCCAACCCCAAATAGCCCAACGTGGCCTCAGCAATGATCATGCCGGGAATGGCAAAGGCCACCCATACCACCAGCGGGCTGAGGATGTTGGGGAAGATGTGCTGTATCATGATCCGCTGGTCTGTGGCTCCCATCGAACGGGCGGCTTCCACAAATTCGCGCTGCTTGACGGAAAGCACCGACCCACGCACCAGCCGGGCCACCCCCACCCAAGAGACAATGGCCAGCGCCAGAAACAACAATAAAAGGCCGTTAAACGCTTTCCCCACGGCCGTGTCTCGCAGGGTGACCATCAAAATGATAAAAAACAGCAGACCCGGAAAGGCGTAAAAGACGTCCGTAATCCGCATCAACACGTTGTCCACCTGGCCACCCCAATACCCGGCCGCCATGCCAATGATCGTACCCATGACCAGAATAATGAACACCGGCACCAACCCCACAAACATGGAAACCCGCGCCCCGTAAATGAGGCGGCTCAGCACGTCACGCCCAATTGTGTCTGTGCCTAAGACAAAATCCGGTGTTCCGGCCTTACCGTTAACCCCCTGCGCCACCCAGGCAGGCGGTAAGTACCCCTGGCCATCGTGGATCTTTAACGGGTTTTGCGGTGCCAGTACCGAGGCAAAAATGGCTGTGAATAAAAACAAACCGATAATGATCATGCCTATCACGGCAGCCTTATTGCGGACCAGGCGGTGCCGGGCATCAGCCCAATGACTACGCGATATTGGTGGAGCCACGGCCGTGACCTTCTTCTTCTCTCGTGTGCCAGATAATGCTTCCATGAACCACCTCACAACCGTATACGCGGATCAATAATGCTGTAAATGATGTCTACGCTTAAATTAGCCAGAGCGATCAACACACCATACAACAGTGTGGTGCCCAGGATCATCGAGTAATCACGGTTGCCAATGGCCTGTACATATTCACGGCCGATCCCCGGAAAGGCAAACATCGTCTCAATGATGAAAGAGCCGGTAATCAGGCCAGCCAGTGCCGGGCCCAAGACGGTGACCACCGGGATCAGAGCATTTTTGAGCATATGACGGCTGATGACCGTTTGTTCCCGCAGCCCCTTGGCCCGCGCCGTACGGACGTAATCCTGGCGCATCACGTCTACCATGGCCGCCCGCATCAGCCGCGCTGTAAAGGCCATGGTGCCAAACCCCAACACCAGCGCCGGAATCAGCCAGGCGCGGGGGTCAGCCCAACTGCGCGGTACCACATCTACCCAATGCAGCGTCACCGCAAAAATAATGACCAGGTAAATGCCGATGACAAAATTCGGCACTGAGACACCAAAATTGGCCACAAAGGCGCTGATATAATCGACCCAGGTATTCTGCCGCAGCGCCGCTACCACACCGGCGGGAATGCCAATGATTACCGCCATGAACAGCGCCAATAGTCCCAGCCCAATGGAATAAGCAAAGCGGCTGTGCCAAAATGGCTGCCCTTCTGGCACTCCGAACAAAATTTCTTGCACCGTGCGCCCGCGCTGGCGGTAGGAGGGGCCCAAATTGCCACAAATAGCGCCGCAGGTGAAGTCACCGGCTTCGCCCGCAAAATCGCCAATGGTGTAAGCTATAAACTGCCGCCACATAGGTTTATCCAGGCCAAATTCCTCATTGAGCTTGGCCTGAGTAGCGGCATCAAGCTGTCGGCGTGAAGGGTCCCTGTCCCAGGGACCGCCCGGCGCGGCATGCATAAGTAAAAAGGTCACCAGACTAATGGTGAATAAGACCGGTATCATCCACAACAGGCGTCGCATCAAAAAAGCAATCATCTTTATGCTCCAACTTGCCCAGGCAGGCCCGACAGGTCTGAGAGACCTGTCAGGCCTCGACGGCCGTGTTTACGGCATCAATGATTCGTCAATGTCTATGGCAATAGGGTTGATCTGGCCGGGATAGTTAGAATCCGTCGGCGTTATCTCATAACCCGTTACCCAGGGCTTCACCAGGTAAGCATTGACATTGTTCCACATAAAAGCCCCCGGTGAGCTTTGAACCAGCATGTCCTGCGCCTGCTGGTAAAGGTCGGCGCGCAGTGCCTGATCGGTAGACGTATCAGCCTGGTCTAACAGCGCGTCTAGATCGGCGCTGGCATAGGCGATCCGCTCACCAAAAGCGCCGGTCTTCCAGTAAACGCTGAGCCAGTTTTGTGGATCCGGGTAATCAGCGCACCAGCCCAGGATGAACATTTGGGGTGCCGTCGCCTGGTCTTTGGTCAGCGCCGTAAAGGTTGTGGGCTCTACCGGGTTTAGTTCTATATCTATACCCAACACTTCTTTCCATTTAGCGACCAGCCACTCATGACGTACCCGGTTACGTGGGGTATCACCAAAGGTGTCGACAATGGGGGGCAAATTCTCTACCGAACCATAGCTGGACTCAGCAATGGCCGCTAACGCCGCTTCCGGATCAAAAGCCAGGTGCGTTTCGCCTTCTTTGTAGCCGGGGAAACCAGGTGGAATCCAGGTAAGCGTGGGGCTGCCCAGACCGTTAAGTACATCACGCACCCACGCTTCGCGGTCTAAGGCCAGGGCAAAGGCTTCGCGGACTTTGGGGTCCGTAAAGGGCGCTTTCTCTTGATGGAACATGACGGCAAAGGTGCAGGATCCAGGGTAAACCAACTTCTCTGGAGCCAACACAGGATCATTATCCACCGTGGCCAGGTCTTCGGCCGCCAGGGCCACAATGTCAAACTCATTGTTGTTATACGCCTGGAAGCTAATGGCCGAGTCGGTGATGTAAGAAAACTCGATGTCTACTTTACCAACACCCCCCCAGTAATTCTGGTTGGGCACAAAGTAACCACGCACAAACGGCTCCAGACTTTTTAACACATAGGGACCATTGCCGATCTGGTATTTGGAGCTGTTCCACCAATTCTCACCACCTTCGGCCAGCAGCTCTTCTTTGGCCGGGAACGTGACCCATAAGCTCATGACGGTGTGGAAGTAAGGCGCTGGTTTGGAAAATGCCAGCTGCAGTGTCAGGCAGTCACTTTGTTCATAATCCACGCAAGGCTGGCCGTTGGCATCCAGCGCCACCACACTGGCCTGAACAGCGGCGGCGCCTTGGGTCTGCATATCACCCTCACCTGTGCGCCATTCAGGCGCACCCAGAATTTCATCGGTAATGGCCGCATACTCGCCGGCCGTTTCCGGATTGATGTTGCGCCGAATCGCATACTCAAACCGCCTGGCGTTCAGCGGTGTACCATCACTGTACTGCAAGCCGGGACGCAGTTGAAAGGTGAGTTGTGTCGCGTCCTCATTATAGGCCCAGGACTCAGCCGCACCGGGAATGGTGGCCAGGTCGGCATCTAGTCTGGTCAACCCTTCATACATGAGGGTCAGATGGGCAATTTCATTGCTGAAAGAGGATTTTTGGGGATCGATAATGTCGGGGTAAGTGCCCAGGTTAATACGCAGTACTTTGCCAGATGCGGCCGGTTCGGCGTCTACTTCCACGGTGACAGTTTCTACCACCGTTTCGGTGACAACGCGGGTAACTTCCACAGGCTGGCCTTCTACCGTAATCGTTTCCACGACGGTGTTTTCTACAATACGGGTCACTTCTACCTGTTCTGCTTGGGGCTGACAGGCGGCGACGCCCAGGGCTACAAGCAGTAAAAGTCCTATAAGCACACTCTTTTTTAGTGTCATTTGTTTCATTCCTCCAAGTAAAATGCTCTTTAACAGATGTGTAGGCAGGGCTCATATGATTGTTGTGTTGCTGTTCCTTTTCTTTCACCTCCATTCCCAAACCTGACGGCCGTTTTGGGTAAACCGCAGAAACTATTCGGAATTCTTGAAGAGGGTAACTGCGGTTTCCTCGGGGAATCGGCAATGTCTAAAGCGATTTTTATGTTGAATGAGTGTTGCCAATTCCCCTCCACAAACCCTGGTTGGGGCAGCCAGATAAGCTACCAGGCGCTCATACAGTGCAAATCGTTTCTGGGGGTTGGGTACGTTCCCCTCATAAAGAGGTTGGTTGACCGGGAGATTAAACCGGTCAACCCATTTGGAGAAGACTAACGATCATCATTGTTATTGTCACTATTTTGTCACCGAATTGACCGTTACTGGCAGTTTATAATGAAAATTCCCCAGGTGCATCAGGCACCTGGGGAATTTTTATAGTGTACAGTTGTCCTATATTGGCATTGGTCAACTGACCAATCGTTACCCTAACTCACCAACTTGTGCCGGAAAGCCAATGTAACCGCCTCTGCCCGGTTATCGGCGCCCAGCTTGGTCAGAATATTACTGACATGCGCCCTGGCCGTGGACCGGCTCACGCTCAGCTTGTCCGCAATTTCAGGGTTGCTTAAGCCCTCTACCAACAAGCTCAACACTTCCGCCTCACGTGACGTGAGGCCTGCCGCCGGTGTGGGTGGCTGGAAAGCCGTTTGAATCAGGGCCTGTGTAGCTTCGGGAGAAATGGTGGCCCGGCCGTGATGGGCGGCGCGAATGGCATTGGCCAATTCATCGACTGTCACGTTTTTGAGCAGATACCCAATGGCGCCAGCGCGCAAAGCACGCTGGACTAATTCCTGCTCTTCAAAACTGGTGAGCGCAATCACCTGAATCTCTGGCCATTTGGCGCGTATCGTTTGCAGCGCGGTCACACCATCCATTTCTGGCATGATCAAATCCATCAGCACCACGTCTGGCTGCAAAAGCTTGCACAGCGGCAGCGCCTGGGCTCCATTGGTGGCCTCACCCACCAACTCCAGGTCAGGCTGCACATCTAAAAAAGCAGCCAATCCCCGCCGCACCATATCATGATCATCCACGACTATGACCCGAATACACTTTGACATTTACTCTCTCCAATACAGCGCAATTTCTGTGCCCCTGCCGGGCTGGCTGTTAAGTGTAAAAGTAGCGCCAACCGCTTCAGCCCGCTCATGCATAATGGGTATCCCCAGACGATCGGCGGCCACGGCCGTTGGCTGAAAACCACACCCATTATCTGTTATACGTAAACAGGCGCCCGAATCATGAGCTGCACCGGCCTGCTTGTCAGCCCCAACCAGGTTAATCGTTACCTGGCTGGCCCGGGCATGTTTAACAATGTTGTTACACGCTTCCTGGGCGACGCGGTAAAACGTCTCGTGAACTCTAGGCGGCAGCCGGCAGCCGCTGGCGGCATTCACCATCACGGCCATGCCCGTTCGCCCTGTTACCGTCTGTCCTAGCTGCTTCAACAACATGTCGATATCAGCTTCAGCCAGAGCTGCCGGCCGCAGTTCCAATAATAAGGTGCGCATTTCAGCCATAGCCCCTCGGTTGAGCTGGTTTAGTTCACGCAAGAGCTGCTGCCCTTTTAGGGGATGGCGGACCCACGTTTCTGGCAGTACTTCGGCAATAAGGCTGGCTGAAAAAAGGGTCTGGGTCACGGCGTCGTGCAAATCACGCGCCAGGCGGTTACGCTCCATCATCACGGCCGTTTCTTCTACCTGCGCTCGCAACCAATCATTGCCAATGGCCAACGCTGCCTGGTCAGCAAACGTCAAGCCCAGTTCTACATCTTCCATGGCAAAGTGTCGTTGGTGTGCATAAAACCAGATCACGCCGCCATATAAAGCGCCGCCCACGTAGAGCGGCACCGCCAACAAAGCGCCATAGCCATCTTTCGCGTCTGAGGGTGAATTCGCTGCCAGATCAGGCATGAGCAGCGGCCGTGCGTTTTCAGCAGACTCCCCGGCCCACTGCGCGTTGCATAAAGGCAGGTAAGGCAGCAATGCCTCGTCCGGGTTATAGCCCGAACGATGGGCCACTACCAAAGCTCCCCCCGTGGTTTCATGACGGAAGATCACCACTTCGGCGGCACCGGCTACCACGGCCGCCTGGCACACGATGTAATGCAAACTTTCAGACAGCGGCTGGTGGGAATTAAGCAGCACCAGGACGTCACGCAATCCTTCGGCAATCTTGCGCCGGCGTTCCAGTTCGGCAGCGTGTTGGGCCAGGGCGTGGGTACGTTCCGCCACCTGCCGCTGCAGCTGCTGGTTGTGGGCCTGTATGGCTGCCACACGCAGGCGATACCCGGCCAGGATGCCGCCCATCAGCAGCACGGCCGTGACCAGCCGGAACCACCATGTCTGCCAGAACGGCGGCACCACCCTCACCGGCAAAGCCAGGCCTACGTCATTCCACACACCGTCGCTGTTAGCGCCCTTGATGCGCAGTGTGTAGACACCGCCAGGCAGGTTGGTATAACGGCCAAACGGCCGTGACCCCACGTAATTCCATTCTGTCTCCAACCCTTCCAGTTTATAAGCATACTGGTTCTTGTCCGCCTGAGCATAACTCAGGGCCGCAAACTCAAACTCAAAAAAGTTGTGCGGCCAGCGCAGCGTCACCGCGGTCAGGCTGTCTACCGCACCATCAACAGCGATCGGCTCGCCGCTTTGGGTCAATGTTGTCAGCACCACCGGCGGCACGTAAGGATTTTCCACGATGTGCGGCGGATAAAAAGCATTAAACCCGTTGACGCCGCCAAAAAACATCTCTCCGCTGCTGCTTTTGTGGTAAGCATTGGCATTAAACTCGTTGCTCTGTAAGCCGTCCCGCACGTCATAGTTGGTAAACGTCTCCGTCTGTGGATTAAAACGAGAGAGGCCGCTGTTTGTACTCAGCCAGAGGTGCCCCGCTTCATCTTCCAAAATGCCATACACGGAATTACTGGGTAAACCATGCTTTTTTAAGTAGCGGGTAAAGGTGCCCGTCTGCCGGTCTAATTTGTTCAGACCGCCGCTGTATGTGCCGGCCCACAGCACCCCGGTGGCGTCTACGTAGAGGGAAAGTACCGCGTCATCGCCCAGGCTGGCCGGGTCTGCCGGATCATGCCGATAATGGTGGAACGTACCTGTTGAAGGCAGAAAATGGTTCAGGCCGCTGGCCGTGGCCACCCACAAGGCGCCGGTGCTATCTTCTACAATGGCGCGCACGTCACCCGGGCTAATGCTGTGAGCGATGCTGTGAGCATTGGTGGGGTCATGTTTAAAATGTGTAAAGTGGCCGGTGGCCGGGTCAAACCTATCCAGGCCCACGGCCGTACCTACCCACAAATGGCCCCTGCTGTCCTCATAAATGGCCCATACCCAGTCATGCATCAGGCTGGTGGGATTATTAGCCTGGTGCCGATAGACGGTGCCCCGCCCATAAGGGCGCTCAATCAAATTCAACCCCCCTTGTGTGCCCACCCAAATCTGGCCCTGGCGGTCTTCCAAAATTGCCTGGACCCGGTTGTCACTGAGTGTCACCGTGGCCTGCCCACGGGCATAATCATACAAATTAAGATCACCTTGTGGTTCGGCCGATAATACCCCGGGAACAGCTTCGCCGACTAACACACTCTTGGCTTTGTCTGGCGAAAGTGAATTCTGGTAATGGATCACATGGTTGGTGCGGCGGTAAAGTTTGCTCAGCCCCAATTCTGTGCCGATCCATAAGATGCCCAGGTGGTCCTCTAGAATGGCGGACACGCTGCCGCCATTCAGGCTGTGGGCATCGGTGTCAGGCCGGTAATGCCAGAACAGCCGCTTGCCAGGATCATGCATATTAAGTCCGGCACCGTCGGTGCCAATCCAGACAACACCGGAACGGTCAACGACAAGCGACAAAACCTGATTGCCGCTAAGGCTGCCAGGGCTGCCGGGGATGTGAGGGTAGTGTGTGAAACGGCCGTCAGCCACCTTGAAGCGGTCAACCCCTTTACCGGCCACCCCTAACCAAAGCGCCCCGGTCAGGTCTTCTGCGATAGCCATAATTTTGTTGCCGGCCAGGTTGTGCGGAAAGCGCGGGTCGTACTGAAAGCGTTGAAAGCGGTTTGTGGCCGGGTCAAACTGGTTAAAGCCACCGCCGTAGGTGCCCACCCACAGCCGCCCCTGCGCATCCTCATAGATGGCTGAAACCGCATCATGACTCAGGCTGTAAGCATCATCCCGGTCATGCCGGTAGCGGATAAAATGCCCTGTGGTGGGGTCATACCGGTTTAAGCCACCATCGGCCGTGCCTACCCACAGCTGCCCTCTGGCATCCACCAGCAGTGACCACACCTTGTTGCTGCTTAAGGTGTGTGGATCTTGTGGGTCATGCTGATAGTGCACAAACTGGTCTGAGGCCGGGTCATACCGGTTAAGGCCGCCATCAAAGGCGGCTACCCACAATACGCCGGTGTCGTCTTCGGCCACGGCCGTGACCTCATCACTGCTCAGGCTGCCCGGATCACGGGGATCATGCCGATAAGCGGTAAACCGCTCTGTCACCCGGTCAAACTTGTTTAAGCCCCCTTTGGCCGTACCCAGCCACATAGTGCCGGCGCGGTCTTCAAAGACAGCCTGCACCACATTATCACTGAGGCTGTACGGGTCATCGGGATCATGTTCATAGACGGTAAAACGATAGCCGTCGTACTTGTTCAGGCCGTTGAGCGTACCAAACCACATGTACCCTTTGCTGTCCTGGTAGATGGTGAGAACGGAACTTTGTGACAGCCCATCTTCCTGGGACAGATGGGCAAACCGGATGTTTTCGCTGGCGGCTGGTGGTGGTGCGGCCGTTTGCGTGACTGTAGAGGCGCCGGGGGCTGGTAAGGGCACGGCCGTGGGCGCCGCTTCTTCTACCAGGCTACAGCCAACAATAAACAGCAAACCCAGCATAAACCCTACGCAAAAACGCGGGAGATAAAAAAATGGTAACAGCCTGCCCATGGCCCAATTATAGAAACGGGGACATTATTGTGTCAATAAAGGGTTTAAAAGGGGTCAAATTAGAAACAATATTCGGTTAAGGCCAGAGCCACCCATTAAAACCAGCCTCTTTTGTAATTGTCTGTCTTCGATTAAACTTCTTCCTGGAAATCACGCCCTTGAACAGACAGGAGATCAACTTATGTATGGCAACGTGGTACGGTATCTGGTTTTCGCCGGCTTCCTAATATCAAGTTTCACGGCCGTCATCACCCCCCAGCACCTTTATGCCCGGCCGCTGGCCGCACCGCCGGCCGCGCCCCGGGGTGGCCTGACGTTGACCATCAACGCCAGCGCCGGGCAGCACCCCATCAGCCCTCATATTTATGGCATCAACTTTGCCCCGGCTGACCTGGCCACCGACCTGAACCTGCCGGTCAACCGCTGGGGCGGTAACGCCACCACCCGCTATAACTGGCAGGTAGACGCCACCAATCTGGCCTCTGACTGGTTCTTTGAAAATTATCCGAACGAAAACGCCAACCCGGGAAACTTGCCCTTTGGCTCGGATTCCGATGAGTTTGTGCAGCAAAACCTGACCACCGGCACCGAAAGCTTGTTAACCATTCCCATGACCGGCTGGGCGGCCAAAACCCGGGCCAATGTACTATGTGGCTTTAGCATTGCCAAATATGGCAGTCAACAAGAGCGGGACCCCTGGCACAAGGATTGTGGCAACGGCATTGACCTCAACGGGGACCCCATCATGGGCAATGATCCTCTGGATGCCAACACGCCGGTAGATGAGACGTTTGTGCAGGGGTGGATTGCCCACCTGATGGGGCAGTATGGCGCCGCCGCGGCCGGCGGTGTGCAGTTCTATGCGCTGGACAACGAACCCATGCTTTGGGATTATACGCATCGTGACGTGCACCCCGACCCCACCAGCTATGACGAAATGCGTGACCGCACGTACCTCTACGCAGCGGCCATCAAAGCCGCCGACCCTACAGCCCAGACCTTAGGGCCGGTGTTGTATGGCTGGACGGCTTACTTTTACTCCGCGCTGGATTGGGCTGCCGGCGGTGCCTGGTGGAACAACCCCATAGACCGCCTGGCGCATGATGATATTCCGTTCACCGACTGGTATTTGCAGCAAATGCTGGCCTATGAGCAGCAGCACGGCACGCGCATCCTGGATTATCTGGATTTGCACTACTACCCGGCGGCCCCCGGCGTCACCCTTTCCCCGGCCGGCGACGCCAACACCCAGGCCTTACGCCTGCGCTCTACCCGTTCCCTATGGGACCCCACGTATGTGGACGAAAGCTGGATTGGCCAATCTGGGTATCCACCCGTGGCCCTTATCCCCCGTATGCATGACTGGGTAGACAACAATTATCCGGGCACCAAAACGGCCGTAACAGAATATAACTGGGGCGCCCTGGACCATATCAACGGTGCCCTGGCCCAGGCCGACGTGCTGGGCATTTTTGGCCGCGAAGGGCTGGACCTGGCCACCCTATGGGCCGGCCCGGCCGCAGACGAACCGGGGGCCTATGCCTTCCGCCTGTACCGTAATTATGACGGGCAGGGACACACCTTTGGCGACACCAGCGTCAATGCCAGCAGCAGCAACCAGGCTCAATTGTCTGTCTACGCTGCCCGGCGCAGCAGCGATGGAGCCCTGACCATCATGGTCATCAACAAGAGCGGGGCCAGCCAAACCGCCAACATAAACATTTCCGGCTTTTCTTCTGCCAGTTCGGCCCAGGTGTTCCGCTACAGCCCGGCCAATCTGAATCAGATTGTCCCCCTGGCCAGCCAGCCTGTGGGAGCCGGTGGTTTCACCGCTGCCTTTCCAGCTAATGCTATCACCTTGTTTGTGCTGCCTTTTTCGTTTACGCCGACAGCCTTCGTTTATTTGCCGGCCATATTGCGGTGAGAAATTCCAAGGAGAAATAAAGGGATAACGTTAAATATTGCTCACCCTTAACAAAAGTTTAACACAAATTCGCCTTGCAATCTTGGCATTATCCCTTAAAATTTGCCTCAGGTTTACTGAGTGGTGACTTCAATCCAAATTCCACTCCCAACAATTATATAGGAATGTTTGTACTTGTATAAAGCCCTTCTGTACTTCATATATATAGGTAGGTCCCTCGCTTTTGTTTGATCAGGTGTGTCCAAAGTAGAGCCTGCAGGGATATTGTTAGCGGGCGTGCCTTTTGTATTAATATCCAGTAACGGTAGTTCATCAACAAAAAATCCATAAATCAACTTTTTCTATTGGGCATTGTTTTCGTCCTGGAAGATGGAGGTGTTGTATGCGTATTACCCGATTAATTCCCTCTATTAGCCTGGTCCTTGTACTATTGGCTTTGTTTGCCGGTGTCAAGCCCACTGCCGCCCTCTCTGTGCCCATCGAGGACACAGAAATGACCTATACGGCAGAAACGGCCGTGGTCCGTGTGTGGGCCCAAACCACCCCCACCCCCACCCTGAGCCTGGTAGCCCCGGCAGACCCCCAACCCATCACCGCCACCATTGACGTGGATGTGGTGATTACGGATGCCACAGACCTGGCGGCCTTTGAGTTTGACCTGGTTTACGACCGCACCTTGCTGCAGGTAACGGGGCTGACGTTGAGCAGCTTATTGGGGGACACCTCTCTCAGCTGTAATCCGGTGCTTACCCGGTGTGCCATCGCCTTGGGGCCGCTGGAACAGGCTGGCGGCACGGCCGTGGGTGCCTTTACCTACGGTGCCGGGGCCGGTTTTACCGGTGACGGCGTCCTGGCGACAATCCACTTTCAACCAACCGGCTTGCCAGGGGCCACGGCCGTGGCCATGGCCAATGCCCTGGTGGCCAATACGTCAGCCGGCTTAACCACCCCCCAAACCCAGGATACAACCATCACCCTAATCAAGATCACCCCCACCGCGCTCTTCAGTGTAGACAGGGCTTTAAATGCCGCTCAACTGGAAGATGGGGCCAGCATCGCCAGCTACTCTAGCGTCTGGAGCACCTCCTCCACCTACCGGCCAGCAAACGCCATTGATAACAGCCTGTTCAGCTACTGGCGCACCGGCAGTGGCCAGCCGTCTAACCAGTGGCTTAAAGTGCAGCTGCCGGGTGGGCAGCTACCCATCCTGGACCGCGTTGTGCTCAAAGGCAGCGCCTTCACGCCTGGCCTGCGAGACTTTGAAATTCGCGTCTCCACCACCACCACCGATGATCTGGCCTTCTCACCCGTCTTTACCGGCACCGTACCCCAAGACAGCAACCCACACACCTTTACCATGCCGCCGGTTCCAGCCAGATATGTGCAGCTGTTTGTGCTGAACAATTACGGCGCCAGTTATACAGAAGTATACCATTTCCAGGCGCTGACTCGCGCCAGAGAAGGGGGCATTGTGTCGGCGCTGGAAGGCCCGCCTGCCAGCATTG
Source organism: Ardenticatenaceae bacterium (assembly GCA_011525915.1). Classification (GTDB taxonomy): domain Bacteria; phylum Chloroflexota; class Anaerolineae; order Promineifilales; family Promineifilaceae; genus CAADGU01. The sequence continues at coordinate 13,161 of WYBM01000085.1, read as the reverse complement.
CTGATTTCTCCGGCCAATACAGCAGCAGCCTGGCCCCCATCTATGCCATTGATGAAAACACCAGCACCTACTGGCGGCCCGTCAACGGGCAAATCACCAACCAATGGATCAAGGTGGATCTAGGCGGCAGCCAGCCGGTGATGATCGACCGCATTCGCTTGCAGTCACGCGCCTCGTCGGTAGCCGTACGTGACTTTGAAATTCGCGTCTCCACCACCACCACCGATGATCTGGCCTTCTCTACCGTCTTTACCGGCACCGGCGCCAATGGCAGCACCTTGCAAGAGTTCTCCTTTGCGGCCGTGCCCGCCAAATACGTACAGTTATTCATTCTCAATAATCACGGCAGTACCTGCTGTATTGACGTGACCACCTTCCAGGTGCTCACCCCAGATGGCGCCAACATGGCTCGCTTAGAAGGAGTGGGGGCGACCGTTGTTGGTTTTTCCAGCGAGTTGAGCGACTTTTACGCGGCGCGCCGGGCCATTGACCTGGACAGCACCTACTTCTGGCGCACGGCTACCAACCAGACAACAAACCAATGGCTCAAAGTAAGGCTGTTTGGCGGCAACAGCTACCTGGTTGACCGGGCCTTGATCAGAGGTGGATCGGGCACAGTATCACCACAGAACTTCCAGATTCGGGTGTCAAACAACACGCTGGCTGACGGGGACTTTACCGTGGTTTACAGCGGCGTGCTGCCCAATGATGGGCTGCCTCATTGGGTCACCTTCCCTCCGGTGAAGGCCAAATATGCCCAACTTTATATCTTTAACAACTACGGCAGCACCCAGATTTACGTCTATGATTTTCAACTCTATGCCCAAGACCGGGGCGGGGCAACCGTACCATTTGTAGACCGTTCCTTTGATTCTGACGGGCAAATTGTGGCCCGGCTTTGGGAGTTTGGGGATGGCGCTACATCAACGGAACCATACCCTACCCATACCTACGCTGCGCCCGGCGTCTATACCGTAACCCTGACAGTCACCAATGAAGAAAACTTCACAGACACCACTTCGCTGGCTTACACGGTGCTGGAACCCATAACACCTGGCTTCACCTGGACGCCGTTACTGCCTAATGAAGGGCAGACAACCACACTCACCGACGCCTCACAGGCTGCCGAAAATGGCCCCCTGGTGGCCTGGCTCTGGCAGTTCCCCCATACGACGTCACAACCCACAGCGCGCAGCACCAGTACCAGCTTCCCTGACAACAACGTTTACCCGGTAACCCTGACCGTTACCGACTATCAACTGCTCACGGCCGTGGTCTCTAACACCATCACCACCGCTAACCTGGCGCCCACGGTGAACGCCGGTTCCAACCAGACGATTCTGATCGGGCAAAATTGGGCCCTCAACAGCACGGTGACGGACCCTGGCATCGACGACCGGGCGTCCCTGGTCTGCGATTGGGACTTTGGCGACGGGCAAACCGCCCACATCACCAACTGTACCACCAGCAACGTCCGTGTCTCCCATATCTATACTCAGACCGGCGTCTACAACGCCACCCTGACCGTCACGGACAAGGATGGCGCCTCCGCCAGCGACAGTCTGTTGGCTACGGTGAACAAACGAGACTCCTTTGTCATCATCTTTGGCGCACGCAGCACCGTGGGCGGCCAGGCCGAACTTAAAGCCGGCTTGTATGACCTGGCCGATTGGGACAACATCATGACGGGCCGCACCATTTCGTTTACCTGGGATTCACAGGTGCTGACGGCCACCACCGACGCGGACGGCATCGCCACGGCCGTGGCCGCGCTCTCACCCGGGCAGGAGATCACCCTCACCGCTGCCTTCGCCGGTGATAATGCGTATAACCCGGCCAGCGATACCAACGTCTTGCGTGTGGCCCCTACCTTGCCCCGTGGCGACATCGTCTTCATTATTGATGAATCTGGCAGCATGGGTGATGATCAGGCCGAGGTACAGGCGCGCATCACCAATATCGCCGAACAACTGGGCTTTGCCGTGGACTTTCAATTTGGCCTGGTTGGTTTTGGGGCTTCCTTTGGCAACCCGTATGGCGGGGCGCCTCGTATTGTCTTGCCGCTGACCAATAACCTGGATGACTTTGCCGCCGCCGTGGACAGTCTGGTGGCTAATGGCGGGTTTGAACCTGGTTTTGAAGCCACCATCACCGCCATGAGTGACCCCATGGGCTTTCGCGAAGGCGCCGGCGTCTGTGCCATCCTCATCAGCGACGAAGATGCTGACTTCTCCTCACAGGCGCCAGCAACCAGGGCCGATGCCCTGGCCGCTCTTAACGCCCGTGACGCCGTTTTCTTGGGTATTGTCAATCCCAATTTTGGCAATACCAGCAACGACTATGGCCCCAACGTCGGCAGTCTGTCCCAGGCTACCGGCGGCGCGGTCTTCTCTATCATCAATTTCCGTAACAATCCTGGACCAGTGCTGGCGGCCATCGTGGATGATTGTGCCCAGGCCATCATTCAGAGCGCTCCCCCTGATCTTGAAGTGAGCAAAACCGATGGCCTGACGACGGCCGTGGCCGGCGACACGCTGACATACACCCTGTCGGTCATGAATGTCAGCGTGCAGAACGCCACAGGGGTGATCTTCACCGACACGCTGCCTTTGCACACCACCTTCGTGGCGGCTAGCAGCGGCGGCAGCGAAGCCGGGGGAGTTGTCACCTGGCCAGCCTTTGACCTGCTTTCCGGCGCCGCCGTCACGCGCACCGTGACAGTGCAGGTGAATACTACCTTACCTGCCGGGCTGGAAGTCATCACAAACACCGTTGTTGCCCTGGATGACGGGGCCAATGGGGCTGACCCCACCCCGGCCAACAACAACGCCAGCGACACCACCCAGATCGAGGCGGCGCCTGACCTGGCCATCAGCAAAGATGATGGTGGGTTAGAAGTACCTGCCGGGGAAACCATTACCTACACCCTCGTCTACAGCAATGTGGGTACGCAGGAAGCGACAGGCGTCGTTATCACAGAGACGGTACCCGACAACACCACCTTTAACAGCACAGCCAGCACGCCCGGCTGGAGCTGTGCGGCTGGCGCGCCAGCGGGCACAACCTGCCAGCTCACGGCCGCTTCCCTGCCCGCCGGCCAGAGCGCCACGGCCGTCTTTGCTGTCACCGTGATCACTCCGCTGCCCGCCGGCGTCACCGCCATCACCAATACCGTGGTGCTGGCCGATGATGGCAGCAATGGCAGTGATCTGAACCCGGCCAACAACACCGCCTCCGTGACTACAGCCGTAGCCCCTGACAACGAGCCACCAACGGTGGATGCCGGTGGGCCTTATGTGGTAGACGAAGGCAGCAGTATCACCGTTACGGCCGCCGGCACAGACCCGGATGATGACCCCTTGACCTACGCCTGGGATCTGGACAACGACGGCCTCTTTGAGACGTCTGGTCAAAGCGTCTCCTTCTCTGCAGCCCTGTTGGATGGGCCAGACACCGTCACCATCACTGTGCAGGTCACAGACGCTGGCGGGCTGACGGCCGTAGACCAGGCCAATGTCACCATGGTGAATGTGCCGCCAACGGTGTCTGACATCGCCGTCACCCTGGAACTGGCCCCGGTTAATACCCCCCTGACGGCCACGGCCGTCTTCACCGACCCCGGCGTGCCAGACACACACACGGCCGTGTGGGCCTGGGGCGACAACACCACTTCAACCGGCGTGGTTAACGAGGCCAATGGGTCTGGGTCTGTCAGCGGTGTGCATGCGTATGCTGCACCAGGTGTCTATGAAATCACCCTGACGGTGACTGACGATGACGGTGGGGCAGGCACGGCCGTCTTGCGTTATGTGGTTGTCTACGACCCGAACGGTAAGCATGTTACCGGTAATGGCTGCATTGACTCCCCGGCCGGCGCTTACAGTGCCAATCCCAACCTGAGCGGCGAGGCAAACTTTGGCTTCTTCGCCCGCTACAGAGAGGGCCAGCCTGATGGAAAGTTTGTGTTTAATTTCCCGGCCGCCGGCTTTGAGTTCCGCAGCACCCAGGTGAATTGGTTGGTTGTGTCCGGTGATACGGCCATGTTCCAGGGCACAGGCACCATCAATGGCAGCGGCAACTACAGCTATCTGGTCTCGGTGATCGACGGTAAGATCACCGGCGACAACATTGACCGGTTCCGCGTCCAGATCTGGAACGGTCTCACCGGTGAGGTGCTCTATGATTCCGAGTGGGGTACTCCCCGCTATGCAGACCCCACGATGGCGATAACCTGTGGCAAAATCGTCTTTCACTAAACCGACGATGACAGCAAAAGCGCGGTATTAAGGAGGATCAACACATGCGACACATTCAGCATTTGATGACACAATGGCTATCAGCCATCGTAGCAATAGGGCTTTTTACCCAATCTATCTATCCCATATTCATGACGCCACCGCCTGCTACGGCCGTTTCTACACCGCCGGAAGTCCAGCCGGGTGCAGGCGTAGGTGCGATCTCCCTGACATCTCAGATCGAGGTGTTGGCTGGCCTGTTAGAAACGTTGGAAAGTGCGCCAGATGAGGCCGCTTATGAAGCGGCCCTGCAGCAGATCACCCCGGCCTGGCACCGCCTGCAGGCCCTGACAGACCAGACACAGTTGGGCCTGCAAACCAACGAGCAAACGTTGTATGGTCGGGGCTTTTATGCGGCTGGTGACCGCCTGGCAGCGTTGGCGGCAGAGCAGGATCAGCACTTGAGTGTGTTGACGACCCATTATGACGCCTTTAACACGGCCGTGGCCAAAGGTGAGCGCCAGGAAGTGCCCCGGATCGCCGCCGCCTGGCGCCAGGCACTGCTAGACAGCCTGGCACCCCCACCGCCGCCGCCAGACTTTGAACTTTTAGCCAACCGGCCAGCACCCACATCAGCCGCGGTTGAACAGCGCCCGGCGCTTCGTGACGGCCGTCATCCTGGGAATCATCTGTTGGAAAACGGTGAGACAGGTGTGGAATCCCCGCCGCTGCCAGCAGACCTGTTAGCCACCCAGGATGCAGCCTTGACACCAGAGATTCAAACGCTGGCCGCTGAACTTAACCACGATCCCTTAGAAATTTACGCCTATGTGCGCAACAACATCTCTTTTGAACCTTATTATGGCAGCCGCAAGGGGGCGCTGATCACCTATTGGGAGCGCAGCGGTAATGATATCGATATCGCCAGCCTGATGATAGCCCTGTTACGCGCCAGCGGCTATTACGCCCGCTACGTGCAAGGCACTGTGGCCGTGGATGAAGTCACCGCCATGAATTGGGTAGGGGGGGCGCCAGACCTGGTCACGGCTGGTTCTATCCTGGCGACTGGTGGTGTGCCGGTGGCCTTGACGGCCGACGGCTACCTGATCAAAGAGCACGTATGGGTAGACGTTTACGATCCGGAACTGAGTTCCGTAGACTTTAACTTCACCGGCGTCATTGATATTGGTGACATCCAGCTGGTGTCGGCGGCGCTGGGCACCACAGGCAACCCTTACTTTGACAGGGACCAGGATGGCCTTGTGGAGGTAGATGACCTTAATCAGGTTGTGGCCCGCTGGCGCCAACAAGAGACCGGAACCTGGTTGTCACTAGACGCCAGCTTTAAGCAATATCAATTCTTTGAGCGCATTGACCTGACAGCGATGACCGGTTACAGCACCACCCAATACATTCAGGATGTGCAGAACTCTACCTCCCTGGTGCTAAGCGATACCCTGCAAATGATGACAGCCCTACCAGAGCTGCCTTCGCCCGATTTGCCGGAACGTGATGATAACGACATTGAACTGGTTGAACTGAAATTACAACAGGCGGTCTCGGCCACGGTAGACTACATCAATGCCCACCCCGATTTAAAAAATACAGACCTGATGGGTGGTGCTTATATCATCACCGAAACCATCACCACATTACCCGCAGATTTACCGCTGATTGTGTTGACAGACGAGCCGATCACGGAATTCAGCGAGGTGGCCAACAGTGTGCGTGATAAGGTGACCATTGCCCTGGTAGATCAATTTGGCTTTACCGATTTTAGCCACCAGGCCAGCTTCGCCAGCCTGGGCAACAAACGGGTCACCATCTCTTATGAAGCGGCCAGCCCTGAGGATCAGGCCATCATAGACAGTTATGGCGGGGCACTGCTGACCACACCACCTATTGTAGATTTGATACCGGTGCTGCGTATTGATGGTGAACTGGTAGCCCAGGGCAGCCCGGTGCGTATGGGCACCCGCCAGACACGCAGCCTGACATTTACCGATGCCAATGGTAACAGCCAGAACGTGCAAAACGTGCTGGCGGCCGGCGACGTAGTGGCCCTGGGGTTGGCCTACGGCCGTACCAGCAACGCTGCCATCGCAGCCTCGCAAACCCGCCTGGATGCTGCCCGCAACACCCTGGTGCCGCAAACGCCAGATGGCCTGCCAGACGGCACCGCCCCGGAAAATATGTCTGAGCCGGTTGTGGGTGAAATGCTGCACCTCTCTTTACAAGCCTATTTTAACCAGTTAGATACCTACAGCGAGATGACCGCCCGCGGCCTGAACGCCCGCTGGTGGCGCTACCTGTCTGGGGGCATTGCCACCCAGGGGTTGGTTTTTACTTATGGCTTTGGCGGCATCCCCAATCAGACACTAGGCGGAGGCATGAGCTTTGACATCCAGCAAAATGTGGTGTCTGCCTTCTCCCTAGACGGTGATGCCCGTGACCCCATTACCTTCTTGCAAACCAGCGGTTACTTTGGCTCCGCCCTGGAACATTCACTCTTTGAAAATATTGGCCGTGGCGCTGTCTCTTCTATTCGGCTGCTTTCCCTGGCGCTGGAACGGGGCATTCCCGTTTATCGCATTGACAGCAGCAATCGGAATGAAGTTTTGCCGCGCCTGCAGCTCAGCGCCAGCACAGAAACAGCCATTGTGAATGCCTTAAACCAAGGCAAAACCGTTACCGTTTCCGAACGGGAAATGGTGATCGATGATTGGCAGGGCGTGGGTTATATCGTCCTTGACCCTACCAGCGGCGCCGCCGGTTATCTCATCAGCGGTGGGCTGGCCGGTAATACCGGAACCCTCAACGGCGGCTCGTTATGGGACATTCTGACCACCATTGGCGCCTACGCCTGGCTGGCCATCAACCTGGGCCTGGACCTGTGGGGGGTGTGGGCCGGCATTGGCCTGCTGTTGGTACCGGAACCAACACTGTTAACCAAAATAGCCGGCATTGCCCTGATTGTCGCCAACCTGGCCGCGTTAGGCTTTGATATTGCCGATTTGAGCAATCTACTGGATGGCGATCTGTCGGCGCAGCAGTACATAGGGGAGCAAATACAGGGTCTGCTGATCGAGGCTATTCTTAAACGGGTGGGCATCGCCGCTGCCGCCCGCATTATTCAGGAAATAGGGCCAGAGGCGGCCAGCCGGGTGGTGAACCAGATTGATGACCTGACGGCCGGTGCGGCTGATGCCCTGCGCACACGCGGCTTTAATGATCTGGACATTGTACGTATGACGGAACGGGGTCTGGACAGCGAACAGGCCTTACGGACTATGGATAATCTGGCCGACCGCTTTGGCGTGGACGAGGTTCGTCGTCTCATGGACAATGACTACTTCGCCGGCAAGGGGGCCCTGGAACGGGTGGCCCAGGCCGCCCTGGATGCGCCAGCCGCCCCCGGCCTGAATGACACCATTGCCAATGCCTTGAGCCGGAGTGATTTCGGGTATGCCTACGAACTGCAGCGGGCAGCGGCACACGCCAATGCCGGAGACACCATTGTGGAGTACGGCCGTCGTGTGGACGTGGAATTCCAGCGTGTTACCGGCTTTGATGCCAACGGCAACCCGATACTCGGCGGCCTGGACACGCAGCCGCTAGAAGGTGACCTGGTACTAAACGGCAACATCTTTATTGACGCCAAACATGGCCCCGTGGGCAACCAGGATCTGCGCATCTGGAACCAGATACAAAAAGCGCAGGCAGCCATCGATCAGGGGCTGATCAGCGAATTCCGCTTTGAAGCCTCCTCTTCTATGGGCCAGGCCATGCGTGACTGGGCGGCGACCAATGCTCCGGATGTACAGTTTGTCTTTAACCTGGGTGACGGCTTTGGCAATTAAGGATCAATCAACCTCCCGGAAGTCGGCCAACTTCCGGGAGGTTTTAAGTCTTTGCCAGCCGGCCTTATGCTCCCTTAAAAAGGCATCAGCGTAAGGCCTTTTTCTTTGATAGGTAGCCACACACCCGTTAAAATGGGCGCATGATTGCAGCTAGATGGAGTGATGATGACAGAAACTATGTTTCGTGGTAATGAGCGGCGTACCGGGTATATACCGGAGCCTTGGCAGCCGCAGCTGGGGCCAACCAAGTGGCGTTTCGAAACGGGGGGCAACGTTTTATCCACCCCGGCCATAAGCGGTGGGCTGGTCTATTTTGGCAGCCGTGACAAACATGTCTATGCCCTGGACGCCCCTACCGGCCAGGAGCGATGGCGGTTTGCCACCCAACGGGGCATTTCGGCGTCTGCCGCTGTTTTTGACAGCACCGTTTACATTGGCAGCGAAGACGGCCGTTTTTACGCCCTGCATGGTGAAACCGGGCAGGTGCAGTGGCAGGCAGAGGTGGGGCAGCCTATCGTTTCCTCGGCGGCCGTCACCGTCGATATGGTTTTTGTGGGCAGCGGCGGCGCCCGGCCAGGGGTGCGCGGCGGGGCGCTTTATGCCCTTAACCGCCAGAGTGGCGCGGTACAGTGGCAGTTTGCCGGCGAACTGGGCTTTTACAGCTCCCCGGCCGTGGCTCAGGGGTTGGTTGTTTGTGGCGGGCGTGACGGCCGTTTGGTAGCCCTGAACCAGCAGACCGGTGCGCTAACATGGATGTTCGGCACGGAAGCTGAAATTATTTCCACACCCGCCATTGCCGGTGGTGTGATCTATGTTGCTGGTTGTGATGCCCGCTTGTATGCCCTGGACCTGGCCACCGGCAGGCCCATATGGGTCTGGCAAACGCCGCGCACCTTGTTAGATGCCTCACCGGCCGTTACGGCTGACTTGGTATACCTAGGCGGTAAGGATGGCTTTTTCTACGCCGTGGATGTGCAAACCGGTGAGCCACGCTGGCAGCACTACATTAAAACGTCCGAACCGGCCTCATTTGGCTCCCCATTGGTGGTGGGCCAACTGGTGTACTGCGGTTGTTCTGATGGCCAACTCTATGCCTGGGAGGCCGCCAGTGGGCAGGAAGTGTGGCGGCAGCAAACGGGCACCCGTATCTGGACGTCACCGGCAATAGCCGACGGCCTTTTAGCTATCGGCACCGGCTCTGACCGTTGTGTGTATGCCTGGCAATAAACATTCCCCGCCCATGATAGATAAAACGCCTGCCCGCCCTGCTTCGCCATACACCCAAGAGGCTGCTACTTTTGTCACCATCATGCATAGTTTGGCCCCTGATATGGTGCTGGATTATTCCGCCCCAAGCATCGCCTCATTGGAGGCATTCATTGCTGAAAGATTTGATCCCCCGGGCTCACACTTTGTGGGCGAACAATTGCCCGTTGGCCTGGGCTGTTATGTCGGTGAGGTCATTATCCGTACCTTGGGGGGCGAATGGAAGGCTGGGCGCCAGCCAGAAATTCACCACATAGGCGCCGTACAGAAGATCTTTCCTGTGGCCAAAGCCCAGAAACGCTTGCAAAATGGCCCGGTTGAGTCGCTAACCCATTATTATAACATTGTGGCCAGCCACGCTGTGCCACCTCAATAACATGACTTACCATACGGGCCAGTTGACGATGTCTACCTTGTGGCTGCTCTTACCAGCGGGGGTGGCCCTGCTCTTATGGGCCACTGTCTGGCTGCGACGCGACTCATACAGGCGTCGTTTCCAGGGAAAACGCCTCTTTTGGGAGATGTGGGGCAGCACCCTGGTATTAACCGTTTTCCTCTTTGCCCTCTTTTACGGGTACCTGTTCTGGCGGCCGTTTTACGCCGTTACCGTGCAGCCAGGAGGTGAATGGGTCTTGACCTACACCCTGCCAGAGCGGGAAGTTCGGTTCCCGCCAGACGCCATTGATACCGTCACCTTAGAGCCGGAAAAGCTGTTTCCGGCACGCCATAAAGGTCACCGGCAGTTTGTAACCATAACACTCACAGACGGCCGTACCTTCACCAGTGTACCCATGGGCCCCGCCACTGCGCCGGTGTTTATGGCCCGGCTGCAGCATCATCTTTCCTTATCCCCGTCAAAATAGCGATGGTAATGCGCTAAAATACCAGTAGTTTTTCCATACGCTGGCCAATAGCAGCCACCGTGGGCACAACACCTTCCATGAGGTGGGTATTAAAGGGCACGGGCACGGCGGGGGCGGCCACCCGTTCTACCGGCGCATCCAGGTCCAGGAAACAGGCCGCGACAACGGCCGCGGCAATCTCGGCGCCGAAGCCGCCAAAGGCAATGTCTTCGTGCACAATGAGGCATTTGCTGGTTTTCTGTACACTTTGGAACACGGCCGTTTCATCCCACGGTGACAGTGTGCGCAAATCAATGATCTCGATGCCAGCGTCTAGTTGGGCGGCAGCCAGTTCACAGCGCTCCACCATCGCCCCCCAGGTGACCACTGTCAGGTCAGCGCCCGTCGTCACCAGCCGGGCCTTGCCAAAGGGGATCATGTAGTTGTCGCCAGGGTACGGCCGTCGGGCCCAGGCAGCATCTAACATGGCCCGGTGTTCAAAAAAGATGACCGGGTCATTGCCCCGCAGGGCGGTGCGCAGCAGCCCCACCGTGTCTTCGGCGTTAGCGGGGCAGGCAAACAGCAGCCCGGGCTGGTGGGCAAAGGTCACTTCACTGGTAACACTATGCCAGGGATCACCAATTTTACGGTAGCCACCGGGAATGCGTATGACCACAGGGGCGGCAAAACGGCCGTTGGTACGCCAGCGTATTGTGCCCAGGTTATTAATCTGCTCTGTGGCTGGGTCAGCATATTTGCGAAACTGGATTTCCGGCACGGGCATCAGCCCGGCATAAGCCATGCCCACCGCACGGCCGATGATGCCTTCTTCGTTAAGACTGGTGTCAAAAACACGGCCGTCGCCATACTGTGTCTGCAAACCCAGCGTGGCCGCGTGCACACCCCCCTTTACCCCCACGTCTTCGCCAAAAACCAACAGGCGCGGGTTTAGCGCCAGTTCTACATCCAGCGTACGCCGGATGGCTTCAATCATATTGATGCGGCGGGGGTCAGGTGGGTCGGGCGTCTCTGTACCTGTGGGCAGGGCAATACCGGCGGCCATCAGGCCGCCCACTTGCTGTGGTGCATTGCGGCTGGAAAAGGCAAAACGGGTCACTGTAGCCGGGTCGCCATGAGGCTGGGCCTGCGCCTCATCACAGGCGCGGGCCACATCTTGTTTGGCGTCGGCCATCAATTGTTCCCACTGATCTTCACGCATCAGGGCCGGCACCAGGTATTTTTGCAGCGCAGGGATAGGATCGTTTTGCCATTCGGCCGCCTTTTCCGCCTCTGTTTTATAGGCCTGGTTGTCAACGCTGGAGTGGCCGGAGAGACGGGGCACGGTCAGGCGCAGCAGGCCCGGCCCGCTCCATTCACGCATATGACGCACGGCCGTGTGCACAAGATCGGCCGTTTCCGCCGGGTTGGTGCCGCAGCCGTCCCAGATGGCCAGGTTCTTAAAAGAGGCCAGGTTCTGGGCAACGTTAGCGCCTGCGGTTTGCAAGGGGCTCTTTACGGAAATAGCATACTGGTTATCTTCCACCACAAACAGCAGCGGCAGTTGCAGCGTAGTGGCAATGGTCAGCGCTGACCAGAAGCCATTGGTAGCCACGGCGCCATCACCGCCAAAAACAACAGCAATGCTGTTGCCCGCGTCTGTGTTTTTGAGGACGGTTTTGTGGTAAATGAGAGCCTGCGCCCAACCGGCCGCCGGGGTAAACTGTGAGCCAACATCGCCGGACATTGGTAAAATCAGCGCCCGTTTGCGCCGGGGCATGTTAAAAACCACGCCCACATCACGCCCACCGCTAAGGCTGCCGGTGCGGGCCATATCAGAGGCAAAGGCTTCTGTAAGTGTCAGGCCGCTGCCCATGAGAAACGGCCGTGAACGGTAATAAGGGCTGGCGGCGTCAAACGGCCGGTCTAAAAGCTGGCTGATCAGCAGCTGCCCCAGCTCATGCCCACGCGCCGAAAACTGATAGGTTACCAATCCTTGCGGCGTCAATTCATTTTCTTCCATTTCATCCATCAGGCGGGAGCACAGCGCCAGGCGGGCTACTTCAGTCCAGTCAAATGCGGGGTGCAGTTTCTTCAACATCATCTCTCCATACAACCAGGTGTGGGATTATGGCGCATAATGGTATAACAAAGTTTTATTTTGGGAAAATCGCCTGCTTGCCAGCGGGCCTGGCGGCGGAAGATTTTAAAAGAGCGGCTGACCTGATTGAATTGTGGTGGTCAGGTGTACGCCGGAGTTGTTTTCAAAGCCCAACCTGGGTGGCCTGGGTGAAGGCCCTGTCAGAGGAACAAGTGATTGTCCAGTGATTGTCCGGCCGGTGCTTTGTGTGGGTTACGCCTGGGAGCTGCTGAATTTTGGCGAATTGCAGGCGGCTGAGGTGCCCACAGACCATGCAGAACGGTTGTTGGAATCCAGGATGGACATGAATGGGTCTGCTGATGGGAAAACGGCCGAAATGGTCGTTGTGAATAAGGTGGAGTTTTCATCACTTCGGGCTTCGCTGGCGACAGCCAGAGGTTATTATGCCCAGGCGCTGGGCGATGCGTCTGGCACGATCAGACATGCACGGCGGGTAATGTGCTCTTTGCCATTAGCACAACCTCTGCTCTGGCTGATATCAGGATAACACAGGGCCGTCTCCATGGTGCCATCAGCGTTTATCAGCGGGGATTGCAGATTGCTACTGCTCAGAGCAAGTCTATTTTGCAAGGAACGGCCGATATCTATCTGGGGTTGGCCGAGCTTTATCATGAGCAGGGGAAGACGGAACTCGCCAGACAAACTCCGGAATGTGTCAAAAACCTTTACGGCAAGGGGTGCATGAACAACTTGTCAGGGAAAAAAGATGAAGCCTCCTCGGCTATCGGTTAGGATAGCCATAGGGAAAATCAAAAGGAGGCTTCAAATGGAACATATGACAAGCATAGCACAACTGCTCT
>WYBM01000084.1 GCA_011525915.1 Ardenticatenaceae bacterium | reverse complement strand
TATTGGGTTGACGCAAAAATTAGGCTACGCTAATTTAGCCGAAGCGCGTCGCATTTTTGACTGGTCAATGGCTTGCCAACTCAGATGTTAGCTTTTGGGCACTTTTTCAAACACTGAAAAACCCTTATTGGGCATTTGGAGACTTGTCAAGTTGGCAATGATCCTTTATAATAAAACGAACGTTCGTGCTTTTAATTATGTTTACTACAACGGAGATGTAAAATGACTGCCAATACTTTAACTTTGCCAGCTACCATGACAGATGATCTAAAACTCGCTCGCTCTGGCTTTCGGCTGCTGGGCGCTGTGTCACCTGGCCTGGCTGCACGCATGGCGGTGAACCTGTTTTTAACGCCGCGCAAACGGCCGGTCTCCCCCAATGCCCAAACCATTATGTCACAGGCGAAAGCTGTCTCTATTCAGCATGGCAGCCGCAAATTGGCCGCCTATGTATGGGAAAACAGTGGTCCCACAGTCTTGCTGATGCATGGGTGGGAGTCAAATGCCAGCGGCATGCGCGGTTTCGTTCGGCCGCTGCTGGCTGCCGGTTTTCAGGTAGCCGCTTTTGATGCCCCCGCCCACGGCCGTTCGCAGGGGCGGCAAACGAACTTTGTGGATTACAGCGGCGCGATGCAAACGACCATTCACCAGATAGGTCCGGTGTATGGCATGGTGGCTCACTCCTTTGGTGCGGCCACCGCATTGTTTACCTTGAGCCAGCAGCCGCGCCTGGGCGTGCAGCGCATTGTCAGCCTGGGGGCACCCTCCCGGTTGAAAGATATGGTCGCTATCTGGACAGCTTTCCTGGGGATGTCAACGGCCACGGTGGAGCAGATGCGCCAAAAACTGGTAGACCGGGTGGGCATTCCCCTGGAAATGCTGGCGGTGGAAACGGCCGTGACCCAACTCACCCTCCCCGGCCTCATTATCCATGACCGGCAGGATCGTGTGGTCTCTTTTGCCAACGCCGAAGCCATTGCCCAAAACTGGCAGACGGCCACCCTTGAGGCCACCGAGGGGCTGGACCACCGTGGTCCCTTACAAGACCGTGAAGTGATCCGCCGCGTGGTTGCTTTCCTGGCAGATGAATCCGTGATAAGATAGCCACATGGGCGCCAGACAAACCCTGAAAGGGCAGCAAACCAGAGCGGCTATCGTGGACACGGCCGTGACTATTGCCTCCATCGAAGGCTTAGAAGGGCTGACTATCGGCCGGCTGGCTGCTGAGTTGGCCATGAGCAAAAGTGGCCTTTTTGGCCATTTTGGCTCTAAAGAAGAGCTGCAATTGGCTACCGTAGAGGCTGCCCGCCAGATTTTCATTCACGAAGTGATTACACCGGCGCGCCAGGCAGCAAGAGGCCTGGCGCGGCTCTGGGCTTTATGTGACGCCTGGCTCTCCTACATGGAGCGCGAAGTGTTCCCCGGCGGCTGCTTTTTTATGGCCGCTTCTGCCGAGTTTGATAACCGCCCAGGCCCCATTCGTGACCAGGTAGCGGCCCAAATGCAGGAATGGCTGGATTATCTGACAAAAAACGTACAGCATGCCCAATCATTGGTGCAGTTGAGCGGCTCGCCAGAACCGGCGCAGCTGGCCTTTGAACTGCACGCGCTGGTTTTAGGGGCCAATTGGGCCATGCAGCTCTACAATGACCGGCAGACGCCTGCTCGGGCCCGTCGGGCTATCCTGGCCCGGCTGCACGGGCTGGCCACGCCTCAGGCGGTTCCCCTGCCCGCTCTAGAAGATTACGGCTAATCAATGGCTGGCTATTTTCAAACCCCGCTGCTGCGGAAACTAGTATCAGTTTTCAGTAATCAGTGTGCAGTTTTCAGTGCTGGCCCATCTCTGAAAATAGTCTACTGAAAACTGATCACTGACTTCTGATTACTGACTTCTGATCACTGGTACTAGGCATCAAGCCGGGTTACAAAGTAAGGGGTAGAGCCAGGCTGGTAGATGTTAAAGTGGCGGCCATTGATGAGGTTTGGTCAGGCTTAAAGTTTGTCTACCGTCTGAAGGATCGTTAAAACGACGCCCAGTTTGGGTTTTACCCAACGGCCACCCTCACGAAGGGTGGTTTTTTGTTTTGGGGAACCGATGGCACAATGGTGACGTCTTTATAGTCACCTGCAAACATGGGAGTGGTTTATGAACTTAAAACATATGAGGCTTACGGCCGTCATTATAATGCTGATGCTGGTATTGGCTGCCTGTAGTGCTGGCACCGGTGAAGAGTTTGAAGCTGCGGGAGAAGCAGAAACAGACATAAAAGCCACCGGCAGTGAGTCTGTCAGTGATTTGCTGCCAACGCCGGTAACGGGCGCCAAAGTGTTACCCACGCGCATTGGCACCATTACCCTTATGCCAGACATTCTGTTTGTTACCCCCGCTGCCCTTCTAGATGCCGATGACCTGGAAACGATTGTGGCCGACATGGCTTTACCAAACGTGCGGGTGGGCCTGAGTTTGTATGGTGACACTGGCTTAACGGGCGTTTATGATTTAACGGCGGACATGGCTCAGGTAACGGCCGTCTTTAACCAACCACCCCCGACAACGAACCAATCGGTTACCCTGGCCGAGGCGCTGGCAGCGGGCATGCAGCTGCCAGGTTGGCGCGCCGGCAGCCTGCCGCGGCTTGTCTTTTTGGTTAGTGAGACGTCTGCTCCCCCGGACGCAGATATGGCGGCCTTGACGGCGACGGCCGTAAGCCAGACTATGCAAATCACCCCCCTATTAGTGGGCGCTGCTGCCGATGAAAACGACCCACTTTGGGCTCAATTGGCGGCCGCGACAAACGGCCATGCCGTGATGTTGGTACAACCCCCTGACACCCTGCCAACGGTCATTGTTGATGTTGTGACGGAAGTGCTTGATGAAGTGTTGGTAGAAACAGAACCCTAAATTGGGTCAGGAGGAGAGATGATACGGCAAAACTATATGATGCGGGTGGGGCTTCTGGTGGGGGCGGTCACGGCCGTGTTGGCGGCCTGCCAGGCAGCGCCTGAGCCTCAGGTTGTGGAAGTGACACGGGTGGTGACAGAAACAATCATCGAAACGGTTACCGTGGAAGGTGAACCCCAGGAAGTGATTGTGGAAGTGACGCGGGTGGTGGAAGTGATGGAAGCTGACAGCCCAACAGAAGCCGAAGAAGAATACGCCCCGGCAGAAGGACAAGATATTCAGCCAGGAGGGGATTTGCCTTTTTCCACGGGCAGCGAAGCAGATGCCATCCCTCTGCCCACGCCAGATACCGGGCCAAAAGTGAATGTCACCCGGACCTCGGCAGAGGTGGCCTTCACGGCTGCTGCTGAAGGTGAACTGCGGGCAGAAACGGAACCGGTGTTAAACGTTGCCCTGGCCGAAAGCAGTCGTCTTAGCGCCGGCGAGGTAGATGATAATGCCCAGTGGGCTGCGTACCTGGCGTATATACAAGCTTACCAGGGCGCAGAGGTGATCCCGGTAGATGTCAGCGAGCGTCATCTGTTCCAGGTCACAGATACACAAGGCCGGCCTGTTCCGGGCGCGCTTCTCACCATTGAGGCTCAGGGTGACATTGTCACCCAATTACGCACCCACAGTGATGGCACCGCTTACTTTTTCCCGCGGGCCTACCACAACCAGGCTCAAGCGTACACAGTTTCTATGATCGTGGCGGACGAGGTGATCTCTTGGCCTGTTAACGCCGGGGGCCCCGGGCAAACGTGGCCGTTTGTGGTGCCGCCGGTGGTCAGGCCAGATATGCCCGTAGCCCTGGATGTTCTCATTCTCATAGACACCACCGGCAGTATGGATGATGAACTTCGCCAGTTAAAGGACAATATTCTTGCCATTGCTATGCAAATAAACGCCTTGCCATCACAACCCGATACCCGCCTGGCCCTGGTTAGCTACCGTGACCAGACAGATGATGATGTGATCACTGTTTTTGACTTTACGCGGGACATTAACACATTTATGGCGGCGTTAACGGCCGTGGAAGCGGGTGGTGGTGGGGATTATCCGGAAGATTTAAATATGGCCCTTTCCCAGGCGATTCATGAAACCCAGTGGCGAGGGGAAGATAGCGTCAGTCTCATTTTCCTGATAGCTGACGCGCCGCCGCATCTGGATTATGGGCAGGAGAATCATTACGCTTATGAGATGCTGCAAGCGGCCGCCCAGGGCATTAAGATTTACCCCATTGCCAGCAGCGGGCTGAACGCCCAGGGGGAATATATTTTCCGGCAATTGGCGCAGGTGACAAACGGCCGTTTCATCTTTCTGACCCCGGAAGCTGCCGAAAGCACACCCAATGGTGACCTGACTTTGGCCGACTATACCGTGGCCGCATTAGATGCGTTGATTGTGGCCATCATTGCCGAAGAATTAGCCCCACAGACCCCCTAAAGAGTAAGAGGCCGAGCATACGCTCGGCCTCTTGCTATGGAAGTAAACGTATAACCTGTGAAGTAAACCAGGCAGGGCACCTGTTTACAACAACCCGATTCAACAACTCGCCAGGGCCGCCACCGTGGACGTGGCTTTGGCCCAATATCCCTGGCAGGATACTGGTTCCACCCCGCAAAAACGATCTGTTAAGTGAAGCCGTCTGTATAAGCACCGTTGGAGAGTACAACCCTACTACTTACTTTTGACCACCGGAGCAATCCCACGAGATTGCCACCAGGATAAGTCATTTATACTTGATGTTTGACTCGTCACGCCAGCTTTAGGGCGGCTTCTACACTCTATAATAAGCAATTGGCGCCTAATTCATAGTGTCATATGTCATAGTCGAATTATGACATTTATCTAGCGGCCGTGGCGTATGCGGGAAAGAAAAGCCTTTGCGCCGGCTGTGTACACTTCACGGCCGTCTCGCAGCCGGCGGCGCAAATCATCAGAGGCTTCCTGGTGTTGCTCCATTTCTGCTGGTGGTAGTTCGTACAATTCCACCAACACGCCATGGGTGCCCTTGGGGTGAATGAAGGCCATCTTTTTTCCGTCGCTGCCATACTTTGGCTGTTCATCAATTAAAGGGATATTCATCTCTTTTAAGTGAGCCAATGTTGCTTCGATATCATCTACCTCAAAACAGATATGATGTATGCCCGGTCCGCGCTTTGCCAGATAACGGGCGACGCCACTTTGTGTATCTGTAGGCTGCAGCAGCTCAATATCACTTTCCCCCACGGGCAGAAAGGCCACCTCTACCCCCTGCTCTGGCACGTGTTCCGTATGGGCCACATCCAGACCCAAGGCATCTACCCAAAACCCAACAACATCCTTTAGTTCTGGCACGACGATAGCAATATGGCTAATTTTTTTGATCATAATAATCCTTACAGGTCTGTACCAGGCTGGTATTCCCCCCACACCTCACGTAATGTGCTGCAAATTTCGCCCAGCGTGACATCATTCTCTACGCAGGTAACAAACAAAGGCATCAAGTTTTCATGGGTGCGCGCTGTCGTTTCTACTTGGGCACGCAGTTCGGCCACTTTTGCATTATCTCGTTCGGCGCGTAACCTGGCCAGGTGTTGGCGCTGCCCGGCTTCTACGGCCGGGTCCAGCTTCATCATCTCTATGCTCAATGACTCTTCCGCCTGCACAAATTTGTTGACACTCACCACAATTTCTTCTTTCTCTTCCAATGCACGTTGGAAACGATAAGCCGCCTCTTGTATTTCACGCTGGATGTAGCCCGTTTCTATAGCCGTTAAGACGCCGCCCATCTCATCAATTGTTTGGATGTAAGCTGCGGCACGAGCCTCTAGTTCATCGGTCAGGTATTCGATGTAATAAGAGCCGCCCAGAGGGTCAATGGTGTCGCCGACACCGCTTTCATAGGCAATGATTTGCTGGGTGCGTAGCGCAATCTGGGCGGCTTCGGCTGTGGGTAGGGCCAGGGCTTCATCACGGCCGTTGGTATGTAAACTTTGGGTGCCACCTAACACCGCGGCCAGGGCTTGCAAGGCCACACGTACCACGTTGTTTTCTGGTTGTTGGGCGGTCAGGGTGCTGCCTGCCGTCTGCGTGTGGAAACGCAGCCGCCAACTCTCTGGCTTTTTGGCACCAAACCGTTCACGCATGATTTTGGCCCACAGCCGGCGCGCTGCCCGAAACTTGGCAATCTCTTCCAGAAAGTTATTATGGGCATTGAAGAAAAAAGAGATTTGATCAGCAAACTGGTCAATGTCCAGCCCGGCGTCTACGGCAGCCTGCACATAAGTAATGCCATTTGCCAGCGTGAAAGCGATCTCTTGCACGGCCGTGCTGCCTGCTTCCCGAATGTGATAGCCAGACACAGAGATAGTATTCCAACGTGGCACTTCACGGGCGCAATAATCAAAAACATTGGTGATCAGGCGCATGGAGGGGCGTGGCGGGAAGATATACGTACCTCGGGCAATGTATTCCTTAAGAATATCGTTCTGGATGGTCCCGCGCAGCTTATTGACGGACACCCCCTGCTGCTTGCCGACAGCAATGACCATAGCCAGCAAAATGGCCGCCGGCGCATTGATGGTCATGCTAATGCTAACTTTATCCAGGGGAATGCCCTCCAGCAAAATTTGCATATCACGCAGACTGGGGAGGCTGACTCCAACTTTGCCTACTTCACCCAAAGCCATGGGATCATCGGCATCGTAACCGATTTGGGTGGGTAAATCAAAGGCCACGGAGAGGCCTGTCTGGCCCTGAGCCAGCAGGAATTTGTACCGCTGGTTAGATTCCACGGCCGTGCTAAAACCGGCATATTGGCGCATGGTCCAGAAGCGGCCGCGGTACATGGTGGGCTGCACCCCTCGGGTAAACGGATACTCACCAGGAAACCCCAATGTCTCTGCATAATCCGGGTCTGGGTCTACAGGGAGATAGAGGGGATCAATGTTGATGTCTGAGGAAGTACTGAATGACGTTCGCCTTTCCGGGAAACGTTCAAGAGTAGGATTGAGAACCTGCTGTTCCCATGTGGTTTTGTGAGGATCAAGTGGTTTCATGCTTTTTATTATATGACAGAGGTAAAGCATTCAGGAAACAATAGAAGTCAATAATTTTAGATGTAATTTGTCAACAAATCTGGCAAATGTAAATCAGTTTACACGAGCAATGTAGTCAAAAAACTATCTGTTTTTACCCTGTCAAGCTATACTGTTATCAACGTTCAAAAAGAATAAACCAATAAATAAAAATCCAAATTTTCCTCCTTTTCTCCTTCTTCTCCTCTTCCCGCAAAAAGCCTCGCCCCGCGAGGCTTTTTGTGTTCCTGGCCAAATAAACACCCCCACAAAGGCAGCTTTGTGGGGGTGCTGTTAAGGTACCTGCCGTGTCGGTTACGACAACAAATCAGCGACCACTTCTTTCTCTTCCTGTAGCTCGGCCTCGGTTATGGCCACCTTCTCCCGCGCAAAATCGCTCCATGAGAGACCCTGTATTACTTCATACCCTCCTTGCCCGTCACTGGCAATGGGCAAAGAGAAAATGAGACCTTTTTGGATGCCATAACTACCATCGGACGGCACGCCAGCCGAGAACCAATGCCCGGCCGGGGTTTTGGTTTCAAAGCTTTGGACGTGGTCCAAAGCTGCGCTGGCCGCCGAAGCGGCTGAGGAAAAACCACGAGCTTCGATGATAGCTGCGCCGCGTTTTTGTACGGAAGAAATAAAGTCACCACGCAGCCAGGCATGATCAGTAATGACTTCCATGGCCGGTTTCCCGTTGATGTTAGCGTTTTCGGCGTCAGGGTATTGGGTGGCGCTGTGGTTGCCCCAGATGGTGACGTTGGACACGGCCGTGACTGAAACGCCAGCTTTCTGGGCTAACTGCGCATAGGCCCGGTTCTGATCCAGCCGTGTCATGGCGCCGAACCGGTCGTTGGGCAGGTCAGAATTATGCATGGCAATCAGGCAGTTGGTGTTGGCCGGGTTGCCTACCACCAGCACCCGTGCATCGGCGGCCGCTTTGTTGAGGGCGTTGCCCTGGCCCACAAAAATGGGCCCGTTTTCGCGAATGAGGTCACCGCGTTCCATGCCCTTGCTGCGCGGTTTTGAGCCAATTAACAGTGCCCAGTTGACGCCCTCAAATGCCGTTTCCGGTTTGTCGGTGACCACCACATTGTCCAGCAACGGAAAGGCGCAGTCATCCAGCTCCATCACCACCCCTTCCAACGCCTTGAGGGCCGGGGTGATCTCCAGCAAATGCAGCGATACTTTTGTGTTGTGGCCAAAGATTTCGCCGGAAGCCAGGCGGAAAAGGATGGCATAGCCAATCTGGCCGGCGGCCCCGGTGACGGCCACCTTGACGGATTCTCGTTTCATGTTTCATTCTCCTGTTTTGAATTTTGTGTGAAATGTTTAAGTGCGGATGGTGGTTACAAGGTAACGTGCTGCAATTATCGCCGGTAGATGTGAATTCGCAAATGCTATCTGTCATACACAGGGTTAGCCGCTTTGGGTTCAAACCCATGACCAGCCTGGTGCAAATTTATTTTCTGATGGCCAAAGTGGAGTGCCTGACGGCCGGGACCAAACGTCACCAGCTGCATCCCCAACACGTTTGTATAAAAAGCGCCGGTGGCGGCTATGTCTTTAACGGTTAACACCAGATGATCAAGCCGGTTAACTTCCATGAGTATCCCCTCGTTGGCGTACAACTTCATACAACATCAGGGCGGTGGAGACAGAGAGATTTAAGCTGTCTACCTGCCCGTGCATGGGAATAAGCAGGCGCAGATCGGCGGCTTGCAGCCAGGCGTCGCTGAGGCCGTGGGCCTCACTACCCATCACCAGAGCCACCGGGCCGCGCAGGTCTACGGCCGTGTATAACGTAGTTCCCGCCGGTGTAGCCGCCGTGATCTGAATGTTATGGGCACGCAGCCAGGGGATAAGCTCTGAGGTAGGCGCGGTGGCTACGGGGACGGTAAACAGCGCCCCCAGACTGGCACGTATGACGTTGGGGTTAAAAATGTCTGTCCCTTCGCCTGTCTCCGGTTCACTGATGATGACGGCGTCTACACCGGCTGCATCAGCGGTGCGCAAGATCGCCCCCAGGTTGCCGGGTTTTTCACCCCCTTCAACGATGGCCAGGAAGGGAGTGGCGGCCAGAGGCAGCGTGGACCACGGCCGTGACCAGTAGGGTATCAGGGCCAATACACCACCACTTTCCGCCCGGTAAGCCATTTTGGCAAAAGCTTCTGGCGTGACCGTGAAGAGCAGGGTCTGACCTTGGGCGTGAAGGTGATAGAGCTGTTGGGTCACGGCCGTGGCTTCCT
Organism: Ardenticatenaceae bacterium; assembly: GCA_011525915.1. Classification (GTDB taxonomy): domain Bacteria; phylum Chloroflexota; class Anaerolineae; order Promineifilales; family Promineifilaceae; genus CAADGU01. Next base: position 35,551 of record WYBM01000084.1, on the reverse strand, counting down.
GAGGCATCAGTTCGGGGCAAATAAAAGCTTCACGCGGTGTAAAGCCATTGGCCAGCGCATAGCCCAGCTCACGCACACCTTCTACGACCATCACCTGTTGGGTATCACGGTGACGGCGATTATGCAATTTCACCACATCCTTAAGGCGTGGGTTTTGCAGGCTGGAAATGGGTGTGGGCATGGCCTTAATATTGGCCCGAACGATACGCTTCTTTGCGGGCGATGTAGTTGCGCACGGCACGGGGCCCCAAGGTTTTCTGGTGAGCATTTAGTGGGCCAAAAATGCGAGCCGGTACGCCCCGTGCCAACGTGCCGGGGGGCACGCTCATACCTGGCGAAACAACAGCCCCGGCGGCCACCATAGCGCCCGCGCCAATATGGGCCCCATCCAGCACAGTAGCCCCCATGCCAATGAGCGCGCCGTCATCCACGGTGCAGCCGTGTACAATGGCCCCGTGACCAATGGTGACGTTGGGGCCCACCACACAGGGAGAACCTTCGGAAACATGCAGTACGGCGCCATCTTGAATATTGGTGTTGTCGCCGACGGTGATGGGTGCCTCGTCGCCGCGTAAGACGGCGCTAAACCAGACACTGACGTGTTCGCCCAGGGTTACGTTGCCGCGTACGGTGGCGGTGTCGGCAACCCAGGCAGAATGGGGGATGGTGGGGGTGATTTTTTCGGGGTTCATAGCTAAAGCAGGGTGATAAAACCAAACTCTTTTTCATTGCCGGTAATGGCCTGGACGTATCGTTTGGTAAAAAATTCTTTGACCTGGACAAAAACAGCTTCAAAGAAGGGCTCTAACTGGCCGCGTTTGCTATCCGGGATTTTGATTTCACGCCCTTGAGGGCCGAACTTAACAATGAAGAATGTATCCATTTTTTTGATAAAGAAGCTCAAGATCAGCGAAAGTGGATAAGCACCGCTGGCTTCCTGAATGCGTAGTTCTACGCCAAAGTGCCAGAATGATTCACTATCCATTTGCATGGCGCTGGCCAGGGCATAAAATTTGTTGGTAGCGTCAATTTCTTGTCCCACGGCCAGATACGTGATTTCCTGGTCGCGCGGCCATTCCATATATTCCAACAACCCGTTGACCAGTTCGCGCGCAAAGGCACCGCATTCGTCTTCGTATTGTTGAAAGGTGAGCCGGGTTTGGCGGTAAAGGTTCGTCAGCTCGTCGTATTTGGACATGGGCATTGTGCTCCTAAGTTTAAAAACGGATGAGCCCTTGGGGCTCGTTTACCATTAACCTGGTGGTTTAAAGTGATTACTGTTCAGTTATCAGTATTCAGTTGGGTGTTCTTCTGGACTGGATACTGATGACTGATTACTTGGCAAAAGTCCAAAGCTATTTTTGAAGTTAATGCGGCGGATTGACCTTTTTGCCGAAGCCAGGGGCCAGCATGGCCTCTTCAGTAGACCACAGGGCGGGGGGGAAGTAAGGTTTATCTTCTTCCAGGCTAAGCCATTGTCTGATGAGGTACACGGCCGTCCATGTAAACACAATGCCACCCACCGTCCAGATGAGCATACCGCCCAGGCTTTGGTCATCCATATGCAATCCATCAAATTGTAAGGATGCAGGGTAATTGTAAATGGTTTGGTTGGAAAACAGCAAGATCAACCCTATGAATTTGACCGGCCCCGACCCCATGATGGCGTAAACGATGCGCACCACAGGATGCATCGGTTGGTGCAAATGCGGCGCTACCGCCAGAATATGCCACCAGTAAAGCAGGGCAGCCAGGAAAAGGAGCGTCGTTTCCAGGTTGTGCAGCCAGGCAAAGGTGAGGGTGTGCTGGTGCAGCTGAGGGTCATACCATAACCAGACGGAACACACAAAAAAGAGCCACACAATGCTGGGTTTGGTGGCACTTACCAGCCATGACCATAAGCGAGGACGGCCGGCAGGTATTCGCTGTAACTGGGCCTGCCTTTCAGTGGGCAAGGCGGCAAAAAACACTGGCACAGGGTTGCTGAGCAGTACCAAAAAAGGGACCAGTCCTATCAATAAGATGCGCTGTACCACGCGTGCGGAAAAAAGCTGGGTAGCCAGGTGGTTCAACGGGGAAAGCCAGGCAATGGCCAGCAGGACCATACCACAGGCAAACAGGACGGGTTTGACGGGGGAGGCTGCCTGAGGGAACATGGCACGGCCGTGCCGCCAGCCGCGCCCATACAGGCATGCCATGATCAGGATAACGGCCGTAGCACCCCAACGCCAGGGCCAGGCCCAGGTGATGTTTATTGCTTCCATAGCTGTGGCTGATTCTAGCACAATTGCTGCCAACTGTTGGCCGTTTCTCACATGCTGTTTTACACTTGGTCCATATGGTTGTCAGGATGTGTATTAGATGAATGAAGAAGCATTTTGACACGTTGCGTTGTTTAATAAAAGCCTACCGTGTAGCTCGCCGGTATGGTTGGACGTCATGAACGAGGATAGACGTCAAGAGGAAGATGAAAGCGCAAATAGTATGTTTGTTATCTTTGGATGGCTAAAAAATGAATTATAAACATTTATTACCGGTGGTTATCATTGTTCTGTTGTTGACGGCGGCATGTTCGGCGAATGGTCAGGCAAATCCCGAAGTTGTGATAGCGGTTACGGCCGTGAGCGCTACACCCTCGGCGACAGCCACAGCTACCCTCACTTTTACGCCCACACCGCCCCCAACTTTAACATCGACGCCAGCACCAACGCTTACCCATACCCCTACCTTCACCCCTACCCCACAAACCTGTGATATTACACAACTGCGTGAAGGGATGTTGTCTCTGACAACGCTGGACACTTATCGCGCTGTCGTTGACGCTGACTTTGTGGATCCGCTCAGCCTCCGCAAAGTCATGGCGATGACCATGGATATGCGTGTTACATTTAGTGAAAGCCATATGGATTCAATAGACGCCTGGATGGAGGTTACAGGCTTGCAAGAGAGTGAGATACATATGGTGATGGTTGAAGACCGGCTTTATCTGCAAATGCCGCCTGATGAAACCTGGAAGGTATTTGAAGGCCAGATGGGGAAAAATTTATTAAAGCGTTTTACAGATAGGCAGTTTTTACAACCTGCCCTGGTAAACAACCTGGCGGAAGCAGAATGTGTACTTTCCGAAAGCACCTATTTGGGCAGTCCCGCCCAAATTTATAGCTTCAGTCAGGTGAGTTTTGCCGGGGCGACAAACTCTAAGGGCATTACCCTGGAAGAGTTCGGAGGGCAGGTAGAACAAGCTGATTTCAAAATATGGTTAATGCCTATAGCCGGACAGCAGCTCCCCGTCCGGCTTGAAATGGATTTTAAGGTGGAGCTAGATGATGTTCAAATTCAAGTTCACTTTGTGGAACAAATCAAAGACATCAATGTTCCCGTAGAGATTGAAATACCTGAGCAGGTCAATGAGCCTACATTTGTCTTTGATATCCCGCTGCCCGAAGATGCGGAAATAGCTTTAGAAAACGATTCTCTTATCGTATTTACAACCTCTGCCCCGGTTAAAGAGATGCTGGCAATTTACAAAAGCTACTTTGAAGAGAACGGCTGGTCACAAACAGCCACCTATGTGGAGGAACAACAAGGCATTATCTTGACAATGATGGAGTTTACCAAAGCTGACCAGGAATCAGTTGGTGTGGCTGTTGGTGAACAACATGGGCTGACCATTGTGAGTATTGGTGTGGAATCTGGGCCGTGATCAGGCGGCATGATGCCATGCCCCTTTTGTTTATGCCAGGCGCTGCTGCAGGGCGTCTAATTCTGCCTGGGAGACGCCGGTCACACCCAACGGCCGTTGTACCTGATCATGGCAGTCTGACCCCCCGGTCATCATCAAGCCGTAACGCTGTGCCCAGTTGGCCATCAGTGCCTCATGCGCTGGGGCGTGGCCGGGGTAGTGTACTTCCAGCCCATCCAGGCCTAACACATGATCATCTAAAAATTCGGGCAGCAGCTGCTCGACGATCTCAATGGGCGGCAGCACTTCGTTGTACAAACTTTTACCAGGGAAAGAGCCAGCCGCCGGGTGGGCCAGAACACGCACCAACTGAGGGTAAGCGTGCAGCAGCGGCGTTAACTGCGCCGGATCAATGCCCGAGGGCACGTAAGCCGGGCTGTCATTGCCAATGAGCTGGTTTACCTGCCCCCGGTCCAGACCGTGATTTTCTGCGAGGGCCAGGGCAAAATGGCGGCGGGTGACGTTGGGGGCCAGGGCTTCAATCTCTACGGCCGTCAGGTCACGTTGCAGCAAGGGTGTTTTCCCCTGAGGGCCAAACAGCTCATTGATGGCCGCGACACGTGCCCGCACCAGGCCGCCGCCGCGCCCCTGGCTGAAAATGTCGGCGGCCATCTGGCGAAAGGAACCATCAGCTAACAACCGGTAGGGGATGTAAAGCAGATAGTGGAGCGTGCCGGTGAAGGACGGCCGTCGAAACCTTAACGACACCTCTACACCTGGCACAACCTGAATCCCCACTGCCTCTGCGGCAGCCAGCGCTTCATCCAGACCATGAAGCGTGTCATGATCAGTGACCCCTACAGCGGCCAGATTCATGGCTGCCGCCGCCTGTACCAGTGCTGTGGGGGTATATTCGCCGTCTGAGGCGTTCGTGTGATTATGTAAATCTGCTGCAAAGGGTCTAGTCATCGTTATCATCCTGCGGTGGTTTGTCGCTGCTAAAACACAGGGCCTGGGGCAGACTCCCCAGGCAGCAAACATGAATTAAACCACAGGTGACTTTTCTGGCAACAAAGGGCAGCAATCGGCGGCAAATAAACCGATTGCCGGTTACCGATTACCAATGATAGACCACTCACTCGCCCACTGTCTGGTCAATGATCATCGTTTCACCGCCACGTGCGGGCAGCATAAACGTGTCACTGGTGGCCAGCACCGCACCGCCCTCATGCGCATAAACGACCCAACGGAAAGGACCAGTGTTAAAGTCTTTGTTATCTACCCACCATTCACGCGCGCTGACCCAACGGCCGTCTGCCGCCCGGGTGATGGTGTCCATATGACCGCGCCAGCCTTCAACCACAAACCATGCCTGGCCGTCTGTCCACTGCACTTCGGTCCATAGTTCCTGCCAGGCCATAAGGTGCCAGGGCCAGTTGGAGCCGTAATGGACGTGAAGCTGCAAACGGCTGCCGCTTGGCGCTGGTTTGGCTTCCGGCACGGCCGTGGCTTCGGGCACGGGCGTGGCTGTGGGCGGGTCACCGCCGCGTGGCGGCAGGTCGCCTTCCTGAGCTGTGGCAAAGATGGGCAGCATGAGTGCGGCCAACACCAGAAAGGCGACCCCGGCTGCCATGATAGAAAGCGAATGATTATCTAAAAATTTCTTGGTCATGCTTTATATCCTTTATTGAAGAGTAGATAATACTATAAGGAACCATCTAACTAAAGGTGACTGCCACCCTTAAAAGTGACAGCCACCGGGGATAAACAGGTTACAGGTTAAGGGGCCACAGCTGTACCTGACATGATATTGTTATAAGGCCCACCGGTTATTTCGTGGGTTTCCAAAATGCCACCATAGGCCACCCCTTCCCGCGCTGAATCTACCTGCACATAAACCAGCGTTCCAGCAGGGAGGGTGCCGCTGTACAGGCTTTCCTCGGCCACAAAGTACTGGTTAGGCGCGCCCGGTGCGGTGCTGTAAACCAGTGTCAGCGATTGACCCGGCGCTAACAGCGCGGTAACACCCCAGGCAATGCCTTCGCTGGCCAGGTCATACCACAGTTGGTTGGCACCCGTTGGCGGGGGGCTGGGGTTGATATAAAAGTCCACCCAGAAGCCGTTGGGCGTCACGGCCGTGCCCTGGTTTTCAATGGTCACCTGGATCAAATTGCTGCTGGCGCTCATACTTGTCACCACCAGGTCGGGCGCTGTGGCGTATGTGTGCAAAATCACCGGCAGGTGGACAAAATAGAGTTCCTGAATGGTAAACGTCGTCGGGTCAAATGTGCCGGGCTGGGTGGGGTCATCGGTGTAGGTGTTGGCTTCATTGTCGCCATTGCCATCGGCGTCATAAAAAATCTGACCCTGGTTGCTGACTGTCTGGCCGCGGAAGCCGGGCAAAATGGTGGCGGTTAGCTCCAGGATGATACTGCCACCGGCCGGTATAGCGCCGCTCCAGGTGACGGTGTTGGTGGCGGTGATAACCCCCAGCGTGCCGCCGCCGCTGCTGATCTGGGCGTTGGTCAACAGCAGTTCAGCCGGTAGCATGTCTACAAACTCGTCGCCGGGGTTATCTAACTGGGCTGTAGCCCCTGTATTGGAGAGGACAATGGTATACAGTACCGCGCCGCCTTCAGTAAAGCTGCCGCTGACCGTTTTCTGGCCAACCAGGTCAGAGGGCGAGATGACGTTGACCCTGGCTGTGTCCAAGGCGCTGGCGCCATCATCGTCTGTGACGGTCAGGGTAGCGGTGTAGACGCCCACGCCGGGGTAAATATGGCTGGGGGTCAGCGTGCCCGAGGTGCCGCTGCCGTCACCAAAGGCCCAATCAAAGGTGTGGGTGTCTCCAGCGCCGGGGTCATTGGCCGTGCCGTTAAAGTTTGCCGCGGACCCGTCCAACACGATCAGGTCAGGCCCGGCATCAGCTGTGGGCGGCAGGTTGTTAACGGTCACGGCCGTACCGCCCACATCACTGCCATCGTCATCATCGGTAATAGTCACCAGAATCGTGGCCGGGTTGTAGTTGTCCTGGTAGGTATGCGTTTCCTGGAAGTTGTTGGACCCGGCGGCATAATTAAAGCTTTCTACAGCGCCATCACCCCAATCTACCAGCAGGGTAAAGCTGTCTAGAGGGCTGACCTCGGTAAATGTGCCGGTGAGGGTGATGGCCTGGCCTTCATCCAGAACAGCCGGGTTGGCCATTATGCTGCCCAGGGTGGGGGCAGCGTTGGTGACTGTGGCGGTGGCGTTGGCTGAGGCGCTGGTGACAGCGTCGGCCACCGTCACGTCAATGAGGTAGTCGTCTGGCAAGCCAGGGGGATCATCCTGGTAGGTGTGCGTGGCCGTGAAGCTGGTGACGCCAGCGATCAGGTTAAGAACGTCGCTGGTGCCATCGTCCCAGAGGATGGTGATGGTATGGGCGTCGCCGCCGTCCTGGTCAATGAAAACGCCAGTGAGGGTGATGGTTTCTGTTTCTTGAACGCTGCCAGGGGTGACGGTCAGATCATTATCAGTGATAAGTGGGGGGTCGTTGGCGTCAAGGATGTTGATGGTCATGACGGCCGTGTCTGTCAGATTCCCACTGTCGGCCACCTGTACGTTCAGACCATAACTGGGTGTGGTTTCGTAGTCTAAGGTGCTGTTGTCGGCCACGGCAATAACCCCGGCGTTGGTAATGCTAAAGACGCCGTTGGGGTCGCCACCCAGAATGACAAAGGTGAAGGTGTCCAAGCCATCGGCGTCTGTGACCACCACCGTGCCCACAATGGTGCCGTTGGCGGCGTCTTCGGCTACGGCAAAGGTTTGGGGGTTGATGTCTGGCGGAAACTCATTCACGTTGGTCACATTAATGGTGATCTGAGCATCATCGGCCAGGCCGCCGGTGTCTGTTACGCGCACGGTGAGCACAAAGGTGGGGTTGGTTTCAAAGTCTAGCAGGGTGTTATCATTCACCGTGATCTCCCCCGTGCCGCCGTTGATGGCAAAGGTGCTGCCGGTGTTGCCGGCCATGATGCCATAGGTGAGCGTGTCGCCCGCGTCTGGGTCTGTGGCTGTCACCGTGCCTACGCTGCTGCCGTTGGCGCTGTTTTCCGGGATGGTAAAGGCATCATCAAAGGCGGTGGGCGCTTCGTTGACGTCATTCAGGTTGATGGTGATGGCAGCGGTGTCGTTTAGGCCGCCGGGGTCTTGCACACGCACCGTCAACACAAAAATGGGCGTGGTTTCAAAGTTCAGAGCAGCGCTGTTGTTGACCGTGATCTGGCCAGAGCTGCTGCCAATGGCAAAAGCGTTGTTGGTGTTGCCGCCGGTGATGGTGAAGGTGAGGGGATCGCCGTCCAGATCAGTGGCGGTGACGGTACCCACGGCCGTGCCGTTGGCGCTGTTTTCGTCCACATTAAAGGTGGCGTCGTTGGCCACGGGAGGGTCATTCTGGTTGGTGACGGTAATGGTAACGGTAGCCACATTGGAGGCCAGCGGCTCCTCATCCTGGGCATGGTAGGTGAAGCTGTCAGTCCCGGCAAAGTTTAACGTGGGGGTATAGACAAAAGCGCCGTTACTGGTCAGAGAAAGAGCGCCATTGCTGGGTCCACTGTTGAGCACGGCCGTCAGCGCGCCCCCTTCCGGATCAGAATCATTGGCCAGTACCCCCGGCGCTGTGATGCTCAGGGGGGTGTCTTCCGGTGTGGTATACAGGTCATCCACGGCCGTAGGCGCCTGGTTGGTGACGGTGATGGTGACCCAGGTGACGGCTGAGGCCAGCGGCGCGCTGTCTTCGGCGTGGTAGGCGAAGGTGTCCACACCGACGAAGTTTAAGGTGGGGGTGTAGACAAAGGCGCCGCTGCTGGCCAGGTTGACTGTGCCATTGGCGGCTGGGGTGTCTAACACGGCCGTGAGGGGATCATTTTCCGGGTCGGCGTCATTGGCCAGCACACCCGGAGCAGGTACGGCCAGGGGGGTGTTGATGGCCGTCGTATAGGCATCGTCACCGGTCAGGGGCGGGTCATTGACGCCGGTGATGGTGAGGGTAACAGTAGCTGCCAATGGGGAATTGGCGGAGCCGTCATTGGCGAAGTAGGTAAAGCTGTCTGAGCCATTATAGCCTGCATTGGGTGTGTAACTGAAACTGCCGTTGGCGTTGAGGGTCAGGGCGCCATTGGCCGGCAGAGTGTCCAGCATGGCTGTTAATGGATCTCCCTCCTGATCGCTGTCATTGGCTAGTATACCAGGGGCGGCCACGTTGAGGGTGGTGTTTTCCGCCAGGGTATAGGCGTCGGCCACGGCCGTGGGGGGGTCGTTGGCGTCTAAGACGTTAATGGTAATGATGGCGGTGTCCATCAGACCACCATCGCTGACCATGACAAAGAGAGTGAAGACCGGATTGGTTTCAAAGTCTAGCAGGGTATTATTGGCCACGGTCAGCAGACCTGATGTGGTATGTAAGGCAAAGGTTCCGCCTGTGTTGCCAAAAAGAATGGCATAGGTGAGGGGATTACCGTCGGGGTCTGTGGCAACAAGGGTGCCTACGGCCGTGCCGTTGGGGCTGTTTTCGGGCACAGCAAAGGTCTGGTCTTCCATCACCGGGGCATCATTCACGTTGATGACGTTAATGGTCATCACCCCAGTATCGGTGCCTTCGTTGTTGGCCACCTGGACCGTCAGGTTAAAAACCGGGGTAGTTTCGTAGTCAATTTGGGTGCCGTCGGCCACCGTCAGCAGGCCATTCCCGCTGTTGATGGCAAAGGCTCCCAATTCGTTCCCGGCGATGATGGTATAGGTCAGGGCGTCGGTGGCCACCACCGTGCCTACAATGGTGCCCGCAGCGCTGTTCTCTAACACGGAGAACGTCTGATCATCTACGACTGGCGGAACCAGGTACGCGGCTACCGATGGCAGCCATTGACCCAGCCCCACCAGCAACAAGAAGCTTATGAAAAGGCTTGCCAGGGCAATGGGCAGTTGCCGATGGTGAAGGATGGTGGTTTTTGATGCAGGTTTGTACATGATGGTCATGTCTTCCTCAACTTTTTAGTTTGTCTGATCTATAGGGGCTGCTGAGAACCTGTGACGCCGTGCGGCAGCCACGCCCTAACGGCACGGGCGCATACTTTTATGAAAATTGTATATTCACGCAGCCTTCACGCCTATAAGCAGAGGGTCATGGTAAGAAGGTACTAAGGGGTCGTTCAAAGGTGGCTTTGGACTTTTGCCGGGTAATCAGTTATCAGTGTTCAGTTGTCAGTGTCCAGTTGTCAGTCCGGAAGAACGCCTAACTGATCACTTTAAAACACACGTTGATGGTAAACGGGGGAGGGAGCCAGCGATGACAGTGGAAGCGATGTTGGTAGAGACGGCCCTTGTGCCTGACCGTCCACAGGGCCATAAAAATTCTTGGGTACTTAAGCAGTGGGGAGAAAGGTTACCTGGCCCATCAGGTGAACGTCATAACCGGGAAGGGCGGCCACGGCCGTTTTGAAACCATCATGATGCAGCAAATCCAGCAACGGCCGCAGCAGGTCGCTTTCAAAATAGGGTCGGGGAATGACCAGGTCATATTGTTCATGGGCTAGAGGCACAAAGTCCAGTTCCAGGGCGCGGGCTGCGGCGCGGATGCCCAGGCCAGTGTCGGCAGCGCCAGAAGCGACAGCGGCAGCCACGGCCAGATGGGTGTATTCTTCACGGCCGTAACCCTGTATCTGTTCTGGGGTGATGCCCAGCTTGCCTACTTCGTAATCAAGCAGCACACGTGTACCTGCGCCGCGCTGCCGGTTGACAAGGTGTATATCTGGGCGGGCCGCATCAGCCCAGATGGCCAACCCCTTGGGGTTGCCCGGAGGTACGATCCAGCCCTGTTCCCGCCCCACGAACGTGACCAGGGCAATGGCCTGGTGAGGCAGATACTGCTTGACATAACTGATGTTGTATTCACCTGTTTGGGGGTCTAGCAAGTGTGACCCGGCCAGATGTGCTTCACCGCGCCGCAAGGTGACCAACCCGCCCAGGCTGCCTACATTGGCTGAGGTTAATCGCCGTCTACCAGCAGTGTCGCCGCCGGCTTCGGCCAGGAATTGGGCCAGCAGGTCCAGTGTCAGGTCATGGCTGCCAATTGCCAGAATCGTGTTCTCTATGTCGTGCGGCGAACGATAGAGGTGGACGGTTACGGCCGTGCCGGCGTCTGCGCCCTCACTAAAACGGGGAATGCGCACCAGGCCATCGGCCCGCACCAGCGAAGAGATGACGCCCGCGCCGCGGCTGATGGGCGCAGCCAGCACCCGTTCCCCCACTTTTCCCACAGCCACGCGCACAAGATCATCGTCACCGGTATGGGAGACAACTTTACGAGTCAGGGTGGCGGCCAGCGTCAATGGTTGGTGCGGCGCCTGCCCCCGCCAGCGTGCCAGCAGTGGTTCTACAAAAATCTCGCCGGTCAGGGCAGCACTCACCGGGTAGCCGGGTACGCCGATGATGGGAACGTGCGACGGGTGATGGTTGGTGGGTAATGGACTTTGTGCGTCTTCAGTTTCTGATGGTCGATCTGTAATGCCTATCATGCCTAAAATCACCGGGTGCCCTGGCCGCACAGCCACACCATGTACCAGCAGTGTGCCCAGTGATTGCACCACATGGGCGGTGTAATCTTCAGAGCCGGCCGAAGAGCCAGCATTCAGCAAAATAAGATCGTGGTTCTGGGCGGCGGCGCGCACGGCCGTTTGGATGGCCTCAAACGCATCGGGCACAATGGGCCAGCGGGTGGGGCGGCCGCCCCAATTGGCCACCTGCGCGGCCAGCACCAGGCTGTTGTACTCGATGATCTGGCCCGGCTGCAGACCGTAGTGGGCGGCGTCTTCCGGGGTGACTAGTTCAGAGCCGGTGGGGATGATGGCCACGCGTGGGCGGCGGTACAGGGTGACGGCGGCGTGGCCGGAACCAGCCAGCGCCCCCAGGTCTACGGGGCGCAGGGTATGGTTGGCCGGCAGCACCAGTTCGGTGGCTACCATGTCTTCCCCCAGGGCGCGCACGTGTGTCCATGGTGGCAAGGAGGCACGGATTTCAATGGCCTCACGGCCGTGGTCATCTGTCACCAACTGTGTGTGTTCAATCATGACCACGGTGTTGGCCCAGGCGGGCAGGGGATGACCGGTGTTGACCGCCGCGGCCGGGCGCAAGCCAGGGTCGGCCGTGTCTGGGTCAAAATGGGTCGCCAACGTCAGGCACAGGGGGTTGGTTTCGCTGGCGGTGATGGTGTCTTGGGCGCGCAGGGCATAGCCATCCATAGCGCTGGCATGGTAATGGGGAGAGGAGAGCCTGGCCCAGATGGCAGCGGCAGTGGTACGGCCGTTGGCGGCCGCCAATGGTACGTTTTCCGTGGCTAATGGTCTTGCTAACCCGGCTGCCGCCAGGGCTGCCTGAAATGCGGCCCTGGCTTCATCCAGGGGAATGTCTTCCAGGTAAATGTGGCGCTTCATTTTTATAACCGCCTGAACTGTTTGCTGGGCTGTAAAAAATTTGGCTGTTTAGCTTTCTTGCAGACTATCAACGGTGTGGCGTCTGGCCCGGACACGCAGCACGGCCGTAACAGCCCCCAGAAGGATAACACCAGCGATGAATAGGCGCCGCATGTTGGTTTGGGCCGTATGGGTTGTGCCCATGCTGACAAGGTGTACGGCCGTGGGGGATTGCAGATTCAGAACGGGGGCAGTGCCGGTTTCTCGTTCATCCAGGTCTAGTGTGTGGCCGCCAACAGGGCAAGATGTCATCTGGATCAAAAAGCTGGCATTCCCATCACCATCCATGGCATTTTGCACATAGGCCACCAGTGCCGCCGAGGAGGGGAAGGTTAATGTGGCGCCGGCAGGGGTTGATGCATCCAGGTTGACCGTCGAGTTTAAAGAGGGGCCGACCCAACCAGACAAAGGGCCGACGGCCGTTGTTTCATTGAAGTCGGCAGTAGCTTCAAACAACTCGAGCGTCACAGAGCCGCCAACGGCGTTGTTGTTAACAACCACATCCAGGGTCACCGTGCCGACCGTGGGGCCTGAAGCTAAGGAGACATCTTTTTGAATCAAAGTGCCAATGGCAGCCGTGCAAGATGCGCCGGCGTTTGTGGAAATCATGCGTAATTGGCCATTGTCATCATAATTTGTGGGGGAGCTGTCTACCCAGGTATCATGTTCTACGCTGCCACTTGCCTGGGCGGAAACATCCGTAGCCCTGAGTAAAAGAAGTGTAAGGATAAGCGCCAGCTGAACATAAAAGGCACACCCTTTTGTGGACGAGGCTGCACCCCGGGCTACGCCAGACAGTGGTAGAAATTGTTTCCTCATCATGCAGGGTTGACGATTGGCAGATAAGGCTGCCAATCGTCAAAATAAACCTTGTGAAGCCAAGGTTTATGGCCATATGGTACCGTTCCCAGCCGGTGTAACGCACACTCTATAAGCATGCCCTATTTCTACCACAAAATCGTCCGGGTTTGTTGTGAAGATGCCATCAATAATGCCAGACCCCAAAGTAACATCCCACAAGTCTAAAGCCTGGCTGGCGGCATTTAACTTCGCCACCTTGGTGACATTACCAATAGATGCCGCCAGTTGTATGCCATTGGTTAGTTCTGTATGGTGCAAAGGGATGGCTATTTCATTATAAGTGCACGTGCCGCTGCCTACAAGGGTGAAGGTTTTTGTGCCTGGGGTTGGTACGTGGCCCACAAATGTCAGGGAGGCCGGCGCTGTTGCATTCAGTAAAATCATGTAAGGGCTGCCGACGGTTAAGGGGAAGGGGGTGGTGGTGAAAACCCCGCCTACAATGCCAAATCCTAGCGTGCCGTCCCAAAAATCTAATCCCTGGGTATTGGCATTTAACATGGCTACCTGAGAAGCAGATGGCCCAACATAATTAAGTAAGCCCTGGGCATTAAACGGTAAACCCCGAGCGGCGAAGCTATCCTGGGCACCAATAGGCATGGCGATGGGATTGTATTTCTTTTGTCCGGCGGTACCTGGTTCTAACTTGTAGTTAAAAACGGCCGTGCGGTTGGAGCTTTGCATGGAAGTGACTTGCTGCCCATGACAGGTATTTGCGGCCACAACCGTATAGTAATAGTTTGCGGTCAGGTCGCCGATGATCCCAGCATCTGTGAATGTGGTAAGCGTGGTGGTATAGACGAGGGTGCCGGCATCAGGGGTGAAGTAAGGATCATCCAGACTGCGATGAACTTCATAATAATCGGCCCCGGTACCTGTCCAGGTTAAAATTGCGTTGTTATCATTGTCTTGGTAGATGGCCAGGTCGCTTACGGCCGTAGGAGGCTGGCAAACCGTAACCGTCACCGGCACCTGAACGCGTGGTGTGGTCAGGTCATTGCTATGAATGCACAAGGTGCCCGTGTAGATGCCTGTAGACAACCCGGTCGTGTCAAAGATAATATCGACTGTTGTATTGGTGTTAGACATCGTGGTGCCACTGTCTGGAGAGAGTGACAGCCAGGGTAAATCTTGCGGGATATCACATGCGGTGTCTACTGTGCCCAGCAAGCGGAAGATGAGGTCAGGGGCCACGGCCATGCAGCTTTGCAATGGGGCCCAGGTGGTACAGCCGGTGACAAATCCATCACCGGGGTTGACCCACGCTGCCGGATTGTTAGATTGGGTGGTACGTTGTTGCCAGCCCCACTGCCCCGCACCTCTAAAATTCATGTTGGCCCGGACAGATACCCAGTACGTGCCGGCTGTCAGGTAAGCAGGGGTGGGTAAGTCAACGAGTAACTGCCCGTCTACATCAGCCGTTGGAACTATGCCGGTGGCACTATAGACCAGAGTGCCGGGCAGGCCGCCGTTATTCTGGTAGAAAAAGAGGTCAACAAAGGGCATCGACCCACGACCGTTGTAATATTGCCCTGCAACTTCTATCGTGTTAATAAACCAGGCCCCATCCGATGCTGGTATGATAAAATCGTCTGCTGCCTGGTTATTGTAGGTCGCCAGAGCTTCTCTATAGACTTGTGAGTTAGCGGCCAGAAGATGCACATTATCTGTTTGCTCATACAGTGTATTGTTAGCGAGGACAGGGAGACGGGGGGGGGCTTTGCGGCTACCATAAGCCTGCAGTTGCAAGGAGGTGATTTCCCGCCCATTAGCGGCCCGTGTTTTTGTGCCCGATAAATCAACCGAAGAGAAGGCGGTGTAGGTTTGGGGGAACGGCCGTGATAAGGTGTCTTCTGAGATGCTCCAAACCAGGTCGGCCGTGCCAGTATTGCTGATGGTCAATGTCTGTGTAACCTGGCTGTCTGGTGCCTGGCCGCTGGTCAAACTGGTGGTGGATACGTTAATGGCTGGTTGGTAAATGGAGACACAAGACAGGGATATGTCATCTACCTGAACGTACCGGTCCCAGCCGTTGCCAAAATAATGGAAACGAACCTGCACATTGCTTAAACCAAGATAGGTAGACAGGTCCAGGCTAACATTTTCCTGAAAGTGGTCTTCGTTCCAGCTTAATTCAGTTGTCCACGCAGCGCCGTTCCACACATCCACCTTAAACCGATCGCTATTTCCGGGATTAAAGTCATCGTAAGTGGCCGCGAAGCTCAAGGTGGCCGTGCTGTATGTGCTCAGATTAAAGGAAGGCGACACCAACTCTGTATTATAGGGAGTGGGCGGCGGACCGGCTGCGTTGCTGTCGGCACAGGCGGCTTCACCCAAACCGCCGGTCACATTACCAGGCCCGCAAGCCGGTGCGGCCGTTGTTGCCCAGATAATGCCTGACCCACCGGTGTTATCTACTACCTGCCAATCAGTGGGGATACCTGTTTCAAAATCTACGGTGCTGTTGCAGATGAGGGAACCGGATTGTTCAAGGGAACGATTCGATTGGCTGCTTAAAAAGGCTTTCTCATGGAGAGGCTGGCGGGAAAAATCATCAGCAGTATTGGGTGCTGCAGCCACAACAGACTTTGAAAAAGAAAAGCCGATAAAGATAAAAAAGACAGCGTGAACTAATAGAAGTGCTTTGCTTCTGGTGTGCATCCTAAAACTCCTTTAATTATGTATGTGGAAACTATGATGGGGGGTTTGGATGCTTACTACCGATACAACTGTGCTCCTATAAACCCGATACTTATCAATTAAGAAATAAATGAATACTTACAATACAATGCTTATTTATTTATACTCCATTATACCCATGAAAAACTCACGATAAATCTGACGGAAACTGAAAAAAACGGCCAAATTTAACAGGACTTAGGTACTGAACGGGGCCAAGAGCACAGATCTTTTGTGCAAAACCCGTCATGAGAAGGCATGGTTTTGCTCCCAGGTCCTTGCTGTTGCCAGGTCAGGCAGGGTGCCGGGACGACAGTTGCGAATGTGCCAGCCAGGCCCACGGAACTGTGATATCGGGTCGATAAGGAGGTGGTGATTTGCATGTTGAGTTGTGGCCTGAACCATTATATGATTGACTTAATACGTATGATGCTGTTCGGGATGTTTAGTTGCTGAATGAATCGTATGAGGGAAGTGCGACCATGGCTAAAATCTTAGTGATTGAAGATGATTTTGCTTTTCGGGAAAGCATTACTGAAACGCTGGCAGATGCCGGTTTTGATGTGATGAGTGCCAGTGATGGGGTGGAAGGTGTGCGACTGGCAAAGCAGCATATTCCTGACTTGATCGTCTCCGATATTCGTATGCCCAAGAAGGATGGTTATGATTTGCTGGCAGAGGTTCGTGAAGAACCGGCCACAGCGTTAGTACCCTTTATCTTCCTTACAGGGCAAACTGATCGCGCTGCTATGCGGCAAGGCATGGATCTGGGTGCAGATGACTTTTTAACAAAACCATTTACGCTTGAGGAATTGCTAAACGCGGTCCATGCTCGTTTAGAAAGACGGGCAATGATTGTCGAGGATAGTAACAAGAAGATAGAAATTTTACGGGCCACGGTGTCGCGGATGTTACCGGTTGAACTGCGCACCCCCCTGACGACAGTCATGGCTTGCGCCCAAATGTTATTTGAGGTGCAGGGGTTGACTGCTGAAGCCGTTTCAGAGAATGCCCATATGATTTATGAGTCGGCCGAGCGCCTGCAGCATCTCATTGAAAATTTTCTGCTTTATGCGCGTATTCAAACGCGGATGCACAATGAGGCCGAGGTAGCACTATTGCGGCAACAAAGCCGAACTGTGAGGCCTGATTATCATGTGCAAGAGTATGCCATGCTACGGGCAGATAAACACGGCCGTCGGGCCGACTTACAATTACAACTTCGCCACGTACCGACAGCACGTATTAATGCCGATGATTTTGAAAAAATAGTGTCTGAACTGGTGGATAACGCCTTTAAGTTTTCGGAACCAGGCACGCCGGTTCATGTGTCTACGCGGCGCAAAGCGGGCGACTATGTGCTAACCATTACAAATTTGGGTCGAGGGATGACGGCAGAGCAAATTGCCAATGTGGGGGCGTATATGCAGTTTGAACGAAAGCTTTTTGGACAAGAGGGGAGCGGTCTGGGGTTGATTATTGCGCAAAGCCTGACAGCTTTATATGAGGGTACACTTCACATCAACAGTGTGCCCAAAAAGCGCACGGCTGTGACAATTCACCTGCCTACGGCATAACCCCGAAACAAACTTGTAGTACCAGGCATCAGAAGTCCGTAGCCAGTGTTCAGTGGACATTATATTTAAACAACAGGTACAGGTTCCGACAAAGGCAAAGAGACATAAAACGTGGTGCCTTGACCCAAGGTGCTGTCTACCCATACATGGCCGTTATGTTGCTCTACAATAGATCGCACAATAGAGAGGCCTAACCCCGATCCTTCTGCCTCAAGCTGGTCTTCACGTCTGACACGATGAAAAGCATTAAATATAAGTGGCAGCTCACCCGAGGGAATTCCCAATCCATTATCAGAAACATAAAGCGTAAGTTCTGATTCTTCTTGCGTTGCCCCCAAGAATATCTTTCCTGCTGCCGGTGTATATTTAATGGCATTTGACAACAAATTATCCATCACCCGTTCCATCTGTTCCTCATCTAAAAACAAAGCAATATCAGAAGCCAGGGGCGTGAGTTCCATGGTTATGCCTTTCGTTTGGGCCAGAGGTACAAATCGCTCTACTATCTTTTCCAGAAAAGTAAAAATAGATACCATTTCCAAATTTAATTGATATCCGGTATCTAATTTAGCCAGATCTAGCAAATCTACCACGAGCGTCTTCATACGCTGTGTTTGTTTTTCCATTCTGGTCAAATGCTTTGTGGCCAATTCATAATTTGTCATTCCTTTAGCTTTAAGCGTATGTAGTGAGAGCGTAATGACGTTTAATGGGTTCTTAAGATCATGAGAAACTGACTGCACAAATTCATTCTTCATCATCACCAATCGCTCAAAATATATGCGCTCCTGCTCACGTTGGTGCTCAATCTGCCGTCTTTGCAGAAACAACGTCAAATGTGTGTTTACCCGGGCCAGCAACTCTTGCTCACGTATGGGTTTGGTGATGTAATCAACCGCCCCCACCTCAAACCCTTTGACAATATCGGTTTCAGAAGTCAGCGCTGTTAAAAAAATGACCGGTATTTCGTGTGTTTTGCTATCTGCTTTTAGATGGCAGCACACGTCAAACCCATCCATAACCGGCATCATCACATCCAATAAGATCAGGTCAGGCTGTGTATCTTTTGCCCGTCTTAAGCCACTATCACCCGCTTGAGCTATCAATACCGTATACCCATGTGCTTCCAGATAATCAACGATCAATCTCAAATTTGTCGGATTATCATCTACTACCAGAATCTTAATCCCTTGTGGATTAATAATTTTCCCTTCTTGTACTTGTGATTTCATAGGATTCCTCACAATTCCTCACTCGTCTCCAAGCATTGTTCCACCAGAGATAAGATCGCTTTTTCTTGAAAGTTCTCTGCCATCTGCTGCAAGGCAGCGGCAAATGGTTGGTATTTTTCATCTAAATCGGTTAAATGTGCAGCATGTTGACGGATGAGACGCATATTACCGAGTACGGCTAACTCATGTAACTTCTTCATTTCCTCGAGCGGCGGCGTTGACAACGCGCTATCTTTGTCAGGTAAAATTGTTGCTTGTTGTCCCTGATTTGTCTTGTCTGCATAAATCCATTCTAAAGAAAGATGTTCTTGCAGCAGTTGACTGAGCTGGTGCCAATTAACCGGCTTGGGGAGGAATGCATTGCCACCGACCGCCAAACTTTTTTCTCGATCTATTTCAAATACACCGGCCGATACAGCAATAATTGGCATCTCGCTTAGCTCTGGTACGTCTCTAATCGCGGCAATTGCTTCGTATCCATCCATAACAGGCATGCGCAAATCCATCAGTATAATGTCAGGTCTGATCATTTTTGCCTGTTCTACTGCTTGTAAACCATTTGTCATACTAACAACCTGAAAACCAAGCGGTTGTAGTAAATCAATTAATAATGAACGGTTGTCGGTGTGATCATCAGCAATCAGTACGGTAAGGGTTTGCCCCTTATAACCAATGATGTCAGGATATATAGGGACAGGGATTACCTGATGGTTAGATAAAACCGGTAATGTGACATCAAACCAGAAGGTGCTGCCCTTATTTAGATGGCTAGAAACATGCAGTTCCCCACCCATCAGATTGACCAATCCATGACTGATGGCCAGCCCCAGACCGGCGCCGTCAACCTGATGTATTGTTCTTCCTACCTGCTCAAAGGGGATGAATATTTTTACCAAATCCGTTTGCGGAATACCGACGCCCGTATCAGATACTTCAAACCGAATTGTAGCCGAGCAATTTGTACCTTCTAGTTTGCTTACCTCAAATAAAACCCGCCCGTGGTCTGTAAACTTTATCGCGTTGGCTAAGAGATTGTGTAAAATCTGGCGCAGCCGTGTTTGATCTACAAGGACAATGTTGGGAAGTTCATCTGAAAATTTGCATTCGTAAGAAATGTTCTTCTGTTGGGTAGGCATTCGAAAAACATCGAAGGTGCCTTTTAGAAAGGTGATCAGGTCAATCTCAGTTGGGTGGAGTTCAAGCCTGTGTGCTTCTAACCTGGACATGTCCAAAATATCGTTGATGAGGGCTAATAGATGCTTGCCACTTTCCTGAATAATGTTCAAACCCTTTGCTTGTTGGGGGAGGAGGTCTGCATTTTTCTGCAAGATATGCGCATAGCCTAAGATGCCATTCAGTGGTGTACGCAGTTCGTGACTCATGCTGGCCAAAAAAAGGCCTTTGGTGCGAATGGCTTGTGCTAACTCCTCATTTGCTTCACGTAATTCCATGGTGCTCTCGGCCACCCGCTGAGACAGCAACGTGCGTTCTGTAGCCAGCGCAGAGTATAAACGTGCATTTACTAACGACACTGCTATTTGGTCGGCCAGGGTTTCCATAACAAGCACATCGTTGCTGTCAAATGCAGTAGGTTGTGGGCTTTGAATATCCAGCACACCTACCAGTTCTGTTCCCACGAGTACGGGGACACTCAGTTCGGATTTGGTTGTTATGACATCTGGGAAGTAGTTAATATAGCGGGTGTCATTATGAGTATCATTTACGAGCAATGTTTTCTTGTTTTGGGCTACCCAACCAACAATGCCTTCGCCCCATTGAAGCTGGTGATCCGTGGGATAAAGCAAGGCATAATGCCCGGCTGTAGATTTCATCAGCAACGTTTTTTTCTCTTCACCGACCACAAATAAGGCAACATGATGGTAGTCGAATCGCTTATGTACCAGATGCACTACCCGCTCCATGACACGAGGCGCGTCCAGCATGGCCGCTATCTCTTTGCCGATCTCGTTGAGGAGCGCCAGTTGGGCCACCCGCTGCGCCAGTACAATTTCTACCTGGACACGTTCTTTTATTTCTTGTTGTGCTTGAACATAATAGCGGGCATTTTGTATAGCAATAGCCGCCCAGGCAACCAGAGGTTCCAACATCTTTAAATGAGCAGTAGTAAAACGTCCCGATTCCGTATCTATCACTTGCAGTACACCGATCGTCTCTTCTTGCACCTTTAGAGGCATACTAAGGATAGAGCGTGACTCAAAACCTGTGCGCTGGTCAACCGCCTTTTCATGGGAAACCTCAGACCGGGTGTCGGCGACGATATGACTTTCGCCGGTAAGGGCAACCCTGCCCACAACTCCTTGCCCTGGCGAGAGATGCCAACCGCGTACACGCTCACTGTGTGTGCCTACCACTTGCTCGCAGACAAGGTCACCCGTTTGTGTGTTTACAAGCCAGATGGAACAGGCAATGACATCTAGTAAATGGCGTACTTCTTCTAAAATGGCATCTAGAACCAGCGCCAGGTCCAATGAAGAATTGAAATATTGCCCGGCCTGGTTAAGTAAGGCTAGTTCACGGTTGTTTTGTAATAAAGTTTGTTCAACCTGTTTGCGTTCGGCAATCTCTCTATCTAAAGTAGCATTTACAGCTAAGAGTTCGGCCGAGTCTGCTTCTGTTTGTTTAAACAACCGATATACACTGTCTAATAGACCGACTAAAACAAAAATATAGCTGGCGAGCTTTAGCAGATGGCCGATATGGAACATCGTATCAAACAATGTACGGGAAAAAGACATAAACATGATCTGGCCTATAGCCCCGGCAATGAGCGAGAGGATGATCCAATTGTCGAATGATTCTGTGCGCCACCGACCTTTGCCTAGATAACCTGCCAGGGTTATTAAAAGGAAAAAGGCAGCAATAAACTCTTCCGGACGATGAAAGGGTAGTTCTGAATAGTGGGCCTGGGGTAAGGGAATGAAAGCAAGAAAAAGGAAGAAGAGCAAGGTTAATAAGCTGGCTGTAAGGAAGATGATGTTTTCTGTAGATCTGGCGATTCGTGTGGTTGTTCTTTCCTTTCGCCAGGTGAGACAGCCTAGAAAAAGGAAAACAGCCAGATAAACACGAGAGGCCGTCCAGCTCCAGGGTATCAGGGTGGCAGGAGGGGAAGGGAAATAGGCACCAATAAATGTTGACGAGATGAGGGCGTGATAGCTGTCCAGTAAGGCGGTGCCGAAAAAACCAACGCCAATGAGAAAAATGGTGTGAGTTTTACGTGTGTAATATCGTATCAAGGCTAAAATGCCCACAAAAAAGGCCAATAAGGAAGCAATAACTTCCATGATGGTGTGTATTTGCGTATTGCCTTGCCAGGGGGTATTTTGCAGCAAGAGGTGAATGAGCAACAAACTTATACAGGTTACAGTGTAGACAGCTGTCTTTTTATAGGTGTTGCTCATGGTACCAGATCTTTGAGTGGTTTTTACGATTGTGCCTTTTAATCATAAGGGTATGCGCTTAACATAACCTTATTTAGGGGGTGATGCATTCTTTCGATAAAGGGGGAATATGAGTAATGAAGATATGGCTTCAGAGAAACATCTATTTAACTATTCTGCCGGTCAGCGCTTTGCCTGTCAAAATAGGCATGGCAGAAGGTCAGAAAAGAATGCCCCTTACTTGTCATAATTTGTACCCACCATTGTAGCATAATTGCGGGCACAAACAGTAGGTCTTTGGTCTTGGGCCAATTCATTTAAATCAGCCTCAACCGCTACCCAATACGCTACCCTGGTAACAAAAAGGACTGCCTTTGCAGACAGTCCTTCTCTGGTGACCCTGGTAAGATTCGAACTTACGACCAAGTGATTAAAAGTCACCTGCTCTTCCACTGAGCTACAGGGCCTAACCGGGCGGATTATAACCATGCCCTATCGGCTATGCAACCTGTTCTCTGCAATCCCCCAATGCATCGTCTGGCCCGCTCCCGGAGATTTGACGAAAAATTCCACCTGTAATAGACTTGGCAGTTCGCGTGTTCAGTATTTGCTCATCGGCGGCCGGTATTCGATTACTGCAGCCGGCTTCTGGTAAAGGAGGAAATTTCATGATTGTGGGCATGGATTTTGGCACGACAAATTCTGGCATGGCCTTATACGACGGCCGTACCATTCACGTGCTGCCCCTTGACCCCTCTAACGCCAACCCCAAAGTGATGCGCACGGCCGTGTATGCTACCAATGAACAGGATTTGTACGTCGGCCGTGCGGCCGTAGACACCTACTTCAGCCAAAACAGCGGCCGATCTGTAAAAACCAAAAAAGTATGGGTAGGTGAAATTGAGATTCGCGGCGCCGATATGTTTTACATCACTGATGCCTATGTCTACGTAGACGTCCTGGCGCCAGGACGTCTGTTTCTCTCCATCAAAACCGGCCTGCGTGACCCCGATTACCCTGGCAGCGTTGTTGGCCAGCACTTTTATTCGTTGGAGAACCTCATTGGCCTTTACCTGCACATCGCTAAAGTGCGCGCTGAACAGTTGTTGGGGCAGGAATTAAAACAAGTGGTGTTGGGGCGGCCAGTGCGCTTTGCCCATGAGCCAGAAAAAGACAGTCTGGCCCAGGCGCGGCTGCTGCAAGCAGCCATCAAAGCGGGGTATGAAACGGTGTACTTCCAATACGAACCCATCGCGGCCGCTTACAGTTATGAAACGGAGATCAGCCAGCCTCAGAATGTGTTGGTCTTTGACTTTGGTGGCGGCACGTTGGATTTAACGGTGATGCAGTTGGGCCAAAAGAACCGCCAGGTACTGGCTACGGGTGGCATCCCAGTGGCCGGGGATGTGTTTGACCAGAAGCTGGTGCGGGCTAAACTGCCCAAACATTTTGGTGAAGGCAGTTACTTTGGCGCCCGCCACAAAAAGCTGCAAGTGCCCCCCTGGATTTATGATACCTTTGCCAACTGGCAAACGATCCTGGAATTACAAACAGGACAAAACCGGCGTATGTTGGAAGACATTGCCCATACCGCGCAGCGCCGCTACCAAATAGAGTCGCTTATCAGCCTGGTCTCCACCAATTACGGCCAACAGATGTTTGACATTGTAGAGCAGGCCAAACGTGAATTGTCTGAGAAACGCGGCGCCCAGATTCACCTGGAAGGGCCAGGGTTCAAGGTGATAGAGTTTGTAACTCGCGGCGAATTTGAGCGCATCATCCAACAAGAAATCCTGGCGATTAACCGGCATATTGATGAAACAGTCGCCGCTTCAGGCCTGGAGGTGGAGGCCATTGATGCCGTTATCCGCACCGGCGGTTCCTCACAGATTCCGGTGTTTGACGAGATGCTGCGGCGTAAGTTTGGCGATGACAAGATGCGGGTAATTGACACCTTTAGCAGCGTGACGGCCGGGTTGGGTGTAATTGGGCTGGGCATTGCCCGGGGTGAAGTGGCCGCGCGGGCCTACACCGCTGACGATGTGGCCCATATGCCAGAATCTGGCAGCAGCCGGCCGATGATCAACCCGGTGAACCTGGATCTGCTGCAGCGGCGCATTCAAATTCAAGAAGGGATCATTGACGAGGTGGCCCCAAACGCAGACCGGGCGCTGGTGGTTTTGGGTGAAGGGCAGCAAATCACGGCCGTGCCCTTTTCCCATTCGCCTATGGCCGATCTGCACGCACTAAATATTGATCACCCCGTCACCGCGGCCATGACAGCTGACCTGGATGAGCCGCTGCTGATCATCACCTCCCATTACCGCTTTTTGCTGCTGACACCGCGCCAACTCCTGGAACGGCAAAGTGTGAACGTACAAATGGCCGATGTATACATGCTGGGGCAGCGGGAATCTTTGTGCAGCCTCAGCCGGTGGCGCGAGGTGAAACAGCATGACAAGCTGCTGATTGTAACCTCATTGGGGCTGGCCCGGCCGTACCCCCTGCGGGTGATGCAGGAAAGTGTTGAAGCGCCGGTGCCGTTGATGTTTGACAACCAGCTTCTGGGCGTACCACTTCTGGCGGTGGGCGCCGAAACAGATGACGAGGTGGTGCTGGTGACGGAAACGAGCCGGGCCGTGCGTTACCCTGTGGGCAAACTGCGCGGCTCTGGCACTCAACTGATGAAGTGTGACCGCAACAACCGGGTGACAGGCGCCCTATTGTGCCAGCCCGATGATGAACTGCTGCTTTTAACGGCCGACGGCTACGGCCGTCAAACGCTGGCCGGCTGGATCGAGATCCCGGAAAGGGAAAACGCCAAAGGGAAAGTCCATGTGGCCCGGCAGAGTGTCGTGGTAGGGGTGGCCAATGGCCCCGTGTGGGCGGTGACAAATGAGCGCATCACGGCCGTGGAGGATGCTGGCGTAGCCCCAGAGGCATCTACCAAAACCAGACGACTGGTAACGCTGGGCCCCCAAGAAATTGTGTGTACACTCCTACACCCATAAGCACCTTTCATTTATCAATCTGCCAGTCATTTGTTTTAGCCCTGTTTAACCCCACCCCTGAGGCGGTCCCTTGCAGCATATTTGAGTTATACTTACGGGCGAAACCTGTCTATCCATGGGAGAAAGTATGATCATTTTGCGCACCCCCGACGCCCGTTTTGCCAATTTGCCCGGTTTTCCCTTTGCCCCCCATTATGTAGAGATCAAAGGAAACCGTGTTCATTATGTCGATGAAGGAACGGGCGCTGCCATCCTTTGCCTGCACGGCGAACCAAGTTGGAGCTACCTCTACCGCAAAATGATCCCGCCCCTGGCCCACAAGCACCGTGTGCTGGCCATGGACTTTATTGGCTTCGGCCGTTCTGATAAATACAAAGATCTGGAGGCATACTCCTTCCAGATGCACCAGGAGACCCTGGTGAGTTTTATCGAAAAGTTAAATCTACAAGACATTACGCTGGTGGTGCAGGATTGGGGCGGCATGCTGGGCCTGACCGTGGCCAGCCAATTACCGCAGCGTTTTGCCCGCTTAGTCATTATGAATACCGGCCTGCCCGGTGGTGAGCCCATGCCGGAAGCGTTTATGCGTTGGCGTGCCTTTGGGGAAAAATTCGGGGTGCGCATGCCCATTGGCCGTGTCATTCAGGGGGGCACGATTAGTAAAGTGCCCGATGAAGTGCTGGCCGCTTACGAAGCGCCCTTCCCAGACGAGACGTATAAAGCCGGCGTGGCCGCCTGGCCACTACAGGTGCCCCTGAAGCCGGAAGACCCTGGTGCCGCCCAGATGCGCCAGGCGCGCAAAGTGCTGGCGGCGTGGCCTAAGCCGGCGCTGACCCTTTTTTCAGACAGTGATCCCATTACAGCCGGTGGAGATTTATGGTTTCGGCGGCTGATGCATATTCGTCAGGCCGACCAGCCCCGTATTGTCATCAAGGGGGCCGGGCATTTTTTACAGGAAGATAAGGGTGAGGAAATTGCCACCCACATCCTGGCGTTCATGGAAAGGGCGTAGACTGGTTACTTACCATTTGCCGCTGGCGCCATGGCCTGAGGATCTGCCACCGCTAAACAAACGGCTGGAAGAAGTGTGGCTGGAGGAACTGCTATGTGCCATGCTGTTGACGGAGTCTTCCAGTTTGGGGATTGTGGTTTCCCACTCGCGGTAGTATGAAGACATTTATGTTAGTACCACTATTACTTTATGTCATCCTGGGGTTGCTGGCGTTTCTGTGGTGGTATGCCAGGGAGCGTCGTCGCCGGTTGTTGGCGACCATTGAGGAGGTGACCATCCCCAAGTTTGTCTCAGAGCATTTGGGGAACACACGGCCGTTAACCATCTATCTGCCCCCTGATTACCACCAATCCACCCAATCCTGCAAAACACTTTATGTCAACGATGGACAGGATAGAGACGCCTTAACGCTACAAGAAACGTTGGCAACGTTGTATGCCCGCCAGCAAATGGCGCCCCTGATTGTAGTCGCCATTCCCACCAATGAAGCACGCTTGCAGGAGTACGGCACGGCCGTGGCCGCAAACGCACAGGGATTGGGCACCAAAGCGGCCGTTTACGCCCGGTTTGTTGTTGAAGAGGTGGTTCCTTATGTTAAGTCAAACTACCGCGTACGTGAAAGAGCATCTGACACGGCCGTGTTGGGCGCCTCGTTAGGGGGCCTGTCGGCGTTTGACCTGGCCTGGAATCACCCGGACACCTTTGGCATTGTTGGGGTGCTGTCTGGTTCCTTCTGGTGGCGGGCGGCGGCCGACGAAACAGCCATAGACGCCAACCAGCGTATTGCTCATGCGCTGGTGCGCCGGGGGCCACGGCGCGCCGGGCTGCGCTTCTGGTTTCAAGCAGCCACCCAAGATGAATTTTCAGACCGTGACAATAACGGTGTGATTGACGCCATTCAAGATACCCAGGAACTCATAGACGAATTGGTGGAACTAGGTTATGAGCGCGACCGGGCGTTGGTCTATGTAGAAGTGCCCGGCGGGCGCCATCATTATGATACCTGGGCAAAGGTGCTGCCCCGGTTTCTGGTGTGGGCCTTCCCACCTTAAGAGTTCCTCTTGACTCTCGTCTTACAAGAGGCTGTTGATACCGAGTGCGCCATTGTCATCCCAGACACGGCCGTGGACAACATCTGTGCCGTTAAAGTTATTCCCCACGGCCGTGCCCACAAAATCTAATCATTTGAAGCGTCGTTTATTAAACATCGTATCCTCCACAGGGTTTGAATGAGACGCAGGGGAACGCAGCTTGTAAGGATGACAAAATCTCCCAAATGAGCGTCTATCATCGGTTTTCAGTCATCAGTGTACAGTTTTCAGTACTGGCCTATCTCTGAAAATAGCCTACTGAAAACTGATGACGGACTTCTGATTACTGGTACGATATAGTTTCTACGGTTTACCTAACAGGATACCGGGAGGGACCGGGGCATGCTGTCAAAATCTTGCTCATTTGGCGGATGCGGGCGGTGGAAGCCGTCTGGCGAAAATTAGAGGGGGCTGTACCGAAGGTGCGGCGGAAGGCCAGGGTGAAGTGGCTGTGGCTGGCATAACCCGGTTCAAGGCCAACATCGGTGAGGCTGATATTTGTTTGGGCCACATGGGCCAGGGACGTACGCAGGCGAAGCTGGCTGAGGTTGTGGTATGGGTGTGGGGCACATGCAAACATCCCTGCTGGTGATCAGCCCGGCGGCTGACCAGGGTCATCAAATACGGCCGGTAAATGGAGGTAGCGAGGATACGGCCGTGTGTGCTGCTGGTACGCTCGTTTAGTTGGCCATGGCGGCCACACGTGGCTGAGCTGACTGAGATGGTGCTGCCGGTTCCATATCACCCAAAGTAGCCGCCATATTTCCGTCTACAAAGTAGCTGTTACACGCTTCATCAACCAATTCGGGGGTTAGCGCCGCCGGTATACCTTCATAATCACAAATTGCCATGACGGTCTTCACAATGTCACGTGGATGAACAGCCTGCATGACACGCCCCATAGTCCGGTACTGTTTTTGCAGCAAATGGACAAAGGTTCTTTTGTCAAAGGGGATGTTATAATGCTTACAAACCGCCATAAAAATCTGGTAATACAGCTTCTCATCCGGGCCTCCCACTTCAACTTTCATCTGAATACGGCGCAGAAAAGCGCCATCAACCAGCTGATCAGGGTCAAGGTTGGTAGAAAAGACAATAAGCTGTTTAAACGGAACTTCCAGGGTTTGCCCCGATTGCAAGCGCAGGAAATCAATTTCGCTTTCCAGGGGCACAATCCAGCGGTTGAGCAGTTGTTGCGGGCTGATTTGTTGGCGGCCAAAGTCATCAATCAAGAACATGCCGCCGTTGGCTTTTAGCTGCAGCGGTGCTTCGTACACCTTTCCTACCGGCTCAAAGCGCAAATCCAGCGAATCCATGGTTAACTCACCACCCACCATCACCGCTGGCCGCTGAAATAAGCGCCATCGATTATCATACCGTACCTTGTCCGGATCAC
Source organism: Ardenticatenaceae bacterium (assembly GCA_011525915.1). Taxonomy (GTDB): domain Bacteria; phylum Chloroflexota; class Anaerolineae; order Promineifilales; family Promineifilaceae; genus CAADGU01. Next base: position 7,111 of record WYBM01000084.1, on the reverse strand, counting down.
CATCAAACAGGTTGGTGGTGTGAAAGGGCAGGTCAAATTCTTTGATGGGGACGTGAACCAGAGGGTCAAAGACACGAATGATTTGCCCTCCGACGGTAATGGCATCAGGCAAGACAAGGGCTGAATCTTGCCCCAGCAATTTGGCAATGGCCTCGGCGACGGTTGTTTTGCCATTCCCTGGTGGACCATATAAAAAAAGCGAACTCCCGGCGTTGACAGCCGGGCCAATTTTGCGATGAAAATTATCAGGTAAAATCAGGTGATTGAGCGCTCGTTTGACCTGATCAGGTCCGATCTTTTTTGTGCCTTGTGTCTGAATGAGAATGGCTTCATTGTACGCTTCTAAAGCTACGGGCACACGCCCAATGTACTGGCTGCGTTCAAAAGCATCACGAGCACGTTTGGCTCCTTTATCTGTCATACCATAAGTGAAGCTAAGGCTGCCCAATGAACCGGCTTTGGTCACTTCTACCAAATGTTCCTGTTTCATGCGGCTGAGCATATCATCAATGATGCGGGCATGAATGCCCATTGTCTGGGTGAAGCGGGCAATGCTGACATCACCTTCATTAAATAACATGCGGAAGATCAGGTCTTCAACAATAGAGTGTGGAATGTTTAACTCCTCCAGTTTCATGGGAGGAGCCAAAAGCTTCATCAATCTACCTGTGCTCATTTAATGCTTCCTTCTTTATCAAGTCTCTTCACTGCGTGGTCACGAGGCCAATTGTTATGTGCACCATATGCAAGTATAGCCCCAGCCACATATGGAACGAATAGGAAAAGGGGGTGATAAAACTACAGGTAATCAGGTTGGAAGCATTGGTAGTTATAGGCTATTGATAAGCTATTTTAACAGATTTTTCACGCCAGTTCGCCATTTTCTGCTCCCCCGTCAGAAGAAACTTCGGCAACGGGGCGCTCCTCATCGGCCATAACTCTAGACAGACGCCCCTCACGCACTACGGCTACCGAAGCTACGGTATCGCTGCTGCGTAAATCCATCACCCGCACCCCTTGGGTATGCCGCCCCTGTTGTGAAATATGGTCTGCCAGTGTCCGCAAAATGATGCCTTGTGTGGAAATGCAGGTGACTTCATCACCGGGAGATACCACCCGTGCGCTGACGATCTTACCCGTGCGCTGCGGCGTCAACACCATGGCGCGCACTCCTTGCCCATACCGTTGCTGCTGGCGATATTCGCCCACATCTGTGCGCTTGCCATAGCCTTTTTCCGTAATCACCAGCACATCGGCGTCTTCTGTTACCACGTCTGCGCCGGCAATGTTGTCCCACGCATCTAGCTTCATGGCGTACACGCCAATGGCATTTCGGCCCATGGGGCGTACGTCTTCTTCACCGAACCGAATACCCCGCCCCTGCTCGCTCACCAAAATCAGATCCTGGCCCCCTTCTGTCAACTTCACCCAGCCCAGCCGGTCATCATCTTCCAGGTTGATGGCAATCAGCCCACTGGGGCGTACGTAGGCAAACATTTTTATCTCGACCCGCTTAATTTTGCCTTTCCGGGTGATCATGGTCAGGTATTCGGCGTCTTCAAAGCTGTGGACGGGCAATGCGGCCGTAATCTTCTCATCGGGCATCAACGGCAAAATGTTCATCAATGACGTGCCCTTTGCCGTGCGATCTAGCTCCGGAATGTCATACGTCTTAATGGAATAGACCTTGCCCCAGTCGGAGAAAAAGAGGATGGTATTGTGTGTGCCAGCCGCAAACAGATGCTCAAGCTGGTCTTCCTCGCGGGTGCTCATGCCAATGAGGCCCTTGCCGCCGCGCTGCTGCATACGGTAAGCGGCCACTGGCGTGCGTTTGACGTACCCTCGCTGCGTAATAGAGACAAACACATCCTCATCGGGGATGATGTCTTCCATGTTAATGTCAGCATCCAACCCGACGGCTATCTCTGAGCGTCGGGCGTCGCCATATTTCTCTTTCAGGGCGGTGACGTCTTCTTTAATTAAGGCCAGAATCTTTTTCTTCTCGGCCAGTAAGCTTTGCAAATAGGTAATCTGCGTCGTGATCTCGGCATATTCGTCTTCGATCTTTTGCCGTTCCAGGGCTGCCAGGCGGCGCAGCTGCATGTCTAGAATGGCTGTCGCCTGTGGTTCAGACAGGCCAAATCGCTCCATCAACTGCGTTCTGGCCTCATCGGCATCGGACGCGCGGCGAATGGTTTCAATAACTTCATCCAGGTGTTCCAGAGCAATCAACAACCCGGCCAGGACGTGCTGCCGCTTCTGTGCTTTATCCAGCTCAAAGCGGGTACGCCGGGTGATGACCTCTACGCGGTGGTCAATGTGAATTTGCAGGGCGCGCTTTAGAGAAAGCAAACGAGGCTGCTTATCCACCACGGCCAGCATTTGCACCCCAAATGTTGTTTGCAATGAGGTGTGTTTAAAAAGCTGATTTAGCACCTTCATGGGTTGAGCGTTCCGCTTCAGCTCCACGATGATAGAGGTGCCCCGCTGGTCTGACTCATCACGGATGTCAGAGATGTCATCAATCTCGCCGCGTGTGACCAGTTCGGCCATACGCTCAATAAGCATGGCTTTGTTCACCTGGAAAGGAATCTCGGTGATATTGATGCGCTGCCTGTCTGGGCTGCGGGGCAGTTCCTCAATTTCGGCTTTGGCGCGTATGACCACTTTGCCTCGGCCGGTAGCAAAGGCGCTGCGGATGCCCTCTGACCCTATGATAATGCCGCCGCCAGGGAAGTCTGGCCCTTTCACAAACTGCATCAGGTCTTCCAGGGTGACGTCATCAATCTCGTCGTGGCGGTCAATCAGGTGGCTGATGGCATCACACAATTCGCCAAGGTTGTGCGGCGGGATATTGGTGGCCATGCCCACGGCAATGCCGGCCGAGCCATTGAGCAGCAAATTGGGCAGCCGGGCGGGGAGCAGCGTGGGTTCAGTCAGGCTGTCATCAAAGTTGGGACCAAAGTCTACGGTTTCCTTGTCAATGTCTTCCAGCAGTTCATGGGCAATGCGCGAGAGGCGGGCTTCGGTGTAACGCATGGCGGCGGCGCTGTCACCATCGATGCTGCCAAAGTTACCCTGGCCATCTACCAGCATGTAACGCAAGGAGAAGTTCTGGGCCATACGCACCATGGCGTCATACACGGCCGCATCACTGTGTGGATGGTATTTACCCAACACCTCACCAACGATACGGGCGCTTTTGCGGTGCGGGGTGTTGGCCCGAATGCCCATGTCCCACATGGCGTAGAGGATGCGCCGGTGTACCGGTTTGAGGCCATCGCGGGCGTCTGGCAGGGCACGGGCAATGATGACGCTCATGGCGTAATCGAGATAGGAATTACGCATCTCGTCGTTGATATCGATCTGGTTTACGGTGCCGATTTCCAAAGTAGAGCCTCCAGGGGAGATCAGGTAACTGGGTCAACAGATGCCCTTACCCAATGATTGACTACAACACACACCCCTAACGTAAAAAAAGGCCACCGCGGGGTGGCTGCTTCGCTGTTTCTGTGGGCTTTTAGACCCACCAAATTATACCCCAACTTACCGAAAAGAACGAACTTGGAAACGGCCGTGGTTGACCATGCTGATGACCGGAAGCGGCCACAAAGTTGGCCGGGCTTGATCTTATGTGAGAGTAAAAAAATAGGTAGAGTAAATGGTATAGTTTCTAACAAACAGGGATCAAAAATTATTCGGAATAAGGAGAGAAAATTTACAGATGAAACCTAAAATGCTTGTCTCGCTTTTTGTTATGGCTTTTTTGTTACTGGTCACCGTTGTGTCAGCCAGCGCAGACACAGGCGTCCAGGGAAGCCCCAACCCGGTTGTCAAGATGGTTGAATTTGAGAGCGTTCAAGACAGTACCCCGGCCGATTCCCCTGACGCCTGTAAGACGTTTACCAAAGGGGTGAATGGTTACAGTATTACCGGCATAAAGGTTTGGTCATACGCCTGGAGTATTAACTGGTGCTATAACGGTACGACCATTACCTCATTGAACAAATGGAGAACCGTTTGGGCTAACTATGGCTGGAGTTTCCAGGGCGATATTGTGGAGAATCAATCTGGCGGCGTTGGGCAAACGTCTTACTGGCATTATGCACAAGGGGATTTTTGTTTCATCCAAAATCTTGGTTGTGTGTCCCACTCCTACCCCTGGGTGAATCAAACCGTATATGGCAATGGCACCTACTCCGGCAGCGCCGGTGGCAATGGGCCGGAAACAGCAAAATAAACCCTGACGGGTAACACCATTTCTAAAAGAAGCCAATCGCAGGGGCGGGGCAGGTTTTGTGCCTGCCCCGCCCCTGCCATAGTGTGATTTTGTGAAAAAGTTGATAAGATGCTTTCTAACACTTTGCTTCGTAATATTGTGGCTAACCGGTTGTAGTGAAAAGGTGCTTGAACAGCAGGTGCAAGACCAGATAGCTGTCTCTGGGATTACCCCGCCCGGTTTCCGAATGTTAAGTACCCGTACCTTTCCAGAGGGTGTTGTAGCCCTTTATACAGCCAAGGACCTTTCTGATCCTCACGTTGAGCAGATGGGGTTTGTGGCTTTCAAAAAAGGGATGGCTGGTTGGAAAGCCACCATGAACGGTGAATGGCACCGTGATGTCTCTCATTTTGCACCGGAGCAGCTTATTGATTTTACGGTGAGCGATTTTGAATTTGAGACTCTGGGAAAAGAAGGCATATTCAGGCATGTGCTGCTTTATGGGCAAATCATCTCCCCTCAGGTACAGGCCATACAGATCTATCTGGCTGATGGTTCAACATTAACAGACCATGGTGAGGGAGGTGTTTTTGCCATCCCCATCACTAAAACGACGCCTGTGTGTCGTTTGCACGTTTTGGGCCCGGGGAAGGAAGTTTTACAGATCATCGATTGGCCCACAATTCCGAGCAGTGACGTGGTGATCAATAGGGCTGAATGCCCATAGGAGCTGTACCCCTCTAACTGTAATCTAACATGGGTGGGGGTACCGGCGCTTCATGTAAACCAGAGCTGGCAAAATGCTCTAACAACAAGGGGTGTAGAAACACATACCCCCCACCTACCTTGCATAAGAAGGTCCGGTTGGCGGCATAGTCCAGAAAACGGCCGTAATGCCGGGGCACCTCACGGTTTATTTGCAGCAGCAGGCGCAAAAAGCCGTGCCGTATAATGTCTTGCAAGCCATACCAAAACATGGCGCCACCCCCCGTAATAATCCCTATACTAAGGCAACTCTCAATGATGAGGCCATACATAAACACGTAGATAACTACGCCCCACCCACCAAACAAAACCCCTGTCAAGATAGCATTCCGGAAAGACAAATGCATCCCCTGATAGGCCACCTGTTTCCCTTCTGCAATTTTGTAGTCAAGGGCCCCAAATGGTACAGCAATCAGGCCAAAGCCAGTGCCCATGAATAATCCTGTTGTCAAAACGCCTTGGGTGCCCACAAAGAGCTCCATATACGGGCCCATCATCCAGCCTAACACCAGGCCAATAACCACGCCCACACCTGTCCCATAAAGTAATCCCTTGAGAATGCCTGTGGCCGATAAACTTAACACTTCAACAGTTTGAATGTCTCGAAAAACAGTCTGCTCTTTTAGCTTTAAGCCCCACAAAAGGCCATACATTGCCCCAAACAAGGCGCCGGCACTCCACCCATAGGCCCGATCAAAGAAGAAGCTAAACAACAGACCCCCGCCTGCACCAAATATAATACAGCCCATGAGGGCCTGGCCTATTCCTTGCCACCGAGTGGTTGTATACCGTCTTATAATGCCTTTGAGATCGCGTTCAAAAGAGAGACCATCGACCACGGCCGTTGCCAGCCCCAATAAAAGCCCCCCCACTACCCATAGAATAATGTTAAAGTAGGTATCTTCCTTTAACCAATTGCTGATAGCCCGATGTAAGCCGAAGATAAAGCCCAGGAGTAAACCAGAAAATGTACGGGTTAGTAATGTGTAAAGCCATCGTTGCTGCCGTGAAGACAACCAGCTTGGTTGAATTTGCTCAATGAGGAAGATCGATTGTGTGTGCTGTTGCATCTTCTGGGCTAACCATGTTAACCATTGCCGTGTTTGGTGAGGCGTATACTGTTTAGTTGGCTCTCGACGTTTAAACATGTAGTCGATATAGGCGTCAAAAAGACGGTGACGATAGTCGTCGGCCGTTTCACATACGGGCATTTCTTTAATTTCTTGATAAGCCCATAAAATGATACGCAGCATCAGTGGTGTAGCTGCCAATGCTTGCAGCCAGGTGTCCTTCTGCAAGAAACCATAGATGTGATGGTACTTTTCACGCCTGCTCAAGTAAGCGTTAATCTGTTGGGGTGTCAGTGGTTTCAGCAGAATCGCGCCAGGAAAGTGTAATTGTGTTGTCAGAGCTTTGTAATCTGCCAAACGGCTGCATACAACCAGCCGAGGGGCATAAGCCTGGTAAAATGCATTTAGTGCCTGAACGCATGCTTCGCGATTCGGCGGTGATACTTCATCTAAGCCATCTAAAAGTAACCACAAGTCACCGTTTTCCAACCACGGTTGGGCGATAGTGTGTGGAACCCCATATTTAGCGGCAAACTCACCCAGCAGCCAAAGCTCAATGGGTTGTCGAGATGCATCCCATGATGAGAGATTAAAAACAACAGGAATGGGGGAGTGGGGGTCATTTTCCCCTTGTATCATTAACTCACGAGCCAGGTATAAAAGTTGGGTCGTCTTCCCAGCGCCAGGTGCGCCCAGTATTAATAAGGCATCGTTCATTTCAGCCAGAACATGACGCAGGTTTGTTGACGGTCGAGATTGTTCATCACCTGATGGTAGTGGTTGTAGGATATTTTTCCAGGGCTGGGCCACGGCTTCAGGCTGATACATCGTTTCTAGTTCAATAAAAGCCATCTCTTGCAAAGAACTTTCCAATACGCCGTCGATCCAGAAAGTTTTTACTTTATGCCGTAAAACGGCCCTGTGTCGTGTACCTGATTGACTGACAGATCTTATAAAACAAAATGAAGCGGTCTCCTGAAGTTGGGGTAACATTGTGAGTTTGCAAACTTACAAAAACCAACCCAGGAGACACCATGAATAATCATAACACGCTCTT
>WYBM01000083.1 GCA_011525915.1 Ardenticatenaceae bacterium | reverse complement strand
CCTGCTGCAGCGTGTACGCCAGACCACCCTGGATGGTTTTGCCCACCAGGAGATGCCCTTTGAAAAGCTGGTTGAGGAGCTGCGCCCGGCCCGCTCCCTTAGCCATTCCCCCCTCTTTCAGGTGATGCTGGTCTCGCAAAACACTTCCCTGCTACAGGAAGTGTCGCTCCCTGGCCTGACCATTGCGCCATTCACCGTAGAAAACACCACTGCCAAGTTTGATCTGCTGGTTTCCATGAACGTCGTAGACGATGGCCTCTTTAGCACCTGGGAATATAATCAGGACCTCTTCGCGTCTGAAACCATCGTGCAGCTGGCCCATCATTTTGAGCGTCTGCTGTATGCCTTACTGGCTCAACCAGATCAGCCGGTATTAAATGTTCCCCTGCTGGATGCAGCCGAACGGCAACGCACCCTGTATGAGTGGAATCATACGGACACACCGTCATTACCTTACCAAAATTTACCGATGGCATTCGCGGCCCAGGTGGCCCAAACGCCGCATGAGACGGCCGTTGTTTACCAGAATCAGCGCCTGACTTTCACCCAATTAAATGCTCGTGCCAACCAACTGGCCCATTACTTGCGTGCGGCTGGCGTGGGGCCAGATACGCTGGTTGGCCTGTACATAGAGCGTTCCGTGGAGATGCTGGTGGGGTTGTTAGGTATTCTTAAGGCTGGCGGCGCTTACGTGCCGTTGGACCCAGCTTTACCGCCGGCCCGCCTGCAGTTTATTTTGGAAGATACCCATATGCCGGTCGTCGTCACCCAACAAACGCTGCAAGACGCCTGGCCTCTTTCCACAACCAGCCGCTTTGTCAGCCTTGACACCGAGTGGCCGACCATCGCCCAACAGCCTGAGGACGATTTGGAAGCGGCGGTGACGCCAACGCACCTGGCTTACATCATCTACACCTCTGGCTCCACCGGCCAGCCCAAAGGGGTGATGATTGAACAGCAATCGGTTCTCAATTTGGCCCAGGGGTTACGCCAGGCCATCTATGACAACCTTCCTGGCATGAAACCTTTGCGAGTGAGTGTTAACGGGCCGCTGGTTTTTGATACCTCAGTGAAACAACTTATCCAGCTTCTGGCCGGCCACACGCTGGACATTACGCCGCAGGCGGTGCGCTTCGATGGGGAGGCCCTGCGGCAGTACCTGATGACACAGGCGATTGAAGTTTTTGACTGCACACCTTCGCAATTGAAGCTGCTGCTGGCCGCCGGTCTGCTGCATACCCCCAACCTGCCCTTGCGCTGCGTTTTGGTAGGCGGTGAGGCGATTGATGAGCCATTGTGGCAGGAACTGGCGGCCGCCACGCACATCCAGTTCTACAATGTCTATGGGCCAACGGAGTGTACCGTGGACAGCACCATCACCCGTATAGAAGGACCACATCTGCCCAATATCGGCCGGCCCATTGCGAACGTGCGCCTCTACATTTTAGATTCCGGTGGTGAGCCGGTGCCCGTAGGGGCACCCGGGGAGTTGTACATTGGCGGGGCTGGCGTCGCCCGCGGCTATTGGCGCCGCCCAGATTTAACCCAAGAACGTTTTCTGCCAGACCCATTCCGACAGGCATCGGGAGAGCGACTTTACAAGACGGGTGATCAGGCCCGTTACCTGGCCGACGGCCGTGTTGTCTTTCTGGGTCGTCTGGACAAACAGGTAAAAGTGCGCGGCTACCGTATTGAGTTGGGCGAGATTGAAGCCAGCATCAAGCAGCATGCCGCTGTGCAGGATTGTGTGGTGATCGTCCATACCAGCCTCCAGAAAGAAACGGCCGGGGAAAACCAACTGCTGGCGGCCTATATTGTCCCCACCGTCAACCAGGAGCCACCCGATGGCGGCGAGCTGCGTCACTTTTTGCACAGCAAATTGCCAGAGTACATGATCCCTACAGCCTATGTCACCATTCCTGCCATTCCCCTGACAACCAACGGCAAAGTGGATGAACGCGCCTTGCCTGCCCCCCAGGGCACAGACCTGGCCCTGACAACCGAGTTTGTCTCCCCGACAACACCTGATGAAGAAACCATGACGGCCGTTTGGGCCGAGGTGCTGCAGGTGCCCCGTGTAGGCATCTTTGATAATTTCTTTGAGTTAGGGGGCCACTCCTTGATGGCTACCCAACTGATCTTGCGCTTGCGCGAAGCGTTCCTGGTAGATTTACCAGTGCGGGCGATCTTTGAGGCCCCCACAGCAGCCACCCTGTTGGCCAAAGTCTATGCTGCCCAGGCGGCCGGTACGACCACTTCTGTTGCGCCCATTGTACCCATCCCCCGCGCCGCTGATATTCCCCTTTCCTTTGCCCAGCAGCGTCTCTGGTTTCTGGACCAACTGGAACCGGGCAACACAGCCTACAATATTCCAGTAGCGCTGCGCATGCAAGGGCCGTTGAACATGGGCGCCTTGACGCAAACGTTAACGGAGATCATTCGCCGTCATGAAATTCTGCGCACTACCTTTGCTGTAAAAGAAGAGTACCCCGTCCAGGTTATTGCCCCACCAGCGCCCCTGATCTTAACAGTGCAAGAACTGAGCGATTTACCTGAAGCGGAAAAGGCAGCGGTGGTGCAAAAGATGATGGCCCAAGAGGCGCAACGGCCGTTTGACCTGACCGCAGGGCCTTTGCTACGCATCGTGTTATTGCGTTTAGGGCCCATTCAGCATGTGACGATCATGACCATGCACCATATCATCGCCGATGGTTGGTCTATGGGCGTTTTTGTGCGCGAATTTATCACTCTCTACGAAGCCTTTAGCAAAGGGTATCCATCCCCCCTATCTGAACTCCCCGTTCAGTACGCCGATTTTGCCCATTGGCAGCGCCAGCAACAAGAAAACGGCCTCTTTCAGGAACAGCTTGCCTACTGGCAAAAACAACTTGGCGGCGCCGCGCCGCTCTTGATGTTGCCCACAGACAAACCGCGGCCGCCCGTGCAAACATTCCACGGTGCTGTTTATCACTTCACCATTTCCGCAGAACTGGCACAAGGGTTGCACACGCTCAGTCGCCGTATGGGCGCAACGCTGTTTATGACGTTGTTGGCCGGTTTTAAGGCGCTGCTCTACCGTTACACCGGACAGGCTGACTTAAGCGTGGGCACGCCGGTAGCTAACCGTGTGCATACCGAATCAGAAGCGCTCATCGGCTTTTTTGTGAATACCTTGGTGCTGCGTAGTCAAGTCACCGGGTATACCACCTGCGCCGAGCTGTTAACACAAATACGGCAACATGCGCTGGATGCCTATACTTACCAGGACCTTCCCTTTGAAAAATTAGTAGAGGAACTGCACCCGGTCCGGGACTTGAGCTACACACCCCTGTTCCAGGTGATGTTCATATTGCAAAATGCTCCCATGGGCCGGGCCCAATTACCAGGCTTGACGCTTGAACCGCTCTCTGCCCCGGCCAGTACAGCCAAGTTTGACATGACACTGGCTTTAGTGGAAGCTGAAAACAGTGTGCGGGGTGCGTTGGAATACAATACAGACCTCTTTACAGAAGAGACCATCCAGCGTTTTGCCATTCATTATCTGGCTATGCTGGAAGCCATGGTGGCCAATCCGCAACAGCGCCTGGCCGATGTACCCCTGCTCACGGCCGTGGAACGCACACATATTCTTGGTGAGTGGAACGAAACAGCGCTTGCATTTCCTGGCGCTTTCTGCCTGCATCATTTGTTTGAAGCCCAGGCTGAATGCACACCAGAGGCGGTAGCCGTTTGTTTTGGCCATGAGGAGCTCACCTACCGGCAGTTAAACCAGCAGGCCAACCAACTGGCCTACCATTTGCTGGCTTCTGGCCTGCAGCCAGAAACATTGGTAGGTGTTTGTATGGATCGCTCCCCGGAGATCGTAGTGGCGATTATGGGGATCTTAAAAGCAGGAGGCGCCTACGTACCCCTGGATCCGGCCTACCCGGCGGAGCGTCTGGCGTACATTCTGGCGGACACACAGGCCACTTTCTTGTTAACGCAACGCCACCTGGGCGATCGCCTGCCTGAGCATCAAGCCCAGGTCATTTACCCAGATCAATGGCAGGCATCTGCCGTGGCTAACGGCGCGAACAAACACAACCATATGGCTGTTGCCCCGGACCAACTCGCCTATATCATCTACACCTCTGGGTCTACCGGCCGACCCAAGGGGGTGGCTATCCCCCATCGCAGTGCTGTGGCCCTGTTGTACTGGGCACGTGACGTTTTCACACCCGAGGATCTGGCTGGCATGTTGGCCGCCACCTCTATCTGTTTTGATCTGTCGGTGTTTGAACTGTTTACCCCCTTGAGCTGGGGGGGGAAAGTCATTCTGGTGGAGAACATATTAAGTTTGGTCGATCTGCCACAGGCACAAGAGGTGACGCTGATCAACACCGTGCCTTCAGCCATCCGGGAGCTGTTGTCTGTAGGGGCCATCCCTCCTTCTGTGCGCACCGTGAATCTGGCCGGTGAAGCGCTGT
>WYBM01000082.1 GCA_011525915.1 Ardenticatenaceae bacterium | reverse complement strand
CGGCCAGCGGGTCGTCGTTGCCCTGCAAGGAGAGGAGGGGCAGGTGGAAGGGAGCCGCGGGGGCGATGGCCTGGACGGGGCTGCCGGCCACCAGCGGGAAGGTGGTGCGCAGGGATTCATGACGGCGAATGAGTTCGGATAGGCTGCGTTCCAGGGCCGGCAGGTGCAGGCGCCCAGTCAGACGCACGGCGGCGGGAATGTTGTAGTTGGGGGTGCCTTCCAGCAGCTGGTCCAGGAACCAGAGCCGTTGTTGGGTGAAGGAGAGTGGCGCGTGCAGCGGTTGGCTGGCCTTCTCTGCCAGCAGCTTGGCCAGCAGCGCCCGCTTGTCTTCTAAGGATAGCTTTTCGGCAGCTTCTACAGAGTGGATCATGATTATGATGTTCCTTCTACCAGTAGTTCGGCGAGCAGGGTGTTGATCTCCTCCTCGGATAGATTGTTGACATTGGCCAGTAATGACGTGGCATCCTGGTGACGTTTACGCGCTTCAGAGATAGATTTCAGACTATTCGTGCCATTTTGCGGGGGTGAAGCTGCCTCTGCTAACGGTGGAGTGACCGGTTTGTAACCCATTGAGCTGGCAAGTTCCCAGGTTGCCTCACCCAAAAAATCGGCCGTTATTTGTTCTTGCCAGCGGTCGGCTACGCCGGCCTCAATGTGGGTGTAGTCGTGGAACTTGACGTCGCCTACCATGCTTGTCAGGTCATGAATGCCATCGGTCATTTGCTCTTTGGTGTCCCGGTAGGGCTGCAGCATGTTTAGGTGAAAAGGAATGCCTAAGTGCTGGCAGAGCTTCTCCATGGTCGCCCCCGGTTCTTGCACCAACGCCTCAAAGCGGACCTGATAGTGTCGCTCTGTGGGAATCTGTTCCAGGAAAGAGATGATATTTTGGTGGCTGATCATCCAGAGCAGTTCGGCCAGTTCGCGGCGAGAGAAGGCAGGTTCTTTCTGGAAGAAGACCCGGTAGACCTGGTCTGTGCGCGCCTGTTCAAAGGAGTTAATCATGCCATACGGATGGCGCACCAGGTGAACGTATAAGGGCGCGGCAAAGTGTGTTTCGGCGCGCGTTAAGATGCCGGTGTCAAAGGCGTAAGAAGGCGTTTTATCTACCAGCGTTTTTTGCCCCAGCCATATTTGCAACTGGGCGTAGCAGGCTTGCATGGTCAACGACTCATTTTCCCAACTCTCTACCAGTTGGGTGGCCGCCTCAACCGGACAGTGTCGAATCTGCATGACGGCCCGTATCAGCCCTTCACGCCAGAAACTGTTGCCACCAGAAAAGTGTTGTCTGCGCTCTTGCAGGGTATTGTAAGACAGCAGTTCCAGAGAGGGAGGCGCAAACAAATGGGGATGCCCACCCAACATAACACGCAGCAGTGTAGACCCGGAACGTGGGGGGGACAAGATGAAGATGGCAGGCGGGTTCTTGGCCACAGGGACACGGCCGTTTGACGAAGGCACAATGAGCAGGCGTCGTAACTGCTCTATTTGCTCTGGCCCCATACGCACTGTACTCTTTGGCTCTACCGGGATGTGTGTGCCTGCATCCAGGGCACGTGATACGGCCGTAGGATATTGTTTACGCAGCATCGCTGCCAGTTCAGCCACCGTGGCGTGTTCAAAAAGGGCCACAACGTAAACGATCTCATCCAGCCAGACCTGAAGTTGGTTAGCCATCATGGCTGCCTGCAGTGAATCTCCGCCCAATCTAAAGAAATTGTCCTGAATCCCAATCGTTTCCAGCCCCAAAACGGATTGCCACATCTCCACCAAGCGTTTCTCTAAGTCGTCACGTGGCCCCTCATAGCTGCTATCCTGATCCGGCCCGATTTCTACGGGAGCGGGTAAGGCCTGGCGGTCAATTTTGCCATTGTCTGTTAAGGGCATTGTCTCTAAACAAATGATATGGGCGGGGATCATGTATTCGGGCAGCATGGCAGCCATATATTGGCGCAATTCATCTACCGTAGCCGATTCAGCAGCGGTGAGGACCACGTAAGCGACGAGCCTTTTTTCGCCCAGAGCGTCTTCGCGAGCCAGCACCACGCAGCGGCTGACCGCCTGATTTTGCCCCAAGACTGCCTCAATCTCTCCCAGTTCAATGCGGAAACCGCGGATTTTCACCTGAAAGTCCAGGCGGCCCAAAAACTCAATGTTGCCGTCTGGCAGGTAACGTCCTACATCACCGGTTTTGTAGAGACGAGCTTCCAGTTCGCTGGAAAAGGGGTCAGGGATAAATTTCTGAGAGGTCAATTCCGGCTGGTTTAGATAACCCTGGGCGACGCCTGCGCCGCCGATGTACAGTTCTCCTGGCACCCCAATCGGGCAGGGCTGTAACTGACTGTTTAAGATGTGAAAACGCTGGTTTTTCAGGGGACGGCCGTAAGGAATGCTCTTCCAGGCCGGGTTTACATCACCAATGGGGTAGATGATCGACCAGATGGCTCCTTCCGTGGCGCCACCTAAACTGTAGACGGCCGTGGCCGGGTATTGCGCCCGGATACGGTCTGGCAGATGGACGGGTATCCAGTCACCGCTTAACATCACCACCCGCAGCGAATGACGGTTAGCTATGGGGTTTGTCTCTACAAAGCTCATGAACAGGTTCATCAGGGCCGGTACAGAATTCCAAATGGTGACCCCTTCTGTTTCCATCAGGTTGGCCCACAAAACCGGCTCCCGCCGTGCGGCTGGCGGCAGCAGGATGATCGTTCCGCCGGCAGCCAGGGTGCCAAAAATGTCATACACCGAGAGATCAAAACTCAGTTCTGAAAGCGCCAGCACCTTGTCTGCCGGCCCTACCTGGAAGCGTTCGTTAATATCAACGATGGTGTTAACCGCTGCCTGATGGGTGATCATCACCCCTTTAGGCTTCCCGGTAGAGCCAGAGGTGTAAATAACATAGGCCAGGTCGGTGGCCCGAACGTTGATGCCTGGTGATTCTTCACTGGCCTGGGCCAGACTGGCGGCCTCGGTATCAAGGCAAATGAGCGGCACCGTCAGAGGGGCGAACCGGTTGGCCAGGGCCTCTTGAGTGACAATGGCGGCCGCGCCCAAATCTTCAACGATGCCCACTAAACGGGCTTCCGGGTAAGCCGAGTCCAGGGGCACGTAAACAGCGCCCGCTTTTTGAATACCCAAAACAGCCACCACCATGGACAGCGAACGTTCCAGACAAATGCCCACATAGTCGCCCGGCTGGACGCCACACCCTCGTAGATAATGGGCCAGTTGGTTGGCTTTAGCGTCTAGTTCACGGTAGGTGAGGTGAGCCGTGCCCAATACCGCCGCTTTGGCGGTGGGGGTTTGTTGGGCCTGATCTTCAAACAGGTGGTGCAGGCACCTGTCTTCAGGGATCTCGCCTTGGGTGTCATTCCAATCCACTATGGTTTGCTGGCGCTCCACGGCCGTTAGCAAGGGTAGATCAAGGATGCCCTGCTCCGGATGCCTCACCATTTCCTCTACCAGGGTTGTGATGTGCTGCAGCATCCTTTCTATTGTTTCTGGCTGGAAAAGCTCTGTCTTGTAGCGCATCAGGCCGGTGATGTTTTCAGCTGACTCATTGACCACAAAAATCTGGTCAAACTTGGTCGCTGAATTGACCGTCTCCATAAATGAAACGGTGATGCCCGGTAGAGTCATCTCCTGGTTGGTGGCATTTTGCCAGACAAACATTACCTGGAAGATCGGCATATGGCTGGCTGTTCGCTCCGGCTGTAATTCCTGTACCAACCGTTCAAATGGCAAATCCTGGTATGTCTGAGCTTCGTAAAACGTTTGCCGGACACGCTGTAAAAGCTCCTCTACGGAAGGATTCCCAGCAAGGTTAAGCCGCAGCGCCAGGGTATTTAAGAAGAACCCAATAAGGTCGTGGGTTTCGCGGCGGCCGCGGTTGGCGACAGGGGTACCAATGACAAGGTCACTTTGGCTGCTATAACGAGACAGCAAAATGGCATACGCGGCCAACATAAACATGAGCGGCGTTGTCTGTGTTTCCTGGCTCAGAGCTTTGGCGGCCTGTGTTAGAGCTGGTCCTAGTTCAAAATGGCAAACAGCACCGTCAAATGTTTGCACCGGCGGGCGTGGCTTATCGGTAGGCAGCTCCAGCACCGGGGGCGCCCCAGCCAGCTTTTGCTTCCAATAGTTGATTTGTGTGGTTAACACCTCGCCTGTGAGCCATTGTCGCTGCCAGTAGGCGAAGTCAGCGTATTGAACGGGGAGTGGGGGTAAAACGGCCGTGGTTTGCTGCTGATGCGCTCTATAAAGTGTTGTTATCTCCCGTACAAAGATGCCCATCGACCAGCCATCGGAGATGATGTGGTGCATGGTAAGCAACAAGACGTGCTCTTCATCTTCCAATTTTAATAACGTCACGCGCCAGAGAGGGCCGTTGGCCAGGTCAAACGGCCGTAATGCTTCTTCGTCCGTCATGGCCTGCACCTTTGCCGCCCGTACCTCGGCCGACAAGGGTCGCAGGTCTGTCACTTGCAGGGGTACGCTGCGTGTGCTGGCAATTTTTTGCGTGGGGACACCCCCTGCTGTAGGAAAGGTAGTGCGCAATATTTCATGTCGCCGTACCACCTCTGTCAGACAATTATCCAATAATTCCACATGCAGCAAGCCAGTCAGCCTTAAGGCAACGGGAACATTATAAGCTGGCCCCCCCCCCTCTAATTGATCTAAAAACCATAGACGTTGTTGGGCAAATGAGAGGGGCAGTTCCGCCTGGCGCGGCGCGGGTAAAACAGGCTCCGTATCGCCGGAGGCCAGCTCATTGCCATAAAGAAATTGCAGAATTTCTGGCTTGCGCTCTTGCAATTCTGCCTGAATATCCGGCGTGATAGCCCCTTTGGGCGCGTTTAGGCGCAAACGGCCGTCATCTACCCACACCTTGATATCTTGTTTGGTCAATTCAAATAGAAATTCATCGATGGTTTTCACAGCCTGATCTCCTCCCTGTTCTCAATGGTTACTTCAGGCGCGGTCTGCAGTTTTGCCAGCGTTTCCTGAATGGTGCGGATATTTTCTGCCAGTTCGGCAACGGTGGGCCTGACAAATAAATTAGGCAGGGGCAGCTCCACATGGAGTTCCTCACGAATATGGGCCGCAGTCTGGACGGCGAGCAAAGAATGCCCCCCCAGATCAAAGAAATTATCGTAGATGCCCACTTCTGACACCTGCAAAACCTGGGCCCAGATAGCAACCAATGCCGCTTCCGCAGCGTTGCGGGGTGGTGCATAGGTGGTGCTGAGCTGGCGCTGCCTGTCCGGTTCCGGCAATGCCTGACGGTTTAATTTGCCGTTGGCCGTTTGTGGCAGCGCCTCCAGCCATGTGAAGAGCGCCGGCACCATAAAAGCGGGCAGCCGGTCTTGCAAGTAATGTCGCAAACTCTCCGGCGTTGGCCGGTCGGCAGAGGCGGGCACAAGATAAGCAACCAATCGCTGGTCGCCAGGTTGTGGTTCCCACACAGCTACGGCCGCTTCCCGCACGTCAAGATGCTGGCGCAGGGTGGCTTCAATTTCTTCTAGCTCAATGCGGAAGCCGCGCACCTTCACCTGCTGGTCTACCCGGCCCAGGAATTCAATGACGCCATCGGCGCGATACCGGGCCAGGTCGCCGGTTTTGTAAAGGCGAGCTTCCGATTCGCGGGAAAATGGATCAGCGATGAATTTCTGCGCCGTCAATTCTGGTCGGTTCAGGTAACCCCGCGCCAACCCCGCGCCGCCGATGTACAGCTCGCCAGGGACACCGATGGGTACCGGCTGCAGCTGGTTGTCCAAGATGTATGTTTGCACGTTGGCAATAGGCCGACCAATGGGTACGGCCGTGGCCATTGGCTCTGGTGGGCAAACCCAGTAGGTGGCATCAATACACGTTTCGCTGGGACCATACAGGTTAATCAGGCTGGCCGGTAGCAGCGTCTGAAAACGGCGTTGATAATCAGGGGGCAGCGCCTCGCCACCACAAAAGACCAGGCGCAAAGAGCGGCAGGCCGCCAGCCCCGCCGTCTCCAGCAACAGATGAAGCTGCGCCGGCACCAGTTGCAACACAGTAACGGCCTGCCGCTGTATCGTTTCCACCAGGTAAGTGCCATCTCGCTGACCTTCTGGCCGGGCCAGCAGCAGCATCCCCCCTACGAGTAAGGGGGCGTAAAACTCCCAGACGGAAGCATCAAAGCTAAAAGGCGTCTTCTGGAAGACGACGTCTGATTCGCCAAGGGAAAACTGTTCCTGGAACCAGCGCATGTGGTTGACAATGGCCCGGTGGGAGATCATCACCCCTTTGGGTTGGCCGGTGGAGCCAGAAGTGTAAATGACGTAAGCCAGGTGTGCTGCGGTCACACTGGCCGGCGGATTGGTCGTCGGGTGAGTGCTCACAGTATTCCAGTGACCATCGAGGCTCAGGAGCGTGGGCATCTTTTCGGGGGGTAATAAGCCTGCCAGCAACGGCTGCCCTCGGGTGGTCGTCAGCACCACTGGCATCTGGCCGTCGCTGAGCATAAAGGCCAGGCGCTCGTGTGGGTAGCCAGGGTCTAGAGGAACATAAGCGCCACCGGCTTTCAACGTGCCCAACAGGGCCACCACCATCTCCAGCGAGCGTTCCAGAAAGAGGCCCACACAAACGTCTGGGCCAACTCCCTGGCTTTGCAGGTAATAGGCTAATTGGTTCGCCCGCTCATTGAGTTCCCGGTAGGTAAGCTGTTGGTCGGCAAAAGAGACGGCGATGTTATCAGGCATCTGGGCAGCCTGCCTGGCAAACAGCTCGTGCAGGCAGTCATCCTGGGGATGGGCCACGGCCGTGTTATTCCATTCGTAGATAAGTTGTTCACGCTCGCTTGCCGTGAGAAAGGGGATATCCAAAACGGGTGTGGTTGGGTCATCTAACAGCCGGCTCAATAAAGTCTTGAAGTGTGCCACCAGGCGGTCAATCGTGGCAATGTCAAAGAGGTCATTGTTGTATTCCATTCCCCCTAAAAATTCGTCTTCCAGCTCGGCCATGTTGAGCAGAAGGTCAAATTTCGCGGTATTGTTTTCCAGGATCAAGGGTGTGATCGTCAGGTCTGGCAGGTTGAACTGACCCATGGAGACGTTTTGCAGGGAAAACATCACCTGAAAGAGGGGGGAATGGCTAAGGGAGCGGGCCGGGCGCAGCTCCTCAACCAGCTTTTCAAAGGGCATCTCCTGGTGGGCAAAACCATCCAGGGTGGTCTGGCGTACACGCTGCAGCAGG
>WYBM01000081.1 GCA_011525915.1 Ardenticatenaceae bacterium | reverse complement strand
CATTATCAGAACCGCTTGATTCGTAAGGTACTGTCGCACACTGTTTGCGTCTTTATTAACCTGCAACTTGGTCGTCCGCCTCTTCATTTAGATGACCTGGTAACGGCCTAAAAGTTGCACATTGGGTCTATTTTATCTATTAGATAGATAGGCGTATCGAGCCAGCTCAATTCCTATAAGTCGGCTCAGATTCTTATTACTGCTTTGAAAGTTAGACTCAATTTCTGCAACAATCGCTTTCAGCATTTGTATTTGCTCACCCTACTAAAGAGCTTATTCAAGATTGGGAGGAGAATGCGATACTTTAACATGTAAAAGTGTGTACGATAACCCACATTCCGCACCTTCAAAAATTGGACTCTATAATTTGTTCTGAGAAAAATTACGTTTGCAGTTCATGCTTTTCGGATCAATTTTTTGACAGAACGGCTTTAGATGCATGATTTAGAAAGTTATGTCAATTGACCCAATCTAAGTGCGGAATGTGGGGATAAACATTTGCTATTCGGGATAAATGTACTTGTTCAATGCCAGCGTGAATCTAGCAAGCTAGTTTATTTATAACAATTCACCTTCAACACAGGCATTAACCGCATACTATCATTTATTTTTGGGTTGCCAGGCATGCTCTCACTCAATCTTAGATCAAGAAAATTATGAAGAGCATGTAAAAAAGCGATTTGATCGGCACACAACATTGCCAAAGGCAACGCAAGCACATGTCTTTTTGGAAACAACTCTATAGACTGTTAGATCAATCTGTCATAACACAGCTTATTAAATAACCCTTTTTTTCCTTCTTCTTCCAAAAGCTGCGCGAGCTGTGGCAAATATGTACAAGCCGTTTTATGGCAACCTCTATGAATAACTGTGTCGAAATCCATTATTCAAATGGTGATATCAAACCCGTAAGATAGATCCTTTTTACTTATGTAAAATTCCTTTTAGAACCGCATAATACTTTTCCACAACCTCATCTAGTCTTGACACCTGGATTAAATTTTGAAACATCTCATAGTTAGCCGTCAACTTTTCAAGCTGCGGCAAAATCTCACCTACATCATTAAAGGGTAACCCACCATACCCTACTAACTCTGGATGACCACCTGCGTTCAAGAATAAAGCGGGCAAGCCACAACTTAACGCCTCAACAAGGGCATTAGAACATGGGTCATTATCACTAGCAGTAATATATATATCATGCTGGCGCAAAATCCTTGCCAACTCATCCGAAGGAACTGGTTCAATTTGTCGTATGCGCGAAAAAGATTCTGATGCACGTCCAACAAAGGTATATTCAAAACGTTCCCAATCCAGATTTTCTTCAATCCACTTGTAAATAGGCCCACCCTTGCGAGGGCTGTTTGACCAGCTTGTGGAAATCAAACGAATCTTGCGCCCCTGATCAAATGTTACTCGTCCTTGTGCATGGAAAATATCCGAATCAGCGGCATTACGTATAATAATCGGATTTATGGGAAAATAGCCTGATTCACAAATCCGTTGAAAAGTCCACTCAGATTGAACAACCGTAGCTGAAGCAAATTCACGGTTCAGCTCATAACACAAATCATCTTTTTCTTTATCATATCCGCGAACTAAGTGAATGGGGCCATCTATACGGTGAACGGCACTTATTGGGTGATTCTGGGCAAATTGAAGCAATTGTTTAACATCAAAGTGAATAGAGTTCAACAAATAGACATCAACATTTGGAGTAAATATATTTTCTACGATGTTTACACTATGTGCCATTAACCCTTTGCGGATGGCCAGCATAAACTGGTTACCACCTCCATATGGTGGCTTTACAAATTGATGCCAAA
Organism: Ardenticatenaceae bacterium; assembly: GCA_011525915.1. Taxonomy (GTDB): domain Bacteria; phylum Chloroflexota; class Anaerolineae; order Promineifilales; family Promineifilaceae; genus CAADGU01. Next base: position 61,610 of record WYBM01000081.1, on the reverse strand, counting down.
GGCCGATCGTCAATGCAGTATCGACCATGTTTGATCTATGATAGCGAAGCTGCTTCCAAGCATGGCGAACTTTTTGCAAATTAGGCCGACCCCATCGTTGCCACGCTTTTCTTGCCAACCCTGAACTGGATATTTTGTTTGATAACTTCATACGGGCATATGACTGATACACATGCCGAACATCAGCCGAAGATTGCCTGGTTTGTAATTTGGGTTGGTAAGGCTTTATATTTTGAATTCCAGCATATAATTCTGCAAATAGAGGGGTAACACAATGGGGTTGATGGTAGCCTAATATCTTCTGATAATGCTCTTCTAGACTGTGGTTTAAATACCCCTCACGTATATCTAAATCTAGCAAATCAACAGCATCAACAGGACATCGATATACACAATTCGATTGCAATACATCTTGAGCCAATCCAACCGGTGTGCTAATGATCTTGCATCGCGCCGCCGTTGCTTCCAAAATGGAACGTGGCCCCCCCTCCGTCCGGCTGCTAACAATATAAACATCAACCAAATTGTACAACAGATTAAGGATCGTATGGGGGAGATTATTATCAATCATGTCGTCTTGGCCTTCTATTCGGTTACCCACAAAAGTATAGGGAATTTGTAACTGGTCCAGTTTTTGTCGTATCCAAAATCGGCGTGGTCCAGCCAAGACAACATGAACGCGGCGCTGACGTTGGATTAAAGTACGCACAATTTCCACAAAAATATCTGGCCCTTTTTCAAGTTTTGGGTTAGTTAAGTCACTTCCCTTCGTATCTCGATGAAAGTTACCAATTAGGTAAGCATCATCAGGAATATTCCATTTCTGGCGTAAAGTAATGACCCCTTCATCTTGCTCAGAAAGAGGTCGGAAAATGCTGGTATTAACAGTGTAAGGAATTAAAGCGCTTTTAATACCGATGCTCTCCAGCTGCTGATGTGCCTGGGTAGTATATGTAATCCAACAGCCTACTTTTTGGACTTCGTGACTATAGCCAGGAACACCTAAATACCTAAAGGGTTCTCCCGGCATGTGGCTGATAATACGCTTACCCCTTAACGCCATATCTGGAAGAGATGTCAAGCCAGACCACCACATAGTATGGACTACTTGACAGTCTTTCGGGCCTGAAAATTCCACAAGTCCCTGCAACGCAAGTTTTGTTAAGCGTAGATCATCATCTAAGGCCCAATCAGTATTATCACTGCCCGTTAGGAACACTTTGGGCTTCATCAAATATTTTCAACCTCACTCATATGTGTTCACCAAGCTTTTTGTGGCCGCAATTCCAAAACCCGTCGTAAAGCTTTGTAAAAATGGGTTTGCCTGCACAGAAGCTTTGCTTTCACGTCTCAAAGCCCACTTTTGCATGGGGTCGATAAATAAGTGAAACAGACTCCAGCGTATCGGCCGCCCAAAAGGTCGTGGAATTTTCAGATTGTTAGCTCTCAATTTGCATAAGTCAGTCAAGACAGAGTAATACAAGCCTTGCCGTTCAATAGCGATATTGCTAAAGCCTGTATCTTGCAGAAGGGTTTGCCAATAATAGTCTGTATAACGGCCGTAATCATAGGGATCAGCATGAATACGAAATAAAAAGGGTACAGTAATAAGGAGGAGCCCTTCTGGGCGCAGTACCCGAAAGGCTTCCCGTACGACCAACTCTGGTCGGTAAACATGCTCCAACGTCTCGGCACAGATAACCACATCCACAGCGGCGGCGGCTACTGGTAAGCAAGCTGCGTCAGCCTGTACATCTGCGCCTTTAGTTATAGATAAATTCAAATAAAATACTCGCAAATCGTAACGAGCAATATCAAACTGACCTCTCTTAATTGTCCTTTGACCACCTAAGTCAAGGACCAAACTATTAGCCGGAATAGCCGCCACACGTCTGAAGTGAAAAGCGTCCACGAAATAGCGACGCATAGAATAACCCAGATTGGAGGGATAAAGGTTCATTGAGTAAGGAACATGAGGTGATGCTTTTATACCAATTCATCTGGAGCAGGTAAAAAACATCCTTCTGTCGTCAAACAAGGCGCATAATCGTTCGGGCCACCTCTGTGCTATTATTCTGGGAAGGGAGGTTTTCGGACCACAAAGTTTCTTTTAAACAAAAAACAAACTCTTTATGAATGTTTTGGTAACCTCCGAAATCAACTAGATCTGTACTTGTCACCTCATAATTGATAGGAACTTCAACTACCACTACCCCTCCTGAACGACAAACGCGTGCCATTTCATTAATAACTTGCCGAGGATCACATGCGTGTTCTAGGGAATGAGAACTATACACAACATCAAAAGTATTGTCTGGAAATTGTAGATAATGCATATCCATTACCAAAATATCAGGATCTTCACTAAATAGATCAATACCCACAACATCTGCTACCCCTTTATGATGAAAATAATCTAGCTCTGCACGGTTGCGGCAACCCATGCATAGCACCTTAGTCTGCTGCAAACTCACCACTTCTGCTAGTTTATCAATCAACTGGATAGTTCGGGGCTTAAGCCGAAGGTCATTTTTACGTAAGCTACGCTGCAGCTGCATTTTCAGATATTCCCCGTAAGCTTCTGAAGAAACTAGAGAGGAACTATACAATTTAGCTTTATGCCGTCGTATATGCCGCCAGAGTTTTACCGATTTTAGCTTTTTAATCAACCACCTCTTCATATGCACCTTTGAGGCTAAGGAGTTATACAAATGTCTCCATAATAAACCTTTCTAAACCATAATGTGTAAACTTAGCACCGTGCCTATCTTACACGCCTCCACTGTTACCCAAGAGACTGCAGTTTCCACATGGTTGCGTAACGATCATTATCAGCTAACAATTGAAGATGCGTTCCTTGCTCTATAATGCCGCCTGCCTCTAATACATAAATGCGATCAGCTAATATGATAGTAGATAAACGATGGGCAATGAGGATAACAGTACGGCCTTGGCGCAAGTTTTCCAAAGATACCTGTATCAATTGCTCCGATTGACTATCTAACGCGCTGGTGGCTTCATCAAAAATCAGGATATCCGGGTCGCGCAAAACGGCGCGGGCAATAGCTATGCGTTGCCGCTGCCCACCTGATAGCCTATAGCCACGATTGCCCACCACGGTCTCATAACCATCGGACAACTCCATAATAAACTCGTGAGCATTGGCCACTTGAGCCGCGGTGATGATTTCTTCCCTCGTAGCATTTAGACGCCCCAAGCGGATGTTTTCGGCGATGCTGCTATTGAAAATAAAAGTGTCCTGGTCCACCACGCCGATGCGTTCCCGCCAACCAGACAATTGCAATTCTCGCAGATCCACCCCATCAGCACTAATCTGACCTACAGTGGGATCATATAAACGCAAGAGCAAGTTTACAATAGTAGATTTACCAGAGCCAGAAGCTCCCACAAAGGCTATCGTTTGGCCCTTCTCAATAGTAAAAGAAAGATCAGACACGGCTACTTTCTCCTCACCACTATATTGCAAAGAAACCTTATCAAAAACAATCTGGTTTGCGAGCTTGTTAAACGACCGTACTCCTTCTACCATATATCTCTTGTCATCCTGCTGCAATATATTCGCTACACGTTCTGCGTAAGGCAAATCATTACTAATACCTGCTACTTGAGCATTAAGAGTAGAAATACGTGGTAACAAGCGGAACATCACAATAACAAACATTGCGAGCCTGGGCAAAGTAGTGAGTCCTTCATTTTCTACCAACCAGAACCCTAATGCCAGAAAGCATGCCAACCCAACTACAGCCGTTGTCTCTACAATAGGATCTACTGCCCCCTTCCAAACCAGAGCTAATCGCCGTGCGCGAACACTTTCATCAATTGCATTACCCGTCCGCTGAATGGCATAATGTTCACGGCTAAAGGTATGAATAACTCGCAAGCCACTCAAAAACTCAACGATATGCTCATTTAGAGTCACAGTAGCCTGGACAAAACGACTTGAAATATGCCGAATATTAGAAATGACACGGCCTAACGAAAGAGAAAGTAATATGAGTGCTAATACCGACATCAGTGTTAGGGGCCATGCCAGCCAGAACAAAATGGCCACATAGGTTACTAATATCAAGAGCAAACTTATACCACTATGGATTGTAAATAACAAATGACCTACATATGTGATCTGTTCAGAGTAACTGACCAGATCGCCGGTTTTATATTGGCTGGTTTGGGCATAACTCATGGTCATAAACTGGCGCAGCAGGCGACGACGCAAATCTCCCTCAGACCAGGAAGTGATAAAAGAAGCGGCATACCGGCTTCCGAACTGCAGCCCGCTACGAATCACCTGCATGATGACGGCCACAAATACCAGTATAAAAAACAGCTGCCGAGATGTAACTGTTTGCTGTAATGCCTGTAACCCCTCGCCTACGATGCCTAGATCCGCATAAGCGCTGGCTGTTTCTGCGCCAGACAAGGCCTCTAACGCCAGGGTAAAAACGGCCAACGTACTCCCCTCAAAAACGGCCGCTCCCAGGCTGGTTAACAACGCAATCACCACAAATATACGGTACTTCCACAACAGCCCACGTAACAATTGGGCTGTGACCGTGTCTCCACCACTTATCAGACGCGCCAACTGGCGCAGCGGTGAAGGCACCACTTCCGTGGAATGCCCTGTGCCTGCTTTTATGGCCTCGGCAACTCTTTTCCGAATGTGTAACTGCATAAGCCAGTTATCCTGAATTTGAACAAATACCGTAGATCATTGTAACCCACAACAGGAAATTGATAGGCTTCACGGCCGTTCTGCTAATAATGCTACCAGGCGCGATACCACCATCGCCATCGCTACCTCATTCAGCCCACCGTTAGGAATGATGACATCGGCAAACCGCTTGCTTGGCTCCACAAACTTAATATGCATGGGCCGCACAGTCTCTAAATATTGGGTGATCACCGATTCCAATGTCCGGCCACGCTCTTCCATGTCACGCCCCATACGGCGGATAAAACGCACATCTGCATCGGTATCCACAAAAACCTTAATATCCATCAACTCCCGCAATTTGCGCTTGGTGAAAATCAAAATACCATCCACCAAAATAATGGGGCACGGTTCTACCAAGACGGTCTCCACTGTACGCCGGTGCTGTGTAAAGTCATAAACCGGTACAGGCACGCTTTCTCCACACAACAACATCTTGATATGGGTGATCAACAGCTTCGTTTCCAGGGAATTTGGATGGTCGTAATTAAGCGCCGCTCGCTCTACAAATGAGAGATCAGGGCGATCCTTGTAATAGGCGTCATGAGGCAGGTAAGCGATTCTGGCAGCGCCTACAGCCTGTAAAATGGCCCGCGCTACCGTTGTTTTACCCGATGCTGTGCCCCCAGCCACACCAAATACAATGGGCTTGCGTGCACTCATGCTAGTAAAACCCTTAACAGGTTAGTGTAATCGGCCACCACAATCATAACAAAACAAATTGCTGGACGAGTTCACATGCCCACATAATGGACACACCTGGGCTTGCCCTTCTTGTTCTTCAGGAGGTAATGTGTGAATCTCTTCAGGTGAAACTGTACCATAACGTGTGTCTAGATCATCCTTTAAGGCGGGCTTCGGTTGTGGCCTGGATTGATATCGCTGGATAAAAATGCCAATGATAATACCGGCAAACAAGCCTATCAAAATACCCAAAATCAGTAAGATGATTTGCTGCCCCATGTCCATATCTTTACCTCCAGCTCAAACAAGCGAAGGGCCTGATAAAGAAAAAGGCCAGCATGCTGCTGACCTCCCAAATAAGCCAGCTAAGGGAGTCGAACCCTTGACCTACGCATTACGAGTGCGTCGCTCTACCAACTGAGCTAAGCTGGCGTGACAGGCAGATTATATCAAGCGCCAGAAGGCATGACAAACCAATTTCTAGTACCCCTCGTTAATTCTTCTGATCCGTGATAAAACACAGCAGCCTCTAGTTTATCTGGTGGAGAATAAGCATGCGTACACGCGAAGAAATTGAAAAGACCGCCAGTGTTGTTGGCTCCAAACGCATTTCGTTGGTTGGCGAAGATTTGCGGGGGTTAAACCTGGCAAACATGACACTGGCCGGCACAAAAATGAACAATGCCAATCTAAGAAAGGCAAACCTGGAACGTGCGAACCTGGAAGGCGCTTCGTTAGAAAGAGCCAATCTAAAACAAGCAAACTTAAAACACGCTGTCTTAAAGGGCGCAAAAATGTTTTTGGTTCGGCTTAATGAGGCCAATCTGCAAAATGCCGACCTGACAGATTCATATATGGGCAAAGCAGATTTACGCGGGGCCAAGCTGGATCATTGCAACCTGAGTTCAGCAAAACTGCATTATGCTGACCTGCGTGGCTGTGACTTAAGTAAGTGTACGCTCACAGGCGCTGATTTAAAAGAGGCTCGTTATGATGAGGAAACAAAATGGCCGCCTGATCTGGTGGCGCCAGAGTTAACGGGGGCGATCCTGGAAGAATAGCACGAGGCTATTGTTTATCTTCCGGCTGCTTGATGGGGAGCTTAACAATAAATGTGCTGCCCTGGCCTGGCACACTATGGGCTGTAATACGGCCGTCATGCCGTTCGACAATACGCCGACAAATGGCCAGCCCTACACCGGTACCGTTATAATTATCACGGCCGTGCAATCTTTGAAAGACACCAAAGATGCGCTCACTATACTTTTCCTCAAAACCGATACCATTATCTTGCACAGATATCTGGCAAAACACCTGTTCTTCCCTGTCATCCCCTGCCTGCTCAGACCAAATTCTAACGATTGGCGGCACATCAGGGCGATGGAACTTTAGTGCATTGCTAATGAGATTCTGGAATAGTTGGCGCATTTGAGTAGGATCACCCTCTATCACAGGCAGCTTTTGCAGGTCAACCTGAGCCTGAGTTTTTTCAATATGTGTTTCCAAGTCAGCCAGGACTTTTTCCAAGACATTGTTCAGGTCTACCCGCATCGACAGATGCACCTGGGTATTCACCCGTGAAAATGCCAGCAAATCTTGGATCAGGGTTTGCATTCGCGCCGCGGCATCTTGCATGCGCTGTAAATAATCCAGACCTCGTTCATCTAGTACATCCGCGTACCGGTGTTGAAAGCGGTCACTAAATGTTTGAATCTTGCGCAAAGGTTCTTGCAAATCATGGGATGATACATAAGCAAACTGCTGCAGTTCCCGGTTGCTGCGTTCCAGTTCCTGAATACTCGCAGCCAGAGCACGTCCTTTTTCACGGGCGTCAGCCAGGCTGTTTGTCAGGTTATTGGCCGCGAGACGAGTAAAGACGGCCGTGATCACCAGAATAAATGTGATGATGACAAAGTCAAACGGAGAAACGTCTTCTTCAAAAGGATTAACAACCCTGTGATTTAACTCAGCCCAAAACAGAACAACCGTTGCAACAATACAAAGGAGTGTCACTAACACAAAGGATCGTTGTTGCAAGATCAGACTGGCAATAATGATGATCAGCGGGAACACCAACATGGCGTGATCATGAATACCATTCCCGATGTAAGCCAGAAATGTCATCGTACCCAGCAAAACCAACAGTAGAAAAAAACCGGCTGCATTCACATACCCGCGGCGTGTTAACCATAGAGCGAATAGTATCACCCCAATAATGCCACTGACAGTTACGGCCGTGGTGTAAAAACCAAAAACCAATCCCAATGGCGCTCCCAACAGACTGGCACCTAAAAGCACACACAAAATGATGTTTAAAATGCCGGCTACGCGAGCATCTTCATCATTGGCAAACGGGGGTAACTTTAACAAAGCAAGAAGACGATCATGCATAATTCACAAGTCCTGTTCTATTCGTGTCCTATCATACCAATATTTTGCCAGGATGTAGATGCATTTGACTATCCCCCACCTTTCCTTAAAAGCAAAACCAGCAAGACAATAAATCTTATCTCGCTGGTTTGCAAATTGTGTATACATCTATGACATTGGGGCTTTGATAATGCCAAACAACTTAAGCAGATGCCAAACACCAGCCTGTTTCAGGCAAAACGGGCAGAGTAGATGGGTGGCAAGTAGTTACCCACACACGCCCATTGATCACCCCGGTTAGCAGAGTAAAACAGGTTGCCGCAGGTGCTGCCAAAAATCATCTGCTCGCCGTCTAAATCAAGGGCGTGACGGAATACGATGTCATAACAGTTGCTTTGTGGCAAACCGCTTCGTAAATGCTGCCAGGTTTTACCGCCATCTTCCGTGCGACCCACAAAAAGAGCGCCATCCACAGCCATACGCATCTCATCACTGATGCCGGGTACTACCCAAGCCGTATCCGGATCGTTCTCATCTACCACAATAGGGAAGCCAAATTTCACTGGTCCGCTAGAAACATCCGTCCAGCTGCGTCCGGCATCTACACTGCGGAAAACGCCGCAGTGATTTTGCTGCCAGAGCACATCCGGATTCCCAGGAGCCGCTACAATGCAGTGGGGATCATGACCATACTCCGCATAAGGATCCGGCAGAAAGTCGGCGCGCAGCCCCTTGTTGCGCCCTTCCCATGTTTCACCCCCATCCACCGATGCATACACCCCGCCCACACTGACCCCCACAAAGAGGTAGTTGCTGTTGCGCGGGTCAATAAGAATGGAACATGAACCGGCCTGATCACGCCCACCACCAAACCAATTTTTCTGGCGTGATGCATGTTCCCACAACCCCTCTAACAAATGCCAGGTCTGGCCATCATCATCGCTGCGAAAGATGCCGCCAGGCTCAGTACCAGCATACAATGTACCCGGCTGATCATCACCCCCAGGCATAATAGTCCACAGGTAAGTGACAGCCGCCGGTTTTTCAGCACCATCGGCCCAAATGTCGTAATACACTGCGCCTTCTGGGTACTTGGGCGCTTCCACTTCAGCAAGGGTGGCCCCACCGTCATCAGAACGGTACAGTTTTTGTCCCCAGTGACCATGATCGGCGCAGGCCCACAGCGTACCCGTACGGTGGTCCACCATGGCATAGGAGAAAGGAATGCCATGATATTGGCTATGCGTAACCTTCCAATCACGGCCGTTTCGATCTAACACCAACAATCCCTTCCGTGTACCTAAGATGATGCGATTCTTGCTCATAATACCTCCTTTAATCTTTTTGCTTCTATCAATTTAGGCCAGGTGTTACTACCTTAGCCACCTGAAAGTGCCTGAAAAATATAAACATCATCCTCTTCACCAACGGGGTCTTGTAAAGTCTGACGATCATGAATGAGGTCGCCATTTAAGAAGACATTCACATGTTTACGTAACACGCCCCGATCATCCACGATGTAATCAGCTAGTCCGGGGTATTCACTGTTTAGCCGGGTGATGAGGTCAGCCACGGTACGGCCGTTTACCGTCGTTGGATTGTCTAGTGTTGGGAAAAAACGAATGAGGTGCCGGGTAAATTTAACTTTTGCCATCTGGTCTTGCTCCTGCATCCATCCGGGCAAACGAGCAATTACCGGATCATGGCTGGCAGGTATAGATGGTTTCTACCGCCTTTGCCCCTTGCCCTTCAGGCGAAATGTTATAAACGGTAATGGTCATAGGGATGACAACCAGGTATAGGCTTCATTTGTCAGGGCATGTGTCGGGGACATTATGAAAGAACCTCCTGAAGGCAGCGCACGGCCGCCATGCTGCCGGCTGCTTGCGCCTGCACTAATGGTGTTTGGCCTTCATCACTGGTGATGGTACCGTTCGCGCCAAATTCCAGGCAAAGCTGCACCATGGCTACATTGTCGGCGCGGGCAGCTTCATGCAGCGCTGTAAAGCCACCTTGCTGCCGGGCGTTGACATCTGCCCCCTTGGTCAAGAGCGCACGCAAGATGGCCAGGTTGCCATTGGCCGCTGTGGCATGAACGGCCGTGACCTTCGAGGGGTTTCGAGCAACGGCGTTGACGTCAGCGCCCTGCTCAATGAGCCACAGAGCCACTTCTGGCTGGCCAAAAAAACAGGCCAGTTGCAGTGGGGTAAATCCATCCGCATGGTATTCATTGAGCCAGCCATCCCATGCTTGCAGGTGGGCTTGTACCTTTTCCAGGTCACCAACGGCCGCGGCGCTGAAAATAGAGAGATGGGCGCCCGCCGCCACCAACAAACGTGTTATCTCTGGCTGATGGTGATAGGTGGCGGTCAGTACAAGGGGCAGTTGGTTTTGGTCAACAGCATTAACCAGCGGCGGCCGGGCCGACACGATGGCTGACACAGCTGCGTGGTCACCTGATTTAACGGCCGTCTCCAAAGCCCGCGCCTGTTGGGTGACGGCCGTGATCTCGGATGCACGGTTTTGAACAACTTCTGCCAGGGCCTGCTGCCCCGCCAGGCCTACATCCGGCGCGCCAATGGTCAGCCCTTCTACTTCTGCCAGCGCGTTGTATACCAACCGCAGCAGCCGGTGGGCTTCGGTAGGTGGCTTGCCGATCTGATCTAACGTTTTTTCTGCCTGAATAAGATGTTGGCGCAGGTGTGCTTCAAAACGGTGTAGGCGATACTGAATGGTATACGTTTCTTCCTCCCACCACAACGGCGAGGGGGCCGCCAGTTCTTCATCCGTCATCGCGGCAAACAGTTCCCAGGAACGAAAATGCATCTGGTTAAAATAGGCCATCATATCCGCCAATGAGCCTTTTTCCCTCAAGTTATGGAACGCCGCATAAGCGCCAAACAGAGCGTCAGGGGCATTATCTGGCAAAGGGGGCGGCGTCTCGTTATCTTGTTTATATGTCAGGCCGGTGTGGGCCAGACTGCAAAACCAGCGTTCCGCGCCCACGATGTGGCCAAGCACATCACGCAGTGACCACTCACCCGGGCCTGGCTCTTGGTCATACTCTTCTGCCGTAACCCCCAGCACGACAGCCTGCAAATCACGGAAGCCGGCATGGTTTTGGGCCAATACCCGCTGCACGGCCGTGACCGGCTTGCCGGTTTGGGCCCGTTCCTGTGAGAGTTGTATGGCCAGGTCACGCAGTTCATGGGCCGTCCCCAACAATGCCAGGCGTACACCTTCGCCGTGTTTGCGCCACGCATAAGGCTGGCTGAGGTCAGCGTCTGAAAGAGAACAAGCCGCTCCCGCTAATTGGGAAACGGCCGTGTATAAAATTTCATCCATAGACGCCCTTCCTTACAATCCGGCAAATAAATCGATCAGATTATCATCCGGATCCATAACCACCGCGTAACGCTGTCCCCAAAATGCGTCCCACGGGGCCTTTGCGCCATGATAACCGGCGGCGACCAGGCGTTGATAAAGAGCGTCTACCTCGGCTGCATCGTGGCACTTAAAGGCCAACGCCATACGATGCCCGGCAGGTTCAACCCAACCCTCATGAATGCTTTTCATCAATTCTACCGTGTCCCAGGCCAGGCGAAATCCGCCAGGCAGCGTCACTTCTACATGAGACTCAGCGTCAGCTTCCGGCGGAATGGTTAACCCCAACAGCCGATAAAAGCGAAGGGAAGCGGCCATATCTTGGACCATGATCCCTACTAAATCCGGTGTGGCCATAATTATTCTTTTACCCCCTGGTATGCCTGCCAGATATGGTGATGAAGCTCGTCGTTAATGTCTTGCAGGCCTGTTAATTTATGGGTTTGGGCACGGCCGTTGTCATGGACCCGGCAGGCAATATGAGTGGCCTGGGGATGAAGTGTGCAAAATGGGCGCGGACTTTTGAGGTGAATACGGCCGTGGGTTACAGTATAAACAATTGTTTCATCCATGGCCGCCAGCCAATCCAATAACTGCAAGCCAGCGGCGGCGGCATCAACTGTCGTTTTACCCAAATACTCTGTAAGCTGCCAATGAAAATCAGCTATCTTATTTGGTTCCATAGATCTTATCCTGAAGTTTTTTGTGAGCAGGCTTAATAATAGTACAAATGTTCTAAATTGTCAATGGAAATTTTGCGGCATCCCCCAGACATCTATGCCCACTGGCTGCCCTAAATGGCTGGCACATCAGAGGCTCTTTGGTAAAATCCTGGTAGGTTGAGGCCACTGCACCATCAGTGGGCAGTGCTAAGTCAGTAACTATCCAAATCAAATTTGAGGAAGTTATTTGAATTCTTTCATAGATGCGGCTGCAAACTATGGGCGGGCCTTCTTTTGGCTTACGCTTATACTGGCCTTTTGTTACGTCTTTGGTTGGCTTCTTGCGCGCATCAGGCACGGATTCTCAAGCATTTCACTACTGGAAATAGCAGGTGCTTTGATCATGATGAGTGTATTTGTTTTCCCGACAGCCACCATTGGTGCATTTTTAGGTAAGCGGGTGGGGGCCATGATATCCTTCGAATACATTTTTGGAGGGCTAGGCCTGGTCATCGGGGCATATTGTGGCTTGCGCCTGTGGAGGTGGATAGATACTTTCTAACCCAAAGTAAAAGTTTAACTCAACAGGCCGGCTAACAGGGTGCCTATGCCAAAGATGATCAGGAAAACGGGCCAGATCGCCCCCCAACTCCAGCTAAAGAAAAAAGTACATGCCACCACTGTAAGCACAAGACCCCAGGTGAAGGGTTGGCGCACACGCTCAGAGAAACGGCCGTCACGTTGATAATTGCGCATTGCGTTCGCCAGATTCACTACCCCTGGCACCAAGATAAAGATGGGCCACCAGTTACGAATCACAAAACCAGTGGTGTTCGCCAACAAAAATATGACGCCAATGCCGATCAAAATCAAACCGCCAGTCCAGTGGCTGACACTGTTATCTTCTGAGTCACATTGGTCTGGTACAAACTCACCTTCGCTGATAGTCAGCTTTTCTTTTTCCGTTTCTTTTAAGATTTCAATATCATCACTCATGTTGCCACTCCTTCTAGTTGGCCGTGTTTCACTATTTTGTACTATTGCTGCCGATTACCTAATACGCAGCTATGCATAGGAAGTTGCGTAAGGACACCCATTCATTACCCCTGGGCGCAACGCCCCTTCCACTGGCGATGTTCCACCAACAAGCAGGCGTCCTGCACCACGTCCAGCCCGGCAGCTTGCGCTTTGGCGGCGGCGGCTTCATGGTAGATGCCCAACTGCATCCAGACTGCCCGGGCGCCAATGGCTATGGCCTGGTCTACAAACGGAGGCACATTCTCAGGACGCTGAAAAATGAGAACCAGGTCCACTGGCTCCGGCACGGCCAGCAGATCAGGGTACGCTTTTTCACCCAATGATTCTGACAGGTTGGGGTTCACCGGAATAATACGGTAGCCTTGTTGCTGCAGATAAGCAGGCACATAGTACCCGGCCCGCGACGGCCGTGATGACAGCCCCACCACCGCAATCGTTTTTGACTCAGACATAATTTTGATTTGTGTTGTATCAGGCATTGTATTTGGTAAACCGCAAAAACTATTCGGAATTCCTAAAGAGGGCAACCTGCGGTTTCCTCGAGGAATCGGCAACGTCCAGAGCGATTTTAAGCTTGAATTATTGTTGCCGATTACCTTACATGAGGTCGGAAGCAAACTGCTCCGAAAATGGTTCAGCACATCAGTACCATTCTTCACTTAATGTGGGCACAAACACTTCGGCCTGGGGGCCGCTGCGGGTGGGAATTTGCGGCGGGGCCAGGTTTTCAGTTGCTGCCTGCCAGATGCGCTCAAATGTGAGGCGGCGTGGTTCTCCGGCGCTCTGAGAAGCTTTGACTTGCCGAAAAATCGTTTCATACAAGGCATCCATATGAGGGTCGGGGTGGGCCCAAGGGTAGACAAGGGCGGCATCGTCAAACGGCTGTACCAATGCCCGCACCTCGGCCAGTTCCAGCAGCTTAGACTCCGCCGGTATCAACAACCGGATAGCCAACTGGATGGGCGACACGTGATCTACCAGGCCAAGGGCCTCAATGGTGGCTAGAAATTCGGCGTACCCGGGGGCGGTGGTCCAGGGCGTAAAGGCCACAAACGTGGGCATCAACGTCAACCCCACTTCCCGGCACATGGCCACCACCTGCATCAAATCGGCGCGGGTGTGCTGCTTGTCAAACAATTGCAAGACACGGTCGTCTATAGATTCAACGGCACTGGTGATAAACAAACAGCCCGTCGCACGTAAGGTGGGCAGCAGGTCGGCATGCTGCCGCAGATGCTCTATTTTAATGGTAGCATCATACGTCAGGTGAGGAAATTCTTGGTGCAAAGCGGTGACAACCCGCAGGGCATGGGTGGGGCCGTTCAAAAAGTCAGGGTCGCCAAAGGTGATGTGCTGCGCCCCGGCCGCCACCTGTTGACGAATGTCTGCCAGCACCACGTCTGGCTGAACAATGCGAAAACGGCCGTTATACACGGGCACAATGGGACAATGACGGCAGGTATGCTTGCACCCCCGTGATGCTTCCGTATAACCCACCAACCGCCGTTCTCCTTCTACCTGTAATGTGGCATAAGACGCCAACACCGGCAGCCCGGTGCGGTCTGGCAGCCGAAACTGCTGCCGCCTCAGGGAAACCAGTGGCAGCTCTATAGGCTGGGCGGCAGCCAGGCTGGTGTACAGATCCACCAATCCCTGTTCAAACTCACCACCAAGAATGGTGTGCACGCCCAACTGGCGCAGGTAACGCTCATTCACCGGGGCATAGAGGCCGTAGGCACATAGATGAACGGCCGGGTTTAACTGCCAGATGCGGGGAATGACGGCCACAGCCAGACGGGTAGCCGTATGCATGGGCACATAGAGGGCAATGAGATCCGCCTCTTGAATGGCCGTGACGGCGGTAGCAAACGGCCGTACCGCCAGGTCCACACACGTCACCTCTGCCCCGGCATCCTTTAACCACATGGCTGGCGAGGCCAACCCAAATGGCTGGTGGCCTAATTCATACGTAGAAATGAGAACAATCCGCATACCCTGATGCTACAACGCCTGGCGGCTGCTGGCAAGGCTTAGGTAATCGGCAACAATACTTCAACATGAAGAGCGCTTTAGGCATTGCCGATTCCTCGGGTAAACCGCACAAAACCGGTATGCTGGATTTGCGAAAACTTTGTGCGGTTTACCTATGGGGTGATCAAGCGGGTTCGTGGCGGATCATGGCTGTAGAGAGGCGACGGTGGCGTTCTAGAAGGGGGGGCAGGTCCATGGTGGTGACACGACCGTCTTGCACCACAACTTTACCATTGACCACGACCACATCCACCCGGGCCGGCGGGCAGAATACCAACGCGGCCACCGGGTCATGCCCAGCGCCGGCAAAAGCAACCTGGTTCATGTTCACGGCCATAAAATCAGCGCTCATACCGGGGGCCAGGCAGCCGATGTCATCCCGGCCCAGGGCGGCTGCGCCGCCGCGTGTGGCCAGTTCCAGCGCTTGCCGGGCACTCAGCACCGTGGGATCACCCGCAAAACTGCTGCGTCCACCCGGCGGTTCGCTCTGGTCATGGGTTGGCGGCGCTATACGCTGCAGCAGCATCGCCTGCCGCACCTCCGCCAGCAGGTGGCCGCTATCATTAGAGGCCGAACCATCTACGCCCAGCCCTACCGGCACACCGCTTGCCCGCCAGGCCACTACGGGAGCAATGCCCGACCCCAGGCGCATATTACTTGAAGGACAGTGGGCCACGGCCGTGCCCGTGTGCCCAAACAACGTTATCTCTGGCGGGCTCATGTGGACACAGTGAGCATGCCACACGTCGGTTCCCGTCCAGCCCAATGATGCGGCGTAAGGCACCGGGCGCAGCCCAAACGTTTGTTGGCAAAACGTTTCTTCGGCCAGGGTTTCCGCCAGGTGTGTATGCAAACGCACACCATAAACACGGGCCAGCGCCGCCGTTTCACGCATCAGGTCTGGCGTTACCGAAAAGGGGGAACAGGGGGCCAACACCAGGCGGGTCATAGCATGACGGCCGTGATCATGGTACGTCTCAATCAGCCGCTGGCTGTCTTTGAGGATGTGGGCTTCGTTCTCACAGACCCGGTCGGGCGGTAGGCCACCCTGGCTTTCCCCCAATGACATGGCGCCGCGGGCGGCGTGGAAGCGCATGCCAATCTCCTGTGCGGCCTGAATCTGGCTGTCCAGAGTGCAGTCGTTGGGGAAAATGTACAGATGATCGCTGCTGGTGGTGCAGCCGGAAAGCAGCAGCTCGGCCAGGGCTATCAGTGTACTGATATACACTCCTTCATCGGTAAGATTGGCCCAGATAGGGTACAGGGTTTTTAACCAGGCAAACAAAGGCGCGTCCTGAGCCAGGACCCGGGTCAGGCTCTGGTACATATGGTGATGGGTATTGACCAGACCAGGCAGCAGGACATGGTCGCGCAAATCAAGAACCACATCGGCCGTGGCCGGCAGTGTGTCTGTCGGCCCCACCTGTTCAATGATGTTGTCGCGAATGAACAGGCCACCGCCTTTTATTTCCTGCCGCGCCTCGTCCATAGTCACAAGCACGGCCGTGTTCTTCACTAACAATGTGCCCATAGGCCTCCAGGTTAAGCGTCAGGCACTTCTGAAAGCGCCTGACGCTTGAGGGTAGCGGCAAATGATGCAGATGGCAAGCGGGTCTCAAACTCAGGGCATAATCAGATGCAGGTCGCCAAACTCGTGCCACAGATAGCCGTGATCAAGGGCCTGTTGATACGTGATGTGCAGATGAGCGCGGCCACAGAGCGCTTCTAACATCGCCAGGTGTGTGGCGCGTGGTTCGTGCAGGCCGGTGAGCAGGCCGCTGACGGCCCGGATACCACGCTGCGGCGTAATGACCAGGTCGGTCCATCCCTGCCCGGCGTGGGTGACCCCCTGTTTGTCTGTCACCGTTTCCAGGGCACGCACAACGGTGGTACCTACCGCGATGACCCGTCTACCCGCCTGATGGGCAGTATTCACGGCCGCGGCCGTCTCTGGCGGCACACGGTAATATTCTTCATACGGCTGTTCATGTTCTTCCGGGCTGGCCACGCCCGTGTGCAAAATCAACGGCAAAACCTGCACCCCTTTGGCTACCAACTGGGTGATAAGTTCGGGGGTAAAGGCGCGCCCGGCAGAAGGCATTTCCGCGCTGCCAATCTCGTTGGCAAACACGGTCTGGTAATAGGCAATCGGCCATTGTTCCTGGACATAGCTGTAGCGAATAGGAAAGCCGGTTTGTTGTAAATAATCACCCAGAGGCATGGGCAGCTGCAAGACGGCAATCCACAAACGCACCTGATGATTGGTCAGGAAAACGCTTTGCCAGGAAGATGATAAACGCCGCGCTGGATTATGAGGGGTTAACAGCGTTACCAACCCACCACCGGGCAGCGCCAGCTGTTCCCCAGACTGGCCCTCAAAAAAGGGCTGGGTGGTAGGGCCGTCTGACCGTCGTAGTTCCACCACCCACAAGTCAGCCGGCAGGCGGGTAGAGAGGTGCAGTTCCAGTTCTGTATCATCGGCGCGGCGCACAGGCAGCGCCGCATTCATGGTGCCGCTGGTGTTGATGACTACCACGTCGCCCGGCTCCAGATAGTCGGCAATGCGGTTAAAGCGTGTATGCCGGACGTGGTCGTTTTGGTAATGGGACACCATCAGCCGCACCTGGTCACGGGCCAGGCCGCGAGCCTCTGGCGGTTCGCCAGCTTCCAATGCTGGCGGCAGGTTAAAGTCCAGAGTGGGAATGGTGAGCGTGGGTGATGTGAGGGTCGTGCTGAGCATAGGGTTAGCTCCATATGATGTGTCATGCCATAACCGTAGCTGGTTTGCAGGTTACGGCTTACGGATGTCGGTGAGAAGTTCGTGGGCCTGGTAACGGCCGTTGGGCCAATCACCTTCCAGTAACGTGACAAAGGCGGGCGCACTGGTTTCCGGCAAGGGCCGGTCAGAGATATCTTCGCCGGGAAAGGCTTCCTGATGCATTTGTGTTTGCATATCACCGGGGTCTACGGTGTAGACAC
Organism: Ardenticatenaceae bacterium; assembly: GCA_011525915.1. GTDB lineage: Bacteria > Chloroflexota > Anaerolineae > Promineifilales > Promineifilaceae > CAADGU01. The sequence continues at coordinate 43,730 of WYBM01000081.1, read as the reverse complement.
GCAGCGACGGGTTCTCTTCGGCGAAGATGGTAGACAGGTGTTCCAGCGCCGCTTTACTGCTGCCGTATCCGCCCCAACCCGGGTACGCTTCCACGGCGGCATCGCTGGTGACATTGATGATGCGGGCGCCAGGCCGGAGATGACGCCTGACAGTTTGCAACACAGCCAGGGGGGCGATCACGTTAACCTGGTAGACATCGGCCAGCACATCCAAAGGGTAATCAAACAGGTTGGGTTGGGGGCTCGGCCCCAAAATGCTGGCATTGTTGATGACCGCGTCCAGGCCGCCAGCCGCCTGAGCCGCCACTGCCAGGGCCTGCCGATGAGATTTGTCGCTGACATCACCGGGCACGGCCGTCACTTGCGTCAGGTCACTCAATTCGCGGTGGGCTGCTTGCAACGCCTCTGCACCGCGGGCGTTGATGATAAGGTGCCAGCCGCGCTGGGCCAATGTCCGCGCCAGCGCCAGCCCCAGGCCGCGTGAAGCACCAGTGATTAAAATGGTAGGGTTTGGGTTTGTCATCATGTCTACTCCCTTCGATATTTTTGAATTTGCTTACTTTCCATGGTAAGCGGGTGGGCAATTCTTCACATCCGGCAACCGACCAGACAGTCAGTACGTAAAAAGGACAGGTTTAAGACCTGTCCTTTGGGGCAGCTTTTGGAAAATCAAGAAAAAAAAGGATAAAATGGCAGCTATCTTTATTCCATCGTTTTTTCTGTCCTGGCGTCGTTTATGAGCAAACCCTGGAGTCGTTCTACTCGTTATCTGGTACTTATTCTAGTCCTGATCTTATCCGGCTGGTTTTTATATGAGGCAAAGGCCTTGCTGGGCCCCCTGGCTATCTCCGCGTTGCTGGCCTTTGTGCTAAACCCGGCCGTTTCCTTTGTGCATGAACGCACCAAGCTGGCGCGAGCCATTGTGGTGTTACTGGTTTACCTGGTATCTCTGGTTGTCTTGGGCGTCATCGGCTTTGTGGTGGTACAGGTGATCTCTGAGCAAACGACTCGGCTGGTGATGGAAATACAGGCTATATTGAGCCAGATTCAAAACACCTATTTGAACCAGCCAATTACGATTTTTAATTTCCAGATTCAACCAGGCTCATTATTTTCAGAGACGGCCGGGGGCACCACAGACCTCATCAGCGCAGACCTGATCGTGCAGGCGTTTCAGTCTACAACCACCAATATCGGGTGGGTGTTAGTCGTCATTATTACCACGTATTACCTGTTACTAGATTGGCACAGGCTGAGGGAGTGGGTATTTAAGTGGCTGCCAGATACCTATGAAGGCGACGGCCGTCGCCTTTATGAAGAGATCAAGCGTGTCTGGCGGCGCTATTTTCGCGGTCAACTGCGTCTTTCTTTGATCGTTGGTTTTTTGACGGCCTTAAGCGGCCTGGTCATCGGCTTGCCCGGCGCGCTCACCTTTGGCATTTTAGCCGCGGTGTTTGACGTGCTGCTTTCGGTGGGCCCAGCCATTGTCATTGCCATCGCCACGGCCGTGGCCTTGTACACTGGCTCGGCGACGCTGGAAATCTCCAACCCCTTGTTCGCCATTCTGGTGCTCTCTTTATTTAGCCTGATTCAAATGATGGAAAATATCTGGCTGCGGCCGCGCATTATGAGCAGCACCTTAAATATCCATCCAGCCATCGTCTTCATCGCCATCATCGCGTCCCTTTCGTTGGCCGGCGTCCTGACAGCATTAGTCATTGTACCGGCCATCGCTTCCGTAGCCGTCATCGCCAAATACATCTACTTCCGCATGTTTGAGATGGATCCCTGGGAAAATTGGTAACTGAAGAATTGGAGATTAGAGATGGGCTCATCTCTAATCTCCACACGCTGCTCTCACCTGCTGACAGCCGGTAAAAACAGCTGCTCTAGCAACGGCCGTAACAAAAACAAGCCCGTTTCCCGGTCACTCATGGCCACCACACCACTCTCAAAATACGGATAAACGGCCCAGGCACCGTGCAAATGGCCGGGGGCATTACTGGCGGGATACTCATCAAAATAGGCAGCCTGTGTCAACTGCCCATCCGCAATATGGCGTAAATCTAAAATACGCAAGCCCGCACTTAAATTGCCGATGTAGGCAAAATTCCCACGCACCCAGACATTGTGGTCGCTGCCCGTGGTGGGACCAGTGTAAATAACGGGTGTGGTAGGGATATTGTCCAGATCAGAGGCATCCCAAATGAAGATGCGTGTATTCAGGCCATGATGATGTTCATCATCCATGTCTACAGACAGGAAATAACGGTGATCTTCGGTAAACCAGGCGCCGTGAATACGTTCGGCATTGGGGTAGGTGAGCATCGCCAGGGTGGGGGATATGGAATCAGGGACATTCCATACGACTAGGTTATCATCGCTGGCAATCAGGCAAATTTCATGCCCCTGGTAATCAGCATCCGGACCGTGATATAACACACAGCTGACATCTGAGGCCACACCACCGTCAGCAAAACAGCCGGCATCGGTAGGGTTGAGGGGGTCTTGAATGTTGACCATCGTTACCCCAGTGGAACAATAGCCGCTGCTGCGCCGGGCAACGTAAGCGTAGCCAGTATCTTCATGAATAAAGATATTGTGCCCGTCGGCAAAGCCGTCATAATGGGCCGACTCTGTGAACGTCATAGGGGTGGTAATGCCTCGCAGGCTGGTCAGGTCAAAAACCTGCATACCGTTTTCGCTGGGCGAATCGCCAACAATAAAGGCGTAATTTTGGTAGACTTTCATATCCCGGTAAACTGAGAGAGGGGCTGTCAACATATGGGTGGGCAGCAGGCCCAAATAGGTAGGGGTCAGCGGTTGGCTGACGTCTACAAAGGCGGTGCCTTCTTCCAAACCCAACAGCACATACTCTTTACCGGTTTCGGAGTCTGTCCAGCCCCAAAGGTTCGCCACCTTGGTGTTGGTCATGGTAGCCCCCAGTTCCGCTTGGGGCATGAAGGAGAGCAGGTCTACGCGGTTACAGGGATAACCACCGGCCTGGCCGTTGAGGCAGGGCGCGGCCGTACCACCGCCAACGCTCTTAGCCAGCAGCCGGTGCTGTTGAAACAAGGCTACTAACGTAACCAACATAACGGCTGTCAGAATGCATAGTCGGGAAAAATATTTCAACACAAGGAACTCCTTTTAACAGAATTACTAGAGTGACATACAATTATGTGTCTTTCCGAGAGTTTAGCAAAAAGGAGTGATCATGATTCGTCGAAGTCTCATACTGTTCTTTGTCACGGTACTGGCCTTCTCAACCATAGGTACACTGACGGCCGTCCTGGCCGGACTACCCACCGTGCATGGTACCTTTTTGGGTGGTGACCTGCCAGATTACGGCCGTCATCTGGCCGTGGACCACGAGGGCGGCGTCTATATTGTCGGCCGCAGCGAATCCCTCAACTTTCCCACCGGCACCCTCCCCCTACCCTTACAACCGTCAGCCGCTCATGGTATTGACGCATTTGTGGCCAAATTTAACAATGACGGCAGCCAGGCAGAATACATCTTATGGCTTTACACACAGGTGTTTCAGGCCTTAGATGAAGCTGATGGCATTGCGGTTGATGCCCAGGGGCATGCCTATGTGGTGGGCAATACGGCCTCCGATGATTTTTGCTCATTGTTCGGCAATGTGCCGGGGTATGACACCACCTACAACGATTCTGGCGACGGCTTTTTATTTAAGGTGCTGCCCGATGGCAGCGGTGTAGCCTATTGTACGTTTTTAGGCGGTTCAGACCTGGACAGGGCTACGGCCGTGGCCCTTGATAGCGCCGGTAATGCTTACGTCACCGGCGGTACCTTTTCTACGGATTTTGTCACCAGCACCAGCACCGTCAACAACCAACACAGCGGCGCACGAGACGCTTTTTTGCTGGTGTTAGATGCAACGGGCACGGCCGTGCTGCATGCATCCCTTTTGGGCGGCAGTGGCCAGGATGAAGGAAAGGCCGTGGCCCTGGACAGCAACAACAATGTACACCTCACCGGCTGGACCAATTCCACCAACTTTATCACCACCACTGGCGTTTTTGGTCCAGCTCACCACGGCGATTTTGACGCTTTCCTGGTAAAAATCAACACAACCACACCTGCTCTTAATTACGCCACCTATCTGGGAGGGAGCGGTGAAGACCGTGGGTTTGGCTTGCAAACGGATGGCGCCGGTTTTGCGTATGTCGGGGGCCAGACCCGTTCTTTTGACTTCCCCACAACCACCGACGCTTACGATACCGAGTTTGCCGGAGGCGGTGACGGCTTTGCAGCCAGAGTGAACCCAGATGGCACCGCGTTGAGTTACAGTACATTCCTGGGCGGCAGCGGTGATGACCAGATAAATGATATCACCCTGGATGACAACCGTAACTTGTGGGCGGCGGGCACCACCTGGTCTACTGACTTCCCCACCACCACTAATGCGCTGCTGCCAGGGCTTCCCGGCGGGCAAAGCGCCTTTGTGGCTGTATTAAACCCCACGGGCCGCCAGCTTGAATACGGCACATTTTTGGGGGGCAGCGATTGGGACCTGGGCACCAGTATTGCCTATGATGCCAACCAGTGGGTTTACGTGGTGGGGTCTACGCGCTCGGCTGATTTTCCTATTGCCGCCAATGCCTTTGCTATCACCCATAGTGGTGATTACGACGCCTACTTTTCCAGCTTTGCAGTAACGGTGACCAACACCGTAGCCGCAGATTTTACGGCCGTGCCTACGGCTGGCCCCCCCCCGCTTACGGTACAATTTACCAACCTCTCTGTTGGCGAAAGCCTGACCGCCACCTGGGATTTTGGTGATGGGCAAATTAGCTCCTTGCTGCATCCCACGCATACGTACACGATACCTGGCAGCTTTACTGTAACGCTTACGGTCAGTGGGCCAGATGGCAGCGACATTATCACCCGGCCTCATTATATTCGGACACAATGGGCACTTTACTTGCCGGTGATCGGGCGTCCCTGACAATTCGGGCATAACGCACTTTTGGCAGGGCGTTACACCTTTGTATAATTCATACTATGAAACCCAACTACCCTAACCGACTGGCGTTTGCCCATCTGCCCACGCCACTGGAAAAGCTGGAACGCCTCACCAAACATCTGGGGGGGCCAGATATCTACATCAAACGGGATGACCAAACCGGGTTGGCCACCGGCGGCAACAAAACGCGCAAACTGGAATTCCTGGTGGCCGATGCCCTGGCACACGGCTGTGACCACCTGATCACCACCGGGGCAGCACAAAGCAACCACTGCCGCCAGACCGCCGCCGCTGCCGCCAGATATGGCCTGGGCTGCAGTTTGGTACTGCGCGGCCAGCCACCACTCCATATCACCGGCAACCTGCTGTTGAACCAGCTTTTAGGCGCCCATCTCTACTGGACAGGGGAACGTGAACGTAACCAGGTTGTGCCAGAAGTTGTCACCGAGGTAGAGACCATGGGGCGTAAACCTTACGTCATTCCGCTGGGAGGCTCAAACGTGTTAGGCGCTACGGGTTACGTTTTGGCTATGGCCGAGCTGACCGGCCAACTGGCCGCAATGGGCATTAATATTGATTTTATTGTGATGGGCAGCAGCAGCGGCGGCACGCAGGCGGGGCTGGTCTTGGGAGCCAGGGTCTATGACTTTCATGGCCACATATTAGGCATCAGCATTGATCATCCGGCCGACGACTTACATATGCAAGTTGCGGCGCTGGCCACGGCTACAGCCACACATTTGGGTCTGGGGACCACGGCCGTGGCCAGCCTGGTTGAAGTCAACGACGATTATATTGGCGGTGGTTATGCGGTGGTAGGCGAAGCTGAACGGGAAGCACTGCGCATGGTGGCCCAATTAGAAGGTGTTTTATTAGATCCTGTTTACACCGGCCGAGCCATGGCCGGCCTGATCGATCTCATTCGCTGGGGCGCTTTTACACGCGGGCAATCGGTGCTTTTCTGGCACACGGGAGGGGCGGCCGCGCTGCCGGCCTTTGCCGATAAACTATAACTTACACCAGGTTATGGTTTAAAGCATACAATACCGCTTCCACCCGTGTCTCTACACCTAACTTGCCATAGATATTGCGCACGTGGTTTTTGACAGTTTGTTGGGAAATAACCAGCCTGGTGGCAATTTCATCATTGCGACAGCCGGCAGCCATGAGTTTGAGTATCTCTTGTTCACGTGGCGTCAACCCCAATGCATCTAGTTCACTCTCGTGACGTACATTTCTGAGTAATACCGCAGCCACTTTGGGCGAGAGCCACTGCTGGCCCTTGGCCGCGGCACGGACGGCCTGGGGCAGGGTATCTGGCGAATCATCCTTTAACACATACCCCACGGCCCCTACCTTTAACAACCCTTCAATGTATTCCTGGCGATCATAGGCAGACAAGACCAATATATGTACATCTGGGAAACGGACATGAAGAATTTGGGCTGTCTCCACGATCCGGTGCCCCGGCATATGGGCATCTAACACCAGGACATCTGGCTGCCACTTGCTAACAGCATCCAACAAAACCAGGCCACCTTCGGCCACCTGCCCCACCACCTGCATATCGGGCTCTTTGTTCAAGAATTCAGCCACCGCGGCTCTGACGACGTGGTGATCTTCTGCCAGTACGACACGAATCATATTCATCAGGGCCTCCTTCGTTTTTAGCGCCCCTCCTTACCAGGGCACACGGGCCGTCAGGCTGCTGCCTCCCTCGGGGGGAGAGTATATTTGCAAAGTGCCGCCTACAAGCTGCAACCGTTCTTGCATACCAGAGAGGCCAATGCCGCCGTTGGGTTTGGCCCGGCCCACTTCAACAGGTATGGTAAAACCACGGCCGTTATCCTCCACTGACAGGTAGACCGACGATTCATCAAACCAGAGGTTGACATGAACGGCCGTGGCATCGGCGTGCCTGGCAATATTGGTCAGTGCTTCTTGCAAAAAGCGGTACAGGGTGATGTTAACCGCGTCTGGCAGCGTGGGTGGCTCAATGCCTGTAAAAGAAATGGTCAGAGACGTATGGTCGGCAAAGTCCCGGCAAAAACCGGCCAGCGCCGGCTGTAAACCAAGATCATCTATAGCCGCTGGCCGCAGCAAGTGGGCCACCTGTCTGATCTGGTGCATGGTGGATTCACACAAAGCCACAGCCGAATTTACATGTTGGTGTAAACCATTGTCGGTCCCGGGCTGGTCCCCATTCGCTGGTAATTTGGCCAGAATCATGGCCAGGCTAAACTTCAGAGCGGTCAGCGCCTGCCCGGCTTCATCATGCAGTTCACGGGAAACCCAGCGGCGCTCTTCTTCCTGGACAGTGACAATTTGTTGGGTGAGGTGACGCAGTTGTTCACGGCCGTCGCGCACCTGCTTAAAAAGCGCGGCATTTTGGATGGCTACCGCGGCCTGGGCTGCCAATGTTTCCGCCAATAACAAATGCTCCTGCGTAAAAAAACCAGCCTCCCCTTTATCCAGCGAATAGAGGCCGATCACCTCACCACCGGCAATCAAAGGTACGCCCAACCAACTCTTGACATAATCCCCTTTGCCATCTTCCCAGCAGACCCACCCTGGGAATGCCGCTACGTCAGAAACGAGCAAACTTTGTTTTGATCTCACCAATATGTTAAATGAAGCATACTCTCTCAGATCAAAGTTTGCCTGGCACATCTGATCAGGATCAACCCAGGGGTCGTACCCATGCATGGCCGCAATTTTCACCTGATGTTCGCCCTGTCGCAGCATCACATTACCGCTGTCATAGGGTATTAACTCAGCCAGATAATCCAACAACGTGCTTAGCACAATCTCTAAATCCAGCGAACGGGTCAAGGCCAGATTAGCATCTCGTAAAATTTCAGACACTTGCCGGGCATATTCGAGCGCTTCTTCTGCCTGTTTTCGCTGTGTAATATCAAATGCCGTGCCTAATACCACTTCTTCCCCTTCATACTCTACTGAGCCAATGGTCACATCTACCCACTTTGTCTGGTTAGACTTTGTCAGCAGCTTTACTTCAAAATTAAACGATTGCTCTTTCACCTGGTTCCAGGTATTGGTCAAGGCCTGCAGGTCATCTGATACATCTGGGTGAACAAGTGCTGCAAATGAGAGTTCTAAAAGCTCTTCTTGGGAGTAACCAGTTATTGTCTGAGCTGCGGGGTTAACGTATATAAGACCCGCTGAATCGTAAATAAAGATAGCAGCCGTTGTTAATTCAGTCAGGGCACGGAACCTGGCCTCACTAGACAACAAAGCCGCCTCTGCCTGTTCCCGTTCTATAATTTCTTGCTGAAGAGATTTGTTAGCCACCAATAACTCTACGGTACGTTCTGTCACCCACTGCTCCAATTCCCGGTGACGAATCACTTCTTCCCGTGAACGGTAATAAGCAACCAAAATCGTGACAAAGGATATGAATATGACAAAAAGGGCGGCCTGTACAGCGTCTTTTTGGCTTGCGGAATCAGCAGAAACGGCCAGTGAAAAAAGAAAAACCACGTTGAGTAAGATCACCAGCACGGTTGCTTTCACTGAAAGGAAAATGCTGCTGGCAAAAAGGGGCATTAGTAGATAATATAAGTAGGATGTGTCACTGGTAAAGGCTACAAAATAAACATTACCAAGCAGCATAAAGACCGTCAAAAAGCTGCCAAGGTGATAATATTTGGTTCGGCTCAATCCATAGGGAATTAATATCAATGCCGACAGGAATAAGACTTTTGGTGTCTCCAGGGTTAACATTTCTGACGGTATAATCCAGGTGGCCAACAGATTTACGGCAATAGCCACAGTGATGGTGAGTACCAGAAACGAAGCCAGCAAGGTAGCTTTAGTTTGTTCTACAAGAGGTAAGTCAGGCGACGGCCGTATCAGCCAATACCAGAGTTTGTGGGAAAAATTGTGTAGTTGCATCGCTTTTATAATACACGAAGGGCGTGTCCGGGAAAGCCTCTTCTATTAGATTATTTCCATCTTACCGCAGAATCACCCCACGCGTTCAGTACCGGCGTACTAGGAAAACCAGTACCAATAGGTCATGCCGCTCTGTTGTAGCCCGGTATTATTCCATTGGGTATTCCTCCCTATCTATATATGAGGCGTGGTGACGTGCCAACCCATCAGGTTCCTTAATAGGGATGCCAGGTAAGGAATACTAGCGTAAGTGGCAAGTTTTGGGGGAGGTTACCCTATTTTCGATCAAGTTTAGTCTATCACCTGAATGATAGCCAATGGCAGCGCATCTAACTGCCCTGTGTCGATTTCTGTTAACAGCCGGGCCATAGGGTCAGCCAGTTCATAAAGGCCAAGGAAGAGGGTGTAATCACCAGCGGGCAAGTTGGCAGGCAGTAAGAGACCATGATTATCAACGATCTGCGTCCCAGGAGGCCAGACGGTGGTTAAGTTCAGGCCACCACCGGGTTCGCCGTCATGTTGGGCGGCCATCTGACCATCAGGGCCCACAAGATGCAAAAATACTTTGTACCGTTGGGTCAGCGGCACGGCCGTTTGCCAGAACAACGTCACCTGCAAAATATCCCCCGGCCGTAACGCTGCCTCGTTTAAGGCATAACCGTTTAAGGTAATATGCTCACCAAAGGTATTATTTACTACATTCTCTATCTCTGCAGCCCCGGCCTGGGGTACCGCATAAGTTACAAAGCGCACATCGCCATACCAATCATCGGTGGCCTTAAAAGCATGCTCATCCAGCCAGCGTTCAATCAGCCGTTCCGGGTCACGCTGGGCTTCGCCCCAAAAAATAGCATACAGCCGGGTATGTTTACTGGCAATCTGGCTCAGGGCAGCGTCAATAACTTCTGGTCTGGGCCGGCTCCTTCCTTTGGGTAAGGGGTATACTGCTGACTCGTCAGGGAAATAATACGTGAACGCCTCCCACTGGTTGGCCGCATTTAGGATCACGCCCGCATTGGGGTGACCTTCTGCCTTAATGCGGGCGGCCATGGCCCGGTAATCGGTACGGGCATAGGCAGGATTGGTATACAGGTTTTGCAGCGACTGAGCGGCGCCAACAGGGGCAGCCACCAGCAGCAAGCCCGCAGCGATAACCTGCGGCCATCTCCACCGGCCAGGGGCCACGGCCGTGGCCAGCCACAGGCACAAAAAAGGCACGGCCACCAACAAAAACTTAAAAAATTCAGGCTGTACTGTGCCGGCGACATACATCAACAAGACAGGTGTCAGAAGGCAGCTAAACATTACAACCGAAGGGCGCCGGCCCGGCCATATTCCCCAAACCAACACCACGATCACCAGCCCCACAGCCCACGTCACCGTTTCTAAAGCAATAGTGCCGCCAAAGCTCATCCAGCCTACGGCCGTGAATAAAAATGGCACCCACGCTCCCCGCACCCCCAGGTCATCCGCCCCAAACTGCTGCCCGGCAATAGGCAGCCAGGGGGCATACAGCAGAAGGGTGGCCAACATCATAAACATCCACGTAAGAACCAGGCGCAAAAAATGATGCCTGGCAGAGCGCAGGAGCCAGGTGAAGATAACCAGGGTGTGAGCCGCAAGTACAGCCGGGAAAAAGTAGTGTGTGTACAATCCGGCAGCAAGACAAAGAGTATAGGCGGCTGCCCATGCCAGGGCATGGTTTCGGTGTTGGCCGGTGTTCATCCAGCAAACTTGGGCCCGATGCCAGCGGAGCAGACACCATGTTGACAGCACCGCCAGCAGCCCCAACAAGGCATACATACGTGTTTCCTGGCTGTAATAGACAAGCGCCGGATTTACGGCCGTGAGCAATGCAGCCACAATGACCAGGGACAAGTCATTGGCTTTTTTCTCTTTTGCCACTGAAACGGCCTTCATCTGGCCAGGCGGGCAGAGCGCCCTGGCAAGGGGTACCATCATCGCCACGGTCAGCACGCCGGCAAACGCCGAAAAGGCCCGCAGCCCAAATTCTGAAGCTCCGGCCAGGTCGCGCCAGCCATGTAAAAGCAGGTAGTAAAGTGGTGGGTGAATATCGCTGGCTGTGCCCTCAATGATCAGGGCCAACGGCCGTTCACTCAGGCGGGCGCTGTTCCCCTCATCATTCCAAAAAGATTGGGCAGCCAGCCGGTGAAAGCGCAGCCCAAACGCCAGCAGCAAAACCACAACCAGGGCACCTCGCCGCCAGGCCCTCTTACGCTTCAACGGCCGACCCCCACGCTTGAGATACAAGCCCCCGCAGCAGCGCAAAAAACAAAAAGGCGGCACTGATGGTAAAAAGCAACGGCCGTACCCGCTGCCACTCATACACCCAACCGGGCATTGGTATCACCACGTCACCATGTTCTGCCTGGGCAGCCAATGATTCATAGACCGGCAGCGGCGTAAAATCCGGTTCAAGCAGGCGAAAGTAATAAAACGCCTCACCAACTTCCCTATCATCAGCCCGTTTCAGAAACCAGTAGGCATTCACGCCCACCCAGGGCCATTCGGCTTGTGTGCGCTGGTAAGCTTCTATGGCATACTGCGCCTGCTGCGCCTCTGTCACCCGGCCAAAATGCGGGTAAATATCGGCCGGAGCCACATTCCAACCCATCTCGCTGATCCAGATAGGCTTTTCGGCGTCTCCATGACGCACCATGACATCGCGAATAAAGAGGTGGTGCGGGAAGTTGATAACCGTGGGGCGCAGCCGCTGGTCTTGTGCTCCCGACCACAAACCATACCCTTGGGCAGACATGACGTCAAAGCAGCGGCCGGCCCCGGCATTGTACATACGCTGTAAAAAGACCAGATCATTCACGTTGGCCGGGCTGAGTTCCACCGTGGGGGTCAGGGCTCCGGCCAACACCACTGCCTGGGGATCTACAGCTTTAATAGCATCATACGCCAGGCACAAAAAGCTGGCATACTGCTCAGGGTTCACCGGCTGGTGATGGCCCCATTCGCCGTTACCGTTGGGTTCGTTCCATATCTGGTAATAACGAATACGGCCCTGGTAACGGCCGGCCACGGCCGTGGCAAAGTCCACAAAGTCCTGGTAATTGTCCGGCGGCGCCAGCGTTCCCGTCTGTTCTTCGGGCAGCGCCCGCGTCCAGGCAGGCGGGTTGCTCAGGCGGGCGATGATGGTTATTCCCTGCGCCTCAGCCAACGCAACGATGTTGTCATACTTGGCCCAGGCATCCACACCGTTCGGGTCATTGCGCCGGTCAATAAAATCCCCCTTGCCGTGAAACTCAATGTCTTCCCAGGGAAACTCCTGGCGGATAAAAACAAACCCTGCCTGCCGGGCCATCTCCAGGCTGCGTTTGCGCTTGACAACTTCTACTTCACTCTGCAAAAAAGTGTTCACCCCAAAGGGGGAAACAGCCGCCAGCGGGCTGTGGACATCAGGGGCCAGGTGTGGTTGGGGGCGTACGGCCGTGTTTAACCAGTGCACCACCCCTCGCCACTGTGCCGCCCAGTTCTCCTCTCCCGTCAAATCATACAAGGAGGTGGCTGCCGGAAACAAAGATACCAGCAGTCCCACGGCCGCCAGCGCCACCAGCAGCCGCCAAATGATCTTCTTTCTACGATGCATGGCGGCGGATTATAGCCGATTTCCCCACAGTGCCAGGCAAGGGGCTTCATTTCTCAAATGACAACGGCCGTTTATCCCTTATCCGTTGCGGCAAATGATGCACCGCGTCAGAACTTAAGATACAATTCCGCACCTGATGGCCTAATGGGCACTGTTTTGCAGGTCATGATCCCTATGATAGTATTCCGTACTGACCTACTGAACACTGACCTACTGAACACTGACCTACTGAACACTGATCCGCTGATTACTGACACACGGAGGGAAGAATGACATGTTGTCGCCATTTGAAAAGGTAGCATTTACATTTTTGGTTCTGGTATGTGTGGTGGCCACAGTGAACACGTTTGGCCTGATGGCCCGCATCATCCTGCGCGGACAGGGCCAATTGAGTATGGACCAGGTAGTTCGCCGTATCCGCGAAGGTATCATCGCTCTCTTTTCCCAGGGCAAGATCATCCGTCACCGCCGCCGTACTTCCATCTTTCATTATATGGTCGCCTGGGGCTTTATCTTTTACCTCCTGGTCAACGGCATTGAAGTAGCCGAGGGGATGATCACCGGCTTTGAATTTTTACCACACAACATCATCGGCAACCTGTATCGGCTGGCCGCCGACCTGTTTGGCACGCTGGTTCTCATTGGTGTGGTTTATTTTTTGCTGCGCCGTTTTGCCTTTGCAGACCCGGCCTTAAAAGCCCGTGACAATGTGCTGCTGCACCCGGAGGTGCGCGCCGGGGCTGTGATGCGTGATTCTTTCATTGTCATCATGTTTATCTTCCTGCACATTGGCTTCCGCCAACTGGCTTCAGCCTCGTTGGTGGCCCTGGAAGGCGGCAGCGACCTCTGGCAGCCCACGGCCACGCTCATCGCCCAGACGGTCTTGTCTGGGTGGACAAATGAGCTCGATACCCCCCAAGCAGTCCAGGCTCTAACTAACCTGTGGCATGTCAGCTGGTGGATCGCCGTTGGGCTGATCGTCGTTTTCCTGCCTTACTTCCCCTACACCAAACACGCCCACCTGTTCATGGGGCCGGTCAACTTCATGCTGCAGCCGGAACGTAACTATCTGGGGCAGATGCATACCCTTAACTTTGAGGATGAATCCATCGAGCAGTTTGGGGCCGGCACGTTGTTTGACCTCAGCCAGAAGCAGATTTTAGATGGCTTTGCCTGCATCATGTGCAACCGCTGCCAGGAGGTATGCCCGGCCTACAGCACCGGCAAGGAGCTATCGCCAGCGGCCATTGAGATCAACAAACGTTATCTGTATAAAAATGATATGGTGGGGCTGGCTGAAGGCACGGCCGAACCCATTCCCCTATTGGGCACCCTCATCAGCGAGAGCGCCCTGTGGGCCTGCACCGCCTGCGGCCATTGCATTGAGGTCTGCCCCGTGGGTAACACGCCCATGCTGGACATTATGGATATGCGCCGCGACCAGGTGCTCATGACCAGTACCTTCCCCAACGAATTAAAAGGGGCTTTTGTGGGCATGGAACGCATGGGCAACCCCTGGCAGTCCACCGATGACCGGATGGCCTGGGCGGCGCCGCTGCCGTTCGCCGTACCTACCGTTGAAGAAAACCCGGCGTATGAGTACTTGTTGTGGGTGGGGTGTGCCGGGGCTTTTAACCCAGATGCCCAGGCCGTGACACGGGCGATAGCTACTATTTTACATGAAGCGGGGGTAAGTTTTGCCGTGTTGGGTGACGCCGAAAGCTGCACCGGTGATTCGGCCCGCCGCGCCGGGAATGAATACCTGTTTTATGAGATGGCGTTGGGCAACATTGAAACCCTGAACGCAGCGGGAGCAGACAAGAAACGGATTGTCACCAGCTGCCCTCACTGTTTTACCACCATTGGCAAAGAGTACGGCGAGTTGGGTGGACATTTTAATGTCTATCACCATACACAGTTAATTGCCAATCTGGTGGGCCAGGGCAAACTACGGCTCAACGGCCGTACCCTGGAAAAAGTGACCTACCATGATCCCTGTTACCTGGGACGCCACAATGGTGTACTCACCGAACCACGTGACGCCCTGGCCCAAGCCGGGGCCACCCTTATGGAAATGGAGCGCCACGGCAAGGACTCCTTCTGCTGCGGCGCGGGAGGGGCGCAGTATTGGAAGGAAGAGGAGCATGGGGCCACGGCCGTTAATGCCACCCGGTTTGCCGAAGCCCAGGCCACCGGGGCGGCCACCCTGGCCGTTGGCTGCCCCTTCTGCGCTACCATGATGCGTGATGCCAACCGCGAGAAAGGCGAACCCATGCAGGTCAAGGACGTGGCTGAGGTGGTTGTAGACGCCCTGGCCACACGTGTTGCTTGACCCGGCATCAGATTGTTTAAGAACACCATAGAACTGCGGTAAACTCCTTGCCGCAGTTCTTTTTTTTCATATGCTAGATACAGGCAACCATTGCCACAGGCAACCATTGCCTCTAACATCTTACGGCTCACGCAAAAATAACTTTGGACTTTTGCCAAGTAATCAGTCATCAGTGTCCAGTAATCAGTCCGGAAGAACACCCAACTGAACAGTGATCACTTCAACACACCAAGTTAATTGCAAACGAGCTCTGAGGGAAAGGGATCATGCGACATCACTGGTGGATTTTAACAATTTTACTCTTTATTCTGGCTGCCTGTGGCAACCAGGAACCCTATCATGAAACATTTGATGCCCCAGGCAACTGGAGCACCGACAATGACGCCGAAGTCCGTGGCGAAGTGATCAATGGCGTTTATGAGTTTGAAATTAAGGCCGATGATCTCACCACCTGGACCACAGCCGGGCTGGACTTTGCTGACGGCTGGTACGAAGTGGCAGCCACCCAGTTAAGCGGCCCAGACAACAACCTCTTTGGTATGTTGTTTCGTGTCAATAACGAGACGGAAGATTTTTACGCCTTTCAAATCAGCGGCGACGGATATGTATGGATCGGCCGTTACCGCAGCGGCGGTGATACTGAGGCTGTGCCCATTGTCGGTAGTTGGTGGTTCGAGTCATCAGCCATCAAGCAGGGTACGGGCGTGCGCAATGATTTAAAAGTACGTGCCGAAGCCGGTAACCTGATCTTTTATGTCAACGACCAGGAAGTAGGACGGGTCACAGACAATACGTTTGAACGGGGCGATATCGGCCTGATTGCTGGCAGTCTGGGCCAGGGCGACGTCCTCATCCAGTTTGATAACTTTAAAGTGTCGCCGCTGGGAGAATAACTGGTTCTGGTATAATTCCGGCTATGAACATAGGCGCAGCCCCTCCTTCTGCTGCCTGGCAGCAGCTGCTTTTTAACCAATCCTTGCTGGGCGTAGCCCTTGGGCAGAATGTGAAAACATGATCCACAGAATTCAGGCCGCCGTCCAAAGTGGCTTCGGCCGTTTCCAACCTTCCAGTAACCAGCCAACCGACAACAAATTTGGCACCTTTGCCGGGGTGTTTACCCCCACCGTCCTCACCATCCTAGGCGCGATCATGTATCTGCGTCTGGGCCAGGTCGTAGGTAATGCTGGCCTGGGTGGGGCTATCATTATCATTTTACTGGCCCATGTCATCACCGTCAGCACTGGCTTAGCCGTTTCCTCCATTGTTACCAACACGCGTGTTGGCGCCGGTGGTGCGTTTGCCATCATCTCCCAATCTCTGGGCCTGGAAGTGGGCGGCAGCATAGGCCTGCCTCTTTTTATGGCCCAGAGCATTTCCGTGGCCCTGTACGTGCTGGCCTTTGGCGAAGCCTGGCGGCGCATCTTTTCCGGCCACTCCTATCCTCTTGTATGTGTTATCAGCTTTGTGGTCGTCTTTCTCATTGCCTACCGCAGTGCACAGTTTGCCGCCCGCATCCAGTTTATCATCCTGGCCATTGTGGCCCTGTCTTTGGTTTCTATAGCCCTGGGCGCTTTTCCCATGGGTGATAACCCTGGCCTTACACAAGCGCCGCAGCTATGGGGGTCGTTTCGCTTGTGGGACTTTTGGCAAACCTTTGCCATCTTTTTCCCCGCTGTCACCGGCATTATGGTGGGCATTAGCATGAGCGGCACCCTGCGCCGCCCCCGCCAGAGCATCCCCAAAGGCACCATGATTGCCGTCTTCCTGACCATGGCCATTTACCTGCTGCTGGCCTATTGGGCGGCGCGCATTGCCACACCAGAAGAATTATCCGGTAATCAGACGATCATGGTAGACAAAGCGTTCTGGGGCTGGGCGATATTGGCCGGCATGTTGGGGGCTACTTTTTCTTCAGCGCTGGGCTCTCTGGTGGCCGCACCCCGGGTGATGCAAGCCCAGGCTTCTTACAATCTGGTGCCCTTCAGCCGGGCATTTGCGCAGGAAACGCCACAAGGGGAGCCGCGCCTGGCTACCATTCTGACCGGGGGCATTGGCTTTGTTGCCTTGCTGGTAGCGCTTTCCATAGGTGGGGAGGGCGAGGGCGGCGCGCTGGACGCCATTGCCGAAGTGATCACCATGTTTTTTCTTATCACCTATGGGTCCTTAAACCTGGTGGTGCTGGTGGAACAGACATTGGGCATGGTAAGTTTCCGCCCCACGTTCAGAGTGCCGCGCCTGGTACCCTTTATTGGCCTGGTGGGCTGCCTGTTTGTCATGTTCTTGGTGAACCCGGCGTTCAGCCTGGTAGCCATGGTGTTGGTATTGGCACTCTTTATTCTGTTGACCCGGCGTAAATTGCACGTAACCCAGAATGATGTACGCAGCGGCCTTTTTATTTCACTGGCGGAATGGGCCACCAAATTGGCCAAGCAGATGCCCTCGGCTCCAGAGCGAGCCTGGAAGCCGGTAGCCCTGGCGCCGGTGCGCAGCACAGCCGAGTTAAACGGCAGTTTTCGCTTTTTACGCGCCCTGACCAAACCACAAGGGACCGTTCACGCGCTGGGAATTTACGGGCCGGGTACAAAGGCACAACTAGACCGGCTGGAGACCCTGGCCAAGGCTTTTGAGGACGAGGGCATTACCGCTGAAGCCACGTTTTTGGAAGATGACAGCTTTGTGCGCGGCGTACGGGCGGCCACGCAGGTACTGCGACGCACTTTCTTTCGGCCTAATTTGTTGTTTATAAATGCTGGCAACGGCGACATGGCGGAACTGCAAACATTGGTGAACGACACGGCCGCGTATGATATGGCCATCGTCTTACTGGCGCGCCACCCGGTCATGAACATGGGCCGGGAAAAGTACATCAACGTCTGGGTTTCGGCTCAGGAACCGGCATGGGAATTTAATATGCATGAAGTTAACCTGGATATGGCTATTTTAACGGCCGTACAGCTGACACGTAATTGGAACGGCCGTATCACCTTGTGTATGGCCATCACCAACCCGGACGCCCGGCCCGAGGCCGCCATTTATCTGCAAAGATTGGTAAATCTGGCCCGTCTACCCCAGCCCACAAATATGGTTATACTTGAAGGTGCGTTTTATGAGACGCTGCCCCACGCACCTGAAGCTGACTTAAGCATCTTTGGCCTGCCCCAGGATGCAAATCTGGCCTTTACACAACAAGTTTTTGAACTGGTAAATGCCTCTTGCATCTTTGTGCGGGACTCCGGTGAAGAGAGCGCCTTTGCCTAGCGCATTAGGAAAAGAATTATGACTGAACAGCCTGTCAACATTAACACCGCCGACATGTTAGTCCTGGCTACCCTACCAGGCATTAGCATGAAGTTGGCGGAGCGCATTGTGGCCCACCGGCAAGAACAGGGGCTATTTGGTGACGTGGCCGACTTAACGGCCGTTTCCGGCATCTCTGCGCGTATGGTGGCCCAAATGGCCGACCGGATCGTCGTGCAGGCCCCAGCCGAAGCCCCGGCAGACGCAGTGGACACCACGGCAGACGTGGTGGACACCACATCCATTCCCTCTCAGGCAGAGGAAACGGCCGCCTCAGATACGGTCGTGCCCGACGAGCGGCCGTTAGCCGAACCCGAAGAACCGCTCACAGCAACAGGCCAGGATGAGCCGGAAGTGACGCCCATACGTATTACGGCCGTGCCAGAAATGGCTGCGCCCAAACAAGAAACTCAGCCTTTCAGAGCAGCCGCCCCGCCCGCTGCGGCCGTGATCACACCCGCGCCTGTCCCCAGGCAGCGCAGCGGCATGGTGGGGAGCATTATCGCCGCCGTCTTCGGCGCCATTTTAGGCACCACCCTTACCCTTTCCATTCTCTATGGCTTCAACGAAACCTTACAATATGCCAGCAGCGCCCAGGCTGGCGAGCGGCAGCGGCAGCTGGAAACAGAACTGCTCACGCTCCAACAAAGCCAACAGCAGTTACAAAATGACCTGGAGGCTGTAAACAGCCAGATAGAAGCCTTAACCGCAACACAGGAGGACACGGCCGTGGCCGCCGCCACCACCCAGGCCAACCTGGAAGCGCTGCAAGCTGCGGCCGCTGATCTGCAAAGCAAGGCTGATGATTTAAATACGCGGTTAGAAACTGTGGCCGCCTCTGCCGAAGATTTTGACACCTTTCTTACCGGTCTGCGTGATTTGCTGGTGAATGTGGCCGGGCCACCTACGTTAACGGCCACCCCCATACCACCAACGACCATGCCCACGGCATCAGCCACACCGGCCACTACAGCCACAGCCACCACAGACCCGGCAGCCACGCGCACACCACGCCCCACTGCCACTTCCATCAGCCTACCCACGCACACACCCACTGTTATGCCTCAACCATGAGGGAGATTGGAAAAGCGCATCGGAGATGAGTGGGTAACATAAACTCTGATCTTTCATCTCCAATCCCCTTCTATCAGGAGACAAATTTATGACCAGCGACACCACGCCTCCTATTACCCCGGCCCGCCCTGGTTTTGGGCGGCGTCTGGCCATTGTTTTTGGCCGTCTTCTCAAGGCACTGTTTAAAGTAGCCCTTGTCATTGGGCTTATTGCCGGGGTAGGGTACATTAGTTACCTCATCATCCAGGAATTGCAACGCTCTTTTGGTATAGTCAACGAGCAGGTAAATTTTAACCGGCAAAAAGTGTTGGAAATTGGCCATGATCTGGGGCAATTGGAAAATGACCTGGCGGCGGCAAATGCGGCCCAGGATGCCCGTTTGGCCGGTCTGGAATCTTATGTGCAAACGACGCTGGCCGACGATCTGGCGCGTCAGGATGAGATGCTGGCTGCCCTGGACCTGCAACTGAGCGGCCTGTTAACCCAAACACAGGTTATGGGCAGCCAGATTACGGCTTTGAATGATGGGGCCGTGGCCCTGCAGGGGGATATCAATGAAAACAACGGCCGTCTGGACACCTTAGGCGGCGAGATAGACACCCTGACAAATAATACAAATGATCTGACCAACCAGGTAACAGAGCTGCAAACGGCCGTGGCCGACCTTCCTCTTGAAGACATCGAACAAATGCGCCAGGTTGTCACCCTCTTCCGCGTATGGGAGATGGTCACCCGTGCCCGCCTGCGCCTGGTGGAAAACAATGCCGGCCTGGCCGCCAATGATACCGCGCTGGCATTGGCCACGGTAGAAGCCATTATCGCCCATGAAAATACCCACCCAGACCTGCAGCCCTCCCTGGCGCTGGTGCAAGCCCGGCTGACGCTGGCCAACGCCTACCTGCCGGCCAACCCTGAGCTGGCCGCTTTAGACCTGGAAAATGCCTGGCGTGAACTGGATACCATGCTGGCTTTGCTGTTGGGTGTAGAAGTAGTGGAGGCACCAACGGCCGAACCCGACAATACCAACGCATCTCCCCCGGTGGCCACCCCCACCCCAGAATCAGGAGGGTAAACGAGTAGGCCGCCCTAAAGGCCATGACTCTACCTGAGTTCCTTAGGGTCATCGCTTAAGTGGCGCAGGTTAATCATTGGCCAATCGCTTCGTTTCTGCGAGGGTCATCGCTTAAGTGGCGCAGGTTAATCATTGGCCAATCGCTTCGTTTCTGCGAGGGTCATCGCTTAAATGGCGCAGGTTAATCATTGGCCAATCGCTTCGTTTCCTTGGGGCCATCGCTTATGTGACGCAGGTTAATCATTGGCCAATCGCTTCGTTTCTGTGGTGGACACGCGGTACAATGAGGGGCTCATGACACCACCACAACAATTTTTGGCCGACACTTTTTTTCGAATTTCCAGCCTGGACGTGCTGGGGGTTTTAGATATCCTGCTGGTAGTTCTGGTCATTTTTAGCCTGCTGCTCATGTTACGCCGCAGCCGCGCCGCCTCCTTGATACGCGGCATGACCATCCTGGTTTTGGCGTTGTTGGTCGTTACAATCTTACTGCCATTACCCGCTTTTGATTGGGTGGTGCGCATGTTTCTCTTTGTGGTGCTTGTTACCACCCCCATCTTGCTGCAGCCAGAACTGCGCCGCCTGCTGGAAAACCTGGGGCGCAGTGCGGGCCTTTCCCGCTCCGTACGGCAAACAACGGCTGAGTCAGTGGTTCCCCAGCTTCTACGCACATTAGAAAATTTGTCTACAACCAAAACAGGCATGCTGCTGGCGCTGGAGGGCAGCGACTCTTTGCAAGATGTCATGCATACAGGCGTGCCCATTCACGGCCGTGTCAGCGCAGAACTATTGCAAACCATCTTTTTTAACAAAACTCCGCTGCATGATGGCGCTGTCATTATTCGTGGCGACCAGGTCATGGCCGCTGGCTGCCTGCTGCCCTTGACCGAACAGCCGCTGCCTGGCCGCCGTCGTTATGGTACCCGCCACCGGGCCGCCGTAGGTCTCAGTGAAAAAAGCGATGCCTTTGTCTTGATAGTCAGCGAGGAAACGGGCCTTATCGCCGTCGCGCGCCACAACCGCCTGCATCCCTGCCAGGAGATCAGCGCCATTCGCCAGCAGCTCTACGAATTTTATGCTGGCGATTCGGAAACAGATGGTGGCTTCTCCTGGCGCGGTTTATGGGCTGGGGTACATGGGCTGTTTGCCAATGACAGACATCGGTCATGGATGGAGAATTTTCTAAGCCTGGCCGGCCTGCTGACCCTGTCTGTGCTGTTTGCCTTGGCGGCCTGGTCCTTTGCTATTGAGCAAACCAACCCCACTGAGCGTCCCGTGTTTGAAGATGTGCCGCTGCGCCTGGAAAATATTCCCGATGGCCTGGTATTGATGAACAAACCACAAGCAACTGTGGCTATTCAAGTTCAGGCGGCGGCCGATGTGCTGCAAACCTTAGACCAGGATAGTTTCCAGGTTACCGCTTCGCTGGCTGGCCTGGAAGATGGCATCCATCAGGTAGCGGTCAACGGCAAAGTGTCGGTTACCAATGCCCGTATTATCAATCTGGATCCGGCGGTAATCAATGTGGAGCTGGTAAAGATGGTGACGATTACCATGCCGGTCACCGTGGAACTAACCGACCAGACACTCTCATCTGCCTACCAGATGGTAGAGTCGCCCACGGCGCTGCCGGCATCTGTAACGGTGACCGGGCCGGAACTGTTGGTGAGCCAGGTCATCCAGGTGCAGGCCACCCTGGCCCTAAACAATACCAGCAGCTCATTGCAAGAGATACGGCCGTTGCGCCCTCTGGACCTTGACGGGAAGGAAGTTAGCGGCGTCACCCTTAACCCCGCCCAGGCCCAGGTCAGCCTGCTGATTACACGCAAGCAGAACGCCCGCGAGGTAGGGGTGCGGGCTCTAACAGAAGGGCCGCCCCCAGACGGCTACTGGCTCAGCCGCCTCTCGGTGATACCAGCCAATGTCACCTTACAGGGGGACACGGCCGTGTTAAGAGAGATTGGCTCATTCGTAGATACCCTGCCCGTCAATATCAGGCAGGCCACCGGCCCATACACTGAAATCACGGCCCTGAACCTGCCTGATGGGGTAGAAGCCATTGACAGTAATGGCCAGCCGGTACGCAGCGTTACTGTCACGGCTGAAATTTCCCCCCGCAGTGGTGACATCTCGCTGACCCGTCGTGTGGAAATCTTTAACGCCCCACCCAATCTTGCCATTACCATTGCCCCGGAAGAAGTTGATTTACTATTGTCAGGTCCCTTACCCATGTTACATGCCATAGCAGCCACCCCTGGCCTGGTACGTGTTTACATAGATGCCTCAGATCTCCGTCGCGGCCAGCGCGTGGAGCTGACACCCGTTGTCGTTTATCCCGTAGAACTATCGGTGCAGCTCGTTCCGGCTACGATTAGCGTCACCACAAAATGATGGCCTGAAAGTGCATTCATAAGCTGCCCTGTGTATAATTACCGCGTAATGGGGTGAAGCTACCCATTACCTGGAAAGTTATCCTGTAATTTCCCAACCAAAACCCACACTATTGCTGGAGGTCACCTGAACCAGGCATCTTGCCGCCACAACAAATTGCTGCCCTATTTTCCTGAAGTGCCAACGGCAGAGGGCCATCACTGGCGCCCTATTGTTCTAGGAAAAACGATTATGCGATTTTGTTAGCAAAGGACAAAGCACAATGACCGTACTTGAAGCACCTGAAAAAACAACCCAACAAAAACAACCCAAACTGAAATCCCTGACCAAACAAATTGAATTAAACCGCAATGACATCTTGCATGATTATCGCATCGCCTGTGAAAGCCGGGAAGTCAGCATTATTGGCCGCCGCGAAGTTCTCAGCGGCAAGGCCAAATTTGGCATTTTTGGTGACGGTAAGGAAATTGCCCAAATGGCCATGGCCCGTGCCTTCAAAAAGGGTGATTGGCGCAGCGGCTACTACCGGGACCAAACCTTCATGTTTGCCCTTGGTATCGCCACTTTGGAGCAGTTTTTTGCCCAATTGTATGCCCACGCTGACCTGGCCCATGACCCTCACTCCGGCGGGCGGCAGATGAATGCCCACTTCGCCAGCCGCAACCTTAAACCTGACGGCTCCTGGAAAGACCAGATGCAGATGCATAATGTTTCTGCCGACCTTTCCCCCACCGGCTCCCAAATGCCCCGGCTGGTAGGCCTGGGCTACGCTTCGCGGCTTTACCGTGAGGTGCCGGTGTTGCAGCCATTGAGCCATTTCTCACATCAGGGGGATGAGGTCGCCTGGGGGACCATTGGTAATGCCAGTTGTGCTGAAGGGCTGTTCTGGGAATCGCTCAATGCCATCGGCGTCTTAAAAGCTCCCGTTATCATCTCTGTTTGGGATGATGGGTATGGCATTTCTGTCACCAACGAGCACCAGATTACCAAAGAAAACCTGTCTGAACTGCTCCAGGGCTTCCGGCGCGAACCAGGCAGTGATGCCGGGTTTGATCTTTATACCGTACCTGGCTGGGATTACCTGCAATTGGTAGAAACCTACCAGAAAGCAGCGAGTATCACCCGCGAACAGCATGTGCCCTCACTCATTCATGTTACGGAGATGACCCAACCACAAGGTCACTCCACTTCAGGCAGCCATGAGCGGTACAAGTCACCAGAACGCCTGGCATGGGAAGAGGAATTTGACCCCATTCGGAAAATGCGCGAATGGATTATTGAGCAGCGCATCGCTGCACCAGGCGAATTAGACCAGATCGAACGGAATGCTAAAAAACAGGCCGAACATGCCCGTACCAAAGCCTGGACGGCCTACACCCGCCCCATGTATAAGGAGCGGCAAGAGGCGGTAGCTTTTATGGAACAGATGGAAGCTGCCTCTATGAAAGCACAAGAGCTGCAACAAATTCGGCGGCGGCTTATGGGGAAACAGTCGCTGTCACGCAAGGACATTCTCACGGCCGTGCACCAGGCCCTCCTGCTCACCCGCGATGAAAATATCCCGGCCGCCCATGACCTGGCGGCATGGAAAAAAAGCCAGGTGCAAGCACACCTGGCCAACTACGCCTCACACCTTTACAGTGAATCAGCTGAATCCACCCTAAACGTGGCTGAAATCAAGCCCATCTACACTGACACTTCGGCGCAGCTTAAAGGGTATGAAGTCTTAAACAAAGCCTTTGCCGCCATGCTGGCCCGCGATCCACGTATACTTGCTTTTGGTGAAGACGTGGGCCAATTGGGGGGCGTTAACCAGGCGTTTGCCGGGCTGCAGGCGCAATTTGGCCAACAGCGTGTAGCCGATACCGGCATCCGCGAAGCCACCATTTTGGGCCAGGCCATTGGCCTGGCCTTGCGAGGCCTGCGCCCCATCGCCGAAATACAATATCTGGATTACCTGCCCTACGCCCTGCAAATTATATCTGATGATCTGGCGTCCCTTCATTGGCGTACCAAAGGTGGTCAGAAAGCACCGGTCATCATTCGCACCCGTGGTCACCGGCTGGAAGGCATCTGGCACGCGGGGTCGCCCATGGCTGGGATCATTCACCTGATACGCGGCGTACATGTTTGTGTGCCCCGAAATATGGTACAGGCGGTGGGCTTTTACAACACGCTGCTGCAGGGGGACGACCCCGGATTGATCGTAGAAGTATTAAACGGTTACCGGCTGCGCGAGGTTGTGCCTGATAACCTGACGGACTTCACCCTGCCCCTGGGCATGCCAGAAATTTTACGCCCTGGTGAAGATGTTACCATTGTAACCTACGGGGCGTGTGTGCAGGTGGCCATGGAAACGGCCGTGCAGCTGGCACAGGTAGGCATTGACCCGGAAATCATCGATGTGCAAACGCTGC
Organism: Ardenticatenaceae bacterium; assembly: GCA_011525915.1. Classification (GTDB taxonomy): domain Bacteria; phylum Chloroflexota; class Anaerolineae; order Promineifilales; family Promineifilaceae; genus CAADGU01. The sequence continues at coordinate 18,620 of WYBM01000081.1, read as the reverse complement.
TTCCGTTTGACAGCCACGGCACCATCGTAGAATCTCTCAAGAAAACGGGCCGGATCATCTTTTTAGATGAAGATGTGCCCGGTGGGGCAACAGCCTACATGATGCAAGAAGTTTTGGAAAAACAGGGGGGCTTCTGGTGGCTGGATTCCGAACCGCGCACCCTCAGCGCCAAAGCGCATCGCCCTTCTTACGGCTCTGACGGCGCTTACTTCTCTAAACCCAGCGTAGAAGAGCTGTTTGAGCTGGTGCATGACATCATGCACGAAGCCGATCCGGCCAGTTACCCCGTCTTTTATAAATAAATGAGATCGGAGCTTAGAGATTGCCATCTCTGATGTCTAATCTCCGATCTTCATTGTAGGAGAAAGCATGATCACCAAAATCATCATGCCCGAAATGGGCGAAGGTGTTGTAGAGGGCACAATTGCCCGTTGGCTTGTCAGCGAAGGGGATTTCGTCAAGCAGTATGATCCCATTCTGGAAATTGAAACAGATAAGGTGACAACCGAAGCCACGGCCGAAGAAGCCGGTACTGTTTTGAAGCTGTGTGTGGCCGAAGGGGCCACCGTAGAGGTAGGCGCGGTGCTGGCCTACATTGGCGAACCGGGTGAAACCATTCCAGAAAATGGGCAAGTCGGCGCGGCCATCACCCCTGTGGCCGCAGAACCATCACCAACAGGCCTAAGCCAAACACTCCCCACAGCAGCGCCCGCACCAACGCCCTCTCCCACTGCGCCGACACGTTACATGGGCCGCATCAGCCCGGTTGTCGGCCGGATGGCAGCCGAACATGAGGTAGATTTAAATGAGATTATAGGGACGGGGTTAAACGGCCGTATTACCAAAAAAGACGTCATGGCCTATATCGAACAACGTGAAAAAGCGCCCGTCATCCTGCCTGAACCAGCACCCCATCCAGAACCCATCCCTGCACAGCCCGTTACCCCACCGCCAGCACAAGCGGCCCCGTTGGCACAAGCGGCCCCGTTGGCACAAGCGGCCCTCCCCCTAACCTCATCAACGCTTCCCCTCAGCACCATGCGCCGCAGCATTGCGGAGCACATGGTACGCAGCAAACACACCAGCCCTCATGTCACCACCGTCTTCGAGTTTGACTTTACCAGGGTTGCCAAACACCGTCGTGCGCACAAGGAGCGTTTTGCCCGTGACGGCGCTAACCTCACCTTCACTGCTTACATTGTGGCCGCCACCGTGGAAGCGTTAAAACGCCACCCCATAGTCAACAGCAGTTGGGCCGATAACGCTATCGAACTTAAGCAGGAAATCAACATCGGCGTGGCCGCGGCTATTGACGATGGCCTGATTGTGCCGGTGATCAAAAACGCAGATTCACTCAACCTGCTGGGCCTGGCCCGAGCCGTCAATGACCTGACCCAGCGTGCCCGTAACAAGCAGCTCAAACCGGCAGACGTTCAGGGCGGTACCTTTTCCATTACCAATCACGGCGTCAGCGGCAGCCTGTTTGCTACCCCCATTATCAACCAGCCACAATGTGGCATTTTGGGCGTGGGCATGATTGAAAAGCGCGTCAAGGTGATCGATGACGCCATCGCCATCCGCACCATGGCCTATGTGGGGCTCACCTTCGACCACCGCATTCTGGATGGCGCTACGGCCGATCATTTTGTGGGCACCATTAAAGATGTCATTGAACATTGGGAGTAAGGTAAGCGGTTTACCCAAAAGCCTTACTTTTCTTGGTGCTTTTGTGGCGGAATTGGGTCTTTGGTTTTAGTGGCAAACAGCTCAAATACCTCATAGGCCTGCGCTATGAACCCAGGCAAAGCGTCTGGCTGAATGCAGTGCCCCTGGTAATAGAAAAGGAATTGATCTCCCTTGCCTTCACAATGGCGGTTCGCCAGTTGGTTCAAGCGGGTGCGCAGAGGTTCATTCAGGAGTTTCTGTATCTGCCATTCATCATGCCCTTGCACAACATAGCGGTTGGCAAACTGAACATCTGTTTGCCGGAAGTTAATGGTCGCTTCGCCAAACACCGGATGGCTGTTGACAAATGAATGAATAGGGATGATGGCAAAGTGGGGCACACACAAATCATATGACACCAGGCGCACCACTGTATGGCGAGGGTATCGATTGGCATGCCGTGTGGTAGCCGCACCCAGGTCAAAGATGAGTATCTGGGCATCTTTATGCCAACCATAAAGAAAATTGTGAAAATAGGTGGGAGAAGGATGTCCCAGGTAAAAGCGATGAGCCTCAATTGGCAGCAGCTGACGACCTTCTTCATCGTAAGATAACCCTAGTTCAACCGCCAACAACTTTAATTTTCGTGATCGGCTTTGCCTCAACACCACAACGCCTCCTCTAGCCAAATCGCTGCCGTAAAAAGTCAACCACCACCTTATCAATCATCTCCCCCTCTCCGTTCCAGCGCTCTTCCAGGTTTTCTTCCCCCACCAACGCCCGCAGTGCCTGGCGCGTAGCGGTGTCAAACGTGCCTGATGCCGGGCCGGTATAATGACCGGTGCGGTGGAGTAAGGTCTGTAAGTCGCCAGCTACATCGGCCAGGGGAATCAGGTCGGCCGGGTTCACCTGGCCGAAATAGAGATGATGCATGGCCACCAGTTCTTGCAGCTTTTGAATCGGTGTGGGGTGATCATCTACCCGCAAATCCAGGTAGCGATCATTGTTGCCACCGTAGCCGCCATCTTCACGTACCACCAGCACGCCGGCCGCCTGCCGCCCGCGTCTGTCGCCGCCGGCCGCTTGCCCGGCCGCCAGGGTGGCTACCAGCCAGTCAGCCAGTTCGCCCGGCCCACGGCGCGCCTGCTCATAAGCAGCCACCATAGCTTCCACCGTGCCGGGGATCAGGATATTGCCCTGGCAGGCAAAGTGGTCACCTACCGTATGCCCGGCCCACGCATAACACTCATCGCCAGTGAAGGCCGCCGCCCGGCCGTGTTTGTCTACCATGCCCACCTGGCGCTGCCCACGCATCTCGTCGACGGCCGTCAGGGTGGCAATGGTGTCCGCGGCCGATTGGTCGGCTGCCATCATCGCCAGGCCATCGGGCCCATAGCGAATGTTGGCGTAAGATTGTGTGGCCACTGCCCCAGCTCCGGCCTGTGCCCAAGAGACCACGGCGGCGCAGGCCATAAACTTGGACTGCACCGCCACCCCCCATTCCTGCCGGTTGGGATCATAAGCGACAATAGAAAAAGTGGCTATGGGTAGCATCGGTTCCTCCTGTTATGTATGGGCAATCGGTGAACGGCTTACCGTTCACCGATTGCCAGTTATTTACGGCGTAGCCGACGGCCGTGCTTCCAGCGTCAACGACACGTCCACCAACTCACCATCACGGAGCACCTTGATGGTCACGGTCTGGCCAACATCGGCGCGGGTAACGATATACCCCAACAGGTCTTCAAACTGATTGACCGGCTGATCATCAATCTGCACAATGATGTCGCCACCAATCCCTATATTAAAGCCGTTTAACGTGATCGTGCTATCACTGCCCCGTAAACCGGCTTTAGCAGCCGGGCCATCTGCCATAACCTCTTGAATGAGTACCCCTTTTTGACTCCCGTCCAGGTTCATCGCTTCAGCCTGTTCTTTCGCCAGGGAACCGCCGGAGATACCCATCCACGGATGCTTCACCTGACCATTGGCAATGAGTTCCGGCACGGCACGGCGAACAATGTTGGAGGGCACGGCGTAGCCGACGCCGCCAAAGCTGGGTGTAAAGCTAAAGCTAGATGGATCAGTCTGAATGGCTGTGTTAACGCCAATCACTTCCCCATCCAGATTGAGCAAGGGGCCGCCGGAATTACCGGGGTTTATCACAGCATCAGTCTGGATAATGTTGGGGATATTAAAGCGTGCGCCACCGGGGGCTACGGCACCGGGCAAGGTACGCCCCAGGCCGGCCACAATGCCCGTAGACATGGAACCGTCTAACCCAAACGGGTTGCCAATGGTGGCTACCAATTGGCCCACTTCCAGAGCGTCCGAATCACCAATCACCACTGGCGTCAGCTTGGCCGCATCTACGTCTACTTTAATAACAGCCAGGTCAGAGCCGGGGTCGCGGCCCACAATGGTGGCTTCCGCCTCTGAGCCATCAGCAAAGATGACGGTAATTTCCTTGGCGCCTTCTACCACGTGGTTGTTGGTGATGATGTGGCCCTCTTTATCATAGACAAAACCAGACCCCTGTCCGGAAGAAGGAATTTGCGGTAAATTTTCAGGGTCAAAGTCTTCAGGTAATCCGGGAAAGCCCTCAAATGGGTTACCTGGCAGATCTTCATGCTCGGGAATGTCAGGGACTTCGCCTTCAGGGAACTGAAAAACGTTGGTCATGCGGCTGCCGGTCACCTGGATATTAACCACAGCGGGATTAACCAGTTTGTAGAGGTTAATGTAGGTTTGTTCGGTGACGATGTCACCAGCCACGGCCGTGTCTGGCACACTTTGCATGACAGGCGCCACAACATTTGAAGCTTCAACGATGCCATTAGAGCTGCTTTCGTTAGCGCCAGTAAGCACGGGCACGGTAGCTTCTTGTGTCAGGCTGCAGCCGGTGGCCAACAGCAGTAAAATCGTTAAGATGATGGGGAAAGTTATGACTCTTTTCAACGCATTGTCTCCTTGTAAAGTGAGTGAGTGAGTGAGTTAAGGGATTGAAACCGGCTTAGAAAAGCTGGTTATGATGCTCTTATAGCTCAATCTTATAATACTTGCCCGATTCTGACCCGTGTTTGTAAAAAAAGTATGAACATATCTTTATATGACAGTGAGAATCTGGCAATCTGAAAGATTGCGGCGCTTTCCCTTCTCTAATGACGGCCGTCATACCCGCCCATGACCCCAGGCACTATCATCTACGTCTCATAAACGGCACAATGTCCCGTAAAACATTATCCGTAAGTGGCAGGCCGCTTACGGGCTACGGACCACCATCATGTCACGAGTCATCCTTCTCACGCCGGCACGCCGCTTTATCGCCAACCGTTTTGGCCTGGGCTACCAGATTCCTTTGGGGCTGGTGCTGATTGGCGGCCCATTGCTGGATGCCGGCCATACCGTCAAACTCATTGATAATGACCTGTATGGCTGGCCGCTGGCGCGGCTGGTCGCCGACATCACACGCTTTCAGCCTGATTGTATTTTGCTGGGACACACCGGCTCTACCGCGGCCCATACCACCTGCCTGGAGACGGCCGTGCATCTAAAAGCTGCCCTGCCCCATGTTAAGATCGCCTACGGCGGCGTCTATCCCACGTATGCCGCCGAATCCATTTTACAAAATCACCCGGCAATTGACGCCGTTGTACGTGGTGAGGGAGAACAAACGGCCGTGGAATTGGTGAATGCCTGGGCCAGTGAGGGGGATTGTGCGGCGGTGGCGGGGGTTGTGTGGCGGGACCACGGCCATGTTCACACCAACCCGCCCCGCCCACCCATTCAAGACCTGGATGCCTACCGGCCGGGGTGGGAGTTGGTAGACTGGCCAGGATATAAGTTGTTTGGCGTGGGGCGTGCCGCCGGTATGCAGTTCAGTCGAGGCTGTCCCCTCACCTGCACCTACTGCGGCCAATGGATGTTCTGGAAAAAGTGGCGGCACCGGTCACCGCAGAACTTTGTGGCCCAACTGACGACCCTGGCCCACGAATACGACGTTAAAATTGTCTGGCTGGCAGATGAGAACTTTGCCGCCGACCGCGAAGCAGCACGAGAAGCGTTGTCATTGCTCATTGAGGCTGACCTGGGGCTGTCATTAAACCTGAACATGACGGCCGCCGACGTGGTGCGTGACGCCGACTTGCTGCCACTTTACAAAAAAGCCGGTGTCGATTACGTGGTGATGGGGGTAGAGTCACTGGAAGATGATGTCATCAGTGCCATACACAAGAACAATCCGTTCCAGGTATCTAAAGAAGCGGTCCGGCTGCTGCGGCAGCATAACATCATCAGCCTGGCCAACATCATCTATGGCCTGGAAGATGAAACCGCGGGCCGGCTGGGCCGCAAGCTGCGCAAATTATTGGCATTGGACGCCGACATTGTCAATGCCGTTTATCTGACACCCCACTTCTGGACACGTGACGGCCGGCACACGGACCCGGCCCATATCATCCAGCCAGACCTGGCCAGGTGGACATACCGCAACCAGGTTATTCACACCCCCCGTCTTTCCCCCACCGCGCTCTTCCTGGGGGTCAAACTTACCGAGGCTTTGTACCATTTACGGCCCCGTGGCGTAACCCGGCTGGTCTGGCAGTCTGACGGCCGTGTGCGCCGCATTATGCGTTCATCCCTGTTGGTAGGCATGCGCGTCTTCCTGGCCGAAATTGCTGAATTTCTGACGGCCACTCGTTTTGCGCCGCTGGGAAGTATGGCGTGGCTGCCAGACATGCCACACGGCCGTATACCCCTATCCGTAATCCGTGAACCCTAACAAAAAGGAAAAATACCGTGAAAGAATCAAAACAACCTTCTCGCGCCCAATGGGGGTTGGTGCTGCTTATTCTCAGTCTGGCGGCGGCGCGGCTGGGCTATATGCTGCTGACCAACAACGGGTTAAAAGAAACAGCCGCCCTCTTTGTGGGCTTGCCGGCCATCATCGCCCTGATCATTGCCCTGACGCCACAGGCCAAGAGCGTTACCGGTATGGTCTTAAAGGCCACCACCATTGCTCTGCTGCTGGCACTCATTTCGCTGCAAGAAGGGGGCATTTGTATCCTGATGGCGGCACCTCTCTTTTACGCTGTCGCTCTGGTCATTGGCCTGTTGCTGGATATTGCCAGACGCGAACAAAAAGGCATATATGGCTTCTTGCTGCTGCCCATCCTGTTATTGTCCAGCCTGGAAGGAACACACGAATCATTGGCATTTAACCGGGCCAACGCTGTCAGCGTCAGCCGTGTGGTGCCGGCACCTGAATGGGAGGTAACCCAAACGCTGGCCCAGACACCGGCATGGACACGGCCGTTACCCCTCTTCTTCCGTCTTGGGTTTCCTGTCCCTGACAGCGCTGCCGGCCACGGTCTGGCCGTGGGTGACAGGCGCGTTGTGTCCTTTACCAACGGCCATCAGGCGATGGGCCAGATGCAATGGGAAATTATGGCCCGCGGCACCAACAGCGTTCGTTTTCAGGCGGCAGCGGACAGCACGCCCATCGCTGGCTGGCTCACCTGGCAGGCGGCCGATGTGCAGTGGACGGCCGTGGACGCCACCCACACCCTGGTTACCTGGACCATCACCTATGAACGCCAACTGGACCCGGCCTGGTACTTTGCCCCGCTGGAACGGTACGGTGTGGGCCTGGCAGCAGATTATCTGTTAGCCACCTTTTTCCCAAGTGAGAGCTGACATGATCCCACCATTATCCCCCCTCACCATTCGCTCGCTGACGTTACTGCTGCCGCTTACGGCCGTGTGGCTGCTGTGGCTGTGGCGCCGCCCTACCACACGGCAGCAGGCAGGCGTTTTTCTGGCCTGCGCCTGGCTGACACCCTCACTCTTTTGCCTGAATCTGGCAGCCATACAGCTTGGCTGGTGGCACTTTGACGTGGATGGTGGTGTTATCCTGGGTTTGCCGCTGGACCTGATGATTGGCTGGGTTCTGCTGTGGGGTGCGCTGCCGCATCTGGCCTGGCCCCGGCTGCCGCTGCCGCTGCTGGTCGTTCCCTTGTTCCTGATGGATGCGGTCACCATGCCGCTGGCCGCCCCCGTTATCCAATTGGGGCCGGCCTGGCTGGTGGGCGAGACGGTGACGCTGGCTGTTTGTTTGCTGCCAGCACAGCTGCTGGCACGCTGGACAACGGCCGAAGCCTGGCTGCCACTGCGGGTATCGCTGCTGGGAGTCATCTTTGGGGCTACCGTTCTGGGGTTATTACCGGCGCTTATCATAGAACTAACAGGAGCAAGATGGGAGGTTATCTGGCAGCGGCCGTTGTGGCACAACAGCCTCATACTGCAGCTGCTGGCTGTGCCCACCGGCATGGGCCTAAGCGCCGTTCAGGAATTTGCAAACCGGGGTGGCGGCACCCCCCTGCCCTTTGACCCACCACAACGCCTGGTAACCAGCGGCCTCTACGCTTATGTAGCAAACCCGATGCAGCTGGCCACTACCCTCATTTTCCTGGGCCTGGGGTGGGCGCTGCAAAGCCCCTGGGTGGCGCTGGCCGGCGTTGTCACGTTTGTTTACAGCGCCGGGTTAGCCAGTTGGAGCGAAGGGGGTGATATGCGTGAGCGGTATGGCACAGCTTGGGACGATTATCGCCATCATGTGGGCAACTGGCTTCCCCGCTGGCGGCCCTATACACCGGAAGGTCAGGAAAAGGCCCGCCTATACATCGCCGCTACCTGCCAGCCCTGTTCACAGCTGTGGCGCTGGCTGGAAAAGCGAAGCCCAGTGGGCCTGGTCTTTACGGCCGCAGAGCATCACCCCTCCCAGGCGTTAACACGTCTGACGTATGAACCGGGGGGATACGGCCGTGCCGAAACCGGCGTGGCTGCCTTTGCCCGGGCCATTGAACACATTCACCTGGGGTGGGCTCTGTTGGGGGTGATGATACGGCTGCCGGGGTTACGGCCGTTGCTGCAACTGCTGGTAGACGCCGTCGGCGGCGATGCCCGGCCATTATGCGAGGTAGGGTAGATAACATGAAGATCATTATTCCCGGTGGATCCGGCCAGGTGGGCACCATGCTGGCCCGTGCGTTTCATGCCCATGATCATGACGTGGTCGTTTTGAGCCGTCAGCCATACCAGGCGCCCTGGCGAGTCAGACAATGGGATGGTCTTACGGTTGGTGATTGGGCCGCCGAATTTGAAGACGCTCAGGTCATCATTAACCTGGCCGGGCGCAGCGTCAACTGCCGTTATCATCCACAAAACCGCCAAGCGATCCTTGACTCTCGGCTTAATGCCACCCGTGTTGTGGGCCAGGTCATAACGGCGGCCACCCACCCACCGCCTGTCTGGCTCCAGGCCAGCACGGCCACCCTTTACGCCCATCGGCTTGACGCCGCCAACGATGAACACACCGGCCTGATCGGTGGAGAAGAAGCGGACGTTCCCGATACATGGCGGTTCAGCATCGAAGTGGCCCGGCAGTGGGAACAGGTGGTTGACGAAGCCCACACCCCGCATACGCGTAAGGTGAAAATGCGTTCGGCCATGGTGATGAGCCCTGATCGCGGCGGTATCTTTGATGCGTTGCTGCGTTTGGTTCGTGTTGGTTTGGGCGGGCAGGCGGGAAACGGCCGTCAGTACATCTCCTGGATTCACGAAACCGATTTTGTCAACGCTGTTTTCTGGCTTATTGAACACCATGACATGGCCGGGGCTGTTAATCTGGCCGCCCCTACCCCCTTGCCCAACGCTGCCTTCATGAAGGCGCTGCGCCAGGCCTGGGGTATGCCCATTGGCCTACCGGCGGCACCGTGGATGCTCGAAGTGGGTGCCGCCTTGATGCGGACTGAAACCGAACTGGTACTCAAGAGCAGACGGGTCATACCCGGCATATTAGCAGAACAGGGATTTACGTTTCAGTTTCCTACCTGGCCAGAGGCGGCGCACGATTTGTGCCAACGTTGGCGAAGGTGAAAGATAGATTAGCTATAATAGCGCCATGAATAGACATCCGCCCCCGGTTTTGCTGAACACCTTTCGGGTGGCTGCCGGGTTAAAACTGGTAGGGGTGCTGACCGCTCTCATCAGCGGAAACTTGCTGGTTCAAGCCTGGATGCTCGTTAAATGGCGGGCGTCCATGGTGTTGGGCATCTTGCTGTTGGCCTGGCTGCTGCCCTGGCCGCAGCGCTTCCCCCAGCATGAGCATCGCTTGACCCACATTCAGTTGGTGGCGGCCATTATCCTGGCCATTATCAGCCCATTCCTGGAATTGATCCAGAGTGCCTGGTCACCCTTTGAGCCATTGATGAGTTTGCCACTATTTATCAGCCGCTTAAACTGGAGTATGGAGCAGATCAACAGCATTCACGCTCTGGGACTGCTGTTTGTGATGGTACCGGTGGTGTTGGCCAGCTGGCAATATGGGTTTCGGGGGATGCGGTGGAGCCAGGGGCTGGCCGGGTTGTGTTACTTCATGACCCCTTTTCTGCTGCCGGCCGATGCTTTTACCTGGGGTCTTTATGCTGTCCGCGGCTTTGTGCTGTTAGGCACCACGCTCATTATCGCTTTTATTGTCAGCACATTGGCTACGGCACAGCGACGAGAGCAGGCGGCCCTGGCTGCCGCCAACCGCCAGCTGGCCCAGCAAGCAGCTATTATGGAACAGTTGGCTGTGAGCCAGGAACGCAACCGGCTGGCGCGGGAGCTGCATGACACGCTGGCACATTCGTTGTCCGGCACGGCCGTGCAGCTGCAAGCCGTGCACACCCTGCTCAAACATAATCCTGAAGCGGCTACCGCTGAACTGCTAGAAGCACAGCGGCAAATTCGGCAGGGACTAGACGAATCTCGCCGGGCTATTGCCGCCCTACGCGCCTCGCCGCTGGAAGCGTTAGGGTTGGCCGCCGCCCTGGCCCAGCGGGCCGACGCCCTGGCTGAACGCAGTGGCCTCACCCTTCACTGCCAGATTAACCATGAGCTGCCCCCTCTGCCGCCGCTGACGGAACAAACCCTTTACCGCATTGCAGAGGAAGCGCTGTTGAACGTAGAAAAACATGCCCAGGCCACCGTGGTACATATGCGGCTGAGCGGCCAGTTTTCAGTAAACAGTGACCAGTTTTCAGTGGTGTTGATCATAGAGGATAATGGGGTAGGGTTTGATGCGGCGCGGGTGAAGGGGCACGGCCGTTACGGCCTGATGGGCCTGGCTGAACGTGCGGCCCTTATTGGCGCCTCTCTACACATTAAAAGTGATCCGGGCAAAGGAACCCGACTTCAGTGTTCAGTTTCCAGTACGCAGCTGACCAAACACTGAATTGCTGTATACCGCTATGATAAACGTACTCATTTGTGATGATCAGGAGGTTGTGCGCAAAGGATTAAACATTATTCTGAGTCATAGTGAAGGCATTGCTGTCACCGGGCTGGCACGGGATGGTGAAGAGGCGCTGCAGATGGTGAAGGCCCAGCCACCGCATGTGGTGTTGATGGATTTAAAAATGCCCCGGCTCAACGGCATTCACGCCACCCGTCGCATTTGCACGGCCTTTCCTGACGTCAAAGTTGTCATTTTGACCACCTATGACGGCGATGAGTGGGTGTTTGACGCTGTCCGTGCTGGGGCGTCTGGGTACCTATTAAAAGATGCCAGTAGCGAAGAGATCGTGGCCGCTATACAGGATGCCGCAAACGGCCGTGTTCGCCTGGACCCCCACATTGCTGCCAAAGTTCTGGAAGCCTTCAACCGCCTGGACCACGCCCCAATCCAACCGCAAGCAGATGACCCCGCCTTTGAAACGTTGACCGAACGTGAACTTTCCATCCTGCGCTTGATGGCCCAAGGTCAGACCAATCAGGAAATTGCTGCCGCGCTTTTCCTGGCCCCTGGCACGGTAAAAAATAACGTCAGCAGCATTATCAACAAGCTGCACACCAACGACCGCACTCAGGCGGTGCTGGCTGCGCTGCGCCGGGGCATTGTAGATTTGCATTAAAAGAGGGCAAGATGCAAGACTTCCCCCCTATGAGATTAGAATAACTCAAGCTGGTGGCGCGGCGGAAGGAGGTCGTGCTGGTATCGACTTTTTGGGCGCCGCCGGCCGTTTGCGTACACGCGGTTGTACATGCATGGCGGCGGCCAATACTTCGCTCATGCGGGTGACAAAAATAAAGCGCAAGTCTTGCCGCAGCTTTTTAGGGATGTTTTCCAGGTCTGACTCGTTTTTCTGGGGTAGGATAAAGGTTTTTATGCCCGCGCGGCGCGCCGCCAGTGCTTTTTCACGCACACCCCCAACGGGCAGCACCCGCCCACGCAGGGTAATCTCCCCTGTCATGCTCACATCGCGGTAAATGGGCCGCTCCGTAAACGCAGAAATGATAGCCGTGGCTAAAGCCACACCCGCCGATGGCCCATCTTTGGGTACGGCACCTTCGGGCACATGCAAATGAATGTCAGTTTCCTCAAAACGACGAACGTCAATACTCAGCACGTCGGCCATACTGCGGGTATAGGTCAGCGCGGCTTGGGCGCTTTCCTGCATGATCTCGCCCAACTGCCCGGTGAGCTGTAAGTTGCCTTTACCGGGCATCAGGTTCACTTCAATGAACATGATGTCACCACCAACGGCCGTCCATGCGGCTCCCGTGGCTACACCCACCTGATCCTCTTCTGACAACACTTCTTCAGAAAAGCGGGGTGGTCCCAGCAGTTCTTCCACTTTACGCGCCGTAATGCGGCGTGTAAACTTCTTCTCTTCGGCCACATTCCGGGCGATCTTGCGGCATATGTTAGCCACCTCCCGCTCTAGATTACGCACGCCTGCCTCCATGGTATAGCGGCGGATGACAGCTTTAAGGGCGTCCTCTTCAAAACGAATGCCCTGAGTATCCAGACCATGCGCTTCCAACTGGCGCCGCACCAGGAACTGGCGACAGATTTCCAGCTTTTCCTCTTCCAGGTAGCCGGGAAATTCAATGACTTCCATGCGATCTTGCAGCGCATGGGGGATAGCGTCCAGGTAGTTTGCCGTGGTAATAAACATCACTTGAGACAAATCAAAATCCAGGTCCAGGTAATGATCAGAAAAAGAGAAGTTTTGTTCGGGGTCCAGCACCTCAAGCAAAGCCGCCGCGGGATCACCGCGGAAATCATTACCTAATTTATCAATCTCATCCAGCATAAAGAGCGGATTTTTGGTACCGGCCCGCCGTATCGCTTGAATGATGCGCCCTGGCAAGGCGCCGATATACGTACGGCGATGGCCACGAATTTCTGCTTCATCACGCACACCGCCCAGGCTGATGCGCACAAACTCCCGCCCCAAGGCATTGGCAATAGAACGGCCAATACTGGTCTTACCCGTTCCAGGTGGGCCCACAAAACACAAGATCGGACTGCGCATGGTATCTGGGGCTATCTTCTTGACGGCGATGTATTCTAAAATGCGCTCTTTTACCTTCTCCAGGCCATAATGATCACCATCCAGAACCCGAGCCGCATGGGACACATCCAGGTTATCCTCTGTGACATCCATCCAGGGCAGCGCCAGAACCCAGTCAATATAGGTGCGGATAATACCCACTTCTGGCGACATAGGGGGCATGGCATTCAGGCGGGCGATCTCTTTATCTACTTTAAGGCGCGCTTCGGCTGGTAACACTTTACGCTCGGCCGTTTCACGCACTTCGTTGATTTCCTGGGCGAACACGTCAGCTTCACCCAATTCACCCTGAATGACCCGCATTTGCTCACGCAAAAAATGCTCCCGCTGTGACTTATCAACTTCTTGCTGAACGCGCGTATGAATCTGGTTTTCCAGCTCTAACACATCCAGTTCTTTGGCCACCACGATGCTGATTTTTTGTAGGCGCTGGTTGGGGTCTATGGTTTCCAGAATGTCCTGGCGGGTTTCCACGGGCACGTTAAGCGTGGAAGCGATAAAGTCAGCCAGCCAGCCGGGTTCATCAATATTAATAGCAAAGGTGTAAGCATCCTCTGGCATGTTACGGTTGAGCGATACCATCTTCTCAAACAGCGTGATGACGGCACGCATAAGAGCCTCGGTGTTACGGTCCCACTCCATTGGTTCCCGCACAGGGCGGGCACGTACCCGAATATAAGGGTCCCATTGTGTAAATTCCACAATCTCCACCCGTCGCCGCCCTTGGGCCAGCACACTGGTGCTGTTGTCTGGCATACGTAACGCTTTGCCGATGGTGATTTCCGTGCCTATGGGATGAATGTCGCTTAGTCCAGGGTCGAGAATGTCGCTGTCACGTTGGGTGGCGACAATAAGGTTTTCATCTTTGGCGACGGCGGCGCGTACAGCTTCCAGAGAACGCTCACGGCCAATAAACAGGGGCATCACCATTTGTGGGAAAAGGACAATATCGCGGAGAGGTAAGAAGGCACAATCTATGAAGCCTTCGGCATCTTCTTCAAGTTCTTTATCCGGAAAAAGCTCACTGCCTAACCCGGGCATGGCATCCAGAAAATCCGGATACTGGTCAAAATCGAAATCAAATTCGTCGTCTATATCCATGTCAATTGTCGATTGTCAATCATCAATTGAAAATTGCAATGCTCCTATTTGGTATGAGTTGTGATTGTAAACTTTCCCAGCGATTAAGCAAATCACCTACAACATAGATAGAGCCAGTCACACAGATCAAATCATGAGGGCCGGCTTTTTGCCAGGCAAGGGTCACGGCCGTGTCCATATCATCAGCCGGGTAGGCCAGCGCACCACACGCGGCGGCAATGTCCGCCAGCTCGGCCGGCGACGCAGAGCGTGGGTGGTTCACGGTGGTGGTGATGATGCCCGCGGCCGATGGCGACAATAATGCCAACTCCTGGTGAAAATCTTTGTCACGGGCGCTGCCAAAAATAAACCACAAACGGTCATACGTGTAATCATGGGTGAGCGTATGGCACAGTTTTTGGGCGGAATCGGGATTATGGGCACAGTCAGCCAGGAGGGTGGGGGTATTGGCCCCCTGGTGGAGAATTTGTAAACGGCCGTGCCATTTTACATGGGCCAACCCCTGACGCACGGCCGTCAGGGTAAGGCAGGGGTAATGCGGCCGGACAATGTGTAACGCGGCCAGGGCCAGGGTAGCATTTTCAAGTTGATAGTCACCAAACAAGGCCAGGGTAAACGTGGTGGGCACAGGTACAAAATCGTGGGTGGGGGCAGCGGTGATAATCAGTTCCTGCTCACCGGTTTCGGGGTATTGTTTGCCGCCACTGTACTGCCACTTGTGGCCAATAACGCTTAGCGGCGCATCACGTTCATGCGCAATCTGGCGCAAAACAGCCAGGGCTTCCGGCTTTTGGGCCGCTGAAACAATGGGGATACCCGGCTTGATGATGCCTGCTTTTTCATAGGCGATCTGTGGCAGCGTATCACCCAAAAACCGGGTGTGGTCAATGCTGAGGCTGGTAATGACAGAAACAAGGGGGGTGACCACGTTGGTAGCGTCTAACCGGCCGCCCAACCCCACTTCTACCACGGCAATATCTACCTGTTCCTGGGCGAAGTAAAGAAAGGCTACTGTTGTGATGATTTCAAACCAGGTTACGTCCGGCACTTCTGCCAGCACCGGCTTGATTTTTTCTATCAGAGTCACAAAGGCCATTTTGCTGATACGGCCGTCACTGTCAGCCAGGGTTAACAAGCGAATACGTTCCCGAAATTCCTGCAAATGGGGCGAAGTATATAACCCTACCCGGTAGCCTGCCGCCTGCAAACAATAGGCACACATGGCGGCCACGCTGCCCTTTCCCTTGGTCCCGGCAATGTGAATGGACTTGAAGGTTTGGTGCGGTGCGCCCAACATGGCCAGCAAACGCTGTGGCCGGGATGTGTCCATTTTGGCGCTCATATACCGGTCTTGCGGCTGCTGCTCAAAGTTGATAAAGCTGTAGAGATAATCTAATGCCTTTTCGAAAGCATCGTCTAAGTGCGAAGTGTCCATAGAAACCGATTGTAGCCGATAAATGGTCAATGGTTAATGGTCAATTGTTATCAGCCAATTGACGATTGCTCATTAACCATTGACAATTAGCCAGGGTATTAAAAATCAAACGTAGGAGATAGTATTTGATGAATTTTGTTTTTGTTTTACACCAAGTGCTAACCAATATGGCCTTGTTATACTTTCTTATTCTGGGCGTATGGGGCATGTTCCGGGCTGTACGCGGCCGGGAGGTAGACAGCAGTTACATGGGGGCGCTGGTTGTGGCCCAGGTGTTGTTAATGGTCAACATCCTGTTAGGGGGAGCATTGTGGCTGGACGGCCGTGCCGCCGTCATGTCTCGCTTTGATGTCCATGTGCTGTACGGCGCCTTTGTGTTGATCTTCTTGCCGTTTGTCTACGTGGCGCTGCTGCGTGGTGATGATACCAACCGGGCACAGTGGGTGTGGGGGTTTGTCAACCTGTTTATGTTTTTTCTGATCCCCCGCTTTTTTCAGACAGCGTTGTAAATGGGCCCCTACATCTGGCTATTGCCCACGTCATTACGCCAAATGGCAGTGAAAAGTGGGCCATTATTAGTGACCAACCTGTGGGTCGGCATACTTTTGATGAATACGGACTCCGTGGCGAATGAGCCTTGAGCTTGTATGTTTAGTGAAGAGGGCGATGTTAGACACGGCTAACGCACGCCGCTCATTATGGGAGCTTTTGCCATAGTAAACAAAGCTCCATCCCGAATAGCAATACCCTTTGGCCCTTTCATAGCTTTGAGATTCTCAAAGGCCGGACGGGCAAGTTATTCCATGGTCTGGCGGGACGAACCTGGCGCAAGCGCAGCCCTTGACCATCTTTTGTCTCTACCTGGACCCCTGGCCCGTGGAGCAGATTCCTTTGGTGGCCAAACAGATGTTGGGTTTGCACCGTCAATTCGTCTTTGCCTCCGAGTCTATTCACCGTTTGCCTGAACTGGCGCCGCTCTTGGCCAATGTTCCGTCGCTCATTTCCAGGCCAGTGGTTAAGCGCCGCCTGACGGCCTGAACAATGGTCACGTTCGGCCAGGCATAGAACTGAGAAGCTCCCCCCCTGAACCTTGGCCTTTTTTCCTTCTTTGGATTTACTCTGGGCGTGCTTGCAATTATCTTGCCCTTATCTGCCTGTCATGTTACAGTTTGCAGCTAGTGTAATGGTTTGTTGAAAAATTACGTAACGTCTTGAAGTTTAGGAGGGATTTTTATGTATAGATAAACCAATCCTCCCCCCACCTTGCGCCCTATGTCCCCAACCCCACAATCGGCGCGGCAGTGAGGCCATTGCCGCCGGCAACTAAAAGGAGATTGTTGCATGTCCCGAAAAATAATCTTTGTTATGTTAGCTTTGTTTGTTTTGTTCACTGGCATTCAATTTGCAGCAGCCTATACCCCCTGTGACACTCAAGTAAACGATACCCACGGCAAGTTACTGGCTTGTGTGACTCTTGAAGGGGTGCGTGAACACCAGGCAGCTTTTCAGGCTATTGCCGACGCCAACGGCGGCATCCGCACTTCAGGCACACCCGGTTATGACGCTTCTGCTAACTATGTGGCCAACAAAATGGCGGCTGCTGGCTACGTGGTGACTGTCCAACCATTTGACTTTAACACCTTTATCCTGCTGGGGCCATCTACCCTGGCCCAGACAGCCCCCAATTCAGTGGTTTACGTTGAAGGCCCAGATTACCGGCCGATGACCCAAAGCGAGCCAGGTAATGTAACAGCGGCCGTCACGGCCGTTGACCTGCAGCTTGGTTTAGGCAATAACTCAACCAGCGGCTGCGAGGCCGCCGATTTTGCCGGATTCCCCGTCGGGAATATTGCCCTCCTGCAGCGCGGCGCCTGCACCTTCGGCCTGAAAGCTGAAAACGCCGCCGCCGCTGGCGCTTCTGGTGTGATCATCTTTAACCAGGGCAACGCTGCCGGTCGGTTTGATGTCATCAACGGTACGCTCGGTGCCGGTTATGCTGGCGGTATTCCGGTCATGTTTGCCAACTATTACCTGGGTGAGGCCTGGGCAACCACGCCTGGGCTGGTGATACACCTAATGGCCAATGTTTTTCGCGGTGTCGCTACCACTTATAATGTCCTGGCCGAGTCGCCGGGTGGTGATCCGAACAAGGTCATCATGGTCGGTGCACATCTTGACTCTGTGAATGCCGGCCCAGGCATTCAGGATAACGGCTCTGGCAGCGCCGCCATTTTGGAAGTAGCCGAGCAAATGCACCTGGTAACACCACGTAATAAGCTGCGCTTTGCCTGGTGGGGCGCAGAAGAATCCGGGCTGGTTGGGTCCACCTATTATGTGAATAATCTCACGCCGGAAGAACAGAGCCAGATCGCGCTTTATCTGAACTTTGACATGATCGGCTCACCCAACCATGTCTTTTTTATCTATGATGGCGACGACTCTGATGGTGTCGGTGCTGGCCCTGGGCCGGAAGGCTCAGCCCAGATTGAAGCGCTGTTTGAATTTTTCTACGCCAAGCAAGGCATTCCTTTTAAGGGCACTGATTTCAGCGGCCGCTCAGACTATGGTCCCTTCATCGCTCGCGGCATCCCCTCTGGTGGTTTGTTCACCGGGGCTGAGGGGATCAAGACAGCTGCCGAAGCCGCCCTTTGGGGAGGTACGGCTGGCATTGCCTATGATCCTTGTTACCATCAAGCCTGCGATACCTATGACAATGTCAACACATATGCCCTCGATGTCAACTCAGATGCGGTAGCTTTTGCCACCCTGCGCTGGGCCAAGGCATACACGCTGCCTGGCAGCGGGCAGCGCGGTTCAAACTTGCGCTCGTTGGCGGCTCCCGTCTATGACCATCATGACCATGAGGAACTGTTTGAGCAATAAGCGCCAGATTAGTAACTATACAGGTCTAAAACCTGTGGTATAAATGATAAGCATGGACGAAGTAAAGCAACTGCGAGCAGAAAACGAGCAACTTAAGCGAGAAGTCCAAGAACTGCGCGAAAAGTTGACAGTTTCTG
>WYBM01000080.1 GCA_011525915.1 Ardenticatenaceae bacterium | reverse complement strand
TAGAGCTAAACCAAAATTCGCAAGACCTGATTGTTTGTTTGGAAAGGTACTGTGTGGGCGAGTAGAAATCGCCCCTGTTTGCACTAAGTGGGTAGAAACCTGCTACTTTTGCGCAAAATTAAGGTATAAAATTTGTGTAGTGTTTTCTATACGATTACCCCACCACCATGAACGCCGGTTTTACAATTAGGGAAGCTTAACCTATAATTTCCGCAGGTTTAGCTGAATTGTGAAACCACAGAGATTTGCATGACAGACCAGATGCAGCCGTCAACCGCCAATGGTGAAAAACCAGTTGACCAGCGCAAGTTATTGCGCGCACTCATAGACCTTTTTAGTGAACAGGATTTGCGTGACTTTTGTTTTGACTTGCGGGTGGATTATGAAGCCCTCCCTGGTCTGAGTAAAAACGATAAGGCCCGCGAGATCATTTTGTTCTTCCACCGCCGGCGGCGGATGACGGTTCTGGTTACCGTCTTCCGTGAACACCGGCCCCATGTGTCTCTTGAGGAGATAGTGCTGGAAGAAGGTGATGGAGACCCCATTCCGGCCGATGTCGCTTTACCCCCCACCCCCCACACCACCAGCAAAGACCATTCTAATACGATGCTGGTGAGCAAAAGCTTTGTGCTGCTCATGCGCTTGCTGGCCCGCCCAGACATGCACACGGCCGTGGTCTCTTTCCAGACCGATTTCCAGGCCGCCTCTGAACAAATAGACCTGATGAATGACTTTAAACTGGTGCATGATCTGTTCCAGGAGCTGGAGAACCGCTACTTTCTCATCCAAAATGATGAACGGCGCCTGCCGGAAGATGATATGGCCTGGGACAGCATTGCCATTAATGAGCCAGAGCTGCAGGGTAAAATAAGTGACCTGCGTGTTGTCACCCAGCGTCCCACCTTTGCCCATGAGGAAGTTCGGTGGGTAGCCCAGTTAGAAAAGGTCAGTGAGAGCATTCGAGTGAGCGTGGAAGAGTTTGACCTGAACGAGTTAAAACGGGGGACCAGCTTGTTGTACCGGGTGTTAAACCGCACCCCCTCACGCATTAACGCCCAGTTGGTGGCCACTGCCACCGCCCTGCGGCTGGACGCGCTGGAACAGGCCATGCAAACCATCAGCACCAACCTGGCCAACAGCGACCTGTCTCTGGATAATGTGGTCGAAGAGATTCACAACGGGGTGGCGGCGCTTCATGGTCTGGATGAACGGTTAAAGCTCCTGGTACGGGAGCATAATGCCTGGCAAGAAGTTGACGACGAGCTGCGCCGGGTAGAAGCCACGCTCGCTCAGAGCATTGTGGAGTTGGATGACGCCTGGCTGGACCTGAAGCCGATGATCCACCACCTGACGGCAAGCCAGACACATACGTGGGCTGCCGAGCTAAGTGATGTGGTCGATAAACTTGATCAGGCGCTGCAAGATAAGGTCATTGTCACCGTGCGCCGCCTGTTCCGCCGCTTTCAAAGCCAGATACGACGGCGTTTTCGCCAGGTAGACCTGGAACTACTAACGTTATGTCAAGACTTGCAGCGCATTGGGGAGTCGCTGGATTTGTTGTTGAGGCAGTTTGAAAAATGAGTGACACACCCAAGTTTCCTACCTTAGAAAACGACGCTGTCCCTTTTATGTCGTTTGCTTCTTTCCGGGACACCCATCGTGATTTATTAAAACGCCGCCGGGAAGAGAAGAAGGAGCATGAGCAAGAAACGGCCGTCTTCTGGGAAGCGGTCGGTGACTTTCTGCGGCGAGGGCAGGCCGCCGGCGCCTTCCTAGATGAAGATGGTGATCGTGAAGCAGCCCAAAATTTGCTAGATTACTGGGAAACACAAATCTTTCATGCCGGCCACACCATGCCAGACATGATTCTGGCAGAATTTGATCCCCGCCTGCAGCCGGAAATCCCCGATGAACGCTGCCCCTACGTGGGCCTTAATGCTTTTGACAGCACCGACCACCATTTGTTTTACGGCCGTGACCAACTCATTAGCGAACTCCTTAATCAGGTGCTGGTCAGCCGGCTTATTACGGCCATTGGCCCTTCTGGCAGCGGTAAATCTTCTGTGGTCCTGGCCGGGCTTTTACCCCGGTTAAAAAATGGGGAACTCCCTGGCAGCGCCTTGTGGCATTACTACCCCGTCATCGTACCCGGCTCGGCCCCGCTGACGGCCCTGGCCCGTTTACTGCAACCTGAAGACGCCGACCCCGACGCCTGGACGCTTAAAACAACAGAGGCCCTTCGCCAGGATGCCCACCATTTAGCCAGGCTGGTCGAAAGCCAAAGCGAAGAACCGGCGGTTATTGTCATCGATCAGTTTGAAGAAACCTTTACCCTCTGTCATGATGAAGAAGAGCGCAACGCCTTCCTGGAAAACCTGCTAAACCTGGTACGTACCCGCCAGGCACGCCACGTGGTCATCCTTACCATGCGGGTAGATTATGAAAGTTACCTCACCAAAGCGCCCCTCTTCCACTCGCTGGTAGAACAGGGGCAGGTACGGGTGACAGCCATGAATGCGGCAGAGTTACATGATGCCATCGAACAGCCGGCCGCCGCCATTGGTCTGAAATTTGAGGATGGGCTGGTCGATGCCCTGGTACGGGAGATCGTGGGTGAGCCTGCGGCTTTACCCTTGCTGCAATTTGCCCTGCTGCAGCTGTGGGACAGCCGGGAACGCAATCGTGTCACCTGGGAAACCTACCGCCGCCTGGGCGGTGTCATGCAGGCGCTGGCACATACGGCCGATACCATCTATGAGAGCCTGCTCCCTGAAGACCAGGTCACCGCCAAACGCATTCTCCTCAGGTTGGTACGGCCGAGTGAAGGGCTGGAGTTTACCCGCCGCCGTGTACCCCGCCACCTGATGGTCCAGGCCGGTGAAGCCCATGACCGGGTAGACCGCGTATTAGAAAAGCTGATCGTCTCACGCCTGGTGCGCAGCACCAAAGGCCGCACTGAAGATGATGACCAGATCGAAGTCGCCCACGAAGCCCTGGTGCGCAACTGGCCCCGGCTGGTTGAATGGCTGGATGAGGAACGCATTCGCCTGCGGTACCGGCTGCGCCTGACAGATCATGCCGAACAATGGGACGCACTGAATAGGGATGAAGGCGCTCTGCTGCGTGGGGCGTTACTGCAAGAAGCGCTGCAATATGATGACCTGAGCCCGCTAGAAGCTGATTTTGTGAATACCAGTCAGGCGCTCGTTCGACGCGAAGAGGAAGAAAAAGAGGCCGTCCGTCAGCGTGAGCTGGACCAGGCACGGGCCCTGGCTGCCGAACAAAGCCGCCTGGCACAGGCTGAAAAGCAGCGCGCGGAAGAGCAGCGCCTGCGCGCTGAGGCACAGGCCGTGGCCGCCCAGCGCATCCGTAACTTTAACATCGCCCTGATCGCTATTCTCATTCTGGTGATTGTTGTCGCCGGCGCCGTCGTCCGGTCTATTCGGGCCAGTGCATCAGCCGCAGAAAGCGCACGGGCGGCGGAAGAAAGCGCCTTTTTGGCCACCCAATCAGCCCTGGATGCTCAAATTGTGGCCTTAACGGCCGTGGTCATCGCCGAAAACAGCACGGCCCAATCCGTAGAAGCCGCCGCCGACAGGGCCACCGCCACCGGTGAAGCGGAGATCGCCCAAACCCTGTCTGCTCAGCGCGCCATTGAACAAAACCGGTCTACGGCCACGGCCGTGGCCGCCACGGCCACGTCAGACTATCAGGCAGCGGCCGCCGCCGCCACCGCCGCTGCCCGTGTCACGCCCACGGAAAGCACAGACACTTCCCAACCTACGGCCGTGCCTGATCCGGCCAAATTAAGCGTAGACGCTCAGCTCAAAGCCTTTGTCCGTGCAGACGACAACATGCCCATGCTCTACATCACCGGCGGCGAATACATCATGGGCACCAGTGGGGAAAACAGCAGCCCAGATGAACAACCACCCCACCCGGTGACCGTGCCCGATTTTTACCTGGACAAATTTGAAGTCAGTGTGCAGCAATATGCCGACTATTTAAACAAGCTGGGGCGCAACCGGGAGATGTGCAACGGCTTTGACTGCGCCAAAACATTGGTAGATACGCAATGGACACACCTGCTCAATAACTTTGGCGTCTTTGAGCCGCGGCCAGGCGCAGGCAGCTCACCCGCTGCCTGGGTTAGCTGGTATGGGGCACAGGCCTACTGCCAGTCTGTGGGCAGCCGGCTGCCCACAGAAGCTGAGTGGGAATTTGCGGCCAAAGGGTTTGACGGCCGTCTTTATCCCTGGGGCAGCGCCGAGGCCGTGCCTGGCGTCAACGCCGTCTTCGGCTACACTTTGCGCGAATTCCCCATAGCCCATAGACCTGTAGACTCTATGCCCGGCGGCACCAGCCCGTTTGGCATCTTTGGTATGGCCGGGGGCGTGGCTGAATGGGTGGCCGACTGGTATGATCCCAATGATTATGGCCTGGGTATCCAAAACCAACTCGCCTCTGATAACAGCAGCTCCGGCGAACGTGTGCTGCGCGGCGGCTCCTGGTTAAACTCGGCGGGGGAACTACACACCACCACCCGCATGCATCTGCCGCCAGCCATCGGCAGCATTGAGCAAACCGATTATGCCGGCGTGGGCTTCCGCTGTGCCCGCGATGTAAGCAATTAACCTTGAAATGTGGCGGTCACCTCAGGGATGACCACCACCTAAAACGCAGAGATAAAACCGTGGCCGAACAAGAACGATTCCCTACCCTGGCCGATTTGCGCGCCGGGCACCGAGAGTTACTACAAGAGCGTCGACATGACAGTAACCCTGCCACCCTCGTCCAACAGGTTAAGACATTTATCCAACGAGGGCAGATCAGCGGGGCTTTACTGGAATTGGAAGATGAACGCTGGGAAGTGCAGAATCTTTTAGACTACTGGTCAAACGAACTATACCACCTGACCCAGGAAGATATGAATGCAACGTTAGCTGAATTTGACCCGGCACAGGCGCCTGAACTTGATGATGCTTTGTGCCCCTACATTGGGCTAGATCCGTTTGACACGGCCGCGCAGAATCTGTTCTTTGGTCGCGAACCATTGATAAAAAATATGGTAGAACGGCTGCAAAGCAACCGTTTCCTGGCAGTGTCTGGCCCCTCAGGCAGCGGTAAAACATCGCTGGTACTGGCCGGGCTCATCCCCAAACTACAAGCAGGGGCTATCCCTAACAGTCACGAATGGTTGTATCTACCCCCGTTAGTGCCTGGCAGTGATCCCATCGCCAGCCTGGTTCGCCTGCTGCGGACACCCGATAACACCAGCGGATGGCCAGCAGAAACCACACGTCATCTGCTGGAATCTGCGGAAACGCTGACAAATCTCATCGAGCGGCGCAGTCAAGAGAAAACGGCCGTTTTTGTGGTAGACCAGTTTGAAGAAGTTTTTACCCTTTGCCAGGACCAAAACCGCCGCCAGGCCTTCATTGACAACTTGCTCCATCTGGCGCGGGCACAGGGTAACAAACATGTTCTCATTCTGACTATGCGCACTGACCTGGAAAGCAATCTGCTGCGCACCGCCGAATTTCAAACCGTCTACAGCGCCGCCCAACTTCGTGTGACCACCATGAACGCCAGTGAGCTGCGCCAGGCTATCCAGCAGCCGGCCGAACTGGTGGGCTTAAAATTTGAAGAAGGGTTGGTAGAACAACTGGTGAGCGACGTCTTAGGTGAACCGGCAGCACTCCCTTTGTTACAATTCACCTTGTTAAAACTGTGGGGCATGCGCAGCCGCAATCGTGTCACCTGGGAAGCGTACAAACAGCTTGGCGGCGGGCGTGATGCCCTGGCCAACACGGCCGACAAACTATACAACGCACTCAACCCGGCCGAACAACTAATCGCCCGGCGTACTTTGCTAAAAATGGTGCGCCCCACACAAGGGCTAGACGTGGTACGCAACCGTGTGCAGCGCCAGCAGTTGTATGAACCCACCATTGGCCAGGCCCGGGTAGATTATGTTGTCAACCACTTTGTACGCGAGCGCTTGCTGCGCCTGACCCCAGGTGAAAGCCCAGACAACGACCAACTGGAGATCGCCCATGAAGCGTTGGTGCGTAACTGGCCCCGGCTCATCGGCTGGCTGGAAGAAGACCGGGTATTCTTGCGCCATCGCCTGCGCCTGACAGAAATGGCGGAACAGTGGGATGCGCTGGATCGCGACGAGAGTGCGCTGCTGCGTGGCCTGGTGCTGGAAGAAGCCCAGCAGTATGCTGACCTCAGCGAGCTGGAAAAAACATTTGTGGCCGCCAGCCTCACGGCCGTTAAAAAAGAAGAGCTTGAACGCGAAGCCGCCCGCCAGCGTGAATTAGACCAGGCCCGCCTGTTTGCCCGGCGGCTGTCCATCCTGGTGGTAGCCCTGGCATTTGTCTTCTTCATCGCCCTGGGGTTTGCCCTGTTGGCCCGGCGTAACGCCGTCATCGCTGACCAAAACGCGCAGGCAGCCCAAGATAACGCCGCCACGGCCGTGGCTAACGAAGCAGCCGCTGAATATGCCCAGGCCACCGCCGAAGCCAATGCTCAGATCGCCGCTCAGAATGCCGCCCTCGCCGAAACAGCCCAAACAGAAGCCGAGGCCAACGCTGCGGCCGCCGCCACCGCCGAAGTGGAAGCCAATGTCCAGCGGTTTATCGCCGAAGATGAACGCGAAATAGCTGAGCAAAACGCACAAGCGGCCGAAAATGCACGAGCCACGGCCGAAGCCAACGAAGCCCGCGCCGCGGCCAACGCCCGGCTGGCGTCGGCCCGTGAAATGGCGGCCGCCTCGCTCAGCCAACTGAGCAGTGACCCGCAGTTGAGCCTGTTACTGGCCTTGGAAGCGGTAAATATCACCACAGCCGCCGGAGAACCGCCGCCGGCGGAAGCCACAGACGCCCTCTACCGGTCAGTGCAAGGTTCACAGCAGGTGTTTACGCTGGCAGGGCACACCGGGCCCGTCAATGATGCCGCCGTCAGTCCAGACGGCCGTTGGCTGGCCACCGCCAGCGATGATGCCACCGTCAAAATCTGGAACGCGGCTACCGGCCAGGAAGTGCATACGCTCGCCGGCCACAGCGCACCCGTAACCAGCCTGGCCTTTTCGCCGGCCAGCACCCACCTGGCCACCGGCAGCAGCGACAGCCTGATCATCGTCTGGGATGTGGCCGCAGGCACCCTGGTACGGGCCATGCGCGGTGAAGATGATGGCGGGGTGCGGGCCCTGGCCTTCCACCCTGACGGTGAAAGGGTAGCTGCTGGTTATGAAGCAGGCACGGCTCGTGTGTGGAATTTTGTAACCGGTGCGTCGCTGCTGCGCCAATTTGAACACAACAATCCCGTCAATGCCGTCGCCTTTGTGCCTGATGGCAGCGCGTTTGCCACCGCCGGGCAGGGGGGCATCATCGTCCTGCAAAACAGTGCTTCCGGCATCCCCATCATCTCTTTCGATGCCGAATATGACACGGCCGGGCAGCCGGTGCCCGTCAATGACATTGCCATCAGCCCAGATGGTGAGCTGATAGCGGCGGCCAAAGCCAACGGGGTGGCCCGTATTTGGGATGGCGAAACGCTGATTGCCACTTTGCCCGGGCATACGGGGGCCGTCACGGCCGTAGCCTTTGACGCCAACGGCACCCGGTTGGTCACCGCTGGGGCAGACAGCTCAGCCAAGGTGTGGGACCTGGCCGCCAAACGGGCCATTTTGACGTTGTCCGGGCACACTGGGGCGCTGACGGCCGTGGGCTTCTATTCATCTGGTGAAAGGCTGGTGACCGCCAGCGTTGACGGCACCGCCCGCATCTGGAACGCGGAAACAGGTTTAGAACCGCTGGTGCTCACGGATCATCGTGCCGGGGTAAACAGCCTGCGTTACGGCCCGGATGGCACCGTGATTGCCACGGCCAGCAATGACCAGACGGTGCGCATCTGGGACAGCGCCACAGGCGAGGTGCGGCAGCTGCTGACGGCGTTCAGCAGTGCTGTAAACACCGCGGCTTTCCACCCCACCCAACCCATTTTAGCCACGGCCAGTCAGGACACCATTGTGCGCCTGTTTGACCTGACGACAAACGACTTATTGGAACCTCTCTATTTCCACCCTGACATCGTCAATGACCTGGCGTTTAATCCCGATGGTTCGCTGCTGGCAACAGCAGGCCATGATGGCGAAGCCCGCCTGTGGGATACGGCCACCAATAAGGTGACGATGGTCCTGACCCATGATGCCCCGGTGAATACTGTCACGTTTAGCGCCGACGGGGCGCTGTTAGCAGCCACCAGCGGCGAGGTAGCCACCATCTGGAATACAATCACTGGCGATAAGGTCCATGAGATTTCTGGGCACAACGGCCTGATCCATCATGCGGCCTTTAGCTCTGACGGCGCTTTATTGGCGTCTGCCGGCGCCGACGGTCTGGTAAAGCTGTGGGATCTGGAGAGTGGTGAAGTGCTGCGCACCTTCTCTGGCCACACCGGCCCGGTCTTGTGGGTGGTGTTTAACGCCAACGGCTCACAACTGGCCACCGCCAGCGTGGACAAAACAGCACGGCTGTGGGATGTTAACACCGGCCAGGTACTGCGCACGATTTTGGGACACACGTCGGCAGTCACGGCCGTGATCTTTACCCCTGATAACGCCGCGTTGACCACCGCCAGCCTGGACAGCACCGCCCGCATCACCCCCCTGACCACCATTAACGATTTGCTGGCTCAAGCCTGGGGGCGGCTGGCACAGCCGCTGTCCCCGGCCCAATGCGCCCAATACCTGCGCCAACTGCCCTGCCTGACCACAGATATTTCCGGGCCACCACCAGCGTTGACGCCATAAGCACCAAGCCATACGCTTCTGATTCTCCCCCGAAAAATGGGGGGCCCTTCATATCCTGTGGTGTTGTATGACATTTCGATAGGTCATTAAAGTGAATGCACCTACCATGACTATTAACCCGAAGTAAACAATACTTGTTGTTAATTGGACTAATATAATTCCCCCTAGGAGCACACCAAACGCAGTGCCTAAATCTAGCCAGGTTGTTAAAGCCGAAAATGCACTTATTTTTTTCGCTGTTGGCTGAATGGAAACTGCTACGCCTGGAGACAGCGCCAAATTGACTGCATGACTCATAAACGCAACAACGACGCCCACAATGATTAGCTCTGACCCAATTAAACCCAACCCTATTACAAAACCGCCTATTGAAAGCAGGAATACGGAGGTGAGTCGCCAGCGGTCAGCTAGCCAGCCAGATAACGGCCCTACCACAACCACCCCTAATCTTTTGACTGCCAGGAACAGGGATGTGGCACCCAAGGCCATGGCCTCACTCATCCCTTTATTTAATAACAAAGCCCCCAATGTTACCACCAGAATACCATCAGCCAGCGCCGTGGTGAATATAAGCCCATCAAACCAATGGGGCCGAGGGAATTTGCCGGAAAGTGGCTGATAAATCGCCTTGGTGTCTTTCGGCAGAAGAAAGGCAAGGGGGATCGCCATAGCCGTAACTGTGCCAAAAATCAGAAATGTATTCTGTACACTTATCCGGGCGACAATGAGGGGCCCTACTAATAAGGCCGACATCGGGCCAAATGCATAAATAGCGCTGCTTGTTCCCAGGTAAACTCCCATTTTTTTACCTTCAGTAGCATAACCCATTGCACAAATACGCAGCGAGGCGAAAGCAAGCCCCCAGCCAGCCCGTGCCGCCAACCACACCCAGATGGGGGGGGTCAAACCATAGGATAATGTGGTTAACGTGGCCAGCACAGCGCCTACAACAACCATTGACTTATATCCTGACCGGCTAATGGACACAGCCACGATATGATTTCCTCCCAGGCGAATAAATTTATTGATGGATAACAAAACACCTATCCAGGCCACCGATACGCCCATTCCAGCTGCATCTAAAGGTAAGATCACGTATAAAAAGGCATCTCCCCATCCGGCCAATGACAGGACCAGTGCAGAAATGAGCATGGGCGGCCAAACGGTTGCTTGAAAAGTGGTGAATATATTGTTTTTCATTTTGGTAGTCATAGGCAATGCAGGCAAAACCTACGCCTTAATATTAGGAAGGCATAGGCTTTGCCAAAAGGGCTTAATGATTTGCCATTAGCAACAACTGTTTGCTGGTTGAAGCACGGCATTGGGCACCGCTGGGCTGCAACAAGAAGAGGCCACAGCCACGGTTGTAATTTCTTCAACGGGAGCTTCCTCACTACAGCAGGCAGCACCACCTGAGGAACCGTTAGCAGCAAGAGGATCAGAACTACAGACACCCGTAGCCGGTAGATTAAGTTCTACTCGTGCGGCTGCTTCCCAATCACCAACCAGGGCAGCCACCACGGACCGTACCTGCTCATAACCGGTAGCAAGTAAAAATGTAGGGGCACGGCCGTAACTTTTCATCCCGACAATGTAGAAATCCTTTTCTGGCTGGCGCAGCTCTTTTTCACCATGAGGCCGGACTGTACCACAGCTGTGAATGTTGGGATCAATCAATGGAGCCAACTCTGGTACGCTCTCCAAGGCCGGATCAAGACTGAACCGTACCTCTCGCAAAAATGATACATCTGGGCGGGCACCAGTACTCGTAATGATTTCGTCTACTTCAGAGATGACAGCCTCTTGTTTATCTTTGATGCCTCTAACATTTAAGCTGTCATCCACGACCTCTAACTGATGAATGTAAAATGGGGTAAAAACCTGGATGCCGTTTGATAACACGGCTTCTCGAATCCTGGCTCCCAAAGCTCCACGTGCAGGCAGCGCATCACTGGTTTCACCCCCATAAACTGTTTGCAACTGTTCCTTGCGTAAGGCCCATACAATTTTGGTGGCCGGATAATCCTCTTTTAACCGAACTAAATCCAGCAGGGCGTTCATCGCGGAATGCCCACTACCTACTACCATCACTTTTTTATTGGCGTATCGTGGTTTGTGTTCCCCCGTAACATCCGGAATACCATAAAAAATATGCGCAGCTGCCGCTCCTTCCCCGTCGGCTGCGATGCCGCCAGATCCGAGCGGGTTGGGGTTGGCCCAGGTGCCAGAGGCATCAATAACGGCCCGCGCCTCGAACTGTCTAACCTTTCCTGTTTGTTCTACACGTACAACAAAGGGTAAGTTATCCCGTCGGGCTGTTTTCATCTTATCCAACCCTTTGCGTCCCACAGAAACAACACGGCTGTTTAGATGAATATGCGGTTTAAGTTCGGGAAGATTGGCCAAAGGGTGCAAGTATTGTTCAATGATTTCTTCGCCAGTGGGCAATGTGTCTGGCGGAGGCATTTTCCACCCATGGGCTTCTAAAAGGGATACGGCCGTGCTGTCTACCGTGTATTGCCAGGGTGAAAAAATCCGTATATGCCGCCATGACCATATGCTGGCCCCAACCTGCTCTCCTGCCTCAAATAGAATAAACCGCTCACCCCGGCTCTGTAAATGAGCGGCGGCGGCCAGTCCAATGGGCCCACCGCCAATGATAGCAACCGGCCCATCCTCCTTTGGCGTCGGTTTATCTGCAGATACAAGAATCGGTTGCACAATATTCCCCGCCCCACTCTTGTCTGCCGGCGAACAGCAGGCTGCACCATTTGCCGGCTGCTGGCAACAGATGTTTTCGTGATGGGTGGGTTCGCAACAAGCGGAACCGTCCGGCGGCTGATCACAGCAGCTCTTTTCAGCATCAGACATTGTCGAAATAGTGTGCCAAGGATTGTTATTACTCATATTCAAAAGCCTCCATGATAATTGAGTTGCGAGGATATTTAATTCCTCTTTATGTTTCTATAGAAGACGGGGACTTAGGGAAAAGGACGCAAATCTGTGGCGACGACTGTAATATCTAAGAAGTAGCTTGACCTTTGCCGATCCGGTAAATTTTTTGTTTCTATTTACCGGTTCATTCACCGAAGGTATACTTTGCCCGACAAGTCAAACCATTTTTCAGGAGGGAAATGCCTATTGAAAAATGTGAAAAAGCAACCGGCATTCTATCGTTATATGGGCCAAAACTTTTTGGAGGAAACAGAAATGAAGAAGATGATGATTTTACTGGCTTGGTCAGGGGTTATGGTCATGGTTGCCTGCGCTGGTGGTGATAGTGGGGAAGTGGAAAGTAAGGGAATGATGCAAGAAATTGGTGCAGGAGAAGGCCAGGTAGATATTATTGCCTGGGCAGGTTATATTGAGCGCGGGGAAACAGACCCCGCATTTGATTGGGTGACGGATTATGAAGCGGAAACCGGCTGCAAGGTTAATACCAAAGTGGCCGCCACTTCTGATGAAATGGTAGCGTTGATGAACGAAGGCGGCTTTGATCTGGTGACCGCATCAGGTGATGCCAGCTTACGCCTTATTTCCGGTGGCAAAGTTCAGCCGGTTAACATTGATTTAATTGAGGGGTGGGATACTGTGGATCCACGTCTGCAGAATGCGGAATGGCATACCGTAAACGGCGTTCACTACGGTGTTCCTTATCAATGGGGTTCCAACGTACTGATGTACAACACCGGTGCCTTTGGTGGTGAGGCTCCTGATAGCTGGCGCGTAGTTTTTGAAGAGATGACGCTGGCAGACGGTCTGCCAAATAAGGGGCGCATTCAAGCCTTTGATGGTCCCATCTATATTGCCGACGCAGCCCTATACCTGATGCATAATCATCCGGAAATGGGGATTGTAGACCCCTACGAATTAAACCGGGATCAGTTTAATGCCTCACTGGATTTGCTGCGACAACAACGTGAATTAGTCGGTCGTTACTGGCATGATGCCTTTATTCAGATGGATGATTTCACCAATGAAGGTGTCGTTGCTTCTAGCTCCTGGCCATTTCAGGTGAACCTGTTAAAGGCCGGCGGCGCACCCATTGAGAGTGTTATTCCCAAAGAAGGGGCAACAGGCTGGGCCGATACCACGATGATGCATATTGAAGCATCCCACCCAAACTGTGCCTATATGTGGCTCAACCACTCCCTCAATCACAACCTACAAGGGGACTTGGCGGCCTGGTTTGGGTCAGTCCCCGCCGTGCCGTCTGCCTGTGATAACAACGAACTGTTAGGACCAGATGGATGTGAGATCAACGGCATCGACAACTTTGAAAAAATCAGCTTTTGGAAGACGCCTACCTCTGCTTGTGAATCTCAAGATGAATGTGTGCCTTATCATGAATGGGTTACCAATTATATTGCTGTGATTGGTGGGCGGTAGGGAATACAAACTGTGGATTAACGGCCGTTGGGCTGCCCGCCAGAGTGGAAAACCTATGCGCATAAAACGCCACAGGCAAGGCCATGGATAGAGTTAAAACTTGAATCAAAACAACCTTCCAGCCATTGAATTTAACGGTGTCAGCCGGCATTTTGCAGATATCAAAGCGGTAGACGAGGTCAGCTTTACAGTTTTAGACGGCGAGTTTTTTACGCTGCTTGGGCCTTCAGGATCAGGCAAGACAACCTGCCTGCGGATGATTGCTGGTTTTGATCATCCAACGTCAGGTCAGATTAAGCTTTACGGCCGTGATGTCACCCTTTTGCCTGCTTACGAACGGGAAGTAAACACTGTCTTTCAAGATTATGCCCTGTTCCCTCATATGACGGTGGGGGAAAATATCGCCTATGGCTTAATGGTGAAAAAGGTACCCAAGCCAGTCCGAGAAGCACGGGGCAAGGAGATGCTGGAACTGGTGCGGTTACCAGGTTTGGAACGACGAAAACCATCACAGCTTTCGGGCGGGCAGCGGCAGCGAGTGGCTTTGGCCCGAGCCTTGATCAATCACCCTAAAGTGTTGCTGTTAGATGAACCCTTAGGAGCACTGGACTTAAAGCTGCGCCAACAAATGCAGGTGGAGTTGAAGGCCATTCAACGTGAGGTGGGCATCACTTTCATCTTTGTAACACATGATCAGGAAGAGGCACTGACGATGAGTAACCGTATTGCTGTCTTCAATATGGGGAAGATTGTGCAGGTTGGTACACCGGCCGATCTTTACGAACGGCCGCGCACCGCTTTTGTGGCTGGTTTTGTAGGCACGTCCAATATTCTCGATGGGGATTTGGCTATGTCCTTAACTGGGGAAGCAAAAACGGTTTCTATACGCCCGGAAAAGATACGTTTGGCACCCAAAGACACGGCCGTTCCCAAAGATGCTTGTGCCGTAGATGGCGTGGTGCAGCAAGCCGTGTATGCAGGTATGCATACACGGTATACTGTAAGGTTGGAAAGCGGCGGCGAGATGATTGTAATAGAACAAAATCTAGATGCGGCATTAAACACTATAACGGCCGTGGAAGGCAAACCGGTACGGCTCATCTGGTCCCGGTCAGCAAATAATCCCCTGCTGGACAGAGAGTAAGGTGCCCTATGCAGACAACCATTTTTTCCCCGCCTAAACATTCAATCTGGCGGCGTGTCTCCACAGCCCTGTATAACCGGCCGCAGCTGTTATTACTGCTGCTGCTCGTGCCCCCCCTGGCCTGGATGCTTATTGTTTATGTCGGTTCCCTGATTGGGCTGCTTATTCAATCCTTATTTTATCTGGATGGTTTTACCGGGCAGGTAGTACGCCAGTTTAGCCTGCGCACCTATGCCGATTTGTTCACCAGGCCGCACATGGAGATCTTCGGGCGCACGGTGACCATGGCGGCGACGGTGACGGTGGGGGCGGCGCTGATGGCTTTCCCATTGGCTTATTTCACGGTAAGGTATGCCTCACAACGGATGAAGGCAATCTTGTATCTGCTGATTTTGCTGCCGCTGTGGTCTTCTTACATCGTTCGGGTCTATTCCTGGAAGTTGATCCTGGCCAAGGAAGGAATTGTGAGCTGGTTCCTGGCCCAGTTTGGGTTAACACCGGCACTGGATTGGGTATTACGCCTGCCGGTTGTGGGTGGGCCATCCCTTTCCATATCTTCTCTGGGTCTGTTTTTTGTCTTCCTTTATATCTGGCTGCCCTACATGATATTACCCATCATGGCTTCTTTGGAACGGGTGCCACTGTCTCTGACCGAGGCCAGCGGCGATTTAGGGGCCCGGCCGTCGACAACATTCCGCACGATTACTTTGCCGCTGGCGTTTCCAGGGGTAGTAGCTGGTTCAATATTTACTTTTTCCCTGACGCTGGGGGATTACATCATCCCCTCCGTCATTGGGGACTCCAGCCCGTTTATCGGTATGACGGTTTACAGCTACCAGGGAACCTCCGGCAATATCCCCCTGGCTGCTGCTTTTACGGTGCTGCCGATCATGGTCATGGCCTTGTATTTGCTTCTAGCGCGTAAACTGGGGGCTTTTGATGCGCTCTAAGTCAAGCAGGGTTAACCGTTCACCGTGGGGGTTAAAGGTTACGGCCGTGGCCGTTTTGCTGTTCCTGCATGTCCCCTTTTTCATCGTCATGCTGTATGCCTTTACCACGGATGAAGCCACCTTCACCTTCCCCCCTCCGGGGTTGACCACCCGCTGGTTTAGCGTAGCTATGGGGCGGGGCGATTTATGGGATGCCTTATTGCTCTCTTTAAAGGTAGCTTCCATTGCGACAGCGTTGGCACTCATATTGGGCACTTTAGCCGCGGCCGCTGTTTACCGCAGCCGTTTTTTTGGCCGGGAAGCGATCTCGTTTTTGCTGGTGCTGCCTATTGCGCTGCCAGGCATTGTCACCGGTATTGCCCTGCGTTCTATGATGGGATTGACAAACATTCCTTTCAGCTTTTGGACCATTGTGGTGGGGCACGCCACTTTTTGTGTTGTGGTGGTATATAACAATGCCATTGCCCGTTTTCGGCAGACAGGCCATTCGCAGATGGAAGCTTCGATGGATTTGGGAGCCGATGGTTTTCAAACCTTTCGCTATGTGGTGCTGCCCAACCTGGCTACAGCCCTGGTTGCCGGGGGGATGTTGGCCTTTGCTCTTTCCTTTGATGAAGTGATTGTGACCACCTTTACTGCTGGTCAGCAAATGACCCTTCCTATTTGGATTTTTAGTCAATTGACACGACCACGGGATCGACCGGTGACAAATGTGGTGGCGTTTTTAGTCGTAACCATCACGGCCGTTCCCATTCTGCTGGCACACCATCTGAGTCAAAGAGAAAGCGCTTAACCCAAAACCATCCTTATGGCCCCACTCCCCCACTGCTACTAAATTGCCACTACAGAACTTTTGTTCTATAATAGGTGAAGTTCTTGACCAATCAATTTGTTATTGCCTTCAAATAGGAAAACCTGGAATTCGGATGCATACAATCAAGCGGCCGCGACACTGGCATGGGATCGAACCCTATCCTTTCTAAGACGTTCCTAAGGAGTCACAAAATGAATATCTTCTGGAAACCGATCATCTGGCAGCAATTTGGGGCGGCTATTGACATGTTAGACAATGCGCTCCGCGGCTGTCCCGACGAATTGTGGCACGGCCGTTTATGGGATAACCCTTCTGAGCGGCCAGAGTATTCCGAGTTCTGGTACGTTGGCTATCACACCTTGTTCTGGCTCGACCTTTATTTGTCTGGGGCAGTAGAAGGCTTTGCCCCCCCATCCCCTTTCACGCTGGA
Organism: Ardenticatenaceae bacterium; assembly: GCA_011525915.1. GTDB lineage: Bacteria > Chloroflexota > Anaerolineae > Promineifilales > Promineifilaceae > CAADGU01. Next base: position 43,959 of record WYBM01000080.1, on the reverse strand, counting down.
TGAGTTGGATCCAGCCGGCCTGCTCCCTGAAAGTCCTTATACGAAAGACGAACTCCACGCCTATCTTGATTATTGTCGCCAGAAATGTCAGGCGACAATTGAAGCACTGACCGACGAAACGGCTCAGCGACACTGCCGATTTCAATGGGGTGAACTCAGTTTCTTGGAGTTACTTCTATACAATATGCGCCACGTTCAGGAACATGCCGCCCAATTGAGTTTGATGCTCGGGCAGAAAGTAGGCTCGGCTCCAGGCTGGGTGGCCAAGGCCAAGAGATGATGGTGCAGTTCTCATGCTGATCATCGACATCGACACAGCTCGCCGTTTTATCCTTGGCAAACAAGGCTTGTGGCCCGGGCGGCGCTGGTACGGCCTTAAGGGTACAGCGCAGGCCATGCGCACGACGGAGTACCTGCAGCTCGACCCGCTGCAAATCATCGCACGCAGCCATGACATTACACTGCACAGCCGCGTGCTTGGTTACACACCTGGCCTATGGTCTGTATAAAACCTGTCGTTCTACTTAAATGTTACTATTTTCTCCAATGGTTTTTTGGTGATTGCTGGAACTGTGGCGTCTTCTGCCGGATAACCAACAACGAGGATCAGGTACGGCCGTTCATTGGCTGGCCGGCCCAGAATATCATTCAGGAAGCCCATGGGGCTGGGGGTATGGGTTAAGGTGGCCAGCCCGGCGTGGTGACAGGCAGCGATGAGAAAGCCCGTCGCAATACCCACCGATTCAGTGACGTAATAATTCTTTACATGGGCGCCATCTTCACGTATCGCATAGCTTTCAGCAAAAATAGCAATGAGTGCCGGCGCTTCTTCTAAAAATGGCTTATGCCAATCGGTTCCTAACGGGGCTAACGCCTCCAACCACTCCTTCGGTGCTCGTCGTTCATAAAAGTCATGCTCTTCTTTCTCCGCGGCTTCACGGATTTGTTTTTTGATGGCCGGGTCTGAGATCACCACAAAGTGCCAGGGCTGCAAGTTGGCACCATTAGGCGCCGTGCCTGCCGCCAACAAACATTGTTCGATCACGGCACGAGGTACTTCACGGCGGGAATAGTCACGCACAGTACGCCGCCGCCGCATGGTAGCGTAAAATGCCTCTGCCCGCTGCACCATCTCTTCAGCCGGGTACTCCTGATACTCTGTATGGGGGATGAACTGCGCTTTTGTCATAGACACATTTTACCTGTCTGCTGTCCAGATTCAACTACCTCAGCCAGAATGAAAAGAAATGAAACAGAAACGGGCAATTCTCTACGATCTACGTAAGCCAAAGGGTAACATCCTGCCCTTAGGGCCCATTTACAATTTTTGAACGCGCCCTTAATACTGCTCTTTAAGGGCGCCCCTTTAACCGCCAGCCAGTCATCAGCCCCAGCACGGCCGTAACCCCCAGCGCCGCCGCCCATTTTAGCGATGATGACCCAGAGGAGCGTACCCCCTTGGCCTGTACCGGAATTTTTGCCAGTTTTGCGCTGCTTTCTTGCTGCACCAGCATAAACTGGGCTGGATCACGCCGCAGTGTTTCTGCCAGTTGGCGCTTTTGGGCCACCATCTCTTCAGATACATAGTCACCGAAGGAGCGCAAACCGGCGATCTGGAACTGATGTTTATTAAAGAGCCGGTAAATCTCTTTGACCTGCGCCATGCTGATGCTGCGGCCCAGGGTATAATCTTCAAAACGGCCGTCCATCGCCAGCAGTGCCGTTTCTGCCAGGCAAGCATAAGCCGTTTTGGGCGGCAGGCCAATGTCATAGCCAAAGTTAATGTCACCAGGGATCAGTACCTCGCCGCTTTCAATCACCAGCACATCCGGACGCAGCGCCGCCTCTTGCCGGCTGATGTCCGGAGGGCGGGCCACATCACAAACCACCGCCCCAGGCTTGCATTTGCTGATGTCTACAATGCGCTGCCCAAAAGCAGACGTGGCCGTCACGATCAAATCACATGCGCCAATGGTGTCATGGGGGTGGGTGGCAATGGTCACCTGAGCCCCCGGCGTTTCTGCTTGAATGGTGCGCTTAAGGTCGATCAGGCGCTCTGGCTCAATGGAGACTAAAACAACATCATTGATCGCCTGGGCCAGCAGGCGGGAACAAACCGACCCAATGGAGCCCGTAGCCCCAATCACCATCACCTTGCCGGTGGTCAAATCTGTCACCCCCATTTTGATGACGGCTTGTTTGGCCGCTTCCAGCGTGGCAGACACGGTCAGGCTGTTGCCGCTGGTGATGGCGATGTCTGCTTCATGGGCTACGGTGATGCCCGCATCCCCGACAACACTGGTGAACGCACCCAACCCCATGATGCGCGCTCCCTTACGTTCAGCCATCATGGCCGCTTTGTGCAAACGATCATAGGTAAAACGCTCGCCATGTCGCATCATCTGGCGCGGCGTGGCCCCCAGGCTGATGAGAATGCCCTCAATGCGCTGGCCGGTCGTAGGTGATTGGCCGCCGGTGATGCGCGAAAGGTAAAGTGGCGGCAGGTAAGCGGCCACTGCTTCCACCAGGCCGTCTGGCAGGTAGCGCGTCCAGCGGAACAACCGGTGGTGATGGACAAACCCCACATGCAGCGGATGGATGACAAAGGCAAAGCGGTTAACACCCGCTTCCTCTGGCTGTAAATAATGAATGGTAGGTGACCATTGGAGGTCAGCCATAAGATCGAGGAAGGCGTCTTCATCCAGGGTGGCGGCGGGATCAGGCAATAGGGTCGTGAGGATGGCTTCCAGGGTGGCAGCAGATGGGTGAACACGGCCGTCTGCCCCAGCCAGCGCCGGCAGCAACACGGCCACAATCGAAACGCCCCGCTGCCGCAAGTCGGCCAGGTCGTCGGCAGTGGCCCACTCTACCGCTACCGTTTTGTGCTTAAGCTGGGCTGGCGCAAAGTGACGAATGACAGAGATGTCCCCGGCAATAATATCTGCCCAATGAAAAGGGGCGTGGTTGGATGCTGATGCGTGGTTGTTGGGTTCAGGGTAAAGACGGCCGTAATCCATCCCTTTCAACTGGTCAAGTGTACGTGCAGCTGCCGGGTTGCGGGTGCGGCGGCTGCCAATGCCCGGCACGGCCGGCAGGCGAAAATAAATAAAAGGGTCAGCATAACGCAGGTCACAGCCCCGCTTTTCCAGCGCTTGCGCCAGGCCATTGTGGTTTAAGCCCGGTGTCATAAGCACGCGCTTACGGCTGAAGATGCCTGGTTGGGCGCGGTCTGCCAGGATGACCGCCCACCGCTCCAGGCCGGCGCGAACAACACGGCCGTCTACCACCGGCATCGTGGCAACCTGCATCAATTGCTGGCCAACTGGATGTGTGCGACGAACAGACCCCAATGCCAATTCGGCCGGCATGTCTTCCAGGGCCACAGCGTCTACCTTGTCCGCATAAACCGCCAGTATTGACCGGGCTTTGTCCACATCACCAAAGCAGCTTTTATGTTCCAGCGTAAACGACTGCCCTAAAAATTGAACTGTTTCCACACGCTGGTGACCATGATCATGCAAAACGAGAATGTGCTTCATGCCTCTTCTTCCTGGCTCCCGGTTTATCTTTTCAACTCAACGGTACCAGCTTAGTGCAAGGCAGGCATTTAGGTGTAGGAGGATTGGCACATATTGGGGGTGAAGGTCGTCATGACATGACGCCATCATGACATGACGCCATTAGCATTTCATAATAACCAGGGTAATGTCATCAAACTGAGGGGTATCGCCGGCGTGGGCGGCAATGGCTGTGGTCACGGCCGTGACCATCTCGCTGGCGTCTCGCTGCCGCGCAGCTTCAACGGTAACACGCAGACGCTCAATGCCAAATTCGTCATAATCTTCATTCATGGCCTCGGTCACACCATCGGTATAAAAGACGACGGTGTCGCCAGCATGCAGCGTCACCTCACGGCGTTCAATCTGCACTTCCGGCAAGACGCCCAGGGCAATGCCGTGGGCAGCGAGAAGCTGCATTTTGCCATCGGCGCGCAGCAACAGAGGCGGGTTGTGCCCGGCATTGGCATAAACCAATATCTCTTTGCGTGCATCCCACACAGCGTAAAACACGGTGACAAAAAGGTCTGATTGTGCGTCTTTGCCAATAATCTCATTGGCGCGCACGAGGGTGGTGGCCGGATCCGTGCGGTTAAAGGCAATGGTACGTAAGATGGTGCGGCTCAGGGCCATAAAAAGGGCCGCGGGCACACCCTTATCGGCCACATCAGCGATCAGAATGCCCCACTTGCCATCGGCCAGTTCCATAAAATCATAAAAGTCGCCGCTGACCTGCCGTGCGGCCTGCCAGTAGCCGGCCACACGGCAGCCGGGAATATGGGGCTCATCCGCCGGAATAAGGCTAGATTGGATCTCGCGGGCCACGTCTAGTTCACGTTCCAGGCGGTCTCGTTCAGCCGCTTCCTGGTAAAGTTGGTGGTTGACTACGGCCGTGGCCGCCTGGTGGGCAATACCGGTCAGGATATTTAGCCGCCTGCTGGCAAGCGGCTGGTTGGCCCCCACCAGCATCAGCCCTACCAGCTTACCTCGTGCGGACAGAGGGAAAGCGCAGGCGGAAGAGGCACTAAACACCTTTTCCAACCAATGTGGCAGCCCCACGGTGAAAAAGGAGCCGGTTGTAATCTCTGTTTCTTGCGCAAGGCCGGGCACCAGAGAGTGCATTTCTTCATGGTTTACGGCCAACGTTTCCAGCAAGCCTCGTTCCATCTCGCCAATGCCATAACTGGGCCCAGGGTGAAAAAGCTGCCGCAATTCATCCCAGATGAGGATCACCACCGATTCTACGCCCACAAGCATAGGGATGAGGCGAATGATAGTGGAGAGAATCTCATTGAGGTCTGTCAGGCTGTTAACAGCCGCCGCTACTTGAAAAAGGGCCGTGTTAACCCATGCTTCTTCCTGCTGGGCCGCACGTAAATGGGCGTTTTCCAGAGCCCGGGCCGTTTGCCCGGCAATGTCTTGTAACAATTCTTCGCGCCGGCCCAGGGAAGAATGGGTATGTGCCGTTTCTGTCAGATCACCTACCAACATCATGCCCAACCCTTGCGTCGCCGTACTGACAGGCTGAATGGTGACCTGAACAGGCGGTGAATAGACTTCATTCACGGCCGTTACCAGCCAGGCCGGAACTTTAGCCGTCGTCAGCGGCTCTTGGCCCACATGAACGGCATCGAGGGCCGGCCAATCACCAATTTCCAGCACAAGCTGGCGAAAGTGGTGCAGCGCCTGGGCATCCCCGCCGTACAGCGCCAGACCGCGGTAAACCTCTGCCTCCTTATCCCACAACAAGACAGCGCAAAAAGAGGCGCCCAGCAGCATGGGGGTCAGCCGGGTTACGGCCGCCAGCATCTCTTCCAGGCTGTCACTGCGCCCAATAGCCTCTGCTACCTGGAGTTGGGCGGTGGTCAGCCAGGCCTGCTCACGCTGCCGCGCCAATTGCTGCATCTTGTTGATGGCGATGGAGATTTCCGAGGCCAGGGCTTCCAGCGTCATTTTTTCCACACTGGTGAAAAAGCCCTTCTTGGGGCTTTGCACGTCTAGCACACCCAATAATTCCCCATCCACCAACAAGGGGATGGCCATTTCTGACCCTGTCGTTTCTTCCACGCTTTCGATACGGTAAACAAAACGTTCGTCCTGGCGTGTATCATTACTGATAACGGTCTGGCGGGTAGCCACGGCCGTGCCTACCAACCCGTCACCAGGGCCCACCTGCCAGTGCCGGGCAGCGGCTTCGGCCATCACACGTGGGTGATTGCTGGCTTGCATGACCACGGTGTTATCACGGCCGTTGATGCCAAAGATACTGACCAGGTGAAAGGCAAAGGTCTGGGCCGTCAGGTGAACGACACGCTCAAAAATCTCATCCTGGCTCTGCACCCGGCTGATCTCCCGGCCAATTTCACCTACCAGTTCCAACTGTGCCGCCCGTTTTTCTACCTGGGCAAAGAGCCGGGCGTGGGCAATGGCCGCGGCGGCCTGGTTCGCCAGAATCATCAGGCGCCGCAAATCTTCTTCGTCAAAACGATTGGGCTGCTGGCTTTGGGCGGCGATCACGCCAATGGCTTCATCACCGCTGACAAGCGGGATAAAAATACCGGAGCGCGGCGGTGAATGGCTGATGTAACGGGGTTGTGCCGGTAGGCGTGCCATCTCTTTTTCAAAGTCAAACACAAGCAGCGGCTGCTTACTGTCTCTCACCCAGCCCACAATACCGCTGCCTTCGCGCAGGTCAAACGTTTGGGGGACAGGCTGGATACGGCCGTTCAACCGCCAGTAATAAATATGGTATGAGGTGTGCTCAAACAGCCCAATTTGCAGCGTGGTGTTGTCAATAACCTGGCCACTTTCGGCGGCAATCAGCGCGCACAGGGCGTCTACGTCCAGTTGGGCTTCCACAATAGCCCGGCCAGCCGCGCTGAGGGACTCTAACTCGGCCACACGTTCCATGAGCCGCCGACGCGAACGGTAGCGGCGTATGGCCACGTAGGTAGCCACCAACATGACGGTCAGAAAAAGGCCAAAGGAGACCAATGGCATTGACAGCGTGCCTGAACTTTGCGCGCCCATGAGCTTGTTACTTGCCGCCCACAACACCCTTTTGCGCGGCAGTATGGGTGGGATAAATCTGAAACACTTTGTCAAACCCTATCATCGTAAATATTTCTAGCAGCCGGCTGTTGAGGCCGCTCAACACCAGGTTACCCTCTGACTGCCTGGCTTTGCGCCAGGCAGAGACCAGGCAGCGCAGTCCGCCACTATTGATGTAACTGGTGCCTTTGAGGTCTACGATCAGGAAATGACGGCCGTTATCAAGCAGCTCTGTTAACTGTGTGTCTAATGCGGGGGTCTGGCTCTGGTCAAGACGGCCGTCTACCTGCACCAGCCACACCGCATCTTTTAGTTTCTTCTGCTGTATTGCCATAGTCTGTCTTGTTTACGAAGGCGGGCTTATCTTTTTGATGAGCGTTAAGGTATTACCATCATCATCGAAGTGATAACGAACGTCATCCATCAACGTACGCATAAAATGGATGCCCAGGCCACCGATACGAATGGTCTCCAGAAATTTATTGTCCGTTAGGTTGTCTGCAGTGGGCAGTGTGGTTGTGGAAGGGGCTGTAGGTGGAGAAGGTACAGCCGCCGGGTCAAACGGCCGGCCATGATCATAGATAGTGATGACAAAGTGGTCTCCCTGTACCTGCCAACTGACGACAATCTCCCCCACATCTTCACCGCCATAGGCATGTTCAATGACATTCGTGCAGGCTTCATCACAAGCCAGTTCTATGTGAAAAACGGCCGTGTCTGTCAGGCCAGCCTGTACGGCGCCTTGCGCCACAAACTGGCAAACCTGTTGTATCTTCTCATAACGGCCAGGGACGGAGATAGTTTGCTTGTCGCCCATTTGTGCAGTAATCAGTATTCAGTAACCAGTATTCAGTAATGATCTGGGTATAGCGGCACTGATGACTACCAACTGCTTACTGGATACTGAATTAGTAACTGCCTACGGCGGCGGTAGTGTCATCATACACCAAAAAGATGGAGTCCAGGCCGGCCAGTGACAATACCTCTGACACTCGTTCTGACGGCGCCGCCAACCGTACGTCACCGCTTTTCTTCCGGCATTCCCGTTGGGTGGCGACGATAGCCCGTAAACCGGCGCTGCTCATATAAGTGACACCTGACAGCTCAATCACCAGATTATGGCTCCCGCCATTCAGGGCCTCTTTTAAAGCCGAATCAAATTGCAAAGCATTACTGCTATCTATGCGCCCGGAAACAGAAATCACTGTAGCGCGCTTGTAGGTCTCTGTGTTTATTGTTAATAAAGCATTGTTCATGGGTGCTTTTCTCCTTGCTAAGGTACATATATGTGGCGATTATACCATTACCACAACACACCAGACTACAAAAGCATGACAGCTTTTGTCACCGTACGGGTTACGGCCGAAGCAACACCTTCCTGACTCCTGGTTGCGCGGCTTTCTCAAAGGCAGCCACTCCTTCAGCCAGGGGGAACGAAGCGGCGATGAGGGCGTTTGTGGCAATGGTCCTGGCAGCCAGCAAGCGCAGCGCCGGGGCAAACGGACCACAGCGTGAACCAATAACGGTGATTTCGCTGACCACAACCTTGCTCAAATTCAGGCGGCTGAGGCCGGCAAAGGTACTTTTGAGAATGATAGTTCCTAACGGCCGTACCAGCCGGATCGCCTGGGCAAAACCAGTTTCGTTGCCGGTGACTTCTACCACCAGATCAAAACTATTGTCTGGCACATCGGCAGCCAGCGCGGTTTGTAGGCCCCATTGAGCCGGCAGTTCCAAAGAAGCCGGATGGCGCCCCAGCATAGTTACAGCCGTACCATCTACCGCTAACACCTGCCCTACCAACAACCCCAGACGCCCTGGCCCAATAACGGCCATGGCGGCCGACGGCCGTAACCGCACCTGTTCCCGTATGCGCAGTGCTGCCGCTAACGGCTCGGTAAAAACAGCGGCTTCGTCGGGCACATCAGCCGGCACAGCAAACAGGTTTCTCAGGGGGATGGCGACGTAATCAGCAAAGACACCATCATGTCGGTGAATGCCCAGCGTCTGGCGATGGGGACAATGTTCAAACCCCTTTACCTGGCAAACAGCACATGTACTACAGCCCACATTAATGCTGGCCACCACGCGCTGGCCATGCCGGCACCCATCTGGCGCACTAACAACCTCACCCACAAACTCATGCCCTAATACACCATGAAAATCAGGAATGTACCCTTTTACCATTTCCAAGTCGGTGGTGCAAATGCCGGCCAGGCGCACACGCACCAACGCTTCATCTGGCCCAGGGATAGGATCAGGATAGTCAGGGCAGTAGGAAAGCTGGCCTGGCTTTAAACAAAGTGCTTGCATAAACTTCTATGTTCTATAAACAGGTGACAGTCACTTTCAGCAAAGATGACTGGCAAATTTTAATTCAGTTTAAGGCATCTGTCACCTATAGAAGGTTATTTTGGAGCCATGCGAATAGCGCCGTCGAGCCGGATGACTTCACCATTGAGCATTTCGTTTTCGATGATGTGTTGTGCCAGGGCGGCATATTCATCAGGGCGGCCCAGCCGCGAAGGGAAGGGAACCTGTTCACCCAGCGATTGGCGGGCTTTTTCTGGCAGGGCAGCCATCATAGGCGTATCAAAGATGCCCGGAGCAATGGTTATGACCCGAATACCATAACGAGCCAGTTCGCGGGCCATGGGCAGCGTCATGCCCACCACCCCCCCTTTGCTGGCAGCGTAAGCGACCTGCCCAATCTGCCCGTCGAAAGCAGCTACGGAGGCGGTGCTGATGATAACGCCGCGTTCACCGGCAGCATTGGGCTCACCTTTAATCATGGCCGCCGCCGCCAGGCGAATAACATTAAATGTCCCCACAAGGTTAACCTGAATGACTTTACTAAAGGTGTCCAGATCATGGGGATTGCCCTCACGATCTAATAGTTTGGTGGCAATGGCCATGCCCGCACAGTGAATAACACCATGCAGGCCGCCGAATTCAGTGACCGATGTGGTCACGGCCGTGGTCACATCGGCCGCATTCACCACATTTACCTTCACAAACCGCACCTGGCTGCCCAGTTCGTCTGCCAACTGCCGGCCCGCATCTTCATTTAAGTCAGCAATGATCACCTTACCACCAGCTTTTACCAGCCGGCACACACAAGCGGCACCCAGTCCGGAACTACCGCCGGTAACCAAAAAGGTGTGCTGTTGAATGTCCATAAACAAATCACCTCTGTTGTCTTGATAAGGGGATTGTAACACAAAGCTAAAGCAGTCCCAGGTGGGTCTGCTCACCATAGAAATCTGACAAACCGTCTGACGTTTCACGCACTTTTAACGGACTTTAGTACTAAAGGGTCAGGGTGTGGACGAATGGGGCAGGGTACACTTTGGCAGGGTTGAAAAGTAAACATTATTCGGTGATCGGGAGCAACATCAATTATGAAAATTGCAACAACAGCTTCAGGCCAGCAGGTGTTGGCTGCAGCCAACTCCCCGAAACAAGCGATTTGTCCCCATTGCGGGGGTGTATTAACATTACGCAGCCGCCAGCCCATGAAAAACGGTAAAATTGTCTATTTCTGGCGGCACCAGAGCAATGAAAACCGGCAATGTGGGGCCCGCACGCGGCCGTTGGCCTAAGGGCCAGGTGGTTGGTACACTACCAAGTCTGGCAAGACCCACCAACAAGTTAACCACTGACCTCACCCTTACTGTCATGAGGAGGATCTATGTGTGGCCGATTTGCGTTAATGTCACCTACCGAAGAAGTAGCCGCTGTCTTAAACGTGGATAACACGGCCGTTGCTGCCATCCCCCCCTCTGTACCACGCTACAACATCGCGCCGACGCAGCCTGTTCTGGCTGCTTTTCTGGATGAGCACGGCCAACGCAGCCTGACTTTTTTCCGCTGGGGGCTGATCCCTTCCTGGTCTAAAGATATGGCCATTGGCGCGCGCATGATCAACGCCCGGTCAGAGACGGTAGCGGAAAAGCCATCCTTTCGTAATGCTTTTAAACGCCGGCGCTGTCTCATTCCCGCTGACGGCTTTTATGAATGGCAAAAGCTGCATGACCGGAAACAGCCAATGTATATCCATGCCACGGAAGGGCGGCCGTTTGCTTTTGCTGGGCTGTGGGAAATGTGGCAAGATCCAGAAGGCACACGCCTGCAAACCTGCACCATTCTCACCACCAGCCCCAATGAGCTGATGGCCCCCATTCATAACCGGATGCCGGTTATTATTGAGCCGGAAGATTTTGGCCTCTGGCTGGAGCCTGGCCCCAACCCGGATCAGGCGCTGCATCTGTTACGACCGTTTCCCGCTGATAAGATGGCCGCCTACCCGGTGAGCACGGCCGTCAACAACCCGCGCAACGACACGGCCGAATGTATTCAACCGCTCTCTGGATGAGTGATTGCGTGAAGGCGTGTTTAAGCCACCTGAACCCCTGAATGCCTATGCACCCTGCTATCTTTCTTGACCGCGACGGCGTCATTATTGAAAATTGTGACCGCTACGTTCGTTATTGGGATGATGTACACTTTTTCCCCCAGGCGCTGGCAGCGCTGGCACGTGTTCGCCATACACCGTACAAAGTCATCATGGTCACCAACCAGTCGGCCGTCGGCCGGGGGATATTGCCTCTGGACACGGTCATCTCTTTGAACGAACAGATTATAGAGGTGATCCGGCAGCATGACGGCCGTGTAGACGCCGCCTACATTTGCCCAGATGCCCCCGGCCAGGAAACAGGCTGCCGCAAGCCGCTGCCTGGCATGCTGCTGCAAGCGGCACAGGAACATCACCTGGTACTAGACCAGTCGATCATGATTGGTGACGCCCTCACAGATGTGCAGGCCGGCCGCGCCGCCGGGGTGCGTCTGGCCGCCATGGTGCTGACCGGGCGCGGCCGGACCCAGGCCGCCCAGCCCGAAGCCGCTGACCTGGCGCCCATTCCCCTTTACGATGATTTGCAGGCCGCACTGGCGGCGCTGATCCTTTGACAGCACCAGGTCCGTTTCAAGAAAGCTTCAAGGCCATTCTCAGACGTCGGGTGGCAGGGCGGTAAAGATTTTCCTCACCCATTTTCCTGTCTATTGTTATGGTCACACCCTGCTGAATATGGTACCCTCTAATCATGACCAAGAATAAGGTTGGGTAGATGAGGGGCAGCTTGCCCCAAAGGAGCAGTGAGATGACAACCACAAACCGACCAGCTGGTGTACGTGGCTTTAATGCCGAAATGCGCCGTGTGGCCGAGGCCAGCGAAGCAGAACGGCTGCAAGCACTGGTCACCACCATCAGCAGTTACATTGAACATTATCATGGTGGCGAAGTGACCCTGGTAGCTTTTCAGGATGATGTTTTGCAGGTACATCTTTCCGGGGCATGTGAAGGATGTAACCTGGCCCCCGTAACGCTGCACGGCTGGGTAGAAGGGACGGTCAAGCAGTTCTTCCCGCACATCAAAGCAGTGGTAGCCGTCTGACACGGCCGTCTGTTGTTGACCGGCCGCCTGTCCAGGGCTCTACATATTTCTCTATTGGGCGGGCCCTTGTATAATCATCGCCATCCCCCTCTTGGAGAAACAGATGACTGAAGACGACAAGAAAAAGAACGACAAAGAGCAAGAAGAAAAAAAACCAACCCCTGAAGACAAACTCTCTGTTACCCAACATACGGCCGTCATTAACGGTACAGAAATTAACTACACTGTCACCTGTGGCACCCTTGTACTGAAAGAAGAAGCGGAAAAGGAAGGTAAGTCTGAGGGCGAAAAAGCCAAAGCCAGCATCTTCTTCGTTGCTTATACGAAAGATGGTGTAGAAGCTATGGCTTCACGGCCGTTGACCTTCTCGTTTAACGGCGGCCCTGGTTCTTCCTCGGTCTGGCTGCACCTGGGTGTGCTGGGCCCCCGCCGGGTAGAGACCATGGAAGGTGGCCAACCATTGGCGCCGCCTTATAAACTGGTCAACAACGACTACTCCCTGTTGGACCAGACCGACCTGGTTTTTATAGACCCTGTCAGCACCGGCTTCAGCCGGGCCGTACCTGGCGAAAAGCCAAAAGAGTTTCACAGCTTCAAGAAAGATATTGAATCGGTAGGTGACTTTATTCGCCTTTATGTGAGCCGCTACGGCCGTTGGTCTTCCCCCAAGTTCCTCATCGGTGAAAGCTACGGCACCACCCGCGCCGCCGGGTTGTCTGGCTACCTTCAGGAGCGCTATGGCCTATTTCTAAATGGCGTTATGCTCATATCGGTTGTCCTTAATTTTCAGACCATTCGCTTCCCGGTAGGCAATGACCTGCCCTATATTTTTTACTTGCCCACCCTGGCGGCTACGGCCTGGTATCACCAGCGTCTGGCCCCTGATTTGCAAGCGGATCTACTAAAAACTATCGCAGAAGTGCGTGATTTTGCTCTGACAGAGTACACTCTGGCCCTGATGCAAGGGGCCGCCCTGCCTGAGGACAGGCGGGCGGAAATTGAAGAGAAATTGGTCCGTTATACCGGGCTTTCCCCGGATTATGTACGGCGGTGTAACCTGCGCATTCATTATATGCGCTTCTGCAAAGAGTTGCTGCGTGATCAGGGCAAAACAGTGGGGCGGCTAGACAGCCGGTTTACCGGTTATGACCGTGATGCCGCGGGAGAATTCTTTGAGTATGACCCCAGCATGGCCGCCATCATGGGGCCCTATACGGCCACGTTTAATGATTATGTACGCCGTGACCTGAAGTTTGAAAGCGACCTACCTTATGAAATTCTGACAGGACGGGTATGGCCCTGGAATTATGAACCACATCAGAATGAATTTGTAAACGTGGCTGAAACGCTGCGGCGGGCTATGACCAGCAATCCCTTCCTGAAAGTGTTTGTGGCCAACGGCTACTATGATTTTGCTACCCCCTTCCTGGCCACCGAATACACCTTTAACCATATAGAGGTTCCCTCTGAATTAATGGGTAACATTTCCATGACCTACTACGAAGCAGGGCACATGATGTACGTGCATCACCCCTCTCTGGTCCAGTTAAAGCGCGACTTGGATGGGTTTTTAGACACGGCCGTGTCCGCCCGCTAGGGTCAGTGGTCAGTGGTCAGTATTCAGTATTCAGTAACTATCCACTGACCACTGACCCACTGACCCACTGACCTACTGACCCACTGACCTACTGACCACTGACCCACTGACCCACTGACCACCGACCCACTGACTACGGCCTCCCTGCCAGCCGCTGCACCATCTCTTCCCACCCTGGCGGCCGTGCCTGTTTTACGGCCGTCTTTTCCCCCTCCAGGTCATATTCTACAAAACGATGTTCGATGGCCCAACGGCCGTTGGCCCAGGTTAGCATGCCATACTTCGCGCGCACATCGGCATCCATGGGCATACTGACAGAACTGATATTGGCCAGTTTCATATCTCGCCATTGGCGTACACTGGGAAGGTGCACATGTCCAAAGACGATCACCCCGGCCGTGACGTCGGCTAACAAGGGTTCCAGGGCCGCATCTGGCTGGCTGCGGCTCACCTTGCCAAAGCGCTCTTGTTGCACCTCATCCGTGGGCAGAATGGGGCGTTCGACATCCTTCGGGTTAGCATGGACGATGAGCAAATCATCGGCGGCGTCATTCGTAGGGCTGAGGCGGAAGCTAAAGGGCAGACCGCGCAGCCAGGCAGCTTCTGCCTCGGAAAGCTGCGCCAACGTCCAGTCGCTAATGGCGTTAAACTGCTGGTACCGGGACTGCGTAGCCTCGTCGGCATCTTCTGGCAGCGCAAGAGGGTTACCAATCATCAAATCGGTGTTGCCGTGAATAGACAGGATGTCTTTGCGGGCTTGAAGGTGCGCAATACAGGCCGACGGCCGTGCCCCCATCAGACACAAATCCCCGGCAAACACGATCATGTCTGGCTTTTGCTGGTCAATGGCCGTCAGAACTGCCTCCAGGGCATTCAGATTACCGTGAACATCTGAAAAGATAACGATCTGCATACATTTAGCCTCCTCATGTTTTATTAACGCGTCGCTATCTTAACACATAGGTATAATGGGTGTCATGCGTAAAGGTTGTGGGATAGGCATTTTACTGGCCGTGTTGTTGCTGTTGACGGCCGTCTTCAGTTGGTGGGCTTTTCCCCGTGTGGTAGCCTCCTTGCCGGCACAAGCACGGCTTTATCTGCCGGAAACGATGCTGCAGGCCGCCAGCACACCGCTGCCCACCGCACTACCCGCGCCCGATATCACCCGCTACCCTCTGGCCCTCATGCCTACCATTGCGCTGCCTACGGCCGTCTCTTCACCTACCGCTGCCATCCCCCCTGCCTTTACCGCCGCCTCCGCCTACCCTGGCAACAGGGTAACGTCCCCTGACACGTCGGCAGCCACGCCATCGCCTACCCCCGTTCCCCTGCCCCAGCAAGTTCATATTGGAGGGTTAACTGTCATCCCTCAGCAGTTCAACAACTGCGGGCCGGCAAACCTCACGTTAAATCTGGCCCATTATGGGTACATCGTTGACCAGCTGGAGGTGGCGGCTCAGATTCGCCCCCAGTACGAAGACCGCAATGTCTCCCCAGAGGAGTTGGTGCATTACGTCAATGAACAAACACCTTTGCGCGCGGCCGTGTACAGCGGCGGTGATATCGCCGTGCTCAAGCGGCTGCTGGCTAACGGCTTTCCTGTGGTCATCGAAAAGGGGTATGTGCCCAATGATTGGCAGGGCTGGATGGGCCACTACCTGACGCTTATTGGCTACGATGATACGACACAAGAATTCACGGTGTTGGATACCTTTCTGGGCCCTTGGGACAGCAGCGGCCTGACCGAAAGTTATGATTTTATTGAGGCGCATTGGCAGCACTTTAATTATGCCTTCTTCCTGGTATACCCGCCAGAACAGGAAACGGCCGTAGCCGCCCTTATTGGTCCCGAACTAGCAGACCCGCTAACCATGTGGCGGCACGCCGCCCAAACAGCGCAGGCAGAAACGGCCGTGGCCGCCCAAAACCCTTACTCCCGGTTTAACCTGGGCACCAGCCTGACACATTTAGGCCAGCTTACCGGCGACCAGGCCTATTTCCAAAACGCCGCCACCGCTTATGACCAGGCGCGCACCATTGGCCTGCCCTGGCGCATGTTATGGTATCAATTCCAACCGTATGAAGCTTACCTGGCCGTCGGCCGCAGCGATGATGCCTTGACCCTGGCTAATGCCACTCTCTCCAGCAGCGGCGGCCTGGAAGAAGCGTACTACTATCGCGGCCTGGCTTACCTGGCCCAGGGCAACCCTGATCAGGCCCGGCTGGACTTCCAACAGGCTATCACCTGGAACCCCACCTTTACCCCGGCCCAGGAAGCATATGATGCCCTACCATCTAGATAAATACCTAATGGCTGCGGAAAAACAGCACCACCCGTTCCATGAACAGATCATCCGCGTAGCCATGAAACGTGTGCGGCTGGGCCTGGTAAAAGAAGCATTCGTGTTCATGCCCACTGGCGGCCAGCAAATCACACAATTCCTGAGACCAGGCTACAGGCACAACATCATCAGCCACGCTGTGGTGCACGGCAATGGGCACGGAGGTGCGTCCCAAATAGTTGATGGGCGAAATCAGCGCCATCAACTCCGGCGGTGCGGCCAGCTCAAATTCGCCCCGCCGCCCATAAGACCAGTAACGGATACGATCATAGTTACGCTGCTCGTCGCCGCTCATAGAGCCATAAAGCACGGCCGCACGGATGTACGGTTCAGTGTTGACGGTAATGACCCGCAGCGCCACACCGCCCCCCATGCTGTGCCCCCACAGATGAATATGGTCAGCGTCGGCGCGCCGTAGAAACCCCACCGGGTCCTGGCTTTGCTGGCGAATAATGGCGATGAGGTTTAGCACGTCAATGGCATAGCCGGTGCGGAAAGCATCTGGGCCGCTGTCTGAGGGCGGGTAGTTGCGGAAGTTGGGGTGGATGACAAAGTAGCCCGCTTCGGCCAAGGCATCGGCATAACGGGTAGTGTATGCCAGCGTATCATAGTCGGCCGGATCGATGTAACCATGCAGCACCAGGGCCACCGGAAATTTGTCTCCTTCATTGGGCACATTCATAAACCCGTAAATGGTCAGGCCGTCGCTGGGGTAAGTGATAAGGTAGCGGGTAAACGTGTCAGTTTCTTCCAGGGTCTCCACAATGTCTAAAAGCCCGCCGCCATAACTGCGGGCGGTCAGGGCATCAATGGTCAAATCTTTATACAGATCAGGTGTGGCCGTTGGCGGGGGAGTACCGGTGACGGTGGGGGTGGCACTGGGTAAAGGGGTGTGGCTGGGTACAGGCGTCAACGTGGGCAGAAGGGGCACGGCCGTGCCCCCTGACAGTGGTGTGTTGGTGGCCGGCAGCGCAAAAGAAGAAGTTGGTAAAGAAGCAACGGCAATACGGGTAGGTAACGCCGCTGTGTCCCCACACCCCGCGAGTAAATAAAACAGAAGGGACAAACCACAAAAACAAACTATCGTCCGCATAGCTCCGCCAGTTTAACCAAATAGTGACGCTTGACAAATTTCCAGGCAGGCACAACAATATAGGGGTTAAATAGTAGCTGGGTACTGGAAAGTTTTCCTATTCGCCAGAAGGCGTAAAGCACCTGACACTTCGCCTGGTTTAGGGAAGAACCACACCCCTCACTCTAACAACTTCAGGAAGGCAAAGTGGCCAAGATTCTGGTAATCGAAGATGATCTTTTCATCCAAAATTTAATGGTGCTTCAACTACAGCATCAAGAACACCAGGTTCTTGTAGCGTCTAATGGCCAGGATGGTATCTTTCTGGCCGAGGCTGAAAAGCCCGATTTAATCCTTATGGACTTGCTGCTTCCTGTACTTGATGGCTGGCAAGCCACCGAGGCGCTCAAATCCTCGCCCCATACCGCTACGATTCCCGTTTTGGCCGTAACCGCCCAATCTTTCCCGGCCGCGCAAGAAAAGTTCCATACCATTCACTGTGATGGTTACGTGCGCAAACCCATCAATTTCGCTGCTCTATTTACACAGATAGATTCGCTGACACAAAAAAGCATTTCAGCCTGAAGCTGGCGCTTACAAAAAGTTTTGCCCAATCCAGGCAACTGTCGGCCCAATATCTACGGCATTGGCAAACTGAATAAGCTTATCCATACCGCCGACATCATCCAATTCTATAGGTTCAGGCAGTATCGCATTTAGCCGATGGTATTGGGTTGTGCCTAACACCCGGTGGCACTCATAATTTTGGGCATCCATTGAACCTTCCAGCATGATAGGAATGGCCGGGCTGGCCCATGGTAACACTCCCCAATTATGCCGCTGCCCGGAGATAGAGCGGATGACCACACCCGTCCCCAGAGAAAGCAGCCGAATATCAGCTAATTGTTGGCCACCGGTACCCGGATCAAGCGCCTGCGCCAACGCCGCCATCGTGGGGCTGTTGGCCGCCACGCCCCCATCCACATACCCTTTGTACGAAGGGAAGTAGGTGGGCGCGGCACTGGTGTACATGGCCACATCGGCCAAAAGTTCATCAGGATCGCCGGTTCGGTCAAGAAAGTTATGAAAAAATTTGGGCCCCCAACAGCGATAAGCATGAGACTCGTCAGCCAGATCAAAGCTGGAAATTAGGACGTTTTTGCGCTGCTGCGCCAGGTCATTCATGGTCAATGCCCCCAACTCGCTGGTAACCGCTTCATGCAGCATCTGATTATTATATTTTGCGCCCAGCAATCCCCATACTGTGCGTAATTTCCAGACCCACGTGCGGGAAAATATACGGGGGCCCCACTGCTGGTAAAGGGCAATTCCCTCGGCTGGTGTGCGGCCGGAAGCCAACCCCAAGGCCAAAATGCCGCCGGTAGACGTACCGGCATAAAGGTGGATGTCATCTAAAAAGGTGGGCACGGCCGTCACCAACCGGTCTAGCAGCACGGCCGTGTACAACCCACGGATGCCACCGCCATCCAGGCACAAAATGCGAAATTTGCTCATGGGTTCCTCCCTTGAAAACACCCTCCCGGAGGCTTCTACGGCAGAGGTCATCTGGGATGAACCCTCCGGGAGGGTGGCTTTCATTCATGGGGTTGAGATCAAGCTCATGTCGTCTCTTGTTGAATTACTATAAAGTACTTTTGTCACTCGATCCAATCTAAAATTCCAATATAATAGGCCGGCGAAATTTAGTAGTAAGGTGAGATTATCCCCAACCTCCCTAAGGATTCAGGAGCGCAAATTGGTTGAGGCAAAACAAAAATCAAAATCGCTCAATACTGCACCACATTTGGTATTTTAAGTGCAACATGACTTTGGTGCGAACACCAAAATATGGAGTGCTTTTGCCGATTTTGCCTGGCACTCCCATATATTTGGTATGAGATAACCTCACTTGGCCACCCGACATTTGATTAAGGTGATCAACGATCGATTTGACATAAAAAGGATAGGTTATGAGACAAGAAACGACAACACGGCGACAATTCTTGAAACAGATGGCCGCCATAGCTGCCATGACGGCCGCTTCCACCATCTTTCCTGGGGTGTTGTTTGCAAAAGATTTGCAAGATAAACAAGTACAGGCAAAGCTCAATGCAGTTGATATATCAATTGATGATGTGACATGGAAGAAAGCCCCCTGCCGCTTTTGTGGTGTTGGGTGTGGACTGCTCATTGGCTTAGCTGAGGGGCGTGCCGTTGCCGTCAAAGGCGACCCCGCCAGCCAAGTCAACAAAGGGTTATGCTGCGTCAAAGGATACCACTCTGTGATGGCCCTTTACGGCAAAGATCGCCTCAAAAAAGCGTATGTCCGCAAAAACGGGGAACTCGTCGAAACACCAATCAGTGAAGCACTTGATTTGGTCGCTCAGAAAATGCAAGAGACCATTGCCGAAAATGGGAAAGATGCGGTCTCCATTTACGGTTCAGGCCAATGGACCATTCCCGACGGGTACGTAGCCAACAAGTTATTCAAAGGAGCGATTGGAACCAACAACGTCGAAGCAAACGCCCGACTTTGTATGGCAAGCGCGGTTACAGGGTTTGTGTCAGGGTTTGGGCTGGATGAGCCAATGGGTTGTTATGATGACATTGACTATGCAGACGTTTTTGTCCTTTGGGGCAATAACATGGCCGAGATGCACCCCGTTCTCTTTTCACGCATGTTGGAGCAGCGACAGAAGCGCAAAGATGTCAAAATTATTGACCTTGCCACCCGTTCAACCCGCACCAGTTTAGCGGCTAATCGTTCGATCATATTTAATCCCCAAACAGATCTGGCCATCGCTAACGCCATTTGTTACGAAATCATTCGCAACGGACAAGTTCACGAGCGTTTTGTAGAGCGGCATTGCACCTTCAAATCGGGGAAAACCGATATTGGCTATGGTACAGAAGATGGGTTTGCCTTTACAGACGAGCCGACGGATATCTCATTCGAAGATTTTAAGACATTTTTAGAAGATTATGCCCCAGAAAAAGTATCAAAATTGACAGGGGTTTCGGTGAGCGATATTCGCTATTTGGCGACATTGTATGGTGACCCCAATCGCAAAGTGACCAGTTTTTGGTGCATGGGGGTTAACCAGCATGTGCGCGGTACATGGATGAATAATCTGATTTACAACATCCATTTGTTGGTTGGGAAAATCTCATCGCCTGGCAACAGCCCGTTTTCATTGACAGGACAACCAAGCGCGTGTGGCACAGTGCGCGAAGTGGGAACCTTAACCCATAAGTTACCGCATGGTACAGTGGATCAAGAAGAAGCACGGGAATTAGCGGCTGAAATTTGGAATGTACCCGTTGAAAATATCCCGCCCAAACCAACCTATCATACAGTTGAAATGTTCCGTGCGCTTGATCGCGGTGACATACGCTTCATGTGGATTCAGGTCAGCAATCCAATGGTGAGTATGCCTAAGCTGAAGCGGTATCGTGATGGCAGCTTGAAAGAAGGGCGGTTTGTTGTTGTTTCGGATGTGTATCCGACCCCCACAACTGATATTGCTGATGTGATTTTGCCATCAGCCATGTGGATTGAGCGCGAAGGGCTGTTTGGCAATTCGGAGCGGCGCACGCAGCACTGGGACCAATTGGTTCAACCTCCTGGCGAGGCGATGAGCGACACCTGGCAGTTAATTGAAGTGGCCCGCCGCTTGGGGTTTGAGGAGCTTTTCCCATGGGATGAGGCGGATCATGTCGAACAAATTTGGAAGGAGTACACTCGTTTCCATGAAGGTGCAAAGCATGGCATGGCACCTTATGAAGTACTAAAAGAACGCCCTGGTGTTCGTTGGCCGTTTGTTGATGGTAAGGAAACGTTGTGGCGTTATAACGCTGCATATGATCCCGCAACAACGCAGGAAGATTACGATTTTTATGGCAAACCAGAGGGCAAGGCTTGGGTGTGGCAACGGCCGTATGAACCCGCTGCCGAAGAACCAAGTGAAGCGTTTCCATTTTGGCTTTGTACAGGGCGCGTGGTGGAACATTGGCACACTGGCTCAATGACGCGGCGAGTTTCCGTCTTGCATCAGGCAATGCCACATGGGTATGTGGAACTTAGCCCCGATGATGCCCTTGAAATGGGAATCCAACATGGCGAAATCGTGCGTTTGGTGTCACCACGTGGTTCGCTCGAACTGCCCGCATCGGTCGACAAACGGGGACGCCCTATGCCTGGACATGTATTTGTGCCCTTTTTCGACGAGTCGATGCTGATTAATGAGTTGACGCTCGATGCATTTTGCCCGATCTCAAAAGAGCCTGACTACAAAAAATGTGCCGTGCGTGTCGAAAAAATTTCATAAAGGTGATCTATGCAAAATGACAACCATGTAGGATCACGTATTGTAATGATACTGTTAACCAGCATCTTGTTTGCTGCCGTGGTGTTCCTTGTGGGAACAAGTTTGTGGAAAAATTCACAAGATGCCGAGTTGAGCGAGTGGAGAGGCAATGGATCACCATCGCGACCTGTCCGCGTGGAAACGTTTGCACAATCAGCTGATTTTAGCGCCTACATGAATGAGTCTGGGTTTCCCATAGATGGTCGCAATCTTTCTGACTATTATAAGCGACGCGCTTATTTAGGCGCACCGCCCATCGTTCCTCATCCGGTGGATACGCAGAGCATTGGCGGCAATGATTGTCTGCAATGTCATACGACCGGTGATTATGTGGCCAAATATAAGGCATATGCACCTATTGTGCCGCATCCTGAACTGCTTAGTTGTAATCAATGTCATGTTCCTGTGAATACAACCGAATTGTTTGTGGAATCAGATTGGCAAACAGCAGCGGGGCCGTCGTTGGGTGATACCGTTTTGCTGGACAGTCCACCACCTATTCAACATGCGCCCGAAATGCGTGAAAATTGCATTTCTTGCCATGCGGGGCCAGCAGCGCCTGTCGAAATTCGCGTTACCCACCCAGAGCGCGAAAATTGTCTCCAATGTCATGTTTTGATTGAGACAGAGGGGGAGTGGGAACGATGAGACGCTTATTTATTTTTGTGTTGGCGATAATAACCATTTTGGCTGTGGGCTGTTCGGCTGAATCGCGATCTCACAGCAAAAGTTTGGTGACCCAATTGGAACATACTTCTATGCATCCTGAACCAATTGACATCGATATATCAGGGTTGCTGTTGGAGTATAAAACGGTTGCAGTGGAAACAGATTCGGCGTCATTCCAAACGCTTACACATACAGATAAGATGGAAAAATATCCATGCTCCAGCTGCCACGAACCGCAATTGGACAGCGCCTTGAAAATTGAAACAGAACCACACTGGAACATTAAACTCGATCATGCTTCGTCTGATGTGATGACATGTGCAACATGCCACACGATCGATAATCTCGATTCATTACACACATTGGCTGGTACACCTGTCGAATACGATCACAGCTATCAGGTTTGTGCGCAATGCCATAGCTTGCAATATGGTGATTGGGTTGGTGGCGCACATGGTAAGCGAATGGAAGGATGGGCCGAGCCACGTGTTGTTGAGAGTTGTGTCGGTTGCCACAACCCACATGCTCCAGCATGGGATAAACGTTGGCCTGCGGTTATGGGCAGCGGTATTGGGGAATAACGCATGAACATTTTTAACAAAAAGCTTTGGTCAGAATATGAATACAAGCCGCTGCCGGAAAACCATGAAGTTCAACCAAATTTGCTGACGATTGGTGACGATGGTGTGACGATAGCGGTTAGCCCAACGGCTGGTTTAGAACCGCAAGGCGGCCAGCCTGGCATTTCTACAATTCCGTTGCCGACGATGGCCCAAGGGAAAAGTTGTGGCAGCGGTTGTGCTTGCTCAACTGATTCGTTTCCATCTAATGCAACGGGTATCCAAGAGATGCTGGTCAATATGTTTATGGATGTTGATCCTGAACTCAATCATGAGAAGGCGACGGCGTTAACGGATGATCTGGACTTAGATCGGCTTGAAAACATCATTCATTTGAGCAAGCAGGGGGATGGTTGGGATAGTACGGCCGTGCGTAAGGCGCTTGCTGCCAATATTGGACA
Organism: Ardenticatenaceae bacterium; assembly: GCA_011525915.1. GTDB lineage: Bacteria > Chloroflexota > Anaerolineae > Promineifilales > Promineifilaceae > CAADGU01. The sequence continues at coordinate 20,830 of WYBM01000080.1, read as the reverse complement.
ACTCGCCACTAAGGTTGATCGGCGTGAGGCCATGAAGATGATTGCGGCAAGTTTGTTGGTAGGGTTTACGGCTTTGCAATTTGGTTGTACGCCGGGCGACTCACCTGAAAGCTCCACATCTGACATGAAGTGGGATGAGTATTTCAAGGGCAATTTCCGTTTGATGAGTGATGAGGAAAAAGGGCAAACGGTTGATAGGCTGGAACGACTATATGAGTCAAAAACGGGTGAGACAATAAATATTTCAACTGATGGCGCAATCCCTGGCGTGTTGTATGGCTATGCCTTTAACATCTCTAAATGTCGTGGTTACATGGATTGTGTTCGTGGCTGTTTGGCAGAAAACAATCAAGATCGTGCCTCTGATATGCGTTACATTCGCATTCATGAACACAAACAGGGGCAAATGAACTTCGATGAAGCAAACGATAATTATTACCATGAGGTGCCAGCTGAAGGACATTATTATGTCGGCACGCAATGTTTCCATTGCGAAAATGCGCCCTGTATTCCTGTCTGCCCTGTCAAAGCAACATGGAAAGAAGAAGATGGGATTGTGGTTGTGGATTATGATTGGTGTATCGGCTGTCGTTACTGCATTGCAGCCTGTCCGTATGATGCCCGGCGCTTTAACTGGGCTGACCCTGTGATTTCGGTGGAAGAGGTGAATGGCAATCAACATTATCTGGGCAATCGTTTACGTAAACAGGGGGTGACTGAAAAATGCACTTTCTGTATTCAACGAACGCGCCAAGGTAAAAATCCTGCTTGTGTTGAAGCGTGTCCAACAGGCGCCCGTATCTTCGGTAATTTGCTCGATCCGAACAGTGATATTCGCTGGATTCTTAAAAACAAGAAAGTATTTCGGTTGAAGGAAGATTTAGGTACAGAGCCAAAATTTTGGTACTTTATGGATTAAGTTCTATGAATATTCTCTTTTCTTTTATTAAAGATAGTTTAACGGCCGTTACCACAGGAAGTAGAAAATACCATTTGTGGATGGGTTTGATGACCCTGCTGATGTTGATTGGTGGGTATGCTTATTCGATTCAACTGCGTGAGGGTTTGCGTGTTACAGGCATGTCGGACACGGTTAGCTGGGGGTTATACATTTCCAATTTCACCTTTTTTGTAGGCGTTGCTGCCGCTGCTGTGATGCTTGTGTTACCCACTTACATTTTGAACGAAAAAGATTTCCAAAGGGCGGTTCTAATCGGTGAAGGATTAGCAGTTGCCGCCTTGTGCATGTGTTTAGCCTTTGTTGTTGTCGATATGGGTGGCCCCGCCAATTTGTGGCATATGATGCCCGTCATCGGCATTTTTAATTGGCCGCAATCAATGTTGGCATGGGATGTCATTGTACTCAATGGTTACCTCTTTCTAAACTTGACCATCCCTTTCTATATTCTGTTTAATCATTATCAAAACAAAGAACCGAAAAAGAGCGTCTATTTACCCGGTGTCTTTTTGTCTATTTTTTGGGCTTTTCTTTTGCACATGGTGACAGCATTTTTATTTGCCGGCTTATCATCGCGTACATTTTGGCACACAGCATTATTGGGGCCTCGCTTTTTAGCTTCTGCATTTGCGGCTGGCCCTGCTTTGCTGATCATCATCTTGTTTGGCATTCGCCGTAACTCAACTTACCCAATCGAAGATGTCACGATCAATAAATTGGCTTTAGTGGTCACGGTTGCGGCGCAGGTTAACCTGATCATGTTGGCTTCAGAATTGTTCACCGAATTTTATTCCCCCACACACCACAACCAAAGTGCAACTTACCTCTTTTTTGGGTTGCGTGGTTTTAATGCGCTCAGTCCATGGATTTGGTCAGCCATTTTCATGGGTGTGGTGGCAACGTCTATTTTGACGATTAACCCTTTGCGAAAAAACCATACACTTTTGAAAATCGCATGTTTGTTGCTCTTTATAAGTGTGTGGATCGAGAAAGGGATGGGATTGATTATCCCAGGGTTTATTCCTGGTCAGTGGGGTAAAGTTGTGGAGTATACACCCACAGCGATTGAACTGTTGGTTACTCTAGGTATTTGGGCAATGGGTGCTTTTATTTTTACATTATTGGTCAAGGTTGCTTTACCGATCGAGACGGGACGAATGCGAAATTTGCTTACTTAATGGGTGTGTCATTATGATTGTTAAGAGTTATTTGGCTTTCCCTGTTGAGGGACGGATGTCTGAGTTAGTGAACGCATTGGAGGCGATGCCTGCGTGTGAGGTGACAGAAGCGACAAACCGTGACCTCATTATTTTGGTAACGGAGACGGATGGAGATTCTGCTGAAAAGGAGTTGGAAAATGCTTTGCATGCAATCCCTTCGTTACAAGCTTTGACATTGGTGTCGGGGCATAATGAAAGTTAACCTTTGCTTGCGCCACTGGGCGATTTGCGAGGAGTACAGTCCTTCCCGCCGCAGGTAGGCCCCGATTTGGCCATAGGGCAGGGCATCGATGTCGGCCAGCACCCGAGCTTTATACTGGGCAGTCAGATGCCGTTTCTTCCGATTCGTGGGTCTCATCACTTCCGAATCTGTTGTGGTCACCCCACGTTTCGTTCGTTTGTGACTATTTTCCGTTGACATTTATCTGTCGGCCAGCGCCGATACCATCCCCAGCAGCGCTAACGTAGAAGACCATGTGTGCATGGGAGCCACGGATGCCACCGCCATCCAAACACAGAATGATACATAGGCCCGTTTATCTTCCCACACCAGGGGCCTGTTTGACAGGTGAAGAGGTTAATTTAGTTAACTTAATCAATGAGTATCGAAATGAACATGGTTTGCCTGATGCACCTGTATCAAAATCGTTGACAACAGTTGCTCAATGGCACGTGCTTGATTTGCACACCAATCGTCCCGATAGCGGCACAGATCCAGCGACCGGCTTAGAATGTAATTTACATAGCTGGTCAGATTGGCGACCTGATTTATGGACACCCGTTTGTTATGTCCATACTCATGCATATGCCGAAGGAATGTTGTTCAAGCCGCGCCAAATGACCAACAACCTTTATACAGGCTATGGGTATGAAAATGCTTATGGGTCTGGCTTTGGGGCAACGGCACAAAGCGCCCTGAATGCCTGGCGTAATAGTCCACCTCATAATGCGGTTATTCTGGAGCAAGACGTTTGGCAAGGGCGTAACTGGCCGGCGATGAGTGTTGGTATTTATGAACACTATGCTGTACTTTGGTTTGGAAGTGTGACAGACCCGCAAGGCCCTGTTACGGTTTGTAATGTGTTGGGCAACCCTATTCCTGTTGATGGGGCATTGGATCAGGCCACTAACATAACACTAAGTTGGGAAGGATATAATCTTGATGGGAATACACTCCTTTATGATCTTTATCTGGAGGCAGACACAAATCCACCAACACAACTGGTAGCCTCGAACTTGTCAGAAAACAGTTATGCGATGACCAATTTATTGGAAGGTACCACCTATTATTGGCGTATTGTGGTTCGTGATACACATAATACCCAAACGGAAGGGGCTGTGTGGTCTTTTACAACAGAAGAGACGTTACATGTTTGCCTGACAGATGAAGAGGTCATATTAGCCAACTTAATCAATGATTATCGGAATCAGAACGGCTTGCCTGATGTGCCGTTATCGAAGTCGTTAACGGCCGTGGCTCAATGGCACGTACTTGATTTGCAAACCAATCATCCTGATAGCGGCACAGATCCAGCGACCGGCGAAGAGTGTAATTTACATAGCTGGTCAGATTGGCAGCCTGATTTGTGGACACCTGTTTGTTATGTTGATTCCAACGCTTATGGCGAAGGGATGTGGTTCAAGCCGCGTGAAATCACTGACAATGCCTACACCGGCTATGGATTTGAAAATGCTTACCGGCATCACGATGGGGCAACGGCACAGGCGGCTCTTGATAGCTGGCGCAATAGCCCCAATGATAATGACATTATTCTGGAACAGGGTGCTTGGCAAGGGTTCAGCTGACCGGCCATGAGTGTAGGCATTTATGACGAATATGCAGTGCTCTGGTTTGGGCACACCACAGATCCGCAGGGAATTGTGCCTGCATGCAACGCAGCACAAGGGGCATTTACAAATAAAGATTGACGAGAACACGTTTGGTTATCAGAATTCATGGGGTTCGGTTATTCCTGTATGATGATAGATGATAGAGGGGTCAAACGGCCGTGATGCGCGTATAATTGCCCCATGATTCCCTTAACCATTTCCGGCACAAACTTACAGGTAGATGATGTGGTAGCCGTAGCCCACGGCCGTACCGTACAATTAGACCCCGCCGCTTTACTGCCCATACAACGGTCACGCATGGCCGTGGAAGAGCTGGTGGCCCGGGGTGATGTGGTGTATGGCATTACCACGGGCTTCGGCCGTTTCAAAGACAAAATAATTTCCCCTGACCAGGTCAAACAATTACAGGTAAACCTGGTGCGCAGCCATGCCGTGGGCGTGGGCCCCACACTACCAGAAGCGGTGGTGCGAGCCATGTTGGTGGTGCGGGCCAACACACTGGCCATTGGCCACTCTGGTGTGCGCCCGGAGGTGGTGCACATGCTCATAGACATGCTCAACCACCATATCCACCCCTGCATTCCGGCACAGGGCTCGTTGGGCGCCAGCGGTGATCTGGCCCCTCTGGCTCACCTGGCGCTGGTACTTATTGGGGAAGGCCAGGCCACCGTCAATGGCACGGTGCTGCCCGGCCAGGCCGCTTTAGAGCAGAGCGGGCTGCAACCATTGGCATTGGAAGCCAAAGAGGGGTTAGCCCTACTCAACGGCACCAGCTTTATGGTGGGCATGGGGGCGCTGCAAGTGCGCCGGGCCATCAACCTGGCACTCACTGCGGATATAGCCGCCTGCCTGACATTAGAAGCGCTGCATGGCACCGATCGGGCTTATGATGCCCGTGTTCATGCCGCCCGCCCCCACCCCCGGCAAATTGAGTGTGCGGCCTTTTTGCGCCAGCTTTTAACGGGCAGCGAACTACTGCGCGCCCATGATCCCCTGAATGTGCAAGACCCCTACACCTTGCGCTGTGTGCCTCAAGTGCATGGTGCTGCCCGTGATGCCATTGCCTATGCGAAGTGGGTGATTGACATCGAGCTTAATGCGGTGAATGACAACCCCATCATCTTTGTGGATGAAAAAACCGGGCAGACAGATGTTATTTCCGCCGGTAATTTTCATGGGGAACCTGTGGCCCTGGCCATGGACTACTTAAAACTGGCCCTGACGGAAATTGGGAATATGAGCGAGCGCCGTATGGCCCGGCTGGTAGATGCGGACAGCAACGGCGGCGTCTTACCCATGTTTCTGACACAAGACGGCGGCCTGGAAAGTGGTTTGATGATGGCCCAATACACCGCGGCGGCATTAGCCTCTGAAAATAAAGTGCTGGCCCACCCGGCCAGTGCCGATACCATCCCCAGCAGCGCCAATGTGGAGGATCATGTGAGCATGGGAGCCACGGCCGTGCGCCAGGTGGCCCAAATTCTTGATCATGTAGAAACCATTGTGGCCATTGAACTGTTGGGCGCGGCCCAGGGCGTGGACTTCCGCCGGCAGCACATGGGGAAAGACAGGCGGTTGGGGCGCGGCACGGCCGTAGCCCATCACCTGATGCGCCAACGCATCCCTTTCCTGGAAGATGATGTCACCCTGGCACCCCTCATCGAAGAGGCACGCCTGTTGGTAACGGAAGGTACTATAAAACAAGCCGTAGAGGCAGCGTTGGAACAAGATCTGTAATGGCCTTGCGGCTGCAGCTTTTTACCGCCCCCAACGTGGCTGCCAATCTGAGGTGTCATTAACGGTGAGTTGGGTCAACCCAGAGCCATCCACCCGAATCAGGTAAAGCTCATTATCGCCGTCCCGGCTGGATGTAAAAACGAGCCAGCGGCCATCGGCTGAAAACGAAGGCCCCAAATTATCTCCCCCATGTGTCAGGCGACGATACTCCGAGCCATCTACAGCAACGAGGTAAATATCATGATTATTGGATGGGCCAGCATAAAACGCCAGCCATCGACCATCAGGGGACCAATCACTGCGACTACCAATACCGGTAAGAGGTAATAATAGTTCTCGCTCACTGGTGCCAGCGGCGTCCATGATAACCAGTGTATATGCGTCTTCCCCCGCCAGACGACGACCATAGGCTATCTGCTGCCCATCTGGTGACCACACTGGGTTAAGAGCATCGCCAATAATATTCGTCAGAGGACGTATACTGTGACCGTAGGTATCCATCACCAAAATGTTTTGGCTGCCATCTTTGGCGCGGACAAAGGCAATTTGCCCCCCATCTGGTGAAGCGAGCGGGGCATACCCACCTTCATCTGGCCGGGCAATCAGGCGGCTATTATCACCGGTGGCATCTATCTGGTAAATAGCAAACGTGCCAGACCGGGCACTAGAGAACAAAATCTCCTGACCGCCTGGTACAAATGAAGCCGCCCAATCTGTGGCCCCAGAAAACGTCAAACGGCGCTGATTGGAACCATCGGCGGCAATGGCACAGATCTGGTCTACCCCATCTACAAAACAAGTATAAACGATATCGCCTGTTGGTGGGGTCTGAGGCGCAATGAGGGGGAGTTCGACAAATACAGGTGTAGGCCCCATATGGGTCGACGTGGGCATTAGGCCGGCAGCGATGACGGCCGTATCTGCTGTCTGGGCGGGTTCAGACACAGATGCTGCCGTTGCAGTAAAGCGAGAAGTAGGCGTGGGCACAAAAGTGATTAGAGCAGCAAATGGGCTACCTTCAACCATAATTAAGGGATATAGCTGCGGTGTACGTGCTACTATCGTCTGTACACGACGCTGCCAGATAGCCTCATACGTTGGTAAGGCACTCAGGTCTGTTAAGGCTGCTTCATAATTGGTCAGTAACAGCGCTACCTGCGCCCGCTCATACCGGGTGGCCGGATTATTACCGTTTAAGCTAAGGGCTACGCTGTAAGCCAGTTGTGCCCTGTCCAGGTCATTCTGCAGAACGGCCGTGCGCCCTTGCAGCCAATTGTCAATCTCCGCGGCCACCGTTGGGTTTTCCAGGCGCTCAAACTGGTGAAGGGCTCCCAACATAGCCGCTAACACTTGTGTGCTTTCAGCGTCGGCTTTTACCATATCTTCGGCCTGAGTGGTATAAAGCGTTACTATCACCTGCTCTATCTGTCTTTGTAAATCGGCCGTAGGTGTGGTAAAGAGGGCTACCTTATCATCTAAAGGTATCTGCATAAATAATGTCACCACTTCTTGCTCATAACCGCCTAACGCCAGCAGCTGAGCCAGGCTATCCAGGCGCAAGGTGGTGTTTTCAGTCGTAGCGAAAGTTGTGATGTATGTCTCCGCCAACAACTTACTTGTGCGCTGTGAATTCTGCCAAAAGTAAATGCTTAAACCGATAGACAGGATGGTAATGACAATCAGGGCCAGCCATAGACGCTGCCGCCAACGAGCAGGGGTATGCTGCCGTATCCACGCCTGATCAAAAGCTTGTTGGTAAATACGGTTACGCGGGACCAGGTTACCAACACTGTTTACTTTGACCAACCCATATAATTTAAGCTCTGCCTGTAGGTTGTCACGTTCATTAGCAGGCACTGCTTTCTGACCATGAAAAATGTTCTGATAAAGATACAACAGATCGTTTTTACGTGGGCTAGACAACACACGGCCGTTTACAAATTGCAAGTTGCTTTCTTCTACCAATGACCGTTCGGTAAAAAAGAGCCGTGTCACCAACTCATCTATATCCTGATCGACCCAACGAGTACGGCCGTCACGAACAATGGCCTGACCAATGCGCTGTGTGAGGTACGGATGTCCGTTCGTCCAATAATAAACCCGATCTATAATTGCAGCATTCTGCACAGGAAGTCCTTTGGCAAAAACTACCCGAACATCAGCCAATGCCAATTCTTCTAATTCAATACGTTCACCAACATTAAAAGGGGTACGGTGCTGACTCTTAATAAGTTCATGAGGCATAGCTACCCCCAACAATACAAACGAAAGGCGTCCGGCATCAGAAGTCATCAAAGTTTGGTTGTAAATAGCACGGATAGCCGCAAAAAAATCATCAGAAAAATCTAGTTTCAGGGCACTGTCTACCTCATCAATGAATATCGTAATCTTTCCCTCCACCTCTGTCAGAATCACGTCACGAAAGAACTTAGTAAAGCGTTTGACAGGTGAAAGAGCTGCTTGCATCTGCCACCATTCAGTCACATCAGTTTCTAAAGGCAGTTGAAATTGAAGATCATCCAGCAGGCTTATATACCAGGCTTCCAGGCTGGCCGTGCCAATAGCCGTCAGGTCAATGAGGGCTGTTTCTACACCTTCTGACCGTAACTGCGTTCCCAGCCGGTTCATGAGGCTTGATTTACCCATTTGCCGGGTGGTAAGAACGTAACAAAGCATACCGCTCTGCACCAGGTGGTATAGATGAACATCGGCTGGGCGTGTTACGTAAGAGGGAGCATCTGAGCTTAAGGTCCCTCCGGCCACAAAAAAATCGCGTGGAGAGATAGATAGGTCGCTCATAAGAACTGGGCAAAATATTGCTGATAGAGATCACAACGGCAGGTCACGGCCGTACCGCTCTGTTTGATCAATCCAGCTTTAAGCAAACGATATCGGGCCAGGTCATCAGAGCAGCGGCTGTAGGTGAGTACCTGTTGCACGGCAGCTTGCAATGCCGGGTCACTGGTTACAAGCTGGCGCTGGGTATGTAGATGAGAAATGAATGGCCCGGTTTGGGCCACGGCCGTAGTCAGCAAATCCGCCATTGTCAACCCACTTTTTGCCATTGTATACAAGCCCACTCGTGTCAGGTAAGGATGCCCATTTAACAGATGTAGCAATGTTGGAATGTCTGCATCTGGAACCGGGGTACGATAACGGCCGTTCAGTTCCCGTACCTGCCGCTCATCAAAATCCTCCAGGTACACTATCAACCCCACATTAAACGGTGACTGCTGCATGTCATTAATGAGTAAATACGGTTCCGTGGAAATAGCCATCAAGAGACAGAACGTTTCCCAGCGGCTGCTACGTGCCCGCAAATTATGCCAGGAGCGCAGCAAGCCAAAAAAGTCGGCATGGAAGTCCGTAAGCAGCAACCGATCTACCTCATCCAACGCCAGAACAAGGGGGGCTTTTATCGCTGGCAATATGTAACGGTCCAGCAGTCGGGTCAGTTTTCGGCCATCTGCCAGCGGACTTTGCCACAACCTTTGTACCTCAACCGGATCTAGCCCCAATTCATCTACCAGCGCATAAGCAAACTCCTCGGAAAACTGAGCATGCGTGACCAGGCTGCGCTGGCTTATCGTCTGTAAGTCCACATAAACGACTCGTGCCCCGTGAACCTGTACGGTAGTCTGTACCCCTCGGATAAGGAGCGAGGTTTTACCCACCTGGCGTGGCCCGGTGATGGTAATGGTATATCCTGGATGCCGAATTTCATAACGCAGATCGTCATCACTCTGTCGCTCTACGTAAAAGGCGTCAGACAATTTCAGCGCCCCGCTAGGATATTCCAGCACGATAGCTGGTGTTTCGTTCTCTGGTACACCCTCCCATTCGCGCAACAGGGTTGTTAACAATTTTATTGCTTTGCGTTGGGCTTCATAATATTGTCCACCTTCGGCCATGCCAATTCGCTGCTGGATTTCCAGACGTGAAAGGCCGCGAATAAAACGTAACGTTAGGATGTTATAAGTGCGCCAGTCACGCTCAAACCAAGCCAAGTCTGTCACGTTATCAGGCGCGACCTGACCGGGGACACCCAATGCCTGAATGCCTTTCCGCATGATGTCACGCAAGGCCTGGGCCATACCAGGCGATGCTTGCTCGCACCCTTTTGCTTGCCGCTGCTTTTCAACAATGGTTAACTGGCTTAATGGATTTTGTGCCAAATCAACGGACTGGTGCCAGGATTTGAGCGCCTCCTTTACCCACGTCTCCCAATGCTCATCATTTATATCTGTCAAACCTTACTCCTTCACTTAGGCCTATCAGGTTTAGGAAGTTGCCGGGGCTCACTCCTCTATTTTAACAGATGGGTTAAGGCCCTACTACTGGTTTTCTACCGCCTGCTCCAGCTTGTTCGCAGTAGAACAGCGGAATTCATACGCTTGTCGGCTGACTAGGATAAGTGTCAATTCAATCCAGGCCGTACTCATGAAACGGCCGTCTACAGAGGAGTTTTGCCATGACACTTACCACAGCCATCCAAACGAAGATCAGCCGCCGCCATTTTTTAAAAGGAGTAGGCGCATCTGCCGCTTATACTTTTTTACCCCAGGATTTTGCTCGTCTTCCGGCACAAACCCCAATCTTACCTCCTATCACTATTCCACCATCTCTCATGCTGCACAGCTCAGATGGCGGGGCAGAATTTCTACCGCGCTTGCTGGAACACTTACATAAAGATGGGTTTACGGCCGTCACTTACCAGGCCTGGTATAAACAGGTACAGGATGGCCATCCTCTGGCCAAGCCAGTCATCCTGAGTATTGACGACATTTCTTTGGCCCACAGCGCTTGTGCCAGCTTTAACACCTTTATGCAGATGAAGGAGTGGATTAAAGCTGCGGGCATGACGGCCGTTTATGGCGTCATCACTGAACCCGTCATCAACGAACAACCACAAAGAGAGCAAGATGAAGCCCGCTGGGACATGATGCAGGCCTGGATAGAGGAAGGGTTCGAACTGGCATCTCATACTTCATACCACTCCAACTTTAATGCAATAGATACCGGACCTCGGCCAGATTTTACCCCTGCCGATTATGAGGCAGAGATCGTGCGTTCGGCCAACCTGATTGAAGCCAAACTTGCCCAGCGACAGCTTCCTTACATGGTGCAAACGCTGATACTGCCCTACGGCAGTGGCTATTCATACCAACATCCTAAACCACAGATCCATCCGGGGATCATGGCTGCCTGCCGCCAAACAAATATCAAGTTTGTGATTGGTATTCCTCACGGCCGTCAACCACAACCCATTACCAGTTTCACCAACCCGAATGAACTTGTTTACCTGGGGCGCATTCCTCCAGCCTACCTCACCGATCTTAACGGCCAGCAATACCCTGACGCGGGGCAAACGGCCGCCTGGCTGCATTCCTGGCAAGCAAGCTTTCAACAGGGGAGGTAATCATGAACAACACATACCTTTGGCTCCTTGTATTCATTGGCCTAATAACAGTAAAGGGAGATAAGCAAACTCAGAACTGTTAGCGTATAATAGCGGCGCGGTAAAAAGAAAGCATACCCAATATGGGTTGAGTATGAGGAGATTCCCACATGAACGACGTTGTTATTGTCAGTGCCGTACGCACGCCCATTGGCCGTCACGGCGGTACACTGTCAGACGTGCGCCCAGACGATATGGCGGCTGTGGCCATCAAAGAAGTTGTCACCCGCAGCGGCATTGACCCCCACGATATAGAAGAAGTGTACTTTGGCTGTGCCAATCAGGCCGGCGAGGATAACCGCAATGTGGCCCGTATGGGGTCGCTGTTGGCCGGGCTGCCGCAGTCGGTAGCGGCCGTAACGTTTAACCGCCTTTGCGCCAGCGGTCTGAATGCCGTCAACCAGGCCGCCCGGGCCATCCGCTGTGGCGAGGGGGATGTATTTGTGGCCGGGGGCGTAGAGAGCATGACCCGTGCCCCCTACTCTGTGCCTAAAAATTCGCGGGCCTGGGGGCCATCTGGCAATATCACCGGCTGGGACACCACCCTGGGCTGGCGCTACCCCAATCCCAAGATGGAAGCGCTGTTCCCCTTGGAAGCGATGGGCGAAACGGCCGAGAATATCTTTGAGATGAGCTGTGCCGGCCAACTGACGGGCGGGCCTATCAGCCGTGAAGCGCAAGACGCCTTTGCTTTGGAAAGTCAACGCCGCGCCTGCCAGGCCATCAACAATGGCTACTTTCAGCGTGAAATGGTGCCCGTGCCTATTCCTCAGCGCAAAGGTGACCTCCTGCTGGTGGATACAGATGAACACCCCAGAATTAAGCGGACGGCCGCCGGCTGGGAATTGGATACGGATATGGAAACCCTGGCCAAACTGCGCCCGGCCTTCCGCAAAAATGGCACTGTGACGGCCGGGAACGCCAGCGGTCTGAACGATGGCGCCTGCGCCATCTTGATGATGTCTGCGGCTAAAGCAGAGGCGTTGGGCTTAAAGCCTATGGCGCGCTGGGTGGCTTCCGGCGCTGCCGGGGTAGACCCACGAGTGATGGGTCTGGGGCCAATAGAGGCCACTCATAAAGCGCTGCGCCGGGCGGGTATTACGATAGACGAGGTTGATTTAATTGAATTGAACGAGGCGTTTGCTGTACAGGCGCTGGCGGTGATGGGTGAACTGGGTATGCGCCATGACATCACCAATGTGAACGGCGGCGCTATTGCCCTGGGGCATCCGCTGGGCTGTTCTGGCGCGCGCATTCTGACCACACTGCTTTATGAAATGCACCGCCGCGCCGATGAAGGCCAGGCCATGCGCTATGGACTGGCCACGCTGTGTGTGGGCGTAGGCCAGGGTGAGGCAACTATTATTGAATTACTCCGTTAATGGCGGCTTGCCCTTTCCTGTTCAATTTCAATTAAGATGAGTGCTTTAGTCACGGCCGTGGCCCCTAACATTTACCAGGTACAAATCCCGCTTCCGTTTGCCCTGCGTATTGTTAATTGTTATCTACTGCGTGGCAGTCAGGGTTGGGCGGTGGTGGATACCGGTCTGAATACAGCTGCGGCCCGCACCGCCTGGCAGCAAACATTCACCGAATTGCAGATACGCCCGCGCCATATTGAACAAATTGTCCTCACCCATACTCATCCTGATCATTATGGTCTGGCCGGGTGGCTGGTAGAAAGCTGTCTGGCCGACGGCGGTACCGCCCCACCGGTACGCATGTCCGCGCGGGAAGCTGAGCTGGCTGACGGCATCTGGAAAGGCAGCATGCTGCTGCAAGCGGCTTACGCCACCTTCTGGCAGCAGTGCAAAGTGCTAACGTCAGCCACATATGACATTGCACACTACGCAACCGGCATTCTTTTATGTATACTATGCGCATTCGTCCCTTAATGAATTGATACCGGAGGAGGATTTCAATGACAGACACCATTTTACACCGACTGCATGAAAACGGCCGTACACGTCCTAATGCCCCTGCCTACTACGAAAAACGCAATAATGTTTGGGTGCCCACCACCTGGCAAGAATATGTCCAACAAGTGCGCCGGGCAACAAAAGCGTTGGTAGCCTTAGGCTTTGAGCCAGGACAGAACTCCACCATTCTTGGCTTTAACCGGTCAGAATGGGTCATCTTTGACCTGGCGACGATGATGGCTGGTGGGGCCCCCGCCGGTATTTACACCACCAACTCTCCCCTCGAATGCAAATACATCATCGAAAACGCGGAAGCACCCATTATTCTGGTGGAAAACGAAAGCCAATGGCAAAAAATCAAAGAAGTGCGTGATGATATTGGCTGTCTTAAGCATATTATTACCATGAAAGGAGTCAAGATAGACGACCCCATGACGTTGGATTGGGACACCTTCATGGCCAAGGGTGATAGTGTAGCCGACGAAGAAATTGATAAACGCATGGAAGCGCTGCGCGAAGATCAGTTGGCTACCCTCATTTACACTTCCGGCACCACGGGCCCACCCAAGGGGGTGATGCTCTCCCATAAGAACCTGGCACGCACGGCTACCAACGCCAAACAGCTGCTCAACCTGACCCCCGCCGATTCGGCCGTTTCCTACCTGCCTTTCTCTCATATCGCTGAACAAACGGTTTCTATCCACGCGGCCGTGACAACCGGCTACCAGCTCTATTTTGCCCAATATCCACCACAAGATTATCTCAACGACAACTTCAAAGAAGTGCAACCCACCCTGGTGTTTGGTGTCCCCCGTATCTGGGAAAGATTTCAAGCAGCGGTGGCAACAAATCTGTCACACGCTACGGGCGCCAAAGCTAAGATTGCCAGTTGGGCACAAGAAGTGGGGCGAAAATCTTCAGCCCTGAAAAACCAGGGCCAGGAACCAACCGGCCTGCTTGCACTGCAATACAACCTGGCCAACAAGCTTGTTTTCAGCAAGGTAAAAGAGGGATTGGGTTTTACCAAAATGCGGGTGGGGGTGACGGCCGCGGCGCCCATTTCCCCAACTATTCTGCAATTTTTTGCCGACCTGGACATTTATATCTATGAACTGTATGGTCAGTCTGAAGGCAGTGGGCCAACCAGCACCAATCGTCCCGGCGCCAACAGGATCGGTACGGTGGGCCAGGCATGGCCAGAGACGGAAATCCGCCTGGGCGACGACGGCGAAATCATCCTCAAAGGGCCCAACGTCTTTCTTGGGTATTACAAAAATGAAGCCGCCACCAACGAAGATCTGGTGGATGGCTGGCTGCACTCTGGTGACCTGGGTCAGTTTGATGAAGATGGCTATCTGAGCATTGTGGGTCGCAAGAAGGAGATCATCATCACCTCTGGCGGCAAGAACATCGCTCCCAAGAATATTGAAGCCGCCCTGAAAAATTGCGACCTGGTTTCACAAGCCGTAGTCATTGGCGAACAACGCCGTTTCATCACGGCGCTGCTGACGCTGGACCCGGAAGCTGCCACCGCGTTTGCCCAGGCCAATGGGTTAGAAGGGCAGGCGCTGCACACACATCCAACCATGATTGCTCATCTGCAGCAAGAGATTGATACCAAGGTAAACCCCCTCTTCGCTCGTGTAGAGCAGGTTCGGCAGTTCCGTATACTGCCTCGTGACTTTACCATTGAAGATGGTGAACTGACGCCCACGCTTAAAATTAAGCGGCGGGTCATCAACGAACATTTCGCCAGCGAAATTGAATCTATGTATGAGGCGTAAGTAGAAAAGGCCCGGAGATCCCCTCCGGGTTTTTTGTTATACCTGTGTACAGGAGGTAACTATGCGCATCATCATCACCGGTGGCTCCGGGCTCATTGGTAGCAAACTGTCACGAAATCTGGCAACCGACGGTCACGAGGTCATTGTCCTAAGCCGATCTCCCCAAAAATATACGTTTCCGCCAGGCGTCACCGGCGCCGCCTGGGATGGCCAGACGGCCGTGGGGTGGGGTCATCTGGTTGAAGGCGCAGGCGCCATCGTCAATCTGGCCGGAGAAAGCATTGGCGGCCACGGCTTCCCCCCACCCCGTTGGACGGCCGAACGCAAGCAACGTATTCTGCAAAGCCGTGTAAATGCTGGGAACGCGGTCACCGCCGCCGTAGAAATGGCCGCTCACAAGCCGGGCGTTGTCATTCAAGCATCTGGCATTGATTATTACGGCAACATCACCAGTGATGCCGAAATCACGGAAGCAGCACCCAAGGGAGAAGGCTTCTTATCTGACGTGACAGAAGTGTGGGAAGCTTCTACCGCGGCCGTAGAGGCTATGGGCGTGCGTCGTGTGGTCACCCGCACTGGCATGGTACTCAGCCTGGAAAGCGGTGCGTTGCCACAAACGATGCTGCCCTATAAATTTTTTGCCGGCGGGCCACTGGGCAGCGGTGACCAATGGTGGCCGTGGATTCATATAGAAGATGAAGTGCGGGCCCTTTGTTTCCTCATTAACAATCAGGCAGCAGGGGGCGCTTTTAACCTCTGTACCCCCCACCCCCTGCAGCAAAAGCAGTTTGGGAAAGTGCTGGGTCATGTCATGGGACGGCCGTCATTTGTGCCCACCCCGACCTTTGCCCTGAAGCTGATGTTGGGCGACATGGCCGCGATTGTGCTGCACGGCCGTCGTGCCCTCCCCAGCCGATTGCTGGCATTGGGCTTCAGCTTTAAGTACCCGGAAGCGCACGAAGCTCTGCTTGATCTGCTCAACTGATTTAGACGATAACCAATCTTTTCATGATAGTAACTGCTCGGTGGTCGGTGTGGCTGTGCCCCGCTGGGGATTGCCAGGGTAAATACCGGTCACTGCCGCGTTTTCCTGGGCTAAAGCTTCCCTGGCGGCGTAATCACCCAAAGCCAGCAAGCGAGTGGCCATGGTCAACAAATGAGCGCCATCTCAGCTTCACCCCCCGTCCATTCCGTTAACAATTATGGTCACAAAATACTTGTATTGGGGCTGGCTAAAGCAGCCAGCAAATTGAGACAAAAATTGACGCAAACGTGGCTCAAGACATAGTATTGGCAACCGCATAGTTCACCTCTGGGCAAAGATAGTTTTGGTTGACCATCTTGTACCTCAAGGTGGACTGTGCGGCTATTATTTCACTGGAAAGGTGCTTTTTTATCCAAGCGTCGTTATGTTAATAAAAAGCGCAAACTTAGGGTCTAGTCCATCTAATCGGTGTAATGTCTAAAATGCACACCGGATCGTTTTGGGATCGATTGGGTATTACAGTTTGTCAAAGATCGGCAACTAGATATTGGAGAAAGGTCATTACCATTATCGCTTGCTGGTATTCATAAAATAGTATCCAAGGAGTGCAGTCCCATGCCCACACGATGTCAATTAACTCATTTAATGTCCCCTATTCGTCATGTAATTTCAATTATTCGGCGCAAACTAGTTTTTGTAGTCTTTACTTTACTTCTCCTGAGTCTGATGCTGGCCCAAGAAGCTAAAACAGCGATGATCAACATCAAAATTAGCGGCGATATGCCCTCGTTTGGAAGTGTGGATTCGTTTAGAATCAGCCCTGATGGGCTTTATGTTGTCTATGTGGCTGACCAGGAGACGGATACGGCCTATGAGCTGTATAGTGTGCCTGTTGACGGCAGCAGTCCCCCCGTGCGCCTGAGCGGCTTATTGCCGACAGGGACGACGATAAACAGATATAATATCACCCCGGATAGCCGTCGGGTGATCTATATGGAGCCATCTATGACAGCCTTATATAGTGTCCCGATTGGGGGGGGCACGGCCGTTCAACTGAACGATACCCTGGTCAGTGGCGGGGCTATCTTTGAGTACTTAATCAGTCCCGACAGTAATCGGGTGGTGTACAAGGCGGACCAGCAGACTAATAATGTGTATGAGTTATACAGTGTACCAATCGAGGGTGGTACCGTGGTTAAACTGAGCGATACCCTGGTTAATGGCGATGCTATTAGTTCATTCTTAATCAGCCCCGATAGTAATCGGGTAATATACATGGCTTACTGGCAGATAGATTATGTGTATGAACTATACAGCGTGCCGATTGAGGACGGCCCAGTGGTTAAACTAAACAATACCTTGGTCAGTGGAGGGAGTATTAATATATTCCTAATCAGCCCCGACAGTAATCGGGTGGTGTACAAGGCGGACCAGCAGACAGATGATGTGTTTGAACTATACAGCGTGCCAATTGAGGGTGGTGCCGCGGTTAAACTGAACGATAATCTAGTCAGTGGTGGGAGCGTTCATTCATTTTTAATCAGTCCCGATAGTAGTCGCGTAATTTACGCGGCTTACCAGCAGGTTGGTATTACACTTGAACTATACAGCGTGCCAATGGAGGGTGGGACCGTAGGTAAATTGAACGATGCTCTGGTTAGTGGAGGGAGTATTTATATATTCCTAATCAGCCCTGACGGTGATCGGGTCGTATATGTGGCTGACCAGCAGACTGATACCGTAAATGAACTATACAGCGTGCCAATTGAGGGTGGTGCCGTGGTTAAATTGAACGATACCCTGATCAGTGGTGGGGAGGTTAACTTATTCTTTGCCAACATCAGCCCTGACGGCAATCGGGTGGTATACGTGGCAGACCAGGAGACGGATGAGGTGAACGAACTATACAGCGTGCCAATTGAGGGCGGCGCTGTTATTAAACTGAATGATACCCTGGTCAGCGATGGGGATGTCTGGGGTCATCGCATCAGTCCCGACAGTAATCGGGTGGTATACTATGCTGACCAGCAGACTGATGATGTATTTGAACTATACAGCGTGCCAATTGAGGGTGGGACAGCGGTTAAACTAAACGATACCCTGGCCAATGGCGGGAATGTAGATTTATTCTTAATCAGCCCCGACAGTAATCGGGTAGTATATGCAGCTGACCAGCAGACTGATGAGGTGCTTGAACTGTTTGTCTCGTTTAATGAATCAAAAATTTATCTGCCTATGGTGATAAAATAGAGGACATGGTAATGGCTTTGGCAGACTTGGTGAGGAGCTCTTTGACAATACCCAGACCTTTAAAGGTATCAGCCTTGAAGCGGGCACGTGAGCGGTTGTCAACATCGGTAAAGAATTCTATGCATGTGAGTTTGTCCCCTTGCCTTCCCTGGCCCTTAACAGCTCTGGTAAAATCTTCTTCCGGTACATAGGCGAAGCGAAACACGGGCGCAGAAAACAGAAAGACCCCGCTGTCGGGGTCTTACAATTTCCAATACACTTTTCTAACCACTACTCACTGGCTTCAATCATGGGCGATAAACCTAACAATAAAAATAACGGCGTATGGTCAAAAGGAGTCAATGTTCCATAACGGAAAAGCCCCGGTGAGGGGCTTTTCAGGGAAGAGGAGGAGAAAGGGCTAAAAGGCTTTAAAATCAGCCGCGTTTTTACCATACCCCAACCCACGTGGCCTCACCCAACGGCTGTGATACCATACCCCTATGAACCTCTGCCGACGGCCGTCTGAAGGACTATCAGCGCATGAAGATTCTGCCGCCAAGCTGAAGCGAGGCTATGAGCCAATGCCCATGTAGTCAAGAAAAAACCGTTCTATTTTCAGATGCTGTCTGGTGGACGGCCGCTGGCCTGTTCAGAAGTGGTAACTGACAAAAAGGTTGCTTCGGCCGCTAACAAAATCCAAGTAATCACGCAATGATAACTATCCCTAAAAGATATAAAGGAAAAGAAAAAAGACTAACGGCATATGCGATTCGACGAAGGCGAAGTCTCGATTCATTTCGCCGAGCGGCAGCCAATACTGTAACGACCGCCGAGCGGCAGCCAATACTGTAACGAGTCCTGTCAAATCAACAAATAGTAGTGTTTCACTTTTAGTGACTTATTTATCATATGAATCCTCCGCTAAGGCATGGGCGTATAGTGCATTGTTAGGTTTTGTCGTTGTTTTCCAAGGCTATCACTACCTTTCCTTTTGCGTGCCCTTCCCCTACATACCGGAGCGCTTCCGGAACCTCACTTAACGAATACCGTCTATCAATAACAGGGACAATTTTGCCGGCTTCACAAAGCTCTGTGATAGAGAGTAAATCTTTTCTGTTTTGCGGAGCTACCAACATACGTATGTTTTTGGCCGCGATTCTTTTAATCCATGGTCCCAGAAGCAATATCTGAAAAATTACGGCGACGGAACCGCCAACGAAGAAGTAAGTTCCATTAGGTCTTAGTGCCCGCTGATAAGCCAAAACCGAACGATGGGCAATAAGATCAAGGATCAGATCATACTGTTTCCCGCTTTTGGTGAAGTCTTCTCGCATGTAATCAATGACATGGTTTGCACCCAGCGAGCGCATGAAGTCCAACTTAACCGAGTTATCCACCCCCGTTGTCTCAGCCCCGTACAGTTTGGCAAGTTGGATGGCAAACGAACCAGCGCTGCCACCTGCGCCATTAATTAAAACTTTTTGCCCCGGCTTTACCTGACCTTTATCGCGAATCCCTTGCATGGCAATCACCCCCGCCTGTGGGATAGCGGCTGCTTCCTCGAATGTCAGATTGGCTGGTTTCAGTGCCAGGGTGCTTCCGCGAGTGCAGACATACTCTGCAAAACCGCCGTGATAGCCGGGGAGTTCCCCAAACACTTCATCTCCAGGTTTGAACTCTGTGTTGTTTTTGCCGGCTGATTCCACCTTCCCGGCAATGTCTGACCCGAGTATAGGATGACCTGGTTTTAGCAGCCCCCCCATGCGGGCATATAATGGTTTGCCAATCAAATTTTCCCTATCAGAACCATTGATAGATACCGCCTGAACCTTGATCAGGACTTCATCATCTGTAGGGACGGGTTTTTCCATCTCTATGAGGTGAAGAACATCAGGCGGACCATATTTCTCATATACGATGGCTTTCATGAGTTTCCTCTGAGATTGACCTGATCAAGACGTCAAAATGGCTTATGATAAGCTGTCTAACGAAAGGTTCAAAAACTTCCAGCCTATTCTACAACAGAAAACCTCATTTACAGTCACCCAACTGGCCTGAATCTGCCCACGGCCGTCGCCCCTACAAAACCCCATCGTCCGACAAGACCAAGCCGCGCACCTGGCCCGTATGCTTTAACCAACACAGTCGACAGACAGTTTGAGCCAGCCAGATTAGCTTGTCGGTCTCCACGGCCGTCCACCTTTTCAGTCCAACACGGCAGATGGAGAAGCTGGCTTGCGTAGGCTCACGGCCGTACCCAACGCAGCCAGACGTGACGGCCGTGAAAGTGTAAATTGTCAACGTTCAAAATGTGGCTCTACCGGTCAAGATTTCAAAGACCCGACACCTGAAATGAGCCAAACCAAGCCTCTGTGAAAACGCTATGTGCCTACCCTTCCCACGATGCCGCCCCAACGTCATGTTTAGCGGGCGAGAGAAAGACCCAAGATGATAGCGGGCGTGAGGTCTTCAACCACCACGGCCGTGTCTGGCCAGTGAGCCCCGCTCTCGCGCTCCGCTGCAACAGTTGTTAGGGGCGCTCCGAATCCACTTCCTATTAGGGGTGCATGAACAACTTGTCAGGGAAAAAAGATGAAGCCTCCTCGGCTATCGGTTAGGATAGCCATAGGGAAAATCAAAAGGAGGCTTCAAATGGAACATATGACAAGCATAGCACAACTGCTCT
>WYBM01000079.1 GCA_011525915.1 Ardenticatenaceae bacterium | reverse complement strand
GCAGGTGCTTATCCCGCTTGCTGGTGTACAGTCTGTACTTGTAGGTTCGTCTGACTTTCATTTTCCTTTCTGGTTTGCAACTAAACACGATGCTGTGGCCGGTTTTGTATTGTTTGTCAGGGTGAGGTGACTCAATCGAACGCATGTGCTAACTATACAACAGGCATCTAACACATGCCAAGAATCCAGCTAAAGCCTATCGGCGTAAGAGCAAGCCGCTTATAGCCCACCGCTGAAGCGGGTGGGCTTTACGGGCTTTGTTTGTAAGGGCACCGGCGGTATGCTCCTTCAGTGCCATTGACGATCATCAGGCGATCGCTCGCCTGGCGCGCCACTCTTTGGTACAACCTGGTAGAGGTACCTGCCCATGCTTAAAGCCGAACACATTCGTCCCCGCATCACCGTGGTCGGCAACCAGCTGCGGCCGCGCGCCCTGGAGGCTGATTATCATTGGCTGGCCGTGGCCGCAGACTTGATCGCCCTGTTTAAGCAGGGTGTTGGCCTGCCGCGGGCAGCATTGGATGAAACGCTGCGAGCTTATGAAGGGGACAGTCTGGATTATGCCATCATCCGCGGGTTAACGGCCGTGCTCGCCAGGCGGGCTACCTTTGCCAACCAGCCCCCCCTGCCACCAGCCGAACTGCGCCAAAAGCTGTTTGCCAGAGGGCCGGTTACGATGCAAACAGATTTGTTCTCACACCAGACACGCGCCCAAATCATCAAGGAAGTGGCAGCAGAGGTTAAACTGGCACCAGATCAGGTAGAAACGACCCTCTTCGCCGACCTGGCCGAAGAGCAGATTTTGCAAAGCGTGGGTGATCCCCTCTCGCCAAAAGATCTTATTGACCGCTACAATTTAGAAGTGGCACGCGGGCTGTTGTATTGGGCGCGGGAAATGCACATTCACGTCGAGGATGGCTACAAAGATGTGTTTAAATACATTAAGCTGTTCCAGTTGATGCACACCATCCAGCCGGCGGCCAAGGGGTACGACATCACACTGCATGGCCCCATCTCCCCTTTTGTGAGTGCCACCATTCGTTACGGCCTACAATTTGCCCGTTTCCTGCCAGCCCTACTCTTGTGTAACAATTGGCATATGGTGGCCCAGGTGCGCCCACCGGGGTATGACCGCTTTTTGGGTTACGCCCTGGATGACCAGACGGCGCTGCGCGGCCATTTCCAGGGCTCTTCCGGGTTTGACAGCCAGCTGGAAGCCAGCTTTGCCGCCGAGTTTGAAGCCAAATACAACCGGGCCGACCGTGTCTGGGAGTTAGCCTATGAAGACGAGATCATCCCGGTAGGGGATTCGGTGATGATCCCTGATTTTTCGTTTACTCATCGCCAGGACGGCCGTCGTGCCCTGTTGGAGATCGTCGGTTTCTGGCACCCACATTATTTACGGCGTAAGCTGCAAAAAATTCAGCAGGCCAACCGAAAAGACCTGATCGTGTTGGTGTACCAAAGCGCCAACGTGGCCGAAGGCGCCTTTGAAGCCGCTGCCGCCGGCGAGGTGCTGACATTTAAGAACAAGCCGGTGTTAAAGGATGTATTGACGGCCGTGGAACGTTGTGCCCGAGGATAAACTTTCAGGCAAATCCTCTCCACTGACATCATAGTCAGGGCTCTGGTGCCGAAAATAAGTATCATACAATTCGGCATAATGCCCACGCTGGCTCATCAGGCTGGCATGGCTGCCCTGTTCAATAATCTCTCCTTGCTGCAAGACGATGATCCGGTCGGCGCTTTTGATGGTAGAGAGGCGGTGGGCAATGATCACGGCCGTGCGGTCAGCCAGCACCAGTTCCAGGCTTTCCTGAATCTGCGCCTCGGCCAATGGGTCTACACTGGCGGTGGCTTCATCCAGAATAAGAATGGCCGGGTCCTGTAACAGGACCCGCGCCAGGGCGATCAACTGTCGCTGCCCCATGGAAAGGCCACGGCCCCCCTCGCCCACCTGCGTTTCCAGCCCTTGTGGTAACGTTTCCAGCCAATCCCCCTGGCCAATGGTTTGGGCCACGCGGCGCACATCATCATCGGTGGCCGGCGGTTTAGCATAGCGGATGTTATCGGCCACGGTGCCCGTAAACAGAAACGGTACCTGGGGCACAATGCCCAACTGCCGGCGGTAGCTGGCCAGGTCAAAACAGCGCACGTCATGGCCATCAATGAGCAGCTGCCCGGCCTGGAATTCATAGAAACGGGCGATAAGCCGCCCCAGACTAGACTTGCCCGCGCCGGTATGCCCTACCAGAGCAATGGTCTCCCCCGCGCCGATGGTCAGGTTAAACCCGTTAAGGACGCTTTCTTGTGTGGTGTAGCGAAAATGAACGTCACGGAACTCCACACGGCCGTGTAACGGCGGCGCCGGCTGGTTATCATGCTGTACCACCCGCGCTTCGGCGTCGATCAGGGCAAAGACCCGTTCACTGGCAGACAGCCCTAATTGGAACTGGCTCCAAAACGAGGCAATACCCGTCAGCGGAAACCAGAAAAGACCAATCGCCTGTACAAAGAGGTACCAGTCCCCAGGGCTGATGTCGCTGCGCAGCACGGCCGTGCCCCCAAAATAGACGATCACGGCCGTGCCCATGCCGGCAATAAAAACAAGAATGGGGAAGATGGCGCTAAAGACAAACCCCTGACGGATATGCACCTGGTACGCCTGTTCATTGACGGCCGTGAACTCGTCGTAAATCGTTTGCTCCTGGCGGAAGTTTTTGGCAATAGAAATGCCGCTGATTGTCTCTTGCACGGTGGCATTCACTGTTGCCAGCAGGCGCTGCACCTGCCGCGTGGTGCGGCGGGCGATGGTGCGGAAAGCCAGGGCAGCCGCTATGACAAACGGAGCAATCGCCAGGGCCATCCAGGCCAGCCGGGTATTAATGGAGAAGAGATAACCCACGACCAGCATAACCAGCAATACCTGGCTGATGAGGTTTAAGGTCAACACCACCACGTTGGAGAAATCTTGTGTATCGGAAGTGACCCGGCTGACAATCTTGCCGGAAGGGAATTCGTCGTAAAAGGACATATCGCGGGCCATCACGGCCGTGAAGGCATCTTCCCGCAGGTGCAGCACCACATCCCCCACTGCCCGGGCGGTGTACCATTGGCGCACAAAGTTAAACGTCCATGACAAAACCGCTGAACCCAAAATGAGGAGGATAAGCAGCCGCATGGTGGCCATCTGGTTGGCCACCACCTGGTCCACCCCTCTGGCGATCAGCACCGGCAGCACCAGGTCCATCATCGAATTAAGGATGATCAGCCCTGAAATGAGCGCCACCCGGCCCATATGCGGCCGAAAGTAACCGGCGATGCGCTGCATTAACTGTTTGTCGTTATAGTTCCGGTCATACGCTTCGGCATCAATGCCATCCATGATAAAGCCCATGAGAGTCTCCTTCTATTTATATGTCATACCGCGCAAAGATACGCTGGTACAGCCTGGAAGTGGTCATTAGTTCGGCATGTGCGCCCTGAGCGACAATTTCGCCCTGGCGGATGAGGATCACCCGGTCTGCCCGGCGAATCTGGGAGAGGCGATGGGTGATCAGCAAGGTGGTACGCCCTTCCAGAATGCGCTTGATCGCCCGCTGAATTTCGTCTTCGGTGGCGCTGTCAACGGCGCTGGTAGCATCATCCAGAATGAGGATGCGGGGGTCGGTAAGCAGGGCGCGGGCAATGGCGATACGCTGCCGCTGCCCACCAGAGAGGGTCACACCCCGCTCACCAACGATGGTGTCATAACCATCCTTAAAGTTGAGGATAAAGTGGTGTGCCTGGGCCTGTTTGGCGGCGCGCACAATGTCTTCCCGGCTTACCTGCTGCCCCAGGCCAAAAGCGATGTTTTCGGCCACACTACGGGAGAAGAGGAAAATGTCTTGCTCGATGATGGAAATCTGGGAACGCAGGCTGTCCAGGTTCCACTGACGCACATCCACGCCGTCGATGAGAATACGGCCGTGGCCCACATCATAGGTGCGGTTAACCAGCTTGGTTAATGTGGTCTTGCCAGAACCGGTTTGCCCCACAATGGCAATGGTCTCGCCAGGTAAGGCGCGGAAGGAGATGTTGTGCAGCAGGTCACGGCCGCTGTCGGTATGCCGGAACGTGACGTTTTCAAACACAATCTCGCCGCGCATAGGCGCACTATAACCGGCCGCATTTTCGTCCAATTCTGTCTCTGCCTGCAGCAGCTCCAGAATGCGCCCCGCACCAGCAAAGCCCATCTGAATCAGGTAGAACGTGAAGAAAGAACTGAAGGCCGGCCAGCGCAGTACCCACATCAACCCCATGTAAGCAATAAGGTCACCCAGGGTGATCTGCCCCAGGTTGAGCAGGGTGACGCCATGGACAAAGGCACCAGCAATGGCAATGCCAATCAACAGTGTGGGTAGGTAACGAGCCTGCACCTCTCCCTCTTTAACAAAGGCGTCGCGGTAACGGCGAGCATTGTGCAAGAACTTGCCCATCTCTTGCCGTTCCTGAGCCGCGGCTTTAACCACCTCAATGCCGGTAACCGCCTCTTGGAGCGTGGCGTTCATGTCACCAAAGCGGGCCCGCACCTGCTCAGAGACGGGCTCAAGCTGGCGCATATAATGGCGCACGGCCAGGGCATAAAACAGGCAAAAGGTGAGCGGGGACAGCAGCAGGCGCACATCAATAAACGCCATAAAAAGAATAGGCATGAGGATAGCCATCATGGAATCATACAGCAGGCTAAAACCGGGCATCATCATTTCGTTCACAAACCTTACGTCGTTGGCGGCGCGGGCCATAATGTCCCCCACGCGCTGCTGGTTATGGAAGGTCTGGCTTTTGCCCAAGAGGTTCAGATACAGCTCACCGCGCCCATCCCGCTCCAGACGTTTGGCCACCATCTCCATGCTCAGGGACGATAGAGAGTCACCGAAAAACCGGCCTACTGACAGGGCGACAATGACCAGGGTGGCGGTTAAGATGGCCTGGAATGGGTCAGGCACGGCCGTTTCCCCCGTGACCAGGTTAAAAGCAGCCCCAATCTGCCAGGGAATAGCCGCATTAAGAATATTTGTCACCGTCATGCCTACAAAAAAAGCCGTCAGCAGCCATTTGTAGCGCCCCAGGTGAGACAGCACCCAACGCACAGGGCTGGCCTGGTTATAGACATACGCGGTTTTAACATGAAACTCGGTTTTGGGAGAGAGGGTTGGTGCAATCATAAACCTCCATAAAGCTAGATGATGATATCCATCAACCAAGCAATCATAAACAAAAACAGAACATCTATTCTAACACATATTCCTGACATCTACTGTCGTCTTTGCAAAATTGATGCTCACGCCGGGTGTGCAGTTATCTGTCCGCGGTGGTGGGACTCGGTCGGTTTTACCTCACCACTGGCCAGGATAAACTTCCACGAAGGCGCGACATCCCTTATGGTCAAGTAAAGCAGCTATCGCTGTGGGGTGTAAAGTCAAATACGGGGAGTCATCTGCTGCCGGGCGCCGGTGCGGCGTTGTTGGGCAATGCGTTCATCCACCGTTTTGCGGGCGATGACTTCATAGAGGATCGCCTGGGCATTGCCCTGTTTGCGTAAGACGCGCCCCAGGCGCTGCACGTATTCGCGGGCGCTGGCGCTGCCACCCAATACCACGGCCACCTTCGCTTCCGGGATGTCTACCCCCTCATTCAGCACCTTTGAGGTAACAATAGCCCGATAGGCACCGTCACGAAAACCATCCAGAACCGCTTTGCGTTCGGCCGCTTTGGTCTGGTGGGTGATAGCTGGAAGCAGGTGCCGCCGGGCGATGGTATAGGCAAAACGGTTATGGGCCGTAAAGATCAGCATGAGCTGATCCCGGTGTTCGCGTAACAGTTGATCCAGCACGTCCAATTTCGCCTGTGTCTGGTGAACGATCTCTTTTAATCTTAATTCCGCCACCTTTGCCTGGCGCGCTGCAGCTTCGTAGGCGCTGCGCCGGGTGAATTCCGCCCACCAGTTGGGGCCATGTGATTCTCGCAAGTGTGCCTGGCGTACATAGCCGGTATAGGTGGCATAGGCGTCATCATATGCTTCCCGCTCCGCCGGTGTCAGGTCTACCCGAATGCGCTCAGTGCGGTATTCGGCTAACTGTGCCCCTGTCAGCTCGTCAATTCCCTGCTGGTAGACAACCGGCCCTACCAGTTCATCTAGCAGGGCAACACGGGTCATGCCGTCCAACTCGCTGCCGGGGTAGGTAGCGGTCAGGCCCAGGCGGAACGGCGCGGCGCACATGAGGGCGATCTCATGCCAGTTGGGGGCGGGCAGGTGATGAATCTCATCAAAGATAAGCAGCTTAAAGCGGTTGCCCAGCATCTCGGCGTGGGCCCAGGCACTGGGGTAGGTGGTAATGGTGATCGCCTGGGCGTCTTTTTCCTGGCCATACCAGACACCGATGGGGTGTTGAAAAGCAGACGAAAGCCGGGCATACCACTGGTGCAGCAGATCAATGGTGGGCACCACAACAAGGGTGGTGGTGGCCGCAGCGGCGATGGCTTGCAGGGCCACAAACGTCTTGCCGGCGCCGGTAGGCAAGACGATGCTGCCCCACCGGTCTGCCTGATGCCAGGCCGCCAGGCTCTCTTGCTGGTAATCATGGGGCTCACGGCCGTCATGCAAAGTCAACGTCAGGTCATGCCAGTGAGGAACGTGGTTTTGGATACCGTGCGGCCCCAGCCAGGGCCAGACGGTGCGGTAATGGACGGCCGGGCAGCGCCACTTTCCGTTTACCCATTCAAAGCAGGTGGGTGGCGTGGCTGTCTGTGCTACTCCCTCCAAGACGAGTGTGCCACCTACAAACCTGGCGTGCGGTTGATCAGTTACCATATAATCCTAAAGGTGAGAGCCACTTCAAAATGACTTAGGGGCAGCGCCAGCCTTTGGTGAAAGCGACGGTCACTTGGTCACGTCTAAAAGGAACGATGTTTCCATTGGCCATCCACCAGCGTACCGTCAATGGTGACCTCCAGCAGTTCATCAGGAGGCACAGCAAAGATGTCACGGCCGTAAATGGTCAGGTCCGCCAGTTTACCGGGCGCAATGGAACCCTGTCGGGCGGCCTGGCCGCTGGTGAGGGCGGCAGCCAGCGTGAAGGCGTAAATCGTTTCCGTCATGTTAAGTTTTTGTTCCGGATACCAACCATCTGGCCCTGGGGCGCCATTGGCGCGGCGGCGGGTGACAGCGGCATGAATACCAGGCAAAGGGTCAATTCTCTCGATGGGCGCATCGGAGCCAAAAACAACCAGCGCGCCGCTATCCAGCATGGTACGCCAGGCGTAACTGTAGCGGGCGCGCTCACCCCAATGGGTCTCGGCCATCTCCATATCCGACGTCGCATGGGTAGGCTGCATAGAGGCGATGATGTCCAACTGGGCCAGACGATGACGGTCATCTGGGTGAATGATCTGGACATGTTCGATGCGATGGCGCAGCCGGTAACTTCTAAGTGAGGGATGGTCAGCGGTCATCTGCTGTTTCTCTTGTTGGCGCACAGCTTCGTACACATCTAGAACGTCATGGTTGGCACGATCACCAATGGCATGGATGGTGACACTAAGACCAGCCGCACTGGCGGCACTGACCTTTTCCATCATCTCTTCTTTATCGGTGACAACAATGCCGGTGTTATGGGCTTCGTCTTCGTAAGGTTGCAGCATGGCGGCCGTACGTGGACCAAGGGCACCATCAGCAAAGATTTTGACACCACCAATGCGTAACCAATCGTCGCCAAAACCGGAGCGCAAGCCAACGCCAATAGCGTGTTCCAGGCGGTAAACGGGCACATTTTTAACGATGCGCAGGCCGAGCTGCCCTTGTTCTTTGAGGTACTGCAGGGCGGTGAAGCAGTCACGGCCGTCAAAATCATGAAGCCCTGTCAGCCCCACCCGCCAGCAATAGTGTTGGGCTACTTCCATGGCGGCCGCAATCTGTGCCGGCGTCTCTCTGGGGATGTGCCGGGCAACCAGATCCATGGCCTCTTCAAACAGGATGCCGGTGGCTTTGCCGGCGGCGTCACGTTGAATCTGACCGCCGGGCGGGTCAGGCGTGTGGTCGTCTATACCGGCCAGACGCAAGGCCCGGCTGTTGACCCAGGCGGCATGACCAGATTTGTCTTGCAGGCGAACGGGCATATTGGGGACAATACGGTCCAGGTCGGCAGCGGTGGGGAAGGCACGGGTGGGCCAATCATCGATGCGCCAGCCACGACCTTGCAGCCAAGTCTCCGCCACCGAGGGATCATTCCCTCCACCGTCCCCTCCCACCCGTCGATAGATCCGAGCCAGGGCTTCATCGAGGGATTTGCAGCCGTCCAAATTCACCAGCTGCAGGCCAAGGGCAAAGTGCTGGAAGTGGACATGAGCGTCTACCAGGCCGGGGGTGACGGCCCGGCCTTTTAAATCTACCCGGTGACCACGGCTGCCCAGTAATGCTTTTATCTCGTCGTCTGTCCCGGCAGCGAGGATGTGGTTATCACGAATGGCCACGGCCGTGACCTGTGGTTGGTTGGGGTCCATGGTGTAGATACGGCCGTTGGTAAGTACAAGTGTCGCAGACATGTACAGGTTCTCCTGATGCAAAGGCATGTGTGTTAAAATTGTATAAAAGCCCGAAAAATGCGCCAACGATCTCATTCTACAGGAAAACGGAGATACACGCAGGAGGACATTTGCCTGTCACCCGTCAAGAAACAATAAAATTGTCCATCCGTACTATGGCCTATGGTCCCAAAAAGCAAAAATAGTCTTAAAAAATACCAATGGCACATCAACCGGGCCATGGATTTCATTAACCAGCATCTGGATGACGATCCGTCGCTTGATGAGATCGCTGCCGCCGCCGCATTTTCCAAGTTTCACTTCCATCGCCTTTTTAAAGGGGTGGTTGGGGAAACAGTGGCTGACTTTACCCGTCGGCTGCGCCTGGAAAAGGCCGCCCATTTGCTGTTATATGATCGACGGCAGTCAATCACACAGATTGCCTTTACCTGTGGGTTTTCCAGTTCGCAAAACTTTGCCAAAGCGTTCCGCCAGCGGTTTGGCCAATCACCAGGTGCTTTCCGCCGGGCATCACCTGAGGGGGCCAACTGGATGGCAGCCGACCCGCGTGAACCGCACTATAGCAAGATTGGAAACGCCAACCCGGCTCTTATGGCCTATGATGCAAGGCAGTTTGATCTGGCCGATGAATGGCAGTTAAAACGCTTGGCAATGAATGTGCAAATTAAAAAGATCGACCCATTTACAGTGGCTTATGTGCGCCATATTGGACCTTACACTATGTCTGGGGCCGCAGCTGCGTTTGAGGCACTGCAACAATGGTCACGGCCGTGGGGTGATGGTCAGGAAGGCTTGTATCTGGGTATTTATTGGGACAACCCAGATATTACGCCGGCGGCAAAGTGCCGCTATGATGCCTGTGTTGTCATCTCAGAAGACAGTAGACATCATGAAGAAGCAGCCTACCAGAGAATTCCCGGCAGCCTCTATGCCATTTACCATTGTGAAGTACAAGCGCATGATTTTGCCCGGCCGTGGGATGAGCTGTTTACTTACTGGTTCCCGACCAGTGGTTATCAACCCGGCAGCGAACCAGGCTTTGAGGTCTTCTACAATGACGGCCGCCAGAACCCGGCTGGGCAGTGGATTCTTGACCTCTGTGTGCCAGTCAAACCCTTATAACATTTTACTTCAGTAGGACAAAGACATTTTACATAACGTTAACAAGAAGCGGGCAACGCCGTGAGTATCTGGCGGTCAGCAAGGTTTTCGGCGGTGGCCCACGGCCGTGGCCTGCACTATTTATTTAAGGAAAACAAGATGGCCACAACAACCAAACAAACACCAGGCATCACGAAACTTCAGGGAGCTTCTGCGGAACCTCCCCCAAAACGTATCCTCGGCTATGATGTGGCTCGCGCTCTGGCCATTTTAGGCATGGTCGTGGTCAACTTTAAGATTGTGATGGGGGCCGAAACTGGCCCGGCGGCGCTGCGCTGGGCAGCAGGATTGTTTGAAGGCCGGGCAGCGGCCGTTTTTGTGGTCCTGGCGGGTGTGGGGCTTTCACTGTTATCGGCCAAAGGGCGCATCCACCAGAACGCCCAGCAAATCCATCATGACCAATGGGTGCTGCGCAAAAGAGCCTTGTTCTTATTTGGCGTAGGGCTGTTGTTTGCCCCTATCTGGCCGCCGGATATTTTGCACTTTTACGGCGTCTATCTGCTGATCGGCTCTTTTTTGCTGGCGGCGCCAAATCGGCGCCTGTGGTGGTGGGCCTTGTGCTTCACCTTGGGTTTTGTGGCCCTGCTGCTTGTGCTGGACTATGAAGCGGGTTGGGACTGGGAAACGTTGACTTATGTGGATTTCTGGTCTGTACGCGGGATGTTGCGGCATCTCTTTTTTAATGGGTTCCACCCAGTATTTCCCTGGACATCTTTTTTACTCGTGGGGCTGTGGTTAGGCCGCCAGGATGTGGTTAATCCCCGGCTGCGGCGGCGTTTGCTGGTATGGAGTTTGCTTGTGGCCGGGGTTGTGGAAGCGTTCTCATTTCTGCTGAGCCACCTGTTTAGCGGCGACCTGGCCCTTTTGTGGACCACCCACCCACTGCCGCCCACGCCTTTTTACATAGCGGCCAGCACGGCCACGGCCGTGGCTGTTATTATGCTGTGTCTGGAGATAACCATGCGCTATGATAACGCCGGTTGGCTGCAACCTGTGGTCGCTACGGGACAGTTAGCGCTGACGCTCTATGTGGCCCACGTCATCCTGGGAATGGGCTTTTTAGAGCTGCTCGGCCGGTTAGAAAACCAGAGCATTCAGTTTGCCCTATGCGCTGCCCTTGTTTTTTGGCTGCTGGCCATGCTGTTCGCCCATTATTGGCGCAAACGGTTTCAGCGAGGGCCATTAGAGTGGGTGATGCGGACGTTAACTACGCACACATAAAGGCCAACAACCCAAACGCAACGTGGTTGCGGGTGGTCAGCTTGCAGCCAAACACCACCTGCACTTTAGGCAAACCGCTTGAATCGAAGTAGACTTCTCTCAATTTATAAGAGGGAGTAGATGATGCTTTTAAGACCGCAACTTGGGGTAGCCACCTGGACGTTTGGCGATCTACCCCTGGCAGACATTGCCCGGCGCGTCGCGGCCCTGGCGTATGACGGTGTGACGGTGCGGGGAGATTTGGCACGGCTCACGGCCGTGACCACCCGCACTATCCTGGCAGATCATGCCCTGCAGCTGTTTGCCCTGACGCCCATGAATGTTGACCTGGCGCATCCCGATACGGCCGTGCGCCAACAGGCACAAGACCATTACATTCACCTGCTTGATTTTGCCGCTGAGGCCGGCAGCCCGCTGGTGGTTATACAACCCTATTTGGGGCGAACCCAGCCGTTGGCAACACCAACAGAAGAGATAGCATGGCTGGTGACGGCCCTGGGCCACCTGGCCGATGAAGCCCAGCAGCGCAATCTCAGGCTGGCCTTTGGCGTACGCAACCGATATGAAACCCACCTTATCAACACCGGCGCAGCCGCCCAGGACCTTCTGGAAATGGTGGGGCGTGATAATGTAGGGCTGACACTCAGCGCCTTCCACATGAACATTGAGGAGCAAGATGCCGCCACCACCATTCGCCAGGCCGGCGACCGACTGCTGCTCTACCACATGGCGGACTCTAACCGGCAGGCCATAGGGCACGGGCACATCAAGTTAGGTGCGCACCTGTGGGCGCTGGAAGATGCCAGCTATGCCGGGCCAATGATCATGGAATGTTTACCGCCGGGCAGTGACCCGGTCACGGCCGTGGCCGATGACAGCGCCCGCACCCTGCTAGAAACCTACCTGCACGAATGCCGCCGCTGGTTTTGAACGGAAAACCAACCTTCTGAAGCTTTAAGGCGCTTAGAGCTGCCCTTACACAATCTCTTGTTACTGTTTAATTAAACGTGCTGATCAATCAGAATCGGATTGCCATCGGGATCGATGACCACAAAGCTTGCCGGCCCAGTCATATCCTCATCGACCTCATCCTCGATCTTTATACCTTGTGCTTTAAGTTCTCGCTGCAGGTGGCGCACGTCCATGAAAGAATCAAGCTGATTGGCGTTTGCATCCCAGCCAGGGTTAAACGTTAAAATATTTCTCTCAAACATCCCCTGGAATAGTCCAATGATGCAATCATTATTCTTCATGATCAGCCAATTTTGGGACGCGTCCCCCCCAAAAACTTGAAACCCTAACCTCTCATAAAATGACTTTGAAACTGCAAGGTCTTTAACAGTCAGACTTATTGAAAATGCACCCAGATCCATACAAACCTCCACTGGAAACAAGGCTCATAAGGCAGGGTTTTCATTCATGGTGTCAAATCCCGGCTCATGAACGCTCCTTCCATAAATAAGTTATGCAGACAGTTAGCCCGACTATAGAACAAATGAGCCACTGCGTCAACCTGAATCTGGCTGAATGTATCGCAGGGTGGTTTGCGGCCGGCCAAGATACTCGACTCCGGTATTGGTGACCAGGACATCTTCTTCCAGGCTCATGATGCCTCGATGGGGCACAATCACGTGCAGTTCCAGCGTGAAGATGTTGCCCACTTCCACGGGCAGTTCACAGATACCGGCATACCGTTCCCAGCGCGGCGCCAGCACTGTGGCCCCATCATGGGCCACGCGGCCCAGCAAATGCCCAAAGGCGTGTTTATATTCCGGGTAACCGTTGTCCACAATAAAGTCACGGGCGGCTTCATCCACCTGCCAGCCAGGGATACCCGGTTTAAGCGCCGCTTCCCCCGCCTTGACAGCGCCATATACCACCGCAAACGCCCGCTGCACTTCGGGTGGTGCGGCCGTTTCCCCCTCGTCCAGTACATACCACATACGCTGTAAATCAGAGCAGTAATCGTTTTGTCTAACGCCCAGGTCCAGATGCAGCAGGTGACCCTTTTGCAGCACTACATCTCCCGGCGCCGCGTGGCCAACGGCCGACTCTGGTCCACAAGTCACAATGGGGTTAAACGGCCGAGGCCAGGCATACCCCAGGCCCATCTCGTCTATGCGTTGGTGGACAAAGGCGGCAATTTGCCGCTGGGTCATGCCCGGCCGGGCAAACGCTTCCACGGCATCGAACAGATTCAGTGTGGTGGCCACCGCCTGCCGCACTCGTTCAATTTCGGCCTGGCTTTTACGGCCGCGCAGCGCCGCCACCAACCTTTCCGCGGAGATCAGCCTATCGACAAAAGGCGTACCGGCCAGATGATGCAATAACGCCAGGTAAAGGCCATGGCTTAAGCCATCGGCGGCCACGTCATTAGCCGAGTAGTTAATGGCGATGGTGGCCGGGTTTAGCCGATTGAGGGTCTCACGCAGCGGCTGGGCAATCCCCTCATCGTAACCAATAATGTGGGTATATACGCCCAGTTGGGCTACGTTTTCTGTATCATAACGCCCGACGATAGCTGTATGACGGCCGTCCTTGCTCAAAACAAAGGCTGACTGCCAGGTCACATCCACCCCGGCAATCAGTTCCAGTGTAGGGTCCGGCGACAGTGTGGTCTCGCGCACAAACGTCAGCCACACATCCACGTCAAATTCGTGCAAAATTGCAGTGGCCTGAGCCACCTTTTCCTGAATCAATTGTTGGTTATCCATAATTGGCTAAGTCATGCGTCAGGTGGCAGTGACCTTAAAGGTGGCTGTCACCTGATCTTACAATCGTATCATAAATCGCTTGCAGGTCTTCGTCATTGTAGTAGTGGATGACCACACGGCCGCCTTTGCCACTTTTTTCAATATTCACTCTGGTACCCAGGGAATCGGCAAACTGGCGCTGCAAGTCAGCCAATTCGGGCGGCAAGACATGGCGGGGTTTGGGCGGCGGTTTTTTGTCAGCCAGCAGTTTTTTAACCAGGGCTTCTGTCTGGCGCACATTCAGGGCGTGTTTGATGATCTGGTTCATGGCGGCGGTCTGGGCTTCAGGGGTAGGCAGAGGCAGCAGCGCACGGCCGTGGGCGCCGCTGATCTCACCATCACTCACTGCTTGCTGGATGTTGGGCGGCAGGTTAAGCAAACGTACCAGGTTGGCTACGGTAGAGCGGCCTTTACCCACACGTTTGGCCACCTCTTCTTGAATCAAACCAAAATCATCTATCAACTGCTGGTAAGCGTAAGCTTCTTCCAGCGGATTTAAGTCAGCCCGCTGAATGTTTTCGATGATCGCCAGTTCCAGCATCTCCTGGGGGGTGGCTTCTTTAATAATGACCGGTACGATGGCCAACCCTGCCTGCTGAGCTGCCCGCCAGCGCCGCTCACCGGCGATGAGAATATAGTGGTCCCCTTGTTGGGTGACAATGAGGGGCTGGATGAGGCCGTGTTCTTGAATGGACGCGGCCAACTCGGCCAGCTTTTCCGGATCCATCACGGTACGGGGTTGATGCGGGTTTGGCTGGATGGCGGTGACGGGCACACTTTGGCCACCGGTTTCAGGGTCAGCGGCGCTGCTAGACTGCTCGGCAGGCGGGGCGCTGGGGATGAGGGCGTTAAGCCCCCGGCCGAGGCTGCGTTTTTTGGTCATGGGGCGGCTCCAGTCACGGCCGTTTCCGGTATCAGCCCGTCCCCTTTCACCAGTTCAGCGGTCAGCACTTTGTAGGCAATAGCGCCGGGTGAGGCTGGGGCATAGATGTTGATGGGCTGGCCGAAGCTGGGCGCTTCGCTCAGGCGCACATTACGGGGAATGATGGTGCGGAACACCTTGCCAGGGAAGTAACCGCGCACTTCTTCCACCACCTGGCGGCTGAGGTTCGTGCGGCTGTCATACATGGTCATGATCAGGCCCCGAATGCGCAGGTTGGGGTTTAAATACTTTTGCACCAATTCGATGGTTTGGGTGAGTTGTGTCAACCCTTCCAGCGCCAGGTATTCACATTGCACCGGGATGAGTACACCGTCTTTGGCCGCCGTGAGGGCGTTGACAGTGAGCAGACCCAGGCTGGGCGGGCAGTCTATAAGGATGTAGTCGTAACGGCCGTTTACCTTTTCCAGAACGTTTCTCAACCGGTACTCGCGGCCAATGGCGTTCACCAATTCTACTTCCGCACCGGAAAGGGCCGGGTGCGAGGGCAATACATCCAGTTTGTACTCAGCCTGGTTCAGGCGTATGGCTTCAAACTCCGCGGCTTCCAATAACAGATCGTACGTAGAAAGCTCTAGCTCGTACTTGGCAAAGCCCAGGCCGGAAGTGGCGTTGGCCTGAGGGTCAATGTCCACCAACAATACGCGCCGGCCACTACCAGCCAGGTAAGCACAAATATTAATGACACTGGTGGTTTTGCCTACGCCCCCTTTTTGGTTGGCGATAGCGTAAATTTTACTCATAGATATTACTCATTATGTTTCGCGGCCTGTTTGACGGCTGCCGTCACGGCCTCAATGCCTATTTGGGTAACAGAATGCGCGGCTACATAGTTGGCAAAACGGGCGGCAGCCAAAGCATCACCCGTCTGATGGTAGCGGATAAAGTAAGCGGTGGCAAAAATATCACCAGCGCCGGTGGGGTCTACCTGCTGAACGGAGATACCGGGCACATGCACGGCCGTCTCCCCTTGCAGCACCAGACATCCTTTTGGGCCCCCTGTCAGTACCAGCAATTTGCTCCACACCCAATAGTGCCAGAACGTAGCCACGTCTGGCAAATCTTCTTCGCTGAGAACAACAACATCGGCCAAAGGTAAAATTTCTTCGGCTTCTGGCCAGTGGCGCGGGTAGACACGGCCGTCTGGCCCCCATGCTCTCAGCCATCCTTGCGGCGTCAGGCAGGTGAGACTATGCGGGAAGCAGCCTATCAAACGCAGGTCTACTTCATGCCCTACGGGCGCCAGGTGGGCAATGGCCGGTGCACGCCAGGCCATAGGCAGGTGGTCTGGTGTCAGGGTGGCCGCGGTGGCGTGAATGGTCTGGACACGGCCGTGTGGTGTGTATACATTCTCGAAGGTGGAGGTAGCCGCAGCAGCTACATTCACCACATCCAGGCCGTCCAGAACATGCATGCCAGCAAAATCGGTGGCGGCACTGGTGAGTACGGCCGTGTGGCTCCCCAACGCCACCGCCGTCCGCCCAGAATACATGACGGTGCCGCCGGGCCTGTCGCCCTCTGGGGTCAGGTCACGGGTAATGTGGCCCACAAGCAGGTAGTCTGGGTATGTCATCAGGGTGAATTCTAGTGAGCAAACAAGCTGGGGGCAAGTGGCAAGGGGGTGAGGGGGTGAGGCAGGTAGATTCTCTTATTGCACGGTGAGGCGAGAACAGCTAAGATGGGTGACCATGCGCAATAAATTGCTCCAGCAGCGGCCGTTGCTCACTTTCCCCCAGATACTTATTCTGGCAGCCATTTTAGTGGCTTTGTTTGCTGCCCTCAATTTAAACCGGCGGGCGCAGGCCGGGCGGCTGGTAGGGGCGGGGGAAGCTGCCTTGCAGGCAGAATTAGACCTGGAAGTGACACGTCAGGTGGAGCTTCAAGCGACTTTAGCCTATGTACAGAGCAATGATTATGTGGCCGCTTATGCGCGGGATGAGGGCGGCTATTTGCTGCCGGGTGAAAAGCGTATTGTCCCCCTGACAATAGAGATAACGCCGGAACCCACGTCTTTACCGCCGCCGACACCAGACCCTCTCAATCATGCCCGGCCCTGGCAGGCCTGGTGGCGGTTACTAACAGATGCGCCGCAACCAACCCGATAACAGACGCTGTTCATGGAGTTATTACCGTATTACATCATCACCTCATTTGTGTTGCTGATCACGGCCGTGTGGCTGTGGCGTCAGGGGCGTGAACGCAGTCGGTTTGCCCGGGCGCTGTATGTGTTGGTTGGCTTACAGGTGATGGGGGCCGCGCTAAGTTACGCCACTACCACACTGCGGTGGCAAACATGGGTGGCATTGGTTGTGCAGCTGGGGGCCTGGGGGTTGTTGGTGTGGGGGCTAAACCTGAACTGGCGCCTGATCCTGGGCCTGGCCGTACTCGTTGTTATAGGCAACCTCTTTCCCACTTTCCCTGCGCAAAACATGCTCATATGGGGATTTGTGATGGCCCTGCCTTTTGCCGCTTTGGCTGATCTACGCCAGCGCACCAGCTTCCCTATTTTTGCGGCCGCGCCCATGTCCCAGCATTTGCGGCCAGTAACCACAGATGGGCACATCACGGCTGAAATGGTGTTGACAGAGCAGCCCATTTTAGAATGCCTGGTGGATGGTGTATTGATTTGTGGCCCCAGCGGCCTCATTTACTCCGTGAACCAGGCGGCTGCAGTTATTATGGGTATGGGTGAGGATGGGTTAGTAGGGCGGCCCATCACCGATATTCTGGCCCATTTTCCAGTATTGGGTGACGTTAAACAGGGGATGAAGGAGCGGCGGCTTGAGATCAACGGCCGTACCGTCGAAGGCCAGATGAATATTATTTATGATCAGGCAGGGGCGGCTCAGGGCACGGTGGTCATCTTGCGTGACATTACCACGGAATACCAGGCTGAACTGGCCCGTGACAACTTCCTGACCACCATTTCGCATGAACTACGTACGCCGCTGACGGCCATTAAGGGCTACGTGGAATTGATGCAAACAGGGCGTGGTGGTGAATTAGACACCACGCAGCAAATGTTTCTGCAAACGATTCAGCGCAATGTCTCCCGTATGGTGCAGCTGATCAACAGCCTGCTTTTTGCCGCTTCGGTGAAGAAAGGGCGCCTGCCCACGGCCTCTGGTCCGGCCAATATACCACAAATTATCGGCCAGATTGTCCGCGAAATGGCGCCAGTGGCAGCCAAGGCCGGGCAAACCATGCATGTGGATATTGACAGCCGCCTGCACTGGATTGAGGCCGATCCCATTCACGCCGCCATGATCGTAGAAGAACTGGTGTCTAACAGCAT
The DNA here is from genome assembly GCA_011525915.1 of Ardenticatenaceae bacterium. Lineage (GTDB taxonomy): Bacteria > Chloroflexota > Anaerolineae > Promineifilales > Promineifilaceae > CAADGU01. Next base: position 16,243 of record WYBM01000079.1, on the reverse strand, counting down.
TAAGTACGGCCGTAACGGGGGTGAGGTAAGGGTTACGGCCGTGTTAGAATCTGACGAGTTTGCCGTTATCAGTGTGGCTGATCAGGGAATTGGCATTGCCCCCGAAGACCAGGCCCACATCTTTGAAGATTTCTTTCGGCCTGAGTGGCGAGAGGAACAGGTGCGAACGGGTGGCATTGGCATGGGATTGTCGGTCATTCACGCCCTGGTAGAGGCATACAACGGCCGTATCTGGTTCGAAAGCATCCCCAACCAGGGCACTGTTTTTACCTTTATTTTGCCTATCACCCAACCTGAAAGACAGGAGACACTTTCGATGCCTTAACGGGTAAAATCGGTGGCAAAATAGTTCGCTGGTACTATATTCTTCCGTTGATACCCCTCCCCAACACTTGCTATTCAACTTTACATATGATAACATACGGGCGTTGGTAGTTTACATATTATGGGAGACATAATGTTGTAGCGGGTCAAAACGGCCGTAGATGCTGCCATAAACTTGTGTCTGCTTCCTGAGAATAGCATATAAACACACCCAAAGGGATAAGAGTATGAGCCGTCGAACAATTGCCATCTTGCTTCTGATAATAGGCCTGGTAGTGCTCTCATTCGTTGGTGTCTTCTTAATCCTGGGACAAAACCAGCAACCGCCCCCGGCAACAACTGAAGAAGAAGGCGCACCGCCCCCTGACGGAGGCGCAGGTACACCTTCAGCCCCTGCAGCAACCACCCCCATTCCTGATGACACGATTGGGGTTGTTGTCTCGCTGCAAACGGTGCCGCGCGGCCATATTATGACCGAAGACATTTTAGCCATTGACCGGCGCCCTCGTGATAGCGTAGACAACAACGTCATTACCAATACCCAAGATATCGTTGGCCTCTTTGCCCGCACCGATATTTACCAGGGACAAACCCTTACCAGAGATAAACTGGCCAGGGATATTCGTGAGATCAGCGAGATCCAATATGGCCCCTCTGCCCTGATTCCTCCTGGCTTTGTGGCCCAGGCCGTGCCGCTAACCACTCTTTTAGATCCCGATGGTAGTATTGCCAGTATTGGGTATGGCTTTAGCGAAGGTGATTACGTTGATATCCTTATTCTCTTCTCTATAAATGAACTGGATGAAGAATTTCAAACACTATTGCCCAATGATGCCTCCTTTTTTGTAGAAGAATTCCTTCAAAGCATTGAAGAAGGATTTCAAAACCCAGAAGAATTTGAAGAAGCTTTTATTTTCACCATATCCCCTTTTGGCCGTTTTGAACAGTTACCTACTGGAGACCTGGCACACATAGCACCACGGGAAGCTCCTCGTTCGTTCATTGTTGGCATTGTTATTCAAAACGCCAGGGTCATTCAAGTGGGACAATATTTCCTGCCGCAACCGGCGGCAGCTCTTATTGCTACCGCAACAGCTACCCCACCCCCAGAAGGTCAACCCACAGCCACACCGTTGGCATCTGGCCCCACAGCCACCCCTCTACCGCCAGATGTAGTTACTGTTGCCTTACAGCCGCAGCAACAACTTTTATTACGGTACGCTATTGAGGTGGGTGCTGACATAGATTTTGCGCTGCGGGGTATTAACGATGGCCAGCTTTATTCTGTAGATAATGTAGACCTGGATTTCTTCATTGACCGATTTAACATCGAACTGCCCCCAAATTTCCGGTATTCCGTAGATCAGGGCAATCCTATTATCGACCCTGATAATCCACTTCTGCCTATTCTCATTACACCAACACCGAGTTCTCCGTCTGGGTCTGAACCTGGGGCAGAAAGCTAATGCCGTTTCAGATTCGGTACAGATGATATGACAAGGAATCAACTATGCGTGCAAGAACCTTTATACTCCTGATTTTGGTGTTGTTAGTTGCCGCCTTTGCTGTCATTTTAGTTGTTGCTAACTTCGCCGGTGGCGGCATCAGCAATCTTTTAGGTGGTGGTGGAACAGAACAGGTTGATGAAGAGGGGAGGGAAGAGCCGAGTCTGCCTACGCCAACGGCCACACCGTCTTTCCAACCAGTTGTAGTCGCCAAATTGCGTCTGCCCGTTGGCGAGATTTTGACCTCTGATGTTTTAGATGTGGAAATGCGCCCTATTACGAATATTGCCTTACAGGGCGGTTACACATTTACCAGTACAGAACAATTGGAGGGGCGGATCTTAAAGGCTGAGGTATCTCGTGGCCAAGAGATACTCTTCCCTATGATTGCCCTTAACCCAACTGATATCTCTGCTTTTGGGTCAGATTTAGCACTGTATGTGCCTAATGGTCAGGTGGCTGTAGCCCTTCCTGTTAACCGGTTCTCAGGTGCGTCTCTGGCTATGCGCCCTGGAGACAAAGTAGACATAGTCATGACCCTACGCGCTGTTGACATTGATCCTGATTTTCGTTCCGCGTTACCCAACCGGATTGAACGTGTGATCGAGTCAGCTCTGGTGCAAGGGCAAGGATTCCTTTTCCCCCCTCTTGATGAAGGTCGTTTAGAGTTTATCCCAGAGATCAACCAGGTTGCCCTTATTGTGCCAGGCGTCAATACAGTTCTTATAACCCAAGACTGGCAAACAGGAGATCCTGTTCCCAAACGCGTTACGCAACTCACGGTGCAGCAAGCTACGGTGCTTTACGTAGGCAAGTGGATCGATCCCCGTCGGTTGGAACGGGAGCAAGAATCAGCTCAGGAAGCGGCAGTGGCCACACAGCAGGCTTTAGACCAGGGAGGCACGCCGGCGCCTGTTGTAACGCCAACGCCTATTCCCTCACGGCTAGATGCTTTTCCAGATATGGTAATTATCAGCATGTCGTTACAGGATGCGTTAGCGTTAAAATATGCTCGTGAACGAAGGATCAAGATAGATTTGGTTCTACGAGCACCCGGAGATCAAACGCAGTTTGTAACCACCAGCGTCAGTCTGCCACAGATTATTGATCAGGGTGGGTTAGCTATACCGGAACAGTCTGATATTGATCTGTTTGACCCGGCCCTGGATCCACTGCGGCAGTTTGACCCACCTATAGGCCTTTTTCCCTAATACGCCAAGCTGCATCTTTCTAGTTTAGCTTAAACAAAGCGTGGGTGAATCACTATGTGAAATGGTCTCCGGCTATGTGATAATGGCCGGAGGCTTTTCATTTCCTGATCAGGATGACAGAGGGTAAGGTAATTGTGAACTTACCAGAGGGTTATGATTCGTCAAAGTATGAACGGCCGTCAGTCACCGTAGATGTGGTCATATTCTCGCTGGTAGAAGATGACCTTCAAGTGCTGCTGGTAAAACGTAAATCGGCGCCTTTTGCGGCCATGTGGGCCATTCCGGGCGCGTTTGTGCGCCTGCATGAATCGTTGGAAGAGGCAGCTACCAGGGCTTTAGCTGAAGAAACCGGCGTCGAAGACGTATATACAGAGCAGTTGTACACCTTTGGTGATCCCGAACGTGATCCTCGTATGCGGGTTATTACCATCGCCTACTTTGCCCTGGTACCCCATGAGGCCGTGCGTCACGCCCCCGGCCGGGAAACGGCCGAAACAGGCTGGTTTTCTATGTTCGGCCTGCCGTTATTGGCGTTTGACCACCGCGAAATTTTAGATTACGCCTTAAGGCGGCTGCGCTACAAATTGGAGTACACGGCCGTAGGCTTTCAATTGCTGCCCGATGTCTTTACACTGACGGAACTGCAGAAAGCGTATGAAATTATCCTTGGCGAAAAGTTGGACAAACGTAATTTCCGGCGCAAAATCCTTTCAGCCAACATTTTAGAAGAAACCGGGGAAAAACATAAAGAGGGCGAGGGGCGGCCAGCCATGTTATACCGTTATCGAGAAGATGCCGTCGCCGAAGTCAAGACGCGGCGCTTGTTTCCCTGACACCAACATGCTAATTTACTGCACCTCAAGCGGGAATCTTATGATATTGTCCGCCTCATCTTGTACTGTCAAGCGCTCTAAGCTGGGCCAGGTGTAAATGCCCAGCAGCAGCTGATACGCGCCAGGGGTGGTGTTCGCCGGAATCTCTAATGTATAACGCTCTCGAATGATCTCTTGCGGCTGCCAGGCATTCAGCGGGTAACGTTCCTGCCCCAGAAGATGATCATCTTGTGTTACCAGCGTTCCCGTAACCGGATCAAAAAGGTGGGCAAAACCGATATAGGTATCAAGGGGCACCTGATCGTGCTTTTCCCAATAACAGTAAAAAGTAAAACCCTCCCCTACCGCCGCCGTCGCGGGCACATCACACCCGGTCAACATAACACTACCCCCAAATGTCGTCTCTCCCTCCAGGTGCGCTAATGGCACATCCTTCCGGCTTACGACAAACTCTGGTTTTACCAACGGTGTGCGGGCGTCAAGCCGATAGAGGCCATACTGACGCTGGCGAGCCTCTTCGTTCGCAGGTATATCCAGCCATGTTAACGCCGCCGTCTGACTGACAATGGCCGCATCGTGGTCACTCAAAAGCAAAAAGGCTGGCTCCGAATGTTCAAAGAGCCGCCCAATAATTTGTTGGGCAGGCAAAAACTCATGATAGATATCCCCTATCACAAAGACAGCTTTGGGCACATAGGGAACACCGTCTAGATAGGACAGATCATCAATAGCACTGATATAAATGGGCTCACCGTTGTTTTCCCGGACCACATAACGGGACAATTCCAAAATATCCCATCCACTGATGTGTGTTCTGTTTGCAAATTCGTAATAGTTAAATAAAGAACGAACATGCCAGAGCCCCAGGCATAAAACCAAGACCACGTATACGGCCAGAGCCCAACCAGCAGCGCCACGGGCCACTTGTTGACGACGATCCATGCCCGCGGCCAGGAAAATGCCTATCACGGCCGTCCATACGGGAACCAGCTGCGTTGTAAAACGACCCACACTAAGAAATCCGTAATGGCTGCTGACAACGGGCAGCAGCACCCAAAAAGGCAGCAGAATGATGAGCGGCAAAGCCGAAACATAGCGCGTTGTGTAAATAAGCCCGGCCACCATGAGGAGTACAAAAAAAAGAGGGACGCCCACCAAGGCTCTGATTGTTTCGCTTCCGGCAACTACGCCGCTAACCTGCCGGGCTGTCTGCAAGGAAAGGCGTTTTAAGTTATTCTCCGTGGTGTATAGGGTGGGGTTATCCTCCCACAAATAAGAACGCTCCTGCACAACATTAACTGTATCAAGCTGCGTGGCGATATTGTAAATGATAACCGGGCTGTATATAAAACAAACGGCAAGGCCGGTCACCATACCCCACATGGGCCACCGCCTGCCCAGATGCTCATGGCCTCGGGTTTTCCAGAATATCCATAACAACCCGCCTATAATAACCAGGACGCTGATCGGATTTGACTGCAGGGCAAGCCCGCCCGGAACGGCGGCCAGAACCAACCATCCGGGATGATCCCGGCGCAGAGCCTCCGTCAACAAATAGAGGAATAAGGTTGTAAAAAAAGGCACCAGGAAACTGGCACCACCTATATGGCTGTTCACCAAAATCAGATCAGGATTGGTGGCCACCAACAAGGCGGCTATGAAAGCAGCTGCCTTGTTGCGACTGAGGGCATAGACCCAGGCGTAAGTAACCGGTATGGTCAGGACACCGGCAATCATGATAACAACACGCCCAATCATGGGATTATTCAGGCCCAAACCAAACAAACCCGCCAACAAATACGGGTAAAATGGACCGGCATAAGCATCATCACCAACCAGGGGCAATATCTTTCCCTGGGCAATCAGGAAGCCATGCACTGTTGTATTCAGCTCATCGTATGAAGCGGGGATCACGTCCCAATAAGGAACACGAAGTAATAGGGCAAAGAATGTCAACAACCCTAACCAATACGCAAACGGTATTCTTCGTAAACGCATCACCAAAGGAGTCATAGGCAGCAAATGCTTCTAGCAAAAAATGTTGGCATCTCAGGGTGATCAAACCGCGGATCGTAGTATCTACCTATGACCAGCGCAAATCAGGCATCTTCATAAGTCACCCACAGCAGTTTGGTTAACTCCACACCCAGTACAATGTCTTCCCGCCCCACACGCAGCCGCATAGGGCCATTAAATGGCGCGCGGCCCACAATTTCAAACCTGGCGGCGGGAACCAGCCCTAATGTAGCAAAATATTGCAAACGTTCTGGATCATGGGTCCGCACGCGGCTGATCTCCCCTTTGTGCCCCACACCTAGATTCATAATACACGTATCTACAATAGGTGGCAAAATGCCCTCACTGTCAGGAATGGGTTCACCGTGTGGGCACCGCGCCGGCTGATTGGTCATCTCTGCCATGCGTTGCGTAATGGTATCATTAAGCCCCTTACCCAAATCATCGGCCAACTCGTGCGTCTCATCCCAGGTAAACCCCATGACATTGACCAGAAAGACTTCCAGAATGCGGTGGCGACGAATCTCTTTAAGCGCTTCCTGACGGCCAAGCTCCGTGAGTTCAAAGCCCTGGTACGGGATGTGTTTGACATACCCGGCATTACGCAGTCGTTTTAACATGCGCGGCACGGCCGGGGCTGACACACTGAGCCGGTCAGCCAGGCTGGTGGTGCTGACAGTTGAGGAATCCTCTTCTAAGCGATAGATTTCAGCCAGGTATTCGCGCATGGCTGCGCTGGGTTGCATGGTATGTTACTCCCGGTTTTTATCATTTTTTTGATAATATCCTATTTTGTTTGCACATGCTAGTGAACTACGGCCGTGACAAAGTTGCCTCCAGTTCGGCAATCGCCTCCTCTATAAGCCCAAACAACTCCGTGAGCATAGGGGCATCAAAGCGAAACTCAGCCCCAGCGGCAGCAAAAAGCGCCGGCAAGGTTTGGGTGCCCCCCAACGAAAGCGCCTGACGATAAGCCGCCAGGGCCGATGCATGGTCCTGTAAGCTGTTACGCCATACCTGCATAGCGCCCACGGAGGCCATGCCATATTCAATATAGTAAAATGGGGAGCTAAAAATATGTGGTTTACGCTGCCAGCCTGTCATGCGCACGGTTTCGTAACCGGACCAATTCATATCGGGGATAAAGCGCTGCCATTGGGCGTCCCAAGCGGCATCACAGTTGGCGGGGTCCATAGCCGCTTCAGGATGTGTATAAACCCAATGTTGAAAGGCATCCACCACGGCCATGTAGGGTAAAAAGGTAACCGTGCTTTCCAGGTGTTCCAGGCGGGCACGGGCGGCTTCCGCATCCGTATAAAACCCTCCCTTGTCTCGTGTCAAATTAGGCGCCGCTAAATACTCCATAGACATAGAAGCGACTTCACAAAACTCCATGGGCATATCCAGGTGCCAGATGAGAGGCAAATCAGCGGTCTCAAACACATGAAAAGCATGACCAGCTTCGTGCAGCAGGGTTTGTACATCATCATGCATGCCCGTACCATTCATGAAGATAAACGGCCGTCGCCGCATCGCCAATGTGCTGCAATAGCCGCCCAAAGCCTTGCCTGATCGTGTCTCTAAATCCAGCAGGCCCTCTTCGGCCATCGCCGCAAAATAGCGCCCTAATTTTGCATCCAGGCTATTAAACATATTAAGCCCACCCTGAATAAGTTCATCCTGGCCCAAGTACGGTTGTAACGGCGCTCCGTCAAACGTGTCAATAAGTAACGTACGTTCAGGGACCCAGTCCCACGGCCGTATCGATGTATACCCCAATCGCTCTCGCCGTTTAGCCAGAACGCGCCGTGTCGCCGGCACGGCCACCGCCTCAATCGCTTCATGGAAGGTGCAGCAATCCTCTGGGGTATAATCAAATCGGCCTTTTGCCCGGAACGCATAAGCCCGGTAATCTGGCAGGCCAGCGTTAACGGCCATTTGCTGACGCATCTTCAACATTTCCACATAAATGTGGTTCAATTCATCCCGGCTTTGCAGCCACAAACTGCAAATAACATCCCATGCCCGCTTACGCACAGACCGATCTTTATCTTTTAAAAAAGTCGTCAGTTGGCTAAGGTTCTTTTCTTCGCCATCCCACGTTGCCTTCATACCACCAGTGATCTTGTCATAGTCGTTGTCCAGCCTGGCCACTGCAGTTTGTAGGGGAATGTTCTCCTCGCGGTACAAATCAGCCTCATTGCGTAAATTACGTAAAGCCATGGCCATATCCGCCATATCTGGCCCTTCACTGTCCAGGGCCAGCAGGCGTTCCTTTAACCCCTGATCAGCCATTTCCACCTGAGGCGCCACGTTATTGATAAAATCTAGAAACGTTTGCTCCTTTTCCGTATCGGCCGTATCCAGCGATTTTTCAATGTAAATAGAGGCGGCCGCTTCCACCATAAGCCGACTTAAGTCAGACCAATCTACCAGCCACTGACGCCGGTTTTCTGCGGTCAGAGGGCGTTCTTGTAACGAGGCAAAAAACGGCTGGAAAGAATCCCACGTGCGTGGATTAACATCTGCTAAGGAAGTGGGAAAAGAGGGTAACGCCATAAGGTCGCTCCTGGGAGTATTTAGATATTATTGTCAGGCTGACCAAAACCTGAAACAAAGCAAACAGCAAACACTTGCTTTTCTAATGGCCCACCTGATACAAAAGAGCAGATACAAAAAAGCCCTTGCCTGGTGGCAAGAGCTTACCTCTACAATTCAGAGGCGACGACCGGATTCGAACCGGTGATGAAGGTTTTGCAGACCTCTGCCTTACCACTTGGCCACGTCGCCACAAATACAACCGGCAGGCTATGAGCCTGCCGGATAATAGAGCGGGCGACGAGATTCGAACTCGTGGCCTTCTCCTTGGCAAGGAGACGTTCTACCACTGAACTACGCCCGCAGAAAACAGGTTTCTCAAGAACCTATATGCCAGGACCCAGACTCGAACTGGGGACACCTGCATTTTCAGTGCAGTGCTCTACCAACTGAGCTATCCCGGCGACTTAACACGCCCAATTGTTTAAGACGCCCGGAATTCTATCCAAAGGGGAGTGGCCTGTCAAGTTTGCCTGTGTACCTTATGAGGATAAACTTAGTAATGGGAGTGGTTGTGTCCCGGTGGGCGCCCCAGTCTTCAAAACTGGTGGCCGGTTGCGCCGAGCAAGCGGCGGTGGGTTCGACTCCCATCCATTCCCGCCTCAGGCTAAGAAACTGGTGTATGGCCCATTGCATGGGCCATACACCTTATCGGCAAAAAGGCTGTGCCCAACGCCTATGGCTTCACGACCACCGGCAAGTAGACATAAAGTGATTTGCTTGGGACTTCGACGCCCGTCACCACGGCCGTACCCAGATTCAATAAAAACGAGCTGTGTGAGGTGGCTTCGAAGTTAACGTTCATCTCCTCGTATAAAGATTCCTGTGAAAGGTAAGGCTCAGCGCACAATGACCGGCAGATAGATAAGGTAAGGCTCTGCTTCCGTCGTGGGGACACCATCGTTCAGCGCCGTCAGGGTGATGACCCCATTTGTGGTGCTGATCGTGTATTCAAAGCCGGGAGCCAGGCCGGTGATGGTCACCTGGTTGAAATCGCCGGTAACGCTCTCTGCCAGGAAAAATTCGTAAGTATCACCTTGCTGCGGGGCATAACCGTTGCTGAAGGCCAGCGCCAGCGTGCCGCCGGAAAGGGTCAAGTCGCCAGTCACAATCAATTGATCGTGGTTGGTGAGGCCGCGCACATCCAGGGTGATCACGGCCGTGGCACTGATGGTGACACTGCCGCTAAACGTGAGGGCGGCCGGGAGGTCCTGTACTGGCTGCATGGAAAGCAGGTTCTCATCTGGGTCTATCGGAATCAAGGGGATCTCGAAACCAATGCCAGGCTCAACCTGCCCGTGGATAATGGTGAAGAGGGTGACAATCGTCCCACTGCCCCGCAGCCGCCCGGCCGGGCCTACGCCCAGACCGCCGGCGGCAAACACCACCCCGCCGTTTTGCAGCGTCAGCGAACCGGGTACGCCGCTGGTGGTGCCACATTGATCGAAACCACCCACGCACAGGTAGCCGCTGGCATCAAGCGTCGCAAAATCGCCAGCCTGTGCGCCGTGTACGTACACCTCCCCTTGACTGCCGGTAAAGTTCCCGATGAGCACGTCGTTGCATTGGAACGACGCTCCCGACAAGATTTCCAAAAGAGCGTAGCCATTCAATCCGATCCAACACTTGTCCGGTGCGTTGGGAGCAGCTTTCAGCGTGGCGCGGAAATCTGTCGGCGCGTCCACGCCGGATACTTTCACGAACACGTCGCTGTTTTCCTCGTGCGCCAGTGACAGGTTACCAAGCACCTGCATCTCTGCGCCCCCCAGAATTTGCACCAGCAAGTCTGTCCCGGGAGCCATTCCGAACAGTGCATCCTCAAAAGTGACAAAAGAAGAAGCGTTTCCACCATCTGTTGAGATGCCGTTGATAACCAGAGAGGCATCCCAAACTGCCACGTCGTGGGCGGCCAACCCGGCCTGGAACAAATAGGACACCCCTACTAACCCGCCGTTTTCGATGATCAGCTTGCCAGGCAGGTTGCCACCCAGGGCCAGACTGCTTGCCAGCCAGTTTGCACCAAAGGCGGGCAAAGGGGAACCGGCATTATCAATCCGCACGGTGGCCAAGTGTTCGGCTGTCTTGTCGCCCTGCCCGATGGCGGCATCGCCCGAACGGAGAAGCCCACCATGTTCAATGTCGAGCGTGGCCGTGTACCCCGCGCCGACCACGATGCCTGCCGTCATCCATTCGCCGTGCACCCCGGTCAATACGGCCGTGCCGGGAGAATCTGCGCCGATGGTGACCGGCCCGCTGGTCAGTTTGGCATCGCTGATGAGCAGGTCACCGTTGCTGGCATTCCCCACGGTGATGGCGGTGTCGCCGGTGATCTCCGTCCCCTGATTGGAGACAAAGACATGGGCGGTGGGTGGGTTGAGCGGGTCCGTGGGGGGCAGCGAGCCGATGATCAGTTCGCCCACATTCAACGACCCTTCGGGCAGTGTGAAGGTGGCATCGCCACCGACAGTGAGTGGGCCGATCAGCGTCAGATCAGCATTGCGGAAGCTTACGCTGCCATTTTCGATGCGGCTGCGGCCGGAGGTGCGGGTGCCGACGGTGACATCGTAACTGGCTTCCAGGTTGAATACACTCTCGTCGCCGCTGCCCGGAACCTGTTGGGGGGTCCAGTTCGCGGCCGTACTCCATGAGCCACCGGCCGGGTTGTTCCAGACGATAGGGGTGTGGATGGGTATTTGGGCAATGTTATTCACGCGCACGTTGCCGCTGTCGCAGGCGGATGTGCCACAGGCATGCGTAAAAATACCGCCAGCAACCAGGCCATCCCCACCAATGGCGAGAGCCCTCACACTATCATTTAACCCATTGTCAAGACCGCTCCATACGCCGCCATCCCACTGCGCCACGTTATTAACCGGAATGTTGCCACTATCACACAGCAAGTTTCCACACAGTTCAATACCGCCCCCGACAAACAGATCGCCGCCCTCACTAAAGACCAGCGCACTAACCCAGCCATTCAGCCCAAACCCCAGCGGAGTCCAGGCGATGCCATTCCAGGCCGCAATTGAGTTGACCCGTACATTGCCGTTATCGCAGGAAATATTGCCACAGGCTTCGTGGAAGTACCCCCCGGCGATAATCTGGCTTCCCTGCGTTGCAATAACGTTAACGTTGTCATTAAAGCCATTGCCCAGGGCGCTCCAGGCAAGACCATCCCATTGCGCCACATGATTGGCAGGCATATTGCCGCTGTTACAAGCTGGGTTACCGCAAATGTTAGAGAAATAGCCACCTACAATCAGATTGCTACCGCTGAAAGCGACACTGTTCACACTGAGATTCAGTCCGAAGGAGAGCGGGGTCCAGCCCAGGTCATCGTATTTGGCGACACGACGGGCCGGGGTATTGTTGCTGCTGCAAGTGGCGTTGCCACATATATTTTGGAATGCGCCTCCGGCATAGACGTCCCCATTGGGGGCGACAGCCAGGGCAAGCACGGAAGAATCCAATCCCTGGTCAAGGGCGCTCCAGGCGCTGCCATCCCAACGGACAATGCGGTTGGCCGGGATGTTGCCCTCGTTACAGGCTGGATTGCCGCAAATTTCAGAAAAGTCTCCACCTACATACAATTCACCGTTGATGCCCACAGCGAGAGAATACACAGCAAAGTTCAGCCCAAAGCCAACTGTTTGCCAGGCACTTCCATTCCAACGGGCAATGTGTTTTGCTTGTAAGTTGCCGCTATCACAGGTTTCATTACCGCAAATTTCAGTAAAGCTTCCACCCACATAAATGTTGTTCCCATTCACGGCGATGGCAGCCACTTGAGAGCTCACGCCATGATTCAGCCCGCTCCACTCTGAAGCCTGGGGAGCCAACAGGGGGCCGCGCTGCGGGTCAAGGGACACCTGCCAGTTGACAAGATCGAGACTGCCCTGAAAGCCGGTTTGCAAATTGAGCGTGCCATCGGGGTTGACCAGCTGCGCCGTGGGGTCGTCCGCAGCGGCTAAGCGTTCACCAGCTTTGGCCTGGATGGGCGAAGTCGCGCCGATCAACAGCAAAAATACACCAAGCACCATCCAGCGCAGTAAAAAAAAGAAACGAAATTGAGTGAACATAAGTACCTCCAGAATTTAAGTAAAATGGATCAAGGAACGGCCGTTGGCTTGTCTCCTCCCGGATCAGATGGTCTGGACGTGGTTTGCGCTGGTGACAGGACAGTGTTAACCAGCTCCAGCAAAACCTCAAGCGAGGTGAAGTAGCGTATCTCGTCGCTTCCCAACCGTTGCAGTGAACCACGCAGGACGGCCGAAGCTATTTGTGGATCCTGCTCCAGCCACACCCGCACAATGAAAACAAATCGTTCGCTATTCACACCTTCAGCATAACAAACGGGCATCGGTTGGCGTTCACGCAAAAAAGGGGTGGTTTATACTATTGTGACAACAGAAAATATTGGTAGAGGTGGTCAAAGGGAAGGTATTGTGACATGGGGGAATGGAGAGATTGGAAATTACGGTTACCGAATCTCCAATCTCTAATCTCCAATCTCCAAAATGTTGAGTTGTTGTTTTACCCCTCCGAAGCCTGCTTTTTTCGTTTGCGGGTGGTGCGTTTGGCCCCGGCTTGTTCCAGAACCTGCATATCACGCAAGATGGTGCGGCGGCTGACGCCCAGCGCCCGCGCCAGATCATCATCCGTCGGGGCGGCCCCTTGTGCGGCAGCTTCGGACAGCAGGCGATGCAGGACAAAGCGGCGGCGCTCTGCCGTGTCAGAGATGGCTTCGTCTTCAGGCGCGTTTACCGTCCAGCGGATTTCAACGTAGTCGGCCTCGGTCAGAGGACGGCCGAGCGGGGTGGAAAGACGCACCAACCGGGCCAGGGTATGCCGCGTGATGTGCTGCCATTGATCATACGCTGCCACAATCTCCCGGTTGACGGGAACCTGCTCGAAAAACGATTGACGCAGGGCCGGGTCGCTCAGGCAGGCGGCTTGCGCCTGCAGGGTGGTGTATGCGCCAAGTAACACCGTAGAGGCCTCCTTATCACGACCAACAGCCAGGAGCAATTGCCACAACGCCCACAGATTATATTGCCGCTCCTCTCCCTCCGGCGGCATGGATTGAAAGGTTTCCCAGCTTTGCACGGCTGTCAGTTCTCCCCGTTCACCCTGGCCAAGGCGTACATACGCCAGACCTAAAAGGGCCGTAGTGCGGTGTAATTCCATAGGGGTATTGTTGGCCGCAAACACAGCCTGGGCCTGTTCCAGCAAAGGCAGGGCTTCAACCGCGCGCCCGGCACGAATGTATAATGTGCCCAAATCCATTTGGGCCAAGGCGGTAAAAAATTCGGCCCCATTTGCCAACAGTTGCTCGACGGCCGTACGCATGAATACCTCAGCTTCGGCCGGCTGCCCACTGCGTTCGGTGATCAGGCCAAGCAGGTCGGTATACAGGCCGACAGCAGTGGGGTCATTCACGCCGGCAAAATAATCTATGCTACCGGTAATAAGCTGGCGGGCCTCGGTGAAATGCCCCAGGACACATTGAACCTGCGCCAAACTACCGCGCACAATCGCCGCACCACGTGCATAGCCAATGCGCTCATTGGCAGCCAGTGCTTCCTCGCCCAGGGCCAGCGTTTCATCCAACGCACCGGTAGTTTGCAAGACAGAGAGCAGATTCATCAGTGAAACTGCCTCCCCAAAATGGTCATCCAACGTGCGCCGCAGCGCCAACGCCTGGCGTAGATAACGTAAAGCTTCTTCGGAATCACCGCCGCTGTTACGCAAGGCAAAACCCAGACCTTCTAAGGAGGCAGCTTCCAGCGCACGATCCCCAATCTGCTGCGCCAACCCCAGCGCACGATCATAGTGCTCGTGCGCTTCCCGCATTTGCCCCTCACGCAAAGCCAACTCCCCCAACTGGTAATGGGCCTCGGCCTGCTGGACCCTGTCAGAGGTTGTTTGGGCATAGGTAAGGGCTTGCGTCAACGATGCACGTGCCTCCATATTCTGCCCGGTCTTCAGCGCCAATTCAGCCGCCAGGAGGGCGGCGTGAGCTTGTAAGGAGCCATCGCCCAGGGCTTCGGCTATGCGTGCGGCTTCCGCAATGACTGCCTGCGCTTTGCTTTCGTCCGTAATGAAGTGCAGGCGAGCCGCGGCCAACAACATCTCTGCCCGGGCTGGACTGGGCGTTTCCGGCCAAAGTTCTAAGGCGCGGTTTAATGCGGCCTGGGCTTCAACATAAGCCCCCAGGCGCAGTTCCTGTTCGCTGGCCTGACGATAAAGCACAGCGGCAGATTCGTTTAGCCCGGCGCGGTCCAGGTGGAAGGCGCGGGCGCGATATTGGTCAGGGGCCAGGGCGGCCAGGACGCTGGCGCAACGGCCGTGCCAGTGACGTTGGGTTTCAGGCGGAACAGCCTCATACAGTGCTGCCTGCACCAGATCATGGGCAAAAGCATAACCACTTTCAACCATATGCAGGAAATAATGTTGGGTAAGCACGTCACCCAACGCGGTCAACGTATCTGGCGGTAGGTCGGTGGCCGCCGCCCATACGGCCAGCGGAATGGTGCGCCCGAACACCGCCGCACACACCAGCACCAGGCGGGCTTCGGGGGGCAAAGTTTCAGCACGGGCGACAACATCCGTTTCCGGTACACGACCTTCACCCAGGGCATGCAAAGCCTGGGTAAGCAGAAAGGGATTGCCACTGCTGATAGCCCAGAGGCGTGAGGCCGCGACGTGATGGGGGACGGGCAAAGCAGCCATCATTTCCGTGAACGTCCAGGGAGATAATGCCAGCACCGTCAGCCGGCCCTCACGCTCCCACGCCTGGACCTTGAGCCACTCGCTCCGTTCCTCTATCTCAGCCCGCCGCCACGCAAGGATCAACAGACAGCGATAAGTGGGCGCACATTGTACCAGGGCATCCAGGTATTCCCATGCCAGCGGGTCAGCCCAGTGCCAATCATCTAATAAAAAGAGCAGCGGTGTAAGGCGTGTGAGTTCCCCCAACAACGCACCGAGCGCGTGTTGGAAGCGGTAGCGTTGATGGATAGGGGGCAGATCAGGCAGGGCAGCACGTGTTTGCCACGCGGGAACCAATGGCGCACAGGCGGCCAACGTCTCATCGGGCAGCGTCATCTCCAACTGGGCCCGGCGTGGCCCGGTTACCACGGCCGCAAAGGCAGCTTGCAAGGGGGCAATGGGTGACCCGGTCGGGCGGTTACTGTAGGGGGCAGACAGCACCGTAATGTTACGCCAGCGGGCGCTGGCCGCCAGTTCACGCAACAGGCGGCTTTTGCCCACGCCTGGCTGCCCCTCAACAGCCCATACCCCACCCTGGCCACCCAGCAGGCGTTCTAACTGTTCGATAAGTGCGGTTCGTTCGGCGGCGCGGCCCGTAAAAGGCAGCGATTCACTGCCAGTCAGCGGCGCGTCGGCCTCGCGGCGCAGGTCAGCGGCGATGGCCCGCGTCTCCGGCAGCGGCATGATGTCCAACTCGGCCTGGAGTAACTGATACAAATGGTTATAATGAGCCAGGGCTTCGGCGCGCCGTCCCAGGCGCCCCAGCAGGCGTAAATAGGTTTGTTGATTATGTTCACGCAGCGGTTCAGCCCACACCAGACGACGGCCGTAGCTTAACGCTTTATGCAGTTGATGGTGGCCTGATTGACTGACAGATCTTATAAAACAAAATGAAGCGGTCTCCTGAAGTTGGGGTAACATTGTGAGTTTGCAAACTTACAAAAACCAACCCAGGAGACACCATGAATAATCATAACACGCTCTT
>WYBM01000078.1 GCA_011525915.1 Ardenticatenaceae bacterium | reverse complement strand
CTCTGCCCAGGCGGCTTGACATTCTTTGAAAAATGCTTGTAAGGGGAATTTCTTTACCATGCCCCATAGTAATTACCTGGTTTGCCTTCTTTGTCAACCAATTTCCCAAATTGAGAATTGCTGTTCTTCAAAGTGGTTTCTTGACAGATTAAGTGGTTTCCCCTTCCCCTTCAAATTATCAAACAACCCTTTCTCAACCCCTTCCTGGATAATATCTTCAATAAGGTTATCCCAATCCTGCCGCATGCGTTTTTTGTGATGCGCTTGCTCATTCGCATTTTGCCCAGATTGTTCCAGAAAATCTTCCATTAGCCACCTCACAAGGTTATACATGTCAATTTGTGAAATAATGCACAAATACTTTACCATGAAACGCCATAAAGCTCAAGTGCCTATTTATTACTTTTTCTTTATGGACGGCTTTGTGAAAGTATGGACAATTGGGGGCCTATTAACCTTTAAAGCGGAGTAAAACATTGCCAACAGCTCAATTAGAAACTGCACACTGGCAAGATTACCACGAAGTTTACTACGAACGCCATCGGCATACTGTCGTTGGCAATCTAAAAATTGCCAGAGATATTAAAAGCCCTCAACTAAACAATCAGCGCGATATTCTCGTTTACCTGCCACCCACCTATAACACGGCTGCCAAACGTTACCCGGTGCTGTACATGCACGACGGCTACAATTTGTTTGATGAAGCTACCAGTTACGTGGGTGACTGGCAGGTAGATGAAACCATGGAACGCTTGAGCGCCGAGGAAGGGTTAGAGGCTATCGTCGTAGGCATTCCCAATATGGGGCGAGAGCGCATGCATGAATACAGTCCCTTTCAGGACAAACATTACGGTGGTGGACGGGGCCGCGCCTACCTGGCATTTATTGCTCATACACTAAAACCCCTGGTTGACACACACTTCCGCACCCTGCCGGGCAAAC
This sequence comes from Ardenticatenaceae bacterium, assembly GCA_011525915.1. Taxonomy (GTDB): domain Bacteria; phylum Chloroflexota; class Anaerolineae; order Promineifilales; family Promineifilaceae; genus CAADGU01. The sequence goes on along the minus strand of WYBM01000078.1, from coordinate 94,068 downwards.
TCCATACTGGGCTGATGGGTTCTTCGATGGGAGGGCTGATCAGCCTATATGGTTTTTTTGAACACCCGGCGACATTTGGCTTTGCTGGGGTCATGAGCCCATCATTGTGGTTTGCCCAAGGGGCTATCTTTCCTTATATAGAAGGGGCCCCCTTTCAACAGGGGAAGATCTATCTGGATGCGGGCACACGGGAAATGGGCGGCTTCTGGCCAGACCAACACGTCTTGATCGCCCGGTCACGGCGCTATTACGGCTGTGTTCGTCACCTGAAACGCCTGCTCGTCAAAAAGGGGTATCGCCCTACACGCAATCTGCTGCACATTGAAGCCAAAGGGCACAGCCATGATGAGGCCGCCTGGGCCAAGCGCCTGCCCAACGCCATTCGCTTTTTTTTGGGCGCTCCCATTAAGCAGCTATAAGCTTCTCATTTTTCATCTATATCCGCCACCGATTTGTTGCTTGCTGTCCTGTCCCCCTGTACGATTGCCGTTGTGCAGCAACACATTGGCTATTTTCACGTACACAGCACCAGGCCGCAGACAGAAACGCGGAAGGTCCTCCCTAAAGCCCCATGTGTCATGCCTTTACCGGTGTACACCATAGGGTACAGCCTTTCGTCTCATTAAAAATGTTCACAGCCTGCCAAACAGGTAAAGGGCACATAAGGTTATGACCCAACGCAACAAAAACGAATTAATAACCCCCCTAAGTTTTATAACCGCCACGGGGCGGCTGTGGCAAAACGGCCGTGACGCCATGCGCAGGTACCGCACGGCCGTGATTACCGTCACCGTCCTCCTTATCCTGTCTATTGCCGGCTGGCACTTTCAGCGGCAGCTGCTGCGTGCCTTTACCATTTTGAGTGATCAGACCGCAGTCAGCGCCTACATTCAGAGCTTTGGTCTGCTTGGCCCCCTGGTGTTGGGGGTGGGCCACTATTTACAGGTAATCATCGCCTTTATTCCGGGCCATGTCTTTGTGCTGGCTGGGGGGTACGTCTATGGCTTCCTGCTTGGGTTGATCCTTAATATGTTGTTTGTTGTCACTGCCAGCCAGTTTGCCTTTTTCCTGGCAAAAAAGGCCGGACGGCCGTTGGTAGGCAAACTGGTAGATACCCCTACCCTGGACAAATGGCAGGCTATCGCGGATAAACGCGGCATTACCTTCTTCACCATCGCTTTTATCCTCCCCGTTTTTCCTTCTGACGCCATGAATTTTGTGGCCGGCCTGTCCGGCATGTCTGGGCGTAAGTTTCTGATTGCCAACTTTTTTGGCCGCCTGCCCAGTGTTACCCTTATGAGCTTTATCGGGGCCTATGGTCTGGAATTCTCCAACACCATAAGCGCCCTATTGGTAACGATCATCGTTCTGGTATATATCATTGGCCGTTACGTCATCCTACAAATTGAGCGGCAGCACAGCAGCCCGGTTTATCACCCTGCTTCCACCAGCTCACAACCTGATTCCCACACCGGCTGACAGACACCTCTTTGATAAGACAAGCGGCCCTTTTAAACCCCCTAACTGCGCTTTGACATCTCTTTAAATTCAGATACCATCCGGCTGGATGGTTTTCCTGGCACAAGCAAACGGAGCACCCTCTTAAAATTAAGCAACCTTAACTTTTCCCTTTCACCCGATACCCACTGGAGGTTATCTTTTGGAAAAGAAACTAGAAGCATTAAAAACCCGACTGCAAGAGATAGAAGACGTCAAACTGGCCACGGCCGTTCTAGGCTGGGATCAGGCCACCTATATGCCTCGTGGGGGAGCACCTGCGCGCGGCCGGCAAATGGCTACGTTGGGGCAAATTGCCCATGAGAAGCTGATTGACCCGGCTATAGGCAACCTGCTGGATGCCCTGGAACCATGGGCTGAGACACTGCCTTATGACAGTAACGATGCCGCCCTTATTCGCATCACACGTTATAACTATGATCAGGCGGTAAAAATACCGTCGTCGCTCCTGGCTGAACTCAATGAACATGCGGCAGTTACCTACCAGAAGTGGACGTCGGCTCGGCCAGAAAATAACTACGCAGCCCTCCGTGATAACCTGGCCAAGAGCATCGATCTGGCCCGCCGGATGGCTGACTGCTTCCCTGGTTACGATCACATCGCCGACCCGCTCATTGATCTTTCTGATCGGGGCATGAAAGCAGAATCAGTGCGGGCCCTCTTTGCCGATTTGCGCACCCAGCTAGTCCCCCTGGTAAAGGCGATCACCAGCCAGGAGCCGGCTGATAACAGTTGTCTGAAACAACATTATCCTGAAGATGCCCAGTTGGCTTTTGGCCTGCAGATCGCCCAAAAATATGGCTTTGACCTGCACCGGGGGCGTCAAGACAAGACCCACCACCCGTTTATGATTAAGTTTTCTATTAATGACGTGCGTATTACAACACGCGTCAGGGAAAATGACCTCGGTGAGGCGCTTTTCAGCACGTTACATGAAACAGGCCACGCTTTGTATGAGGCTGGGGTCAGCCAGGAGTTAGAGGGAACGCCCCTGGATGGTGGCACGTCGTCTGGCATTCATGAAAGCCAGTCTCGTTTGTGGGAGAATCTGGTAGGGCGCAGCCGGCCGTTCTGGCACCATTACTACCCCAAACTACAGGCAACCTTCCCTGACCAGCTGCAAAATGTGCCGCTAGATACATTCTACCGGGCTATTAACAAAGTGATCCCTTCCCTCATCCGCACTGACGCCGATGAAGTTACGTATAATCTGCACATCATGATTCGTTTTGACCTGGAACTGGCTTTGCTGGAGGGCACACTGGATGTGAAAGATTTGCCTGACGCCTGGCACGCACGCTATGAATCTGACCTGGGCGTTCGTGCGTCTAACGATATTAACGGCGTGCTGCAAGACGTTCACTGGTACAGCGGTATTGTTGGCGGGGCTTTCCAGGGCTACACGTTGGGGAATGTCATGTCGGCTTTGTTTTTTGCGCAGGCAATAAAGGCCCACCCGGAGATCACCAAAGAGATTGCGCACGGCGAGTTTGGCACATTACACACCTGGCTAAAGGAGCAAATTTACCAGCACGGCAGCAAATATACCGCCAATGAATTGATCGAACGTGTGACCGGTGGTCCTTTAACCATTGAGCCATACATCCAGTATCTGCATACAAAATATGGGGAGTTATACGGGCTTTAGGTAAACCGCACAAACCCTCATAAACCATTGTGCGGTTTACCGATCAGCGGTGACAGGTTTTGAGCAGCCTGTCATCGCTCTTTCTAGTACCGGTTTTCAGTAATCAGTGACCAGTTTTCAGTGCTGGCCTACCTTTGGAAATAGTCTACTGAAAACTGATGACAGACTTCTGGTTACTGGTACTAGTTAGGGGAAAAGGTGCCCATGTCTTGCCGGGGAATGAGCCGTAATTCCCGCTTATAGACGTCAGCCAGATATTTAAGCAAGTTAGATGCCTTGCGTGCGCCAAGCATAGATTGTTTGGTTTCCAGGGATACCTGCAAGATAGCCGCAGCCAGGTAACTCAATTCTTCAGGATCAGAGGGGATTTGGGTAGCATCAATTTCCACATCTTCAGAAACTTGAGCCAGGGCAGCAAAGTAATCTATTACCAGAGGGCGCAGGTGCTGCACGGCCGTTTTCAACACCCTATTGTCTTCATCCACAAACGCCATCATTTCCACTTCCCCTACCAAGTAGGGCTTGTCTCGTTTTAAGCCACAAATACGAAACCGCTCCTGACCGACGGTCATAATGTAAAGACGGCCGTCGTCTGTACGTTGAATCTGGGTGATCGCCACCGTACAGCCGATTTGGTGCGGCTTTATGGTCGTGTCAACTTCTGCTTCGCCTTCTTCTATTAAGACGATGCCAAATGGCTCCTGTTTCTCCACACAATGGCGAATCATCTCCTTATAGCGTGGTTCAAAGATGTGCAGGGGCATCGGCCAGCCGGGGAAAACAACCATATTTAACGGGAATAAAGGTAAATCCATCATGATGGCTCATCCTTTCGCGTGGTCTATTATTGTGCCCCGAACATCTTTGTACTGTTTATAGAGAGCGCAATACTTAAACAGTCCGGCACATAACATTACAAACTATGGTATACACGTGAGCCGGACTGCATCAACACCAGCGCGTAAAAACATTATACACATTGTACGTGTCTGGCATCCATACGTCTCTGCTGTCTCATGTGACCTTCAGGCATTTTGGTTATTAAACAACAATAGCAGATGCCTCATAATGTACTTTAGCACGTTTTTACCCTTCGCCGCTGAAATCCATTTGATACCCTCAAAAAGAAGATATAGGCTCCATGAGCTTGGTGACAGCCACTTCACCAGGCATCACCAACAAACAAATCTATGTGATGTTAAAGTAATCATCACCTCTCACAGGCACAAATGATGTAACATGACCCAATTGGATCTGGTGCAAAAGAAGCATCGCCGGTATCATCAGGGGACGTGGCATTTGTCTCCCGTAAATAACAGTTACAGGTTCAAGCTCATGACACTACCTATTCATAAACCTACTCTTCTACTAGATAAGGATAAGGCCATCCGCAATATCGAGCGGATGATAGAAAAAGCCAGCGAGGCAAACGTTTCATTCCGGCCACATTTTAAGACGCACCAGTCGGCCGAGATCGGGTCCTGGTTTAGCGAACGCGGCGTTACCAAAATAACGGTTTCTTCGGTAGATATGGCTTCCTATTTTGCAGTAGCCGGCTGGTTAGACATTCTGATCGCCTTCCCGGTCAATGTGCGCCAGGGAAGGGCGATCAACAAACTGGCCCACGAGATCGATTTGCACTTGGTGGTGGAGTCAGTAGCCACGGCCGTGACCCTGAACAACTTTCTGGGAACCACCGTCAATGTCTGGCTGAAAATAGATACCGGGCACGGCCGTACCGGTATTCGGTGGGATGACCTGGAATTGCTAACAGACGTAGCCCACACCGTAGCTGCCGCACCCCATCTAAACCTGACCGGTATTTTAACCCATGCCGGGCAGACCTATGCCGCCCGATCAACCGAAGAGATAGCGGCGATTTATGCGGAAACGGCCAGGCGTCTGGGGACCATTCGCCGCCATTTACAAGCCGAAGGGCACACACTTCTTGTGTCCGTAGGGGACACACCCGCGTGCAGCATTATAGAGGACTTTGCAGATATAGATGAGATACGCCCTGGCAACTTTGTTTTCTATGACCTGGCCCAGCAGCGGTTGGGGGCCTGCTTTCCAGATGATATTGCCGTGGGTGTGGCCTGTCCTATTGTGGCTAAACACGAAGCCGACCACCGCATTGTTTTGTACGGTGGCGCTGTACATCTCTCTAAAGACAGCATGGTCATAAACGAGGAAGTGATTTACGGCCGTATCGCCCGCCTGAGTAAAGATGGTTGGGGACAAATGCAGTACGGCAGCAAGCTCATCTTAATTTCCCAAGAACATGGCGTTTTTACAACAGACCCTTTTACATTTGACAGCCTGGATGTAGGCGATGTTGTTGTCGTCTTACCTGTTCACTCCTGCCTGACCGTGGATTTATACAGCCAGTACCTGACGCTTTCTGGCGATATTATCACCAAGATGCGTACAAACCCATAATCGGCAGCCTGAAGCATATCATACCTGGGACGGTCGTTATGGATCACCATTCATAAAATATACGGAGGAAACCATGGCTCTTAACGCGCCGCAACTCAGCAGTTACAATGTAGAAGTTGGTGTCCACAATTTTCTGTTAAAGGGATTGTTTGCACCCCGTTCTGACTTCTTCGTTTTCATAAACGACCCAGACCACGCCACCTATCCGTTTGAGGAGGCCCAACTGCTGCCGCTGGACGTTACTTACCAGGTGCCTGGCATTCGGCAAAACCTTATTAATCTGAACCGCGACATGGTGGCCTTCATCTCGGTTTTGGAAACGCGGCAAACAGAAAGGTTGCAATATGTTCAGGCCTCCCGGCGCGTTGTCTTTTATACAGAGTGGTTTGCTATTCGTGGTGAGCTGCACGTCCATGGAGAGGCACGAGACGATGACTTACTAGATACCAGTCATGACTTTTTTGCCCTGACACACGCTGAAATCCATCCGCTGCGGCCTATTGCCGTGAATATAACCCGCAAGATGCCGTTTGTGGCCATCAACCGGCACCGGATACTGGCTTATAATGTGTACCATCCGTAAAACGCAAAAAAGCCTGACAGGCAGGTGAACCTGTCAGGCGCTGAAGATATTAACCCTGCGGAGCAGGGGGGGCGTTGTTAAACTGATTGCCCTGGGGGGCGCCGGGGCCAAACCCACCACGCGGGCCGCCATGCGGGCCGCCGTGCGGGCCGCCGTGCGGGCCGCCAAATCCACCTTGCGGGCCGCCGAACCCACCACCTTGCCTAAAGCTACCGTCGCGAGGGCCAAAGTGAGGCATGGCACCGTTTTCCAGCAGACGGTCTGCCTGGGCTTGTGTGAGCAAACCATCTTCTACAGCTTGGGCTATAGCGGCTTCATGGGCTGCCTGCACGGCCGTTTGCACATCTTCAAGGCTTACACCCAACTCCTCTGCCAATTCAGGCAGGCGCTTGCCGGCTTCACGGGCAGCCTGGAGCTCATCCACCGAAATACCCAGGACTTCAGCGATCACCACTTCCATATCCTCTGGTGTCACCAGTGGCCCTAAACTGCGCAGCCCTTCGTCACTTAAGATTGCATCGGCTTGGGCCTGAGTGATGGTGCCCTCATCAACCAACTGCTGCAAGACGGTTTCCTTGGCCGCCTGCCGCGCGGCGGCCAGTTCTTCGACGGTGATATTCAGTTCATCCGCCAGGGCAGCGTCATAGGCCTCGCCGTTGAAGAAATGTGGGCCACCCAAACGGCCGTGGGGTCCATTCATGGGCCCCCCTCCACTGCCATTGTCCGGTAGTGTAGGTGGCGTCACATTGGGGGTATCATCCTGCGCAAAGGTCATGGTTGACCCAATCAGGGCTGCTAGGGCCATCAGGACAATGAATATACCGCCGATTTTTACAATTTTGCTGTTCATTATGAACCTCCGTGAGTGAAATTTGTCAGTATTCAGTCGGTCAGCATTTAGTCAAACTGATTACTGAACCGTAATAACCATTTACTAATAACCGCAGATTACCATCTGATTGTTCAAAAATTGTGAAGAACGTTTAGCAATTTCGTAAATTACCGTTACAATTGCGCCAGTGTAGTAAACTCTGGTTCTGCATAGCAAGCTTATTTCAAAGATGTAAGGCCTGCTTTGACAATCTCCCACAGGTTCGTTTAATGGCCTCTATCAATGGTTCGGGTCTGTAGAGGTTCCTAAAGCTGTCGGCTGTAAAACGGCCGTGGCACAATCAGGAGGTCGTCTATGTTTCGTTGGCGCATTATCTCCTTCACGTTACTTTTTTTACCGTCCCTCGCCATCTTACTGACAACAATACCTTCTTCAAAAGCACAAACCCCTCTCCAAGGCGGCCCTACTTTTGAGGAGCGTGTTCTGGAAATTGTAAACCAGGAACGCTGGCAAAATGGTCAACTGCCACCGCTTAAAGGCGTTGATACCCTGGACAGCGCCGCTGAAACACACAGCAGTAATATGGCTGTGCGCAACTTCTTTGATCATTGTGATTTTGATACGGGGTCATCTCCCTGGGATAGGATGAATGATGCCGGTTACACCGGGTGGAACTTTGCCGGGGAAAACATTGCCGCCGGTTATGGCACACCTGAAAGTGTCATGGCCGGGTGGATGAACAGTGCTGGTCACCGCGGCAATATCCTGTCTACCAATTTCCGCGAAATAGGTATTGGCTACGTGCGGCAGGACAACGATCAGGCCAACGTGCGTGAAGACGACAACGGCGACTGCCAGGCAGATTCGGCCGACGGTGGGCCTTATTTTAATTACTGGACCCAAAACTTTGGCCGGCGGGATGATGTTATGCCTGTGGTGATCAACCGTGAAGCCTATGAAACTTCCAACCGCAGTGTAGATTTATATTTGTATGGGTCAGCCTGGGCCCAATCCATGCGCTTGCGCAATGAAGCGGCCAACTGGTCATCGTGGCAGTCGTTTACCGCTAATACCAGTTGGACTCTAAGCTGTGGCAATGGGGAAAAAACGGTTTCCGCGGAAATCAGCAGCGGTCCTAATGGCGCCGGCACCGTGCGCAGTGCCCAAGACAAGATCGTCTTAAACGCCGGCTCCGGTTCTTTAAACATTGTCCCTGGTACGTTAGCGTATGTTGCCCATGCAAGTAATGGGGTAACTTCTTTAGAAAAGATGCTCACACTTTACAATGAGGGGGGGAAATCAACGACCTGGAATTTAACTGAGAACCCAACCGTCAATTGGCTGGATGTTTCGTTGACAAGCGGCCAGCTTGAGCCATGCGTGGCTGCGGATCTTGTGGTCACCGTGTGGCTTGCGGGGTTAAGCCCCGGCGTCTACACCACCACGTTGGTCATAACCGACAGCCTTAGCAGCGGCAGCCATCAAGTGCCGGTCATGCTGCTTTATACGGACCAGCCACCTACCTTTTTGCCGCACATCGTAAAATAGCCTGGTACGGGGCTGGGGAACGGCCAACCGCCAACAGGCCACACCATAACCACTACCATTCCTTGCTGGCTGAATACGTTTCGCAGAAAAACGGCTGGCCGGTGGTAGAGACCATACACAGACGCACGGCCGTACTTGTATACTCCCCCTCACCCACACGGGCAAAACGCACCACAAACTGCCCCAGGCCCAGCGCCTGCCCATTTTCGTACGTAGGGGCAATGAGAGTAGTCTCTGGCAGCAGTTCGGCCGTAAATGTGCCTTCTTCCCCCTGCGTGCCCACGTAGACATGGTCCACGGTGATGGTCAACCCATCGGCGGTGGGTTGGGCTACAAAGTCATAAAATTCATCCATTGGTGCAGGCAGGGTGGCCGCTATTGGTATCTCATTGGGGTCTTCGTCAGCAGGCGGCTGCACCATCTCGCTAAACACCCAACCAGAACGGCCGTCTGCCAACTGCACATTATACCACTCCCCACTCTCCGTGCGGCCCAACACTGTCACGGCCGTACCCTCTGGCAAATAATCTAGAATGCGAAAGTTAATGGCCGGGCCACTGCGCATAAAAATGAGCTGGCGGACGACATGCACACCCAAAGGCGGCGCTGTCCCCGTGGGCGCAGACACAGAGGGTGCCACCGTGGAAGAAGCGGTGGGTGATGGCGTAATGGCTGGGTCCAAAGAGGGTGCAGGCACGGCCGTGTCCGTGGCTTTGGTGCCTGGTTTGGTCGCCGTTTCTGTCACCCGTGGTGAAGGGGTCATGGTGGGCGCTGTTGGTTTGGTCGGCGTAGGTGTCCGGCTGGGGGCGCTTAGGGGCAACACAGCCGCAACCGCCAAGGTAGGGGTATGGGTGGACGTTACGGCCGTCGGGGGGAAGACTCCACTGCGGTAAAGCCCGCCCACCAGCAAAAGCAGCAAAACGACCAGCGCGGCCATGGCATAGGGTTTCAACGAGCGACGGGGAGATGGCACGACTGTTTCTAAGGCCGGCGTCAATGGCATCTTCTTTCCTTCCGGGGCGGCAGACACAATCAGTTGGGCCGCCTGTTCGGGGGCAAACAAATGGCAATACTGCTCTGAAGTGGCCTGAGCCTGGGCGTAAGCAAACCATTCGGCGGCTGTTACCTGGCCATCACCGTTTTCATCGGCGGCACCTGTACGCATGCCCTCTACCAGGGCGGGTGTAAACCGGGAATGTGCCGGCTCATCTGCCGGAGGATACGGTCGTGACACTACTGCGACCACCGCTCCGGCCCCATCAAACGCCTGCCCCAGCCAGGCTGGCTCTGACGGCAAACCATCTCCCTCTAACAGGGCGCTGACACGGCAGTCCAACATCACTACTTTATGCCGCACCGGGCTCAAAGCCAGCCGCCGCCGTACATAGTCTGCCTGAATAGAGGTAGCGTCCAGGTAATGTTCGGTAAATGTGTCCCCTGTTGCCAGGTAAGGCTGCCCCTGGTGGTGCAAGGCATGACCGGCAAAATAAATGAGCAGCAGATCGTCGGGGGAGTGGCTCTCCTCAAAAAATTCGGCAATGGCTAACTGGACGTCAACGGCCGGTTTATTGACCAGCACAAACACTTCGTCAAAGTGGCCTCGGCCAGGGTCACGCAGCACGTCCGCCAATGCAGTCAGGTCTTTGCCAGGGACGGGGGCGTAGAGACGGCCGTCTTGATAATGCACATTACCGATGAGCAAGGCCAGGCGCTTGGACATGCGCTAATTGTACGCCGTTTGTGGCCAATCAGCGAACGACAAACAGTGAATGATTCGTGATAAGCGGCACCAACCTCGTACCAGTAATCAGAAGTCAGTAACCAGTTTTCAGTAGACTATTTCCAGAGATAGGCTCACGCTGAAAACTGTACACTGATTACTGAAAACTGATACCAGGCGTTGTTTACCGATGATCGTTTACGGCTTAGGGATCACCCGTTTCTGCCTGCTCCCCCTGTGCCAGCAGCTCCTCCAACACCTGAATGGCCCCGCTAATGCGCAGCAGCGTTTGTTGCAGCTCGTTCTGACGCCTTTCCAGGTCAGCCAGCATTTGCTGGCCAGATTCATATTCACGTTTAAGATCCAGCAGACGTTGTTGGAGTTGTTCTTGCATTACATAAAAACTCCTGCTTGGTTTCGTTAAAAACAGATAGCCATTTTGGTAAAAGTTTTCAGATGTAAAAAGAGGCGTTTTCTGGCGGTTTACTCGAGTAATCGGCCGCGATTCGCGCGCTCTTGTTCCAAAAACTTTTGGCCGATTACCTAACCACTGTAATTGGCGTAATTGCCATCCTCATTATAGTAGAAATAGGGTGACCTGTTGTTCAAATTCCTGTACACCTGGAACCGATCCCTGGTCACAGAAAACCGTGCCACCACCTGGTTTCCGTGTTTGATAAACAGATGATTGCCTTCAGCGGAGAGCGTCCACTCATTCAAATGTAAGTAGCGCACCTTCAGATCAGCATAAGGGTATTGATCACGATTATAATTGAGGGTAGGGCCATTGGCACTACGATCTACCATTTCAAACCCCTGTCCAGCCCGAAATGATAACTGCCCATGTTGTTGGCCGAATCCCCAAAACCCGATCGCGCCCACGACTTCACCACTGGTGGCGGATGAGCCATCGGTAGTTCCCATGCGCAGCAGCCCGCGGCGTGTGGTGATGTTGTTGTTTCCAGAAAGCAGTAAGTTCCCACTGACCTCTAATTTTTCGTTTGGGCTGCTGGTACCGATGCCCACGTTGCCCGCATCATTTAGAATCATTTTATCGACGTTATCCACGCGCAGGGCAATATAACCGCCACCAGAGCGCTTGTTGATCAGGGTATAAGTCCCGGCTGTATGCTGCAGCAGCCCATAACTGTTGGTGCCCACTGCATCGCGATGGCTGAAGCCCGCCCACGTGTCCGAGTGTCCTACATCACCAAGATAGACATTATTAACAATGGCATTCCCACCCGATACATGAAGTTTTTGTGCTGGGCTATTGATACCAATGCCCACACTGCCATTATCCTGTATACAAAGAACGTTGCTCCCCTCGTGGCGGAAGTCCAGCCGGCCAACACCCACCATGTTGATATAACCATTCACCCCACCGTGCCCTATTTCCGTGTAGTTGGCAGCATCGTTGCCGGCGCGCACTACGCCCCCCACCGAGCGGACAGTACCCGATACATCCAACCTGGCCCCGGGGGCATCGGTACCAATGCCCACATTGCCGCCTTGCACATTCAGGTACGTATTGTTGCGGCTATAATAATTGATATAGGTGGCAAAACTGCCGTCATGGGCATCCAGATGTAAATTACCATTGGTGGCCACAACCGATGCCAGATCAGTGGTACGCCCATTGCCCCCCACCTGCAGCCTGGCGCCCCAGGTGCTGTTGGGCCCATATACGGTATAACCATCGCCATGCACATGCAAAGCAGATTCCGGGGTGGTGGTGCCAATGCCCACACTGCCGTTTTCCACAATAAGGCCATACTGCCGCACGCCGTTCAGGTTATTGGCGTTAAAGTTGGGGGCAATATGCAGCCCTACCAACGCCCGATTTTGCACGGTAGCCTTCAGTTCGGTGCGTATCTCCAGAGCAGCATTGGGGGCCGGCGAACCAAGGCCCACGTATCCCTTTTCGGTGACAGACAGGTGTTCAACGGGGTCACCATCTTTCAGCAGCCATAGGCCCACACGGCCGTCTTGCCCGGCACGTAGCGCAGCAGCCTGGCTGCCGTCACGCAAACCTGGCAGGCGCAGTCCGGAATAGCGGCGGACGTTGTTGTCTACGGTCACATTACCGTCGGCGCTCAGGGTCAGGCGGGCCAGCAGCACCGGCGGTGGCGGCCCAGCCGTCAGAAAATCATGCCAGGCCGGGCCAACATAGGTATCATCATCACCCAGGGGAGCCACGGCCGTAAACAGGTAAGGGGCTTCATGCCAGCGGGTTTCCCCCTCGACGCCATCACCTGACGCCTGCAGATCATCCGGCATCTGATGGTAGGCCATATACAGCCAGCGCTCACCGCTGGCTGCTTCGGGCGGCAGTGTCACCGGCTCTGATGCGGCGGCCAACAACGCCCGGCCGTCGCTGTCCAGAATGGTTTTCATCGCCGCCAGCACTACCAGACGGCCGCCCCGATCCACGGCCGTGCCCGCCGTTACCCGCACCTGAAAAGGCTGCGAGGTGGTGCGCACAGCCAATCCATCGGCAATGCCGGCCACATGCAAAAAACGTGCCAACCGCTGCCGTCGATCGACGTGGTACTTCTGCTCGTCTACAAAGTCTTGATCTTGCAAAAACTGGCCGTCGTAAAAACGAACGCGCTTATTCATGTCATTCGGTTGTTCGTAATTTGCTGTCATTCTGCCTCTCCATTCATAAGTGGCGCTCTGGCAAGACGGTGTCTTGCCTTACAAAAGTGTATTACGTGTGCCCAGCAGTGTATTCACCCCCACCACCAATCGTTCACCGCCCAACTGGGCCGCCAATTCTTCTGAAAGCAGCCGCATAGTGGGCACCAAAATCTGTAGGGCATAAAAGGTATGCGCCGGTTTTTCCTGCTCGATGATCGCCTGGGCAATTTGCTGTTTGCGCCGCAATGCCGCCGGATCCCGATCGTTTACCGTGATCTCTACCTGGAAAAAGTGGGCAGGTGGGTCAAAGCCAAAATCCGTGTCATCATCATAAATGGCAACAGGCACCTGATCACCCAGGTAAATTTGCAGCAGCCGCTTTAGGCCGGTTTTGGTACCCCGCTGCCGGTACAAGGTAACCACTTCGCGGATAAACTGGCGCTGCACCTCTTCATCCCAATCCTCACGCAAGGTCAGCGCCACCCACCCGGCCAGCCAGGGCAAAAATGCCCGCGGCGCTCGTTTGTCATCAGTGCCGGAGACCAGCGGTTTCAGGTAGGTATGGCTTTGGGCGATCAGCGCTTCTAAAGCTGGCGGGTGATCTGGGGGCGCCTGACTCAAGACAGTCTCAAACGCCAGCAAAAAACGGCCTAAAAACGGATCGTCATGAAAGATAGCCGGTAAATGATTTAAGTAGGTACTAACGTTTTCTTCGTGTGACATCTGCTTTCATGCGCCAGGAGCTGAGCCCCCAACGCCACCTAATAACGATTTCCATAAATGTCTACGGCCGTCAACCCGGCGGCATCAATCGCCACCAACTCATGCCGCTGCAAGGTCACCGCCACCGGGTCTGGTATGTTATCTGGCCCGATCAACTGCACAGCTTCCACGTGATCAACCAGGTCAATAATGTTAAGGATGGCGTAAATCTCAGAACTAAATATGCCCCGGCCAAACGGCCAGCCATCATGGGCTGGGCCACCGGTTAACGGATCATAATAAGCAGTCAGGGCGGCGGCGGCCGTCGCCAACGCTGTGGCCGGGGCCGCATCTTCACGAATGTAAATGTCTGCCACTACCTGCACCGGCACATAAGTAGGCGGCACCACGTGATGGCGCACGGTCAACAGCCGCCGCTCATTCAAGAAACGCCATAAACCGGCCAGCAGTTCGGCTGTTTGCCCTTCCGTTAAGGCCGGCTGCGGTATGACGATCAGGCTGACATGGCCGGGTGCTTCCGCTGTGGGGTCAGCCGCGGCCAGGTTGCGTCGGGGCAGGCAGTAAACGCGCTGCGCCTGGGCGGCATCTGGCCATTTTTGCCGGGCCAGGTATTCAAAATCGGCGGCCGTGGCCGCCCGGTACTGGTCACGCAGGGCCAGAATGGTTTTATGCACGGCCGTGTCCAGGTCCTGATCACCCAATGCCCAATCCGGCCCATTCAGCAGTTCTAAAAACGCTTCTTTATGCTGGTTGGTGATAACGTTCACCTGATACAGCGCCATCTCCGTCAGCCAGGCCAGCAGCTCAATCAGCGCCACGCCGGGATCACTAGGATTATGGTTCGTCCATTCCGGCTGCATATGCGGAATCAACGCCCGCGCTTCAGCTACCAGGTCGGCATAGGTTCGGTCATCCAGATTTGGTAAAGGAATAGGCATGATGTTGTCCTGTCTGTAGTGGGTGTCAAAGCGCCTGCGACATACCCACCTCCACTAAAATTTCATGCTGCCCAGAAAAGATCAGGCGGCGTTCCAGGCGGCTGATGGTGGCGGTATCTGGCGCTTCGGCCACCGTCAGGGTGCGCACGTGGTCTACCCCAGCCACCCCTTCTACCAACGCATACAGGTCAGAACGGTAGGGCTTGCGGCCAAAGGCCCAGCCCTTACCCTGGGGTCCGCCGGTCAGCGGGTGCAAAAAGTGGGCCAGCGCAGCTGACACCGTTTCGCCCACAAAATCGGCCGCTTCCAATGAATCGGGCACAATCACGGCCGTGACCGACACCTCAATCCACTCCGGCCCAGCCACCCACACGTCAGCTGTGGGGGCACTACGTGCGGCCAGGTATGCTTTCACCTGCTCCACCAGTTCCAGGCTGGGCACCGGGCGCGGATTGTCACTCTGCGGCACGATAATCAACCCCATAGCGCCCGCCTCCACCACATCCTGGTGCCGTGCCAGGTCAGATGGCGTTTCGCCTGGCGACAGCCATAGGTTTAAGGGGTTAAAACGGGGCGGGATGGCTTTGGCCCGGGCTACCTGCGCCGAAGCGGCAAACGCCAGGTCCTCCAGATCAGCCGTGGTCACTGCCCGGTGGCGATGACGCAGTTGGCGCGGCCCATACCGGCGTACACTGTCCAACGATTGGCGCTCGGCCCCGCCGGCCGCAGCTTCTACATTGGTCACGCTGTCAATGTAGGGAATGCTGGACTTCAATTGGATAATGGTCCCCGCCGCGCGGTTGCCCCGCTCGCCGCCGCCGCTGCGGTACGTGGCGCGGATATTGTTCTGGCCAGCAGGCGGCATCATGCCATATTGTCCATCACCAAACAATACGGTGCCGGCAATGCGGTCTATGACGTAATGGCGGTCACGGGGGCCGGAGCCATGAAAGTCTGGCACCGCCTGCCAGCGCACCCAAATTTCCGCTACATTGCCGGCAGCATCATAAACGGTGGCGACAGCTGCCGCGGCAACTTCACCGGTCAGGGGCACATCCGGTTCACGGACGGCAATTTCCTCACCGGTGAGGATGTTTGGCTGCGACAGTCGGAGCTGCTGGCCGGGGCTGCTATCGCTGGAACCTACAATTTCGTCACGGATGGTGATCGCCTGCCTGGCCCAGGTGGTATTGAGGAGCAAACGTCGCAGACGCGGCGACACCGGAAAGTGACCATCGCGCCAACGAACACGCAGCCAGTACAGGTTGTGTCCAAACAGGGAACGCGCTGTAAACCCTTTGGGGCCAATAAAACGAATAAGCCCACGGCCGTCAAACGCATTGGTTTCGTCAACGGCCCCCAGGCGGCTCCAACCTTGGGCACTACTGTATTCCCAGCTTACCTGCGGCGGACGGTCGCCCACGGCCGCTTCAAAGATAGCCGGAATGACGGCATCTGGTGGTGGCGGCTCTACCTGGGCATAAAGGGTGACGGAACGATTATCAAAGGGCCGGTCAAATCCCAAGTAGAGGGCTGGCTGTCGGTCTGTCGTAGGTGTAAAAGGCTTAAAAAGCACTGCCTGATCAGCATTGGCCTGTGTCTGGTCCACATACATGAAATCATTGATGCTCTGGCAGGCAGCCAGGTCAAAATGGGTGGTATTGGAAACGTCAAAACGCAGGGCCGTAATGAGCGGTGGTTGGTAACTGGCGGCCACCAGCCGGTATGCGGTGATCTGGTTGCCGTCCAGCGTAATGGTATAGGGCTCATACGTGGCGGCCGTCCCATAATGCCCGGCCACAATGCGCACGCGCAGCCAATGATTTTCTACGCCATTAACAACATGGGCCACGGCCGTGGCCGGTAAGGTAAACTGTACCCCGCCGCTGGCGGGGTGGGTGGTGAACGCGCGGGTGTTGTCACGGAAATTGTAACTGGTTTGGCCCACCTGGCCGCTGGCCTGGCTGCTGCGGCCAAGCTGTTCCCAGGTACGGCCGTTCCAAAACTCCCAGGCCAGTGTCACCCCTTGGGCACCAGCCACACCAGCCGCCCCCAATGTTACATTCAAAATAAGCAGGTCACCTGGTTTGGCACCGCCGGCAGCCATCACCGCACCATAAGCCAGGTAAAAGGCATCATTAAACCGCGGCGTTTCATCAAAAGGGTAAAAGTCCTTGCTCATGTCCAGCGTCAGGCTGTTGGTGAAGCCTGTTTCGGCCAGCAGCGGTGTACGCGCGCCCGGCAGGCTGAGATGCACGTGGCTGAGTTCTGGCAATGGCCACGTTTCAGCGGCAGTTATTGCCTGAATTTGTGGCGCCTGGGTGTACGCTCCCTCTACCACGCTGACGCGCAGCCAGCGGCCGCTGGCATTACGGTAGAGGCCCACGCCCCAACTGCCATCGGGGGGAACAAGCAGGCTGATACGGCCGTCCTGGGTCAGGGCGGCCGTGCCATCATTTACCCCTTCCAGAGCCACCCAGCTTGTATTGCCGCCCGCGGTCACCTGCAGGTAATTCCATTGCAGGCTAACGTTCTGGCTGCGGCCGGCGGCAGCCAGGGTGATGTCTAATTCAACCCTCGCCCCGCGGCGGGCAAAGGCGGCTTCGCCATTCAGATAAAAATGGGTGGCACGGCCGTCCTCACCAAAAGGGTAAAACGGCGGGGCGTAAGCCACCGGGTTGGCGGCACCAGTGGCCGTGGCGTTGGGGATGATGCCCGCCCGTGCCGGCGGCAGAGGAAGCGCCAACTGCAGGCGCAGCCAACCGCCCTTAATCCCGTTCACTGTACCGGCCGCCAGGGGCGGCAGTTGTTGCAGTGTCACCGGCCAGGTATTGCTGCTGATGGTCCCCGGCTGCACGTTTTCAGGGGGGATGTCATGCCAGGTTTCTTCTTGTAAATAAGCCCAGGTCAGGGGTAGGCGATGCAGGCGGGCGATGTTGGGGCCAGTAAAGTGGAGGGTGACATCGGCGGCTTCTTCCGAGTTAAGCAGGGCGTCGGCTGCCAGGTAGAGGGCATGAACCATCGTCCGGTCCCCGGCGAAGGCGGGAAAAGGCGTGTCTATTTCCCCCAGGGCATTGGCGGTATAACGGCCGTAACGGTCTGCATCGGCGCGCGGCGCAAAATCACGGGCGACTACCTGCATCAGTCGGGCGCGGGTAATGAGCATTTCTTGCTCTGTTTCAAAAATGACCTCGTCTTCTTCGCCCTCTTGTGGCGGTGCGGCCACCTGCGTCCGCGCCGGCGCCAGGGCATCTACAGGGCTGCCCGCCGCCAACTGGAAGGTCAAGGGAACACGGGCCGGCTGCGGTGGCGTAATTTGAGTGCCGATCAGATCAAGGAAGGCCAGGAATGCTTTGTCCGGAACCTGGTTCAGCCGGTCAAGGATCAGTCCGGCATAGCGGCCAAAGATGCGAATGAGGACGCCGCCGACATCCAGGCTGCCCTCTGGTTGAGGCTGCCAGCCCGATGTTTCCTGGGCCAGCGCTTCTGCCTGGGCAACAATCTCATGATAGGTCCGTGGATCAATCTTAGGTGGTTGCATAAGCTGCTAAATAGGACAAAACGGTGTTTTGCCCTACGATGACGCCAGATAAAACGGGTAAACCAGGTTAAAACGGCTGTTAGTCGCCCGAACTTCATAGCTAATCTCAATAAGCAGGACGTTGGGCTGGTCGGCGTCTGGGTAGGCAGTGACGCTCAACACGTCGATGCGTGGTTCCCAGATGGTGAGGGCTTCGGTGACGGCCGCGCTCACTTCCCCGGCCGCGCGGGCATTGTTCACCGCAAATACCAGGTCATGCAGCCCACAGCCAAAATCTGGCGACATCACTCGTTCGCCGGGGCTGGTGCCCAAGATCATCCAGATCGACTGCTGGACGCTGTCTTCGTGACGGGCAAGTTGGACACGGCCGTTAGCGTCCAATTGCACCGGAAAATGCCAGCCTGTTCCTAGAAAATTATCACCCATATCTATATTCCCAACGTTGATGAGAGCGTGAGGGTTGGTAAACCTCTCATCAACCGTCGTTTCAACCGATCAACACCGTCCCTACGGCTATCACTGTGCCCGCTGGTAAATCTGCCGGGTCATTACAAGTCAGGGCTTTGTCGCCGTTGCGGGCCGCCGGTTTACCATTGATCATGACTGACGTGCTGCCCATTTGAATGGTGGCCTTGTTCGTGGGCGGTTTTTGAAAGCTGACGCCGGGGGCGGTGGGTACGTGGGGCGGGTTGTTATCGGCCGTGCTGCCCACCACCGCCGCTGGTTTACCCATGATCTTCACATCACTGCTCAACCCGCCATTCAGCATACCGCTAAAAGGGTGCGGCAGCGGCGTGGGTACAGAACCAGAAGGCGAAGGCACCATCACAATATGTGTGTCTACAGCTACCACTTGATCCCCCTGCTTGGCTGCTGGTTGTCCCATCTTTTTCTCCAGGTTAGTTAATTTGCACCATCTGCCCTTTGATGGTCATTTGGGGGCCGGCTTTAATGTCCATATTCTGGCTGGCCTCTAGTTTAAGGGCAGCCTTTGACGTGATTTCCACCCCGTTGCCGCTTAAAATCAGCTTCCCATTACCCGATTGGATGGTGATGTCTGCATCGGCAGCGATGGTAATGCTGTTCTTTTTTGTGTCCACGATAATGCTGTTCTTACCACTTTTGTCTATGATTTCAATTTTTTCCGCGCCGTCAGTGTCATCCAGGCGGATGATATGACCGCTGCGTGATTTGATAGTGCGCAGGTTGTTTTTACCGTCGCCGTTCGCTTCAGGGGGCTTGTCTTTGCCATTCCACAATGCCCCCAGTACGTAGGGAAATTCCACAATGCCATGTTCAAAGGCCACCAATACCTCATCATCCACTTCTGGCAGGAAGTAAAGACCACGCTCTTTACCGGCCATGGGCGACAGTGCCCTCGCCCAATGGCTTTCATCCTGGTCAGAGAGCCAGGGAAAGCGTACTTTCACCCGACCCAGCCCATCCGGGTCCTGGTTATTGGTAACAATGCCAATGGTGACGCCAAAAAAACGGTTGGTGGCATCGGGGGGGGAGAAAAGGTCTGAAAATGCCATCAGCTGGCATTCCTCTGAAAAGTAAACCGCGTCTGGTAACCCTGTGCGGGTGTGATGCTGTGTTCGGTGGCGGTAATGTAATAAAGACCGCTGAAAATCGCCCCGGCCCCTTCAATTTTGGCCACTGTCCCCGCACGCAAGTCTGTGCGGCCCAGGCAGAGTCCCTCGCCCTCTATGTAGGCCAGGGCAGCATCATTAAACTGGCCCAGCGCCATCTGATCAGCCTCAGCCTTCGTAAAAACCGGGCGGGCGACGCTGGCGACGCTGCTTTTACCAAAGGCGCTGTTGGCCGCTTTGGGGCCGCTGGTGCGGCCGCCCATGGTGCTGCTTTCCTGGCCAGCGGCGGCTTTGCCCAGAATCTCCTTTTTTTGTTTGGCATCCCAGCCACGCACCACCACTTCACCTACCTGGAAAACAGTGGTAAGACGAGGGTAAAACTCTATTACGTCTTGTTCCAGGGAAAGGGTGACGGTTTCACGGCCGTCATGCTGATGTGGTTGAAAATAGAGTGTCTTATCCTTCACATACACCTCATAACCGATGCGCGCCGCCCGGTCTTGCAGAAACATCATGTCTGTCTGGTTGTGTTGCAAGACGTACTCCAACGTAACTTTGCTATCGGTGACTTTAGCGCGCAGCCCAGCTTGCTGGGCAATTTGCTGGGCAATGGCGCTGTCTTTGATCTGGACAAAAGAGCGTGTCTGGCGGCCGCGAAAGAGCCGGTGACGATGGTCCAGGCCACGCACAATGATAGAAGGCGCTTCTTCGGCCTGGTACAGTGGCTCCAGGCCAGTGATCTCGCCAAGCATGACTTGTTTCAGTTGGTCCACATACCCCATCCAGATCTCCACCTCATTGCCAGGGGCAAAAAGTGTGTCGTCTGACCAGGTGTATTTCAGCGTGGCCATATTCCAGTTATAGAGGCGAATGGTGAACATGCTGGCGGCGTCCAGGTCTTCATGCACGGCCACAGACAACACGTCTTGCAATATCTCCGGCAATATTTCACGGCCGTTCACACGAATGCTGATGGCTGGGACAACGGTTTCTTGGGGCATCTTTTTCAGTATTCAGTATTCAGTATTCAGTGGTCAGTGGTCAGCAACGCCAATACTGGCCGCTGAATACAACTTCAGGTTGGGCGCAGGGCTGGGATGATGAGTACCGTACCCGGTGACAGCGCCCGCGGATTGACAATATCATTGGCCTGGGCAATATGCCGCCACAGGGCTGGATCGTCATACTCTTCCGCGGCAATGCTTTGCAGCGTTTCATGGCGGCGTACCACACGTGTTTTGGGTACATCTGCCGAATGCAGTTCGCCCCGCTTAGCCGCATAGGCTTGGGAAACATATTCTACGAAGGAACAATCCAACGTGGCCCGCACGGGCCGGCCGTCAGGCATAAACATGGTGTACTTTTCCGTCAACCCGGTCAGCACACCTATAAACAATTCCACCTCGCCCCAGCGCAGTTTGCAAATAGGCGGCCGGTGCAGTTCTGTGTTGATGTCTGCCAGGGCGGCGATCTTGTCTGTATATTCTTTGACGTTGGTCGCTTCCGGGGATGCGGTGAAAGGATTGGTCGGGATCAAGAAATCTTTGGCACCCTGGCGCAGGGTCAGGCTGCTGCCCCGTGCTTCGTACGTGTCAAAAAAGAGATTGATAGAGAGGGTCTTGGGCGAAGTGCTGCGGAATTCTTGCCGGGCATAGGCCGAATAGGAGCCTACCGAGGCCACCCGCTTACGCTTCCAGGTAATGTCACGGCTGATGGTAAATTCGTTCGGGTTAAACAGTGCTTCAATAGTGCCGCTAAAGACAGCTTTGCGCCGTGTTTCGTGGCGGATGACCAGTTTTTCCAGGCCGCCATTAAGATTACCAGCGCCCAAAATCTGGGCGGAAAGTTTGGCTTTGTTTAGGGCCATGACGTTTTTCCTCGACGCTCGCCTTCTACAGCCAGCCGCCGTAGAAAGCGACGATGAACTTTGTCTACCAGTTCATCCATATCCATATTTTGAGGTGCAGGCTGATCAGAGCCAGAGACATCGTCTTCTTCTTGGTGGCGTTGCACCACAGTCGTACCCGCCGATGACGCTGGCATCCGCTGCACAACATTATTGGCCTGTATGACGCGGCTGGGGGCAGGTGTTGGCCGGTGTGTCGGGGAAGGTCGTTTCACGGCCGTGTCTGACGCTGCCCGTTGGATCACACTGCCTGGCGGCTGTGCCAGAGGCAATGGCTGGTTCATGCCCAATGATACAGAGGATGTAGGCGAGGCAACCCGTTCCTGGGCAACCGGTAGTGGCCGTACTCTGTTACCTGGCCAGGGTATGTCCGGCGATGCGGGCCTGACAACAACAGGTGCCGGCGGGGCCATAAGTGGCATGGCTGCCGGGGCTCTGTTACCTGGCTGGGGCATCTCCGGCGGTGTGGGCCTGACAACAACAGGTGCCGGCGTCTGAGAAGCCACCTGCTGGGGTATGACCGCCGCCGCAGATGCATTAAAAGCCAGAGAAACGGCTGGCTGAGCATGCACCGGCCTCACTGAAGCAGTGGGCAGTGGAGGCGGAGGGGCGTTGGTGTGAGCAGTGGCGCTCTCCCCGCCGGGCACCGCATCCCGTGTTGTCGTTGGGGCTGGCTGTTGGCTCAGATGAGCCATTTGTGGCTGCGGCCTGACCATTGGCAGCGGTGGCCGGTCAGGGATGGAAGAAGCCGCCGGGTCTGGCAGCGTTTGGCGAACGGGCTGTGCGCGGCCGCTTGTAGGCTCTGATGACGATAGCGTGATGGGTGGTGTTGGAGCATCCACGGCCGTGGGCATGGCCAGCGGGTTGTGGGTGGTGACAACCGGTTGTAAAGGAACAATGGGTAATGGCGAGGCAGTTTTGCTTTGAGTGTCAGCGGGAGCATGTTCAACTGGTAGGACGAGGTGAGCATACACAATGGGCGGCAGCGCTTGCTGCTGCGCCATCACGGCTGCGTAGCGCCGGGTTACTTCCGCCGCCAGCGAAGGCGTACCCCAATGGGTCAGCCGCGCAGCCAGGGCCTGAGCCTGGAGCAGCCGTACCACTCCCGGCTGGGTAATCCGTTGGCTGAGCCGCTGTGCCCAGGCCACATCTTGCTCATTGGATAGATCGGGTGCTTCACTCATCAGTTTAGAAAAATGCTTGGGCAATGGCTAAAGCCTGCCCTAAAATCGGCTTGGTAATGCCTTCATGCACTAGCTCAATGGATTCAAAAATGACCTCATGGCTGTCAGCCTTAAACTGTGGCCCGGTCCACTTAACCGGGTAGGCGTTAAAAAAGTTCCACCACATCACCGGAATGGAGCGTTGATCTAGCAGCATGATGGTGCCACTTTTGCGCTGGATAATGCCCTGGGTAACGTTGTAATACCAGTTCCACAACGTAGACACGGCCGTGACCCCATGCGTCAGCACCAGGTTCGGCGAGGATGATTGTGAGGGTAGTTTATGCACGTAAGTGTTCACGCCGCCTTCGCGGTACTCTTCCGTTTCCACCTCGCTTTCCAGGCCAGACACCTCTGTAAAACCACCTACCAGCAGCGATTCTACTTCAATGGAAAAATTAAACCCCTGATGAGGGTCCAGCCGAAAGCCAGTGGCACTGACCCCCATACCCAACGGTGTACTTAACCCAATGGGAATACCTGATGATCGCATGGTTGTCTCTACAATCAGTAGACGGTTATCAGCTAAGGGACGGCCGGCTACCGAACATTCGTAAGTCGTTCGTTAATGTGGGCTACTTCTGTAACCCAGCGCTGACGTTCGTGATGGCTCATGCCCATGATCTGGTCGTGTGGCCAGTGCAGGTGATAGGCAATATAAGCTACCTCCTCATAGAGCCTTTCAGAGGGGTAGCAAGTCACCCCCCCAGGCTGTTTACCTCCACCTCAAACGCCCCTTCACAATGCGGGCAGGCTACCTGCAAACGGCCGTGACCCAGATAGTTGATGCGCTGGTAAAAATCCTGCAAATAGGCCATGTCCCCGGCAAACAAGTTTTCAATGACCTTAGGGTTCATAAATTCCAGATCCCCCAGGCGCGTGATCACACGTGATAATAAAATCACCACCAGGTAACCCGTATTGCTGCGTACCCGTGGGTCACTGAGCGGGGCAATTTCATCATAAGCCGTCGCCAGGCGCATCATCCCCTGGCGGTGAACGTTGCCATCAGCATCCACCAGGCCATGTGGTAAGGTAAACGGAAACTCTGTAGGGGGCGTCAAATCCTGTGTGTTCATTACCAGGTATCTACCTCAACACCTTCGTGCGCCAGCTCTAACGATTCGATAGCAACTTCGTTGGAGGTAGCGTCGAAGCTGGGGCCACTCCATTTCGTAGGCCAACAGTTACGCAAGTTCCAGCGGATAACGTCGTTCCCGGCGTCATCCATGAGCACGATGGAGAGGTTGCGTCGGTCGGCAGTGCCGCTCATCAACTGCCGCCGCCAATCCCATAGTTCATGGTCTGTGGTGATGCCCCGCCCCAGGGTGATATTGCTGTAACTGATGAGGCCGGGCAGCTTGCGCATGGTTAATCCCAGGTCTGTGCCTTCGCGATAATCGGTGGCATCTTGCATCGTTTCCAGGCCGGAACACTCTTTGAATCCGGCCCGGGTAATGCCGTCAATCTCCACCCGAAAGTTATATTGGCCGAATGGGTCTAAACGATCTGGCATTTTGAATCTCCTTATAATTTCGGTAAGCGGTCATCAGTGATCCCTTAACCAGTTACTGATAACCAGTTACTGATTGCTGGTAATGGTCACACCGCTGGCTCCGTGCACAATACGGGCCACAATAAATTCGCCAGGGACGGCAGGGGCAATGCCAACTTCTGTGATGACCATGCCGGCGTCACGCACGGCCGTGGTGTTTATCTCGCCATCACACTTTACATAATACGCCTGTTCGGGCGTTACCCCTTTGAATGCCCCCTGTTGGTACAGGCCATCCAGGTAAACGGACACTTCGCGCCCAATACGCACCCATAGGCGCACGTTATGCGGCTCAAAAGGTAGTTCGCTCATAAACCGCACCAGCCAGCGGCGAACGGTAATAAAGAGACGGCGCGTGCTGATATACTGCCACTCAGCAGTCCGGCTGAGGGTACGTGCCCCCCAAACACGAATGCCACGACCGGGCAGCGCCCGCAGGCAATTGATCCCGGCCGTATACAATTCACCCACTTCGCCATAGGCGGGGTTGGCGGCCAGGTCTAATACCCCTTCCAACACTTCATTGGCCGGGGCTTTATAAGGGCCGATGGCGGCGTCGCTGCGGGCATAAACACCGGCAACATGGCCACATGGCGGCACATAAAGCGGGTCATTGGCCTGGCCAGAAACCCAAAGCCAGGCATGGTAGAGGGCACCAAAGTCGCTGTTGAGCTGTTGACGGTGGGCCAGTAGGGTCTCTGTCACGGCCGTAAATGGCGCATCTAAAATGGCAAAACAATCACCTCGCTGTTGGCAGGCCGCCAACAACAGCTGCTGGCGAGCGGCCGCAGCCGCCAGATGTTGGTCTGGCGCCAGGGTAGACGGTCGTACCACATCCGGCGCACAAAGCAGATCAACGTCTTCCAGGTTGGCGACGGCCGTCAGCCCGGCGCGCAGGGCGGCATCATCATCCAGCGCATCATCCAGGCGAATGATGTAACAAAGCAGGCCGCCATTCTCAAAAAAGCCGCGCACGGCGTACGCCAGAAAGCCGTGGGCAAACGGGTCACCAAAGACAGTGGCAAATTGTGGCCACAGCCGCAAAGGCGTCGGCTCATTCACAGGGCCAGAGACGGCAAACCCCAAAAAAACGGGCACGGCCGTCAGAAAAACCGATGGGGGTGGCGGGTAAATATCCTGCCGGTAAACGCCGGGAACCTGGTATGTCAACATAGGCGTGTTCACTATTCAGTGTTCAGTATTCAGTATTCAGTGTTCAGTAAACCATTCACTGAATACTGCTCACTGGTTACTGCTCACTGATTACTGGTCACTAACCACCCGGCCCGGACCATTGGCTGACACGGAAGACAACAAATTCGGCCGGTTTGACAACGGCCACGCCGATTTCTGTCACCACCTGGCCCAATTCACGCACTTCAGGCGGGTTGGTTGTCTCATCACAACGCACGTAGAATGCCTCAGCGGCCGTATTGCCAAACAGCGCCCCACTGGCCCAAACTGTGGTGAGAAAAGCGGTGATATTGCGCCGGATTTTGGCCCATAGTTCTGGCGAATTTGGTTCAAACACCACCCATTGGGTACCCTGGTCTATAGATTCACGCAAGAAGTTAAACAGGCGGCGTACATTCACATATTGCCACTCCGGGTCACCAGCGGGGTCTGACGCCAGGGAACGCGCCCCCCATACTTTGATGGTGCCCTCAAAGGGACGGATACAGTTAACGCCGCGGGGGTTAAGCGAGCCCTGCAAAATCTTGCTCACTCGATAGCGCACGCCCAATGCACCCAGGATGACCTCGTTCGCCGGGGCTTTGTGGACGCCGCGCTGAGCATCGCTGCGGGCATAAATGCCCGCCAGATGACCGCTGGGGGGCACGGCGACACGTGTCCCGGCCGGCTTTAAGGGATCAGCTACCTGAATCCAGGGGAAGTAAAAGGCACCATACCCTTTAGGGTTAGCTGCCGGCCGCCAGATGCCAGTGTCATCCGTGCTGATAACCAGATTATCTCCGGTGATGTCCCGCGCGCTGTCTAAAATAGCGGTGCGGTCTTCCATGTTATGGCAGTGGCTCACCAGTTTGTCTTGAATGGCGTTCAGGGCTGATTGGGATGTATCGGGCGGCAATGGGGCGGCGACAATAGCAATTTCATCGATGCTTTCAAACTGTTCAATGGCATCATCTACATCATCTAACGAGGTGACGCGGTTGACCCAGCAGCGGGTGCCACCATTATTGAAGAAACCATAGACAGCATGAGCCAGGTATTGATTGGCCGTTTGAAAATCACCGTATTTCTGTTTGAACTCTTCCCAGCTGTTCAACGGCTCCGGGTCCAATGCGGCTGCCTGGGCATAATGGCCGCCGCCGGGCTTGGCCGGCATGTTTTCGGCGGCAATGTCAGCTGACAGCCCCACAAACCCGGCCGTGCTGGTGCCTACCCCGGCAATGGGCTTCACGGCCGACGGCACTTCATCTACATAGACCCCCGGCGCAAGATAGACAGTCATAGATCTACTCCTTCCGTTGATAACGGCTATTTAAGTTGCAGGTTGCCGCTGGCAACTTGCGGTCGCTTTCAGATGACGTAACGGCCGTGCAAATAATTTTCTACTGCCTGCTGTTCTGCTGGCGGCAGGGCACGGTTGTAATAAATAATTTCGGCGATAAGCCCGGCAAAAAAGCTGCTGCGCCCCTGGTAGTTGGCGCCAAGGGTCAGCTGCCCGGTGAGGGGGCGGGGTGTGTACGCGGCCGTGCCCATGATCATCCCATGGCGAAAGAGTTCGGCCTTGTCCCTGGCAAAGCGCCAGGTCAACACCTGAGGTCCAGACGTAGCGGAATCAAGCGTTCGCCAGGTTCCATCGCTAAAGCGCACATTGGCCGTGGATGATGTATCGGCAGCATTCAACGCCAGACGCCCACTTTGAGCATCAAACAGGTAATGGCTGTGTCCGCCGCCGGGGGTGTTATCGTAGACAAAAAAGAAGGTGTGGTCCGTTGCAGTTTCGGCCAGGGGCAGCGTCAGAAAGTGCGTCTCGCCGTTAAACTGCAAGGCGGGCTGGCCGTTAAGGGCGCTGGCCTGGTAGGCGGGCTGGTCAGCCGCCTCGGGCTGGGTGGCATCATGCTGCTGGCCGCTGGCGTCCGGCCAGGCGGCTACCGCCTGGCCATTGGCCACGGCCGTAAGGGCGGCCGCATCCAGCCAGAGCCGGCAACCACCCAGGTTAGTGGGCGCAAAAGCGGGCACCAGCGGGGCAGGTACTGGGCGCTCTGGCGCGGCTAATGCTGCGGGCGGCAAAACGGCCGTGCCGGTATAAGGCAGCAGAGCAAAATGAAGTTGGGTGGTCTGGATACGGCCGTTGGCATCTCGGCTGACACTGCTTTCCCCATCAAATGGATCATACAGAGGAGCACGCCCCGGCATCCAGGTAGTAACGGTATAAAGGCCATCAGGTAGGTCAAGGAAGTAAAATGAGCCGTCGGCGCGCGTGGTGGTGCGATCTAATGGCCGGCTGCCGGCCAGTTTGGCTTGCAGGTAGACCCGCGTGGCAAACGAATCTGGTGCAGCGGTAATCTGCACACAGGCATCGGGCACGGCCGTGCCTGTTTCGGCATCTGTTACCAGCCCGGCGATAGCAATATGGCGGCGCATATATTCCCAGTCTGACATAGTCAATGGTAAACGATAATCGGCAGGCTTACTGATAACCGATTACCGGTCAATCAGATACTCCCTGTTTTAACTGAATCACTTTCTCGGTAACGGCTGGACCCATGTCTTCGGGCGGGAAGACGTTAACAGCCAGTGTAAGGGTGTAATGCAGGGCAGCTTTGGGCTTGCCGCCTAACGCCTGCCAAAATTCGCCCAGGCTTTGCAAAAAGCCTTCGCGGATGACCAGGGCACGCACCGGCGGCTCGTGGCCGGCCAGCGACCCTTGCAACACATCGGCCGGCAGCCGGCGGTAGCGCAGCAAGACACGCAGCACCTCACCCAACAGGCGATGTTCGTCGCGCACGGCGTCACTGGCGCTGGACCAGGCGGTGATGAGATAGGAACAATCGACGCGAGTAGACGGCCGTTGGCGGCTTACATTGCCGTTCGGCTGGCGCACATCTGTCCACTCGTTGCTGCGCAGGGCCAGGTTTTCCCGAATGTCATAGAGGAAAAAGTCTATGGCCGGGGGTGTTACCTCAATGGGCGGAAAGGTATTGTCCGGCGCGGCAAAGCTGATGGCCACGTTATCCAAAGGCAGTTCCCGCTGCAACAGCACCGCCAGCGTATCATCCAGGTCTTGAAACATCAATTCCTCAGTTTGTTATCACATATTGTGCATCCTGTAAGCAGGATACTTCCCGCCCGTCTGTTAAAACGTCTTTTGACGCGTCTGCTGCTGCGTCTTTTGAGGAACTGCCCGTGTTTGGCCAGGTAATCCCCAAAAACCAGGCACCCTAACGATTCTGCTGAGTTGAGTAAGAACGAAAAAGGTCGTGGATATCCACGACCTTTTTAGAATCACTTCAGGCGTTGCCGATGGCCCAGTATCAGTTTTCAGTAATCAGTGGTCAGTTTTCAGTGCTGGCCTACCTCTGGAAATAATCTACTGAAAACTGATGACGGACTTCTGATTACTGGTACTAGTTCTGCCAGTTTACTGTCACCGAGCCGGGCGCGGGTGAGCCGCAGGCAGGCGTGGTATAGCTGTGGTTGCTGCCGCCCTCCCAGGTGACCCCGCCGCTGCTGGAAATCTTAAGGAATTTGAACTGAAGCGACGTCCCACAAGGCACACTGGCCGTCACCTTCCAACTGGGGTAAAAGCCGGTGGTGGTCACGGCTGGGCCTATGGCCCCCCCAAATTTAGGCAGATTGGTGCCCGTTACCGTGGCTGTAGACCAGTTAGACAGTTCATAGACGCTGCCTGTCAGGTATACCTGGTCTCCCCAATTGGTGGTGGCGTTGTTCACCTGAAACGTTACCGGCACCTGCTGCTTGGCCAACACCATCACGTCATAGGTATTGCTGCTGCTGGCGCCGCGCACCACTTTCACCTGGCGCAGCCCGGCGGGCACACTGGCCGGTACCGTGGCCACAATACGATTGGTGTTCCAAGAAATAATGCTGGCCTGGTACTGGCTGCCACCATTCACAAAATATACCTTATTGTTGACATTAGCCGTGCCAAAACCCTGCCCTTCCAACGTTACCTTGTGCCCGCTGCGTGTTAATGTAGGGGCTACGCTGCCCAACTGCGGCGTGCTAGGATCAGCAGCATTGTAAGACCAAACCATGGCCCGGCCTGGCCCCAACCACCAGGAACTGATGGGGTTGTTGCCGCCGCTGCCGCTGTTTACGGTGATATTATGGCCGCCCAACAACCCATTCAATTGATCACTATAGGTGCCTGGCGGCAGCGCGGTGTTCAGACCGGTAATATTGTGCCAGCTGCCGGACTTGTTGATGGCCACCAACACGACATCACCATAAAACTTGCGCTCGTAAATATAGACATCGTTGTTGAGCCAGCGCTGTTGGTGGCTGCCGTACTGCAGCGCCTGCTGGCTCTGCTTTAATGTCGACAGTTTGTTGATCACCTGGTAGGCGGCGGTGGACTGGTTCCAACTGTTCATCATGGGGCGATTGTAAGGGTCGCCGCCGCCGCCGGTATCATTATGCAGGTATTGTTCCGTGCCGTAATAAATGCAGGGAGTACCACGCACGGTCATCAAGAAGGCCAGCGCCAGATGAAGCTGGGTATTGTTATTATTGAGGCTGAGGAAGCGGGACATATCATGGTTATCAATAAAGGTAACCAGGTTTTCTTTGTATTTATAATCGGCGGCTGTCTGGTTGATGGCATTATCCAGCGTTTGCATGCCCTGGCCGGAACCAAAAACGTCACGAATGGCATGATTGAGGTAAAAGTCCAACACGGCCGTGCCGCTCTCATCTGCAAAACGCACATTATCCTTGTAGAGCGGATCGCTGGTGCTGCCCAGGTACCACTCGCCAAAGATAAAGAGGTCTTTGTCATGTAAAATGTCATCGTTATAGGCTCGCTGCCAGCCAAACGTCATATGTTTCACGGCATCCATACGCAGGCCGTCAATATCCTTGGCCAGCCACACTGCCAGGGCATCTTGCATATACTGGTTGACAAAGGAATTGGTCTGCTCAAAGTCAGCCAGGTCCGCCAGATTCAGGTATTGTGTTTCATAACGGTCATCCCAATTGGTGATGCCCCCGTTGTGATGAAAATAGCCGTTGGGGTCATTGGCATAACTGGCCACAAAAGTGCCGGCATTATACAATGCCCCGTTTTCGGCAAAACTGGCGTTGTTCACATCTGCCGGGCTGGTGTGGTTGGGGGCCCAATCCACAATGACCTTGATGCCGTTCGTGTGGGCCGCGTTGACCAGGTTTTGGAAATCAGTCATGGTGCCAAAATGCTCTTCTGGCAGTTTAAAGTCACGCGTCCAATAACCGTGGTAGCCAGCATTGGGCACGCCGTTGTAGGTAGCGGCCACATTGATATTGTCTACAGGGGGTGAAATCCAAATGGCTGTGACCCCCATATCCCTTAAATAGGTCATCTTCGCCTGGATGCCAGCCCAGTCACCACCCCAATACAGCTTCCAGTTTGATTTGGCGGCGTCATACAGCCCTGGGCTTTGGGCGGGGTTGTTATTGCCGCTGTTGCCATCATAAAAACGGTCTGTGATGATCTGGTAGCAGACATCGCTTTTATAGGATGCATCATTACTAATGGTCCTGGCTTCGGTTTTTTGCACCGTCACCGCCATCGGGGCCAACAAACCAATCAACAAGAGTAGAAAAAATAAAATGCGAGATCGCGTTTTCATATCCTTCTCCTTAAGAAAAATAAAAAAGGAGCGTGGGGAATCACGCTCCTTCCGATACCGATTCGCGGGGGGGCAGTTGTTGGCGCAGGCCATCACAGAGTTTGGACAACAGTGCCAGTAAATGGGTCTGCTCGTGCTCTGTCAACACATTCATGCGCTGGTGGGTGTATGTTTCGTGCGCCTGGTGAACCGTTTCAATGAGCCGTTGGCCAACGGCCGTTAACACCAACCGTATCATCCGCCGATCATGGTCATCACGCTGTCGGGTAATTAAACCTTTGCGTTCCAAAATACCGGCCACACGGGTGATATTGCTGGGGTCACAAAGCATTGCCTGACTCAACTCGCTCATATTCTTGGCAGATTCGGCCAACCAAAGCAAAGCATAAAACTGCGCTTGTGTCAGATTAAAGTGGCTTAAGAACTGCTGGTCACCGTCATCCAACAACAGGTATACAGCTTTGATCGATTCATAACCTTTAAGTAACAAGGGCGTAATCTCAAATTAGTTGATGCATCAATATTTGATGCATCAAGCATATGGGATCAGAATTAAAATGTCAATCATACTTGCAAGTTCAATTTTTTACAGCCTGCCAGAGGTACGCTATTTTAGCATATGGCTTCATCAGCTGCCTTTTCACACTCCCCATCATTGGCCAGGACAACAGAAAGACCCCGCTGTCGGGGTCTTTGCACTTGCCAATACATTTTTCGAACCATTACTTATTACGCTTCTATCATGCCCTATGAAGCTAACGAAAAAAATGACGGTGTCTGATCAGGCATTTGGTTGGCTGGATATTGAAGTCATGCTATTATGAAAAGTAACCCGCCATTGGTAACTCGCAACCATAGCCACCGACACCATGCCAAGGTTTGAAAGTTTTATGTTCTAAACAAGCATTTCCACAAAACCTTTCTTCTCATAAACTTGCATCATTGTTCATCATCCTAATAAATCAAGGAGGTGATAAACTGACAAACAGCCCATATTATCTAGTATGACAATAACATAATCATCTCACCGACTACCTGGGAACACATTCCCAGATTGACTGACATAAGGAGGAGGTCAACTGTGAAGAAACCTCAAATTAATAAAAAAGAGTTAGAAAATGTCCATCCTTACATCCCCGTGGCCTATGAACAATTAGAGAAAGGACGCATCAGCCGCCGTGAGTTTATGCGCATTTCTACACTGCTGGGTCTGTCAGCAGGGGTGGCTACGTTTGCGGCGGCTTGTGGCGGCGGCACAACCGAACAAACCGCGGAACAGCCGGCCAGTGACAGTGAGCCCTCAACAAGCGGCGAAACGGCTGCCGAACCGGCGCCGGCGACAGGCGGCCCACAGCGAGGCGGGCGGCTGACCAAATCTATGCAGCTGCAATTACTGGACCATCCGGCGCGCCTCTCCTGGGTGGAAGGGGCCAATATTGTACGCCAGATCAATGAATACCTGACGGAGACAGGCCCAGACAACATTACACGGCCGTATCTTCTGGAGAAATGGGAAGCCAGCGCCGACGTCGCCACCTGGGACCTGTTCTTGAAAAAGGGTATCATGTTTAACAACGGGGACGAATTAACCACCGCAGACGTCATGTTTACCTTTGGCCAATGGCTCGATGAGAAAGTGGGGTCCTCGATGTTTGGCCTGTTATCTTACCTCAGCGGCATGCAAGATGTGGAAATGGTGGATGATTACCACATACGCCTGCACCTGCAAACGCCCAACATCGGCGTGCCGGAACACCTCTTCCATTACCCGGCCGTTATCCTGCATCGCAACTTTGAAGGCGACATTGTCAAGCAGCCCATAGGCACTGGTGCCTTCCTATTACAAGAGTATGCCGAGGGTGAACGCGCCGTCTTTAAACGCCGTGAAGATTACTGGCGCATGGGCGCCGATGGCAGCCCGCTGCCCTATCTGGATGAAATTGTCTACGTTTCCACAGACAAAAATGCTGGTGTGGCCGCATTGCAATCACGCCAGGTTGATTCCCTCTACGACCCCCGCCCCAGCGACTGGCAGGCGCTTAAAGACGTACCTGGCCTGGCCGTTTACCCGGCCAGCACAGCCCAATGCCTGGTGCTGCGCATGCGCGTAGACCTGGAACCCTGGGATGACAACCGGGTACGCACCGCTTTGAAGATGGCCCAGGATCGTCAGAAGAATTTGCAGCTGGCCTACTTCGGTCAGGGTGATCTTTCCATCGACGCCCATGTGGCGCCCATTCACCCCGCCTATGCAGAGAAGCCGATCCCGGCTTACGACCCGGAAGGGGCACGCGCCCTGCTAGAAGAGTATGCCGCTGAGAAAGGGATCGAGCTGCCATTAAAAGTGACGCTGGCTACTAAAAATGATCAAAACGAGCCAGAACTGGCGCAGGCGCTTAAGGAAACGGCCGCTGCCGCTGGTTTTGACATCAGCCTGGACATCACCGAACCCAATGGGTATTGGGATCGTTGGACCGAGGTAGACCTGGGCATCACCTCCTGGACGCACCGGCCGCTGGATACCATGGTACTGCCGCTGGCTTACATCGAAGAAGCGATCGGTGCCTGGAACGAGACGCGCTGGTTTGACGATGAGTTTGAAGCCAAACTGCGCCAGGCGGAAGCCACGTTAGACGTAGAAGCCCGCCGGGCGATCATGTCTGACATTGAAGACATCATGCAAGCGCGTGGTCCCATCGGCAACAGCTTCTGGAAAAGCGTGTGGAACATCACCCACGAGAAGTTTCAGGGCATCGTTGGCCATCCCACGGCTTACGATTTGCTGTATGAAGTATGGATAGACCCTGATAAAGCCTAGTACCAGTTTTCAGTAATCAGTGGTCAGTATTCAGTAGGGCCTACCGCCGGTAAATGTCCACTGAAAACTGGTTACTGACTTCTGATTACTGGTTACTGAGCACTGGTTACTGACTTCGGATGACCGGCCCTGGTATCGGCACACAGTCATCGGTCCGGCCAATGACTGTGTGCCCACTCCCATCAGGAGGAAGGAATGGCCCGTTTCCTCGTAAGAAGCGTGATCTCATCTGTTATTACCATGTTATTGGTGTCCGTCGTGTTGTTTCTGCTGATTGAGGTTGGCAGCGGCGACATTACGGTGAAAATTTTAGGTGTCTTCTCTACGCCTGAGCAGCGTGCATCTTACCGGCGGCAGTTGGGGCTAGATGCTTCCGTACAGCAGCGTTATTTGGATTGGCTGGTAGGGAGTGATTGGCGGGCAGAAGCGCAGGTGAAGCATAACCTCACGGCCGTGGCCAACCAAACCACCGGCGAACTGGAATGGTGGGCCCAAACACCAGAGGGCCCGGCCCGCTGGCAGATGGATGAGGACGTTTTGTATGTTCAATACCGTAACGAGAGCGGCGCTTCCCCTAAAGTGGCCGTGACGGCTGATGTATGGCAAACAGATGAGGAAGGCCGCGCCTATTTTTGGGGTGTAGATACCAACAATAACGCCGTGAAATGGGTACGTGGTTCAGGGGAGACGGTGTATGCCCTGACCAAAGCTGGCCTGCGCGCAGAAGCGGGTGATGGCCCGGTGCAATACATTCCTCTGCAAAAAGGGCTGCTGCGCGGCGACCCTGGCGAATCATTACAAACCGGGCGGCCGGTGGCCCTGACATTACTGCCACGCCTGCGCAATACGCTGGTGTTGGCTGGCGTGGCCTTTGTGATCATCATGCCTCTGGCCTTGCTTTTGGGCATTCTAGCCGGCACCAATGAAGGCAAACCGCTGGACCGGATCATCTCTATCACCAGCCTGGGCGCCACGGCCACACCGGAGTTTGTCACCGGCATTTTTCTGATTTTGATTTTTGGCATCTGGTTGGAATGGGTGCCGGCAGTGGCCATTTTTGCCACCCCCAATGCCATCTTTGAAGACCCCACATTGTTGATATTACCGGTGCTGACACTCACGGCCGTGGAGTTAGGCTATGTAGCCCGCATGACCCGGGCCAGCATGGTAGAGGTCATGGATTCCGCTTACATTCGTACGGCCACGATCAAAGGCATGCCCCGCCGCCGCATTATTGTGCGCCATGCCCTGCGCAACGCCCTGCTGGCACCCGTCACTATCATCATGTTACACGTAAACTGGTTGGTGGGCGGCATTGTGGTGGTTGAAGTGATCTTTGGTTACCCTGGCCTGGGCAAGTACATTTACGATGCAGCCATCTTTGGCGATTTTAACGCCGTAGAAGCTGCTGCCATGATCACCGTTATTATTGCCGTGGGTACACGGTTATTAGGCGATATGGCCTATACCTTTTTAAATCCGCGTATTCGGTATTCGTAAACGATACCGAAAACTTACCCCAAAGGCACAGAGACGCAAAGAAAAATGGCTCTTATAGACCCCCCTAAAACAACAACTTCGGCTCAGCCATTGGCCGCAGCACGGCCGTCGCGCTGGCAGCGTTGGTGGCGTAGTTTATCCATTGTGTTTGACTCTCGTGTGGCCACCTTTGGCCTGATTTTGGTCCTTTTTTGGGTGGTTGTGGCCATAACCTCGCTTGTCTGGACGCCTTACCCACCCAACGCTTCCCTTTTTGTACAAAATCAGCCGCCCCTCTCCGGTAATGAGCTAGACGGCATCAACGTACTGGGCACAGACCATCTGGGCCGCGACTTGTTGTCTCGTTTGATGACCGGCACCCAGGTGATCCTGCTTAAGACGCGGCTGCCAGAGACAACGGCCAACAAATATATGCTGGGCCTGGCAGCGGTAGCCGGGCTGGTTAGCCTGACAGCCTTCCTGGGTGTTGTAGGCACTGCCAGCGGTAAACATGCCCGGCGCCATGCTTTGCTGCTGACACTCGGCTGGTTAGGGGTCAGCGTTTTGCTCTACCTGCTGCTGCAGGGGCAGTTTCCGGTCTGGGCACCGTTTGCCATCCCCTTTGGCCTCATTTACCTGGTCATCTTTATCTACGGTTGGCTTCGAGGCAGGGCGTTGGGGATGACAGACATCATGAAAATCTGGACGGTCAGCCTGGTGTTGGCGGTGGCGTTTGCGCTGCTGTCTGTGCCACTGCGAGACACGGCCGTGCCTCCTTTCTCCATCCCCATTGGGGTAGCTATCTGGGGTGTCATCGGCTCGCTCATTGCCGGCTCCATTCTGGGCTTAAATGCTGCCTATCGCGGCGGTGGCTGGGACCAGAGCATCATGCAAGTGTTAGATGCCCTCATCGCCTTTCCCGTTATTGTGCTGTACCTGGTGGTTATTGCCGCCTTGGGCCAGGGCGATCTGGTGGTCATCCTGGCCATCACCGTCACCGGGGCCCCAGGCGTGGCCCGGCTGGTACGTGGCCTGACACTAGATATCAAAACCCGCGACTACATCCGCGCCGCGGAAACACGCGGCGAGAGCCCATCTTACATCATGTTCCGCGAAATTTTGCCCAACGCCCGCGGCCCCATTCTGGTAGACGCCATGCTGCGAGTTGGTTATGCTATCTTTGCCATTGGTACGCTGGGGTTTCTGGGCATTGGCCTGCCGCCACCTGATCCTGACTGGGGCAGCATGGTGAATGATGCCCGCCAGTACATCTTTGTCAGCCAATGGGCGGTCATCTGGCCCGCGTTGGCCATTGCCACACTGGTCATTGGGCTAAATTTCTTTGCCGATGGCTTGCGTGAGGAATTAACACGCTACCAGAAATAAGGCGTAAGCCGCATTAAACCGCGACGTACGGACCATAGGAAAAAACATGCCCAAACCAAAACCCAAAGGCGCGCCGGTCTTAAAAGTGGAAGAGCTGGCTATCGCTTACAAGGTGCGCAATGGTGAGATAGAGGCCGTGCAAAACGTCTCCTTTGAGATTTATCGGGGAGAGACGATGGGCATTGTAGGTGAATCGGGCTGCGGCAAGAGCACAGTGGCCTGGTCTATTGTCAATTTTTTGGGGGCCAATGGCTACGTCAAGCGGGGCAGCCTTATCTTCCAGGGGCAGGACCTGGTAGGTAAACGAGGGGAAGAACTGCGCCAGCTGCGCGGCGACCAGATTGCTATGGTCTTTCAAGACCCGATGCAAGCGCTGAACCCCTCCATGCGCCTGGGCGATCAGATGAAAGAAGTGCTGACGGTACATCGTGGTCTGGCAGAAAAGGCGGCCGAAAGTCGCTGTGTGGAAATGCTGGAACGTGTACACATGCCCGATGCCGCCAATGTGATGAAACGTTACCCTCACCAGATTTCCGGCGGGCAGCAGCAGCGTGTGGTTATTGCCATGGCCCTACTCAACAACCCGGCGCTGTTGATTATGGATGAACCGACAACAGCTTTGGATGTGACGGTTGAAGCCACTGTACTGGACCTGGTGGCCGAACTGCGACGAGACTTTGACACAGCCATCATGTTTATCACCCATAATCTGGGGGTGGTGGCCCGCATTTGCACCCGTGTGGGGGTAATGTACGCCGGTGAGATGGTGGAGCGGGCTACAGTAGACGAGATCTTTGCCCGCCCGCAGCACCCCTATACACAGGGGTTAATTCGCTGCGTCCCCCGGCTGGGTGCCGACAAAGCCAGCAGCATCTTGTACCCGATTCCAGGGCGGGTGCCACCCCCGAATAACCGGCCAACTGGCTGTGTCTTTGGGCCGCGTTGTGATTATCGCCAGGATCGGTGTCGCCAGGAACGGCCGTTGCTGCGCCAACTGGCCAGCGGCAGTTGGGTGCGCTGCCACTTCGCTGAGGACATTGACCCGGCCGCCTGGACACCACCGGAAGGGTTGGAACTACCCGCGGTGCATGCCTCAACGGGCAACGGCGAAGTCATCCTGGACATCAAGGATTTAAAAAAGTATTACGAAGTGCAGGGCAGTTCTTTACGGGACGTTGTGGGTATGGGCGAAAAACGGTATGTGAAGGCGGTAGAAAGCGCCAGTTTTAGCGTGCCCAAAGGCAAGACATTGGGGGTCGTTGGTGAATCGGGCTGCGGCAAGAGTACGCTCATAAAAACGATCATTGGCCTGGAAGACAGCACCTCGGGCGAGGCCACCTTTATGGGCTTTGACATCACCGGGGACATTACAACCCGTGATGAACAGCTCATCCGCGAATTGCAAATGGTGTTCCAGAACCCAGATTCAACTATGAACCCCTCTTATACCGTAGGGCAGCAAATCGGCCGACCTATGGAACGTTTTAAGACTGTGCCTCGGAAACAGGTTCGCCAGGAAGTGATCAACTTATTGGAGGCCATGCGGTTAGGGGCCAATTATTATGACCGCCTACCACGCCAGCTGAGTGGTGGCGAGAAGCAGCGGGTAGGCATTGCCCGCGCCCTGGCCAGCCGTCCGGAGCTGGTGTTGTGTGATGAGCCCGTCAGTGCGCTGGATGTGTCTGTGCAGGCGGCCATTCTTAATTTACTTCTGGAAGTACAGCAAGAACTTAACACGACCTTGATCTTTATTGCCCATGATCTAAGCGTGGTGCGTTTTTTCTCAGACTTTGTAGCAGTGATGTATTTGGGGCAGGTGATGGAGGTGGGTGCGGCGGAGGCAATCTATGCACCACCTTATCATCCGTATACGGAGGCCCTACTTTCGGCCGTACCTATCCCTGACCCCACAGTGCAGCAAAAGCACATCCGTTTAGAAGGCAGCGTGCCCAGCGCTATTGACCCTCCATCAGGCTGCCGCTTTCATACACGCTGCCCGCGCCGCCATTTGCTGCCGGATAACGGCCGTATCTGCGAAGAGAAAATCCCCCCTTGGCGTCAGGTTGCTGCAGAGCACCGCATTTTCTGCCATATTCCGGTGGAAACCTTGCAGAAATTTGAGCCGGTCATTGTTCCCCAGTAAAGCCCTTGAGGTTTTACCCAGGGCGCGTTTAAAATGATGACTTTGTCGTAGGGTAATGGAGGCTTGGCCTCATTACCAGGAAAAACCTTATGCTGGTCAAAGATTGTATGACACGCCACCCTATTGTGATCCCCCCCACGACTCTGGCCACAGACGCCCAGAAAATCATGACTGAAAACCATATTCGCCATTTACCGGTGGCCGGTACGGGCAAACGACTGGAAGGACTGGTAACCCGCCAATCATTTCGGTTGGACCCAGAGATGCTGGGCAGCTTAAATGCCTGGGACATCAGCCGCTATCTGGCAGGGTTGCAAGTGCGGCGCGTGATGGTAAAGACTAAAGACGTCGTGACAATTTCGCCAGACTACACGGCCGAACGTGCCGCGCGAATGATGATGGACCATAAGATCGGCTGTTTACCAGTGGTGGAAGATGGCGGCGTGGTGGTGGGCATTCTAACGGAAGTAGATTTGCTGCACGCTTTCCAAGAGATGTTAGCGCTGCCAGAAGATGGCATCCGAGTGACCATACGCATGCCAAATCGCAAGGGTGAGTTTGTCAAGTTAACGGCCGTACTTGGCCAGCATGAAATAGGTGTCATGGGCGTTGGCACTTACCCCACGCCTCGTGAGGAAGGCTTTTATGACTGTGTCTTAAAAATACGCAACGTTACAGAAGAACAGGTGCGGGCCGCTTTAGGCAATATTCCAGACCAGAAAATTGTGGATTTACGGACCGTGGTATAGCTCACCGACAGTTACCTGTTGTGCCTCATCTGAAATCGGATCGTGGTTTCGCATTACGGGTGGCGCTTTACGGCCGTTGTCCGTGTTACGAACACCATTTGCCCCTCTGGTGTGGTACAAACCAACACCGTAACAAAACGTTTGATCCGCCACTGCCCCGTTTCACCTGCCATATGAATGCAGCCACCCAGGGCGCGGGACTCTGCTCCCAGGTTAAAGGTAAGGGAGTACCAATTGTACACAGCCGTGAAGTTATCATCTACCAGGTATGAATCATCCCAACGATATTGAAAAGGCAAACCGGTGTAATTACTATGGCTGGAGATGGGCAGCGCGCCTGGGTAACGGGCAAATTCCCGGTCACGCCCCAGAGCAAACAGCAGCAAAAAGGCAGCCAGGAAAAAGAAGGCCACGATTAGCCCGGCGCAGCCCCACAACAACGTGGTATTATGATTTCGGTTTTCTCTTGCCATGAGTAAAATAACCAGCATGGATTCTGTGGCAAACATTGTGTCGTTAACCGCCATACCCGGCTTAGCCGTGAATGGTGACTGTGTATTGATCAGGATCAGGCTGGCTGACGGCCGTACCGCCTGGGGTGAATGCACTGGTTTGCCAGACAGCCAGGCCGCCATAAAAACCATTCAACAACAAGTTGCCCCCTTTTTGCAAGACCATTTTTTGCCAGACCATCCCCTGACCAGCTTCCCAGATTTAGCCACAATATGTGATGGCCTGAGGGAAAAAATCACGACCACTCATGCTCAGCCACCAGGGGTTTTGCCCGCCGGGGGTGGGCTTTCCCGCCGGGAATTGATTACTGGGTTACTAGCCCCAGAGAAGCCCCAAACAAAACAGGTCATAGAGACACGGCCGTTACTTCCTGCTGTACGCTTTGGCCTCAGCCAGGCCATTTTAAATGCTGTTGCCCTCAGCCGCCGCCAGACGCCAACAGCCGTCTTGGCGGAAGCCTATGGCCTCCCCTGGCCAGATGCCATGGTACCTTTACACGTGGAAGTCAATGACACCACGATCACGGCCGTGCAGCCGGTGTTGGGCACACACGTGGCTGCCTTTGGTTATAGCACCGCTGGTGGTAATCCCCAAACCATGTTAGGTGCAGACGCGGAGCGTTTACAGGCGCATGTACGCCAGGTGGCCGCATGGCTGGCCGCCGCTACGCCCCCCGCTAAACCAGCTATCACCCTGAATCTTGAGGGCGCCACGCCCCCCGCTAGGCCAGCCATTCACTTAAATCTTCAAGGTGCCTTTACCGAACTATATGGTCACAATGAGGGCAAAATTCTGGGGGCGCTGTATGGTCTGGAACAAGCGGCTAAACCCTACCCTCTGGTGGTGGAAAACGTGGTTGGTGGTGACTTCACGGCCGTGCGCAAAGTGATGCAGCACCTTTACGGCTACCTGCGCCTGCGGCGCATGACTACCCAACTGTCCGCCGGAGCCAGCTTGTTTTCACCGGACGAGCTGCGCGAACTGACCGCAGCCACGGCCGTGCATCACATTCATCTAAACAGCACCCAATTTGGCAGCATCCATGAAACGATCCACTTTATGTTGACCTGCCAGGCGCAGGGAATGAAGGTAACGCTGTATGCGGACGGCAGCGGGGTGGCTACGGCCGTGGTCATGGCCCTGCTCACCGGCGCTCAGGCGCTATCCGGCCCGCCGGACCTCTTATATAACGAGATGGCAAAAATAATGCACACAGAGAAGCAGCAGCCCAAAGCGTAACAAGCTTCCGTGCCTCTGTGTCAAAAAGGGGAAAAGATGATCCGCCAAGACCGTCGGGCTCTCGGCATGAACAAAACCTTCGTAGAAACCGGCGTCAACCTGGAAGACGAAGTTTGGATTACGGCCGACGGGCCAGTCATTATCTCTTTGTATCCGTATGAAGAGAACCTGCTAGGGTAAACTTATGATGAATATACATGCCGATGTTGTGGGCAGCTTGTTACGGCCGTCTTACCTGCGTCAGGCGCGCCATGATTTAGCTGCCG
Source organism: Ardenticatenaceae bacterium (assembly GCA_011525915.1). Lineage (GTDB taxonomy): Bacteria > Chloroflexota > Anaerolineae > Promineifilales > Promineifilaceae > CAADGU01. The sequence continues at coordinate 52,248 of WYBM01000078.1, read as the reverse complement.
GCCGGATACCAGCGGCAGCCTTTAAACACCTGGAAGACCAAGCCGTAAACGAAGCTATCACCCAGCAAGAAGAAGCCGGGTTGGCTGTATTAACCGATGGCGAACAGCGCCGTCTTAGCTTTCAGAGTCAGTTACCGGCAGCGGTAGACGGTTTTGGCGAGTGGGACGAAGATGCTTTTTTGTGGGGTGACTGGCACGGCAATGATCACATAGGCGACTGGTCACGAGCACGGCCGTCTCAACTGGGCGTCACCGGTAAACTACGGCGCAAACGGCATCTTTCGGCTGAAGAGTTTGTTTATCTACGCGGCCACACCAGGCGCACCCCCAAAATTACCCTGCCCAGCCCCAGCTTGTGGGCCAATTTCTGGTCCGCACAACATTCCACCCACGTTTACCCCACCCTGGACAGCTTCCTGGCAGATGTGGTAGACATTCTCCACGAAGAGGTGGCAGAATTAGTAAGATTGGGCGCTACCTACATCCAGCTGGATGCTCCCCATTATCCTCTTTTGCTTGATCCCCAAACACGCGCATTTTATGAAAGCCAGGGCTGGCCGCTGGAAAAATACCTGGCGCGCGGCATTGAGATGGACAATGCCGTTATCGGACATTTTCCGGGCGTGACCTTTAGCTTTCACCTGTGCCGCGGCAACCAGGGCAGCCGCTGGCTGGTAGCGGGTGGGTATGATCTTATCGCCAAACCGATCTTCCAGCGTATCAAGGCGCAGCGGCTCATGTTGGAATACGATGATGAGCGCTCTGGGGGATTTGAACCACTGCGTGACGTACCAGAGGAGAAAACGGCTGTGCTGGGTCTGGTCACTACCAAAACACCCCGCCAGGAAACCGTAGCCGAACTCACCGCCCGTATTCACGAAGCGGCACAGTTCATTGACCTGGAGCGCCTGGCCCTCAGCCCACAATGCGGTTTTGCCACCTCGGTCATGGGTAATGCCATTACGATGGCTGACCAACAATACAAGCTGGGCATCATCGTGAAAACAGCCGAGGCGATCTGGGGTAGTTAAGGTGGGCGCAGCCGCGCCCGGCCCAGCTGCACCAATAAGGCGCCGACAATGGCCACTGCCAGGCCTGTTACCTCTTGACGGGTCAACGTTTCACCCAAAAACAACACGGCCAGGATAGGAATTTGCACGGCCATCGTACTGTTAATGATGCTTGATTCCAAGGCAGAGAGTGTACGCAGTGTATGGTTCCATAAGGTGAAGGCAAAAGCCGTGTTTACCAATGCCAACCAGCCAATAATGGCCCAGTTTCGCCCATGTATTATAGGTATGCCTTGGGTGAGTCCTCCGGCCAGCAATAACAATGCCGCCCCTATTCCCATACTCACCACCGTGACCGTCAACGGTGTCAGGTGTTGGTCACGGTTAATAGCCCGGCCGAGTACGGCCGAACCGGCATTGGCCACGACACCAACCATCAACGCCCCAAAACCAAGCACCTGCCCCGCCGGTATGACCACTGGGTAGAAGTACACAACTATCCCTCCAATAGACAAGGCCATGCCCCACCATTGGCGGGTTGACGGCCGTTCAGCCAACAAAGCCATCCCTAGTAACGCCACCATCACCGGCGTGAAGCCTAACATCAGGTTGACGGTGACGGCTGGCAAGTAAGCCAACCCCACAAACTGTGCGCCCTGGGTGACTGCATAAAACAAGATACCTAACCCTATCAGACGCAGCCACAACCGGCGGGAGAGCCTGCGGAGTTTAGCCCCCCCTCCCCGCCGCCAGAAAATAGGCAGCAAACAGAGAAAGGCCAGCGAATAACGCAGCCCAGCGAAGGTTAACGGCGGCAGATCGACTAACCCTATTTTGATGAGTACCCAAGAGGTAGACCACAAAAATGTCACAAACAAGGCTTGTAAGACGGCCGTTAGACGGGGAAATCGCTGCCAAAAAGCTTTCTCAACCACGAGAACACCTCCAGTCAAGGTTAATAGACCAACCCCAAAACGGCATTTTCCCATTGACGCTCACGGAGTGTTTGTCTATAATCAGATAGACCATATTACGCAACACGGTTTCATAATACGCAACAACCCCATGGACAACCCGACAGAACATTCAGGTCTTATTCAATCGATTCAACGAGCGGCTACCATTATGCGCAGCTTTACCGAAGCAGAACCGGAACTGAGCGTTATGGAACTCAGCCGCCGCCTGGGCTTGCATAAGAGCACCGTCTCCCGCATGTTGGCTACTTTACAACACGAAGGGTTAATGGATCAAAACCCAGAGACCGGCAAATATCGCCTGGGGCTGGGGTTGGTACCCCTGGCCGGGGTCGCCCTGGGGCGGCTAAACGCCCGCGCGGCCGCCCAGCCTTACCTGGATGAGTTAGTAGCGATCACCAGAGAAACGATCAACGTAACCGTGCTAGACGGCCGTGACTGTGTCTGCATTGAACTGGCTAACAGCCCCCAACCTATCCGCTATATGGGGTGGATCGGGCGGCGCACACCACTCTATTGCACCGCCAGCGGTAAGGTGCTGCTGGCCTACATGCACCCGGCAGAGCGCACGGCCGTGCTGCCCACCCCCTTACCGGCCCTCACACCACATACCATCACCGGTCACACCCAGCTTGAACAATCGCTGGCTCAAGTCTGCCAGGACGGCTATGCCATTGTCCATGGGGAATTTGAAGAAGGTTTCAGCTCTATAGCCGCCCCTCTCCATAACCATCAGGGCAAAGTGATTGCCACACTGGCGGTCTCTGGTCCTACCTATCGTCTGGCCGACAGCGTCATTAGCGGCTTCGTGGCCCCGCTTTTGGCAACAACGGCCAAAATTTCCGCCGATCTGGGTTATTTGTCGTAATAGTCAGGTAATCGGCAACAATCATTCAAAATCAAGATCGCTTTAGGCGCTGCCGATTCTTCCAGGAAACCGCATAAAACCGGTACGCTGGATTTGCGAAAAACTTTGTGCGGTTTACCTAACCCTTGAGAAGTATTGGTTACTGCTTTGGATAATAAATAACATGGCCAGACTGCTGCAATTACAACCCCATGAAATGGTAAAAGAACGGCCGTTTACCCGGCCTGATCATGTGCTTACCGACCAGCGAACGTTAAGCTATATGGCCGGACAGGTATGTGTGCTGCTGGAATATCCCTATCTTTCGGCTCAACCACCACACATTGTCTTGTTTAATCGGCCAGACAACAGCGACTGGTTCCACCGGATTGTCATTGCTCAACCAGAACCCCTGCGGCAGATACGGCCGTTAACCATCGTTGGTTTCTTCGGCCACAAGCGCGATGAGGCCGATATAGCCCTGGCTCATGAATTTGACCGCATCCTGGTGGCCGAAATTCCTGATCATCCCGGCCTGATGAGTTACAGTACCATGGCTCTGAATGGTGATAACTATGCGAATCTTGTCATCTTCGCCGACGATGAGGCCCGCGACCATTGGCGCACCAGCCAGGCCCATGCCCAGGCCGTACAGCAGTTGGCACCCCATTATTACCTGACAGTGTGCATCTTTCACGGCCGTTTACCCGCTGGCATCTATCATCACCACCACCTGCACCTCACCCGTGCCAAATATTACGACTACCAATGTGAACCGCGCTGGCAAGCTGAGAGAGAACTTGATACCCTACCAGAGGTTGATACCCCTCAGCGGGCTGGGCCTCAACCATGACACGCATCAGAACCAGAACCCGCACACCGCGCCGCACCCGGCCCGATTCACCGCTGGCCAACAAACCCTTCCGCCCGCTGCAAAATCCGTATGCTCCCCTGGAAATATTGTCTCCAACCCAAATTGAACAGATTCACGCCGCCTCACTGCATATTCTGGAAAACATCGGTCTGGAGTTTCTGGACGATGAGGCGCTGGACTACTGGCAGAAGGCAGGCGCTACTGTCAACCCGGCCACCCATCATGTACGGCTAGATCGTGGGCTGGTATTGGAACTGGCGGCCAAAGCGCCGGCCCAATTTACCCTGCGGGCACGCAACCCCGCACACAGCCTGACCATTGGCGGCAATTACGTCAACTTTGCCACTGTGGGCGCCGTGCCTTACTACACAGACCTGGACCACGGCCGTCGCCCCGGCACCCTGGCAGATTTTCAACGCATGGTCAAACTGGCCCAGGTCTGCGGCCCTATTCATGTTGTCGAAGGGTTGTTGGTAGAGCCGCAAGACGTGCCTGTAGATCAACGCAACCTGGAAAAAGGGTTGGCCGTCTTGACCCTGAGCGACAAGGTGATGACCACGGCGGCACACGGCCGTGTCACCGCCCAAGATTACGTAAATATGGCCGCCATCGTCTTTGGCGGTCTGGAAACTATCCAACGCCAACCCGTTTTTGCCAGCAACGTCAACGTCAACAGCCCGCTGCGCTACGACGAGCGCATGTTAGGGGCGCTGCTGGTGTATGCCCGCCACGGCCAGCCCTGTATCATCACCCCCTTTATTCTGGCGGGTGCCATGGGGCCGGTGACCCTGGCCGGCGCCATCGCCCAACAAAACGCCGAAGCCCTGGCGGGCGTAGCCCTCACCCAGCTCATCAACCCTGGCGTGCCGGTGATTTATGGCGGCTTCACCACCAATATTGAGATGCAAAGTGGGGCGCCCGCTTTTGGCACACCGGAGGGGGCACTGGCATTGGTGTGTGGCGCCCAACTGGCGCGGCACTATGGCCTGCCTTACCGGGGCAGCGGCGGCCTGAATACGGCCAAAATCCCAGACGCACAGGCCGCCCAAGAAACACAAATGAGTTTGTGGCCGGCCGTGATGGCCCATGCCAACATCATTCTGCATAGTGCCGGTTGGTTGGAATCTGGCCTCGTCTGCTCGCTGGAAAAGTTTATTCTAGACGTAGAAGGGCTGGCGATGATGCACCGCTTTTTAGGTGGCCTGGAGGTAAATGATGATACGCTGGCGCTGGGAATGATCGCTGGCGTGGGCGCCGGCGGCCATCACTTGGGCACCACACACACCCTGGCCCGTTTCCGTGACGCCTTCTACCACCCCATCCTGGCTGACCGGTTGAGCTACGATACATGGCACGAAGCGGGCGCCTGGGACGCCGCCCGGCGGGCCAACCAGGTAGCCAAACAGCTGCTGGCCGACTATGAAGAACCAGACATGGATACGGCCGTGCGCGAAGCGCTGCAGGCCTATGTGGCTCAAAGAAAACGTGAATCTTAAAATTTTGAATGCGTCACGCTGAACGGGAGTACGTTCAGCGTGACAAGTGTGGAGGATTTTTGTATGACCCCATTACCTCAATCCACCCAATACCTCATCATCGGCGCGGGGGTGCATGGGCTGAGTACCGGCTGGCACCTGGCCATGGAACTGGAAAAGCGCGGCCGTGGCAGCGGGCAGGATATCATCATCCTGGATAAAAGCGGGCCTGGCGCCGGCGCTTCGGGCATTGCCTGCGGCTGTGTGCGCAACTTTTACATGACGGAACCGCTGCACGCCCTGCTGCGCCACAGCGTAGACGTGTGGATGCATGACCCGGTGGCTTTTGGCTTCCAGCAAGTGGGCTACGTTTCCGCCGGCGAAGCAAACCAGATCGCCGATTACGAAAAGATTCACAAAAGTCAGAACAGCGTCGATTACTACTCCGATTTATACGTAGGGGCTGATGCTCGCCACTTCTTACGCACACTGTGGCCAGACTTTAAGACAGAGGGTGTGGATGTAGCCATTCATGAAAAGGTAAGCGGCTACGCCGGTACACGCCAGGTGATCAAAGGGCTGGCCCAAAAATGTGCCGATCATGGCGTGCGCGTTTTCAGTGGCATCGAAGTAACCGGCTACAACATACAGGGCGGCCAGGTAAAGAGTGTCATCACCAATCAGGGTGACATGACGTGTGACCTGGTGATTTGGGGGCTGGGGGCGTGGACGCCCCATCATTGGCGCTTGCTGGACAAACCAGGGGTGGTTAAGTGTCATTATTCTGATGGCACGGCCGTGACCAAAGATATGTGGACCTATTGGCGGCTGTTGGAAGGTGAAGTGTATTACAACAAGCCTTATGTCACACCTGACGGCCATAATCCGCCGGTGCTGCATGTAGAATTGATGAATACACCGGTCATCAACGAACAGACAGGCGAGATGCTGCAAGACCACCTGTACGTTTACTTCAAAAACGGCAATGAACGCATGGACCACCCTGGCTTGCAAGGAGGCACCATTCCCATCAAACTCGGCCCCGAAGCCACCACCGATCCCTATGGCCACGCCAATGACGACTATCAGGCCGACCCCTGGTTTGCCGACTACCTCTGCTCGGCCATGGGGCAGACGATGAGCCGTTTCGAAGGGATTCGCCCCCATTTTCGCGAGCGGCGCAACGGCGGCATTGGCGCTTTTACGCCTGACAACATCCCTGTCTTTGACTGGGCTGCGCCCAACGTGTACATGATTGCAGACAGCAACCACGGCTTTAAGATGCTGGGCGCGGGCAAGCTGGTCGCCCACTATCTGATGGGTGATGATCCGGTTGATCTGAAGCCATTTGCCTTCAGCCGTTACGCCGAAGGGCGCACATTTGGCAAATCCAACAGCCATTCACCCTGGGTGTAAAAGCGGCCGCTGGCCGGCTGCTGGCAAACCTAACAACCATTCACCCTGGGTGTAAAAGCGGCCGCTGACCGGCTGCTGGCAAACCTAACAACCATTCACCCTGGGTGTAAAAGCGGCCGCTGACCGGCTGTTGGCAAACCTAACAACCATTCACCCTGGGTGTAAAAGCGGCCGCTGGCCGGCTGTATCAAACCTTACTAGCCGGTGACAATCTATCTATGACTCTGAGAATCACCACCTGTTTAGGGGAAAACACGTTTGTGCTGATGCGGCAGTTAGCCGAGTATTTGGAGACACAGCTGGCCGCACCCGTAACTTGTGTCGAAGATGTTTCCTGGGTAGAACGCCACCAGCAAATTGACGCTGGTGAGGTGTCCGTTGGCTGGATGTGTGGGCTGCCGTATGTGACACGGGCAGCCCAGCCAGCGGCAAACATTAAGCTGTTGGCCGCGCCCGTCATGGCAGGCAAACGGTATGGTGCTCAACCATGTTACTTTTCTGATATGGTCGTACACCAAGACAGCCCCTTTCAACAATTCGCTGATTTACGCGGCGCCACTTGGGCCTACAATGATCCAGGGTCACACTCCGGCTACAACATTATTCGCACTACCTTGGCCAGCATGGGTGCCAACGGCCGTTTCCTGGGGCAGGCATTCTGTTCCGGGGGGCATATGAAGTCACTGGCCATGATTTTGCAGAGAAAGGTTGACATGGCGGCCCTGGACAGTACGGTTTTGGATTGGGCCTGGCAAACTCAACCTGATATCCGCCGCCACTTGCGCATTATTGCGTCATTGGGCCCCAGCCCCATCCCGCCGCTGGTCATTCATAAAAGCGTGCCATCGGTGCTGGCCGAACGCATACACCACCTGCTGCTCACCATGCAAGAGACGGCCGTAGGGCGGGTCGTTTTAGCCAGCGGCGGTTTGCTGCGGTTCACGGCCGTGACCGATGCCGACTACGACCCCATCCGCGACATGGTCACGCGGGCGCAAGAAGTCACTTTCTAAAATACGATCACCCCACGAGCCATTTCGCCGCCAAGCATGTCCGCATAGGCCTCGTTAATCTGCGCCAACGTGTATTGCCGGGAGATGAGCCGGGCCAGGTCTAGCTGGCCCTGCTGATAGAGCGCGACATATTGAGGGAAGTCACGGGCAGTGTTGGCTGAACCGTAATAGGAACCGGTGATGGTTTTCTCCTGGCGGGCGATGATTGCGCCGGGCAGGTTGGTGTTACTGCCCATCGGAGACATGCCTACGTAGACCACCAGTCCCCCGGGGCGCACCACGTCCAGACATTGTTCCTGCACGGCCGTGAGCCCAATGGCTTCAAACACCGTGTCTGCGCCACGGCCGTCGGTCAACCGCTTGATGGTCTCTACGGTATCTGGCCGGGCCAGCACACTATCCGTCGCCCCAAATGATTTGGCCAGGTCACCCTTGGCTTCATGGGTGTCTACGGCAATAATGCGGCCGGCCCCGGCCAGCCTGGCGGCCATAATAATGTTTAACCCCACACCGCCAGCGCCATACACCACCACACTGCTGCCAGGCTGCACCTTGGCCGTATTCAACACCGCACCCACACCCGTTGTCACCGCGCAGCCGATCAACGCCGCAATCTCCAGGGGCACGTCCTGGTCTAGGGGCACACAACATTCCTGAGGTACCACGGTATAATCGGCAAAACAAGCCAGGGCGCTGAAATGGTACACCGGCTGCCCCTGTTGAGAAAGGCGGGTGGTGCCATCCATCATCGTACCTGCCCACAGGGGGCCGATATAAGTCTCACACAGGCTGGGACGATCTCGCAAACAGTAGAAGCACGTGCCACAATTGGGCGCCCAATTCAGGGCCACATGGTCACCTAATTTCACCCGTGTCACCCCCTCACCCGCCGCTACCACAACACCTGCCCCCTCATGCCCTGGCACGACAGGCAGCGGGTGTTTGGTGGCCCCGGTCATCAAATGCCAGTCACTGTGACACACGCCGGCAGCTTTTACCTGCACCAGTACCTCGCCCGGACGCGGTTCGGCCAGGTCAAGTTCCTCAATCTGAAAAGGGGCACCCACCTCATAAAAAACGGCCGCTGTAACTTTCATTTTCCCTCTTTCACGTGACAGCAGGGGCACGGTATGCTCGCCTACACCTGCATGGTTCCAGTATCAATTCTTAAAGGCGCCAACGCCTGCCAATCTATGGTGACACCCAGGCCAGGCTGATCAGGCAGGGTGACAATGCCATTTGACGCCAGAATGGGCTGTGGCAAGATAAAATCACGCCATGCCGGCGTCCAGGCGGGCGGGTCAAAGGGGTATTCCATAAACGGGGCATGGGAAACGGCCGCGCTCACGTGCAAATTTGCCAGCAGCACCAGCCCATCTCCCCATGTATGAGGCGAATAAACCGCCCCCACAGATTGCACCTCTGCGGCTATTTGCCGGGCGCGCAAAATACCGGTACTCCAGGCCACATCCGGCTGGTATACATCTAATGAACCGTGACGCAGGTATTCACGCAGTTCGGCAAACTCCCGGTTGCCCTCACCGCCGGCGATACGCACGTTGGCCCGCCGTCGCAAGTGGGCCAGCCCCCGGTAATCATGGCGGGGCAGCGGCTCTTCCAGCCAGTAAACGCCCAATTCGGCCAGGGCATCTGCCACCCAGAGCGCGGTTTTAAAATCCCAAGGAGAGGTGGCATCCCAGGGCATTTGCCAACCCTGGTTGGCGTCTACCAGAAGGTGCATATCGGGGCCAATGGCCTCACGCACGGCGGCAACCACGGCCACATCCTCACGCACATCGGCCGCGTGAAAACGGAGCTTTAACGCCGGGAACCCGGCCGCCTGCATTTGCCGGGCGGCGGCGACACGTTCCTCTAACGGCCGTCGATCCCCTGTTGAAGCATAGACCCGTACTTGTGGACCGGCCCCACCCAACAGCCGCCACAGTGGTTGATTGGTGATTTTGCCCATCAGGTCCCAAAGGGCTACTTCCAGGGGCCACAGACGGCCGTAGTGAAATTGCATAGTGTCCAAAATTTGCACATGCCGCTCTATGGCAAACGGATCCTGGCCAATAAAGAGATGCTCATGCCCGGCAAAGCCCAGCATGGCATCACCGGACCCCACGCCCTCAAACGCCCCGGCGTGCACCCGCACCAGGGTACTGGTGTGACTGGTGCGCGGTCGCGGATCCCACGAGGCACTAAAAGGTGGGTCCAATGGCAGGCGGTAATGATAAATTTCAATGGCGTGGATAGACGGCCGTTGTGCCAACACGCTCTCTCCGTGTCAAAAGATTCCTCAACAAGCATATCTCACCTATGGACCTGGTCAAGCATTAAGTTCTGACGTGACCTTTGATGACATTTGTTCTTGCGGGCGGGCCAGTGCCGGCACTGCTGGCCCGACAAACAGAAACCGGCCAGTGGGCGGGTGAACACAGCTTTTACACGCCCAAATACGTCAGCACCCATTGGAGCATGATGCTGTTAACAGAACTGGCCATTGACGGCACCGATGCGCGCTTCCGGCAAGGGGTAGCGTATATGCTGGCGGCAACAGCGGCTGACCTGCAAAAACGGCTCGATATAAACCACCTGGGCTTTTCCTGCTTCTGGAGTAACATGCTGCGCTACACCTATCATGCCGGCCAGGGGGATGACGGCCGTGAATCCCACCAATCATGTTTATCTGCTTGTTTGGTCTCAGGTCGGGCGCATGATCGCTTCGGGCAAGAGAATGCTGAACGCGGCGCGGATGCGGGCATCTAATGCCGGCGGCAGATAGGTAGGGAAGTGGCTTTGCAACACCTGGCGCACCCTGTGCCGGGCGATTTCGCGCATATCCCAACTGCCGGCTTCTTCCCAACTGGTGCGGTTGGTGCGGTCGGCGGTATGCGGGTAGACGTATTCGCTGTGCATCAACGCCAGCGTTTGTGGATGGCCTAAATAATGCCCTTCGCCCAATGCCGCCTCATGGATCACGTCTAACGAAAGGGTCTCGTCATTCACTTCCAGGCCGCGCACCAGGCGCATCACCTGGCCGCCAATGTCGTCATCTATTACATACTGCTCATAAGCTACTGTCAGCAGCGATTCCAACATGCCGGCGGCGTGATGATTGTAATTGGCCCCGGCCAGCGCGGTGGCCGTAATGGTCATCCCTTTCTCAAAACCGGCCTGCACGTCCGGCACTTTAGCCTCTGTGATGCCGCAGGTGTTGTAAATGGGCAGGCCGTAGAAGTGGGTGATTTGCGTGGCGGCGGCGTTCATCAATGCCAGTTCGGCCGAACCACCCACCATGCTGCCAGTGCGCAAATCGGCCACCAGGGGCATACCCCCCATCAGCAAGGGGTGGCCCGGTCGCAGCAGCTGTACGTAGGTGATGCCGGCCAGCTCTTCGGCGATGGTCTGCACCAGTGTGCCTACCAAAGAGGCAGGTGAAGTAGCCCCAGATTGCGGCGCGGAGACCATGGCAATAGGGATGCCGGCACGCACGGCCGTGGTCAACGTCTCCACCGTCTCTGGGGCAAAACGCAGCGGGCTGACCACAAAGCCGAAGTTGATGCTAAAGAATGGCCGGGCGGCAAATGCTTCTTCGCTGCCGGCAATCATGACCGCCAGCTTCTTTAATTCCGCCACTTTTTGCGGAAAGTAGCAGCTGCCCATGATATGCTTTTGGGTGGCCGCATAACAGGCGTAAAAGGTATTGACATCAATGTCATCATTAGCCATATCACGGGCAACCACAGGGCGCAGGTAAAAGTGGATATTGTCCAGAGTATCGACCAGGCGGCCAATATCATAGAGATCACGCAGCACCGATTCACGGGCATGGCCAGTTTCCAGGTCTAACACCTTGACGGCCGCGCCGCCGGTGCCCAAGTAGACGCGGCTGCCGGTGAGGTGCAGATCATGGCGTGGATCACGGCCGTAAAAGATGACGTGCCTGTTGGCCAGTTGCAGCGCCTGGGCTACCAGGGTGCGCGGCAAATAGACCCGGTTCAAAGCAGCATCCACCGTGGCCCCGGCTTTCTGCAACATGTCACGGCACTCTGAAGCCACAATTTGCACGCCGGTGCGTTCCAGCACCGTCAGCGCCGCTTCATGAATGCGCTCGATATCGGCGTCGCTCAGCGGTTTATATTGGCCGCCGGCCAGGCCGGGCTGCACAGGCGGTGACGCTGGCGTTTCTGAGCGGCGCTCTTCGCGCCGGCGAATACGTTTCCGTGTCATGAGTTTTTATGGGACGCAGATGAACGCGGATGAACAGGATGAGACCAAAAGAACAGCTGCGTCTACCGGCGTTCTATGCCAATCCCAGCAATCGCCAGGAAGTTTTGTAAAAGGTGACGGCCGTCGCCGTACCGATCATCATATTTCTCCGGATGAAACTGCACGCCCATCAACGGCCGCTGCCGGTGGGCAATGGCCTGAACCGCACAGCGATCACTTTGAGCCAACACGTCAAAGCCCGGCGGTGCAGCCTTCACTTCCCAGTAGTGCGCCTGGTAAAAGACGGGCGAGTCAGTCAGGCCACAGAACAAGGCATGTGCCTGCGTGACAGTGATGGGATGGAAACCAATTTCCTGAGCCACACCGCTGATGTTTTCTACTGTGGCCAGGTGCAGGCCGGCCACGCCGGGTGGAATGGGGGCCAATGGGCCGATGGCGGCGCCGTGTGCCTGGGCCAGGAGCTGCATCCCGCCGCAAAAACCGAGCAACGGCCGTGTCCATTCCTGGTACAGGCGGCGCAGCCCGGCCAGGCTTTCCACTGCATAATAGTCGTAGCCCAGCTTGCAGCCGCTGACAAACACCACCTCTGCCCCCACCGCCTGCAACTGTTCGGGAGTGACACGATCATAGCGGCAGATGAGGCACGGCCGTGAAGCCAACCGTTCTAACCGGTACTTTTCCCGCAGCAAATCGGCCCGTGACTGACGCCACAAATCCGGGTCAATGCGCTGTAACTGTTCGTGTTCCAGGTCAATATAAACGAGCATGATTTTGTATCCCAATAGCTGCCCCTGAAACTATAAAGCTGCCTCATACAACGCAGCCATCACCTCTTCACTGACGGTACGGGGGTTGGTCCACCAGTTGAGGTCGGTGATGGCCGCTTTGGCCAGGGCGGGGATGAGGTCTTCGGTGACACCCACATCACGCAGGCGGGTGGGCAGGGCGATGTCTTGCAGCAGATCCGTCACGGCCGTGACCGCGGCCAACGCCCGTTCCCGCACCCCACCCTTTACACTCTCCCCTCGCAGCGCATCGGCCACGGCGGCGTACCGCGCCAGTGCCCCTGGCAGACTGTACGCCATCTGGTGCGGCAGCATGAGGCCACAGGCCAACCCGTGATGCACCCCGGCCAGCCCAGACAGCGGGTGCGCCAGTGAATGGCACGCCCCCAGCCATTTGGAACTGATAGCAATGCCGCCTATGAGCGAGGCCTGCATCATGTCGGCGCGGGCCTGCGGGTTATTGCCATGGGCCACGGCCGGGCGCAAACTACGCGCCACCAGCTCGATGCCATACACAATCATGGGATCCAAGAGAGGGTTGTGGTTGGTGGAAACGTACGCTTCAATGAGATGGGAGAGGGCGTCCATGCCCGTGGCCGCCGTGAGAAAAGGGGGCAGGGTCAGCGTCAGGGTGGGGTCAACCAGGGCCACGTCTGGGAAGGTAGTGGCATCACCCACACCAAACTTCAACTGATCTTCGCCTCGGGTAATCACCGCCCACGGGGTCACTTCCGCGCCTGTACCGGCCGTGGTGGGAATGGCAATGGTGGTAGGCATTTTAGACGCGGGTGGGTACGGCCGTCGGTCATCACCCAACCTGGTGGCATAATCCCACACCGTAGCCGAAGCAGGGCCACCCACCATGAGCTTGACCGCTTTGGCCATGTCCAGCGCACTGCCACCGCCTACACCAATCAATATGTGGGCTTTGCTCTCGCGATAAGCTTTGGCCGCCAGTTGCACTGACTCCACATCAGGATTGGGCACCACTTTGTCATAAATGGAAAAGATGACGTTAACAGCGTAGAGCGAATCTAACACCACATCCAGCAGCCCGGCCTTCATGACCCCCGGATCGACAATAATAAAAGCCGATGTCGCTCCGCGTGCCTGACTCTCCTGCCCTACCAGCCCGGCAGCGCCAAAACCAAAATGTACAGTTCCCGGCCAGAGATAGGTTGACGTTTGCATAACCCTCCTCACAGTCATCAGTATTCAGTGTTCAGTATTCAGTGGTTTCACTGGCCACTGAATACTGGCTACTGAATACTGAATAGCAGCGCCTCTTGGGTAAACCTACAGCCAGGGCCATGGCCGCCAGCGGCGGGTCAGGCGCAAGCGGCGGGCAGCTAACACCATGCTCAGGAGAATGAACAGGCCACCTGCCCACTGTACCACCGTCATGCGTTCACCCAAGAACAGAAATGCCCAAATAATAGTAAGCAGCGTTTCCAACGGCGACAGCAGGGCGATCTGGCCGCTGCCCAGGCGGCGCACCCCGGCAAAGAGCAGCAGCCGCGCCAGAAAGGTAGAGACAACAGCCAACGCCAGAATCGAGGCCCAGCCCGTGACACCAGGAGCTTGCCACGGGCGCCCCACCGCCTGCCAGCCGATCAGGCACACAACCGTCACTCCCAGGTTAATATACAATGTCACCGTTCGCGCCGGTACGCCGGGTAGATACCACTGCACCATGACCAGGTGCAGGGAAAAGGTGACAATGGTGATAAAGACAAGAACGACACCGACATAATCCACTTCCCCCCCTGGCCCAATCAGCAGATAAACGCCGCCAATGCCCAGTGCCAGCCGTACCAGATGGCGCCTGGTTAACCGCTCACCACGCAGCGCCAGCAAACCCAAAACGACCAGAGGGCTGACGGTGTAAATCATAGAGGCGATAGCCGCATCCAGGCGGGCCAGGGAGGCAAAAAAGGTGAGGAATCCGAGGCCATTGATCATGCCGGCACTCACGGCAATCAGGCCTCGTTGGCGATCAATACGGAACCGGTCCGGTGAAACCAGGAGAATAAAACCGCCCAACAAGACCAGGGCAATGACCATGCGCCCCATCAACACGGCCGTAGGCGCCAGGCCCGCCACAATCGCCCCACGGGCAATGGGTGGAGCCACGCTAAAACAGACCGTTGACGTGAGGGCAATCACCCAGCCAACTGGAATACGAGACACGGCCGTGCCCACGCGCCCGTTACGAAATGGAACCAATGCCGTAAGATCCATACAGTGGTTTACCTTCCACAAAACGGCTCATGGCATAGGGGGCCATGGGTACTCGTGGTTCCTGGCCCAGTACTGTCTGCGCCAGCCCTTCGCCCATGGTGGGGGCCAGCTTAAAGCCATGCCCACTGAAGCCCACAGCGACATACAGCCCTTTGTACCCCGGCACTTCACCCACGATGGGGTTCCAATCTGGGGTGATGTCATAAGGGCCGGTCCAACCAGCCGTGATGTCAGCTTCGGCAAAGGGGGGCATGCGGTGGGCGATAAGCGCCGCCATGTGCTCAATGTGCGCGTCATCTATCTCATCACGCAAACTGTCTGGGTCTTCAATAGGGTCACCATGATCACCTGTGCCCAGCAGCACCACCCCGCCCGTCTCTGGCCGGAAGTAAATTTTGGTGGGCGTGGTTAAATCTTTGACGATAGGCCAATCGAGGCGGTACGGTTCCGCGATCTTCAACGTGATAACTTTATGGCGACTGTTTTCGTAGGGGAAATCTACGCCGATCATACAGCCCAACTGATACGTCCAGGGGCCAACGGCCATAATAATCACCGGAGCGGCAAAGTCACCCTGGTGGGTGTGAACTGTTTTGTGGTCATCATGCAGGGCAAGACCAGTCACGGCCGTGTCTGTATAAACCCGCACCCCCAACTCTTTCGCCCGCCGGGCATACGTCGTGGTTGTCAGGTACGGGTCAGCATAGCCGGTGAAACTATCGTAGCCAATCACGCCCACATCATCAACATTGAGCAGGGGGTGAATTTTACGCGCTTCGGCCGGGGTGAGGACGGCCGTGTCAATGCCGTGCTCACGCTGTTTACGGAAAACCGCTTCCATGGGCTGCCTGTGTGTCTCTGGCCCCACGATGAGGTAGCCAGTGCGGTGAAAACCGACGTCGCCCCCTACCATGTCAGCAAAGCTGGCAAAAATCTTCAAGCTCTCCACGGCATGGATCAGGTTGCTCTCAATGGAGTAGTGCGTGCGCACGATGGCACAAGATTTAGCCGTACCGCCAGAACAAAGATCGCCCCGTTCCAGCAGCACCACACGCTGTGCCCCTAGTTTTGCCAGATTATACGCCGTGCTGCACCCTATTACCCCACCACCGATAATGATGATGTCGGTTATCATTACCATCTGTCACTCCTCATAGAGAACTGAGTGTACCACGAAGGTTACATCCAGGGGAATGGGGCATTGGATTTGGGCAGCGGTTTTTGGGCGGCGAAACGGCTGAAGGCAAAGGGAGCCAACAGCTCACTGCTTTCGCCCGTAAGGATGCGCGCCACCTGTTCACCCACGCCAATCATCTTAAACCCATGATTGCTGTCAGCAATGACATAGACGTTGGGGCGCATGAAGTCGAAGACCGGGAAGTTATCAGCCGAGAAAGCACCCACACCGCCAGACGGCCGGGTACTGGCATAAGGGCGCATCCCTTGAAACCGTTTCATGCAGTGAGCCAATGACGCTGCCCACAGATCGTAGAAGTCATCACCAACACAGTAAAATGGGCTGCGTGCACCATAAGGATCAATATGGCATTCGCTGCCGACGTCTAAGGGCACTGCCCCCCCCTGCACAGCATGTTTGTCACGTTTAAAATAGATACCCCAGGGCTGGTCCCAAACCAAACGGCCGTCTTCACCATACAACGGCACGTCACTGTCAACGTGCACCAGCGGTGGGCGCTGGCCATTGTTGGTAATGTGAATGTAGGGGTTAACCTCGATCTCCCCTTCTTGTAAGGCCAGGAAGCGCCACAGTTCCATCATGTCAGCAGCGTGGTGAGGGCTGGCCACTTCTTGAGGCAGGTCAAGCATGCCCCACAACGTCTTGATCCAGGGCCCAACCGCCACAATGACATGGCCCACCTGAATGACGCCCACATCGGTATGCACGGCCGTGACCGAGCCATCCCCTGCTATCTCAAACCCCGTTACCGTCACCCCGGTCATCACCTGTGCATCTTCCTGTTCAGCTTTAATGGCCAGGCCATGTATGGCCTGTTTGCTCCAGGCATGGCCGCCGCGATGCTCATGCAGTACCACCTCCAATTTTTCTGCCTGCCAGTCGTAGAAAATGCCCTGCATATATTTTTTGACGTGCTTTTCACCTTCAATAAAGTGGGACGGGTAGCCCAACGATTGGTGACGCTGATACACAGCCGCCAGCCCCGCAGCCATAGGCGCAAAAGAAGCTGTGAGGTAGCCAACAGCATTGTAAGCGAAGGTGTCCGGGTCAGATTCCCAAATGTCCATACAATGGATCATCAGGCGGGTCATCGGCTCCTGATAATAGTTGCAGCGTACGTTACCGCAGGCCACCCCGGATGCACCCGCAGCAATGCTGCTCTTTTCGACAACCAGCACATCGGCGCCACCGCCCTGCCCTTTTTCTTTGAGGTATTTGCTCAGGTGGTAGGCGGTAGATAACCCATGCACCCCCGCGCCGATAATGAGGTACTCAACCTGTTGTGGTAAACCCATCTTTCACTCTCCTTTTCATTTTACTGTCGGTAAAAACCTATTTCTGAACATTGGGCATAGATACTGGCTGCCCGTCATCTATCTATGTTCGCCAGCGGCAATAGGGGCCAGGCGGGCGTTGGCTAAACGAATCAACGCTTGCGGCTGGAGTTCCAGCCCGGCCATGGGGTCACCACTGCTGATGTTAACCAGCCGGCAGCGGGCAATGGCGGCGTCGAAGATGACGGGCACATTATCTGGCAGGCAGAGGGGAGCCACGGCACCCTGGACAAAACCGGTCACGGCCGTAATCTCCTGGCCAGAGGCAAACGCCAGGCGCCGCCATGATGCTTCACCCAGTGTGGCCCGCACTGCTTTGGGGTCAAGCTGGTCATGCCCCAGCACACAGGCCATGACGTAGCGCTGCTGGCCCGTCTTTTCACGCAGCAAGAGTGATTTGACCATCTCTTCAGCCACAACGCCGCGTTGGGCTGCGGCCGTTTTAATGGTAAAAACGGGCTCACTGTGTGGCAGCAGCGTGTAGGGTACGTTGTGGTCATCAAGCAGGTTCGTGATTTTAGTCTGCATCGGGTTATCAAGGACAGTGCCTGGTGTCCACAAACTTTACCAGTAACTGTCACTTGAATAATACGCCACGACCCCTTTACAATGGGTGGAAGATTTGCCGGATTGTGTGGATGAAACGATGAAACAGATGCCCAAGCGACCAATGGCGGGGGGCACCAACCAGGGGCTGCGGCCGCTGCGCTACGCTTACTGGCGTGTAGGCTACGGTACGGCCGAAGGACTGGCCCTGGATTTTTGGATCGAGCGGGCAGGTGAGTTCCATACCCAACCGGGCGGCTACGAAGCATCACAGCAGCATCACCCACAGTCATCACAATTTTATTTTCACCTGGATGGCGCCGCCGTCATGGAGGTAAATGGGCAGCGTACGGCCGTCTCTCCCGGCGATGTAATGGCTATGCCCGTGGGGGTGCCTTTTCGTTACTACAGCCAGGGTGTCATTCGTTACCACTGGTTTGCCATTCCCCACTTTTGGCCGCTACTCCTGGGCCAGCCAGACCAGGTGCATTGGCTGACACGAGGTTTTGATGCTGAACTAGAAGCCCGGTACATGGAGATTCGGGAGATTCTGATCCTGGGCAAACCGGGTTATGCGCTGCGGGCGGTGGGCGTCTTTTATGAACTATTAGCCCGCGTCAGGGAACGGTCATCACCCCACGGCCGGGCAGCCTCACCGTACCCGGAAGCGGTGCGCAATGCCCTTACCTACCTGCGTGAAAACGTTACCACACCCTATGATGCGGCCTTAACGGCCACGGCCGTGGGCCTGAGCCAATCTCATCTACGCGCTTTATTTGAGAAGTGGGTTGGTGAGTCCCCGCAGCAGTTTCATACACGCTGCCGCATGGATGAGGCGCGGCGGCTGTTACAACAGGGTAATCTCATTGTCTCTCAGGTAGCTTTGCAGGTGGGCTTTCATGATCCTCGCTACTTTTCCCGCGTCTTTAAGCAGGTCACGGGCATTTCTCCCAGTCAGTATGCGCAAGATGGGGCCGCGATGGGCCCGGATTCTGGCCAGTAATGACCAGGCTAACGCTACATATTCGTATCCAATCCCTGCTTAATCTTTGCGGTCAGGTTGCGTTCAGGCCTTTCTTGTTCTAAGATAAAAGGAGTGAACTACCTTTAGAAAAGGAGTGTATTTTGACATTTGAGAACTGGATTGCGCGCCAGGCGCAGCGTTCGGACCAGGTGGGTGAATTAGCCCGTGCCCTGGCCAGCATAGATCCCAGCAACTACCGCCCCCCCCGCAGGAAATTTGACGAACACAAAAAATGGGCCGACCTCATTACCCGGCATGGCACCTGGGAGCAGGTGCGCGCATTTAACCGCGCCTGGAAAGAGTTCACCCGCATTCAAGAAAAGGCGGTAAAACCCCATTGAGCCGTCTTCTTATGGAAGCTGTTCTAACGCGGCTTGCCCAATGGGTTGAACTGCCAGATCGCTGCCAGCTTGCATAATTGTCTGCCACAGGTAAGCGCCCAGTGACCGGGGGCCAATAAGGGCATAAGCCGGTACATCACCCTGGTCATGGCGAATAATAAGCTGCGCAGTTTTAGCCACACTGCTCTGTTTGGCTGCCCCGTTGGGGAAGCGGCTGTTATGAAAGTCCAGACCACACAAACGGCTCAGTAGTTCGGCACTGCGAGGACCAACCAGCCAGAGTTCGGCAAGGCCATGTGTTACATCAGTCACAGTGATGAGGTCAGGGTTAGTCTGGGCGTCTTGAGCCAAAGTCAAGGCCACTTCGTCTACGTTTAGTGCAGGCGTGTGCCCGTCACTTTTTACCCCTATATGGACAAAATACAAATCTGGCCGCAGCCGGTAAACGTGCCCGTGTTTGGTCTGTTGGCCCGCATGAACGGCCAGTTCACCAACGTGAAGCAGCCGCCCCGCGCTTGGCCCTTCCACACGTATTTTACCGTTATGCGATTGCTCACACACGGCCACAGATTGGCGGGCCACGGCCGTTTCCAGTTCCACTGAGCTAAACATCTGGACCACCTGCCAACCCAGCTGCGCCATAAATTGCCCCTGCCACTTTTCCTCGGCATGGTGAATGGCAGAGAGTTTAACGGGTTTATTCATCGCATGGCCTTGTATTGTTTTAAGGCTGCCGTTAGCAGCACAGTCTGGTCCGGTTCCAAATTCATGGCGAACACTTCCGCCAACGGGCAAAAACGAGCTCTTGTGACATAATCATCAAAGCATATAGCTTCAGCATGATAGGTGTCAGCCACAGCCGTGTAAACCACTTGCACAAAATCGGGGAAAGGGTAAGGATACATTTCTGGTTTTGGTCCTAAATGGCGGAAGTGTACAAACCCTAGGAAACGGGTTTGTGCCAGACGCCAACCCGTTTCTTCCAACACTTCACGATGCAGCGTGGCCTCTATGCTTTCCCCCAGCTCGCGTCGCCCGCCCGGAACCACATACGGCTGCTGGTTGTGATCCAGGATCACCATCACTTCATCCCCCCGAAAGAGGACAGCCCGGGCGGAGGAAACATAATGGTCCAGGGGAAATCCCGGGCTCAAATAGATGTGTTGACGCAAAGGGACACGGCCGTTGCCCCACACAGGCCACGCTTCGGTCACGGGTTCATGATCGTTTAGGAAAGCCACTAAATCTCCGTTCATGCCTACCTCACGCTCGCAGCCGCTCCCCCTCTGGATCATAAAATGGGCCATGATGCACCTGGGCCTCAATCAGTTTGCCCTGTCGACGAATGGTAAATGGCGCACCTGGCTGGTCGGCCACGGCCGTTGGCAGCCAGCAAAGGCCAATCGCTTCCGCCAATGTGGGACTGTATCGGCTGGATGTCACCCAACCAATGATTTCCAGACCCAGGGGCATATCCGGGTTCGGCCGTACAATTTGCAACCCTTCCTCCGGCACGATGGTGCTGTCTACCATCTTGAAGCCCACCAATTTTTGTGGGGGACCGTCGTGCGTCTGGCGTGTCAGGGCCCGTTTGCCCAAAAAGTCTGCCTTGTCCAGCTTCACCGCCCAGGCCATGCCGGCGCCAAGGGGGTCACTAAGGGCGTCAGTATCCTGACCGACGATGATATGCCCTTTTTCCAGCCGTAAAATGCGCTGCGCTTCCACGCCAAACGGCCGTATGCCAAATACCTGCCCGGCCGCCATGACAGCCTGCCAGAGATACAGGCCATACCCTGCCGGGCAGTGAATCTCATAACTCAACTCCCCGGTAAAGCCGATGCGCAGCACCCGGCAGGGCACACCTGCCAGTGTCAGGGCCTGCCCGTGCATGTAGGGAAAGGCAGTGTTAGACACGTCTGCCTCTGTCAGCTTTTGCAGCACCACCCGCGCCTGCGGCCCGGCCAGGTTAAATGCGGCCCACACCTCGGTGACGTTGGTCACGTGGACACCTTCACCCCAGCCAGACTGCACCCACCATTGAATCCATTCATACATGGCCGTGGCCCCGGAGGAGGTGAGCGTGGTATACCATTCCTGCTCGCCCAGCCGGGCGGTCACGCCATCATCCAAAATCACACCCTCATCGTTGCACATGAGGCCATAACGCACACGCCCAACCGCCAGCTTTTGCCACTTATTGATGTAGAGCCTGTCTAACAAAGCAGGCACACCAGGGCCGGTGAGCTTCAGTTTACCCAGAGTACTGACATCAATCAGGCCTACCCGCTGGCGCACGGCCGTCACTTCGGCCACCGGATCGCCATAATGTTCGGGCCGCAGCCACAGCCCGGCCACCATCATCTTCGCGCCCTGGGCCAGGTGCCATTCATGTACGGCCGTCACCTGTACCGGCTCCATCATCTGCCCGGCCAGCGTCCCCAGGGATACCGGCGTCAGCGGCGGGCGGGCGGTGGTTGTGCCCGTCTCGGCCATTGTCCAGCCGTTGGCGCGGGCGCAGAGGTGCATGGTATTCAGCGAACACATCTTGCCCTGGCACGGCCCCATAGAGATAGTGCTGTAACGCTTCAGCAGCTCCAGGCTGTTGTACCCTTCGGCAATAGCCGTTTCCACATCCTTATCCGTCACATCTTCACAGAAACAGACAAACCTTTTGCCCTGGCCGGCGGTCTGTACCAGGGTAGACGTATGGCCGTGCACGGCCGTGGCCTGGTCTGTTTCGGGGGCAAGCGCCACCGGCTCAAATCCGGCAAAAGCGGCCGCCCGCTGCCCGGCTTGCTGCCCGGCCACCAGCGTCATTTCCATGTCAAACATGCCCGTCACCCGCCCGGCGGCAAAGATGCCCGGCGGCAGCTGCTGCGGCCGAAAGAGGCCACATGCCTGGTCATAGACAATGTGTGCCCCTGCCTGGTAGAGCAGGCCATTGGCCGGCGACCACCCTACGCTGAGGGCGATCAGGTCACAGGCAACTGCCTGTTTGGCGGCCGGGCTGGCCTGCCCATCTTTGTCTACCGGGGCGATGATGGCCCCTGCCACTTTGCCTGAGCCGGTGGCGGCCAGAATGGTGTGCCCCCAATGCACGGCCGTACCCGCACCCCGAACCGGCTCAACCCATTCATTGGCTGCTGTCAAGCGCTCATCGGCCACAGCGGCCACGGTAATGCCCGCCGCCTGCAAATTCGCCGCTACCTGCCAGCCATGATCATTGGCGGTGATGATCACGGCCGTGTCACCTGGCTTCACGCCATACAAATTGACCAACCGCTGTACGCCGCTGCCCAACATAACGCCGGGCAAGTCATTGTTGGCAAAGACCAACGGCTGTTCAATAGCCCCGGTAGCTACCACGATGGCCTTTGCCCGAACTTTGTACAGGCGCTGCCCACACACGGCGGCCAGCCAGTTGTCTTCCCACCAGCCGAGAACGGCCGTGTTGGTGTAGACCTGTACATTGGCGTTTGGCGTTTGGAGATCAGCCATCTGGAATCTCCCGTCACCCCTCGAATAACAGGTATGGCCACCCACGGCTGCGTTCTCATCAAACAAGGCTACCCTGGCACCAGCGGCCGCGGCGGCCGCCGCGGCACTTAACCCCGCCGGGCCACCACCGATAACGGCCACATCGACGTGCAGGTACTGCTTATCGTAACCATCAGGCAGGCCAGCGTTGAGGTTGACCTTGCCCAGGCCAGCGGCGCTGCGCAGAAACTTTTCATAAACGGGCCACAGCTGCCGTGGATGGATGAAGGTTTTATAGTAAAAGCCGACGGGTAAAAAGCGGGCGCCCAATTGAGTCAGTGCCAGGGCATCATGGGCCAGGGACGGCCGTACATTTTGGGGCACGACCACCATCCCTTGGGCTGCCGGCCGCATGCAGGCCCGCACATTGGGTTCATCACCAATCTGCACCAGGCAGTTGGGGCAGTGCCCGGCGCAGCACAGCAGCCCACGCGGCCGATGGTATTTAAACGACCGGCTGATCACCTGCACCCCGTGGGCGGCCAGGGCCGAGGCAATGGTATCACCAGGGTAGGCCGTATAGGCCCGGCCCTCAAAGGTAAAGGTCATGATTTGAGTACGGTCAACGACCTCGGCAGTTTGTGGTAGCAAGCGGCAGCTTGCCCTTGTCTCTGTTTTCATTGGACTTTTGCCAGGTAATCAATGCCCAGTAATCAATCCAGAAGAACACCCAACTGAACAGTGATCATTTTAGAACACCAACTTAATTGTAAACGAAGCCTTAGTCCGTGAATACGCTCGTATCAGTTTTCAGTGTTCAGTAGTCAGTGTTCAGTGGGGCTTGACGCCCGTCAACGCCTACTGAATACTGGTTACTGACTTCTGATCACTGGCGCTAAGATCAGTTTTCAGTTATCAGTAGTCACTGTTCAGTGGGGCCTGACGCCCGTCAACGCCTACTGAATACTGGTTACTGACTTCTGATCACTGGCGCTAGGGAGCGGGCTGCCAGCGATAGGTCTGCAGCACTTCATTTGTCTTGGTATGCCGTTCGGCCAGGAACCAGCAGCCACACCCGGCGCGGTGGTACCACCACTCTTTTTGCACGCCAAGCTTGTTGGCGCGCATATAGAGGTAGTCGGTCCAGTCAACATCTGGGGTTTCCAACGGCCGTGGCGGCCGCGGATTGTATTCGCCGCCAAAACGAAACTCCTGCACATTACGCAGCCCACAATGAGGACATGCCAATAACAACATCCTGACCCTCCTAATGGCCAACCGACGCGGCGCCCTTTTCACCCACCAGGTCATTTTCATAAAAGCGCGAGAGGCGGAACGGCCGTAACAGTTCCGGCGTTTCATTCGTGGCAATCAGCTCGGCCATACGCTTGCCGGAAACAGGGGCGGCTTTAAACCCATAGGTGCCCCAGCCCACATCGACTACAAAACCGGTCAACGGTGTAAACCCCATCACCGGGCTGTAGTCCGGTGTCATGTCACACAAGCCTGCCCACTGTCGCAAAACACGTACATGCGCCAGCGACGGAAACAGCTCCAGCATATGCCCGGCCAACCCTTCTACAAAGCTGAGCGATCCGCGCATGTCATACGAGGCAAAGGGGTCTACGGCCGCGCCCATCACCAGCTCACCTCTGTCAGACTGACTGACGTAAACGTGCAGGCTGCCGGAAACAATAATAACGTCCAGAAATGGCTTGAGCGGCTCGGTGACACAGGCTTGCAAGGGGAAGGTGGTAATGGGCAGTTTGACGCCGACCATGTCGGCAATGGTGGTACACCAGCCGGCGGTAGCATTCAGCACCATGCCGGTTTTGATCAGGCCGCGATTAGTTTCTACACCGGTCACACGGCCGTTTTCTACTTGAATACCGGTGACCTCGGTCAGCTGGTGAATGTGTACCCCTCTGCGGTCAGCGTGGGTGGCATAACCCCACACCACGGCATCGTGGCGAATAATACCACCTGGTGGATGGTACAACGCCCCCAGAACTGGGTAACGGGGATGGCTGCTTACATCAAGGGGCGGGCACAACGTTTTGATCTCCTGCGGCCCTATGACGCGGGAATCTACACCCTGCAGCTGGTTCACCTCGGCGCGGCGGCGCATGGTGCGCACAGCGGCATCGGTGTGTGCCAGCGTCAGATGCCCCCGTTGACTAAACATGACGTTAAAGTCAAACTCGGCGGACATTTGTTCATACAGCTTCACGCTCTCGTCGTAAAAGCGCACCCCTTCTGGCGTCAGGTAGTTGCTGCGAATGATGGTGGTATTGCGGCCGCTGCCCCCAGAGCCGATGTACCGCTTTTCCAACACGGCCGTGTTGGTGATGCCATGATTTTTTGCCAGGTAATAAGCACAGGCCAGCCCATGTGCACCACCGCCAATGATGACCACGTCATAGCTCCCTTTTATGTCATGCTGCCGCCACATACGCGGTGGTGGACGGCCGTTTAGGGCCTGTTTGATGAGTTTGATAGGCACCGGTTACGCCTCCTTAAGCCATCATGGCCACCAGCCGTGCTTCCAACCAGCCATACCCTGTTGCTCGTATTTCTAGCGGCAGTCCCAGGTAAGCGGCCACATCATGCGCCTTGGCCATCAGGGCCACTTCTTCATGCTGCACCAGGTACACCAGCCGCCGGTAATGCCGAAAATAATCCTCTTTGAGTTCAGGAAAACGATCCAGGCCCAGCCCTTTCAGAACCAGGCCGTCAAAACCACGCACCAGGAAGTCGGTCAGGAAAAACGTGCCCGGCTCTTCAGCCATCAGGTCATGGAAAAGCGGGCCGCCATACATCTCATAGCAGTGGGGGCCGTCTATCCGTTCCAGGCCATGCCGCACCAGCATAGCGTCCAGGGCGCCCCGTGACCCACAATCACCAAAGAGCACAATCACCCGGTCAAACTGCGCCTTAATTTCCAGAAAACGCTTTTCTACATCGGGGGCAATACGTTCTGGAAACATATGGTCAATAGCTGGAATGCCAAACACTGTGGCATCCCAACCATGCTTCTGTACAATCTCTATGACTTCGCGGGCCAGTGCGCCGCAGATGATCAAGGCGGTGGTCATAATTTTTGAGAGTGGGCATGGAGATCAGAGATCGGTCAGCTTCCAACCTCCCTTTTCATCCATTGCTGTATCTCTATCATCTGATTTAAGTGGCTGGTATCATGGTCTACCAGATGCTGCACCAGAGCCCGAAATGTAACCTCGCCCCAGGCAGGGTGCACGGCCGTACGCTGCCAATCGCCGGCCTTTAGGTTCTGCAAAAAGGTTAGTGTTGTTTGCCGCGCCTGCTTGAAGTTGACCACCACCCGGGCCAACGGCAGCGTCAAATCATGGGCCGCCGGGTGGGGGTGAATGGCCGGGATCAACGGCCGTGTTTCTGCCGTCACCCGCTGCAGCCGGTCCAGGTAGTGCTCTTCCACCATGTGCAGATGGCATAATACATCGGCGATGCTCCAGTGATCAGGCGTGGGTGAATGGGTGACGGCCGTGTCGCTTATGCCACGCACCATGCGTTCCAGATCTCCCGGTGTTGCTGCCAGCGCCTTTAGCAATACCTCACGCCTGCTCATGATGGGCCACTGTCTTCCTGACTACCCACGCGGTCCATGTCCTTTCAACCGCTGATTCAATTCCCACAAAGGCGCTCTTGCCATTTTGTCCCTCTATCGATCAATTTTGCCGAAAATTTGGCATATCAACAATATATCTGTAATATATCAGTTGTATTAGGAATCATCAACTATTCACGCCAAGAGGCAAATGGTATGTCATTAAGTCAACAGGCCTATGGCCGTATCAAACGCAAAATTGTCTATCTGGAACTGGAACCCGGGGCCGTGATTGACGAAACTGCGCTGCAAGAAGAATTGGATTTAGGCCGTACCCCTATCCGCGAAGCCTTACAGCGGTTGGAGAAGGAGAAATTGGTGACAATCGTGCCTCGGCGCGGCATGTTTGTCACCGAGATCAGCATCACGGATCTGTACCAGATTTTTGAGCTGCGGCTGACCGTAGAAGCGTTGGCTACCCGGCTGGCGGCACGGCGAGGCACGGCCGTGCACTGGCAGCAAATGGCCGATGTCCTCAACTCTATCCCCTGGGATCAGGCCACCGACCAGCAGTTGATCGAGATTGACGAAGCCTGCCACCACATCATTTATGCCGCCGCGGGTAATCACTTTTTAGAAGATATGCTCATTACCTGCTATGCCCTCAGCCTGCGTCTGTGGTACTTCTTCCTGCACCGTATTGGCGACATGCGCACGGCCGTGCAAGAACACCAACAAATCTACGAAGTGCTGCGTGATGGCAATGCCACCGAAGCTGTGCGCCTGATGGAGCAGCACATTCAGAGCTTCCAGGCAGAAATGCATGCCATCATGCTGGGGACTTCAACAGAAAATTAGAGAGCGGAGAGCAAACTTTGTTCTCGCATCTCCAACCACTTAAGGGTGAATCTCATGGTCAAAAGACGTGAAAGACGCACAAGAGAACGCCAGGCAGATACGGCCGTTGTCCATGCCACCCAACCCCTGCACCACCTGCCCCCTTATGAAATCCTGAATGAAGAAGGGTTGGAACGCATTCACAACGCCTCCATGATCATTCTCTCTGAAGTGGGCATTGACTTTTACGATGACGAAGCCCAGGCCATCCTCAAACAACATGGCATCCGGTTCCAGGGTGATACCGCCTTTTTTGATCCGGCGCAGGTGGCCGAATATGTAGCAAAAGCGCCCCGCCAGTTCACCCAACTGGCCCGCAGCCCGGCCAACAATGTCACCATCGGGGGTAATCACCTGTGTCTCGCTCCCGTCTATGGCCCTCCCTTTGTGCATGATTTGGACAAAGGCCGCCGTGAAGCGACGCTGGTTGATTTTCAAAACTTTGTCCGCCTCACTTACCTCAACCCTTACCTGCACCATTCAGGTGGTACTATCGTGGAACCCACCGACGAACCCACCCATACTCGCCACCTGGATATGGTGTACAGCCACATCAAGTACAGTGACAAACCGTTCATGGGGTCCGTTACTTCCAAAGCCAACGCCGAAGACAGCGTGCGTATGGCCGAGATCGTCTTTGGCGCCGAGACCATCCGCCAACAGCCGGCACTGCTCTCACTCATCAACATCAGCAGTCCACGCCGCCTGGATGATCGCATGCTGGGCGCTCTTGTTGCCTACGCGAAGGCGCGGCAAGGGTTGATCATCACCCCCTTTATTCTCTCGGGCGCCATGGCCCCCGTGTCTGTGGCCGGTACGGTAGCTCAGCTAAATGCGGAAGCGCTGGCCGGCATTGTACTCACCCAGATGATCAATGCCGGTACCCCCGTGGTCTACGGCGCTTTTCAGACCAATATCGATTTGCAAAGTGGCGCGCCTGTCTTTGGCTCGCCGGAAAGCCAGCTGGCCTTATACGCCAGCGCCCAACTGGCGCGGCGCTATGGCCTGCCCTTCCGCAGCGGCGGCATGTTTGCCAGCAGCAAAATCCCTGATGCCCAGGCCGCTTATGAGTCAGTCATGGTCATGCTGCCTACGGTGCTGGCGCGGGTCAACTTTGTGTTACATGCCGCCGGTTGGCTGGAAAACGGCCTCACCGCCGGCTATGAAAAGTTCGTCCTTGACTGCCAGCTGCTGGGCAGCTTCCACAAATATATGCAAGGGTTAGATTTATCTGACGAAGGGCTGGCGCTGGACGCCATTCGTGAGGTACCACCCGGCGGCCATCACCTGGGTACAGACCACACCATGCGCCACTTCCGCCATGCCTTTTACCGTTCGCCACTGTTTGATTACAACTCCTTTGAACAATGGGCCGAGGATGGGGCACAGCCGGCCGACCAGAAAGCCAATGCCGAATGGAAGCGACTGCTAAAAAGCTATGAAGCGCCATCGCTTGACCCAGCGATTGATGAAGCTCTGGTGGCATTTATGACCAGGCGTAAAGGTGAGATTAAACCGGAGTATTAGGTAATCCATAGGCCAAAATCGGATTACGAATGACGGTAATAGGAGGCAGTATATGAGTAACTTACCGGAAAAAGCCAGCGTCGTTGTCATTGGCGGCGGCATTGTGGGCAACAGCCTGGTCTACCATCTGGCCTTGCAGGGTTGGAAAAACATCGTGCAGTTAGACAAGGGGCCGTTCCCCAACCCCGGCGGCTCTACCGGCCATGCCTCAAACTTCATCTTCCCCGTAGACCACAGCAAAGAGATGACCTTTGTTACCCTGGACAGCGTGCGCCAGTACCAGGCATTGGGCGTCTTCACCGAAAGTGGCGGCATTGAAGTGGCCCGCACGGAAGAGCGCATGGAAGAGCTGCGGCGGCGCATGGCTTCAGCCAAAGCATGGGGCATTGAATCTTACCTGATTTCACCCCAAGAGGTATTGGAACTGGTGCCCTACATCAATACCGACATTATCCTGGGTGGCTTCTATACCCCCAGTGTAGGTGTGGTAGATTCACTGCGGGCGGGCACGTTAATGCGTGAAAAGGGGCTGGCGTTAAGGGCACTGACAGTGATGCCCAATACGGAAGTGACAGATATGGAAGTGCGCCACGGCCGTATCCACACGGTGCATACCAACCAGGGCCACATTCAGGCTGACGTGGTCATGATCGCCAGCGGCGTCTGGAGCCCACGCCTGGCCCGCATGGCCGGGGCCACCATACCCCTCACCCCGGCCGTACACCAGATGATCAGCGTCGGCCCACACCCCACCTTTGCCCAAACCGGCCGCGAAATCGCTTACCCCATCATCCGTGACATGGACACATTTATGTATGAACGGCAAAACGGCAGCGACATGGAAGTGGGTTCTTACGCCCATCGCCCTATCTTCATGGCCCCAGATGACATCCCCTCCATTGAACAATCCGCCCTTTCACCCACGGAACTGCCCTTCACCCAGGAAGATTTTGAGCCGCAGTTAGAACAGGCGCTGGAACTGATGCCCGAGATCATCGGCGACGAACGCGCCGGCATCCGCCACGCCATCAACGGCCTGCTCTCGCTGACGCCAGACGGCAACCCGCTTATTGGAGAGACGGAGGTGAAGGGATTATGGTCAGTGGCCGCCATCTGGATCAAAGAAGGGCCAGGTTTTGCCAAAGCGGCCGTGGAGCTGCTCACCCACGGCGCCGCCGAGATTGATATTCACGCCTCAGATGTGGCCCGCTTTTATGACTACGGCCGCAGCCGTCACCACATCCATGCCCGCACCGGCGAAGGGTACAACAAGACCTACGGCATTGTGCACCCTCGTGAGCAGTGGGCCTCTAACCGCCAGGTACGCACCAGCCCCTTCTACTTTCGGGAAAAGGCGTTGGGCGCCGTCTTTTTTGAGACCGCCGGTTGGGAACGACCGCAGTGGTATGAATCGAACCAGAAACTGCTGGCCGACTATGAAGGGCGGCTGCAAAACCGCCCGCACGAATGGGACGCCCGCTGGTGGTCACCCATCATTAACGCCGAACATCTGGCCATGCGTGACCGAGTGGGCCTGGTAGATTTGACAGCCTTTGCCATTTTTGACGTGTCTGGCCCCGGCGCATTGGCGTATATCCAGAGAATGACCGTCAACCAGATGGATGTACCGGTGGGCACGGCCGTGTACACCCCGCTGCTCACCCCCCACGGCGGCTTTCGTGCAGACCTGACGATCATGCGCACCGGCGAAGACAGCTTCCGCGTGGTAGACGGTGGTGGTGACGGCGCCCGTGACAAGAAGTGGTTCACAGACAATCTACCAGACGACCGCTCCGTCACTTTCATAGATATGACCTCTGCGCTGTGCACCCTTGGCCTATGGGGGCCACACGCCCGGGCCGTGCTGCAAACAGTCACCGACGATGACGTTTCCCATGAAGGCTTTCCCTTTGCCACCTGTAAGCCGCTGCTCATCAATGGCCTGCCCGTTTGGGCGCTGCGCATCTCTTATGTCGGTGAATTGGGTTGGGAAATTTCCACCACCATGGAGCATGGCCTCAAGTTATGGGACACGCTTTGGGAAGCGGGACAGCCACACGGCCTGGTACCGGTGGGCATCGGCGTCTATGGCACCACAGCCCGGCTGGAAAAGGGATACCGGCTGATGGGCCACGAACTGGAAGGCGAGTATAACCCGGTAGAGGCCGGGCTGGCGCGGCGCCGGGTGAAACAAGCGGACTTTATCGGCAAGGAAGCGTATTTGCAGGCCCGCCAGGAAGAACCGGCAGCCATCCTGTGTACACTGACGGTGGAAGACCACACAGCAAAATCGGGGCTAAACCGGTACATGAACGGCCGTGAACCCATCCTCACCCCGGATGGTGAAAGCCTGATAGACCGCAAAGGCCGCCGTTCATACGTCACCAGCGCCGGCGCCGGTCCATCGGTGGGCAAACAGCTGCTCATGGCGTACCTGCCGCCGGCCTACGCCCAGGTGGGCACCAAACTGGCCGTTGAATATATGACCGAACTGTATCCGGTGACGGTGGCGGCGGTCGGCAGTACCCCACTGTTTGACCCGGAGAATGAGCGAATGAAACGGTAGTCAGCAGGTCAGTAGGTCAGTAATTGGTGACCTGCATGCTGAGTACGGGAATCATTATGGATAGTTTAGTTTGCATCAAACGGGTGCCTGCTACTGGGGCACGGATCGTCATAACCGCCGATGAACAGGATATTGAGACGCGCAGCCTGGGTTTTACCATCAGCCCCCATGAAGAGTGTGCGGTGGAAGAGGCCGTGCGGCTGGTCGAACACCATGGCGGCAGCGTGACGGTGCTGACATTAGGGCCAGAAGCAGCGGCGGAACAGCTGCGTGACGCGCTGGCCGTAGGTGCCGACCAGGCGCTGCATCTGCTGACCGACGGCCGTGAATGGGATGCTGTGGCTACGGCTAACGCCATTGTGGCCGCGGTGCATGCCGCCGTCGCGGTGCATGCCCGGCCGTTTGATCTGCTGCTTTTTGGCCATGAAGCCGCCGATACCGGCGGCTACCAGGTGGGCATCCGTGTGGCCCATGCCCTGGGGCTGCCCTGTATAACCGGGATCAAAGGGTTAGAAATACAGGGGAAGACGGCCGTGGTCCGGCGCGAGACCAGCGGCGGGTGGGAAGTCTACCAGACGTCACTGCCGGCCGTACTCACGATCAAAGAAGGGATCAACCTGCCCCGTTACCCTTCTGTACCCGGCCGATTGCGGGCCAAAAAGAAACCACTGACACAGAGTAAACCGGCATCGCCGGGCAGCGGGGCGGCATCGCTGGAAAAAATCCGGCTGATCCTCCCGCCAGAGCAGAGCAGCACAGTGCAAATTTTGGGGCACGGGCCAACGGCCGTGCCCCATATTGTAGAAATTTTGCAGGAGTTACGGTTGATGTAGGCGTCACTGGCCTTAGGTAAACCGCGAAAAGTTTCCAGATGTAAAAAGAGGCGTTTTCTCGCGGTTTCCTCGAGGAATCGGCAACACTTCAAGCGGGTTTATGTCTGAATGATTGTTGCCGATTACCTAACAGGACTGAATCATGATTTTAGGCGTTGTCGAACACGACCGCGGCAAATTAAATCCGCAATCACTGGAAATGCTGACCCTGGCCCGCAGACTGGCCGAAGCCACCGGGGAGCCGCTGCACGCCCTGCTCATAGGGGCGGAAGCAGAGCCGCTGGCGGTGGAAGTGGGGGCTTATGGGGTCACGGCCGTGCACCTGGCCCAACACACTGCTCTAGCCGATTACGCCCCGGCAGCCTGGGCTCAGGGTGTGGTACACCTGGCGGCCACTGAGAAACCCCAGGCGGTACTGGCGGCTGGCACAGACCGCGGCCAGGAGGTTATGGCCCACGTAGGGGCAAAGATGGGGCTGCCACTGGCCACGAATGTCACGGCCGTGACCCCTGGCCCCGAGTATCATATCACCCGTATGCGCTGGGGGGGCAGCCTGCTGGAAGAAGCCCGGTTGTCAGGCACACCCAAGCTGCTGACGGTGGCCCCGTTGGTAATGGCGGCCGCAGAGGTAGCGGGTGGGGTGGTTGAGATACGGCCGTTCATCCCCACCCTTAACGATGATGATTTCCGTGTGCGCGTGGTAGACCGGGTGCCGCCGACCGGCGACAAGGTGACGCTGGCTGAAGCCCGAGTAGTAGTTAGCGGTGGGCGTGGTGTGGGCAGCGCCGAGGGGTTCACCATGCTGGAAGAGCTGGCCGGCCTGTTGGGCGGGGCAGTGGGTGGTTCCCGTGTGGCCACCAACCTGGGTTGGCGACCCCACGCCGACCAGGTGGGGCAGACGGGCACACGTGTAGCCCCTGATCTGTACATTGCCTGTGGCATTAGCGGCGCCATTCAACATTGGGTAGGCTGCAAAGGGGCGAAGCATATTCTGGCCATTAACATTGACCCGGAAGCGCCGATGGTGACAAAGGCCACTTACGCAGTGATTGGTGATTTGCATGAAATCTTGCCGGCGTTGATTATGGAAATTCAGCAACAACTGGAAATTTGATGGGCAAACGATCTTGTTAGGGCATAATTGAGCCTCATTATAAGCGACGGGCACCTATCAGTGCCCACCATTTGAGGAGGTCAAAAATGAGAAAGAAGAAGTGTTTACCGTTTATCATGTCCATCATGTTTTTCCTGGTGCTGATGGCAGCTTGCGGGGGCGGTGACAGCGGTGAAACCATCACCCTGATTGCCAATCCCTGGCCCGCGTCAGAACTAAATGTCAACGTCGCCAAAATTATCATCGAAAAAGAGTTGGGCAACCCCGTAGAAATTGTGGCTTTGGACGAAAATGCCCAATGGGACGCGCTAGCGGCAGGCGACGCCGACGCCAGCCTGGAAGTATGGCCGTCCGGGCATGGCGAACGCATTGCTGAGTACATTGAAGCACAAGGCGTGGTAGAACATGGCGGTCCATTGGGCCCAGTAGGTGAAATCGGCTGGTTTGTGCCCGCTTACGTGGTGAATGAATACCCGCTGCTAAAAACATGGCAAGGATATGCTGACCCGGCGCTGGCCGGGCTGTTTGCCACGGCCGAAACCGGCGACCTGGGTCAATTTACGGCCGGGGACCCCAGCTGGGTGCAGTATGACGCCGACATCATCAAAAACCTGGGGTTAAATTTGCAGGTGGTGACCGCCGGGTCTGAAGATGCGCTGCTGGCAACAGTTTCTTCAGCCTATGCGCGGCAAGAGCCGGTGCTGTTCTACTTCTACTCACCGCACGGTATCTTTGATAAGTTTGACCTGACGCAGGTAGAGCTGCCCCCCTACAACGACGACTGTTACGCTTCCGCTGAAAGCGGCGGTGTCGCTTGCGCCTATCCACAAGATGAGCTGTTTAAGATTTTATCGCCCCAATTGAGCGAGAAGGCGCCCGATGTATACACCTTGCTTAAGAATATGAAGTATAACAGCGATGCGCAGGTCTTTATGTTGGCGGCGCTGGATGGAGGCCAGACGGTGGAAGGAGCGGCCCAGGCATGGGTAGACGCAAACGAGTCAGTCTGGCGCAGCTGGCTGCCTTAAATGGTAACCAGTGTTCAGTAGTTCAGTGATCAGTTAGGCCTACTGAACACTGATTACTGAGTACTGATTACTGATTACTGATTACTGGAAACATGGACACAAAAATCGCCTGCCGCCATGTTTGGAAAATATTCGGCCCTGCGCCA
Source organism: Ardenticatenaceae bacterium (assembly GCA_011525915.1). Taxonomy (GTDB): domain Bacteria; phylum Chloroflexota; class Anaerolineae; order Promineifilales; family Promineifilaceae; genus CAADGU01. The sequence goes on along the minus strand of WYBM01000078.1, from coordinate 17,766 downwards.
GAGCATGTGATTCAACACGTCACGGCCGTGTCTACCCGCGCCGACATTCAGGAAAGAACCGGACATGTGGTAGCTGTCCGTGATGTTTCATTTGAGGTGGCGACGGGCGAGATTTTTGTAGTCATGGGGCTGTCAGGCAGCGGCAAGTCTACGCTCATTCGCTGCCTGACGCGGCTGATTGAACCAACACGGGGCGAAATTGTGGTCAACGGCCGTGACATCACCCAGATCAACAAAGAGGAACTGCGCGATCTACGCCGCCATACCATGAGCATGGTCTTCCAACGCTTTGGCCTTTTTCCCCATCGGCGGGTGGTGGATAACGTGGCCTATGGCCTGGAAATCCAGGGCATGCCCCGGCCGGAACGGGAAGCCAAAGCCAGGGAAGTGCTGCACATGGTGGGCCTCAAAGGATGGGAAAACCATTACCCGCATGAACTCAGCGGCGGCATGCAGCAGCGAGTGGGGCTGGCCCGTGCCCTGGCCGTAGACCCAGAAATTTTACTCTGCGACGAACCGTTCAGCGCCCTTGACCCTCTGATCCGCCGCGAAATGCAAGACGAATTGATTCGTTTACAACAAACCCTACACAAAACCATCGTCTTCATTACCCATGACTTTTTAGAAGCGATCAAGCTGGGCGACCGCATTGCCATCATGAAAGATGGCGAGATCGTGCAAATGAGCACGGCCGGCATGATTGTAGCCCACCCGGCCAACAACTATGTACGCGAATTTACCAAGGACGTGCCCCGCGCCCGGGTCCTTACCGCCGAGGCCATCATGCAGCCGCCGGGCAATATTGACGGCAGCGAGACCACCTGCCGCGCAGACATGACACTAGACCGGTTGATCCCGCTCACCGCCAATAACAACACGCCTATTGCCGTGCTGGACACGGCCGGCAATGTGGTAGGCAAGGTAGACCGCAAAACGCTTATGCTGGCACTGGCCGGGGCAGAGTAGCGTCACGGCATGGAACTCCCATTTCCCAGAGAAATCGGAGATCTGATAGGCAAAACATGATGAGTGCATCTGTGGCATTATCCCGCATATCCTTACATAAACGGTGGGTCTGGTTGGGTGTGGCCACGGCCGTGTTGCTGGTGCTGCTGATCATCCTGACGGCCGCGCGTGTGGGTGCCTTTCCCGAAGCCTGGAACATTGGCCTGCGCGGTCCACTGGACGAATTTAAACGCTGGCTTGTGGCCAACCGGCAAACGCACCCCATGTTCCTTTACTTCTTTGAGCCGTTCAGCGCCTTTATTGACGGGGGGCTGCGGCTGGTAGAAAAGTTCCTGCTGTGGCTGCCCTGGCCGGTGATCGTGGCCGCTATTTTCCTGACCGCCCATAAAGCGGGCGGGCTGCGGCTGGCACTGCTGGTTTCCACCTGCACCCTGCTCATGGGGCTGTTGGGTTTTTGGGATCGCAGCCTGCAAACGCTGGCGTTAATGGTGGTCTCGGTCATTATTTCTCTGGTGATCGGCATTCCTGTGGGCATTTGGGCGGCCCAGGATGACCGGGTAGCACGCGGACTGCGGCCGTTGCTGGACGCCATGCAAACCATGCCCGCTTTTGTCTACCTTATTCCCGTGCTGCTCTTTTTTGGCATCGCCCGTGTGCCCAGCGTGGTGGCCACCGTCATCTATGCCCTGCCCCCGGCCATTCGCCTGACCAACCTGGGCATTCGCCAGGTTTCCAGCGAAACGGTGGAAGCTGCCCGCGCCTTTGGCGCCACTGACCGCCAGATTTTGTTCAAAGTACGCCTACCCCTGGCCACCCCGGCTATCATGACCGGCGTCAACCAGACCATCATGATGGCCCTGAGCATTGTGGTCATTGCTGCCCTCATCGGCAGTGGCGGGCTGGGTGAAACCGTCTTAAGGGCACTGCGTACACTGAACGTGGGTACGGCCTTTGCGGCCGGGCTGGCAGTTGTGTTCATGGCCGTGCTGCTAGACCGTATGAGCCAGGCTCTGGTGCGCACCGAATGGAACAGCCAGGGTGATTTTCACGGCTTCCATTTGCTGCCAGCAGCATGGCAGGGGAACAGGGCCGCGGCAGGCATCGAAACAGTCATTGCTTATGTCTACAAAGCCAGCCATCGGGCCACGCAAATGCTCACCAGCCATCATGGCCTTTTGGCTCGGCACCCCATCTTTTTTATGAGCACACTGGTGCTGGTGGGGCTGCTGCTGTTAACGTTAGGGTTAGGCACGGCCGTGCCCGCCGCCCGTGACTTCCCCACTCGTTGGAACCTGGGCCTGGCCGCACCCGTTGACGCCCTGGTGCAGTGGGCCCAGGTTCACCTATACCGTATCGGCGACAGCCATATCGGCACTGGGCCATTTAGTGACTTTATCACCATTTACATATTGGCCCCTTTGCGCCGTTTATTGGTTGAAAAGCTAACGTGGCCGGTGATCATGCTGCTGCTGACGGCCGTGGCCTATAGGGTGGCCGGCAGGCGGCTGGCCTTGTTTACCCTGGCCGGTATGTTCTTCGTGGGCCTGCTGGGCATGTGGGAATTGGCCATGGACACGCTCAGCCAGGTGATCGTCGCCGTTTTTATTTCCATTCTTATGGGCATTCCCCTGGGCATATGGGCAGCACGCAATGATCACGCTGACCGGGGACTGCGTATCATGAATGACTTTTTACAGACCATTCCCACCTTTGTCTACCTGGTTCCTGTCATCATGCTTTTTAACGTGGGGCGGGTGGCCGGGATTCTGGCTTCGGTGCTGTACGCCTTGCCACCAGTTATCCGCCTGACCAGCCTGGGCATCCGTCGTGTGGATGCCGAAGTGGTGGAAGCGGCCAGAGCCTTTGGCTCGACCGGGCGGCAGCTATTGTTTAAGGTACAAATTCCCCTAGCGTTGCCGGCTATCATGTTGGGCATTAACCAGACCATCATGATGGTGCTGGCGATGGTGATCATCGCCGGATTGGTGGGGGGCGCGGGGTTGGGGTTAGAGGTTGTCTCTGGTCTGGCGCAAAACGAACTTGGCCGCAGCGTGGAAGCCGGGCTGGCGATTGTGATTCTGGCAGTGATGATTGACCGCATCTCCCAGGCGTGGGCGGCACGGCTGGCAGCGGCGCGGAATTTAGTGATCAGTATTCAGTAGGTCACTATTCAGTCAGGCGATGCACTTCTGAATACGGAGCTACTGAATACTCCATACTGTTTTCAAAGGACTCAACGATGATGCAAACATTTGAATTTCCTACCAAGATTGTACATGGACCAGGGACGTTGGCCGGGTTGGTGGATGAGCTGCGAGGGCTGGGGGTGAGACGGCCGTTGTTGGTCACTGACAAAGGGCTGGTGACGGCGGGGGTGGTGGCTGAAGTCACCAATCAACTGCGCAAATACGGCCTTGACTACGTGTTGTTTGATGATGTGGTGCCCAACCCCCCCATCGCTCTGGTAGACCAGGGCACGGCCGTCTACCGGGAAGCGGATTGTGATGGACTCATTGGCCTGGGCGGCGGCAGCCCCATGGATGCTACCAAGGCCATTGGGGTCACGGCCGTGCAGGGCGGTTCTATTCGGGCTTATGAGTGGGCTGACCCTAACCCTATTTGCAAACGTATCCCCCCCACAATCGCCGTGCCCACCACGGCCGGAACTGGCAGCGAGGTGACATTATGGTCAGTCATCACTGACCATGAGCGCAAAATTAAGTACAACGTGGGCGGCACGCCACTGATCGGGGCACACGTAGCCCTGATCGACCCGCAGCTGACGCTGGCCCTGCCGCCATCTATCACCGCTGGCACCGGCATGGACGCCCTGGCCCATGCCATTGAATGTTACACGATGGCCTACGCCCAACCCTTCACCGATGCCGTGGCTCTGCTGGCCATGGAGTACGTGAGCCGCTATTTGCGCATCGCCTACGCTCAGGGGCACAACCAGGAAGCACGTACCAAGATGAGCATGGCTGCTGCGTTGGGCGGCATGGCTTACGGTGTAGCCAGCGCAGGCGCAGCGCACGCCATGAGCCAGACGGCTGGCGGCGTGCGTGACGTACCACATGGGGCCATCACCGCACGACTGCTGGGGCCGGTCATGGAGTATAACTTTATAGCCGAGCCACACCGTTTTGCCCGTGTCGCCCAGGCGTTGGGTGAGGATATTCGCGGGCTGTCTATCTGGGATGCGGCAGAGCGGGCGGTAACGGCCGTGTACCGGCTGACCGCAGACGTAGGCATTCCCACCATGCAGGCATTGGGCTTTAGCGAAGACGAGATCCCGCTGCTGGCTGAACTGGCAGCCAATGACCCACAAACCATTGGCAACCCCCGAGACATTGATTATCAAGGCTATGTGAAAGTATACCAACGGGCGTTTGATCTGGGTAAATAGATATGGCCACCTTTCAAATTCTCTACTGGCATGATATTCCCCTTCAGGTGCGGGCTGGTGGGCGACATGACCGGGTGAGCGGGGAACTGCCGCCGCGCTTTCAGGCAGCCATTGACCAGGCAGCCATGACCGCCGGGCTGACGGGTACGGACGCTTACTTAGAGGGTTTCACCTGGGGTGAACTGCAAATGCGTGAGGGTTCACCAGCAGATGTGGTAGCCGCGATAGTAGCTGAGCTAGACAGACAGTATGAGACGATTGATTGGCGGGCCACGGCCGTGGCTCTGCAAAGGTGACAGTCACTTCTCAAAGGCCTGAGCTGGAAAACGTATGACCGAGCAAAACCCTTTGGTTATTTTTATGCCCACCGGCCGGCGTGACCGCGTAGCACCCGGACAGTCACTGCTGGCGGCGGCTCAGCAGATGGGGGTAGAGATCGAAAGCATTTGTGGTGGGCGGCTGACGTGTGGCAAGTGCAAGGTACGGGTAGAAGACGGCCGTTTCCAGAAACATGGCATCACCTCCACCACCAATCACCTGACGCCGCCGGGAGCAGAAGAAAACGCCCTGCTGCATCGATTGGGTGAAAACGGCGGCTGCCGATTGGCCTGCTCTGCTTATGTCAACGGTGATGTGTTGGTGTTTGTGCCCGAAGAGAGCCGGGCACACAAACAGGTTATCCGCAAATCGGCCACAGCGCGAACCATTACCGTGAACCCGGCCATCCGCCAGGTGTACGTGGTCGTAGAAGAGGCTGAACTGGGCGAGCACCGCGGTGACTGGGGGCGGCTGCAAGAAGCGCTGGCCCAACAATGGGGGCTGGCCGGCCTGACCCTTGATTTATTTGCGCTGCGGAAATTACAAGAGACACTGCGCGCCGGAAAGTGGAAAGTGACGGTCATCTTGTGGCAAGAGCAAGAAGTCATTGACGTGCTGCCTGGCTACCACGAGGGCATTTATGGGTTGGCGGTGGACATTGGCAGCACCACCATTGCCGGGCATTTGTGTGATTTGCGCACCGGTACTGTGCTGGCCACCGAATCTACCATGAACCCGCAGGTGGCGTATGGCGAAGATTTGATGAGCCGTGTTTCCTATGCCATGATACATAAGGACGGTCTGGAGAAAATGCACACGGCCGTCATCGAGACCCTCAACAAGCTGGCCGCCCGCGCCGCCAAAGAGGCTGGCCTACAGGCACGCGACATCTGTGAAACCGTTTTGGTAGGCAACACCACCATGATCCACATTTTGCTGGGCATCAACCCACAGGAGTTGGGCGGCGCGCCCTTTGCCCTGGCCAACCGGGAAGCGATGGACATCAAAGCCCGTGAATTGGGGCTGCGGCTGCACAAAGGGGCCATGATTCATGTGCTGCCGGCTGAAGCCGGGCACGTAGGCGCAGACAATGTGGCTGTACTGCTGGCCGAAGAGCCACACTACCAGGATGAGATCATGCTGGTGGTGGACGTGGGCACCAATGCCGAGATCGTATTGGGCAACCGGGAATGGCTGTTCAGCGCTTCCAGCCCCACCGGCCCTGCTTTTGAAGGGGCCCAAATCACTTATGGTATGCGTGCCGCACCAGGGGCCATTGAGCGCGTTCGGCTTGACCCGCAGACAAAGGCCGCCCGCTTCCGCGTCATTGGCGAAGAACGCTGGTCAGACCAATGGCACATAGGGCCAAACGCCTTACCAGACATGCAGCCCCGCCATCTGGCGGCAGGCATTTGTGGCTCTGGCATTATTGAAGTGGTAGCAGAGCTATTTTTGGCGGGCGTGTTATTGGCCGACGGCCGTTTTAACCCCACGCTCACTGACCATCCCTATGTGCAGTGGCACGGCCGTAAGGGGGCTTACATCCTGGCCACCGCTGAACAAAGCACGACTGGCCAGCCCATTTTGGTGACACAAGATGATGTGCGGAATATCCAGTTGGCGAAGGCGGCGCTGTACGCGGGCTGCAAATTGTTGATGGCCCGCGCAGGCATACGGCAGGTGGACCGTATCTTGCTGGCCGGGGCCTTTGGCAGCACCATCGACCCACAGTATGCCTTGCTGCTGGGCCTGATTCCTGATTGTGATCTGGCGCGTGTTACGGCCGTGGGCAACGCCGCCGGGGATGGCGCCCGTATCGCCCTGCTAAACCGCGAGAAGCGGGCCGAAGCGCCGTATATTGCTCAATGGGTCACCTACCTGGAAACGGCCGTACACCCTGATTTTCAGGACGAATTTGTGGCTGCCCTGCACCTGCCCCACGCTCGCGACCCGTTTCCCCATTTACAGGGGCTGTTACCGGAGGCAGAGACGGCCGTGGCCGCCCAACGGCCACACCAACGGCGACGCCACCGTAACCCTGGTATAAATTAGAAAGAGGTATTTTATGAGCGACGAAGAAGAGATTATCCTGTCAGAGCTTTCTAAAGAAGAGCTGTATGAGTTAATGCACGAAGATTTGTATGATGGGTATGCCGCCGAGATCGAAGAAGAGGTGCATGAGGCACTGTCCAGGGGGTACACACCCTATGACGTCCTCACCGGCGGATTGGTCGCCGGTATGGACATTGTAGGCGTAGACTTCCGCGACGGCATTCTCTTTGTGCCAGAGGTGTTGATGGCGGCCAAGGCGATGAAGGCGGGTATGGCTATTTTACGGCCGTTGCTGGCCGAAACCGGCGCTCCCAAAATTGGCTCTATGGTAATCGGTACCGTCAAAGGGGACATTCACGACATTGGCAAAAACCTGGTGGGCATGATGATGGAAGGGGCCGGTTTTGAGATTTTTGACATCGGCATTAACAACTCGGTAGATGATTACTTAAACGCCATTCGTGAACACCAGCCGGACATTCTGGGCATGAGCGCTCTGCTGACCACCACCATGCCCTACATGCGGGTGGTCATTCAGGCGCTCAAAGACGAAGGCATTCGCCAGGATATGATCGTCCTCGTAGGTGGTGCACCGCTCAACGACGCCTTTGCCGAAGACATTGAAGCCGACGCTTACTGCCGCGATGCGGCCGTGGCCGTGGACACGGCCAAGAAGTTTATGCAGATCAAACAGGGGCGGTAATCAATAGTTGGTGTTTAGTATGCAGTAGTCAGTGTTCAGTATGGAGTCAACTGCATCGTGGACCCTAAGAGCATAGAGAGGCACATTTTGCAAAAACGACTTTTAACACAACCCCATCTCATTCTTGATGGGGCCATGGGCACCATGTTGTTTAACATGGGGTTGGAACAAGGCAGTGCACCGGAACTATGGAATGTGGCACATCCAGCACATATTGAGGAAGTGCATCGCCGGTATATAGCCGCCGGGTCACAGGTGGTTTTAACCAACTCTTTTGGCGGTACGCGTTACCGACTGCAGCTACACAACCTACAAGAGCGGGTATATGAATTGAACAAAGCGGCCGCTGAAATCGGGCGTCGGGCCGCGGCCACTGTCGCCCGCTCTATCCTGGTTGCCGGTTCGATGGGGCCAACGGGCGAGCTGCTGGAACCACTGGGCACAATGACCTTCTCTGAAGCACGGGCGGCCTTTGCCGAGCAGGCCCGTGGGTTGGCTGACGGCGGCGCCGACATCCTCTGGATTGAAACGATGAGCCACCTGGATGAAGTGCGGGCGGCCATTGAAGGCGCGCGGAGCGTCTGTGACTTGCCCATTGCCGCCACGCTCAGTTTTGACACCAACGGCCGTACCATGATGGGTGTGACAGCAGAGCAGGCCGTGGCCACGCTGCGCGAATATGATCTGGCGGCCATTGGCGCCAACTGCGGCGCCAACCTGCATGATACCATGGCCGCCGTGGCCGCCATGCGTACTGTTGATCAGGAGATACCACTCATCGCCAAAGCCAACGCCGGCATTCCCCGTTGGGGTGGCAATGGGGCCTTGGAATATGACGGCACACCGGAAGTCATGGCCGGTTATGCATATCATGTCCACCAGATGGGCGCACAACTTATCGGCGCCTGCTGCGGCAGCACACCTGCTACCATCCGGGCCATGACGGCCGCGCTTAATGGCCAGATACCCGTTGCGCAGTTGGCACAGCCCGCACAACGGGATGCTCTCCCGGCTGTGCCTAACCCTATCCTGCATCCTGAAGGCCGGCCGCGCCGCCGTCGGAAGTAACACGCGGCAGCGCCCGGCATGGTTTGGTTTGTTTATAGAGCATGTTTCGCTGGCTGCAAAACCACCCTCGCTTTTTAGAATGGGCGTATGATCACACACAGCGGCTGTTTATATGGCTGCAGCCGCTGTTGGCGTGGGTGGGTTACGGCCGTGTTCAATCCATCCTCCTGGTGGGCGAAGAACTCAGCAAAAAGGCATTGTTTGACTGCCGCCTGTGCGGGCAGTGCATTCTGCATGCCACCGGCATGACCTGCCCCATGACCTGCCCTAAAAATTTACGCAATGGGCCTTGTGGCGGGGTGCGGGCCAACGGCCACTGCGAAGTTATCCCAGACATGACGTGCGTATGGGTAGAAGCTTATGAACGGGCCCAAAAAATGGGTGTGCACGGCCGTGATCTGTACCTTATACAGCCGCCTGTTAACCGCCGGCTGCAAGGCACATCTGCCTGGGTGAATATGCTCACGGGTATAGACCAAATAAACCCACCTGGTTGGATAGCCATTTCAGAAGTTTCGGTTCAGGGGGATGGGTGATGGGCAATGAATGATTCTGCCCCCATGGCCCATCTTTAATGGCCATTTTCCATGGAATATAAGTCTGGCAGCCGTCTGGAGCGGGTCTTACGTTCCGGCCGTTTTGCCGTCACCGCCGAATTAAACCCGCCAGACAGCGCCGACCCGCAGGAAGTGTACGCTGCTGCCCTGGTACTGTCACAGGTATGTGATGGCATTAACGCCGTAGACGCCTCTGGAGCGCACTGCCATATGTCCAGTGTGGCCATCTGCGCGCTGCTGGTACACGCTGGATATGAGCCGGTTTTCCAGGTTTCCTGCCGTGACCGCAACCGCATTGCCATTCAGGGAGACCTGCTAGGGGCGGCGGCGATGGGCGTGCGCAATGTGCTGTGCATTACCGGTGATGATGTAACCGTAGGGGATCAGCCAGAAGCCAAGCGCGTTTTTGACTTTGACTCGGTGCAACTGCTGCAGACAGCCCGCATGATGCGTGATCAGGGCGTCTTTTTAAGCGGCCGTAAACTAACGGTACCCCCTCGTTTGTTTCTGGGTGCGGCCGCCAATCCCTTTGTGCCCCCCTTTACCTGGCGGCCGCACCGGCTGGCCAAAAAGGTGGCGGCCGGGGCCGATTTTATCCAAACCCAGTTTTGTTTTGATGTGCCGCGGTTTCGTGACTTTATGGCCAGCGTGCGCGACCTGGGGCTGGCCGAAAAGGTGTTTATTCTGGTGGGGGTTGGTCCTCTGCGTTCGGAAAAGGCCGCAGAATTTATGCGTACCAAAGTGCCAGGCGTCTTTATTCCCGATGACGTTGTCCGCCGGTTACGCCACGCCCCTGAGGGGCAGAAACGGGCCGAAGGCAAGCGGATTTGCATTGAAATCATTCAACAGGTGCGGGAAATAGAAGGGGTGGCGGGGGTGCATGTGATGGCTTACCGTCAGGAAGAACTTGTGGCCGAAATCATCGAGGACGCAGGGTTGTTGCCCCGGCCCATGCGGGTAGGCGCGGTTGCCCCGGTACAGGCGCGGCCGCACAAACGGAAGGCAGGCGGTGAGTGGTGAGTGGTGAGTGGTAAGCAATGATCGCTACTAACCACCGGTTACTGGATACTCAGGAGTCATTATGGAAACAATTCTCACTTCTAAAACAAAGACGGTGGTCATTGGGCCAGAACGGCCGTTTACCATGATTGGTGAGCGCATCAACCCCACCGGACGCAAGCTGCTGGCAGCAGAAATGGCTGCCGGGAATTATGACCGGGTACGCAGTGATGCTTTGCTCCAGGTGACAGCCGGAGCCCACATGCTGGATGTTAATGCGGGCATTCCACTGGCAGATGAACCGGCTATTCTGGCAAAGGCCATTCAAATTGTACAGTCGGTGGTGGATGTACCCATTGCCATTGATTCCTCGATTGTGGCGGCGCTGGCGCGGGGGCTGGAGGTCTATGAAGGGAAGCCGCTGGTCAATTCAGTGACTGGTGAGGAGGAGCGGCTGGAGCAGGTGCTGCCGTTGGTGAAAAAGTATGGCACGGCCGTGATCGGCATCTCTAATGACGAAACGGGTATCAGTGAAGACCCGGATATACGGTTTGCTGTCGCCAAGAAGATCGTGGAGCGGGCGCTGGATTACGGGATTCCTCGCGAAGATGTGCTGATTGACCCATTGGTCATGCCTATTGGCGCCATACGCGCCGCCGGGCGGCAGGTTTTGCACATTGTGCGCCGCTGCCATCAGGAATTAAAAGTGAACACCTGCTGTGGGGGCAGTAATATCTCTTTTGGCCTCCCCCTCCGTCCACCGCTTAATGCAGCTTTTCTGACAATGGCTATAGGTGCGGGGTTGACCTCAGCCATTACCAACCCCATCGAGCCAGAGATCCGCCAGGCGATCATGGCGGCCGACGTGATGATGGGGCACGATGAAAACTGCATGGCCTGGATTCGTATGCATCGGCCCCAGGCCGCGGCAGATAGCCAGAACGGCCGCCGTGAGCGCCGCCGTCGGGCCCGGTAGGCGTCATCGCTCCCAACCTTCAATTTTGGAAACCAGGCGGGCCGGGTTACCGGCCACCAGGGAGTGTGGAGGGACGCTATGATGCATAACAGAGCCGGCAGCCACCACCGAATGGGCACCAATACGCACACCTTTACTAATGATGACGCCGATGCCAATCCAGACATGGTCTTCAATAATTATCGGTTTGGTAATGGGCTGGCGTTCACCGCCAGCTAACACAAGCTGATGGAAATCAGTATCCGTAATATTGCAGTCCCAGGAGACGGAACATAAACGGCCAAATTGTACCCGTTCGTGCACGTTGATCACGGTGCGATCGCCAATTTCTGTACCTTCGCCAATAACCAGGCGGGCCGCCTTCTCTGGTGAACCCACAACACCTAACCGGCAGCCAGTATGTAAAACACAAAGACCCTGAGGGATAATACGGCCGTGGCGTTTTTCAATGCGCACCCCTCTGCCCAACAGCACCGGAGTCCGTGTCTCAAACAAGTAAAAACGCCACAACCAACGCAGCAAAGAGGCAGCATAGTATCGTTGTTGGGGAAACGGCCGGGCACGAAACTTCTGCCACCACACACTTGGACGATAGGCAGGATACTGCTGCTTCTCTGACGTGCTCATCTTTCTGGCCCCGATTTTTACTCATCTGATCAACGAGCGACAGCGTAACACATTCTGACGGTAAAATCTATAAGCCGCCTGACCTGCTTAGACCCACTTCCATGCATACCCAACAGTCAGCATATTAAACACAAGCCCTACAATGATCAGAAATTTATCATACGCCGACGGGTATGTAGGCAAACCAAAGAGATTAAAACCGAAAAAGAATACGGCCACGATGATGTTTGCCCATCGGTTCACAGGATAGTTTAATGTCAGCGACAGAAAGATCATAATGATTGGGATCACCATTAACATGGCGATTCCCAGCCACATGGTTTGTGTTACTTTCATACCGCCTATTTCACCAGCTATAAAGTCGCCGCTAAATATTCGTAGTACGTCTCCTAAAAGATAAGTTAACATAAGAGCTACCCATAATGCGGAGAGCGTTATCTTCATATTTTCCATGATGTGATTACTCCTGTTCACAAAAAATCATACCTTGGGTAGGGTCAACCCTTGTGGCTGCCTTGAGCGGGGCAGGCGCTTCTGGAACAGTGTATTTATGCGGGCTTATTAGTATGACTCACAGTGATGACTACATTTCCCTTTTTGTGTCCTTTGTCAACATACCTGTGGGCATCAGCAATCTGTTCCAGCGGATAGCGTCTGTCTATGACCGATTTTAGCTTCCCTGCCTCAATAAGCTCCTTGAGGAAAATGAGAGCGGCACGCTTTTCAATTGACATCCCAGTGATTACTTTCTTGCCGCCTGTTATAGAAGTCCACAACATGAGAGCATGATTTATCAGACCAACCGTTGGAAGATAACATCCGTTTTTCTTCAGCGAACCCTTACAACGTGAAAAGGAACTCTTGCCTACCGTGTCAAAAATAATGTCATAGCTTTCACCGTTATTGGTGAAATCCTCTTTAGTGTAATCAATGACCTTATCGGCTCCTAAAGATGTCACCAAGTCTACATTTGTACTGCTGCATACCCCGGTGACTTCTGCTCCAAACTGCCTGGCAAGTTGCACCGCTGCACTGCCTATACTGCCAGAAGCACCAATGATCAGGGCTTTTTGTCCGCGCTGAATGTTTGCCTTATCTCTAAGAAAAAACAATGCGGTCGATGCCCCATCAACAGTAGCGGCGGCTTCCTCATAGGTCATGTTGGCCGGTTTTGTGACCAGCGACCCTTCTTCAGGCATACACGTGTACTCTGCATAAGCGCCAAGTCTAAAACCGGTAAACCCATAAACCTGATCACCTTTTCTAAATCGTTTTACATCTTTACCTACGGATTCTATTTCCCCGGCCAGCTCAATGCCTAGCGATTTTTTTCTTGGTCTTCTGAGTCCAAGAATGATTCTACCCCACAATGGTTCACCCCTTCGCACCAGGCCGTCTGCGGCTGTTACGGTTGTCGCATGCACTTTTATCAATACTTCATTGTCCTTGGGTGTAGGTTTTGCTACCTCTTCCACTTTCAGAACATCAGGTGGTCCGTATGTTGTGTATACAATTGCTTTCATAATTTACCTGGCTGCTCGTATCAGTCATCAGAAGTCAGTAATCAGTTTTCAGTGGACATTTACGGCCGTTAGGCCTTACTGAAAACTGGCCACTGATGACTGAAAACTGATCCTAATACCAGTAGTCAGAAGTCAGTAACCAGTGTTCAGTAGACTATTTCCAGAGGTAGGCCAGCACTGAAAACTGCACACTGATGACTGAAAACTGATACTAGATTTTGTTAGCCTGGGCCACAGTGATGACAACTTTTCCTGTGGCGTGTCCTTCCCCAAGATACCGCAGCGCTTCAGGAACCTCACTTAACGGGTAACATCTGTCTATTACAGGTACTATTTTGCCGGCTTCAAGGAGCTCTTTCATAAAAGCCAAATCTTGTGCGTTTGGTTTCGCCAACAAGTTGCCCATTTTTTTACTCCCAGTCATTGACATCCATGGTCCCAGGACCATACCCTGGAAGATTTGGGCCCCGGACCCGCCGAGCATGACATAGGTTCCCTGAGGACTTAAGGCACGTTTATATGCTGAAATCGAATGATAGCCGTTGGCGGCGATAATCAGGTCATAATGCTGCCCATTTTGGGTGAAATCTTCTTGAGTGTAATCGATGACCTGGTCTGCCCCCATTGCGCGCGCCCGGTCTAGATTTCTTGGGCTGCACACGGCCGTGACTTCGGCCCCAAACGATTTGGCAATCTGCACCGCAAACGACCCCACCCCACCAGACGCACCATTAATTAAGACCTTTTGCCCTGGCTGAACCTGTCCTTTATCACGAAGACCCTGCAGGGCGGTAACGGCCGCCATGGGCACACTCGCGGCCTGCTCAAAGGTCATATTTACCGGTTTCAACGCCAATGCATTTTCATCAGCACATACATACTCGGCAAAAGCGCCCCATCCACACCCAGATAAGTCCCCAAACACCTCATCACCTGGCTGAAACTTCTTGACGCTTCTGCCAATCGCTTCAACCCGCCCGGCCATATCAGCGCCGAGTATCTTGTTTTTGGGTTTGAGAAGCCCGGCCATCAAGCGCACCACGAACGGGTCACCTTTCAAGAGACGCCAATCGGCGGCGTTTACAGCCGCCGCTTGAACCTTTATCAAAACTTCATTGTCCTTGGGCGTAGGCTTTTCTACCTCTTTTACTTCTAAAACATCCGGGGGGCCGTATATTTCATTGACAACTGCCTTCATCATGATTCTATAATCCTCCACCTTTTGTTATAGGGAGCCCATCTCCCACCCATTCAGACATCGAACCATCATACACCGAGACATTTTTGTTACCGGCCATTAAATGAGCCACGGCATTAACCGTTGCGGCTATACCACCACCGCAGTAAGTAATAATACGTTTATGCTGCGCTTCTTCTTTCAGGCGAGATGCGATCTTATCGTCAGGCAAAAAGGCAGCCATTTCTTGCATCAGATCCTGGCAAGGAAGTAATGAAGAACCCGGGATGTGCGCTTTTTCATAACTTTCAAGGGTTAATGTATTGACGGTGCATACCCCATCATCTTCCATCGCTGCCTGGACCTCTTCTTTACTGGCAAACATGTGCGGTCTGAGACGACACTCAAATGTTGACGCTGCATACTGCCGGGCCTCTTGTTCGATTTTTCCACCAGCCGCTTCCCAGGCAGCCAATCCTCCGTTGAGGACGCGCACATGATTATGACCTGCATAACGGAGTATCCACCAGGCGCGGGTTGCGCAGGGAAGATACCCAGATGTATAAAAAACGACTTCTGAATCTTCAGCTATGCCGATGTTACCAATTTGTGTGGCCAGCTCGGTTTCAGGCAGCACCGTATACATGTAATTACTACGGGCATCTGAAAAATTCTGATGATCAAAAAAGGCGGCTCCGGGAATGTGACCTTGCAGATATTGTTCATAGGCAGTCGGGTCTGATTCACTTCTGAAAAACAGGATCGTAGCATCATATATGCGAATATTTGCATCACCCAACTTCGTTAGCAGTTCATCCGCTTCAATTAAAACAGCGTCTCGATTCATGACTTAATCTCCTTCACAGTGATAACGATATGCCCCTTCTTATACCCTTTTTCGACATACCGGTGAGCCTCAGCAGCTTGTGCCAGCGGAAAACGTTTATCGATGGCTGCTTTTATCTTTCCCGCCTCAATAAGCTCTTTGATGTGAGGAAGATCGCCGCTCTTTTCTGGTGCCAGGGCGCAGATCACTTTCTTGCTGCCGACCATTGAAGTCCACACCATTTGCCCAAACTGTTTCATCTTAAAGCTGGCTAACAGATAACGGCCGTTTGGCTTTAGCGATCTTTTACAACGTGAAAACGAACTCCTACCCAGGATGTCAAAAATAAGATCATAGGTCTCCCCACTTTGGGTAAAATCCTCTTTGGTATAATCAATAACCTTGTCGGCTCCAAGAGATTTCACCAAATCCATTCTGGGGGTACTGCATACCCCCGTAACGTCTGCCCCGTAATGCTTGGCAAGCTGTACCGCAGCTAAACCTATTGACCCAGAGGCACCATTGATAAGGACTTTTTGTCCGCTTTGGATAGGTGCTTTCCTGAGCAAATTTAATGCGGTGATGGCGCCATAAGGCACAACGGCCGCTTCCTCATAGCTCATATTGGTTGGTTTTATGGCTACCTCGCCGTCTTCAGGCATACATAGATACTCGGCATCAGCACCCATGCTCTGACCAGAATACCCAAAAACCTGGTCACCGACGCTAAATCGTTTTACATCTTTGCCTATAGTTTCAATTTCCCCGGCAAATTCACTCCCCAATATTTGTTTTTTGGGCTTTCTGAAACCAAACACCATCCGTGCCGGGATTAAAAATGGGAGGGGCATGTTAAATTCTTGAGGGGAGATTTTGCTAAATTTCCGAGCTACCATATCCCCGTAATTGACTGATGTCGCATAGTTTCTTATAAGTATTTCATTGTCCTTCGGCGCAGGTTTTGCCACCTCTTTGAGTTGAAGAACGTCAGGTGGTCCGTATTCAGTATATACAATCGCCTTCATATGAGGGTCCTTTCGCGTTTCGCGTTCTCAGGTGACCGTCGCTTGCAGAAGCAACTATCACCTCTGGGCAACACCGCCCATTTCCTGTAAATTATTCATCATTTACACCTTTAAACAAAAGCCACAAGGCCAGCGACAATTCCCCAAGAATCATAGGCACCATAAGAACCCGTTCAATGATTGCTTTGAAGTTTTCGTAGTGGGGGAGAAGTAAATTTGCAAGATTAATGATCAGGTAACCTAATGATGCGATGATCAACAAAATACCCAGAATTTTGGGAATGTAACCTGACTTAAAAACCAAATACCCAAGAACAAAAAGATGAAGCCCAAAAACGACCAGTCCAATAGCCCATATACCATTAAAGGCATTGAGAAATAGCAACACTTGCGCGTGCAACTGATCTGTTCCCAATGCTGCCAGGTAGTCAGCCCCGCTTAAAAGCAGCAAAACCATGACAAAATTAAGCAGGGCAACGCCTAAAATAGCCGCATACACCAACCGAAGCCATGCCGTAAGCAACGAGAGGCTCTTGTTTACTGGCTTGAGAAAAACATAAAGGGCCCAAGCCGCCAACACATCACAGATAAGGATGATAAGAAAACTAAAAACACCTGTACGGAATAGCATCTCAGAACTCTTAATAGTATTGGCTGTGGCTGCTGCATCCCCCGGTACAATAAGGCTCTCCAACACAAAACCGACAGCAAACCCTGCGGCTATGGCCATCACGAGAATTGCAAACCCTGCAACTATGGCAGCTTTACGTAGTGATATGTCGGTGATACGGTTTGTCATAGTGATTTCTCCAAATTTGTCATATTTTGGCAGACCAGGAACCGGCTCATGCTGCCGATTCAGACCACTTCCATGCATACCAGATAATCAGCAACATACACACAACTTCTACAGATGCAAAAAATATATATTGATGAGCTTCATTAAAATCGACTTGCATAAAACTATGGTCACTACCCTGTCAACTTACCGTTTGACATCTGGCCCGCCTGCCTGGCCAGGTTTAACATATATCACTGACAGCAACGGCAAGCCCAAGTCACGTACTTTTTTTAGCAAGCCGTGCAACGCAGCCTGATCAGCCACAGGGCCAGTTAACAAAGTATCGCCGTTGTTTTCCAGGGTGATGGTCAGGCCGCCAAACCAGTCTGTCCATTGATGACCCAGATGACCCTTGATCCTGATTTGATAAACCATTGGTTGACTGAGATCAGTTTTGGGGCTGCGTTTGTTTGACATGTCCCTGCACCTGTTGTGGCCACTCTTGCCAGTCTGGCCCACCTGCTTAGGTAAACCGCGAAAAGTTTTCAGATGTAAAAAGAGGCATTTTCTCGCGGTTTACTCGAGTAATCGGCCGCGATTCGCTCACTCTTTTTCCAAAAACTTTTTGCCGATTACCTAACCTGGACAAGCCAGAACCAAAAAGGGGTTCAAAAGCTGTCCATAATCAATAAATTGTGTAAATTACCTCAACTTCCAATGGCAGCATGAGGGATGAAGATGACCACAATACTGATGACCGAG
>WYBM01000077.1 GCA_011525915.1 Ardenticatenaceae bacterium | reverse complement strand
GCGCAATTCTGTCACCTACGCAGCTACATTTCAACCATCCGTAAGCAAGGTCTTAACGTGTGGGAAGCTCTCGGTTCTCTCTTTGAAGGCAATGTTCTCATGCCTGAACTCACACCTGTATAGTTACCCAGATTAAAAGATAACGTGTAAAGGTGACAGTCACTGTGAGTATGCGAAGCTTACCAGTGACTGTCACCACAGTCGGCGGTACAATCCAGGGTAAACTACCTGGAGAAAGTTATTTGCGGCTACAGTCACCACGCTCCCTATCCACTCTTTTTCTAATCATCGTATTGTTGGGTATATTGCTGACTAATGTCAGCAGTCAACATGAGACGATCCCTTTTACCTCTCGTGCGTCGACCCCACCTACAAGCGCCTGGCAGGCCGCTTTAGCCACGGCCGACATAATAGAGACTGCCACGGCCGTCACCCCCCTCACGCCCGGTGCTTCACCGGGTACCGCCCTGCCGCCGCGCACCCCCACCCCCCGGCCTACAGCAGACACAGGGGCTTCTGCGACCCCCTCGCTAAACATATCACCTACCGGCCGGCCTGGCGCGCTTATAGGCCTGCATATGCGCAGTACCGCTGGTGTTTTGTTAGACGAATTTCCAGCAGCAATGCGTGAGCGTGTGGCTGCCGAACTACGATCCCGTGATGATGCTTTTTGGGAAGCATTGGCCCGCCACCAGGTATACCTGACTTACAACCGACTGCATTTCCGTCCCTTCTTTTATAACTTTCAAAAAGGCCAGCTGCCGCTGCCGCCAGCAGATGTATGGCAGATCAGGCTGGAGGGACGGCCGTACCGGGAAACCATCAGCGGCCATGATTTATTGCTGCAAGATTACACCTTCACCAGCACCTTGCTCACTGACCAGACATCACCTGCCGCTGCCGAAACGGCATTACAGGAGATTGGTGGTCGCTGGCAGGAACCGTTTGTCTTGCCGGCCGACCCCCTGCTGCTGTTGCAGCGCACGGGCAACGCCTGCTTAAATGAAGGCGGCTTTCCCCCCAACAGTTACGATTCTGAAAATGTCTACCTGTTCTATGATTACACCTGCACGGCGGAAAGCGGCGGCGCAACCGGCTGCCACCGTACCGCCCTGCCTACGCTTTCCTGCCGTGAAGCATTAGACGGCCGTGTTGGTGCCATCACCACCACATTAAACTTTGAACGGCTGCCCTGGGATGAAACGTTGGCGGCTGCCGTACGCCGCGGGCAGGTGCTTAGCCAGGAAGCGCCAGACCTGCAAGTGTTGGCCGACGACTTACAAAACAACCATATCGTCTACCGTTACTTTGCGGCCGACTCCTGTGCGCTGGTGGAGCAATGTGTAGACGGCAGCGGCTGGCGGCGGCTGCTGATGTTTGACGCCAATACCCACAACCTGGGCGGTGCGGCGCTGCAGATAGGCAAGGTGGTGGCCGAAAATCCACTCAACAACATGTTTCAATACAATGCCTGTCACGATCATTACCACTTTGCCAATTATGGTGAATTCCAGTTGGGGCTGACAGACCAGCCCAGCAAACAGGCATTTTGTGTGGAAAGTACCAGCCGCTTTAGCAATAACGAAGCCTCGCCGCTGACCCATGACTTTAGCTGCCGTAACCAGGGCATTCAAGCTGGTTGGGGCGATGAGTACAAAGCGGGGTTGGATTGCCAATGGGTTGACATCACCGACCTGGCCTTTGACAATGGGCCAAGGGCCTGGCCTTTAACGTTCCGCTTTAACCAGGATGGGTTTTTGTGTGAAGGCCAACCCGTGCTTAATGAAAATGGCGAACTGATGTGGGAACCAAGCGGCCAGCGCACAGCCGAAGGACTGCCCATCAGCCGGCCACGCTGTAAATTTGTAGATGGGTGGGACGCAAACAATGAGGGAACAGCAGAGGTGTCTATTCCGCCCGTCGGTAGTTTTGTGACCACGCCTTGCACACAAGGTGAACTGGGACCGCTGCGTAACTGCGGTTTTACGGCCCAGGCACTGCCCCCTCTGCCCACCCCCCTACCGGCAGACGATGGGCAAACGCAGCCGGCTTTCCGCTGTACCCCCGGCCAGCCGGTACAGTTAAGCTGCACTATTCCGGCAAACACCCCACCACAGGTGCTGCGTATTTGTGAGGTCAGTGCCATGCTGGGGGTGGGCACAGCTTGTACATTTGAAACGGCCCTGGTCACCCATACGGTCACCGATGACGGCCGTGACACCACCTTCACCTGCCCTTTGCCCCGCGATGCCCGTGAACCGGGCGGTGACTATGCCTTTTACACCGCTCCCCTTTTCCCGGATGATGCGGCGACGGTGGTAAGCTGCACGGCCGTACAGGAATAAATGACTTACCTTCATTTTGTCTGGTTGGGCTCTAAGCGAGCGCAGAAAAACGGCGTGGCTGAAAAGGGATGGCGGCTGGATATGGCCGTGCGTGCTGGCCTACCGGTGCCGCATGGCGGCATTTTGCTAGATGATTTTTACTGGTTGGCTGTAGAGGAAGGGGTGGTGGTGGTGGAAGAGGGTCATCTGCACATCCCAGCACCGCTGGCTCTTCATGATCTGTTGTATACGGCCGTACGCTTCCCCAAACTAGAGAAACCCTGTGCTGTGCGGCCGCTGTTTGCGCCGGCAGTCACCAGCGTACCACCTTGTCTAAACATACCCATCACCGATGCGGCATCGCTGGCAGCGGCTTTGGGCACCTTGTGGACAGCTGCTGTGGCAGCTGGTGAAGATGCCCGCCATGACATCCTGATTCAAGAGATGGTGGCTGTCAAGGCAGCCGGCACGGCCGTGACCTCATCAGATGGTGGCCACGACATCGTTACCATGGGTGATGATAGCTACCCGCTGCCTCCGTTGGGCTTATGGCAAAGGCCCGAATCCAAAGCGCCCCCCCACACCCAACGGCTGCAAAAACTGCTGCGAGGGCTGCGTCGTACCTTTGGCCAGGGTGGCTGGCAAGTGGCATGGGCCGATGACGGCCGTGTCTGTTGGCTGCTGCAACTTCAGGCTGTCGTCCATGACTAAATTGTTGGTACCTGGCCCTGACAGTGAGGCTAGTACCAGTTTTCAGTAATCAGTGTACAGTTTTCAGTACTGGTCTATCTCTGGAAATAGGCTAGTGAAAACTGATGACGGACTAATGATTGTTGCCAATTACCTAACTCAACAAAAAGAGACTCTGTGAAGGGTCTCTTTTTATTTTATGGACAACGAAACATTCTAACTCGGTATATATACAATATATGTATATATAGTTGACAAACAGCGTACAATGTTGTATAACCTACTAAGTGATAGGTGAACCAAATGAGTAAAGAAACAAGACATAGTGAAGCACGCCAACGCGTGATACAAGTGGCCGAAGCGTTGTTTCATCAATATGGATACAGAGCTGTTACCATGCGCCACATCGCAGAAGCTGCCGGCATTCGTCAGGCATCTCTTTATTACCATGCACCCAAAGGCAAGGAACAACTTTATAAAGAGGCCACAGAAGACAGTCTGGTGCGCCTTCAAAATGAACTGGAACAAGTTATTACCCAGGCCGATGATGACCTGAGCACCCTGTTAGCAAACATCGCCGACTGGTTTGTTGGGCAATCGCCGCTAAAATTAGCGTGCGTTTTTGCATCAGACATGCCAGCCATCTCCCCACAAACTGCCCAGCATCTAACCCATCTGGCACATCAGGCGCTTTTTATACCGATCTTAAATGTGCTTAAAACGGCCCAGGCACGCGGCGAAATCCGCTCAGTCAATGCTGAAAGCGCCACTAGTTTATTCCTTTCTATGGTGTTTAGTATTGTGGACCCGGCCAGATAAAAGGTTACACATTTGGGAAGCAATAAACCGTCATACACCAACACTTTCCGCACTGGATTCAAACGCACATAAACGGCCGAAATTTGCTCGCAAAAAACCCTAATTTTTC
>WYBM01000076.1 GCA_011525915.1 Ardenticatenaceae bacterium | reverse complement strand
GCTGGTTTCCTTGCTTATGGTTATTCTTGCATTCAAGGGATGACCTCGGTTGATTGGTTTTTCCTATGCTCGATTGTAGAGCAGTTTTTCAATCGGTCATCCCCACTTATTTTTCCTGATGTCTATAAATGCAGGGGCCAGAACTTCGGGATAGTCGTCTGACCAGTGCGGGTTATTGCCATCTCCGTTTTTGAGGTACCCCCTTACAGATTCAGCGAAGTCTTCTTTGGTAGGATCAGAGGACATATCAAAAGCTATTCCCGTTTCCCCATAATAGTTAGAAAAGTAACCATGATTTATAAAGTCTGTCTCATATGCCATTCGCCCTACTGCAGTATTCATTCCTTTACTTAATTGCCACCCATAATGACCATCCCACAAGTGTGCCATTTCGTGTCTCAGCGTGTCAACACCTCCTAATCCTCCTAATCGGGGTGAAAGCGCGATATAGGGACGGGTACCAGTTCCAACATTCTGCCATGTTGCTTGCGCAACATTCCCAGACTGTCTTACAAGCCTGACTGGTTTATTATGGCTAATTCCAAACGCATTTGCCCATTCATTCGTAGTTAGAAAACCTTTTTCGCCAACGTAGCCATTCGCTCCTAGCACAGCATCTTCAAGATTCAACGCCACTTTCATCATCTCATCTGATGTCCAGGCTTGAGTTAATTGACCATTGCTATGCCAATAAGGATCACCATCAACAAAGATGAAGTAACCTTTTAACTGACTGTCCAATGGGTACTCAATTTCCCGATAAGAAGGTGTAGCAGTTGGAGGACAAGCGGATGTAGGTGTAGACCCTAATGGTACTAGCGCTGGGCGTTCACCATCACCACATCCGGCCAAAAACAAGACGATGAGCAATAAGAAGAGAAATATATACAACCACTTCCTCTCCCTCCCATTGCTACGTCTTTTATCCCGTTGCGGCACCCAAACTTGATAAATAACCACACCACTTAAGGTAATCCAAATGCCGTTGCTGGGGTCGAAGTAGTTGCCGTTCTTGAAGATGAGACCGGTGCTGAAGTCATAGATGGCATTACCGCTGCAGTCCAGGTTGGTGACCGGCCCTTCTTCACCCAAGAGAACCGCGCCTTCTGGTGTGAATGTCCAGGCCAGGGTAACGGCCGTTTCTTCATTGGTCGTCTGGCGCACCAGGTTCTGGCCATCTCGCTGGTAGTAACGCCACGCGCTGTTCTGGGCATCGTCGGCATCTACCTGTTCGCCCAGGCAGGCCAGGCCGTAGAGGTAGTGTTTGGTATCGGAGAAGGCGCCACCTTCCTCGAAGAGCACACGCGAGCCGGCCGCATAATCGAGGGTGTAGGTGACCACTTCGTCGGCTACCGACATTTGCAGGCGGTGCCCCTGGCCATCATAGACAAAGGTCGTCAGCAAGCCATCCACCAGGGCGGCGGTCAGGTCGCCATCCTGGCTGTAAGTGTAAACACGGCTGATGTTCAGGCCCACGGTGGTCGTAATTAGCCGTCCGGCGTCGTCCCATTCGTAAGTGGTCGTGTCCCCACCGACTTCTACACTTTCCAGGAGTCGGTTGGCGGCATCATACTGGTAGGTGATGACCGTTGTGCCGGTAATGGTGGTGGTATAAGCTGTGCGGTTGCCCACGGCATCGTAGGCATAGGCATATTCGCCATCGAAGTCCCCGCTGTAATCGGCGCTTACTAGCCGGTAGAGGGGGTCGTAGTCGTACTGGATGTGGGTCACCTGGTAGCGGTGGTCCAGGGAAGCGGTGTACAAATCCCATCCCCCTTCACGATCATCCTGCCAGGCAAGCTGGCTGCGGCCGTTGGCCCCGTAAGCGATGGCCGGCCGCTGCTGTGCCCCGGCCGTTTCCTGGATGGGGAAGGGGCTGCCTGTGGGGTGACCGCTGTTGTTTAGCGCACGGCCGTAGACATCGTCCCCGGTGCTGCTGTTGTGCCGCTGCCAGATAAGCAGCAAGCCTGCCTCATCGGCCGCCAGGCGGGGGTTGGCTTCCTTCTGGACGGTGTTGGCTATCACCGTGGCGCTGCCGGCCAGCGTGCCATCGGGCAGCACCCCCCGGCTGTAGATATCTTCCGTCTGCTGCCAGGCAGCCAGGTAACGGCCGCTCGCCGCCCGGTATATCACATCGGGCCGGGCGTCTTCGGCCCACGCAGTGCTGATGAGGATGTTGTCGGTGGTGATCACCGTGCCGCTGCCCGTCAGGCGCCGGCCGATCACCTCCGCCACTGCTGTCGCCTTGTTGACGGATCCCCAGACCACCAGGTACTGGTCGCTGTCCGGATTGTAGGCGGCCGCCGCATCGCGTTCGGTGCTGGCCGTGGTGGCTATCTGGAGGTAACTGCCCATTGTCCCTGATGGCGATACGTGCCGGGCCCAAATGTCCCATTGGCTGTTACCTAGGCTGACTTCCGTTTCCCATACCACCAGGAATTGGTGACTGCTGCTGTTGTAAGCGATGTCGGTCGGAGACTCATCAAACGTGTTAAAACCGACGCCGCTGGCATTGGCGATGACAAAGGCGCTGGTGACAAAGCTGCCGCTGCGGGAGATGACCCGGCCGTAGACGTCATAGGTTGTTATCCGTGTAATGCTGCCAGGCCACCAGGTATGCGTCGGCGCCATAGGCCACAGTCGGCCTTATCTGGTGCCTGGTGCCGGTGGTGTCAATGGCGATGTTCTGGCCGATGAGGGAACCATCGCCGGCCACCCGCTGGCCATAGAGGTTCCAATCGGTGCTGCTGCGGTAATCTTGCCACACCACCAGGTACTCGTCATCATCAGGGAGGCGATTTGCGGCCTCTCCTGGTCGCCAGGGTGTGACGTCATTGAAGGCGAATTACACCTACGTAGTATGGCATACAAATCGATACTGCGTATACTTCAGTTCAAGTGTGTGTTGTCCAATCCTTATATCCTCATAAAAACGCGATGGATAATTTTGTCCGTTTATGCTCATTGACCAATCCGCCCGAACAAATACAAGCTTATATTCACTGTTTGCTTCGACGCGAATCCAAATATGTATTTCACCTCCTTCGATAGCTCGTGAACTCTTCCCATCAATTTCCCAAAACAATTCACTGTTTGCTACTAAGATCATAAACTGCTTTTGAAATTGAATACTGGTGACTTTAATATCCTTCTCGTAGATTTCGACGGCTAGCATTCTCTTTTCTACCCCTTTGCAGAGCATAAAACTATCCTCCAAAGGCGACCTTTGCCGCTTTAGGACTCCAGTAAAACATATTATTGCTGGGATCAAAAATGTGTCCAGGAAAGCGCTTATAAAAAGGTATGGCTTGATTACTTGAGTAAAGCATTACTGCCCCATCGAGGCCACGCTGCTTGCTTACCTGATGAGCGGTTTGTAATAAGGCAGTTCCGCTACCCCCACCGATGCCCTCTAGAAACTTTACTTCAAGAGCGGCAACATCACCATAGTATCCTTTGCTACCCCCTAATAACATAGCGCCGGTAACATCATTGCCTGATCGGGTAATGTACAGATTCTGCGATCCCATTTCACCAAGTTGCGCCCACGTTTCTCCAAATGAACTGAATCCGCGCTCATTATTAGCTTTTCTCGCACGTTCAGCAAAAATCCTTAGATCATCCAGGTCACTGGGTAAGAATTTCGACGTGGACACATTGCCCCCCCCAACAAGGTTAGGCACAAAACGATTACCATCCAATGAGCGGAAAATACCAGAAACGGCTCTGCCACCCATATCAAAAATACCGGCAGTTAAAGCCCCGGCAACCGCACTGGAAACCCCTGTTTCCAACAGTCCTTCATCCCACTCTCTACACAACAGTTGATTCAGGATGCTTTGTTCTATCAGACCAGAGATGAAGCCATCTAACGCACCGTAGGCAAGAACGGTACCAAGGGTTGTGCCTGCAGGGATGAACGGTGCCAGAGCGCCACTAGTTCCCCCTGCTGCTGTGGAAGCGGCTACAGACGTCCAATCAATGTTCTCATGATAAATAGCTTCCAGGAAAGGCATGCCATCTTGCATATTTTGTATGGTCTGGATGGTCATGTTGGCTAGGAAGCCAATCCCCGCCCCGAGGCAGATAAGGGTATCAATCCCAAAGAATACACAATTACCGGTTGGGTCAGTGTAATTGATAGGATTATTGTGAGCATAACTGTAGCCATGTTGCGAAGCCGGTGTCTGGGCCCAACCGGGGAAGGGATCACGGGATGAAAAGACTTTCAATCCGGGATTGTAGTATCGTGCCCGCAAATACACCTGTCCGGTAAGGGCATCATACTGTTCGCCGGTGAAGCCGTAGACAGTACCACTGGCGCCACTTTGAGCCAGCACCTTGCCGTACGGTTCGTAGGTGGTGGCGCTGTCTATAGTGCCGTCCACCATCTCCACTCGGCCGCTGCCCAGCCCATCAGCCAGCAGGGTGCGCGTTTCACTGCCATCATCCACATGAATCAGGTCCAGGCCAAACAGGTTGTGGGTGGTGGTGACGCCGTTGCTGGAAACCAACACCTGGGACAGGCCCACGATGTCATTGGTGTAGGTGGTGGTAATTGGCGTGGCGCTGGTGTGGTCCACCTGCTGCACCCGGTTGGCGTCGCCATCGTAGACAAAGCTGGCCACCGGCACGGTGGGGCTCTCACCTACCTGGCGCTCCGTTTTTACCAGCAGGTTCCGCTGGTTGTAGTGGTAATGCTGCGTCTCGTCCTGGCTGGCGGGCAGGATCATCATCACCAGGTTGCCGTTACCATCATAGTAGAAGCTGGTGGTGCCCTGTTCGGTATCCGTGGCCGTTTGCAGTTGGTTGGCAGCGTTAAAGGTGCGGTTAACCACCGTGGTGGTGATACCCACCGTCTCCGTGTAGGCGGTCATGTTGCCCACGGTGTCATAGACATAGCTGTAGTCAGCGGCCAGGTCACCGCTGTAGGTGGCCGCGGTGAGGCGGTAAAGCGGGTCATAGCTGTAGGTGATAGTGGTGGTTTGCAGGCTGTTATCCGGCAAGCGCAAAGTCTCGGTGGCCACCTGGCGGTTGCCCAGGCCATCTAATGCATACTGGTAATCGGCCTGAGTGACCCCGGCAGCGGTATGGGTCAGGCGCAACAGCCGGCCAGCTTTATCATAGACATCAACGGTCCGCACGCCATTAGGCAAGGTGGTGGTAATCAGTTGCCCGACCGCATCATAGGCATAGGTGGTGACGCCTGCCGCCCAATCATCGACCTGGATAAGCCGGTTATCAGAATCGTGGGTGTAGGTGACAACCTTATTGTCAGGATAGGTGATGCCGGTGCGGTTGCCGGCCAGGTCATAGCTGTAGACCACGGTGCCGGTAAGGGGATTGGTGACCGTGATCAGGCGGAACAAATCATCATAACTGTAGGTGGTCATGCCCACCTTATCGATCATCGCCAGCCGGTTGCCGGCTGCGTTGTAACTGTAAGCAACGGTTTCGGCATCGGCCTGGTACGTGGTGGTAATCAACCGGTTAAGGTTGTCATAGTTATACGTGGTAACAGCGTCATTGCCATCGGTCATGACCGTTTGTAATCCCAGCGCATTGTAGCTGGTATGGGTTTCATTCCCTATGGCATCTCGCACTAAGATGGGCCGGTTGAGGGCATCATAGGTGGTAATGGTGCTGGTGACAAAATAAGGGCTCTCCAGGACGAGATGCTGAATTCGCAGCCGATTGCCCAGGGCATCGTAAAAGTAGCGCGTTTCCACGTTTGTTTCCTGGTCAAAGGTGGCAGAACTGGTGATTTTATTCTCCACCACTTTCACCAACCGGTTGAGGTCATCGTATACATAACCGGTGCGTACCCCTTCAGCGTCAATCATGGCCGTCTGGTTGCCCAGGGCGTCGTACTGGTACGTGGTCGTGTTCCCTTCGGCGTCGGTGATGGTGACGCGGCGGCCCATCAAATCATAACCCACAACCGTAGCATACCCCAGGCCGTTGGTGGTCGTGATGACCCAGCCGGCGGCATTGTAGGCCTGGGTACTGGTGATGCCTTCAGCCGTGGTCGTCTGCACCAGCCGGTTGAGGCTGTCATAGGCAGTGGTGGTGGTGTGGCCTTCCGCGTCGGTGGTGGCCAGGCGGTTGCCCAGGGCATCATAGGTGGTGTGGCTGGTGACCGGCACCCCGTCCAGGTAGTGGGTGGTGGTCACCACCCGGCCCAGGCCATCGTAGGCGTATGCCGTTAGATGACCCAGGGGGTCTTTGGCAGCGATGGGCCGCCCCAGGGCGTCATAGCTGGTCAGGGTGCAGACGTTCACATCCGGCTGGGCCGGCGGGAACTGGCAGTCGGCGGCTTCATCAAAGACAGTGATGCCATCCCAATTGGCCACCGTCAGGAACGGCCGGTTGGCGGCATCATAGACGGTGCGTGTGGTCTGGTTGAGGGCGTTGGTGGTCGTCACCTGGTTGCCGGCGTCATCGTAGCCGTATAGGGTGCAGATGTTTTGGTCAGCGCTGTTGTTTGGCGCCAGCTGGCATTGGCTGGGGCTGGTAAAGCCCGGCTGCCAATTCTCCACGGTGGCCACCACCCGGTTGAGGGCATCGTAAAAGGTGCGGCTGGTTTGTGACAGGGTATTGGTGACGATGATGGTGTTACCCACCTCGTCATACTGGTACTGGGTACAGATATTCTCATCCCGCTCCCGGGGCAGGCTGGCGCAGTCGGCCAGGGTGGTGCTGCCGTCCCAGTTCTCCATCGTGCCGGCCACCCGGTTAAGGGCATCGTAAAAGGTGCGCCTCTGACGGCCCAGGGGGTCGGTCACCACCAGCACATTGCCCACGGCGTCATAGCTGTAGGTCGTGATCAGGTCGCGGTCGGGTTCTGAGGCATTAAAGAGGCCATCCACCCAGTTGACGATGCTGCGGCTGACACGGCCCAGGCTGTCATACTCGGTTACACGCTGGCGGCCCAGGCTGTCGGTACTGGTCACTACACGGCCGTAGGCATCATACCCGGTCAGGGCGCAGAGGTTATATTCCGGGTCGGGGTTGGTGAAGTCGGTGCACAGGGCCGTAAAAGCGGTGCTGCCGTCATAGTTGACGACGCTGGTGACCACCCGGCCGGCGCCGTCGTAGAAGGTGAGGTCGGTCTGCCCCAGGGCGTTGGTGCTGGAGATGGGGCGGCCGGCGGCGTCATAACCGTAGCGGGTGCAGACGTTGGCGTCGGCAGATGGCGCGGGCATGGCACACTCATTTTGCCAGGCGGCCGGGTTGCTGCCCGTCCAGTTGGCGATGGTGGCTACCAGCCGGTCACCGGCATCGTAAGCGCTAAGGCTGGTGTGGCTCTCGGTAGCGGACGTTTGCGTGGTGAGAATGAGGCGGCCCAGGGCATCATAGCCGTAGGTGGTGGTGATGGCCTCTGGGGTGCCAGCGGCCACCACCTGCTGCGTCACCTGGCCATACGTGTTGTACTGGTAGGTGGTGACACGGCCGTTGGCGTCTCGGGTGGCCTTCAGCAATCCCGGCACGCCGTCGCTGAGTGTGGTGGGGGTATACAGCGTGGTGTTACCCAGGGCGTCGGTCATGCTGGTGAGGAAGGTGGGGAAGTCCGGGTGGCCATAGGTGTACTGCGTGGCGTTGCTGCGGGCATCGATTGTCCTGGTCAGGTTGTTGTACTGGTCATAGCCCATGTGGGTTTCGTCCCCCAGAGCATTTTGCACCGTCTCCAGGTTGCTGCCGGCGGCATTCCAATCCAATACAGCCCCGTGGCCGTTACCATCGGCCACATCATTCTGGCGGAAGTTGCCGTCGTAGCTGATGCCGGAGCCGGTGCCGCAGCCGGGGGTACCATCGCTGCAGGTGTAGGTAGAGCCGATGAGGGTGTTACGGCCGTCGTAGGCATGGGTCATGGTGACGCCGTCTTCCATGCTCACATGCGCCCCCGGCTGGCTGAAGTCGATGTCTACAATCAGCCGGCCGGCGCCATCCCATTGTTGCGTGGCCCGCCCCTCCGTATCGTAGGCGGTGAGCATCAGGCGCCGCCCGCTGGCGTCACCAACTTCGGCCAGCAGGTGGGCATAACTGCCGGCGGTGGTGTAGGTGTACACAGTCGTCTGCCCCAGCGGGTTGGTGGCGCTGCGCAGCTCGTTGTTGGCGTTGTAGGTCAGGGTGATGGTGCGGCCGGTGTGGTCGGCCACATGAACCAGCCGGTCCTGGCCATCGTAGCTGTAAGTCAGGGTGCGGCTGCCCTGCCCCACCTGGGTCAGCAAGCCGTTGCTGTAGCTGAAGGTGATGGTGTTGCCATGTGGGTCGGCCTGGGAGAGGATACGGCCGTTGGCATTGAAGGTGTACACCTTCTGGTTGGACCCGGTGATGACGTAGGTGCTGCCCACCTGGCTCATCTCGCCGGTGACACCGGCATACGGCCGGTAGGTCCCATCCCCCTGGTCAATAAAGGGCATGCGTGAACCGTTGCCCACCTGGAAATCCACCGAGTTGGGGAAGAGGGTGTTGTCGAAGTGCAGGCGCATGTCGTAGTTGTGCGTCCAGCCATAGCCCATGGTGGTGGTGTAATACCCCACCCCTTGTGAGGCATACGAACGGAAGAATTCCAGCCGGCAGCCGGCTACGGGGATAGACAGGTCCGTCTCCTGATGGCTGAGGTTGCCGTTGCGGGTGTTGATGGGGTCATCTGTCCACCAGGTGATGAACTTTAACAGGTTGCTGACGCCATTACAGGAATCGCTTTCTTTGCCCAGGTCCATTTCGTCTTTAAGAATGGCTCGAACATCAAGCAGCGAGATATTATCCATCAGTAACGTAGGGTCTGGTTGCCCCCCACTGCCGTCGCTCGCATACTTAACGGTCAAAGTGTATATTCCCGGTAAGAGGAGCAGGTCCTCCGTGTGAGTAATCCAGCTGTTTGTAAACTGTCCAGTTGTGCCATTAACCGTCTGAAAGAGCGGGTTAGAAGAGTCAAGGGTATAGCCTACGTTTATCCAATAAACCCAATGGCTACCAACTGCATTCAAGGAAAGCCGATAGGTCATGGGTTCCGAACCGGTCACGGCGATATTGGTTTGGGTAATGCTTTCCCCCTTAGGGTACATACTCACAGCGCCCAACTGAGTGGTGAACCTGCCCTTATCCAGGGCAACTTTGGTATTATCTGAGTATGCCCAACTAGAAGATCCCACAAAGATGCCGTTGGCCACAATGCCCGTATCCAGGTCCTCAACATCAGCAATGCGTATTAAAGCAACGTTATCCAGCCGTGTAGAATAATTATTGCTGTTTCGTTTGAAGGTGAGGATATAGGCGTCACCAGGAACCAACAGCAGTTGATGGGTCTTGGTATACCAACTGTTGTTGTTATTGTGCTTTTCGCAGGTGGTATTTGATCCATTGGTGACTGGAAATGTGTCAACATCCGAGGATAGCAGTTTAAACTGCAGGCTTGACCCATAACTGGCGTGGCCGCTCTGACATTGATAGGTCAATCGGTAAACACCTGGTGTCGCTACACTGATACCCGTTTGGCTAATCGTGGCCCCATTGGCATTAAAGGTCACATCCCCCAATTCCAGGGCAGTGGGGCCTTTATCCATCTCGTAAACGGCGCCGCTTGAATAGGCCCAAGGTGAAGAGCCAATAAATTCTCCGTTTAAAACCACGCCTGTATCGAGATCTTGGGCATCTGCAATCTTCTGCAAAACCACATTATCCAGGCGTAAACCGTTAGTGTTTGTTCTTTTTAGCGTAAGCGTATACGTTTCGTTTGCAACCAACAAAACGTTGGTCAATTTTGTATACCAGGAGTTATTGTTCTGATGTCCGGCACAGGCATAACTAACAACTGAAGGGGTGGTGTTGGGGTCCGAGGAGCTTAGCTCATGCGTGACATTGGAGTTGTAAAACCAATGCGTCCCCTGGCAAGCATAGGATAATTGATAAATACCTGTTTCACTTACCTCGATACCGCTTTGCCGGATATTGGCCCCATTGGCATTAAACTGGACAGAAGGCAAACCGGGATAACCAACATCATTGTTCACTGACACATTGGCACTGGCTGTCCAGAAACTCAGACCATTGTTGAATTGACCGTTCTTGATGAGGGGGCTTGACTGGGCCATGGCGGGCACAGTAAACGTTTTAGGGTTTAACAGAGAGTAGAGAGCGATTAAAAGAAACCCTGTTAAGGTCAACACCCAACCTGCGGTGCTCCAACGCTTAAGGCGTTGGCCTATGGTTCGTCCATCATGCGTTACAAAGTTTGAACTTGGCTGATTCATGATTCCTCCACACGTCGTTTTCCATATTCCCTGGCTTATGGCGACTGGACTATGACCCTTGACACAATGAAACACAACTGAAAAATTGACGGTCTATTCTCACCTTCTTCATCTGAAAGGCACTGGACATGCTAAAGATGCTTCACGCCTCATCGGGCAGGAAACATCCAAGGCCCGCCCTGGCAGCATAGGGAGAACCAAACACAAAGCCACGGGAGGCCTATTGGGTTGTTTTATGGGCTTAATGTGGTGAGTTGTGGGTTAACTTGTTTGGGGAAGCGAGTGTGTGTTGTTTTTAGTTTCTTCAGCTTATCTGGCTGCCAAACATGTCCACCAACATCTCCCTTTTGCAAAAGCACCTGTATCATAACAACAAGCGCCATTCTACACTTTTGGCACCCCGAAGTCTATAAATTTTCCATAGAGTTTGTAAATGTGGGCATCCCGTATGGCATCTGGCGGTAAACGTTAACCCTTTGGGAAAGGCGTGTCTGAAAGGGAGCGCGACGGCCGTTTACTGCACTGCATTTATTTACAGGATGGCGCGAGGGTCAAAAGAGAGAACTGCTTAATCCGGCGTATACGCAATACGCGCTGGTTTTTGGCCTGGGGCTTGATTAGTTAATCTGTACTAATCCCAACCGCAGGCATTCGATCATGGCGCCGTTTGCGTTAGGTGTGTCCAGGGCACGGGAGATGGCGCTCAGGTTGTTACGCAGGGTGGACTCTGCGATGCCCAACAGGTCAGCCACTTGTGCCAGTGTCAACTGTGGGTTATCGGCTATGGCCTGCATGATCTCAATCCGTCGTTCTGTCAGTTGGGGTATAGTCTCGATTTCCAACCCATAGGGGTTCAATTTCTCATAAAGAGCCTGGCTCAATAGCCGTTTTCTTCTTCTGGCAATTTCAATAATCGCCCCCGCCAATACTGCACAGGAATCCATCGCTTCGTCCTTGGACATAAAGCCGTTGGCGCCGGCATTTAGCACCGAACGTACCAGACCCTTGTGAGTATGCCGGGACAGCACCAGGACGCTGATCTTGTCGTTTATAACCAGGTGGCGAATAGTATCACAGGCGGGTAAAGTTCTATTTGATGGCCTCTGGCTGGTAAGTGTATTCAGACCAAGCAGTAGTACGTCTGGGCGGTGTTCATTGGTTAACCGGAGCGCATCGGCCTCCGTTGCTCCTTCGGCCACAATTTCAATCTGGCCATCATTCTCGAGAGCTGCTCTTACCCCGATGCGTGCTACTTCCTGGTCGTCAATGATCACAACCCGAATTTTTTGCCTTGTTTTCATCACCATTTATTCCTCCATCTGCCGTGAATCAGGGCGGCAGGATGCAACGCAAACGGCCGTTGCGCCTGAATAGACGTATGAAATCGCACTACTTATACCGGGGAAAGGTTGGTGAGGTGGGAAAAACAATCTATAATTGTTCTTGAATTTGACACACCGCTAACCCCGGTGGGCAACGTTTAAGACGTTGCTTGAAGGCCGTTGCCAGTATCCCCATACTGGCAACGGCTTTTTTCTTTCTATGAAATCGGCATCATTATTTCCCCTATCTATCGCCAGCCCTAAAATTCAGAAACTGTTAATTGCGAGGTTTCAGTTTCTTTCCCAATGAGACCAAGCAAAGAATCTTGTATAACACCGCCCAAAAGAACAGGATGAAACAGTTGTGTTGGTGGCCTGATTAAATGGGCAATCTCAAAGAAAACCCGGGCTGCGTCTGGGTTACGCTGGTAAACCAATCGGGCCTTTTCCACATAGCGATGTGAAAGCCTGGTGGTGAGTCCCAATTCATCTGTATTCGCCTCTGTTGTAGGCCAACGCAAATCTTCACCGGTAGCCAAGCGCCAGACGTTCTTGCTGGTGCTTGCTAATACTTTCTGCATCTTTTGTGACTTAACCCTTGCGTATGTGCTGAGATGTTTGTCAAGCGCCATTGCACTCAAGGCGCTGACTGTCATCCCTTGCCCGTAAGCGGGATTGAACGAACAAAAAGCATCACCCATGACAATGAAATCATTCGGCCACCGGTCAAGCTTCTCATAATGCCGCCAGCGATTTGCCGTGTTGCGGTAGCCATGAATCGAGGTGATCGGTTCCGCCTTGCTGAGCGCCTGGTAGATTAAAGGGCTGGCCAGCTGGCGCGTATATTCCAGAAAAGCTTCCTGATCATCTGTCGGCGGGTAAATGCCTCCCATACCTGCCAGCGTCACAATCCATTGGTTATTTTCGATGGGGTAGATCCCCCCATACCGGGGATTGTCTGGAGGACGGCCGCTTATTAAAATTGCCTTCCAATCAGCCTGAAAATCTTCCGGTACCTTATACCACCGTGTTGCGTACCCTAAAAATGAATTAATTATCGTTTCTTGGGGCGGTTTATACCCGTGTTCTTGAATCCATTTTGGTGTTTGCGAGTTGCGCCCACTGGCATCTATAACCAGATCCGCTTCCCATGTCTCTACTGACCCTTTATCATCATCTGCCTCATTATCTGGGTACACGCGAACACCAGTCACGCGCTTTTTAGTAGAATCAAACAGCAATCCGTTAACACGACAATTCTCCCGCATTGTGATATTGTCGAAATTAGCCACGCGCTGGCGCACATGCCATTCCAAAAGATTACGGCTGCAGGTGCGGGTAATCATCTCGGATTCAAATCGGGGCAAACGAACACCACCAGGTATGTTGATGCTCTCCATGCCCCAGTCGACCGTAGGGGCGCCAGCATTGGCCAACGCCTCATCCAGTCCGGGGAGGAGTTCATTCAATATCTGCTGCCCGCGTACCAGTAAAACATGGATATGACGGGCCTGGGGAACGCCTTTGCGAAAGCTCGGTTCAGGAGGGAACTGATCCCTCTCAACAATTGTGACTTTTCCAAAATGATTGGCCAGCACGCGTCCTACAAGCAGGCCTGTCATGCTGCCGCCAATCACGATAGCGTGCATACGATTTGGTTCATTCATATGATTTAGATCGCGCTCCCTACCTGGCGATAAGCAACTGCCAGTTTGGAGATTTCCATTTCATCAGAAACTGTCTGTAGCCTTTCAAAAAGCGCCAGCGCCTTTCTTCTTGTTCGGCTGTCCCATTGCTGAGGGTTGTCCTGAAAACGATAAATGGGCCAAGTATTTGTCTGACCGGACAGCAACCCCAATGAAGAAAGATACGCCTCTAACATGCTCTTGCCATCCAAAATGCCTATCAAAGAACGATATATGTGAAAATCCGGCGCTTTTAGCGCTTCTCGCCACCCAACCTGCTGCAACACAATTGGTGAGCAGAATTCATTGATTCGTGACTGGAGCAGCATGAGCTGACGCAGCGTCCACAATTTGTCCAATGACAAGAAGGGTTTTGCCATAAATAGCGTGACCCAATTGGGCATATGCAAAAAAGGGATCAAAAAGGCCGGCAACACAAAGAAGAAAAGTGAAAGGGCATATAGGTATAAAATAGCCTGGCTTGCAGGTTGCCAATAAGCCACGAGTGTAAGCACCGTTCGGCTGGCGAAGAAACCTGTTGCCACAACTGTCATCGCCCACACCCTGCCCCACCCTACTTTGGCAATGAGCGCCTCTTCATTTCGATAGATAGTAGCAGTGTTCCGGCTAGTCAATACAAAGATAAGGCCGGCAAATACAAAGAGTGTCAGCATAAAGACGAAGTCATACGTATTCCGCGGCAACACGTGCGCAGGCCACTCAGATGTATAGCGAATCCCTACCCAAAACGTAATCAAATAAATAACCAATACCATCGCCAGCATGGAATGTAACCAGAGTGGGATTCGTTTTTCTTGAACCATGTAAAAGGTGCAGGTAATCAGATAGGCGCTGGTGGTAATCCCTGTCCAGGCAATCAACCAGGCCAGATTTGAAACACCCACTAAACCATCAAACCAGAGGAAAATGGCGTTTACTTCAAAGGTCATGCCCACTGCAAATGCCAACAGATAGGCTAAACCCAAAACAACAAACCGGTTTTTGAGCCTGATGACCTGTACCAACCAAAAGGCCGTCAGCAGCCAGGCAGAAACAGCCACAAAAACAGTCAGTTTATCCTGAATCAGCATCAATAATTCCATAAGAACCCTTTCTGGCTTTTACACACGTGAAAAACCAACTTTCTCCATATAGCGTCGAGAATGCTCATTCGTGGAAAGGGTTGTCAACTGCTTTAGGCGATCACACTCGGCCACAAACTCCTGAACCAGAATAGCCATGGTTTCTGCCTCTATCTCCTCCTGGCTGATGTCAGGGGAGCGCAGTAAGGCCTGTTCAAATATTGGGTCCAGGTTTTTTTCTTCTAGCAAGCCCTTTAATTTTTCTGGACTGATCTTCAGAGTCGAATGATCACAGATGATGTGACACAGCTCATGTAACTGGCTGTTAACCTGTTGGTGGCGTGAATAGCGTGTGTTGTAGAAAACATACTCATGATCCACATCTTCAATTGATATCCACGCACCGTACATGCCCTGGGGCATTGGCCAGCCGATCATGCGGATTTCTCGATTCAGTTTTTCTTCTATATGAGCAATAAACTCATCCATACTAAATTGGTTGAAATTGAAGCCTAGCCGTTCCAATTTCTCACGCATACATGTTCTGACATCCATAACTTTTTCTCTTGATCACTTCCTTGATTTTTTTGCCCCCTCTAACTTACTGATATGTTCAAGCATGCCTAATAAAGCAATTTTGCCTTCATCACTCAGTTCACTGGCACGTAAAGCAATTGTCTGCAAGTAGCCATCTTGTTCAGAAAGCGTGTCTGGATTTGAGCCTTCTTCAAAGAAGTAATTAGGTGATACCTGGAAAAATGCAGACAAAGCACGAATGACTTTATAACCGGGATTTTCAGTTTTTCCGGTACGCAGTTTAGATATATAACCAACGGTAATACCAGTGACTTGATGCACCTCCTCGTGAGTATACTCACTGCCATCAAGCTTCGTGCGTGTTGCAAATAAATTATTTAGTTTATCTGCAAATGTTGTTGTTCCAGATTTTGTCTTCATCTTACTGCCCCAATCTCTAATGGAAAATCCCTACAGGAATCGGGATTATATGGGTTTTGTTCTTTTAGTCAAATGCCTAAAGGAATAAAATATACTTTCCTCATACTATCGCATGCTATTTAGAAACAATTTGGGGCAAGCGAATTCTACTAATTTGGAGAGGATCAGGGAAGCTCTAAAGAAACACACACAACTATGCAAAGGATACTGTCCTTGATTAAACGATCATAATACTTTCATGCCTGGGGCTTAAGCATAATCAGGCGAGCGTGGTTGGAAAATGACGCCTGTTGCAACCGGTGGCCAGCAAAAAACTTACTGCTACACGAAGGCATTTGTGGTGGCAACTAACGATCCGCAAAGCGACCGGCCTCCCCCTGCCCTGCCGGATTTTAACTACGACGACTGTTTGTTGTAGATTACGGGCATTTGCCCCTTCCACTGACGCCATGTGCTGTCGTCAGTGATCAGATCAGCCATGAAGTGGGCGACGTTGATTCGACTGCTCAAACCCGCATCAAATAGCGGGCTTCTAATCGGCGAAGCATGCACCTCATAGTCAGACACCTCGCTTTCATCGATTAAACTGTCCGGACGAACCACAGCCCACTCGATGGCCTCATCGTCCTGGCCAATCTTGGTACGCAGATAATCCGCCGCCTTCTCGTTGTCCACGTGTGGGGGCAGCAGGAGACGAAGAAGCCCGGTGACAATCTTCTCGCCAAACGAAATCTGCTCGGGAAGATCGCAGTTGCGGTTGCCGGCGGTGTTCATGAGCACGAACTTGACTGCCTCTTCTGGCTTGTTTTCCTTGATGGCATGGCACAATCGGCGCGTGGCGTCGGTGACAAGCCTCCGAGGACGGCCATACATACCCTGCAAATTCATGTTGTGGCCCAGGCACGAAGCGACGGCCTTACATCCTTTGACATACTGGACCATCTCGGCGTCGCTGAGATCAAGGACACTGGCGTGAATGATCGACAACTCATCGTGGTTCTTCACGAATTCGGGCAGTTTGTCAGGCGATCGCACAATCACTTTTACCATCTGCCCGTGATTAAGCAGATGCTTAACGAGCAGCCGCCCGGTTGTCCCACTCGCTCCCACAACAAGGATTGCCATCTTCTTCCCACCTTAGAAAACATTGATTGCCTCTTGGCAAAATCATTGATTTGTCTGATTCATTATAGACCAACCCACTTTAGGTGCCCAAGTCCACAAATGGCGCCAACGTTCGGTCACTCCATAGCCATGGTCATTCTCTTCACCGCCTGGCTTAACTCAGCTGCCCGGGCATCGGTGATAGTACGGCCGTCATCCACACATCCCTTAGCGGTGCTGGCAAGACGGCCGTCCCACCTTATCACACTATTATTAAGCTGAGAGGCGAGCAAGTTCAGAATAATGCGAATACCCGTTCTCTCAAACCCGCCAAA
Organism: Ardenticatenaceae bacterium; assembly: GCA_011525915.1. Classification (GTDB taxonomy): domain Bacteria; phylum Chloroflexota; class Anaerolineae; order Promineifilales; family Promineifilaceae; genus CAADGU01. Next base: position 6,541 of record WYBM01000076.1, on the reverse strand, counting down.
TTTTCCCGGAGACGGTCGTACTTCATTTTTCACCCCCCCCCACCGCGCCGCATAGTGGAAAAATCTTTGAGGTATCAGTGGCAGGATGAGGCATTATAGGGTTTGAGGTGATTGTGGCTGTCTGATTGAAGATTAGCCGTTGGACTAAACGCGGCTAGCTCATGATTCAGGCCACAGATTAGAACGGCGGCTCGCCATCAGTGGCTCCAGTAATCTGACGATACATATCCGTCAGCCATGCCATGGCCCGGTCAAATTTATTAGCCGGCAACAGTTTATAACTGGTAATGCCAAACTCGCGATACAGTTGCCCGTAAAGCTTGCCGTATTCGTTCTGTTTTGTCCGTTTCTGTATCTCAGCGGCGATTGTCTTGATCGCCTGGCTGATTTGCATCGCCTGGTCAGGCGTAATAAACCGCCCCGGGTCACCCAAGGTGGCCTCAATCTCCTCAAGTCGCTGCTCGTGGTCTACAAGCCGGCTGGCATGGGTTTCCAACTGTGCCTCTAACAAAAGCTGCTGCCGGGCCATTTTCATGATGGCCGCTGCCATTTTGTAGGCCTGCGCCGCCGGCGTATCGCTGGCCAACAAGTCGTCAAACGCCGGATCGGCCGTTAACCGTCCCTCAACAAAGGCTTCAGCCAGGACATCGTAACATTCACGCTGATATCGGATGATGCGTTCGCGCAATTCCGGCTTCACCCGGTTCGCGCTGATGCCAAATAACCAGCCAGGAATAAACTTTAGCGGCAGGCAAATCATCTCTCTAGCTTGCTGTGTAAGTGTAACACTTACAGAGGTTGCCACCTCAGTTAAGACTGGATCGCGGTTAATGCGCTCCCGTTGCCCGGCCAGTGCCAATCCCAAGTTGTCACAAATCGGTCTGATTGGGACATAAATTTCGCCACCAGTCAGGCGCACAGCCACGATGGTGTCCTCGTAAAATATGACCTCTTTCTGTACGATCGGCACCAGCGCTTTGTTCGTCATTATGTCTTCTCCTGTTTCTTTTTTGGGGGATACGTGTAACGCGCACGCCCCTTGTAACTAAATATCCTTACTTACCTACCCCGATCATGCTCCTGGCGTTGGGTAGGGTGACAGCAACAACGGCCGTTATCTCGCGTTCGTAAAAAAGTGCCTGCTTCTGTTCGATTGGAACCAACGCTTTTTCTGTCAATGCAATTTCTCTATTTTACGCTTGACCGCTCTGCCCTGTCTCCGCCCTGAAGGTGTACTATGCGCAATTCATTTTATAGACAAACCACTTTAACGTTCCACTCAGTCCATGTTGATGGTAAGCTTCTGACTGCCCGTATTCTTACTTCCCTCCCTCACTACTCCAACTTTTGCGCCCTTCAGTGTGTGGCCGTAATGGCAGCAAAGGGTGTTCACCTGCTCAACGCAGCGTTGCGGCGAAGGTGGGTTGTTTGTGGCTGACAGGATGGAGCCAGGTACCCGTTCTGACTCTCCTATCTTCCCGACCTCCATTTGGGTGTTGGCAATTCAACAACTACCTTCTTCACCAGGCTATCTTCCAAAGCGCCATTGTGCACATCTTCCAGGCCCTTAGCGATGAGAAAGCGCATCATCTCCATCTTCCCGATCTTATACCTTTTACAAATCCGGTTGATTTCCTCATCCATTTCCGGGGGCACCAGGATGCTGCGCCGGAGTTGTTGTCCCACCATAGAAGGGTCTTTACCTTTCTCGTGTGTCGCACGCCGCACCTCAGAAGTTGAAACCGCATCAAGCGGGCTGGTAAGCTGTTTTTTGCTGGGTGACGGCCGTTTCGCTTTCGTTTCGGCTTTACCTAAATCATCCAGGAAATCATCACTCATAGTATATCCTCTCGGCTAATTGCCGGTATGCCACGGTCGCAGGAGAATCAGGGGCATACTCCTGCAAAGTCATACCACCGCCGGAAGCGGCTGCTTCGGCCACCGGCTGGCTGCGTGGGATCGGTTCAGCCACGGTACGGACGCCATAGGCATCCTGCAATGCTTCCAACATCATGTTGTCCTGCACTTGCCGCTGCACGAAAAAGGTGGGAACCACGGTATGAATGCGGATGTTAATACCGCTCATCTGCGCCTTGCGAATGTTTTCGATGTTTTGCGCGGCGCCAACCGTGCTGAGATAGTCCACCTTCACCGGGACGATGGCCGCCTGCGCCAGATTATAAACGGCATTCATAAACGCATCATGCGAAGGGGGGCAATCAATGAGGACATAGGCAAACCGGTCAACCACAGGGCCAACCTGTGACTGCATGATTTCTAGAATAGGTACCTGTTCGTTCGAGCCGTCCATCTCCATCATAGACATGGCGCTTTGTACAGCTTCGCGCATGATAAGCCGTGTCTTGATAGTGGCCAGTTGTTGATCAGATGGCAGCAGCCACAAGTTGGGGCGAGGCAAGCCATCGGCGCTGCGATCAGCCTTGAGCAGATTATCGCGCACCGTGCCATTACCTATCAACACGTTGGCCAGGTTCTGGCCGTTGGGACGAAGACCAAGCGAGTGGGCGCAGTTGCCTTGCGAGTCAAAATCAATAATTAAAACTTGTTCAGATGGGGCGCCGGGCTGCGGATCTTCCCGGCATAGTTCCGCTAACTCATAAGCAAGGTTGATAGAAGTAGTGGTTTTACCCACCCCTCCCTTTTGATTGACTACGGCAAAAATACGCGGTTTTTCGGCCATAAAATTGTTCCTCCATATCCAATTTAAGTACAGTGGTATCATATGATACCATCAAATACCATTTAAATACCAATTGGTATTTGATGGAACCGATTTATATCACTCTTACAGGATTTAAGCAAAACTGGATTTTCCGCTCAAATTCGCGCCGCTTGCCCAACAAAACTTTTCTTAGAACGCCTCTGAGAGAGCGCTACTCGAGGTAGAAATGCTCATTTCAGAAGGGGATCTGGGGTAGGGTGGGGGGGGGAAACAAGGTAAGAACAACTGGCGGCTGCATCAAAGTTGATCATGAACATCTTGAGGTTAACTGATAGTTACTCCCCTTCCCTATCGCCTCTTGCTGAAGGATCAGATAGGTGAGAGACATATCCATTTTTATACAAAACCGGTCTGTACCCATCAAGGTCTAGCCATTCCAGATAGGGCTCATAACCAAAGGTGCGGAATAGGTTAAAAATTTCCTGCACTTTGCTGCCCAATGCCTTGTTAAAATGCTTGACATTTGGATGAGTGAACCACTCCCCTCTCGCTTTGTAATTTTTCAAGTGTTCATGCAACATCGCTTCAAACAGTTGAGCCTGTTCGACATTGAGACAATACAGCAAGTGCATCCTAAACGGCCGTTCGGGCATACCGGTGATGAGCTGGGCGTAGCGGGAGCCAGGATTGGTACTATATCCGATCTAAACACGATGCCCCATCACAATCCATATCAGGTACACCCATGCTTGTGGTTCCCAATCATGCCTGGTCTCTGGATCGTTTTGTTCAGGCGGAGCAGTTGAGTTTGGTGAAGATTTCATTGGGCTTCTTCCTCATCGTAGCTAAACGGCCGTTCCCCGCTGACATCCAATTGCGGTCGCACCAAGACCACAATCTCTATCGCTCCGTCAGCCAACAATGTCCACCCACAGTTGGCCACTTCATATCCTAAGCTCCGCAGATAAATATCATCTCCCGCCATAGGCATTGCCGGAAGTATTCCTTGGGCCAAACGGCGCTGCGTATACAGGTTCACAAAAGTCACCGGTATTTGATTTTGGTTTATTGGGGTCATCATCGGTATCTCCATTTTTTGATTACTAAACAGGTTTAGCTGGGCTAACAGGCTCAGCCACCACACCAGCCATGCCGTATTCCAACAACCTAATCAGGCACCAGGCGACATACTCTTCATCCAGGGACAGAAAAAGACCGGATTCTGGATACTCAAGGGCAACCTCCCGACTGACTGTCGCGATTTCGGCAAAGGTCAAGGGAGTTTCAAGGCGAAGAACTTCCCCCACCACCGCGCCGTGTTTGCGCCAAAATTCCCAGGCTTCTGCCGGAAATGGCTGGCAACGGCCGTCATTGCAAAACACCATACAAAACAAACTCCCTTCCCTTTTTCACATGAAAAAAGCGCTCATGGCAAATTTGTGGTCTTTGCCAGCACAAAAAATAGCACCCGGCCCATACCAGCCAATTAAGCCTACCCCAATCATAACCGAGGGGATAGCCTGATACTATTCAACTTCAACACGATCTGGTTCCTGGATCAGAAAACGGCCGTCTTCTTCACACACACCCTCCACTTCCACCACCAGCTTGCCGTCAGCCACATCAAAGTTGACATGGCCACCTTCTTCGTCAAAATCCAGCAGCGCCTGGATGATGATCTCCAGCCGATTTTGTAAGCCGATAGATTTTTTCTTACTCATGCGTCACTATCCTCCGTCTGCCGTCGCCGCCGATATCGTCGTCGGTTTCGCCAATATTGCCGCAACCGGGCCTTGTTATTCAGGGTATCAATCCGTCCCCCATAAGAGCTGAATCGCTGACCGGCCATATCTTGCCAACGCCAGCGCCAATACAGCCCTTCCGTCTTATCCTTCAACGGCACCGCCTTGATCTCAATACGTTTGTTTGTTTGAACCGGCCGGATACGCTTCCTGGGCGGTATGCCACCAACAGGCACGGTGTCCCTACCGCTGCGATGGGCCGTTGCCATTGGTGGCGCATTGGTGGCATACCTCTGGGAAACGGCCGTGCGGGAAACGGCCGTTATGACTCCGGGTTTGTTTCCTGGCCAAAAGGGGCCGGAGACGCTCCATTGGCAGTGGGATTTGCCGCCGCCGGCGGCGGCCCAACCGGTGTTGAATCTTCAGCCATTTCCGTCTCTGGCGCGGGATAAACAGCAGGGGCATGATGGGGGTGGGGGGTGCCCGGTTTGATCGGGCCGGTATCATTGGTTCGGCTTGCAACTTCCAGTCGCCGCTCACCACGGGTTTGCGTTGGCGCCGGTAGGGCCGCTTTGGGCCAAGTCCCCTTTTGGGGGCGCGACATATGCAATGCCAGAATCTCCTGCCGCACATCCTCTTTCCAATCCTCAGCCACTTCTTCGGCCAATTGAACCGCGATCTCTTTGACCTTGGTCTCAAACTGGCTGAAGGTCTGGGTCATCACCTTGCCGGTGAGCGCTTTTTTATAGGTGGTTTTCATCACGTCTGGGTGCAGCAGGGGCATGAGGAACTTGGCCACCAGGTTGACCACGGCGGCCACGGTTACCAATCGTGCCGGGGTTTGCTGGCCCAGCACGTCCGCCTCTACCGCGCCCAGATGCAAGGCAGTGGCGCCACCAACGAGCAGCAAGCCAAAGACAGCCACCAACAGGCTGAGGCCCATTTGCAGTAAGCCTTCCGCTTCGCGCTGAAAAAATGCCCACCAATAGAGCATCGAGCCTTCAAACAGCACCAGGCCCAGAATGGCCACCACCGTGCTGCTGCTGACCGTGTAAAGCAGGCTCCAGGTCTGGTAGCCGGTAAAACCCAGCACCAGCAGGCCAAAGAGGTAGCCCAGAAAGCGTAAAACAGATTTTGCCATATCATTCATGTGATCAACTCCTCATACAGATTGGGGGCGATGCCGGTGGCCTGACACGGCTGGCGGCGGCGCCCGGTTTGTGTTGTCGGTAGGGTGGGGGGATCAGCCCGTTCAAATCACATCACCTCTTAAAAATTGGTTATTGACCGCCATTGTTTTGTTCGTTAGCCATACTTTTATTTCGTATAGTAGTGATAAAGATCACATCTATTCCTGCCCCATAAGCGAAAGCGGGGGGAACCAGGCTGCCTGGCAGGCGGGTGGACCATCGTCACTGCCATACCGGGCAGGCGGGCATACAGGCACAGCTGCTCAGCGCTGCACCACAGCGGACAGCCCGGTGCGCTCTAAGTAGCGTTCAAGGCAGGGGTCACAGCGGCCGCAGTCACAGATGGGCAGGGCGTCCCCTTCACGCATGCGCTGGATGGCGTAGTTGAGGGGGTGGCCGTCTCGTTTGATCTTTGCCAGATGGGCCTGGACGTAGGGCACGGTCACCCATGTTAGCTGGCTGAGCGTGTCGCTCATGGAGATGCCGATGCCGGCCTGCCGCAGCAGGTAAAAGACGGGTGGTTTTTCGGCGGCCGACGGCCGTTTCTCCTTTCTACTTTGCCCGGTAGATAAGATCTCTAAAGAAGAAGAAGGGGGCAAGACGGAAAATTTCCGTCTCGGTGTGTTTGACCCGGAGATTTTCCGTGTGGGTGGGGTGGGGGGCACGGCCGTGTCGGGGTCATCATTTGTCACGGCCGTGTCTGCCTCTTCGGTTTCGGTTGGTGCGGCGGTGGCCCCGGCCAATGCTTGCAGCAGTGGGACTGCGGCCGGCGCCAGCGACCAACCCTGGCCACGGCCGTGGGCGGCGGCCAGCCCCATGTTCACCAGCAAATCCAGCGCGGCGGCCACCGTTTTATCTGAGTAGCCTGTCCACAGCGTGAGGGCCTTTTGCGGCAGGGGTGCTTCAGCCAGGCGCAGCGCCAGCAG
>WYBM01000075.1 GCA_011525915.1 Ardenticatenaceae bacterium | reverse complement strand
CTGCTGGCGCTGCGCCTGGCTGAAGCACCCCTGCCGCAAAAGGCCCTCACGCTGTGGACAGGCTACTCAGATAAAACGGTGGCCGCCGCGCTGGATTTGCTGGTGAACATGGGGCTGGCCGCCGCCCGCGGCCGTGGCCAGGGTTGGTCGCTGGCGCCGGCCGCAGTCCCACTGCTGCAAGCATTGGCCGGGGCCACCGCCGCACCAACCGAAACTGAAGAGGCAGACACGGCCGTGACAAATGATGACCCCGACACGGCCGTGCCCCCCACCCCACCCACACGGAAAATCTCCGGGTCAAACACACCGAGACGGAAATTTTCCGTCTCTGCCCCTTCTTCTTCTGTAGAGATCTTATCTACCGGGCAAAGTAGAAAGGAGAAACGGCCGTCGGCCGTGCCCGGGCCGGAGAAAAAGCCGCCAGTCTTTTACCTGCTGCGGCAGGCCGGCATCGGCATCTCCATGAGCGACACACTCAGCCAACTGGCATGGGTGACCGTGCCTTATGCCCAGGCCCACCTGGATAAAATCAGGCGCGACGGCCATCCCCTGAACTACGCCATCCACCGTATGCGGGAAGGTGATGCCCCACCTACCTGCGACTGCGGCCACTGTGACCCCTGCCGGGAGCGGTATCTGGCGCGGCTGGGATTGCTTGATGTGGTGACCCGTTGAGGAGAGGTTTGCGGGTTGTTGAAGTCCTCAGTGGTTATTTTGTTACAGTACTATGCGAATCAGCTTGCCTCTCCCCTTCCCTACCTTGCCACTATTTTCTCGGATTTTTTATCTTGAAAATCTTGTAAATTCGCGTTCATCTGCATCCTACTTACGAGGAGTAACCACATGTCTCAAGCGAACAAATTTATTTCTATGATCACCGGCCTTCTTGTGGCCTTCCTGGCCCTGGCGGCCTTTGTCCTTTCCTTCGACGCCTTACGCCACCTGGCGGCCGGGAACGGCATCGCTGGCGGTATGGCCTGGCTCTACCCGGCCATCATCGATGGGGCCATTATCATCTTCAGCCTCAGCGTTCTTCAGGCCAGCCTGAATCAGGATAAGACTCTTTATCCCTGGGCGCTGGTCGCCGTCTTCACCGTTCTGAGTGTGGCCCTCAACATCGTTCATGCGCCGCAAGATTTCCTGCCCCGCATCCTGGCGGCTATCCCCCCGGTGGCCTTGTTCCTGTCGTTTGAACTGCTCATGAGCCAGGTGAAAGGAATTGTACACCGTGCGGCCGCCTTCCAGAGTCTGCGGGAGTTAGCGGCAACCGCGCGCCAGAAGCGATCAGAACTGGACACGGTTGTTCAGGAACGAACGGCCGACCGGGACAAGCTGGCCGCGCAAATCGAACGGCTGGAACAAAAGAAAACCGAACTGATGGACGAATTAACCGTCATGCGGCAGGAAAAAAGGGCGTTCGGATCGCGTCTCGAACAGATTAATGTGACCCGGAGCGCCGCTAAACAAGAAGCGCTAGACGCTTTACTGTCCTATTTAACCGAACGCCCGAACGCCACCCTATCGGAAATGGCGGAAGCCATTCAGCGGTCGAAGACAACGGCCAGCGGCTATGTAGCCGAACTGAGAGAAACCGGCCGGTTGCACAAGAACGGGCATGGCTGGGAAGTGAGGGAACAGTAACCAGTTAGCAGTGAGCAGTAATCAGTTATCAGACCGCTTACTGAAAGTAGGAGCAAGAACGTATGAGACGCTTACTCTTTTTGTTGCTGATGTGCCTGGTCTTGTCAGTGGTGTTGACGGCCGTATTGAACGCGCCTCGCGTGGCTGAGGCTCGGGCACACGAAGCGGCCGCTCACGCGATACAAGCACAGGCTGTTGTGACCGGGATAGCTGTAACTGGCCTGTTATTGTTGCTGCTGTTTATGGCTTTAGCCCTGGGGCTGGTGGTGGGCCTACTCTTATGGAGCATGGTGACCGGACGGCTGGCGATGACCCCGCTTTTGTGGGGAAGACGATTCGGTACGCAATCTCTTAAACAAAAACAAATGCGGATTCACCATGCCCCTTACCCCCAATTACCGGCAAATACTTACCAGCTGCCAGTGGCACATTACGAAGCCGATCAAGAATACCCTCTCGACTGGAGCGTATGGGAGACAACACCATGGGACATCGAGGAACCTTTCTAATCGCGCTGCTGGGGCTAGGATTGCTGGCTGGCTGCGCCGGCGCACCGCCCCCGGCCGTGCCGCGCAGCGCACCAGACGACCTGCAAGCCACGGCCGCCTGGGAGAACTACCGGCAGTCAGCCGTTGCTACCCAGACTATCGCCGCCCAGGAAGCGGCCGCCATTGCCCACGCGCTCATGGCCACCGATACAGCCGCGACTGCCACCACCTCTGCTCAATCGACCCATGCCAGCCAGGCGGCAACGGCGACGACCCAGGCAGGATATGCCACGGCTACCCACCAGGCCAGTATTGCCACGGCCACGGCTCAGGCGGCTTATGCCACGGCAACACATAATGCGAATGTGACAACGGCTACGGCCGTTGCTCTGGCCACCCATGACAGCATCCAGGCCACCGGTACAGCGCAGTCAGCCCAGGCGACGGCTACCAGCCAGGCGGCTGCCGCCCAACGTGAAGCGATGCTGTTGGAACGAGAACGACGTTTGCAGCCCCTCAAGACTTACGGCCCCTGGTTTATCGGTATTACCTTGCTCATTCTGCTGGCTGGTTTGAGTGGTTGGGCATTGGTGACAGCCATGAAAGCCTGGGATGCCCGGCAGCGGGTCATTGCCAACGGTCCCTTTGGCCGGCCGCTTGTTTTGATTGATGGCAAAAACGGCCGTCGCACGATTCTTGATCCCAGCCGTCTCTTTGGTCCAGTGGTAACAGTGGACGGCGATGGTGTCACCATGCCCCAACTGACGGCTTCTGAACTCCAAAACCAGACCACAGCTCGCAGCCAGGCCGTAGAACTGCGCCAGGCAGCACATCCCCCCTTCCCTGTTGTTTTGCCCGCGCCGCGGCGCCAACCGGCACCAGCGCATTCCACACCGCCAGCTCCTCAACTCGTTGAGCCAGAGTTGCAGTTACCGGCCGATGCACCCTGGTCCATCCTGCACCACCAATGGCAGGGCCATGGCTTGCCATTGGGTATGGGTGCCAATGGCCTGTTAGTGGCCGACCCGGAAGCCTATCCTCACCTGCTCATGGCTGGCACCAGTGGTAGTGGTAAGACCCGTTTTGGCTTGCGGCCGCTTATTACCTCAGCCCTGGCATCGGGCTGGCAAGTGGCGATTTACGACCGCTCTGGGCTGGATTTTCTGCCTTTCCAGCAGCATCCGAACGCCCATGCTGTGCTGCTTGAAGACCCATCTCACGCTATTGATCATCTTGCACTACTATACGAAGTAATTCAAGGACGTTTTGTTACTTTGCGCGAAGCCGGTGTCAGCACCTGGGGACGATTACCTAGCGCTGGCCCGTCAGCGCCGCCTCCTGCCCCACGCATCCTGGCCGTTATGGACGAATTCGCTAACCTGGCCGATGCCCTACCCACCAACGAACGGCGGGAACTGTGGCGCGGCGCCCGCATGATTGCCGCCGAAGGCCGCAAGGCCGGTGTTCACCTGGCGTTGGCCTTGCAAGACCCGACACATAAGAGCCTGGACTTACGCATCCGGCGCAACTGTCTGCCCCTTTCCTTCCGTGTCAAGGACGGCGATGCCAGCCGCGTCATTTTGGGTGCCGGCGGCGCCGAGCAACTGCCGCCGCGCCAATTCTTAACGGTGATGGACCAGCTCTTGCGCGGTGTAGCCTTTGCCCCCAGTGATGATGAGATTCGCAATTTCCTGGCTGCCCGACCGGTTGCGCCCTACCCTGCCCCATCGTGGTTGGAGGCGGATGTTGTACCGGCAACGGCTTCCCACCAGCAACAAGATGAAATCGAACAACAAATTCGCGCTCTATTGGGTCAAGGGTGGTCGCTGCGGGCTGTGCAGCGGGAACTGTTTGGCTATACCGGCGGCGCGGCTTATGAGGCTGTGAAAGCCGTTCGAGCGCAAATGGAAGCCAGTACTGGAGGCGATACCGGTGGTGATACGGCGATATGATGCAGGTGGTACTGGGCGGTACGGGCAGTACCGCCTGGGGAAATGGGCTAGAGGAGAAGCGATACTACTACTACTACGGAGACACCGGATATTGAGCTTGTATCACCTATGCGTCTCCGAAGTACCACCCCCAAAGATCATCCCGATAGTTCTGCTGTAATAAACAAAAGCGAGAGAACATGTCTCTCGCTCTTACGGGCCGCTATTTGCTATCCGGATGGAATGTCTATCATCCCCTCTGCATTTTGGATGGCTTCCCGCGTGGTTTTTTGGGAAGTGACGATCCAGATGCTAGATAGCCGCCGTGTCCGGAGCATACAAAAGATCACATGGTGTGTCAATTTCGTGAGTACGCGATGCGGTTTTTTGATTTCCTCTAAAATGCCCCAAATTTGGCTTGTAACGCTTCCCCCACCCTATTAGTAGAATGTCCCAACGGATTGATGTCTAGCTCATTTGTGCTTTTCTGCTACAATAGTTTGAAAGTATTTGAAAGTTTTTGTAAATTATTGTAAACTATATTAAACTATTGTAATCCACGAAAGGAGAGCGGCAATGAAAGTTTTTGCAGTTGTCAATGCAGCCGGTGGGGTGGGGAAGACAACCACGGCCACAACATTAGCAGTGGGTTTATCGCGACTGTTGCAAGGCCGTCGCGTTTTACTCATTGATCTTGATCCACAGGGGGATAGCGCCAGTACTATGCTGGGGCTGCGGACGCAAGGTTTCTGCGTGAGTAAGGTCATCGATGGACGCAGCTATGTGACAAATGGGCAATTGGACTTAAAGGCCGCCTACCAGGCGAATATCCTGTCGGCAGATCGCAGCGAAGAGGGGATTCATCGTCCAAACCTCTATGTTTTGCCAAGCTCAGATCGCATCAAAGACGCTAAAACAAGCATGATCGAAGAAGTAGCGAACCGTGTTCGCGAGCTTTTGGCCAAGGGGAATCATGATTATGCTTCGTTTCCGACGATTGCAAAACTATTCACAGAACGATTGAACCCATTGCGGAATATTTTTGATGTCATCATTTTGGATTGCCCCCCCTCCAGTGATGCCTTTGAAGATGCAATCTTCGCCTTTGCCGATATCATCATTTCCCCAACAATGTTGGATTACAAAAGCCTACGGGCCACGTTGCTCTTGATGAACCGGGTGACCAAAGCGCAGCAAAATGATGGTGTTCACTGTCGGGTAAAATATATGGTGCCTACGTTTGTTGATTTGCGCACAAAACTGGCTCAATCCATGCTGGCTTCTTTAGAAGAGCGGTATGGCGCTTACCTGACAATTTCTACCCCAGTGCCAAGAACAATCTCCGTAGCCGAAGGGCCGGCAAGCGGGGGATTGACAATTTTGGAGTACCAGGAAGGGAGTGGCAGTACCAGCCCGGCGGCAGAGGCGGCCGTGCAAGCCTATTGGGATTTGATCAATTACGTTTATGATGACCTGAATATACCCGAGACTGCCTATGTCTAAAAAGTTCAATAACCCGCTTGATGACGATGTTTGGGCGCAGCTAGATACCAGTAAGGACGATCTTTTTGATGCGCTGTCGCCCAATCAAGGTAAGCCCATGCCATCGCCTGCCAGGAGGCCATCGCCCGCGCAAACACCCCGCAAGAAGGAGACGACCAGGGATGAGCAGCTTTTTTATTCAACACACGGGCCTGTTGATACAAGTAACCGGCCGATGGTGGGCAACTATCAGTTTGTGAATTTGCTTCTTCGCGATGATGTGGCTCAGTATCTGCGGGGCAGCGCCCATGACCATCGCGTGGGATTGGCCCCATTTATGCGTTGGGTGGTTGATCAAATTGCCTTACTCTATGAACAGGGCGTTCGTCCACCTAATGACTATGATGATCAGGGTGGGCAATCACGGCTTCAGGCTTTGTTAGCCCCAGCTATGTCGGATCTATTGCATAGTTGGGCGGTAAACAATCGAATGAAGTTCCAGACATTTATGCGCTGGGCCATTTTTGAGTTCCTTAGTGTCTATGAAGAACAGCATTTGACTCCACAGGAACCAGAGGAATTCATTCCTGGTGAAGCCGAACTTTACCATTGGGCAAGCAATACAGTTGAAAAATTTGAGGGAACAGGAAAAAGCAAATTTCAATAGGCGCGGCTTGGCGTTCCGAGCAGGTGGGGTAAGATATTTAGCCGTAGAGGATAATGTATACTCCCCTCAAACAGTGTTGTAGCGTCAACAATACGCACTATGACCTGCATTCGTGTAACACGAACGCAGGTGTCATCTCGATTCCCCTATGCCAATGATATCTGGGGTTACAAAGGCAAAAATCAGCCACATGATCGAGACTTGGGATTTAGTTAGGTTAATGACGCTTGTCGAATAATGACAAGAGGGGGGTGCGTGTAACGCGCACCCCCCTCAAAAGAGAACAGGAGAAGAGTTTAATGACAGATAAAGCTCTGGTGCCAGTCATACAAAAAGAGGTCCTCTTTTACGAAGACGTAATAACGGCCGTTCAGGTCAAGGCGGGCGGGCAAGAACAAATTTACATACCTATCCGGCCCATTTGTAATTATCTGGGGTTAGACTGGTCAGCCCAATACCGGCGTGTCAATCGTGATCCGGTCTTGTCTGAGGTAATACAAGGTGTTGCCATTACAACAATGCCTTCTCCTGATGGGCGTGGCGGCGGTATGCAGGAAATGTCGTGCTTGCCATTGAGATTTTTACCGGGTTGGTTATTCGGTATCAGCGCTAATCGTGTCAAAGAGGATCTGCGCGACAAGATCATCCGATACCAGCGTGAATGTTATGATGTCCTGGCTGAAGCCTTTGTCGAGGGGCGGTTAACGGCCGATCCCATCTTTGAAGATTTGCTGGCCAATGATACACCGGCGGCTCAGGCTTATAAAATGGCATCAGCCATCATGAAAATGGCCCGGCAGCAGCTTTTGCTGGAGGCGCAGTTGGAGACCCATGCCAGCCAGCTTGTAGACCACGAGCAGCGGCTGGAGGAGATTGAGGCCACCTTAGGTGACCCGGGGCGGTTTATTACGCCTGACCAGGCGATGCAAATCAGCCAGGCGATCAAGACGATAGCCGCAGAGATACAGAAGCGAACAAAACAGAACGAATACGGCAAGCTTTACGGGCAACTGTATCGCGAGTTTGGCATTACCAGCTATAAACTATTACCGGCTAACAAGTTTGACCGGGCGATGGTGTGGTTGACGGATATGTATCGTCAGATTACGGGGGCTACCGGCGGCGAGCCGCCGTTCTAAACGGTGGTCTGAATCATGAGCCCGCCGTCTTTGGTCCAGCTTACACTAGGGGAGCAAGCCGTTCTCGTCATTGTCTGACACTGCCCCGGACGTTTTTTGCGCAGTGGGCAGCTTTTCCCATTTACGGCCGTGTCTCGAAATACCGCCGGCAGGATATTGGATGCCAGGTAGAGACGTTGCGCCAACAGGCTCACCTGCAATGAGACGGTCGTAATTGCCTCGTATCGGCGTCTTCGCTAAGTGGGGAGGAAGGGTCACGGCCGTGATGTACATTGGGGTCAAACGGCCGACGGTGCTGGCCTTTGCCGACCAGATGCCATCCCTGCAGACGTTGCTCCAGGCGGTACGGCCGTTGCTGCCCCGCCGCTTTCATGCGCATCTGAGTCCGGGCCTGACCCCTTTGCTGACGGAGCATTTTCAACTGACTGCGCTCGGCGCCTTTTACAAGATGGGGTTGGCGGCGATCCAGGCATTTTATGCGCAGTGCTGCTATTTGGATAACTTCTTTCGGGAGCGCATGCTGGCTACCGGACACTACTATGTGGTCTGGCGAGACGGCGCGCCTCTGCCTGGAGTTGCTCAACAAAAACGTGGAGCACATTGGACTCAATGTAAAGGAGGATAACCAGATGGCTTTGGCCGTGTACGGGCCGCTGGGTTTTGCCATCATCGCCTCTTTTGAATCGTACCTCGCTGCAGGGCTGGGCCATACAGCATGAAGACCCACGATGGATTGTTGGTCATTCACGCCAGCATCCTGGACCTCAGCGTCGCTGAGATGGTCCGGCATGTCAGAGGATGTCAGGCCGTCGCTTCATGCCTGGGCCACAACCTGGGCTTAAAGGGTATATACGGCCGTCCGCGCAGGCTGGTCACCGATGCCACCCGCCGATTGTGCTCTGCCATCAAGGAAAACAAGCCGGAAGAGGCAGTCAGGTTTGTGCTCATGAACACTGCCGGCAACAGTAACCGCGATCTCCCCGAGCAGATTTCGTTTGGCGAGAAGATTGTCATCGGGCTGCTTCGTCTACTGCTGCCGCCACATGTGGACAACGAGAGGGCGGCCGATTATCTACGTGCCCAGATTGGCCAGGACGACCAGGCCATCCAGTGGGCGGTGGTTCGTCCGGATAGTTTAATCGGTGAAAGTGAGGTGTCTGATTATGAGGTGCATGCTTCGCCGATTAGAAGCGCGCTATTTAACGCGGGCTTGAGCAGTCGCATCAACGTCGCTCACTTCATGGCTGATCTGATCACTGACGACGGCACATGGCGTCAGTGGAAGGGGCAAATGCCCGTACTCTACAACAAACAGTCATCGTAGTTAAAACCCGGTAGGGAAAGGGGAGGCCGGTCTCTATGTGGCTCGTTAGTTGTCACCACAAGTGCCTTCGTATAGCAGTAAATAAATTTTGCTGGCATCAGTTGCAACAGGCGTCATTTTCCTAACACCCTTGCAAAGTCAGAGTAATCAGTGAGAGGAAGCCATCAGGTCATATCTTTTACGACGACCGTTGGCGCGTTTTATTTCACCGAATCTATATCGGTTTCCATACTGGTTGCGGCCGTTTACCCAATAGGCATGAACGAGATACGGTCGTACACGTGAAGGATACGGCCGTTTTCCTTCTTGCACAATCCAAAACAGGCCAGTCATCCCCTGGTGAGTTCAGGGCATTAATTCGGGTTGCTGTATATCAATCTGCTGTTGTAACCACAAATTGATTAAGGTTTGGGTACTGATCTGGCGTGACTGGGCAATCCTCTGCAATTTTCGCATCAGATCCGGGTCAATTTGTACGGCCGTGTCCAATTCATCAGGTAAATCAAACTCCGTCTCAACGACATGAACATCTTCTGCGTAATCCTCTGGGCTGTGAGTGTCCCAAAAGTCAGCTATTTCTTCCAGGGTTGTCGCCTGCGAAATGGTCGTTTTATTTTCGTTTTCCATAAGCCTTACGTTCCTTATCATTCATATCGCGTGCGCTAATGATGAACGCCGTCTGATTTGGTTTGGCAATATAGAAGATGATCAAATAACGTCCGGCCTCTGTACGCCCGTAAGCGGCGTAAACATCTTCACCTGGTCGCTGCCCCCTTTCCACAAATTTGACAAGCGGCCGTCTTTGCAATGCTTCCCCCACTTCACGGCGGATCACGCGATGTTTGCGAAATAGTTTTTCCTCAACGGCCGTACTCACTCAGATACGGCCGTACCCCCATCCGCTGCCCTGCCAGACAAAACGGCCGTACCCCACCCAGACACGGCCGTATCCATCACGGGCACGGCCGTTGTGACCACCCCAAATTGGCACAAGACAGTTACCGAATCCGCAGACGGCCCGATTGGTAAACAGAAAACTTCCCCTCCAGCTTATCCGCATAGTTCTGGATGATTTCCGCCACCACACGCACTTTTTCGTCACTCGTAGCTTCATCTAATCGCAACAGTAATACACCGGCATGGGTTTGCCCGGCACGATAAATCATTTCGCCAAAATCTTTGTCCATGGTAATGACGATTCGATTTTCATGCGCCGCGATTTGCAGAATAGTATGGTCTGGCAATTTGGGGTTGATGGCGCGGACAGCTTTTGCATCGTAACCATTGGTGTCAAGCCATCGTTCAACTTTTTGACTGACGCCAACATCTACCAGGAACTTTAGCGGCATTGTCAGGCCACGACCGGATAAATACGAGCTTCACTGACCAGGTCGCCGGCAAAAGCAAAGACCGCCAGTAAATCCTCCGGCTCTAATTCAGGGTAATCCTCAAGCAAATCTTCCGGCGGTACGCCAGCAGCTAATGCTCTGAGGATTTGTTCTACGGTAATGCGTAAGCCGCGAATCGTTGGTTTACCCATCATCACATTTGGGTTGGTTGTTACCCGGTCAGTTAAGGCATTCATAAAGCACCTCGTTTCATTCTTGCTGTTGACAAGTATAACACAAAACGGCCGTACCCCACCCCAAGTACGGCCGTTCCCACCACTAACCTCACTGATTGATGGCCGTTTACCCCACAGACATGGATAGAAAACAGCCGTGCCCAATGGTTTGGGAAACCATTGGGTACATAGTGCTATGGTAATGTTCTATGTTCTTTTACTGGAAACTTAATAGTCACTTCTGGATTCTGCCAACTCTTTCCGGTAGGACCTTCTAAAAGCTTTAATATTGTCCCAATGGTATCGTCATCAATGAAATTCCACGGGTCTTTCACGGGGTCTTTCACGCCTGGTAGAATCTGGGTAGGCTTTCCCTCTAGATTTAGAGTATCGCCCCATACCCATTCATCATCAAAATCCATTTCTAGTGGGTGACTTCCTTTTGACTTATGCAAAGTTACGAGCATGTTTACTTCTAGACTTTCTGCTCCATAAAACGTCAGCCTTGCAAATATAGTATCACTAACTATTATATTGGGACCGCTACCATATTGCTTTATTGGAATCGTATAACCTATTTCTTTGTTTATCTCGCATTCTGAGTAGAACTCATCCCTTAATTTCTGCGCATAAAAATCATAGAACTCGTCTATGATCCCCTTAGGAACTATGTTTTTGAAGTAACTAACAAAAAATGGATTTGTTATCTGAAAACTCTTGGTTGTGAGCCCTTTCTCAAGAAGATATAAAGCAAAGGTCAGCTCCAAATGAGTTTTTAGGCCATACAGAATTAAATCATCCAACGTACTAATCGATAAGCCAAGAGGATCAGTGGAATTAGTGGGCGAATGATAAGTATACGTATTCAGGCTATCGATGTAGGTCATGGGATCCGTTTGTAAGAATCGGCCTACTCTTGGAGAAAACATTCGTGTACGGTAATAGTAGTTTACACTTTCTGTATCGTACCATCGTCCTGTAAATAAAGAATGATTCCCTATTGCAGACACGGCTTGATTGATTCCTGCACTATCAAAAATGGTTACAGTACCGAATACGTCATACCCATATCTTTCAACTACATCACTGTTAATATCAGTGATCTCTGTAATGCTCCCTAAAGCGTCTTGGTGGTAATAGTAGGTCACACCGTTGCTTTCCATTGCCAAGTTTTCGTCCATACTAGAACCATAGGTATATCTAGTTACCGCATTTCCAATTTCGTTTTGCTCTTCAAGAACTTGATAGCGTATATCAAAGACGAAGATTGTTAGTTGACTGTTTACAACTTTTGCAATGCGGCGTCCAACAGCATCATAAACATATTCGGCGGTATTCTCTGCGTTGCTCATCCCAATCTGCCTGTTGAGGATGTCGTAGGTGTAGGTGTTGACGCCATCGGCCAGGTTGTTTCCGCGCTCGTCATACAGGAAGGGGGTGGCGTCTACGGCCTCATACCGGTTCATCGAGTTGGTTATTTTCAGGCCGTCGTTGGGGGCGTAAACCTGGCTGACGCCATCGTTTTGCACTTCCAGGCGGTTGCCCAGGTTGTCCAGGTCATACCATTGCAATTTGGCATAGTTGGTGATGCTAATCGGCGCGGTGGCGTCCGCGCCATACCACACCTGAATGAGCTGGTACAGGTTGTCATATTCGTACACATCGGCCGGGTGGTCTGGTTCGTGCCAACGCTGCATGTAGGTGCGGTTGCCCGCGTCGTCGTAACCATAGCGGTAGTCGGCGATCACCGTATCGGTGACAATGGCGCTGACGCGGGTGGTACGGTAGAGGGCGTCATACTCGGTACTGTTAACCACGCCGTTGGCATAGGTGAGGGTGAAGTAGCTGTCCAGGTCAAAGTAGGCGTAATCGGCAATCGGCGTGCCATCTCCTTCCTGCACCACATCCAGCCGGCCGATGGCATCCAGCACCTGCACCCGCTGCACGCCGGAGGGATAGGTAGTGGTGTAAACGCCGCTGACGTAATCGTAGCCATAGCCCACCGGCCAGCTCATGCCGTCCAGCGCCTGTGTTGTCACCGTCACATCGCCCACATCGTTATAGACGAAAGTGAGCAGGCTGTTATGCCCATTGGCCGATTCGGCCGCGCTGACCAGCCACCCCATCTCATCATAGCCGAAGAGTTGGTCAGGCACACCGGGGTCTTCGGTGGAGAAATCTTTACTCAGCAGACGCCCGGCCCCATCATAGATATGGGTGATGGTCTCATTGTCTTGGGTGGTGCGCACCAGCAGGTTGCCACGGCCGTCATAGGTAAAGCCTACCACTTCGCCATCAGCATAAATTTCCTGGGCCACTTCATTGCGTGGTGTGTAAGCGTAGCGGGTGGGATTGCCGTTGGCATCCACAATTTGCGCCAGGTTGAGGGCATTGTCATAGCTGTAGCGAGTGGTAGCATTGAGGCCACCGTAGTCTTCAATCACCTGCGTGGGCAGGCCGAAGACATTGTACACCGTGCGGGTGGTCACGCCTTCGGGGTCGGTGACCGTTTCCTGGTTGTTCAGCCGGTCATAGGTGTAGACGGTGCAGAGATTGAGATCCAGCACACCCTGGCAGGTCTGTTCCAGCCGATTGAGTTCATCGTAGGTGAAGCCGGTCACGACACCCCGCTCATCAATGATTTGGGCCAGATTTCCAGCCTCATCATACACATACGCCGTTTCCAGGTTCAGGCCGCCGTCATCCTGGCGGATCAGGCGCAGGCGGTTAAGGTTGTCATACTCGTAGTAAGTAACCACACCGCGCGGATCGGTCTCATATACCAGGTTGTCGTTCAAATCATATTTGTATTCGCTGCGCAGATTAAGACTGCCGCAGTCGCGCACCTCGGCCGTGCGCCGGTTGTGGCTGTCGTATTCGTAGCAGGTGGCCGTCTGGTCAGGGTGGGTGATGCGGGTCACATTGTCATTGAGGTCATAGGTGTAAATAGTGCGCAGATTGAGGCCACCCTCATCTACGGTTTCGGTGATGAGACGGCCGTAACCATCATATGCATAGTGCGTCACATAGCCATCGGCATCAATTAGCCGCTCCAACTGGCCGTCCAGGGCATAGGTGTAGGTCATCACCTGCCCGGCCGGGTCTATAGTGTTCACCAACTGATCAGCCTCGTCATACAGGTAAATGGTGGCACTGCCCCGTCCATCCTGCTGCACGGCTAACTGCCGGTTAATGTCATAGGTATACTGAGTCGAGACAACCAATGGGCCATCGGTGGTGCGCTCGCTTTCTATCTGGTTGTGAGCATTGTAGGTGTAGTTACTGACAACGTTTCGGCCGGTGCTGCCATCGGGTGTGTAGTCCTGCACCTGCCGAATGAGGTTGCCACGGCCGTCATACACAAACAGCATCACCTTGCCCTGGGCATCCGTTTCTGTCAGCAGGCGGTTCATCCCGTCATAGGTCATGGTGGTTGTGAGGTGGTTGCCCGGCATGATGGACAGGCCTGCATTGCCCACGCCGTCAAAGTCACGATAATTGGTGGTCAAATCCTCGCCACCATAATCGGCAATCACCTCTGTTAATAGACCAGGCACCGGCGTTACCCCCGGCAGGAAGCGGGCGTTGGAGCCGCCATATGCTTCGTCTGGCGTGCCCTGAGTATAGATGTAATGTGTGACCACATTGCGGGTATCTGTTTCGGTCTCCAACAGCCCCCATTGGTTGTAGGTGTAATGCACCATCGGCGTGACAATAGTGCCCGTACCGTCGTCTACTGGTGGATATTCGATACGGATCAGGTGGCCCGCTTCGCCTGCCTCTTCTTCATAATCGTAAAAGTAAGTGGTGGTATTGCCTTCCGGGTCAGTTTCTGTCTTGATCTGGTTGAACCGTTCCTCGTAGGTGTACTGCCATTCCTGAACCTCGCCGCCGGTGGTGTCACAAAAATCTACAAAGAGGCGGCGTTCGCTCAGTAAGTTGCCCATGTCATCGTAGGTGTATTCGAGGCAATCCCCATCGGGCGTTTCCACGCGGGTCAGGTTATTGCGTTCGTCACGTTCGTAGGTGGTGGTGCGCCCCTCGCCGTCAGTTTCATCCAGCCAGGAACCCCATTTGTTGGTGTGGCCATATCGTACGCCACGGCCGTATTCTACCCGATCGATGAGTTCATCTGAGGTCGGTACAGCCGGGGCTGGGTCGGCCGGTGTCCCCACTTCCGTCCGTTCATTGAGCAGATCATAACTGGTATCCGAAGGCGTGAATGTGCGTTCCTGCTGCATCACCGTTGTTTGCCCGGTAGCTGGGTCATACACCGGGCGGGGCGGTTCAATGACGCGGTGAATACGGCCGTAGCGGTCATACTCATGGGTGGTCACCGCCCCGTTCTGGTCGGTGTAATGGGTCATCAGGTGGCGGCTGTCGTAGGTGAACTGCTGGGTGGCTCCATCTGGGGTAATGACGCTGACCAGGTCGCCGCGTTGGTCTACGGTAAAGTGCGTCACCCGGTTGGCCGGGTCGGTGATGGCGCTGAGCTTGCCGTTAAAGTAGCCAAACGTCCACACCCAACGCGGCAAGGTTTCACCCGGCGCCACAATACCCATCGCGGCTATGGTGCCATCGGGATTGTAAGTGTAGATGGTTTGACGGCCGTCTGGCTCCAGCGTAAAAGCGTGCCTACCCTGGGTATCAAAGTGGACTTCACGGCCGTCGGGGTATATGCGTATATAAATTCCTTCATCTGGTTTAAAACTCAAAATCGAGAAATCTGTAGCTGTCCGCGAGCGTGGGATTTCAGAAATAAATTCATATATGCCTATATCTGGTGACTCTCCGACTGGGCGTGCATTCCCCTCGAAATCATATGGCGGGAAAGAATTAGGGTTGCCAGTGTCTATGGCTGGTGAGTCAATTAACAAATGGAAATCACCCGATACTTCATTCGTGAACAGAGGATCGCTGGCAATATCATTTAAACCAGGAAATGCTCCCCCTCCATAATCTCCTCCGCTGTTATTCCACAAATCATTGTAGTCAGATGTAACGTTAGGTCCATAGATGCCCCCGCCGTTCCAAGCTGAATTACCAACTATGATATTACTATGTGTTTGGACATTACCGTAAGGGTCGTATTCTCCAAAGACGGCTCCGCCATAGCTAGCGGCATTTCCGTAAAAGGTGTTGAATGATACAACTAATGCTGCAAAAAAATCGTAGATAGCTCCGCCTTCTTCGGTTGCGTTATTACCTATGAAAAGGTTTTGTTCAACGATTGAGGATCCACTATAGATTCCTAATCCGCCACCGTTACTTGCAGTGTTACCTGTAATAGTGTTTTGTCGAATTATGGGATTACCACCTGCCACATAAATTCCGCCACCGAAGTTATAATAAAAATCGCCACCGTTATTGGCTGAGTTGTCCGTAATATTATTTAGTTCAATGATGGGGTTACCACTCGCTACATGGATTCCACCGCCGTTATTGTTAAATAACCCAGAGTTACGGGCAGAATTCTCAAAGATAACATTTTCTCTAATGATAGGACTACTATTGAAAATATAAATACCGGAAGTATTTGCCCCAGTGATGGAAAAGTTTTCTACAACTGGATTGCCAGCGTTTTGAATCCTCAGCACACTTCCTTGATGTCGTGCATCCAAAGTAGTTATGTATAAGGATGGATCATAAGTGTTTATTCCCCTGCTCCATCCACCCTGCAATGTAAGTGTTTTGTTTAGCAACAAGTCATCAATATAACAATACCCGCTTACCTTAATGACATCCGTTATAAAAGCACTAGCGGAAATAGCTGCCTGTAAATCGGCTCCTATGGGGTTGTCGTTTAATTGAACCTGACACCATCTCAAATTGATTTCCGCCCGGACTACAATCGTTTCGTTTTGGTTGTTCACAGTAGCCGTAGCGGTGACAATACTTTGAATGAATTTGGGATTGATAATGGTATCTGTAGATACTAATGTAACTGTTAGTTCCTGGGATTCCCTTGGGGCAAGCGTGCCATCTTGAGGGAAACAGTTAAGTAAGCCACCCCAAGAATTCCCATCATGCAGACAAGTGATGCTATCTGCTTCATAGTTTAAAAAGGAAGCATCATCAGGAAGTGCATCAGATAAGGTGACGTCTGTATACGTAAATGTACTATTATTTTCGATTCTGAGATGATAGCTAAAAACTTCACCAAGTGTGATATCTGTTGCAGGATCAAGTACCCCTACCCATAATCCATCATATTCATCAATACCCATATCTGATGCCACTCCTAGTGGCCGAGGATCGCCCTCAAAATCAGTCAGAGGAAAGTTACTTGGATGACCTGCATTGATCGCCGGAGAAGCTGTCATCAAGTGGAAATCCCCCCCTAAAGCATCTACGAAAATTGGATCCTCCGAGATATCATGTGGCCCAGGAACTACTCCACTGTAGTCGATGCCAATGTTGCCCCAGACATTGTTGTAGTCAACAATGGGATTACCTGAAACAGAAATACCGCCGACTGCGCCTGGCGGACCACCATTTTGTATGATCAAATTGTTAAATACGAGAGGACTTCCACTAAGTGAAATGCCACTTCCATTTGACCCTTGATTCCTATAAACATTATTATTACGAATAGTCCCAGTTCCTGAGTAATAAATACCCCCTCCTTCAGCAGAACAAGAAAGATTACAACTAACACCTATATTGTTATTTGTAATGGCATTGTTTTGTATCGTCCCACTGGCATAAATTCCACCTCCATAACCAAAAGCTTCTCGACCAATGGCCTCAATTGAGTTGTAATTCAGAACATTATTGGCAATAGCCCCAGTTGAAATACGAATCCCTCCCCCAGACGCAACTATTGGATATGGAGATCCGGGAGAGCCTTGGGCTCGTGCACGGTTATAAAAGAAACTGTTGTCTTCAACAATGGGATTGCCAGCATTACTATGGAAACCACCGCCTGTTCCATAAGTCCAGCCAGAGATGTGGGTATTGATTGCCTCAACTAGATTGTCAAAGAAGAAGCTGTTTCGGATAATGGGATTTCCACCGCTGCTATATACCCCTCCCCCTGCGCCATAGGAGCCTCCATTAACGTTGCCGCTTGCCCGGACTACATTAGAGAAAAAATAGTTTTGAAGAATGATTGGGTCACCAGAGTGTGTATAGATCCCCCCCCCTCTTGCTACTTGTACCCCAGATACTGTATTAAAGTCGAAACTATTGTAACTGATAGTAGGGCTACTGTCAGTGTCATAAATCCCGCCTCCATATGCAGAGTTAGCACTTACTGTATTTGAATCAAAGGAATTGCCGTTAATAGCGGGATTACCACCGCTGAGATAAATTCCTCCCCCATATGCAGAATTGCTCCCGATTACCATATTTGCATAGAAGTAATTTTCAGCGATCATAGGGCTACCACCACTACTATAAATGCCGCCCCCATAAGCAGAACCACTACCATTCACGGTGTTTGAATCAAAGTAGTTACCATCAATAGTTGGACTTCCGCCACTGTTGCGAAGGCCTCCTCCATCGGATGTACCGGCATTATTATAAAAGTAGTTGGCGCTGATAGTAGGTGAGGCATTAATAATAACCACGCCCGTATTGGCACTTTCCTGGATGGTCGAATTAAGAACCTGTACCTGGCCGCTGGCTATATAAAGCTGTCCCTCAACAGAGCCGCCTTGAATCAAGTATGTATACTCCAAAGTACCGTCGCTGCCTGACATGAATTCAATCCTTCCCCAACTACCAGCTGTGGTTCCTGTTTCTGGACGAAACATAATTGGTAAACTTGAGGTACCGATTGCCAGTAAGGTTCCATTGACTACCAAATCATCGCTGGCATCTTCAAAGAGAACTTCTACACCAGGTTCAATTGTCAATGTCACTCCAGCTAATATGTCCACATCGCATGTAATTACGTACGGACTGTGTGTTGCTGTCCATGTTGTACTGATTGTAATGTCCCCACAAACAGGTACTAATTCTGGGGAGAAAGATGCCTCAGATGAAACAGAAGTATTTTCCCAGGCAGGTAACTTTATTGTCGGAGTTAGAGACAAATTGGACCTCTCAAGAGTTGGACTTAAAATTTGACTAACCGATAGGAGCATGAGCTCTGACCCAGAAACATGTTGCTCATTTGATAAGTTGTCAGATAAAGTCGGCATTGACATCGCCAGATTTGTTACGGGGATCGTAGGAAATTGCTGGGTAAAGTTAAAATCAGATTCGCTATTCTCGCTTAACAGATCGGTACGCGTATAGTAAAATTCATCGTTTCGTTCCCCATCAGTCAGTAAAACGTGTCCAGCTTCATCTTCAGCTATCTGTTCCAGGCCATTCAAGACCCAACCAGTCCCAAATGGACTTTGCACTTGCGTGTCCACTTCAACCGTGCCAACCGACCAGACATCTTCATAAGCATCTACGAATATGCCTGTCGGCCAATTGGTGCAATCCGGGGGATTACCAAATCGTCCATTTAGCGGACCACAATACTGCGCTCGGTAAGGGATGCGAAATCTCGCCCTGTACTCATAAATCCCCGATGATAACGGGAGTCCCTCGGCGTTTCGGCTGTCCCACAAGTAGCGAAAACGACCTACTTCTCCCACTGTTTGCGAGTTGACCAAGAAGGTAAAGCTGTCGGTTCTTAAACCCTCAATATATAACTCAAAACCAATATGATCACTAAGCTGCCCTCCCCAGGAAGCCACAGATAAGTCGAAATCAAGGATCTCAGTTGGATTTGCCCGATTACTGTTATAAATGAGTTGGGGTGCCACTTCCTCCCCCAATATGTTCACAGATGGCAACGTAATCGTTTCCTCGAACTCACCTGATTGTATATTGATAAAACACGCTCCTTGCCCAACAGGGCACGATTCCTCATCATCGCTCGAAGGGGAACTCGCAGCAGGATTGATGCCAACTGGAATTGGAGATGTAGGGAAGTTGGGATCATGGAAAGAGAAGTGGCTGATTTGCATCTCCACCCACTGCCCACCAGGGACTACGACGGCCGTCCCCTCATGCTCCCACTGCTGCGTAGCCTGGTTCCAAAACCCTAAGGGGATTTCTGTGCCCGCCGAAAATTCGCGGGTATTTTGGATTCTCACCGTAATCGGCTGCGTGAACGTTATCTCCGAGGCGCCACTCAAATTAAAGGCATAGGTTTCCCAGGTGCCCGGCGGCAATTCCCCATTTGGTAAAAACTCTACCTGGTGAATATTGGTGGCAATAACATCTATCGATTCCCCGGCGGGAATCGCACCAGGCGGAATGTCCACTTCCATTGAACCATCGCTATTGGTATGGAAACAGCCGGTATCATCACAGGGGGTCACGGCCGGATCAAGCGGTGTCAGGAAAATGGCATTCGTAGGCGTGCTGTGCTTGCGCACAATCTCCGCTTCCCGCTGCCCATAGGTAAAGCCATCTTTCTCTGCCCGCAGCCAGTACACGCCCGTTTCTCCCACCGGGAAAACAAAAAAGCCATCCGGCCCGGTGACAATTGTGCCCGAAATGGAGGTTGTGACGGTCGTCATCTGCATCGGCGCCAGCGGCAGTTGGTAGTTCAGCGCCTCAAGTTGGTTTGCACGCGCTGTTCGCACCTGGGCCAAAGCTTCGGTATCTACCTTTTCCAACGTCACCTGCACGCCGGCCAAACCCTGGCAGGTAGTCAAGTATTCATCACAGGTAGCCGAATCGTAAATCACGCCACTGACGTAGCCTGCCCCTTCCGGTTCTACTGGCGGCACAATGGTATCCGCCGCGACCGGCACGAAAAAGGTCGTTTGGACAGCCGTTGTATTTCCCAAAACATCGGCCAACGATATGGTCATGGTATAGCTGGTATCGCCGCTCAACAGTGGACTCACTGTGCCCGCCGCACCAGTGTCGCCCACCGTCAAATCGCCGGTAATATCCGTCACCAGGCCGTTCGGATCGGTCAGGGTGACATTCAAGGTGGTGGGATTGACGGCCGTATAAAAATCGGTGTAGCTGATGACCACGGCTGGCTGGAAGGTATAGACCGCCTGGCGATTTTCTGGCCGGTGGACGGTAATCATCGGGCCTGCGCCGTCTACCCCCACCATACGGCTGGCGATGCTCACCTGGCCCAGGTTGTTAGTGGCTACCACGTTTAACACCTGCGTGCCGGTTGTTACGGGCACCGTCGCCAGGAAATTGTTTCCATTGACAGTGGCCGTTGTCCCATTCACCGTCACCGTAAATACGCTGTGGGTATCGGTTAACAGGCCGGAGACAACTACAGAAACACCACCCACCACCTGGCCTTCTTGCGGTGCAGTAATTGCCATTTCCGGCGGCAGGACGTCGTAATCGTTCCCAATCCAGGCCAGGTCAACCACATCCACCAGACCACTGCCATCCAGGTCAGCCCCGGTCGCATAGCAGCTATCACCGGCAGCGCAATTCCAAACAGCCGCCGCCAGAGACAGATCGGCTTCATCTACATTCTGGTCACAGTTCATATCCGTTTGGTAACAGCCTTGATTTATCATGGCTTCCAGAGTGGCTAACGGCCAATTATCGTCTGGCCTGCCTGGTGTATTGGTAGCTGCCGGGGGCAATGGTGGGCCGTAGAGTGGTGTTTCAGCAGTATTAGCATCAGGGAGATTAAGATTGTTCGCGCTGGCCGATGTTCGCAAAATGATGGGTAAATAAATGTGGTATCCAGTCTGAACGGCCGTGGTTGTTACCTGAAGCTCTGCTTGTACAGTGGGATCAAGGTGAGATACGGCCGTGACCGTGACTGAATCCTGCTCATCGGGCTGAGCCGTTTCCGGTATGGTGACAGTCAATTGAAAAGAATCACTGCCGGAGGCAGGTAATGATAGCTGCTCAATAGACAACGTTGTGGGCCATTCACTGGCACTAAGCGTCAGGGTGTAGGTGTCGGTGTAATCCCCCATATTTGTCAAGGTTGGCGTGTAGATAACCTGGCTGCCAATCAACCCAGAGCCAGATTGTGGCCCGTCCAGTGTTACGGACGGATTGACAATAGCCTCTGTTGTTCCCTGAACGGAAGCCGTAACAGTTGAATCCCAACTGGACACGGCCGTTAACGTAAAAGTGTCTGACCCCAAAACCGTTTCCCCCAAAAATGTAGGCACAATGACCGCTACCATTACCGTTGCCGGTGCGCCAACAGCAATTGGCCCGGCGGCTTCCGGCGCGGTAGTGGGCCAACTATTGCCAGCCAGGTTGAGGCTGTATGTGTCGGTAAAGTCGCCCTGGTTTGTCAATGTAAATGTGTAAGTGACGGCCGTACCTGGTAGCGTGCCGATTGTCTGATCGGCACTGAATAACACATCCGGCGTAATACGGGACTCCGTCGTGATAATGGCTGTGCCGGTAATGGTTGTATCCCAACCGGACACGGCCGTGATGGTGAACACGTCCATTGCCGGCGGCATCCCGCCTTCATCGATGGGCGGAATCGTCACGAAGAAGTCGGTGGTCAGTGATTGCCCGGCGCCCAGTGGCCCAATCGTGCCGGTAACCGGTGTCGTACTCCATGATTGACCGTCGAGGGAAAACGAGAGTGTGTCCGTGTAATTCCCCTGATTGATAAAGTTGACGGTGTGTGTAACCGTTGAACCGGGTGTCCCAGTCACCAGGCCATCCCCCATAATAGCCAAAGCAGGCGAGATCTCGGCCAGGGTGGTTAGTTGGGCACTGGCCAAGATATTCACATCCCAACCAGACACAGCCGTGACCGTAAACGTATCTGAGCCGATAACCACTTCCTCTGAAACAGGGGAAGGAATGCTTACGGTTATCGGTACCTGCACGGCCTGGCCAACAGCCAACGGGCCAACGCTGCTCATAGCGGGGGTTGTCGGCCAGATATTACCGCTTATGGCCAGGGAGAAAGTATCTGTATAGGTGCCATTGTTGGTGACGGTGATGGCATGAGTCACGGCCGTGCCGGGCATGCCCGTTTGTGTCGCTTCCGGGCCAACGGTGACGCCAGCCTGGGGAATGACAGAAACTTGCCCCGATTGCAGCGAAGCTGTGATGAGCACCGGGGGCACGCCGGCACCAGGCAAATATACATTGGTTAATGTCAAGGAACTGTTACCGACCTCATGCGCAAGAAAGGTGACCATGCCCAGCACTCCATCGGCTGTGGGACCATCAACCTCACCACTGCTGGCACAGGCCATACGGATTATCCCTGGCGCGGGTTGTATAGGATTGGGACACAGTGCAGCCCTGCCGCTGGCGGCCAGGTATTGTTCATTGACAGCAATATTCACGGGCTGAACACGTGTCGGATCAAAGCTCAAATCAGATTGGAATGCGCTCAGGGTGCTGGATAGATCACTCAACTGTATTGTCACCGTGAAGTAACTACCGGCCAGCACGGTTTGACTTGACGGCTGCACACTGAGAACCGGGTCAAGTTGTAAAAGGCTGTCCTCTGCAAGCAAAGGTAAATCAACTGGCCGCTCTGGCACCGGTGGCCGCATGGGTAAGATGATGTTGCCCAAAAGCGTGAAACTCACCAACAAGTGTAAGAATTTTTGCCATGCAGTGACTTGCTTTCCCATTTTTCCTCCCTGTTTTGTAAGCACAAGAACGGCACGTTTTATGGGCTACAGTGTGAGCGAGATGCGTGACCAGATCATCATGACTGTTAAATTTTCTATTTTATCCAGTGTGGTCCACTGTCTAGCCAATGTTATGAGGATCAAAAGCAACACGATCAGTATATAAACCTGATTGTCCAACAGAAAAGGTGTTTGTGCTATGATTTAGCTATATCTGGCCAGTAAGTATTGTTAGCCTTGTGTATACCAGCGACAAAATGAAAATGAACGGTTTTATTAATAGGTATCTACTCGCTGTCAGTATATCAAAGTATCAACCCGTTTGTATTGAGCCATGTAGGACAATAAGTAGGACAAAATTCCGTAACACGCTATCTGATTGGTTTCCAGGAGGTGTGAGCAATGGGGGATAAACGACCGTACCAGGCGTTTGGCCAATGGCTTAAAACGGCCCGGCAAGATGTGCATCTAATCCAAAAAGAGCTGGCGACGGCCATGGGGTTTGAAGTTTCTATTGTGCAAAAGGTAGAGCAGGGGCAGCGACGGCCGTCTACCGCCTTCATCCAGCGTCTGGCCCAGGTGCTACAGATACCCCCCGAAGGCATCCCTGCCGTTGACAGGCTGCAAGCCACCAATGTCCATATCCCTCGCCGGGGACGGCTGCCTGGCCCCGGTCCGCTGTTCTCAGGGTCTTACCTCCCCCTGCACCCCAACCCGCTTTTTACTGGCCGTGACGCCGAACTGCGCCAACTGGCGCGGGCCTTCACACGGGGCACGGCCGTGTGCGTGGGGCAAACGGTGGCGGCTACCGGGTTGGGGGGTATTGGCAAGACGCAGTTGGCCGTGGAGTTTGCCCACCGGTACGGCCGTTACTTCCCCGGTGGCGTCTTCTGGCTCAACTTTGCCGAGCCGGAGGCGGTGGCCAACGAAGTGGCTCGTTGTGGCCGGGCCGAGCATCTCAATCTTAGCCCTGGGTACGAACAAATGCCGCTGGCGCAGCAAATGGCCTTGGTGCGGCGTGCCTGGCAGGAACCCATTCCCCGCCTGCTTATCTTCGATAACTGTGAAACGGAGGCCTTGTTTGATCAGTGGCGGCCGACCACCGGCGGCTGCCACATTCTGCTCACCAGCCGCTGCCAGCGCTGGGACCCCACATTGGCTGTTAACCACCTCATCGTGGGAACCTTAACTCGCCCAGCCAGCGTAACCCTGCTGCGCCAGTTTGTGCCGGAAATCGCTGAAGAGGCGGCCACGGCCATTGCCGCCACGCTAGATGATTTGCCGCTGGCGCTGCATCTGGCCGGCAGTTACCTGAGTTTGTACGGGGACAGTGTGCCCCCAGACAGCTACCTGGCACAGCTTAACGGGCACGGTCGTCTGGCTCACCCCTCACTGCAAACAGGGACCCGCTCTCCCACTAGGCATGAGATGCATGTCGCCAATACCTTTGCCTTGAGCTATGACCGGCTGGACACGGCCGTGCCCGTTGACCGCCTGGCGCAGCAGCTGTTGGCCCGCGCCGCCCGTTTTGCGCCCGGCGAACCCATTCCACCCGCGCTGCTGCTGGCGACGGTAGAGGGCGAAATAACTGGCCCACAGGAAGCATCGCAGGCGTTGGTACGGCTGGAACACTTAGGGCTGATGACTACCGGTGCAGGTGGTGTTATCCGGCTGCACCAGTTAGTGGCCGAATTTGTGCAGGCAGTGGATAGGGATGAGGCAGCGCAAACGGCTGTTGAAGCCACCCTCATGCGCCTGACCAGCCAATGCAATGAGATGCGTAACCTGTACCCGGCGCGAAACTGGCAGGGGCAGCTACGGCATGTAACGGCCGTCGCTCAATCGCGTGCTGACACGACAGCGGCGCAGCTTTGCCAGACATTCGGCTGGCATCTGTGGATTTGTGGTGACTACCAGGAAGCACAGATGATACTGGAAACGGCGTTAAAACTATGCCGGGAGGTTTATGGCCATTTGCATCCGGAGACGGCCGTGACGCTGAACCAGTTGGGCCGATGTTGTTTGCCGTTGACTCAACTGGCTGCAGGCCGTCGCTACCATGAAGAAGCCCTGGCGACCCAGCAGCAGCTCTATGGTGAACAGCATTCACTGGTAGCGGCAGCTCATAACGAGCTGGCGCTTATCCTTCAAGAATTGGCAGAGTATACAGCGGCCAGGTCTCATCTGGAAACGGCCGTACACATTCGCCAACAAACCCTTGGCCCAGACCATCCAGATACCGGTTTTAGCTGCCTATGTTTAAGCTTGCAACTTCGGTTGGAAGGAGATTATGAAACGGCCAGACAATGGGGTACCGAAGCACTGCGAATTGCTGAGACGGCATTAGGATCAGACCATCCAGATACAGCGCGGGCGTTGAACGCGCTGGGACTGATCTACGGTGACCTGGGCGATCTGGCAAAAGCTCGCTCGTATTTCACCTGTGCCAGCCACATCCGTGAGCGAGTACTGGGTAAGGAGCACAACGATACCCTTTCGACGAAGAATAACTTAAATGAAATCCTGATCCTTGATGGTCACTACCACGAGGCGCTACCTGCTTTGGAACAAGTGTTAATCGTGTGTGAACGGCAGTATGGCCCCAACCATTTCCGTGTGGCGCAAACCTGTCGTTTATTAGGGACATTGTTCATTGAATTGGGCGATTTAGACAGAGCATTCGCCTATTTACAGCGAGCATTATCTGTTTACGAAACAACGTATGGGATTAACAATCCTGCTCTTGGGAATACACTTAACTACCTGGGGGAGCTTCACCGCCGGCGAGGGGAGTGGACGCAGGCCAGTGATGTTTTGTATCGTTCGCTGGCGATTCGGGAGGAGAAGAAGGGTGCTGGCCATGTGGACACGGCCGTGACCCTTGCTTACCTGGGCCATCTCCTCGTAGACATGGGCGAGTTAGAGACCGCCCAGGCACATCTAGAACGCGCCCGTACTACATTGACCCACTCGCTTCCGGAGAACCATCTCCTGTTAGCCCGTAACAGCCAGGTAAGTGGTTGTCTCATGTTAGCCAGGGGAGAGCCAGAAGCCGCCCGGCGCTACTTTGCCCAGGCCCTGCACGTGCGCGAACAGTCCCTGGGCCCAGATCACCCCCACACTAGGGAAAGCCAGCAGTCCTTAAACCATCTGCCTGCGTAAACTGCCCGCTGTCAGAAGGATTATCTGGGCAAGCAGCGAAACATCCTCTTATGAGAAAAGCAGTCGATGGTGGGCGCAGGCGGCCCCACTTTCGAAAGCTACTGCGCATAGTCCTGGCAGAGCTTTTTTCAGACCGCAGCAACGTACAGTTGACCCAGGAAATTATAGGAGTAACAGTGGCTTTAAGGGCATGCTCAAATCGACATCAAGTTAATCGGCCATAGGGAGCTATTGGGGAGGGGATTTGCGAAATGCAGCAATTGGTGGTATTTGTTGTTTAAATCGCAGTATGGGGAATGGTAAGTAGTCCACCAACAAGAAAACTCATAGTGAACCAAATCGGTTTTGTATTGGTAGTCAATTTGATTTGAGGTAGAGGCACTAATTGCGATGCATCTCATGTTGAGGTCAAACCCAAAACGATACTGCACCGCCAGATTATTACCTATTTTTCCTTGCGAGGAAGGGGAAGGGGAAGATGGAAGATAAGGTTCGAGTCGTCATAGTAGATGATCATCCAATCATTCAAGATGCCATTGAAAACAAACTGAGCGGCAAAGACAATATCGAGCTGGTTGCCAAGGGGAATACGGGTGAGGATGTGATGCGGTTTGTAGAAAAGCACCAACCTGACATTCTCATTCTTGACTTGCGCATGCCCCAAAGTGCTACAGACCATCACACCTACTTCCAGGCCATACCCACCATCCACGAAATAACAGATAAATATCCCAACACAAGAATCATTATCCTGACCTCCTACCTTGTTCCGGCCTTAATCCAGGAAACGATCCGTAGAAAAGTGCGGGGATATTTATTAAAACGCGACAAGCTGTCACGAAATTTGCTTGAGGCGATTGAGACGGTGATGATGGGCAGTTTGTATTTCTCAGAAACCGTTGCCGAAAAGTTGATGGACGGGATCGATCCTGAGCCAGACAATCAGGTGAGTTTAAGCCCACGACAGCTAGAAGCCCTCAAACGTGTGTTTGCCGCCCCAGACTTGTCTTACGCCCAACATGCGGCCAGCATGGGTATTACAACCAGTACATTCAAGCAGCACCTGTCAGCCTCATACCGAGCACTGGGAGTCCCCCACGTTACGGGAGCTATGGTGCGGTGTGTGCAGTTAGGCATTGTAGATAATGATGAATTCTAGTTGTTTTCCCACAAATAGTGCGCAAGCACTGGTGGGAATGAATAAAAGTAATGCGCGCGTACGATATGTAATGCGCCAGTCCAAGTGGCCGCTTAGACAAGCGTAGTATTTACTTCCGCGCAGAATCGGATATTGTCATCATGGTGTGCCTAACATGTGTAACAACACAAAAGCTATCAGGAGCAGCCCGATGGTTCCTGGATAGGACAGTGACGGAGGTAACTCATGAGTTCATTCGCCGTATCGTTCAAAACGCTGGATTTGTCCCTGTCACAAAAACGCATTTCAATCGCCGCCAAGAAATCTGCTGAGCAGGCAATAGGATGTGGTTTTGGCAAGCTGTTACAAAACGCGGCGCCTGTTTTGACAAAGCCAAATCCCCAAGGTCTTTGGGATAGGAAATAACAGGCATCACAGATTAGGACGTGTTGACATTGACTCTGGTACAAAGGCAATCAACTACCTCTTAGAAATGTCAACACTATCTAGCGGAGGAAAAGGTTATGGTAGTCAAAGCTCAAACAGCGCAAGAGTTCAACATTTGTCAAGTATCATCAAAATCGCTTACGAGGCTGGCGGAAACGGCCGTAAAGCAGGCCCAACAGTCAGGATTTGGGAGATTGCCTGCCAGCAGATTGGTGCCATCTTCAGAACAGCCACCCATTCTCCTTTGTTGGCCCCGATGCGATGGTGCATAGAAACTTAGAAACGCCCTTTTTTACAGGCTCAGGCAGAGTGAGTGGGGAGGGGAGAACATGGGGCACAGAAATACCGCATAATCTGTTGACCCCTACGATAGCTGATAGATTTTGGGTGGTCGAAATGTCCTTACCAACCGTTCAAGATTTAATTCACGCCACACATCATTTTCTGAAAACAGAGATTTTGTCCCACCTTGAGTGGAATGAGTTAGAACATTGCCTCCAGGTCTGGTTGGATAGATACAAAGAACGCCCGCAACATCAGGTCACGGACATCTTGCCGACACTGACATGTGCTTTGGTCAATGGTAACTATCAGGCAGCAACCCCGCTTTCAGCCCACTGGCTGCTTTATGTGCTGGCGGCACGTATATTTGATGACATTCAGGATGGCCAGGGCGGTGATGGTCCCTGGAATGAACGAGGATTGCTCCAATCACTGCCCACCGGCCTGGCGTTATTAACCGCCGCTAACGTCTGCTTCTCGTTCCTGAATCAAATTGACCTGGCCACCTCGTATGACATCCAGCGGACGTTAGGGCGTACTTGGTCCCTGGCTGCTAAATCCCAAAGCTTTCCCCCTGGTAAAAGTTTATCCCTGGAAAGGTATTTTGAGACCGTCATCGCCAACACGGCCATCATTTTTGCGGCTGGCGCGTGGAGCGGGGCGCGATTGGCAGCCACAGATGAAGATACGCTGGAGCGAGTCTACGAATATGGATATAACCTGGGCATCATGTCCGCCATTGTCAGCGATGTCAACGATCTGAAATCGGCGACAGGGGAAAAGTCTGATATTGCTGCCGGTCAATTTAACCTGCCCGTCATCTACGCCATGTCATTGGTGGAGCATCCGTTTCATGAATCCCTGGCCGCCCTCTTAAAGCACGATGATTTGACAGCACATGAAGTTGATGAAATTGTCTCCCTCTTAGAAGCGATGGGCGCCGTTGAATGGAGCCTGCAATTGGCGATCACCTACCAGCAAAAAGCCATGGCCGCCTTAGAGCCGTTTCCGGCTGAGAATAAGGAGTACTTGCTGAATTATGTTTCCACAACTTGATCTCAACGCACTTCTCTATCGCCGCAAGACGGCCGTTATTGTTGGCAGCCTGGCCCTGATTCTGTACACCAATATCTATCTATGGGGCTTCTTACCGTTTACAGATTTCGAGTTTAACTGGCAGCCCGATAGCAAGCTGCACATTTACGGTGGTTTTGATGAGGGTGCCCTGTCTGAGCCTTTCCTGCAAAAAGGCGACATTGTTGCGGCCGTGGACGGCAAAGCGGTAAATCGGGCGGCCGTCATCTATTCACTGCCGCGAAAGGACAGCTATGAATTCACCGTTCATCGTGCCGGGGAAATACTGGTCGTAGATATTCCTTTTCCCGCCAGTCCGGGTGAACTGGCCACGTCCATGCGGCTGCCCTCCGGTATTTTGTCCATTGTTACCTGGTTTGTGGCCGTTGTCGTTTTGCACTTTGCCTACAAGGAAAATTACCAGGCGTTTCATCTGGGGTACCAATTCCTGTTAATGGCCGTATTTACCGTCGGCATCCAGGGTGCGTTATTAAACGTTCCTGGCGCCTGGCTGCTCGGCACGCCCCTCATGGCCATAGCTGGTGTTGGCTGGGCCTATCTGGGATTTATTCCGCGCCCTGGGGCACTCACCCGTCGGGTTCGCAATGTATTCAGGGGGCTGTTCATCGCGGCTGGCGCCTTTGCCGTGGCCTCGATATTTGAGAATCTTTTTCTGTTCCCTCGCCTGACCAGCTTTGAGGAGATGATTGGCCTTAGCCTGTATGACCTGGGTGTGTCCGTGTTGGGTATTGGCCTGCTAAGCACCTTTGTGATTTTGACCATCCGGGCCATTAGAATACCGCGGTCATACGCCAAACAACAACTCAGCATTTTGCTGTTTTTCATTGGTTTAGGCATTTTGCCGGCCGTTCTCCTGACATTCTTACCAAACAGCTTGTTTGGCGTGATTATTTTGCCGTTCCCCGTCTCTTTGTCCCTGTTGATTCTTGTACCCGCTGGCTATTTTTTTGTGATCTATCGCCGGGGTTATTTAGGTTTGGACCTGCTCTTCGGCCGTTTGCTGCCCTTGATCACCTTAGCGATTGTAATGATGGCCGTTTATGGCACAGCGTTGTACGTATTCCAGTTGGGCAGCATCTGGGATGTGGGCTTGCAAAGCGATTCGGTTCTTTCAGCAACCGTTATTTTTCTGCCCACGCTGGTATTTGCCCTCTTCCTCACCGAGCGCATTGGCGACTTCATTAACCGCCTTCTCTTTGGTGTGCAGGCCACGCAAACAGAAATCATCCCCCAATTTGCCAATGCCTTGTCGCTCAATCCGGAATTCAGCACGCTGCAAAACATTGTGGCGCAAATCGCGCAAGGCTTCAATGTGGCCAATGCTACACTGGTCTTAAGTAACGAGCGCGGATATTTAGTGCCGATTGTGCAATTTGATGCAAGCCTGTGGCGCCCGGTGCATATCGAGGATTTGCGCAAGTTTAATCAACCCTTGCTGCGTTCGGCCGTGCGCCAGACACAGCCCAAAGACCACCCGCTGTTTGATACCCTCTCCTGGATCGAGCTGCTGCTGCCGGTGGCCGTGCGCAACGAACAAATCGGGTTTCTGGCCATGTCACGGCCGGCGCCGGACGGTTATTACAACGCCAAGCAGATCTCCTTTTTGGCCAGGGTGACGGATATCATCGCGGTGGGCAGCACCGCTATCTCTCTATACGAGTCCACCCGCATACTGGCCAGGCGCCTGTCCAGGGCGCGCCACACTGAACGGCGCAAGATAGCCGCCCAGATTCATGACCGCCCCTTGCAGGACATCGGTGACGCCACGGAAAAGATCAGCCTGATTGCCGATGAAATCTGCGACGTGCCGCCTGAGCAGACAGCCGGAAGATTAAAAAAGCAGGTGGCCCAATTAGATCGTGTGTCTGATGAACTACGGCAAATCATGACCGATTTATTTCCGCCCTCAATTGAACTTGGCCTGACCATGGTGGTCAGAGAGATAACCAGGGAATTTAGAGAAAGGTATGACCTGGATATTGAGCTGCAGATACAGGTGCCCGAAAGCGCCTATTTCCCGACGGAAATATCAACGGCCGTTTATCAAGTGATGACCGAAGCCCTGAACAATGTCGTCAAACATGCCCATTCCCCAGACGTCTGTGTGGCGCTCAGGCAGCTAGATTCAACCCTGGCCCTCACGGTCATGGACCAGGGTGACGGATGTAACCTGCCGGCCGACTTTTCCAGCGATACCGAGTTCTTACGCCGGCGCCATTTTGGAATTGTTCTTATGATGGAAGCCGCCCAAGAAGTCAAGGGCACGTTATCGGTGAAAAACAGGGCCCCCAAAGGAACCATGGTGAACCTGGAAATCCCCTTAAACCCATCGGCGAGATTTGTATGAGTGACCAAACTTTAATCACCGTTGCCCATCTATCCAAGCGTTTTAATGACTTTCAGGCCGTGTCCGACGTCTCTTTTACCCTGGATACAGGGGAGGTCTTCGGCATTTTGGGGCCAAATGGCGCCGGCAAGACGACGACGATCAAGATGACCGTCGGCCTCATCACGCCCACATCGGGGTCGGCCAGGGTTATGGGGTATGACACGGCCGTTGAATCGCAGCGGTTAAAAGCCAACCAGCACCTGGGCGTTCTGCTGGAAGGGGCCAGAAACATCTATTGGCGGCTGTCTCCCCTGGAAAATTTGCGTTTTTTCGGCGCCAATCGTGGTGTTCCGCGCCAGGTGATCGATAGCAAAGCCGGCGAGCTATTCGCCCTGCTAGATTTGGAGGAACACGCCCACAAAATGGTGGCCCAATTTAGCCAGGGGATGAAACAAAAAGTAGCTC
The DNA here is from genome assembly GCA_011525915.1 of Ardenticatenaceae bacterium. Classification (GTDB taxonomy): domain Bacteria; phylum Chloroflexota; class Anaerolineae; order Promineifilales; family Promineifilaceae; genus CAADGU01. The sequence continues at coordinate 8,562 of WYBM01000075.1, read as the reverse complement.
TGGCTAACGCCCTCATCCACGATCCCGACATCCTGATTTTGGATGAACCCACGTTGGGATTGGATGTCGAAAGCGCTCAGAAAATTGAAGAGACCATTGTTAGATTTGTGAAGCGCGGGAAGGGCGTGCTGCTGACAACACACATGATGCGTATGGCCGAGAAGTTGTGCAGCAAGCTATTGGTGATTCACGAGGGTCAAGAAGTGGCCCACGATGAAACACAATCGCTGCTGGCCCGCTTTGATACCCGCAAAATCATCGAAGCGAAGGTGCGCAACCAGGTGACACCGGCCGATTTGAACGCAATCTCTGATGCATTCCCTTCTATTGTCACCGAGCGGGAACAGACGAGTACAGTGTTGCAGTTGATTGAGCCAACCCAGGAACAGACCCTGAACCTGCTTACCCTGCTCAATGGTATGAACTACCAGATTTTAAGCGTCAACCAGCGCGAACCTTCCCTGGAGGAAATTTTCTTATCACTCACAACCACCCGGTCAAAGGGGCAAAAAGATGGGGCACTCCCTAACTCTTATTCAGGCTGAGTTCAGAAAAACAACCTTCTTGCTCAGGTCATATGGGGTGCAACTGGTGGCTGACCAGGTGTTCCTCATTTTCACCTTTTTGTTAGTCACCGGGATTTTAGAGCTGGTGACGAGCGGTAATTACAGTAAAGACGAACAACTGGCCTCACTAACCGGGTTCCTGATATGGCGGGTGGCCGCCGGCATCATGGCCGACGTCACCACGTCTGTGGCCAATGATGCCCAATGGGGCACATTAGAGCAGCTTCACCTGGGCAAGAGCCATTTGTGGATGATATTGGCGGCCCGCGGCGTGACGCAACTTTTTTACTACAGCCTGCGTGTTCTCCTGGTCGCCGTCATCATGATCTTGTTCCTGGGCCTGCCCATCCGTTTCACCCCTGGCAGCCTTGTTATTTATGGGCTCACCTGCGTCAGCCCATTTGGATTGACATTAGCCCTGGTGGGGCTGCACCTGGTCTATAAAAACATCAGCACCCTCATTGGGGCCTTCGCCACCATCCTCTTGTTCCTGACCGGGTGCATGTCGCCACTGCAGGGGATTCCTGTTCTATTTGAGGTGAGCCGGTTCCTGCCGTTGTCCATCGGCGTTGATCTGTTCCGGCAAATGGTTGTGGATGAGCAATCGTTGGTAGCTGTTGTGTCCAGCGTCGAATTTCTGGGGTTGCTGGTTAACTCGTTTGTTTACCTGTTGGTGGGCATCCTGGTGTTAAACTGGGCGCGTAAGAAAGCATTTGCCGCCGGGTCTCTGGCCCATTATTAAGGACGCTGGTGGAAAGAGCATGATGACCGATCTACATCCACAGCTTATTGGCAACCTGCGCCGTGAAATTCTGGTCTGGAAATCCTACGGATTTAACGCCATCTCCTCGCTCTTGATGTGGGCGATTATATTTCCCCTTTTGGTGGCTATCATGCAAAATGTGGCCAACAGAAACGAGGCCAGATTTGGCCCGGATGAACTGCTGGCCTCTCTGGTTGGCTTTTTGGCCTGGAAGATGGGGGCAACGATCATCACCGAAATCCCGTCTTCCATCGAATTTGAAGCCAGGACGGGAACGCTGGAAAATGTCATCCTCTCATCCAGCGTTTCTATCTCCCAGCAAATCATCATTCGGGCCGTGACGCGCTCTGTATTCGCTCTGGCGGAAACGCTCATCTTAGCCATTTCCATGTCCCTATTATTCAGCGTTGTTATTCCGGTTACGCCCACATTTCTGTTTATTGTCTTCCTGATATTGGTGGGCATGTGGGGCATCGGGTTTATGGCAGCCGGATTAACGTTGATTTTCAAAGCCGGCATTGTCACCATCATGACGCTTCTGGCCAACCTGGCCCTGCTGATTTCCCTCATCCCCGTTTACACCGCCGGCCCATTGTTTGCCATCCTCAAAGCGATCTTTCCGCTGACCTGGGGGATTGATCTGTTACGCCAGGAGGTACAAAACCAGGCAGGCATGACTCATTTGGTGAACAGCGGCCAAATTTTCTGGTTTCTGCTGCAAACGGCCGTCTTCTTCATAGGCGGGTTGCTCATCTTCCACCTGTGCTTCGACCGCGCCAAAATGCGGGGCGAGTTGGGCAGTTATTAGCCCACAGCCAGATTAAAAGTGAAAAGCCTCATCGAACAAATCAGGGATGGCGTTCAAGGAGAAGTTTGTGATGGCCGTGCAGCACCATTCTATGCCCGCGATTTCGGCCGACAAGTGTATGCCTTGCCGCAAGTCGTCGTCAAAGCAACTTGTGAAGCAGATGTACGCCACTGCTTACAGGTGGCCAATGCCCGGCGCATACCGGTCACCGTCAGGGGAGGGGGGCATTCTTCCAACGGGCAGTCGCTCTGTGAGAACGGCATCTTAATCGTGAATCTGGCCGAACAGGCCCAGTACAAACGGCTGGATGATTATCGTGTCGAAGTGTCTGCCAGAACTCGTTGGGGCCAGCTAGAAAAAGAACTCAACGATCACGGCCGTGCCTTCCCTGTTCACACCGATTACTTAAACCTATCGGTCGGTGGCACCTTGTCCGTGGGCGGCATCGGTGTGCGATCCCTGGTGCATGGGATGCAAATCGACCAGGTGGAGAAGCTGCGCTTAATCCTGCCGGATGGCTCTGCGCGCTGGTGTTCGCCTGAGGAAAACGCCGATCTGTTTCGCTTCAGCCTGGCCGGTTTGGGGCAGGTGGGGGTCATCGAAACTGCCGTTCTCCGAACCATTCCCTACCGAAAGCAATCCCGGATATACATCTATGGGCATCGCAACCTGGCAGCCCTGGCCGAATCAATCGTCTGGATGCAAGCGATGAAACGGCCGTTGCCTGATTTCTTTCAGGCGGTCCGGATGCGGGGGCAGGTCACCTCCGTATTTGGCCTGGATGATGACGATAAATCCCATGAAAAATGGCATCCAGAGGCATACCCGGAGTTCCAATTAGGTATGCGGCCGGTGGCAGATTTTCCCTTCTGGTCACATGCTATTCAGGGACAGTGGCTTCAGGAGCAGCCCACTCACATGCGTTTGTGGTCAGATTACTTCTTTGACTTTGAGGGGTTCGTGGGCTTTTTGGCCTATCTGGACACGCTGGTAAGAGACCGCTCGTTATCTCCCTATATTTGGGCGATATATGTCCTGGTGATACGTACCACAGAAACAAGCGGCCGGTTCCCACTTTCACCGGCGGCTTTACCGGCAGCGACGCCATTCTTTTACAGCGTTGGTGTGTACTGTACTGTCTCTGAAACAGATCTAGAAGGGAAATCTATGGCCCAAGATATTTGTGCCCGGACACAGGAAAAGGCGTTTGCCTTCCACGGCCGTCCCTACCTCCACGGTTTTTACCAGCTTAACAGAGAAGCGCTTTTGGCTTTGTACGGCCGTGCATATGAAACATTGCTGGCCTTGAAAGATCAGGTTGATCCATGTTATCTACTAAACGCAAACACCTCTTTCCATAAAATAAGATGACTCCAGGCCTGATACTGACTGCTGGTAAGGCCAGTTCCTTAGCCAGGACATTACATTATTCACCCACCTAGGGGGACGGGGGGATGGCGGGGCGGGTGGGCGCAGGTTTGGCGGTAGGGCTACCCTGGCAAATACAATTGCCACTCAGACCAGTTCAAATTTTACCAGCTTAACAGAGAAGCGCTTTTAGCTTTGTCGTGTGCCAGACCAACGCGATAGCGTAACCACTGGAAAGGTTGCCACGGTTGTCTATCCCTTGCTTGTTGGAGGATGGGCGACGGCCGTCCCCGCATCCGTTTATCCGCTTTTCATCCGTTGCGGGGTTTGTTGGATGGACGGCCGTGACCCCATCTACTACCTTTTTGTTGGCAGACGGCCGTCCCGCTACCCCACATTCCGCACCTTAAAAATCGACTACATAACAATTTTGAACAGCCGGTCCCAATAGACGAATCAGTTGCAATCTGACAGGCGTCAACTTAAGAATCCGCCGCTCGATAATCTGTGTGCCCTGGCGAATAACGAGCAGGTCAACGCCTTCAAACATCTGCGCAACTCGACGCATGGTCGGTGTTTGGGTTGGCTTTCCTTTCTGGTCAGGAATGGTCTGATTTTGCGCTTGCAACTGTTGGCGTATGCGCCATTCGGCCAGGGCGTAAATCAACAAGCACAAACCCATGATCATGACCATGGCCATGATACGGGCTGGACTTTTGAGAAACAGGCTGTCGGCGAAAAAGAGGGGGTCCTTGAGAAAGCGGAACCCACGCTCGACGGTGGTGGCCTGCTCCTTGTAATGGTCGAGAATCTTTTCGTCCGGCAAGCGTTCGGTGTCCAACTCGTTGGTGGCTAACAAGAAACGACCTAACCCTTTGTGTGCTTGGCTAAGTTGTTCGTCGTTAACTTGACAAGTCGCCTTGACTTGCCACCCCACAACCTGCCGTGTGGCTCCTTTTGGGGGACGGCCACGATGGGGGTACTTCTCCCTCGGGTGATAGGTGGCTCTTAGCTGATGCCATGTCAGTTTCTTGGTCACTTTGGCTACCGCCTTACGGGCATCTGCTTCACAGGCAAACGTCTGGTTGTTGAGGGCTTTGACGGCCTTTTCTGCTTGAACAGCCGCCTTAGCCACCCGCTTGTCTAATTGGTTGCCCTCCCGCAGCGCTGCTTTGTCAGAATGAACGAGCAACCAGCGCTGCCTGACTCCGCCATACTGACTGCTTGTGGCCTGAAGGGCATACCCTTGGCCCAGGTCGGTCATAGTCTCGGTTGTCACGGATTGTAAGGCCGTTGTGGCTTCCGTGATTGTTTCCGGCACGCGGGTTATCCAGCGTTTCGTTGTACCCCAATGGGCGATATTGTCGGCTGTATAAGCCGCACTGTCCAGAACAAACCAGGGCATTGCCTCGTCTGCTGCCAGATGACGACAATAGGCATCAACCGTCTGGCGGAAGGAGGTTTTGTCGCTGCTGTTACCATCTAAAGCCTCTAACCAGAGCGGTATCCGCCCCTTTTGGCTGGTGATGAGCGTCACAACCACCTGTTTCAAATCAGGGCGATGGTCTTTGGCGTAGCCATGCGTGATTTTGACAGCCCCGCGCACGGCTTCGGCTTCTTGCGCCACCTCCGATTCGTACTGCCCACTCAAACTGAAACTGCTGGTGTCGGTATGGGCCAAAGCAACATCTAGCTGATAGGTGGTCACGGCGTTTTGGGCCACTTGGGCAAATAACTCGGTGATGCCAGCCTGGAACAATTCGTCCAGGGCTCGCCCTAAGGTGTCATCGTTGAAATCACTGGCTGTCAACGCGTCATCAATAAGCAAGTCTACTGGTTTGTTTTCCAGGTACTCTGGCATCAGATACAGGGCTCGACCCGTAAAGCCCAGTCCATTGAGCACCATAGCCAGGGTAGCCTGACCACAACTAACTTTGCGTCCTGATGGCGTCGGCAACATCTCATCTATCGTGTTAACTAATCCGATTTCGTGGCAAATCCCGGCCACAATTCCCAAATGATCCAAACGTTGCGTGTCGTATTCTACGGCTGTTGTATCCATGTTTTCGAGGATACTTCAAAATTGTTTTTTTCCTCACTTTTTCACTGCGGAATGTGGGCGCTACCCATTTATTCACGCTTTATCCGTGATGCTCTTGGTTGGGCGACGGCCGTGGGCCGAACCAACGGTGATAGCGCAACCGCTGGAAAGGGTGTCGCGGCCGTCTACCTTCTGCTCATTTGAGGGTGGGGGACGGCCGTACACCCAATCCTTTGCATCCACTGCGGGGTTTGCTGGATGGACGGCCGTTACCCCATCTACTACCTTTTTGCTGGGCGACGGCCGTATCGCCACCGTTTATCTGTTCATTAGCCGCTGTCTGCTGTCTAACGTCTGGCAAAGGTGTGGTTCAGGTGCAGGCAAGTAACATGAAGAAGATCATTTCACAGAGCAACAATCTATTGATCTCCTAGCCAAACCAAGTCCAATATCTTGCTGCCCATATTAGGCAGTCTTAACACCTCAGCTTGTGTCATGACACTAATTATGAGTATCTGCTCGTCAGCATTTGCGCCACCTAGCACCGGCATAGCAAGATAAAGACTATCTGGGGACCAAACGGCATGATCTACAGAGATAATTCCGAAATCTCCTTGATTGGAGTTATTTTTAGCACGCCATACAACCTCTTGATCAGTAACAGATGCAACATTTGGACATTGTATGGTTCCGTCTACACATACGCCTGAATAGTAGAGAAGCTGACTATCTGGTGACCAACCCGGAAAACTGTAGCTCTCCGTTTGTTTATCATTTACTTGGATAGGCAGAGGATCACTTACTTCGGCGTAAAACAATGACTCTGGATAATGTTCCGTAGCGACAAATGCTACGAACCGATTATCTTGGGACCATGCGCATGTGGCCAAAATGAGACAGTTATTAGTTAGAGATTCAGGAGATAGTTGTGTGGTCCAAGGTATCCCTTCAGATTCAAGAACCAAAAACTCCCGCAAACTGGTTTCTTCTTCTGCCATATAACACCATAAAGCCAATTTTGCTGTTTGCGGTGAAGTAGCCAGAATAGCACAGTTACCCGGCCAGTATGATTGATTCACCAGTTCTCTTGTCTCCATATCTATCACATAGGTTCTGATCGTTTTGACGTCTTCAAGAGGACCTGACTTATCCAAAATAGCTAAATCTAATAGTAAGTAACGGTCATTGACTCCCCATAACGGTGTTGCAAAATCATATTCTACATCATCTATTTCTAATACACGCTCTGGCTGCCAATGCAATAACGAAGTAACCCATAGTTCAGTAGAGAGATCAGCCTTTATCCAATAAGCCAGATACTTTTCGTTTTGAGCAAATCGTGCGCCCCAGTCAAGCCAATCATTTTGTGCCGTTAAAAGATATTCGGACGTATTATCCACAAGAGATATTTGTCGAATGCCAGTTGAGTCAAACACAAATAACTTGCCTGACACGTTTTGCCCTTCTGACAAAGGGGTTGGTGCTACCGTCAAACTAATAACCTCTGTTTCTAAAATGGGTTCAGGTATCTCTGTTGGAGGCGTCTCTGTAAGAGAGGATTCATTTAGTACCTGTGTTAGCTGCGTAGCCATTACAGGTGTTAACAAAGGAGTTCTTACTTCCGATGTCCCCTCCTCAGAGGGGGCATTAAGTGTCATATCATTCTGTAATTCAGGATCATCACTCATTGTCGGTGGATTGCCCGTCTGTGATGTTGGAACACAAGCACCAAGCACAATCAAAACACATACCCAGAGAACGAGGGATGTTAAAAAAGTCACTGGCTTGCAAACTGAAAAGCTTTTGAAACCTTTCATTAGTTGATCATATACATTGCACATAGCTTTTTTCCTTATGAAAGCTGAGACATGCTGTTATGGAGCAAATGTCAGGTTGTTGACTATAAGGGAAATAGGATTGTTTAGCCTTTCACTCCTGAAAAACCTATATTCAAATTCATGAGAGACGTTTAGGCTCTCCGCATAATCCTGTAGATTTGCCATAAGCGTTTGCTCTTTTTGAGGTTCAATATGACCATAGAACACTGATCCACCTGTTGGATCTGGTCTTCCTGAATTGTAATCATCGATTACTTCATTTACTACCTCTAAGATAGTATCTACATCGCCGTGATAAAAGTTATTTAAACTCTCATAACTTTGTGCAACAACTTCCTGAACTGTCATATCCCCTGATGTTTCCCAGTTATTGTAATTTCCTATCTCTAGCAAGCCGTAGTTTTCTGATATAACCTGACCTATAGCAAACTGTCCTGAACTTAGCACGTAGCCGGCAATCAGACTTGTCTCACTAAAATTACGGTTAGGATGAAAAGAGCCTCCTGCTAGTGGATTTATTCCTGCTGTTCGATTAAGCGCAACCCAAACTATTGCTACTGCCTGTTCGTTACCGTGTCCATGCATTTCGACAAATGCTGCTATCGCAAGCAGTTGTTTTTCCCAATCTTCAACTTCAATGGGTGTCCTCAATGGAGCAGGTGGTTGAGAAGGAATTCTAGGTGGGGGCCCACAATAATCATCAAATTCACATTCTCGATGCCCCGTCGGGTCGGTGAAGCCAAGAGGCCGATTGAGGACATAACTATAACGGTTAAAACTCTGCGGGTTAGCAGGGTTGGGGACGATGGTATCGGCAGAGGCAAAACGGCCGATGCCCGGCACATAAAAACGAGCATTATAGTACAACAACCCCAGCTCCCGGTTCTCCTTCTGGCCGGTGAAGTCCCGGTCAGAGATGGTTTGCGTCGGGGGGGTGGCGCTGGGGCGGTAGCCGCCAAAGGGCAGGTACCAGGTGCGGCTGCCGGCCACCACCCCATTGCTGCTGGTCACCAACAGCCGGCTGCTGCCCAGATGGTCGCCATAGAAGTAGAACAGGCCGTTGTTGCCACCCACCGGGTCACCACTGACCCGGGTGGCCACCATCTGGCCGGCCACCCCATAGGTGCTGCGCTGGATGGTGGCCCCACTGGGCCGGCTCAGGCGCACATTGTCCAGCG
>WYBM01000074.1 GCA_011525915.1 Ardenticatenaceae bacterium | reverse complement strand
GCCAACTTCCAAAGACAGGATGTAGTCGTAACTGCCGGTGGGGAATAAGCCATTAAGAATCGGTGACCGGTAAACGGTAAAAAAGCCTCTTGAGCATGTTTCAAGAGGCTTTTTTTATTTCAGAAGTGAGTAACCAGTGTTCAACAGACTATTTTCAGAGGTAGGCCAGCACTGAAAACTGGTACTAGCACCCGTAACCAGAAGTCCGTCATATGCAATTGTACGTTTTTGTGTTGACAAATTTAGACCATTCGGTATATTTATACCAATCAGTCTAAATTTAACAGGATACAACAATGAGCTACTCTAAATCAGAGGCGACTAAAAAGCGCCTGCTGGAAACGACATCACGGCTGCTGCGCACGCAGGGTTTTCATGCCACCGGCATCAGCCAGGTCATAGATGATAGCGGTGTCCCCAAGGGGTCATTGTACTATCACTTCCCAGATGGAAAAGTAGAACTGGCCGCCGCCGCAGTTCATCTGGCCAATGAGCGCATTATGGTCTCGCTCCATAATATTGCCGCTTCTGTCCCTGGCCCGGTGGAAGCCATTCACCTCTTTTGTGACTATTACATCCAAGAAATGGAACATGGGAACTATCACCGAGGATGCCCTATTGCGACGGTAACGCTAGAAACGGCCGCTACCATTGATCCGATCCAGGTCGAATGCAAAGCCGGCTTTGATGATATGGTCACCCTATTTGCGACCGCGCTGCAAGCCCGGGAGGTGATGGCTGATAGAGCCTACCAGTTAGCCATTGTGACGATTGCCGCCCTGGAAGGGGCGTTAATCCTATGTAAGGCACAGCGCAGCACAGAACCACTAATACTGGTGCGTGACAGTCTGACAGAACAGCTTGCAGATGCTTTGCAAAAGGCCACCAATCATGGTTGAGGTATAAGACATGCACATTAAAACGATCTCCATTCCCGCCCGCGATGGCTTCTTGTTGGCTGCTACCTGCTACCAGCCTGAAGCCAATCCCACAGCCACCGTCGTCACCATCAATTCGGCTACGGCCGTGCCCCAACGTTATTACAAACCGTTTGCCAGGTTTCTAGCCGAACAGGGGTATACGGCCGTTACCTATGACTACCGCGGCATTGGCGGCTCACGGCCGGCTTCTTTACGCGGATTCCAAGCTCTGGCGCGGGAGTGGGCGCTGTTAGACATGGCAGGGGTTGTCGATTGGGTACAAGCCACCTATCAGCCACAACGGTTCTTCCACATTGGCCACAGCTTTGGCGGTCAAACTGTTGGCCTACTGCCCAATGGCGAGCAGATTAACGCGGTGGTGACCCTTTCCTCACAAAGCGGTTACTGGCGGCTGCAAGGGGGTCATCAGAAAGCGCCTGTGGCTTTTCACGTTTACCTTACCCTCCCGCTATTGTCACAACTGTTTGGTTATATGCCCTGGAGCAAATTGGGGCCGGCAGAAGACCTGCCCAAGGGCGTGGCCTTGGAGTGGGCGAAATGGTGCCGCCAACCGGGTTACCTGTTAGATGACCCCACCCTGCCGCTGGCCCGTTACCAGCAGTTTCAGGCGCCGGTATTAGCTTACAGCTTTGATGACGATGACTGGGGCACTGCCCCGTCTGTCGATGCCATGATGCAGGCTTATCCCCGACTATCACGCCGCCACATCAGCCCGGCCGACGTGGGGCTGCCGGCGATTGGGCATTTTGGTTACTTTCGGCCGGCAGCCCAGGCGCTTTGGCAGGAGACAGTGGCGTGGCTGGAACAAGTAACTACCCCACTGCCAACTGTAACAGATTTGTAACGCGGTATGGCCAAATTGTATTGTGTTAAGCACATGATTACCGTCGGCTGACGTTATCCTCTAGGCATTATGCCAGCAGAGGTCCCTCTTGGCGTAAAGGGGCCACCTCCCTGGTAATACATGCAAAAAGAGGATAACAGCGATGAAGTGGATTGGATGCTTAACACTTACTTTGATTCTATGGGTGATGACAGGGGAAGCTTTGGCCCAGCCACAGCCATCAGACCATCACCAACCATATCAGACAGTTTCAGGGTCTCATGTCGTTTATTTGCCAGCCGTCATGAAAGAAACAACAGTGCTGACCCAGCCGTTGCTTATTGACGGCGAAAAAGGTTGGCTTTTTGCGCCAGCCCAAAGTTCAGGGGAAGCCTTCACAATTAAAATGTCTGCCACTGACGGCCGTTTGCTGCATAAATACCCCTTTGCCGGCCGCATTGCTCTTGAGCGGGCGCATAACCGTCTCATCATTGACCAAGGGGATGCAGGTCTCCTTATTCTGGACACCGTGACCGGCGCCGTTTTGGCCACCATTCTCCTGCCGGAAAATGACCCCGACCGGGCCGGCCCGCAGGTCGACCCGGCCACCGGGCTTGTTTACGCGTTTCGCAATCAAACGATCTACGTGGTTGACCCGGCGGCGGCGGCCGTGGTGCACAGCCACACCGTGAGCATACCGGTGCTGGTGTGTGATGAATTGCGGGAAGACGCACCTATTGCCCAGACCACGTATGATCTTGTCAACCAAAAGCTCTATCTGTTTTTCATCACTTATGTGTGCACCCCCTGGGTTTCACAAACAATGATTGCCTACCACGCCCCCAGCCTGACGGAATTGGGGCGCTACGGCGTAGAATTGTATTATCAGGCAGTTCCCTTCCTAGACAGCCTGTACGGCACGACCATGGATCGCCTAGGCTGGCGTACCAGTTGGGCCTGGAATGGGTCGACCACCTGGTTTGAGGAAGCCAGGTATGAGGCTGTTTTGCTTAAAGGCATTGTCGCCGATTGGCAGCGGCACTATCTATATGAAGCATGGGGAGATACAATTTTTATCATACAGGCCTACCCACGTGAACCACTGGGCAGCGTCTATCTTCCCTGGCTTAGAGAAGATGTAGTTCTGGTGGGGCACAATCCCATAACGGACCATCTTTATTTTCTGGATAACGGCCGCCTGCGCATTGAAGATACAGCGCCACTATTGTTTGGTGACACAGCCTTTACCCCCTAACAACAGCGTCAAGTGCTTTACAGTGATCAGTAATCAGTATTCAGTAGGGTATTCTTCTAGACCGACAACTGGATACTGATCACTGGATACTGATCACTGGATACTGATCACTGATTACCTGGCAAAAGTCCAAGGTTATTTTTAAACGAGCCCCACGTGCCCGCCTAAAACCAACTGTCAGAGCAATGGCCATTTGTTTAATTTGTGTGCAAGCGCTGGGCCAGCGCTTCCTTCACGACATTGGCGTCAGCGGGCAGCAGCAGGGGCGGGTTGGCATACTGGGCCTCCACGTCATCCAGCCCATCTTCATGGTAACGCAGTTTAAAGCTGGTGAATTTGAGACCATGGGCGGTGCTGATGACAATAACCCGGTCTTGTGACTTGATCGTCCCCTGGTTGACCAGTTTAAAGAGTACGGCCAGGGCCACGGCCGTGTGCGGACAGGTATACATGCCGGTTCTGTCAGCCAGCCCAGCTGCATTGGCCAGTTCATGCTCCGTGGCCTGTTCCACAATACCATCCGTCGCCTGAATGGCCTGCACCGCCTTCTCATAGCTCACCGGATCCCCAATCTGAATGGCTGAGGCCAACGTGTTTTGCGCTTGCTGGCGAACCTTCTCCCGAAAGCCATTGCGGAAGCTTTCATAAAATGGATTGGCTTTAGCGGCCTGTGCCGCCACCAACCGTGGTAATTTTGTGGTAATGCCCAAATCTACCAACAGATTCAGCCCTTTGTACAAGGCGCTGATATTGCCCAGGTTACCCACCGGCATTACGATCCAGTCTGGCACTTCCCAATCAAATTGACGTACGATCTCAATACCCACTGTCTTTTGGCCTTCAATACGTAGACTATTCATGGAGTTCGCCAGATAGAGCGTGTTGTCTTGGGTCATCTGCTTGACAATGTGCATGCAGCCATCAAAGTCTGTATCCAAGGCCAACACATGGGCGCCGTTGGCAATGGGTTGGATGAGCTGCGCCCGGCTCACTTTGTTTTGTGGCAAAAAAACCACCGCCGGTATGCCGGCCGCTGCCGCATACGCTGCCAGGGCTGCGCTGGTATCACCGGTGCTGGCACAGGCCACGGCTTTGATCGGGCGGCCATCGGCCATCATCTGCTTGACCACGCTGACAAGCACGGTCATGCCCAGATCCTTAAAGCTCCCGGTATGGCTGTTGCCGCACAGTTTTACCCATAAATCAGGCACACCAATTTGGGCTCCCAGCCGCTCCGCCCAATACAGGTTGGAGTTACCTTCAAACATGCTGACGATGTTTTTGTCACGCAGGTTGGGCATAATCCACTCTTTCATACCCCACACCCCCGAACCATAAGGCCATTGGGTAGAACCAGCGCGGTCTTCCAGCAGCTTCATCCAGGCTGCGGGGCTGCGGCGTTTAAGGGCATCCACGTCATGGTGAACTTCCAGCAGGCCACCACAATGGGGGCAGGTATACATGACATCAAAAACGGAATAGTCACCGGGGCATCCCCGGAAACAGCGGAATTGGGCATTGTAGATCATGGGCGTATTTTACTTATGTCCCATTGTTATAGCCACAGATGGGTTATCGGCGTCTGGAAAGGGGTTAAAAAGAAAATTGAACAAATGATCTAGTTAATTGGAAAACGGTCGTTTCTCGAGTGATTCCTGGCTATACGCAAAACAAAAAGGGCTTGGAGTGCATTATTTGTGAGCTACTCATAAATAATTGTGGATAAGATGCTGTTTCACCCCCTCCAGCGTTTTCACCGAGGCGTCCAGGGGATGGTCTTCCAAACATTGGGCCAGCAGCGCCAGACCAAGCACAAACGTCTGACTGCGCGTAGCCCCAAAAGCAGCATTCAGGGTGCCGTGTGCCCGGCCTAAATCTAATACTTGCTGCGGCGAAACCCTGATAGAGGTCCAACTGGCGTCATCATCCTTGCCTGGCAGCGATAAATCCCACAACAAGTATAAGGATTCTAAATCAGTGACTCCTTCGGGAATCGTCCGGTTGCGGTCGGCCACAGCCCGATGCAGCCCTTCCAAACGTAAGGCCAGGATGGTAATGGCCAGGTCAGCCACATCGGCGCGGGCGATGCTGGCAGGCAAACAAGATGCCAAATGCTTCAAAGTCGCCTTTTGCGCCGAAGTGAGGGCAATGTATACATTTTGGCGGCTGATGAGATGAGACGGCCGTCCCCGCTTGGGTTTATCTTTAAGTAAGGCGGCTAACGTGCTGCCCTGCAAATTATCTTTTTTATCTTGCTCACGGCTCATGCAAACAACTACCCGGCAGCACGGCGATATTGTTGGTGATGTTCCAGAAATTCTTCCACAAATGGCCCATCAATTTGCCCACCGCCCTGTACCAGCAACTCTAAACACAAATGCAAACACAACAAACATATACTGCGGGGATACCCTCTCGTTTCCCGCCAGATAGGTAAAATAGCATCCTCAGCAAACAACGACCTTTGCTTGGAATCACGCCCGGCCGCCAATAACCGGTACTCAATCAATGACTTTGTATCATCGGGGGTTAAGGGGTCTAACGATGACCGGGTAGCCACCCGGTCATTAAAATCAGGTGACTCCCGCAAATTAATATCCAGTTCTGGCCGGCCCAGCAAAATAAGCTGGAAGGCTTTGCCGCCACGGGGATCACGAAAATTCAACAAACGGCGCAGCTCTACAAACTGCTCCGCACTCAGCTCATGCGCCTCATCAATAATGATCAGCGGTAAAATCCCTTTTTCGCTCTGCTCTACTAAAAATGCCCGAAACTCATTAAGCTGATCCTCTGTTGCCCGGCGGGTACGCAAACCAAACTCCGCAGCAATACGCCGCAAAAGCAGCAAGCCGCTCCTCTTAGGAGATTCGTCAATCTTAGCGGCCGCAAAATCCGGCCGCCGATCATACCGGCTGTGAAACCATGAAGCCAGTGTTGTTTTGCCCGTGCCAATTTCCCCCACCACTACCGATGCCCCCTGCCCCGCTTCCACCATATAACTAACTTTTGACAGGGCACGCCTGGTTTCCGTAGACAAATACATAAAGCGCGGATCAGCTTCAATGGTAAATGGGGGAACCACCACGCCCAGCTGGTCCCAATCTGGCTTGTATTGATCAAAATTGAGTTCAAATTGGCTGGTAGCGTTCATAGGGGCTAATCGTATATAAGGAGTTCAAAGTTGTCAAGTGTATGTAAAAAGAGATGCTTGATTTCACTAAAGTACCTATATGCCCCCGAAAATCATAATCTATATGCTATAGATTGGTTGACATAGTGTATTATTTTTGATAGACTGACCTCAGTTTTGGCCTATTGCTCACAAACCACATCTATTTTAACTGTTTTTGAGATAATTTCTGCATAGCAGAACCCCATAGGCCAAAGTTTCCAATCAGGTCGCAAACGGTATGTTTCGCGGCGTTTTTGTTTATGGTGCCTGGGCTACGGCCGTTTTACGCAAATGCAGCGCGTCAAATTGGGCCAGCCACCGCCTGCAGAATTGTCTTTGTTTGTACAAATGTGTGTGGATGATTCCCAGGCGTTACAGGCAAGAAAAAAGGCCAGACGTTGCAGCGTCTAGCCTTCGTTTATTTTAGCAAGCTACTGAAACTGTTTGGTGCCGCCAACACCCTGTACAGTGCCCCTTAATTGGGGAGGGGGATTTTTTGCCCCTGGTAGCTTACTGAGTCTCAGGTAAGAGAATAGCATAGGCAGGCGAGGCTGTCAATGATGTAGCTTTTCAGAGCATCCTCTTGACGGTGGTGTTTGGGTTGCCTGTTGCTGACTCTTGCCGGGAAAAGCTGAGTAAGACGTGGCTCTGCCGGCGGGAACTGTTTCAGCCAATTTGTTAGCTGCCCAAGAACGCCTGATGCAGCTTCAAGCGACATCACGCCAACACAGGCTGGCCGCCGGGCTGCCCGTTGACCAGCACAATGCCGCACCTGCCACCGCTTCTCTCACGACTGCCCAGGTGGCCACCCGTCTGCCAGACCACTTGGGGTGGGGGAGTGCCGCTGTGACGGCCGTGGCCCGCCAAACAAGGCAGCCAAACACCCCCACCACAGCAAACGTGGACTGGCCCTTAGAACCCGCCTCCTGTGAACCCCCACCTGACGCCAGTTCCTCACCACCTTTAGGCAATGACACCTTAAAACTTTACCCGGACATCGCCATTGGCCTGTTTTCTCGGGAGCAAACAGCACCTGGGCGCATTTGGCTGCTGTTACGGCATCTAGACAGCAAAGGGTGTGGCTGGCTCGATCTTAGCAGTGTGCGGGAACAGCTGGCCACCAAAGGGTCGGCCTGGCGTGTGTGTGGCTGGCGGCAGCTGCGAAATCTGCTTAACCAGGGAGAAGGGGTGTTCTGGGTTCGGGCCAACGGCCGTCTCTGGTTACGCTCTGTAGCCAATGTGGCCGCCGCGCTTCAGGTGCCCCGTTTGGTGCTGCCGCCGGTGGCATTGCCGGTAACGGCACTTACCCTGGGCATTGGCCAGGTGCGTGCTCACCTATATGCTTCCTTTCACAGCAGCCGCGGGACAAAAACGGGAACTCGCCCGGCCGCGCCTATTGCCCGGGCCACCATTGCCAGCCTGACCCACGTTCAACCTCGGGCACAACGTCGTTATGAAAAATCGGTGCGGGTGCGGTCAAAACGTCATTTTGCTATCGGCGACCGTGCCGATGCCCAGGTTATGGAAAATGCCGCCTGGCAGCGCGGCAACGCGCTCTTTACTTTAATGGATAAAAAAGGGAAACAAGGCAGCAGCCGCCAGCGTTACGTCGCCTGGCAACTGCCAAACAGTTACACCGGGCCACACAAGGCACAGCCAAAAGGCCAGCAAAAACGTATCAATCAGGCTTTGTCTGACCTGTTTATGCAAGGGATGACGGGGAACGGACACGGCCGTTTGGAAAAACGTTATTATGGGCATGGCCGGGCCGCAGCGGCAGCCTACAGTCGCGGGCGTAACCATGAGATTTATTGGTATGACGGCCGTCTGGGAGCCTGGTATTGTTTGGCACCAGAGGGGCGGAAAAAATGATCCCCCATTCTAGGGATATATGATACTATTACGGGCATGGGTGTTTATAAAATTCACATTCTTGATCTTAACTTTCAGGGGGTTGCCGAAACCATTGCCGCTTACCTGGTTGAAGGCCCGGCCGGGCTGGTGCTGGTAGAAACGGGGCCTGGCTCTGCTTTGCCCACGTTGCAAGCCCAATTACACCAGCACGGGTTTCAACCCTCAGATGTTCAGCACGTGATTGTTACCCACATTCACTTTGATCACGCCGGGGCTGCCGGCTGGTGGGCCCAAAATGGCGCCACCATTTACGTGCATCATTTTGGTGCCGGGCATCTGATCAACCCGGAAAAGCTGGTGGCCAGCGCCACACGCATTTATGGTGACCAGATGGATACGCTGTGGGGGCAGCTGCTGCCAGCCCCAGTCGAAAGGGTAGTACCTCTGTTTGATGGTGACACCATCGAGGCCGGTGGTCTCACCTTTAAGGCCATTGAAACCCCCGGCCATGCCCGCCATCACCATGTCATCCAGCTTGAAGATATTGCCTTTACAGGTGACGCTGCCGGCATGAAGTTAGGAAACCGGCCTTTGTTGGATATCCCCGCCCCGCCGCCAGAATTTGATCTGGAACCATGGCAGGCATCCTTAGACAAGCTGCTAGATTACAACTTTACGACGATTTACCCTACCCATTTTGGCGCCATCCATGACCCGGCGGCCCATCTACGGGCCATCAAAGACCTGGTGCACCAATCCGCTCACTTTGTGCGGGAAAAGATGGACGCCGGGGTCACACGCGATGATCTCATTACCCAATACACAGCCTGGAATCACAGCCGTGCTTACGCAGTTGGCCTTTCTGACAGGGCTATTCAGAAATATGAGATTGCCAACCCTCTTTACATGTCAGTGGACGGCATGATGCGTTATTGGCGAAAGCAGGGTGAACGATCATCGGCGGCTGGTAACTGATGACCGCTGGCCGATGACGGTGTCTGGGGGAAGTGCCAACGTGACCCGCGTAGTTTTCCCTGGCACAGAATCCATGGTCATGGTTCCGCCCACAACGGCCATCATCGTGCTGTGTAAAGCCAGCCCCTGACCACTGCCCGCCGATGGCAGGGATGCCTGGAAGCCTATGCCATTGTCCTCAATGGTGACAAGCAAGCCATCTACCCAAGACATAGAGATACACAATTGCAACGGCCGTGTCTCATCCTCACCACGGCCGTAGCGGGCCGCATTACGAATGATCTCCCGTGCCGCGTAGAAAAGCACCTCGGCCGTCAGGGTAGGAATGGCTGCCACTTTTTCAGCGGCTGCCGGTTCAATGTGCCAGCTCACCTCGTCAAAAGCAGGGGCCAGGTCGTTGGTCACCACCCGGCGCAAGGCACGTATAAGGCCCAAGCGGGCCACCTCAGGTACGGTTGTGGTGGGCATATCATGCAGCAGGTCAGAAATCTGTTTGTGAGCATCACTCAGCAGATGAAGTGCCTCGGTTGGGGAGCTTGTGGCTGGCGAGGGATTACCACTAAGGGCGATCATGGCGGCTTGCAAATTAGGAAGGATGTCATCATGCAGCACCCGGCGAGTTTGCTGATCAATGATCTGGCTTTGGGCCAGCCGCTCACGCTGCAATACCATCAGACGGCGGGCCATCTCAGCACTGGCCTGGGTATCAATCAGCCGCTCACCACTAACACGCGCAATTTCAATTTCTTCCTGACTGTACAGGCCACCACTGTTTTTTTCACCTATCAAAAACAGGCCAATTAACCCTCGTTCACTCCACAGCGGTATAGCCCAAATGGCCCCACGATAATGGGTGGGGTCAAGCGGGTGCATCAAGGTTTGTGGCGAAGTAAATTGGGCGACGAGGCCGGTTAATGGCGGCGGCGCCAGATCCGCCGAGGGGTAAACAAGCGGCGGCCCAACCAACGGAGCGAGGGGACCAACGGCCGCCAGATAGGCCACGCGGGCATCTAACACTCCCCGGCATAAGGCGCGGAAAGGTAAATCAAGGGTTGCTTCACGTGGTTTGGTGGGCGTGAGGAGCTGATCAAGCAAACGCTGGCTGCTGACAAACGGCCGTAACTGTTCCATGTAACGCTCTCGCTCCACGTAAGAACGCCAGCTTACCAGGGCATAAAAGACGGCAATAAGCATGGCCACCAGCACCTGGCCGTACAACGGCCGTAACTGAATGGTGAGGGTGGCACTGACAAGGATGGCTGTGCCCCCGCTTAATAAGATGGCCCGGTACCAGTGCCGCGCCAGGCCGCGCCGGGGCAGGGTCTTGCCAGTGAATACTTCGTAAGAGACAACCGCCTGGCCCACCAACAATGTAACCATGCATACCAGCGTAGAGACAAGCAAATCAAGCCGGGCAACGGTTTCCCGTGCTTCAAAGTAGATTTCTAGAAAAGTACGGCGGCGGGCATCTTGTACCACCCATAACATGGCCCCGGTGACAAACAAACTGACAGTGAGCAGCATCACAGAGCCGGCCATGAGGTACGGCCGTGCTCGCCGCCGCGCCAGTGTACCCATGATGCGGTCAGACGCCCCCGGCTGCCGTAGGGCATCTAGCGAAAGGCCGGTACAGAGCAGCACATACACACTGTACCCAACCGCCAGTAGGGGAATGCCGGCAAACGACCAGCGCACAAAACCGCGCAATTCATTCAATTCCGGTGCGGGCACTGCCAGCAGAATAACACCCAGTACCAGACCAGCCATGCCAGCTAAAAGGAGGACAATAACTGTCCCCAACCAGAGCCGCTGGCGCTGGCGTAACGGGGCAGGGGGACGGGCCCAAAAGCCAGTGTACCAGAGAATCACCACGTACCAGGCAAACGGCAGCAAAATGACGGGCACCATGCCTACTGTCCACCAAAAAATCATACTGCGCCAGGTGAGGTTAAAGCCCAGCCCGGCAATGGCCGAGTGGCTGACAAAAAAGAGCGCGCCCAGCAGCAGCCCGGCACTGGCAATCCAAATGCCCCACGTGCGCCGGTCGGAATTGAGCAGCACGGTCAGCCCCAACCACGTCAGCAGCAGGGCATTAAACAACGAAACGGCCACAATGGCCCAGTTGAGGTAGAGATTAGTACTCATGCTCGGTATTCAGTATTCAGTGTTCAGTATGCAGTATTCAGGGGACAGTATAACCTTACTGACCCACTGACCACTGACCACTGACCCACTGACCACTGACCACTGACCCACTGACTACTGACTACACTCCCAATTGACCCAATGACCATGTGCATCCAATATTTGAGAGGTTCCATTGTCTGTCCAGGTGATGAGCCGGCCAGTATGGACGATAATAGCGGCGCGGGTGCGGGCCACTTTTTCTTCGGTAGTGGTGCTGTTAAGACCCCAGGCGGCGTAAATCTGGCCATTGATGCGGCTGATGGTGCGCTTATCACGAAAACCCATGCGAGCCGCAATTTGTTCGTTGCTCATGCCCTGGGCCAACATGAGGGCTACTTCCTGTTCGTTTGGCTCCAGCAAATCCATAGGGGCGTGTTCGTCTTTGTGACGCACTTCCTGGACGCGAGACTCGATGTCTGGGTCTATAAAGGAACGGCCGTTCACCGCATCTTGCAATAAGGGGATGATCATCTGGGGCAGCAGGTAGTTAGATTTGCGCACGTAGGCATAATGGCTGAGGATGCCGGAGCGGCGAAAGGCACGGTAATAGGCATCATCATCCTGAATGGAGTAAAAGACAACGGGCAGGCGCGGGAATTCACGGCGAACGGCCACGGCCGTGTCAATGCCATTCATCTCGCCAGCCAGCTGCACGTCCATTAAAATGACTTGTGGCGCCTGCTGCCAGCAAAAATCCAGGGCGGCCTCGCCTGAACCACAATCGTAAATCACCTGTACCTGGCCAGTGGCCTCTAACCCTGTCTTTAAGGCCGGCCGCAATTTTTCATTATCTTCCACAATCAACAAATCCATAGGCTAACCATCCTTGATTCTGGTGATCTGGTCAAGCACCTGAGTGCCTGAAACGGTGCATCTAGGGCGTGGTCACGGCCGTGGCCCACCTGTACCCTATTGATAGGCACATCGCCTGGTATCTGCCCAGAAAAGGCCACCAGGTAATGTGTATCTTACCAAGAGAGGGCTTGCTGATGGTATATGTTAAACACCACATTTCAAAAAACAACAGATGGCAGCCGGCGGGATTGGTGATCCTGATAGCAGCTATACTGTTTCCTTATGGCTGGCTGGCAGATGTCTGGCCCACCTTTGACCGGTTGACAGGGTTTATTTTTGGATCAGAAGTGGCCCATATAGCTGGCCATGTTGGCCTATTTGCGCTGCTGGGCACGGCCGTACTCACTATGTTTGCCCGTTTGCGCACGCAGCCGATGGTGTATTTTAGTCTCATCACCTGTCTGGGGGTAATGCAGGAGCTTTTACAACTCACTACGTTCAAACACCGGCCCATAGGTGCCAGCGACCTGTTTGACCTGGCTGTAGATCTATTG
The DNA here is from genome assembly GCA_011525915.1 of Ardenticatenaceae bacterium. Lineage (GTDB taxonomy): Bacteria > Chloroflexota > Anaerolineae > Promineifilales > Promineifilaceae > CAADGU01. Next base: position 35,076 of record WYBM01000074.1, on the reverse strand, counting down.
GCAGCTGTTCTGGTATTTATCATGTGGCCACAAGTGGGTGTGGAACATTAGAGAGGAGAGGCTTTGGCCAATGGCCAAGCTCTATCCCCATTAAGGATAGCTGTGACAATCTTAAAACGCGCGTTTACCATAGAACAGACATCTGAACTGCCAGCGGTGCTGGCGCACATTCAATTGCTGGCCGTGCGGGTGTTATGGTTCTTGCTGCCAGTGCCGGGGGTGTTGTGGCGCATGGGCCGGTTAGAGGGGGCCACGGCCGTGCGCCACAACCTGAGGTTACGATGACACTTCATAAACAACACATTTTGCTTTTTCTGGCACTGATGTTTGCCTCCACTGTTTCACTGCTGATACTGGTTGTGCGTGCCTTTTATACCGGGCATCTGATATTTACGTTCCTGGCCTGGAACCTGATTTTAGCCTGGCTGCCGTTCCTGTTTGCTGTGGTTGTCATAATGTTTCCCGGGAAACATTATGTAACCTTTTGTTTCAGCCTGCTCTGGCTTTTGTTCTTTCCGAATGCACCCTACATTGTCACCGATTTACTGCACCTGTGGCCACGTGGTGATGTGCCATTGTGGTATGACATGATCATGCTCTTCTCGTTTGCCCTGACAGGGTTATGCCTAGGTTTTGCCTCACTGATGCTCATGCAGGCCCAGGTGACAGCACACTGGGGGCGGCCAGCAGGTTGGCTGTTTGTGCTGGCCGTGCTGGGATTGAGCAGTTTTGGGGTGTATATCGGCCGTTTTCTGCGCTGGAACAGTTGGGATGTTTTTTCCAACCCAGTGTCACTGTTGGTGGACCTGCACATAAACTTGACCACACCGCTTCTTTTGGCCAGAACGGCCGTTGTCACACTGGGTTTAACAGCGGTGTTTACGTTTACATACATCATCTTTACCGTTTTGCCACAACTATCGCCTGCCACCCTTTCCTATAGTGGCGATTAGCCATGTCCAGGTCCTCAATCGCTGATCGCCAGGCGCTTCAGGAGGCCGTATGACGTACCCAACTTATGCCGAAGATGCCGTTGACCAGGGGTTTCCCACCTTGGGCGTGATCTCAGTCTGGTTTGGCGTGCTGATTGTGGTCATCACGGCCGTAGGGTACAGCATGAGCAGCCCTTTGGGACCATCAAAGACAGCTCCCCTGGTAGACATGCTGCAGTTCATCTTGCTGGCCCTGATTCTGGCCTCACTGTTTTATGTTTTTTTTCGGGCAGAGCAAGGGCTAAAGGTCACGGCCGTGCCTTTGGTGATTAACATTGGCACCCTGGTCATTTTACAGCTGGTGCCCTTTGGTCTCATTTGGGAAGAGGCCCGGTTTCAATATCATTGGCCCGATTATCAGGCGGTTGTGACCAGGATAGAAAGCAGCGAATGGCAGCCTGACGGCAGCGGGGCCATCACCCTACCCACCCGTTACCAGGCTTTATCTGCAGACAACGGCCGTATTTGGGTTTACCAGAAGGATACAACCTTGACGATCTTCTTTATGACCGAACAGCGTGGTCTGGGCCAGGTTGCCGGGTATTTGTATCGTTCAGACGGCCGTCCACCACAGGGTGATGAGCCCTTTGGCCCCTGGCGGCATGTCACCCCCAAACAGACAAAATGGTTTTTCTGCATCTCTGGGTGATAGGGTATAATAGGGGTAAGCGTATGGTAAGTTACCACAATGCCCTCATAAACCCCAGAAGTATTTTTTATGAGTAGCTCATAAAAAAGGTGTGGCATGAAAATTGCAATTGGTTCTGACGAACGCACACATTTGACCGATGCCGTGGTGGCGGAAATAGAGAGACGCGGCCACGAAGTAACCCTGTTTGGCCCTCTCACCGGAACGGTCACCTACTGGCCAGAAGTAGCCCATCAGGTGGCCACATCGGTTACCAACGGGCAAGCCGACGAAGGCATCCTTTTTTGTTGGACAGGTACAGGCGTCAGCCTGGCGGCCAACAAAGTGCCCGGCATCCGGGCGGCTTTGTGTGATGATGCCGAAACAGCCCGTGGTGCCCGCTTGTGGAACAAGGCCAACGTTTTGTGCCTTTCCCTGCGCCGCACGCCAGAAGTGATGGCCAAAGAGATATTGGATGCCTGGTTTAACACGGTTTACCAACCGAATGAAGTAGATGATGCCTGTCTGGCACAGGTGGCGGAGATTGAAACTCACTACCACCCTCATACCGTTCCTAATCCCTAAACAGACGGCGGCAGCGTTGCCGCTCCGCTGCCGCTTTAGTGATTGCTATTAAGAAACAAATGTTCTATAATCCCAGGTATGGATGCCTTTGTCAAGTTACAAGATATTGCCATTCACATGGGTTTGGAACCAGCCGAAGAAGTTCCACATCGGCCAGGGTTGACAGCCGCACCACCGGCCGCTGTTTCCCCTCAGATTGCCCCCTGTGGTGAACCCCTTACCCCACACAGACTCTCCACCAAAAAAGAAGCCTTGGGCATTCAAGAAGCAGTGCGGCCTGGTGGCCAACCCATACGGCTGCTTAAGACGCTGCTGACTTCTGCCTGTGAGCGCAACTGTTACTATTGCCCCTTCCGTGCTGGCCGCAACTACCGGCGGCACACATTCCAGCCAGAGGAGATGGCCCAAACGTTTATGGACATGCATCGGGCCGGTGTGGTGAATGGTCTCTTTCTCAGTTCAGGCATTATTAAAGGGGGCGTGACAACACAAGATAAATTGCTGGACACGGCCGTCATCCTGCGGCAGAAGCATGGGTTTCGTGGCTTTTTGCACTTGAAGATCATGCCTGGTGCCGAAAGGGAACAGGTGCGGCAGGCCATGACCCTGGCAGACCGGCTTTCGGTGAACCTGGAAGCGCCTAACGATCAGCGGCTGCAAACGCTGGCACCCAAGAAAGAATTTATGCGTGAACTGCTGCAGCCGCTGCGCTGGGTGGATGAGATTCGTCGTACAGAGCCGGGCCAGTTGGGCTGGCACGGCCGTTGGCCCAGCACCGTGACCCAGTTTGTGGTTGGGGGTGCCGCTGAAAGTGACCTGGAACTGCTGACAACCACGGAATTCCTGCACAAGCAGTTGCAGCTGCGCCGGGTTTACTTTTCGGCGTTTAGCCCCGTTGTGGATACTCCCATGGAAAACCACCCGGCCGAAAATCCACTGCGGCAGCATCGGTTGTACCAAACCGCCTTTCTCTTCCGCGACTATGGGTTTGACCTGGAAGAGCTGGCGTTTAATCAGAAAGGGAACCTGCCCTTAGAGGTGGACCCCAAGCTGGCCTGGGCACGAACTAACTTGCAAGAAAATCCGGTAGAGGTGAACCGGGCAGCCCCAGAAGAATTGCTGCGTGTACCAGGCATTGGCCCCAAAAGTGCCCAAACCATTGTCACCGCACGCCGCCGGGGGAAACTGCGTGACGAGAAGGATTTGCAGCAGCTTGGCATCGCTACCAAACGGATGAAGCCGTTTGTATTGTTAGATGGCCAACGGCCGTCTTACCAACTCCCTTTGTGGGAAGAATAAATGACCATGAGGGCGAGGCGTGCCTATGGGTTAAGTGGTTGATGCCCTGGCACGGGGTACAATCTGGGCATGAAACAAACCACTGCCCTGGTTTTACTCATTGTGTGGCTGGCTGCTTGTGCTTCGGCCATGCCCACATCAACCCCATCTACCACTACGCACACGGCCGTGCCCCTGCCCACCGCTGCCAACACGCCCACTCACCCCTCAGGCACCCTGTATGCCATTGAACTGGATCAGTGGCAGCAAACCCTGGTGCAAATAGACATGAACACGGGGACCAAACAAACCCTTTTTCAGACACCCGACAACGGCTGGCTGGCCTCCTTTGACCTGCTGCCAAATGGGGCTCATGGTGACCAACTGGTGCTGGCTTATGCGCCACCTCCCCCTGAAGGCGAAGTCAATTTTGGCTTTACGGGTCTGTACCTCATGACAACCAAGGAGGCCACCCTCATGTTGCTGTTGGCACCCCAGGCTGAAGAAGAACTCTTTTTTAACCCGGTGTGGTCGGCTGATGGGCAGAGTATTTACTTTTCTCATGTTAAACCACTGGATCAAGAGACTTACACGTTTGTGACTACCCTGGAACGATTACACCTGGCTACCGGCCAGATCGACCTGGTCGCTGACAATGCTATCTGGCCGCGCCCATCCCCAGATGGCACCATGCTGGCCTATGTGCATGTAGAGCCCAAAGTACTCACCACCACTCTTGTCTTAGCTGATCCGGATGGGGCCAATGCCAGAGAACTGTTGGCACCTGACTTGTTTACGGCCGTAGATGCCCCCATGTTTACACCAGCCAATGATATGGTTTATTTCAGTGGGGCAGTGTCACAAACAACGTCCCGGTCCTGGTGGGACGTTGTTTCTGGTGTACAGACGGCGTCTGCCCATAACTTGCCCTCTGACTGGTACCGGGTGTCGGCGGCCGGCGGGGAGGTAACCCAGTTAACAACAGTTAATGGGGTAGGGCTTTACGGCCGTTTTGCCCCTGATCATGCTGACTATATGGCCTTTGCCAGCCAGGATGGCCTCTACGTCATGTCGCCAGAAGGGGCCAACCTGGAAAAGCTGTTGGCGGGCACTTTTACTGATTCCCTGGCCTGGACACGCTGACGATGGAAGAACAAACCCGTTTTATCGGTGAGCCGATTGTGGCCGAATTTAATCAGCCGCCATTATTTAGCAAAACGCCGCCGTGCCCTGACCGTTTTGTGTGGCGGGAGGAAACATTTGTCATCACGGAAACGGTGCAGGAGTGGCGGGATTACGGCCGTCGGGGACGGATGCAGTTGAACATGCGGCCGGCCAATCTGTTAAAAGCGGAAAAACGAGGGTCCTGGGGGGTGGGGCGGTTTTACTTTCGGGTGCGGGTGCAGGACGGCCGTCTTTTTGATATTTACTATGATCGTGCCCCTAAAGGGCAGCGGCAAAAAGAAGGCTCCTGGCATCTGTACCGGGAAGTGCTGTCATTCTGATTCAGGCATTGGCCCATGCCTGCATCCTTTGCCAACCCTCTGTGCGACTGACAATAGATACTGGATGGTGCAGATCACTCAAGACGTCTTGCACATACTCCTGACGACGCATGCCCACTAACACGCTGGTGACACCCGCTGTAGAGCGTAAAGCGCGCACGGCCGTCTGGCTGAGTGTTTTGGCAGCCCAGTCAGGATCGGCGGCCTGGGCCGCCTGCCAGATGTGCTCAGTACGCCGGGCTGCCTGTTCCTGATAATATGCCGTTGTCGCGGCCAGCGTGATGTTGGCCCACTCCACGTACTCTTCCAGCCACTTAAACACGTCTGCGGGCAAATTTTCCAGGTTTGAGAGGAACTCTACGGCCGCTTGCAAGCGGGGCAGCAAAAATTGTGAACGCAAGTCCAGCCAGTTCTGATAGGTGCCAAAGCCGCCCCAACGGCTGTCCAGCATAGCGCCCAGCGCCAGGTACTCACGTAATATAGCCATGCTTTCGGCATCAACCGGCAAAATTTGCACGGTCTGATCTCGAAACTGCTCCTCTAATTTGAGCAAAGTGTCAACCCCGGTTGACACATCTTCCGGCGGTGCTGGGTAGTTGGGCATAGGCACATGGACCAGGCGGGTCAAGGCATTGTGACGGAAGGCGTTCAGGGGCCGGTTTACCAAGACCGCCAGATGATGGTTCTGGGCAAATTGCAGGGTTGTCTGTTTGTTGGGCTGGTTCGGCTCAACGGCCGCCCCTGTCTCAAACAGGTTGATCGGCAGCTGGATCAGACGAAAGTGATGATGAGGGTTAATATCAGTCGCAATCTGCCAAAGATGGGCCAACGAGGTAAAGGTGAAGTGGTTGGCTGGTTCGGGGAATGTATTAGAACTGACACCATAGTGCTGAATACGGCCGTTGGTCACTTCTTGCTCCAGATACTCAAATGCCTGCCGTATCCGCCGATAATATTCCTGGTGGGCATCTTCACGAGGAAGGTGCGCCTGTTTGGCCCACATCAGGTAGTACTCTGGATTGTGCAGCAGGTAACCATCCAGGGTTTCCAGGTTCAGCCGCTCCAGGCTGCGGGTAAGCTGATCCGCCAGGAACTCTGGGTGAATGCAATGGTCCAATCCTTCGGCATATTTAATGAGGTTGGGAAACGGCCGTCCCTCCCGTTTACGCTGCTCGGCCAGGGTGTAGTTAAACCCCTGCACATACCCCACTTTGGAGACGATGATCACTTCATCACGCTGCAAGTCACCACTGTCAATTAATTCTGTCACCAGGCGGCCAACCAGCCGCTCTGATCCACCATCAGTATAGTTGCTGCTGGTATCAATGAGGTTGATGCCGGTTTGCAGGGCAAACCGCAGTGCCTGCTCCTGCGGCCCCTGGCCGCGTTCAATGCGGTAGCCGCCAAACCCGGCCTGGCTTACCTGCCAGCCTGTGGCCCCAAAGGGGACGTAAGTCAGCCGGGGAAACCGGTCGGCATACCGTTTTGTGCCTTCCTCTGTGGCCTTGTGTGGAATTGCCATTGATGCTCCTAACTTTGGTCTACGCTTATTCTAAGGCTTGCCTACAAATACGCAATGGGCAGGTCGTGGGTGAATCATACCAACCCCGTAGTTGATCCGTTTTAGGATTTTTTCCATACTGCAAGGGTATTCGGTAAACCACACAAAGTTTTCACAAATCCAGCATACTCGTTTTGTGTGGTTTCCTTGAGGAATCAGCAGCACCTGAAGCGATTTTATTTTTGAATGATTGTTGCCAATTACCTCATCAATAATGCCATGCACCAAGGAAGACTTATGACTATGTTTACACATTACCGTTTATGGATCCTTTTAATTGTCATCCTTTCGATGTCTGGGTTAGCTTGCCGGCTAAGTGACATGGGCACGGTCGTGCCCAGTGTGGCCCCCCCTACCCTATCGGTGTTCGAGACCTATACGGCCGTACCCGACCCGGCAGTTACCCCCACCTACGAGCCAGTCACAAACCCGACGGAAGCGGCTCAATCTGCACCTGTTATGACCACAAAAGTAGATTTAAACGTACGGCGTGGCCCCAGCACAGCCTATCCTATTGTGACAGCTTTACGCGCTGGGGAGACGGCCACCATTATCGGCCGCAGCCCAGATGGCTTTTGGTGGAAGATTACTTGCCCCACGCCTTATGGCGGGGAATGTTGGTCATCGGCACGGGCCGAATACAGCACGGCCGTCAACGGCCAGGGTGTGCCCGTGGCCTCCGTACCCCCATTACCAACGGCCACCGCTACCCCAACGGCCACCGCTACCCCCACGGCCACCGCCACCACTACGTTTACGCCCACGGCCACCCCCACACAAACGAGGACGCCAGTACCTACCTGGACACCAACGCCTACCCCAACACCTGGCCCCTCACCCTACCCATAGGAGTATTGGGGGATGAATCCATAGAGACGAAACGGCCGTAACATCTTGCCAACGAGCCAAATGCCTCGTATAGTATCGGGGTACAAAAGAATCTATTACAAGTTACTGATTAATACAACCACAGCCAGAACATCAAGCTTCTCACAACAAAGAAGAATGGCCAGCCTATTAATTTGAGGAGATAGTGGATGTCAAGCCCGCAAAAAATACTTGTCATTGATGACAGTGCGGACATGTTAAAAGTCCTAACCCTGCTTCTTACAGAACATGGTTATCAGGTAATCACCGCCATCAGCGGGGAACTTGGCCTGTACATGGTTAACAAAGATAAGCCTGATTTAATCATTCTTGATCTGAGCATGCCAGGTGTTAACGGGTGGGAAGTCTGCCGCATGATTCGCAAAAGTTCAGAAGTGCCCATTATTATCTTGACTGCCGCCCATGTTACAGATGAGGACACTGTAAAGGGATTAGACTTGGGTGCCAATGATTACGTCGTCAAACCATTCAAAAACAATGTCCTCATTGCCCGCATCCGTAATGCCTTACGATGGTCGTCCGCGGAAGAGAATGGTGTGGACTATGATGATGGTACCTTAACCATCGATCTTGAAACCCGGCAGGTGGTGGTTAACGGCCGGCAAGTGGAGCTAACCCGTAAGGAGTTCGAGATGTTGTCTACGCTGGTGCATGCCGCTCCTCGGGTTGTTAGCCACCGTGAATTGTTCAAAAAAGTGTGGAAAGAAAAACCTTATATGTTCGATGTTAACTACGTCCGCATTTTTATTGGGCACTTGCGTAAGAAGTTAGAGATGGAATCAGCTGACCCCATTTATATCCACAATGAACGTGGTGTAGGGTATCGCTTTCAGAAGAAGGACAACACCACCAAATAACCACCTACTAGCTGTCGATCTCTAGGGCCTCTATGAGGCTACACACATCTTGTTCAATCAAACGTAATAGACGTAACACCTCATGCCGCTCATGGGCTGCCAGCCCTTGACGCTCAATACGTGCCAGATGTTGGCGCACATAACTGAGACGTGTCATGTTGGTTCTGCGGCCAGGGCCAGGGGCCCGGTCAGGCAAGGAACCTTCCAAAGCAAATGGATGGGTACTATGTGGTTCATCTGCCGGTTGTACTGCCGGAAGATCAGAGGGGGGGGCTGCCCATACGGTTTCTACTTCTGCCGGCTCACGCAGAGCACGTATGGTTTGATACACGGTAAGATCCGGGTTCTCTTTAAGAATCCGGGCAATGTCTTTGGCCTCACTGGTAGAAATATCGCCAGCAATGCGCGCTTTGTGCAGGGCGCGCTGCTGTGACGGTTTAAGTCCTTGATACATGCGGGTATCTCGTTCACTGATACGGCCGTCGCGCACATCATCCTTGATCTCATCAGGCAAGTTTAATAACTGAATAAGTTGGTGAATCCGTTGGCGTGAATAGCCCAGCCGCTGCCCCACTTTAGCCCAGGTCATCTTGTTTCCCCAGGGTTGTTCCGCAGCCACCTCTTCTTCGTGGGCTTTATCCAGCTCCTCCTGCATCAAGTCACGCAAACGCAGCAAGCCAGCCGCCCGATCCACATCATTCAAATCCTCGCGTTGAATGTTTTCCACCAACTGGCGCACAAAGCGGGTGATTTCATCGTAATCCCGCCGCCTTACGATGGCCGGAATCGTTTCCAACCCGGCCATTTTAGCCGCCCGCCAGCGCCGTTCACCATGCACAATCACATATTGATTGGGCCGGATTTCGGTGACTTCAATAGGTTGTATAACACCATCTTGCCGTATGCTTTCACTCAACTCTTTAAGGCTGTCTGTGGGAAATGTGCGCCGGGGCTGCACCGGGTCAGGGTGAATGGCATCCAGGCGCACAGCCATCAACTGCATGCCGGCAGACTGTTCCACGTCCTGCTTGGTGGTAAACAATTTTTCCAGGTCGCCTGACTGCGGTTTGATGGGTTGTGACAATGAGATCGGAGGGCGTTTGCGTGGCATCTTACTTACCCCCGGCAATGACTTTGGCTACCTGCCGGTAGGCTTCTGCCCCCTGCCCCTTTGAGTCATATGCCAGAATACTCTGCCCGGCTACGGCGCTTTCTGCAAAGCGCACCGACCGCCGCACTACAGGCTCAAAAATGCGTACATCGGCCCCATATTGCTGGTTAATGGCTTCCAAAATATCACGTGTCAGGGTGGTACGAGGGTCGGCCATGGTCAACAAGATGCCTTCAATGCTCAACCCGGCATTCAGCTTTTTTCGCCGCACTGTTTCAATGGTGGAAAGAATCATCAATGCCCCTCGGGCAGCCAGATATTCGGTTTGAATGGGGATAATGACACTGTCAGCGGCTGTTAAGGCATTAATCACTAAAAGCCCCAATGAAGGATTACAATCAATGAGAATGTAATCGTACTCTTTCGAAATGCTTTTTAACAGGGTTGCCAGCACTTGCTCGCGGCTCAAGGTATTCATCAAAGACAGCTCAATAAGGCTGAGCTCAGGCTGAGAAGGCATAAGATGAAATGCTTCATCCGTCTCGTAAATAGAGCCGGTGGCATCACTTTCAAAGCCTTCAACTTCTGTTTTGAGAACATCATAAACAGTGGGTGTTACCTGGTCAGGGTCAAAACCGGCATGTTGAGTCAGGTTGCCTTGTGGGTCTAAATCTATAGCCAACACCCGATAACCCAATTCACCTAAAGCGGCCGCCAGGTTGATGGTTGTGGTGGTTTTGCCAACACCACCTTTTTGCATGGCAATTGCAATGATTTTGCTCATGGGGTTCCCTTGCCTGAAATAAGCAATAAGTTGTGTCATCCATAGGGACAACGGTACAAACGATAACACGAATCATTGAAGTGTCAACCGCGGTTGACACAAATTTCACGGGATCATTTGGGGTAAGATAAGCGTATGGACTAAAGTGAATGGGAACTGGTAAAATATAACGCACCGTGTTATAAATGACGCGGCGTGTTATTGTTTTGCTTGTTAGTGGAACCTGGCAAAGATGAGAGCTCTCTTGGGGGTGTAGGCGATTTGCCAAAGCACCTTACCCTGGAAAACGCAAAACGCCAGTGTCCAACTTGATGAGTTTACAAAGGAATAGATCTCTATGGACAATCCCCTGGACAACCCCTCTCGTTCCTCTGATGATTCCTATGATTTTGTCATCATCGGTTCAGGCTTTGGTGGCAGCGTTTCGGCAATGCGGTTATCGGAAAAAGGATATCGTGTGCTGGTTCTGGAACGTGGCAAGCGATACACGGCCGTAGACTTCCCCAAAACAAATTGGAACATCTTTAAATACCTCTGGCTGCCCGCTGCCCGCTGCTTTGGCATTATGGGCATCAATTTTCTTAACGATATTGTGATTCTCAATGGCAGTGGTGTCGGTGGCGGCAGCCTGGTGTATGCCAGCACCCACATCAAGCCGCCGGAAGCGTTTTTTACCGCCCCAGAATGGGCTGATCTGGCTGACTGGAAAGCGGAATTGACGCCATTTTATGAATTGGCCAACCGGATGTTGGGTACGGCCGAAAATCCCAAGTTATGGCCGGCCGATTATCGCCTGTATGAGATTGCCAAAGAGCTCAAGCAAGAACATACCTTCAGCTCTACCCCGGTAGGCATCTTCTTTGGTGAACCAGGCAAAACGGTGCCTGATCCTTACTTTGGTGGCCAGGGACCGGCACGAACCGGGTGCATCCACTGCGGGGGCTGCATGGTGGGCTGCAAGCACAATGCCAAAAACACATTGGATAAAAATTACCTCTACCTGGCTGAAAAGTCTGGTGCAGAAGTATGGGCAGAGGCCCATGTGCGGGATATACGGCCGTTGTATGGCCCACAATCAGACGACGCTCGTTATGAACTGCACTATGAGCGGACAACCGACTGGTTTTTCAAGCGCCGCAGCATCATTCGTGCCAAAAACGTGGTTGTTTCTGCCGGTGTGATGGGCACCGTGGATTTGCTGCTGCGCTGCCGGGATGAAACGGGCAGTCTACCCAAATTGTCATCACGGGTGGGCATGCGAGTACGCAGCAACAGCGAAGCATTCTCTGGGGCCACCGCCCGCTCTGGGGAAATCGATTATTCGCAGGGGGTTGCCATTACGTCACACTTTTGGGTGAATGAGGTGACCAGTGTGGAGCCAGTACGGTATCCCCGTGGCTCCTCCTTTATTCGTAACCTGACCGTGCCCTTGGTAAATTTGCAGGGCAGTGCCTGGCAGCGTTTGGCGCGGTTTTTGCTGTATGGCCTTAAAAACCCGTATGATTTTTTGAAAGCCCGGATCCTGCCCGATTGGGCCAGAGATACAACGATTTTGATGATCATGCAGACCGTGGAAAACCGGCTAAATTTAAAACGAGGACGGAGCTTGTTTACGCTGTTTCGAAAAGGATTGGTGACCGAACAGGACAGTCATTTGCCTATTCCCACTATCATCGAGGCCGGACAGTATGTGGTGAAACGCTTCACGGAACTCTCAGACGCCGCCCCCATGGGCAGCATTCAAGAGCTGTTACTAGACATTCCTACCACAGCACATATTCTAGGTGGCTGCGGCATTGGTCGTGATGAAGAGCATGGTGTGATCGATATCCACCATCAGGCGTTTAATTATCCCGGATTATACGTCGTAGATGGCTCTGTCATTCCAGCTAATTTGGGTGTTAACCCCAGCCTGACCATTACGGCCATGGCGGAGCGGGCCATGAGCCTGATCCCCCCCAAAGCCAAGGCAGCCGCCCCACGGCCGTTGGCCGCCCCTGTTGATCTGCCTCTGCCCCAGGACAAGAATAACCGGCGGAAAAAAGCGGTGGCCTTTGGTACAATGATGGTTCTGGCCGGTGTGGCTGTTTTTAGCCTGCTGAAACGAAAACTATAACCTGAAGGAGCATACCATGGGTGTAACAACTGTCAAAGGCCGTACTCTCAACGGCCGTGTAGAAACATTACCCTTCATCAATCCGGCTACCAGCGAGCAATTTGGTGAAATTAACACGGCCACCCTGGAAGACGTGGCCAGTGCGCGCCGTGAAATGGCTGCTGCTGCCAAAGTATGGGCAGCCAAGCCCCTCAAAGAACGTATTCGCATTTTGCGCCAGTTGCAAGCCTTGATCATTGATGAACTGGATGATATTACGGCCGTGATGAACATGGACAACGGCAAAAGCCGCCAGGATGCCCTGATTGAAATTTTTGTCACTGTGGATCTCATGACACAGTATGGCAAACAGGCACCTCATTGGCTGCGCCGCCGCCGTGTATCACCAGGGTTGCAAATCTTCAAACAGTGCTATGTCGATCATAAACCTCATGGTGTGGTGGCGGTCATTGGCCCCTGGAACTACCCTTTTGTTCTCATGGTGCCACCTATTTTTGCTGCCCTGCTGGCCGGTAACACCGTGATTGCCAAACCGTCTGAAGTCACCGCCGCTACTGGGGCTATGATTGAAAGCCTGTTTAAACGTGTGCCGGAGTTAGCCCCTTTTGTGCGGTTTTTGCATGGTGACGGCCGTGTGGGTGCCACCATTGTGGCAGCCACGCCTGACCTTATCTACCTGACTGGTTCTGTGGCTACCGGCAAAAAGATCATGCACGCTGCGGCCGAAAGCCTGACACCGGTTATCTTTGAATTGGGCAGTAAAGACCCGATGATCGTCCTGGAAGATGCCGATATTCAAGAAGCAGCCAAATGGGGTGTCTGGGGTGCCTTTTATAATTCTGGCCAAACCTGTGTCTCTGTAGAGCGCGTCTACGTGGTAGAAGCAGTGTATGATCAATTTGTACGTGCCGTGTTAGAGGAAGTCAAACGCCTGCAAGTAGGCTATTCACCAAACATCGACAACAAATTTGACATGGGGCCGCTTACCTTCCAACGTCAGATCGATATCATTGAAGACCATATGCAGGATGCCCTGGCCAAAGGAGCTAAAATTCTGTTTGGCGGCAAACGGGAAGGCATGTTTATGCAGCCCACGGTTATGGTGGAAGTAGACCACACCATGAAGCTTATGAAAGATGAAACCTTTGGCCCTATTATGCCCATTATGAAAGTGGTCAATGAAACAGATGCCATCCATCTGGCAAATCATTCTTATATGGGGTTGGGTGCTTCTGTTTGGAGCCGTGACCTGCAGCGGGCAGAGCGTATTGCCCATCAGTTGGAAACGGGGTCGGTGAACATCAATGACACCATTACCCACTTTGCCATCCCTAATTTACCCTTTGGTGGTGTTAAACAGTCGGGAACCGGGCGAGCACACGGTAAAGATGATCTGTTGCAGTTCACCACCAGCCGGGCATATGTGGTAAGCAAAGGCCCACACCCATTGGATATAGCCACCATTCTGCGCCGTCCCAATACCTATCATCTGAACAAACTAATTTTACAAAGCGCTTTTGGTGTTACCCCTCAACAAAAGTTAAAACCGCTGCAAGGATTGATCACCGAAACCCCCAACGCCGGTTCTCCAAATGTTAACAAGTTTGCCCTTGTCGCCGGTGTGGCCACCGCAGTTATGACTGGTTTGTTGCTGCTTTCACGCCTTAGGAAGAAAGTGTCGTAAAGTCTCTAAAAGTAAAAAGACCCCGGCGCGACCGGGGTCTTTTTTTATGACCTGCTCATAATGTTAGACAATTCATTGCCTGGTATCAGTGTTCAGTAGGGGCTAACGCCAGTAACTGGTTACTGAACACTGGTTACTGACTTCTGACGACTGGTCCTAGCTGCCAGACGGCCGTGCCTGCAATGTCAAGGACACCATCTGCAACTGCCCATTACGCAACACCTGCAGTTGAACAACCTGGCCTACGGCCGTATGCTCCACAATATACCCTAGCAAATCATCAAACGTCTCCACAGGCTGGTTGTCAATGGCTACGATCAAGTCACCACCAGTGCCGGTGGTAGGGTGGGCCGCCTGCAAGCCAGCACCAGCGGCCGGGCCGCCGGCAACAACACTGTTGATAAGTACACCCCGCAGATCATCACTCAATCCAAACTGGCTGGCGGTATTGGCATTAACTTCTCTACCGGCAATACCCAGCCAGGGATGCTGTACATGGCCATTGGCAATAAGCTGGGGGGCCACAGCCCGCACAATGTTGGCCGGGATGGCGTACCCAATGCCTGAAGAAGCCCGAACAGGTGACTCGATCCGGGCATTAACACCAATGACACGGCCGTATAAGTCCAATAATGGCCCGCCTGAATTCCCTGGGTTAATGGCGGCATCCGTTTGAATGATGTCCGGCACCTGAAATGAGCCACCCGGCCCGGCCTCACCATCAAAACTGCGATCCAGTGCGGAGATAATGCCGGTCGTCATGGTGCTTTCCAGGCCAAAGGGGCTGCCGATGGCCACCACGATCTGGCCTACCTTTAGCGCATCAGAATCTGCCAACTGCACCGCTTGCAAAGGCACCATGGCCGGGTCTACCCGCACCACGGCCAGATCAGAAGTAGGGTCTGTGCCCACGATGATGGCCGGCACGGTCCGACCGTTAGCAAATGTCACTTCCACCGCCCTTGCGCCCGCAATAACATGATGATTGGTGACGATGTGCCCTGATTGGTCATAGACAAAACCAGATCCCTGGCCAACACCCACGTTGATATGCACCACCGAGGGGTTCACTTGCTCGTATAGGGTGATAAACGCCTGTTCCTGGGCCAGTACGCTGTCTGGCACCAACGCTTCAGCCACAGGGGCCATTGGCTGCGGAGCTGTGTCTGGCCCATTTTCTGTGATGGCAGAAGGGGGTGGGGGGACTGAAGAAGAAGCTGGTTCAAGCTGTGCCTGGGTGACGGCCGTGTCCATCACACTTTCCTGGTTAGCCGTGGCGGAAGGGCCCACACAGCCTGTGAACAACAGGCCAATGCTAAGGGCGAGGATCAGCGTAAATTTAGGGGAAAGATTGTTCATGTTGCCTCCATAATGGGTTGTGGCCTTCGTATAACATGCAAGCAGGAACCGGTGACCAGGCGCCACCAGGCACTGCCTATGCGCGCCATACATTGCCTGAATAAAAGGTGAACTAGTAAAATTGAGTCATGCCATTATGGCGGCTGCTGGTAAAAAAACTGTAAAGGCCGCCTGAGACGACCTTAATAAAAACGGCCGTAAATGAGCCAGGCATGAGCGTGGAGGCAGGTAACATGGTAGATTGGCAGGCGTGGCAAAAAGTATTTGAGACCTTTGTGAGCACCCAAAGGGCGGCCGATGTAGCCCATGATGGCCAACACGTTCGCCGGGTAGTGGCCAATGCGGTCCGGTTGGCCGCTGAAGAAGGGGCTGAACTGGCAGTGGTACTTCCAGCAGCCTGGCTGCATGATTGTGTTGTGGTACCCAAAAATTCGCCGCAGCGGTCAACCGCCAGCCAACTGGCCGCCGCTACGGCCGCTACGTTTCTTCAGGAACAGGCGTACCCCGGTGACTACCTGGGGGCTATTGCCCATGCCATTGCCGCTCACAGCTTTTCCGCGGGCATTCCCCCGGAAACCATAGAAGCCAAAGTAGTACAGGACGCAGACCGCCTGGATGCCTTAGGGGCGATTGGCATTGCACGTTGTTTTGCTGTGGGGGGAGGGCTGGCCCGGCCGCTGTATGCCACTCCTGACCCTTTTTGTGAAGAGCGGCTGCCCGATGATAGGGTAGCCAGCGTAGATCACTTTTACACAAAACTGCTCACCCTGGTGCATACCATGCAAACGGCCGCTGGCCGCCGTGAGGCACACGGCCGTACCCAATTTATGAGGCACTACCTAACACAACTCAGGCAGGAAATTACCAAAGGCTAGTACCGGTCATCAGAAGTCCGTAACCAGTTTTCAGTGGGCATTTACTGGCGTCAGGCCCTGCTGAAAATGGGGAGGTGTCTCTGGTACCATTGACGCTACTGCCAGCAGCAATTTAAAGTATGTGAGGAAGATTTAGTCAGTGATCTCACAGAGTAAGAGGCGAAGCAATGAAACTGAAAACATTATGTCAGTTTGTTGGTGTAATGCTGCTCGCATATGGGTTAACCGCATGCACAGCGTCAGCGACACAGCAAGCAACAGCCACGCCTGTGTCAGTTCCGGCAACAGCCACGCCCACCTCAGAAAAACTCATCACATTGGCCACTTTGGAATGGCCTCCTTATGTCGGTGAAGAATTAGAAGATCATGGGTTTACATCGGAAATCGTTACCGCCGCATTTGAGCGTGTGGGATACGAAGTAAAGGTTGAATTTATGCCTTGGGCCAGGGTGCTGCAAGAAGTTGAGCAGGGTAATTACGATGCTGGTTTTCCTGCATACTATTCCGAAGAACGGGCAAGCACATATCTTCTAACAGATGCTTTTGTGGAAGGGCCCGTTGTTTTCTATAAACAAGTTGATGAGAACATTACCTATACAACATTGGAAGACCTGAAGCCCTATAGAATTGGCATCGTTTTAGGCTACGTCAACACCCCTGAATTTGATGCTGCCGATTATTTGCAAAAAGATGCCGCAAACAACGACGAGCAAAATTTGAGAAAATTGCTGCTCAACCGTTTAGACCTGGTGGTTATTGACAGGTTTGTGGCCGCAAGTATCATCGACCAATCCATACCAGAGGCAAAAGATAGTTTGGACTTTTTATCTCCCCCATTAGAAGTTAAAACACTCCATGTTATCATATCGCGGAACACAGAAAATGCAGAACAAAAGCTAAAAGACTTTCATGAGGGGCTGCAACAAATTATAGCCGATGGAACATTTGCACAAATCATGGAAAAACATGGCATGGATTAGGGCAGCGGCCTGGGGGTTCGTTGGCTGAAAAGCTGCGTCGAGCCCTGTAGATTAGCCTGTTGTTTCCTGAAAACTCAACGTTGTAAACAGGTAAAGGCGTACCTGGGCGTTAGGCCAGGCGTCTGATGACAGGCTGGCTTTCTGAGCAACACCTTCCAAGAACGCTTGCCTGTTCCAGCCGTGAGTCAGGGGCACTTCTGGTAGTAATAGCCCACGACGGCCGTGACCTTCGATCAATAAACCATGTTTGCCCACCTCAATCTGCGCCAGGTTGGTCACAACCACCAGCGGTGATAACACCGAAATTTCAATGTGCACATGGGGTAGTTCGTCAGCCGTCACTGGCAGAAACCGGGGATCACTGGTAGCGGCTTTGATGGCCATTTCGGGCACAAGGCGCAGCAACGGCCGTTCCGCTTCCACCCGCCCAATACAGCCCCGTAGGGACATCGCCCCCTCTATTTGGTGACGCAGGGTTACAAATGCTCCTGCCAACTGCATCAGGTGTGGGTCGTCTGTCTGGTATTGAGGCGTACGGCCGCCAGCCAGATGTTGGGTAATGGCGTCACGCGCCATGTGCAGCAGCACCATTTGTTGGTCAACCGTTAGTTGCAAGGGGGCAGAGCTGTTAGGGGCGGATTGCGTCATGGCACACCTGAAAATGTGGCTGTGTCATAATCAGACACAACCATAAAAACCATCTTATGTCAGGATTATACCATGCTCACTCTAAAACCTATTGGAGGTGCAGCCTTTGGCAGGTTTTAGCTTAAAAAGCTTTTGCGCTTTCGCCCAAGCCTTGGTACAACTGCATCATCTGGCTCACGATAGTGGGCCAGGCATAGGCTTTAGCGTATTCGTGGGCATTTTGCCCCAGGTATTCGCGGCAGCGAGGATTGCTCAACAGATCAAAAATGCGCCGGGCCAATGCTTCGGGATCACGGCTGGGCACATGGTACCCCGTTTCGCCGTGTTTCACCAGGTGAGCCAATCCGCCCACTTCAGAGGCAATGACCGGGGTGCCCATGGCCATGGCTTCCAGGGCCACCATGCCAAAGCTTTCGTAATGTGAGGGCATCACCACCATTTCGGCCGCAGCGTAATAATTGGGCAGAATCTCCTGGTCTTTGGCGCCCAGAAAGACGACCAGATCATGAATGTCCAGATCATCACGCAGTTCTTGCAGACGAGCCATTTCTTCGTCTAGATCATCGGCCCATGGGTCGCCGCCGATGATCGCCATACAACAATTCTCCACAGCCGTGGGGCACCGCGCTTGAATTAACGCCATTGCCTGTAACATGGTATCTATCCCTTTCAGCGGTTCAATACGGCCAGCAAAAAGGATATTGGTGTCTCCACAAGGAATTCCGACGCGTTTCTTGGCTTCTTTTTTATCAAGGGGGTGGAAGCGTTCCAAATCTACCCCTGGTGGAATGATGGTAATTTGGGCGGGGTTAGCCCCGTAAAGCGTCACCAGCTGTTCTTCCTCAGCCGGAGTGGCGGCGATGATCACATCCGCTACCTGATGAATCACGTGGGTTTCGCCCTCAATACGCGCCTGTGGGGCGCGTTCGGCGTCGCTGGTGGCGATCTTGTTTTTCATGTGGCCCAGTGTATGGAACATTTGCACAATAGGCACACCCCAAACGCCGCGCAACTTTTCAGCCACCAATCCAGACAGCCAATAATGACTATGAATCAGATCATACTGAACCCCTTCCGCCGCGGCAAAATCCAGCACACCCTGCACAAATTCATCCAGGTAATGGCCCACTTCAGCCAGTGGAATAGGTTTTTCTGGCCCGGCCGGAATGTGAATGACCCGGCCGCCAAAACCCAGATCATGTTTGATCATGGGCTGGCAATCATCTTGGGAGCGGGTGAATACGTCTACCAGCACGCCCTGACAGCCCAATTCGCGGCTGAAGTCACGTACATAGACGTTCATGCCCCCGGTCTTTTTACCCCCCAGCATCGCCAATGGGCAGGTGTGCACGCTGAGCATTGCGATCCGGCGAATAGGTGTTTGCGTAGGTTTAAACATCATGGTTAGAAAAGGTAATCGGTAATGGGCCAGCGCCGGTTTATGTGCGGCAAATTACCGGTTACGAGAAAGTTGTTGTCGATAAATGGTTGTATCCTGAGCACCAAAGCGATATTTGTAAGTTTCATTGCCTCGCAGGAAGTCAAATTCTGCACGGCCGTGCTGGATAGCTGTCTCAATGGCTTTGGCGGTAATCACCACCCCCAGGCTCAAGCTGCTGGCAAGGGCCGGGTCTAGTCCTGAATTATAGACCCAGATGCGGTTATGATAATCAAAGTTAAAGAGGCCGGCTGCTTTACGGCCGTTGACCTCCACAAACATCAACTGCAACATGTCAGCTGCCATTGCTGCTTGGGCCGTTTCGTGGAATAGGGCTCGCCGGCCGTCAGTCAGCCATTCGCGTTTTTCAAACGTACTTTTTTGTAACAGATCCAAGAAGTCATCAACAGCCTGGCCCAAGTCATCTTCCGGGCAAACGATGCGCAAGCTGGCGTCGGCACCATCAGCACGGCGCAGCTTGCGCTGAATCTCCCGCCGTTGTTTGCTGTCTATGCCGTCCAGGTATGCCTGAAATGTGGCTGCCAGGGGGATAATGGGACATACTTCATGGACAGACTCCTGAAAAGAAAAACCTCGCTTTGCCGCTTCTTGGGGTAAAATCTGGCGGGTAAGCGAGGCAGCCGGCACGTTGCATAAATCCAGGGCATGCCATTGCGGGAAATCAGGGCTGCCCAAACAGTCAAACACGGCTGGCCATGACGCCACCGCCTCCTCTTTGGCCACAATCAAGTCCAGGTAATCTGTTTCCTGCGTGCAGCCGTTAAAGTAGAGCACCCCTTCCAGCAAGTAGAAGCAGGCAAGAGCGGCCAGACGGCCGTCAGCATGACGAACGGCCACGGTATGCAGGGTTCCCGTTTCCGGGTGTAAATGCCGCCACCAGCCGCGCTGGTAAGCCAGGAATTGAAAGGGGGTATTGGTCATGGCCCGGCTAACGAGCAGGTCCCATTCGTCGGCCAGCGCCGTAAAAGCATTTTCTCCATGCAATAGTTCACTTCTCATGACAGCCAAACACATCCCTCTGTTAGTTTCGTAAAATTGTCACAATCCCATGCTCAATTAGATGATTATCTATCTATTTGATTATATCGCTAAAAACAGCCATCGCCATAAAAAAGAGATAGGAAATTGGGTTCCTTCATGTAGATGTAGATGGGAGAGGGGGGAAAGTTCTTACATACGGCGAAACCAACGCCAGAAGACGTGCCACCAATCTACCCGTTTGGGCATGCCCCGTTCAAACCGTACCAGCAAGATGGTAGCAATCACCAACACGGCCCCCACCCATTGCGCCAGCGTCAGTTGCTCCCCTAACCAGACCGTTGCCAGGGCAATGGTGACAATAACTTCAAAGACGCCTAACAAGGCTGTCTGAATGCTGCCCAGGTTTTTCACCCCCAGAAAGAGTGTTAATCTTGAGATGGCTGTCGCCAGCCCCATCAGTAAAATAGCTCGCCAGCTCACGGCCGTGATCGGGGGTAGCGTCGTGGGAAACAGCAGCCAGGCTATCGTCACCACGGCGGCCATGGCTGAGATCGCATATAACGTCATGGTAGGGGCAGGGATGTCCAACATAATGCGCTGGCTGAAAACAAGTTGAATGGCGTATGTCAGGGCGGCCACCAGCATCATGCCTACCCCCAGCCAATCTGGCGCCCCCAAACCACCCATGGTTAACAGATAAATGGCAAAGATAGTGAGGCCAACGCGAAAAAATGTCAGCGCTGATACTTTATGCCCGGCCAACCGCAGCAGCAGGGTGACAAACACCAGGTAGGTCACGTTGATCAGCTGACCCAGCGAAGCATCTATACGTGTCAGACTGGCGTAGAAAAAGAGGGAGCCAATGCCGTTGATGCCGCCGGCAATCAGGCTGCCCATAATGGCAAAACTAGAACTGCGGATCAGGCTGCGGCGAAAAAGCAGCATGGTACTCCACATGAGTACGGCTGCAAAAAGAGTGCGAAAGGCTACCACCGTCAGCACATTGGCACCGTAAGCATAGGCAATCTTAGCAAAAATAGGGATGACCCCTAAAAACATGGGCGAAAGCAAGGCCCAAAACAGACCTTGCCGCCATTGGTGTCTGGGCACGGCCGTGGTGCTGATAGGGGCAAGGGGTCGATCGACCGCATTATCTACGGGTATGTCTACCGCTATGGGGTCTGGGGGTAATGAAGGCATGACAATGCGCAGGACACAAACAGAGGCACTGACACCTCTGCTTGACTAAGAGCCCGTCCACCATAGCGTTCATGGGTGGGCGTGCTGTCAGCAGCTCTATGGCCAGAAAACCGGTGCTTTACTTCTGGACGGCTACTGAGGAGGTTGTTAGATAGAAACAACTTTTTAAAGATTGATTTTCTGGGTGGTTTGGTCTGTTGGCAGCAGAATGTGGAAGGTGCTGCCGGGCAAGGTTTCTGGGTCACGTTTCTCGCTCTCTACCCAGATACGGCCATTGTGTGCTTCAATGATCCCTTTGGCAATTGCCAGCCCTAAACCCAGGCCGCCGCCCTGAAACGCTGATTTACTGGTAGAGTGATGTTCGATAGCACCCAGGGCATAAAACTGATCAAAAATGCGTCGGTGTTCACTGGCCGGAATACCTATACCTGTGTCCCGAATGATAATGTCTACTGCATCACCTACGGTGCGGCCGACAATAAAAATACTGCCCCCGTCCGGCGTAAACTTGATGGCATTACCTAATACATTTTCAAAAGCCGACTTAATTTGGATGCCATCCCCCTCGATAATAGGCAGACGTTCTAAATCACCTACCTGTAAATTTAAACCGCGCTTTTTTAGAATCTCTTGGTAATCCTGGCAAAGATCATTGATGATGAGTGCTAGGCGTACTGGCCCAATGGCCAGGTCTAAGGTGCCCGAAGCGATACGGGCCACTTTAATGATTTCGTTAACCACTTCACGCATGCGGGTCACGCCCAGGGTCAGCCCTTCCGCCACGCCAGATACCATGACAGCTGGTAAGGTTTGGTCATCTGTCTGTTTGAGCTGTTCATCTAACAAATGGGCATAGCCGCTGATCAACGTCAGGGGTGTTCGCAGTTCGTGCGAGACCATGATGATAAAGTCGCTTTTTAAACGGTCTAACTCCCGAAGCCGCTTATTGGCGCCTTCCAGTTCGTTAATTTTGTATTCCAGGCGCTCAACCAGGTTTTGGGCATGTTTTTCCAGGTGGGTGCTTTTTTCTTCGGCGGCCAGCGGCTCGACATGCCCCTGCAAAAAATCTTTCACCTGGCTGGGGAACACGGAGACGTCAATAGGTTTTGTTAGGAAACCGGTACAGCCGGCCGCCAACGCCAGTTCCCGGCTGCCGGGGCTGTGGTTGGCCGTCAGGGCGACGATGGGAATATGGGCAAAATGTGGCAGGCTGCGCAGACGGGTAGTAATTTCACGGCCGTCCATACTGGGTAAATTGATATCCATCAAAATCAGGTGGGGTTTGGTCTCACGCGCCAGGGAAATGCCTTCCAGCCCATCAGCAGCTACATGTACGTTGTAACCACGGCTGCCCAACACACGCTGCACCAACCGACGGCTGGCAGGATCATCTTCAATATACAAAATGGTGGCGGGCTCTTCCATATTTTTTTGCCGTTACCTAACCAGTCAGGAGGCTGTATTGTCGCGTAACTTGGGTCATTGTGTGGTTAGAATGTTTGGTTTAATTGTGCCACAGCCCGTTAATTGTGCAATTAGTATTTTCTGCCTATTTAGGGTAGCGCTTGTCGAATGTCACTTAAGAGGTCGGAATCTAAAAAAGACCCCTTTTGCAGCAACGCCTTTATTTTACCGTCTAATCTTTGCCGTTCAATAGGCGATAGTTCCTTAGCCGTTACCACGATAATAGGAATCTCATGAAGTGCTGGCTCTGCTTTCAGGGCTTCTACCAGACCAAAACCATCCAGACCAGGCATCATTAAATCTAAGATGACCAGGTTGGGGCGTGTTTGTTGGATCAGGCGCAAGCCGTCTAAACCATTGGCTGCCTCATCTATGAGAAAATCACCCTGGGCCTGCAAAATGCGCCGGATGAGCCGGGTGGCATCTGGGTTGTCTTCGATGATGGCAATACGTTGGACCCGGTTATCCAACTCTTCCAGGGCTGTTAGTAACCCTTCCTCGCGGCTGTGGGTGGCGGCCGCCTGGCCGTAGACCGGAGCCATGCTGCGCATATATTGGTCACCAATGATATGCTTTTCTACAGGGAAGGTGTGCCCGGAACAGTTGATAACCACCATGTCATCCGGGCGAATGGTACCTTCGCGCACCAGTTTAAAGAGGCCTGCAAAGGCCACGGCCGTGGCCGGCTCTATACTGATGCCATCTATCTTGGCCACTGCATGCAGGGCGTGAAATGCATCGGCATCGGGAATGGCTTCAATGAGGCCGCCGTAAGCGGTTATCAATTCGCGCAGTACCTCATAGGCTTCACCGGGTACGCCCGTGGCCAGTGTGGTAATATCTGTCAGGGGGGTGAGAATGTTTTCTGCCTGGGACAACCCTTTTTGAAATGAATTGGCCATGGGCGCACAACCACTCGACTGAAAGCAGGCAAGTTTTGGCATGTGATGAATCAGCCCCATAGCGCCAAGTTCGGCAAACCCTTTCATCACGCCTACAGGCCCCAGGCCACCACTGACGGCTTGCAAATACCAGTCTGGGGCGCGCCAGGGATGCCGGTTGCCATGCGGGATGGAAGCATCATGGCCAGCAGCAATGCTGCCCAACTGCTCTGCCACCTCAAAGGCGACGGTTTTCATGGCCTCTTTAGCCGCCACCGCCTTAATGCCCCGGTCAAGGAACAAGCCTTTGCTGGCGGCAAAATCGGCGGCGATCTGCTTGGCCTGATCATACGTTCCGGCCACTTTAATAACTTCAGAACCGTAAAGGGCCACTTCACGCATCTTGTCGGCCGGTACCGAACTGGTGACAAAAGCCCACAGCTTAATGCCGGCACGGGCACAGTAAGCGGAATAGGCAATGGCCACATTTCCGGTGGAAGAAACGACGGCTTCCGTGATGCCGGCTTCTTTCATGGTGCTGATGGCCACGGCCGCCTGCCGGTCTTTGAAAGAACCGGTGGGCCCCTGGCGTTCATCTTTAATATAGATGTGGTTGTGGCCGAGCATCAGGCCAAGGTTGTGCGCGCGAATGAGAGGTGTCCATCCTTCCCCCAGGGTGACAATATTTTCATCATGCTGGATGGGCAGCAGCTCCCGATAGCGCCATAGACTGGCACCGCGTTGGGCCAGGACGGCCGTCCACTGAGAGGCGCCGTTGTCTCTGGTAAGCTCTTCGACACGGGCATAACGAGCATCAAGCCACCCTCCGCCACACGTAGGGCAAGCACTTATTGGCCCGCTAAAGGGAAACTGTGTGCGGCATGCACGACATTGGATTTTAATGTTGTTCATAAATGATTTGTTCAGGCCTGTTATGATTACAAAATCGCTTAATGCCCAATCTCCCATTATGGAAAAGGATCTGCCAATGATAGGTCCTGTATTTCTTTGTGATTTAGCTGTATAGGCAAAATGACGTGAAAGGTAGAGCCTTTATTTAGTTCACTTTCGAAATAAATCTGGCCTTGATGCATTTCCACCAACCACTTGGTAATGGGCAGCCCCAACCCTGTGCCGCCCACTGCCCGGGTTGTACTGCTGTCTGCCTGCTCAAAAGCCACAAAAATTTTGTCAAAGTCCTCGCTGGCAATACCAATGCCTGTGTCTTTGACCAAGATGTGAACCTGACTGTCTTCTTGTTCCATCTTCAGATGAATATGACCTTCAGGGGTGTACTTGGCGGCGTTAGAGAGCAGGTTGAGCAAAATCTGGCGGATGCGAATGGGGTCAGCCTCTACGGGGGGCAGGTTGGGCGACACTTCCCAGATTAGTTCGATCTTGTCGGGGTCAATCAAGCCGCGCACAGTGGTGCGTACAGCCTCGGCCGCCTGGGTCAGGTCTACGTCTTCAAAGCTCAACGTCATCTTACCGGCTTCGATCTTGGCCATGTCCAGAATTTCGTTAATCAGGTTGAGCAGATGCTGGCCGTTGCTGTAAATGGAAGTGAGGTCTTCTTGTTGTTCCTGGGTAATAGGACCATCAATGCCCTTTAGTATGACACGTGAAAAGCCGATGATCGAATTAAGAGGGGTGCGCAGCTCATGTGACATATTGGCCAGAAACTGGGTTTTTAGCTGGTCCAACTGCATCAATTCTTCATTGTGAGCCTGGGTACGTGTAAATAGTTCGGCGTTGGCGATGGCCAGGCTGGTCTGGATAGCAATACTGCGCAGCAGCTCAATGTCGTTTTCCTGGTAAGCGTGAGGCTTGTATGACTGCACGCTCATGAGACCGGCCGTTTTGCCCTCACGCCGCAAAGGAATCCATAAACCAGATTGAGGTATACGATTCAAATCACGAGCTTCGGCAATTGTCAGTGGGGTTGTATGGTCGGCCAACAGGCGCTGATTCTGTTGTAGGAAGCGATACAATGGCTCTTCAGGCAGCAGTGAGCGTGGACTTTGCTGAACCTGAACACCTTCGACAATGTACAAGATAAATTGATAATGGCGGGTATCGGCGTCGTAGCGCGCCAGAGAGAAAACAGTGTTATCTAACAAGCGGCCCACCTGATGATAAACGGCCTGCGCCAGTTCGTTCAAATCCAGGTAGTGAGAGATGTTTGTCTGTATCTGGTTCAGGGTGATGAGCCCTTGAGCGCGTTGCAGCGCCTCATCCAACAATTTGAGGTTTTCAAGTTGGGTGACAAGCTGGTCGACGACGGTTTGGGCAAAGATGACATTGTGGGGGGTAAACGGCCGTTTTCCTCGCCGTGAATCAATCGCCAGAAACCCCATCATTTCTTGCTGATTAGAAGCAGGAATGAACAGAGAGGCCTTGGCGCCGAATGACAGTACATGTTGGTCTATCACTTCTGCCGGTATCTGATGATTCCCTTCCATCATGAACATAGGGGCGTTTTGCTGCCGCATATGGGTGTACACAAAATCTCCGGTTAAGGGGAGGCGAATTGTTTCCATGCCGGCAGGCACACCATGTGCAGCGGCCACAAAACCATAATCTTCCCGATGGTCATATAACACCACACGACACTGCACTGCGCCAATATAAGCAGCTACTTCACGGACGGCAATTTCCAGGGCGTCATCACGGGTGATAGATTGGTTAAGCAAACGGCCGATGCGGTATAACGTTTCTGTTTGCTGCAAAAGCTGCTGATTAGAGAGAATGACCGCCGCCTGATCAGCCAGGGTAATAAAGGGTTGTAATTCCTGATCCGTGAGGGGAACCGGGGCCACCCGGTCTAAGGCCAGTGTGCCCAGCCAGTTTTGTTCAGAAAAAATGGGCACCATCGTGGCCGACCGCACGCCGTTGTTGGTAAACAGGGCGCGGGTGTAGTTGTCTAACGTGGGGTCATTTGGCCCATCCTCGATGCGAAAAATCTGGTCTGTTTCTAACCGATTCGTAGCCTGGAACCTGTCACGCGAGAAGCGATCCTCAGGATTGTGCTTGATGCCCAGTTTGCTCCAGAAGACGGGGGAAACAAGGTGGTCAGGCGAAGCGGGGTCAGGCGAAAATATCTGAGCCAGATCCACCACCCCGGAATTGGCGGCAAAATCTACCAGCGCCTGGTAAATCTCATCGGGTTCGGTAGCTTCATTGATGCGGCGGCTGGTGTCATAGAGGCGGGTAGATTCGGCCAGACTCCATTCTGTTTGGGCGAAGAGGCTGGCATTTTCAATAGCGATAGCCAGTTGGTCTGCCAGACTTTGCAGCACGGTGATCCCCTCCGGGCTGAAGGCGCCGCTTTCTTTACTCTGTACGGTAATGGCACCGATAGTACGGCCGCGGGCACGTAAGGGTAGGGCCAGTTCAGACCGTGTTTCTGGCAGGGCAGGATTGCGGGCGAAAAAACGGGCCTGGGAAATATCTTGCTCCACACGAGCCTGACCAGTGGCCACGGCCGTGCCGATCATCGAATTGCCGCCGATGATCAGTTTGTGGCCAGCTGTTACCATCAGCCGGCCGGCTTCACCGGTACCGGCTTGCAAGACAGCCATGTTCTCTTCTTCGCTCAGCAAAAACAAACCTACGTAGTAAAAATTAAACCGGGAGCGTATTAATTCCACCACTTCCTCAATGAGCATGTTTTGCTCCAGAATGGTGGTGGCCGCGCGTGATACCTCGGCGGCGACGCTAAGCTGGTTGGAGTATGAGCGTGCCGTTTGTAAAAAGTGGGCATTGTTTAAGGCACTGCCCATTTCACGGACCAGCACGTTCACAAATTCTTCATCTTCTGGGCTGAGGATCACAGTGTCCGGCAGCTCTATCTGGCCAAAGGGGTAGTCGCCAATTTTTAACGGGATGTGAAAGCACTGTTCTGCCGGTAGTATCTTTGCCTCCCGGCTGACGCGCATCTCGTTATCAACAAACTCTGCTTGCAGGGCCGCGTGTTCCGTGTTCCAGATGCTGTCCAGGTAACGGCCGTATAATATCTCTAGCTCTTTGGCGCGTTGCTGTGTTTCCGTGATAAGGAAACGATTTTGCCAGAGCGCCGCCAGGTTTTGGGCAAAGGTGCGCACAATAATGCGGTATGTTTCACTATCTTGCCCGGACATCTGGTCATTATTTACCACCATCCCCCCCAGCATTCGCTCCCCAGCCCGTAGAACGATGGCAATACGCAGGCCGTCCTGGGCCTGATGGGGGCGGTACACCTGGATGGCTTCACCCCCTTTCTCCTGTGCTTGGTGTAACAGGGTGAGGTGTGTTTGTGAGGTGGTTTCGTTGGTGGGGGTCACGGCCGTGCCTGACCGCCAAAGCCACTTCCCTGTTTCCACCTCAAAGGCATACAAAGCAACGTCTGAAATATTCATCACCTGGCTGAATCCGTTGACGGCTGCGGTCAGCAGCTCTTCCTCATTAACCGTCTGGCTCAACTGGGCTGTTAACTGCAAAATGTGATTAAGCGTTTCATTTTGTTGCTTTTGAGCTTCATGTGAGGCGATCTGTTGTTCAAGCTGATGGTGCAAGGCATGTTGCAAGGCAGACTGTGACCGTTCTTGCACACGTTGTTGTAGTATCTCGCGCGCCCCGGCCACTTTTTCCAGAAGCCCTGTTTGGAATGTTCCTAGGGAGGGCGACTGACGAATGTCGGCAGACACTACCATGGTCAGCGCATTTAACATGGCCGAGGTAGTTACCAGGGCTATGCCTTGTTCGGCCCATTCAGCGGCTTTGGCCATGACCTCTGCTTCGCCAATATGGCCGGCCATAAAGCGGTAAAACAGATCAAACAGTTGCCCGGCCACGGCCGTGCCCTGGCGCGGCGACGTTAATACCCCCCGGTTATCAATCGAGTGGCGCACAAAAGCATCGACCATGGCCGCTTCCACGGCCTGGCGCTGTGCCAGCAGCGATTCTACAGCAAACGGGGTATTTTCTATCTTCATAGCCATTGAGAGGTCGCCTGTTACTTCTCCAAAAAAGCGGCATAAAATGCGACGCCGATATCTGTCTGGTCTTGGGGGGTAATAAAATCATCTGGCAGCCCTAGAAATTCGGCCACGGGGGCTATGGTGACCGGCTTCCAGGGCTTCATCATCTCTATATGCTGTGCATAGGTGTAAAGTTCAATAGGGAAACCAGCCGAGCGGCACAAATGGCGGAAGTGCTCATACGTCTCTGACCGCGTGTTATCCCCCCTGGTCTGCAAGACGGTAAAAACCCTCGATCCGTCTGGCGCCCACTCACAAAGTGCGTGAGCCATTTTCTGATTGTCGTCTTCTGACAGGAAACCCATAAGTCCGTTTAGGCCGATGGCCACGGGTTGTTCCAGATTGATGAGTCGCCGCGTTTCTGGGGCCAGCACAATGTCTTGAAGGCGGCGTATATCACCACGGATATACGCGATAGTGTCTTGATCTGCAAAGATGCTCTGACCGTAACTTACGGCAACAGGGTTCAGATCACTGTACACAATGTGTGCCTGCGGCGCAAACGCATGAATGTGGTCATCGGCCGGCATGCCGGAGCCAAAATCAATAAACTGGCGAAAGCCTGCTTCATGGAGTTGGTGGGCAGCTTCTTGAATAAAAGCCCGGCGTAAACGCACCCATTTGCCCAGCGATGGGATAACCTGCAACATGGCGCCGGCGGCCATACGATCGGCTTCAAAATGAGCTGTGCCACCTGAAAGATAGTCAATAATGCGGGCCATGTTTGGCACGGAGGTGTTCAGAAAGACGGAAGTGGTTGGTAAGTCAGTTGGGTTGGTATCAAAAGTAGTCATGATGTCTCCTTTGCGCCATGATTTTGGCCATTTGTCGGCGATTCTGACGGTGGGGATGATACCTTGCCTAACTGCAGCCGCACATGAGCATCATCCAGATGATTGGAGAGGGCATGCAAGCCAATCTTAATAATTTCTTCGACGTTAGCCGTTTGATGCAGGCGAGCGCTTAACTGGGAGAGGGTTTGCTGACGCTGAGCCCGGGCTTCAACGCGGGCCAACAGGCGGGCATTTTCTATAGCTGTGGCCAGCTGGTCACACAACGTTTGTAAGACCTGTATAAGTTCAGGTGTAAACAGATGAGGTTCTTTGCTTTGGGCAGTGAGTGCGCCAATGACCAGACCACGCACCCGCAATGGTAACGCTAGTTCAGACCGGGTCTCCGGTAAATGAGGGTTAGGCAGCCATTCTTTGTCGGCGGTTACATCTTGGGTAATACGCGGTACCCCATCCCCCGTAGCCCCCCCAATGAGCGATTGGCCGCCTACACGCAGCCGACGGTCTTCGGTTACCTGTATCTCGCCGGCCCGGCCAGTACCGGCTACCAGAACAGCTTCGTTTTTGTCATCATCCACCAGGAACAGCCCCGCATAATAAAGGACAAACCGTTCCTGAATGAGGTCAACGGCTTTTTGTACCAGGTCTTCTAACCTTAGTACACCGGTAGCAGCGGCAGCAACTTCGGCGGCCGTTTGCAACTGAAGTCGTTGATGAGATTGTGCTTCCAGGGCAATCTGCAGTTCATCTAGTTGAATAAAGTTATGGATGGCGCTGCCCAAGGGGCCCACAATAATTTTCAGCAGTTCAATGTCTCGTTCGTTGAAGGATTCTTCATTTTCTACGGAGAGGACGCCAACGATTTCGCCGGAAACGATCATTGGCAGACCAAGCCAAGTGGCCTGGTCTTCACCAACCGTCAGAGACTGCAGCTTTTGGCGTAATTCAAAGTCATCTCTGTCTATGTGCAGCATTTCACGGGTGCGGATGACGTGTCCGCTAAAGCCCTGGCTGAGAGGCAGCGGAGGAATGTCCGACAGATCGACTTCATGGCCAAATTCATACCCATAAATCCAATTCAGGTGTTGGCCGTCTTTGGTGAGCAATGTAATGGACATGCCGGTGGCCGGAACAAGGGCCATGATTTCACGCCTTGCTCCATCAAAGATGGCTTTGAGGGTAGGTGCATGGGAGAGGATAACACTCATGCGGTTGATGGTGCTGAGATAGGCGATGCGCACGTGGGCATCGGAGGCGAGTTGGGCGTTGCTGAGGGCCACGGCCGTCTGGTTGGCCATTGCCTGCACTAGTTGAATTTCGGCCGGTTGGAAAGCGGGTTGGGCATCATCGCGGAACAACCAGACCAGGCCGGTGGGTTCTGTACCGCGCATCATGGGAACAGCCAGACCAGTGGCTGCTTTATAAAAGGCCAGGATGCGCTGTTCGGATGTTTCTGCCTGTGGGTTGTATTGGTAAACGGCCGTTTCCAACGTCGTCAAGGGCTGCAGCAGCTGGGGGTATTCGCTAAGATGGTAGGTAAACGTATCCCAGAAAAAGCCCGCTTGTTTGTTCCTACCCACGCCATATTCAAAGCCAACCTGAGTGACCAGGGTGTTTTGTTCCCGCTCCCAGACCAATATCAGGCAGCGGCGAACCTGCAACTCTAGGGTTATCGTCCGTACAGAGCGGCGGTAAATCTCGCCCACATCCAGTGTGGTCGCCAGCAGGGTGTTGTATTGATACAGTGTGCGGGTCTCTTGCAGGGCCATCTCTGTTTGGGCAAACAGGCGGGCATTATCAATATTCACCGCCAACTGATTCGCCACGATCTGGAGAATGGCAATATCTTCTTCTGCAAAAGCAGCTACGCGGCGGCTCTGTACGTCTAACACCCCAAACAGATGGTCACGCGTAATCAGGGGCAGGGCCATTTCTGATCGGGTGTCTGGCAGCAGCGGCTCTGCCAGATAAAGCGGATCGTCTGTGACATCGCTGGCAATGCGCGCTGTATGATTGGTTGCTACCCAGCCAATGATTGAAGCGTCCCCAGGTGGCAAGCGGTAGGGTTTGTCACTTTGCAAAAGGCCTGTTTGCCCGACTGCTTCCTTTAACATTAACTGTTGGCTGCTTTCTTCCAGTACAAATATGGAAACATGATAAAAATCAAACTCTTTTTGAATAAGATGGGCTGTTTCCTTGAGCAGTTTATCCAGGTTAACAGAAATACCTGTTCGCTGGCCAATTTGGGCGCTGCGTTGTAGTTGGCGGGCCCTTCGTTGCAAGAGCTCGGTTTTATGTTGTGATTCGGCCGCCAGCATATTCGCCTGGATAAGAGTATTTTGCAGATCATTAACAGCCACCCAGGTAGTGAGGCAAATGCCTACCATGACCAGGGTAAAGAAGGAAAAATCTATTGTGGTGTAGGCGTCAGCCACGGCCGTGTAAATGCCAATAGCAGCCAAAACTGCCACAGCATAAACCACACTGGCCCGAATCTTATCTAACACGGCCACAGCCACCACCGGAATAAGCATCAGGTATGGCAACCCCGTTTCCTCTGGAAATTCGGTGACAAGCAGGAGGAAAAAGGTGATGATGAGGATAATGGCGAAGAGATGTACCGTGACTACCACCCGGCCGGTACGAATCAGATAGAAACAGAGGGCGCCGAAGATCAGCGTGGAGATAAACTGCAAAATATACGGGAGACTGTCAGCCAAATTGGAGGTTTTTGTCAAGACACCCGGCAGATCCAAAAAAAAGCGAACCAGGCTCATGCTCATCAGCAGAATGACCAGCCACTGCAAGAGATGGCCTTTGCGTATGACTTCCGGGTCGTCAGACTGAATAGTGAGAATTTGGGGAGTTGTAAGGAGTGTATTCATAGCCTGGTATCAATTTCGTTCCGGCAGACGCAATAAACAGCCACCCACCGGCCAGATGTGCCAGGCGCACATGAAGTCGTGCTGCTGCTAAGCCGCCCTGTGTACGATGGGCGCCTGTCAGATCAGATGCCGAGGTCCCATACCTGTGCACCATTCAAAATTTGGCGGATTTGTTCCGGAAAGCGATCCGCATCCAGTGGTTTAGAAAGAAAACCGTCAAAACCAGCCTCCTTCGCCCGCTGCAGTTCAGAGCTGCTGCCATGTGCTGTTACTACTACAACCAGGGTGTCTTTCAGCCTGTCATCTGCCCGAATCTGGCGTAAGGCTTCATAACCATCTTCATGAGGCAAGCGTAAATCCATCAGAACCAGGTCTACACGCGGCATGGTGTTGGCAAAATCTACCACACCCCAGCCAGTTGTTTTCCATTCACACTTTTGCACACCCATAAAAGCCAACAACCGGGCGATAAGGACAAAGTTGGAAACGTTATCCTCTACGACAAGGATATGAGCTTCTTTAGGGTCAATGGGAAGTCTTTTTACAGATGGTTGGTTCATAATTTGGTTTCTCGCTAAATAGCGCCTGTAAAGGCAATGGCCGTACCTCTACATTGTATGCAACTATTGATTACATTCAAGTTGTTACGGGAAGTAATGACATACTCCTTCTTTTTCCGCCTTATGATGTCGTTTTGTCAGCAGTTTTACTTGTTGTTGCCTGATCTGCTCCATAGCATCCGATCAAATCATACCGGTAATCACGCCAGGTTGCCATGAATGAGCCGCAAAAAGGTGGCAATTGGTAAACAATGTGGCTGATAGATGATCATTTACCGATTAGGGAGCCCGTTGGCCCACACCCGCGCGCTGCGCCCTGGTAGTGTATAGGTGTTACCCCCCGAAAACCACTCGCCGTCAGATACCAGTTTTTCGGTCAGCTTACCGGTGAAGATGGGGGGACAGATAATCGTTTCATCGTGAGGGGTGGCGTTTAGGGCAATAATGGCTGTTTGCCCCTGATAATAGCGTTGATAAACCACCACGTTGCTATTGGCATACATCATGCGGAAATCCCCACGCCGCAAGGCGGGGGTGTCATGTCGCAGTTGAATGCACTGCTGGTACCAGGTGTACAGATCATCGTGCCAACGGGTCCTGTCATACCAGGGAAAAGCCCTACGGCAGTCCGGGTCATGGCGGCCTTCCAGGCCAATTTCGTCGCCGTAATAGATGTTTGGGGCGCCGGGTACGGTCAGCTGACAAAGCACCATGAGTTTAACGGCCGTGTCATCGCCCCGAGCAATGGTCATCATGCGCGGTGTATCGTGGCTGCCCAGCATGTTCATTTGGGAAAGGACAATCTCCCGGTCATACAACTGGTTGCTCATGCGGTCTAGTTCTGCCGCGAACTGATGGCCGGACAACGGCCGTATATGCCCATACCCAGAGCGTACTGTGTCCGATTGATCCATCCCTTCACCCACAAAATAGCCAAAAGCGGCCCGGGCAAAAAGATAGTTCATTTGGGCATCAAACTGGTCGCCTTGCAGCCAACGGTGGGCTTCACCCCATAACTCGCCGACGATGTATGCTTCAGGGTTCACGGCCTTACAGCGGCGGCGAAACTCCTGCCAGAATGAATCATCGTCAATCTCGTTGGGGACATCCAACCGCCAACCATCAATGCCTTGTTTCAGCCAATAGGTGCCCACATCCCACAAAAATTCGCGAACCACAGGTGAATTTGTGTTTAGCTTGGGCAGCGAATGCAGGCCCCACCAGGCATCATAATTTGGCTTGTGTTCCGGATTAAAGGCATTGAGCGGCCAGCCATGCACGTGAAACCAATCACGGTACGGTGACTCTGGACCACATTCCATCAGATGATTAAACTGGAAGAAACCCCGGCTGGCATGGTTAAACACGCCGTCTAAAATCACGCGTATGTGTCTTGCATGGGCCGCCTTTAGGAACTCTTGAAACCCCTTGTTGCCACCTAATATGGGATCAACTGTGTAATAGTCATGGGTGTGATAGCGATGATTGGAGGCCGATGAAAAGATGGGGTTGAGATAAATGGCGTTGATGCCCAGTTCGGCCAGGTAATCCAATTTCTCGGCGGCGCCTAACAGATCACCCCCCTGAAACCCATGATAGGTAGGCACAGCCCCCCATTCTTGTAAATGGGTTGGTTTAGGAGGGTAACCATTTTGGCCAAAGCGGTTGCTCTTGGCGAAACGATCTGGAAATATCTGGTAAAATATGGCGTCTCGTACCCACTCTGGGGTGACAATACTCATTAATGTTGTCTCCTGAGTTGCGTAACTATTATAGCGGGCAAATCTTTCCGTGTGGCTTATCGGCTTAGGTAAACAGTCCCAATTTCCTATTTTACGAATAAACGCTCTATTTTACTCATTCACTACCGTACACTTTTAAGGGAACGATTTGAAATGTGACAGAAAAGAAGAAACAAGGGTACACTTCTCGATTCAGCACAAACCAAAGGAGTGTACCCATGGGTGATAATCACCAAGTCTATCG
>WYBM01000073.1 GCA_011525915.1 Ardenticatenaceae bacterium | reverse complement strand
GCAATTCTGTCACCTACGCAGCTACATTTCAACCATCCGTAAGCAAGGTCTTAACGTGTGGGAAGCTCTCGGTTCTCTCTTTGAAGGCAATGTTCTCATGCCTGAACTCACACCTGTATAGTTACGTTCAGTAAACCATTATGCTGCCCAAGGTCTATCACAATCAATAGATAAAACCACACGCCCCACCCTACCTTCTTTAACCCCAATAACCACACGTTATTGCCCATGATACCCTCCGCCCAAGCTGATATTATGTTTAGTTCCCACCTTGTTTCGCCGATCTTTAGTCTTAACGGCCGTCTGGCCTTCATCCTCCTGCTGCCAGACGGCCGTACGTTATCCTGACATGGTGAGAGAGTTAACGGCTGTGTCTGATCATCATTAGATGGGCCACGGCCGTTGGCCTAATCTGTTCCTGACTCCCAAATCTGCTGTTACCCTATTTATCCATTATGTTAATTCGTTAAGGTCTTCCATCAATGGGTCTTTCACAATCAGGTTGGGGATCCACTCAAAATCTTTTTTATTATGTGTAAGCAGTACAAGGGAATGAACTAATGCTGTACCAGCTACCAAAGAATCACCTAATGTCATCTTTTTGAGTTGGCGTAACTTGATTGCCTGTTCCAAAATTGGTTCCGTAATAGAAAGAATAGTGGCTGCCTCAAAGAAAGCGGTGAAATGCTGGCGTTCCTCTTCCGTTAACCCGGCGTATCCCAGAACTTCCACGTAACTAACGGCCGAAACGTATGGCGCATGGTTAGCGATAAGTATACGCAGCTTTTCATGGTCTGGCAGCGCTGCATAAATGATAATGTTGCTATCAATAAGCATCTTCACGACCGTTGTGGTAAAGATCTTTCTTGCCGCTGCTCTTGTTCCCAGGTAAGCGGGTCAGTAATCGTTTGATACGGATGAGCAGCCAGGGACGCCAGAGCAGCAGCCATTTTCATACCCTGATCCGATTTTTCGGCAGCGATTGTCGGCTCATGGAGCAATGTTACATAAACAGCCACTGGCTCCTGTGAATTCATTTTGGGGGCCTGTTCGTGCCACTCTAACTGATTGCCACGCAAAATGGCTTTGTAAGTTGCTAACATCGATCAACTCCCTTGTTCATCACTATGACGTTATGCATTATAGCAGATAGCAAAATCGTCTAACATGCCTGCCTTCATTTGTCTTACTTATTGATGTCGTATTGTCTACGGCCGTGGCCACGCATCATCAAATGGGGCTACGGCCGTTGGCCCTGTCACTTCACCTCCCATCCACGCTCCCCCTCTAGTAGTCGTTACATATCAGCAAATGCACTAGAAGCCACTGTTCGGCTAAAGCACAATTCAGGAATCGGCAGAAAACGTGTTGGAAAAAGGCAAAACAGAAGGGTAGGGCTAGGAAGACCAACCCCAGCTATGAGGCTCTATTTTTTCGATTCATTCTCCAAGATCTTACCCGAAGCAACTCTGTATTTTCGGTCTAAAAAGAGCGCGACCAGGAACATGATCAATGGTATTCCCACAAAGAAAATAACAAACCAGCTAAATGACAAACCATCTTTGATGAGAAACATCACACAACCTATCGCGAAGCTCAAATATGCTATGACCAGTGGCAAATTAGCAATATGCCAATTGATCAGTTTCTTTCTCGCAGAGAGAATGAAACCAATGAGGCAAAGGCCAATGATGATACTAGTTAATATTCTCATAGTAATCTCCATGCTCAAAACAAGATTTCTTTTATTGCAGACAGTTGTGGCATATGAAGCCAAGATAAATTGCCGTCTAAGTACTTGAAATCAGGAAACTTAGAGCAGATTGACTGAGACACTTCATTTTCAACCGCAGAGGGCGCAGAGGTATTGAGTTTCCCTTTTTAACCTCCGCACTCTCCGCGGTTAAACAAGTTTTGTCGACCGATTGAGAACTTATAAAAGGTCTCTAAGTTTATCCATTTTTATTTCTGCAAATGAAAACTTTGCTTTAAATGTATCACCTACATTAGGTTCTTTAGAGGTGACTTTCACTTGCGGAAATGATAGTCACCTGAACAGAAATGTTAATATATACCAGCTATTGTCCTCTAGGTT
Source organism: Ardenticatenaceae bacterium (assembly GCA_011525915.1). Lineage (GTDB taxonomy): Bacteria > Chloroflexota > Anaerolineae > Promineifilales > Promineifilaceae > CAADGU01. The sequence goes on along the minus strand of WYBM01000073.1, from coordinate 85,177 downwards.
TTATAACTTCTCTTATTGGTGTGTAGTGACCGTTACCATAGTATATTTCACTATCCTTATACCAGTAACTTAATGTTACCGGTGACCCCGTTATATCCGCTTGAGGTATCATCCACCAGTTGATTAATACGCTGGCCACATCGTTACGCATCCCTGTATCTTGAGATTGCCATTTATAAACCATACTTCTATTATCACCTTCGCCGACATATCCATATATGCCAATCATATCTGAGGCTAAAAATGTACTCATGGCAGAAATATGTACTTCTCCCGTCGTCCCTACTGCAGCAAAGGCTTCTTCAAGTCTAGGTAGGAAGAAATCCAATATCCAACTACCGGCATTTGCCATAGCACCTCCATGATAAGCAACACTGCCTAAAACGATGGAGACTAGTACTAAGGCAACAATAGTTGCGGCCCCTACAGAAACAGTAATTCCTGCTTCTGCCAAAAGCGTGACGATTGCGGTTATTGCAGCTTCACCTTTCGCTGCGATAACTGCGTCTCCAACAATTGTCAATAACATGCCCCAAAAATCCATGTCATCACCGTTTGCTGTAACCAATTCAGCAATTGTTTTTAAGGCTTCAATCGCATCTTCAACATCCTGTCCATCAAGGGTAATCGAGCCACGATTTGGATCTAGTGGATCGTGTCCTGTGACGTCACTGTAATTTATTGGGTTATTTAGAACATATGCGAAACGATTTAATGATTGTGGTAGTGAAGCACCTGAACCACTAGCTTCATCCTTAGATTTCAACAAGAATATTATTTCGTGGAAATCAACTACCAGACCAGTATGGTTTTGTCCAGGGACATAGGTATCCGCGGAGATAAAACGGCCGTTTACCGGATCATAATACCGCGCATTGTAATCATACAGGCCCAGGCCCTCATCCCAACGTTGGCCGGTGAAACGCTGGCCGGTGGGGGTACTGTTCTGGCTGTAGCGCTCCTCGCCAAACGGTTTGTACCGCTTTTGGGCCTTGATAGTGCCGTTGGCAAACAAGGTGGTGGTTACGCTGCCCAGGGCGTCGCTGGCCAGGTAGCTGACGCCGCTGCCGGCGGTCAGCCCTTCCCGTATGGCTATCAATCTACCGGCAAACAGGTAATGTTTACGGTAGCTGTTCAGGGTCAGGTTATGCTCAAAAATTTTGCCCAGGTACACCGTCTTTTGCTCCGTCGGCTGGCCTTCATCTTCCACCCGCAGCAGCAGCATGCCGTCGGCATCATAGATAAAACGCAGGGCGTCGTTTTGGTTATTCGTTGCCGTTTGCAGCATGTTTTCCGGCGTCCAGCCCAGCGTCCAGTCACGGTTCTGGCCGTCGATGCGCCGGGTCATATTGCCGTTGGCATCATACCAATACTTCTGCACATTGTTCAGGTGAGTGACGGCATGGGGCTTGCCCCCATTATAGGTATAACTCGCCCCACCCTTACTCTCCAGGTTGCCCAGTGCGTTGTAGCTGTAGCTTTCGTCATACTGCCCGGCATTGCCGCCGCTGGTATAAGCCCTGGTCAGCCGGTTGAGCGTGTCATAGGTAAAGGTTTGTGTTTGGGTTGATCCCCCGCCCGGCGGCACATAATCCAGAATGCTGGTGATGTTCCCCACCAGATCATAGGTATACGCATAGCGGAAACGGGTAGCGCTGCCGGAATAGGTTCTGATGGCGTTCAGGCGCAGGCTGAAGCTGTCATACCCAAACGTCGTATAAATGGAACTGCTGGGCATGTTCAGGCGGGTGAGCTGCCCATCGGCCCGGTTGTACTGCGCTTCCTGCACATAGTTGCTGTCGCCGATGTGCGTTTTGGGCTGCCCCGTTTGCCAGTAGTAATTGGTGGTCACCACCTCGCCCGCCTGGCCGCCGCTGCCGCCAGGGTACGTGACGGTCACCGGCACGTCACCCTGAGTGTAAGCAAACGCAAAGGCATAGGTATTACCCGCCACCTGCCGCGTCTCCTGCGTCACACGCCCCAGGGTGTCATAACGCCAACTGGCGCTGTTGTGGGGCACACCCGGCGGGTAATAGGCGGTCATACCCGTGCGCTGGCCCAGACCCTTGTTGCCGCCGGCGGTGTCATCATAACTATACGTCGCCAGGTAAGCGCCGCCAAGGCCCTGTCGTTTGGCAGCCAGCCGGTTGAGCGCATCATACTCAAAGGCGATGGTCTGCACTTTGGCATCCGTTTGTGACCGCAAATTGCCGGCATTGTCATAGGCATAATACCACTGGCCCATGTCCGGATCACTCATGGTCCGTTTGCGGCCGGCGGCATCATAAATCATCTGGGTCACATTGTTTAAGGGGTCTGTGACACGGGTCAGGTTACCCACCAGGTCATACTGGTAGCTGGTACGGTTAAATTCCAGCTCATCATAGTTATCAAACGTGACAGACATACCGCTGGTGTACGCCTCTACCCCAAAGCGCCAGCCTGGTTGTTGCCAGGAAGCATTCTCAAGCAGCCGGATTTCCGCCATCTGCGCCGGGTTATTTGCTTCCCAGATGACCAGTGTATGTGAGGCAGCCGATTGACTGCCTCGTAAGACGGCCCGGTACCAGGTGTTGGCCTTTACCGGCATCAGGGGGGTGGTGGGATGAGACGTGCCCACGTACCGCTCTAGCTTCAACTGCTGCTGTTCAATCCGAATGGCCCACCGACGATAATCCGAGGCGCCGTAGGTGCCGTAATCCAGGTATAGATTGGCTTCCATGTCGATATGGCTTACCTTAAAGGAGAAGGCAGCACCACCATCACCAGTGGTAACCAGGGCCCGGCTGATTTTATTGTTGTAGGTATTGTCTCCCGTAAGGGTGACCACGCCACTGTTAACAGCCACATTACCACTCTGGCTCCAACCGGCCAGGTCTCCATCTTCAAAGTTATCGCTGAAGCGGCCTACCGTTTCATCGACGGCCACCAGCTGGCCGGCAGCGTCCACGTAAGACGCCTTGATATGGTTGTTGGCATCCTGGCTGTAAAGGCTGCGGTTGCCAAACACGGCGCTGCTAACGCTGCCATCCAACCCCACCGTTTGCACGGTGTGGCCGGCAGCATCATAGACGGAGTTTACCTTGCGGGCGGTCACGCTGGGGGTCACATAGTAACTGCCGCTGCCGCCGTAAGCGGTGGCATAATACGGCTCACTTTGGGAGATGGCCTGCCCGGCCGCGTTATAGATAGTGTCCACCACCCGCCGCTGGCCAGTGTTGGCTCCGGTGACGGCATTGCCACTCCAATTGGTATGTGGCGCCTGCACTTGAATGGGGTTGCCAAAGCCATCATAAAAGGTGCGTTCAAAAACACCGCCATTAGACCAGGCTGCGGCATTATCCTGGGTCTTGCGCCAACTGGTTATGCGAAGAGGCACGTCGGTGTCGTTGTAACGATAAACTTCAGAGGGCTTGGTCCAATCCCCACCCTGCTCGGTCCAGCCGCGGAAGACACGCTCCAAACGGCCGTAGGCGTCATAGAAATAGTAAGTCCACAAGCCGTTGGCGTCACGTGCTTCACGCAAAGAACCGGGAGGGGTGTTGTTCTGGCTGGCGTTCAGGTAATTGTAGCCATAAAGCTGTGTATGCCCCAGTTCGTTGCTGGTGGACACAGGATAAAGGTGATAGGTGCCATCATAGGTAACGGCCGTGTCGTTGCCATTGGCATCTGTCACCAGGGTGGCATTACCATAGCTGTCATAGCCGATGGTTTGCACAATGGCGTAGACGGCCGTTTTGGGCGCCTCAGAGGATGGCTGTTCAAAACCACGACACATACCACATCCACTGGCATAGGCGGTATTGGAAGGGGCATTTCCATAAGTATTCATAGCTAAAACCACATAATAAAAGTATCCCGTCAGGGTTTGATCTGTATAGTTACTAGTGGTATTAGATAATTTTTCAGCAATCAGATGCTCCTCATCTATGGGCACTGGTGATGAGGAACTCCGAAAAACATTAAAGAAAGATACATTGTTTCTGTCATCATGGCTCCACGAAAGCTCAACACCATATTCTGGCCCATAGAAGACGGCTACTAGACCATATGGTGGCAGTGGCGGACCCGGTGTCGGCAAGGGAGTGGGCGAGGGAGTGACAGTAGGTACGGTAGTAGCAGTAGGCAGAGGTGTAGGCGGTGGCGGCGTAGGCGATGGGGGGATCACCGTCACCGTATTTTCCTGCATCTGCTCTACCTGGGTCACCTTACCGGCGGCCGGCGCGGCGTTCCAACTGGCGCTGTCATCATAATAGTTGCGTGATTCAGTGATGGGGTTGCTGCTGGCCGGATCAATGGGCTGGCCGGCCGTGCCGGTGTACACCGCTTCACGGGCTACCGCGCCCACAATCCAGCGGGTGGTGTTGGGATAATACTCGCGGTAGACCAGCCGCTTTTGGTTGGCGACCCCGCCCAGATACCCTTCTTCTTCCATGCGTGTCAGGTTGCCGTATTGGATGCCGCCCTGACGGCCGTAGGTGTAGGTTTTACACTGTTGGCTGCTCTGCCCGCCACGAACGTGCGTGGTAGCACATTCACTGGCGGTATAGGTGAAGTTAAAGGCCGTGCCGGTATCGGTAGCATACGTGGTATCTGTTTGTTGCAGCACAAAGTTACCGGCGTCCTTAAGTTGGGAGTGATACGACCGTCCGGCCTTGCCCCGGTAATCTGGATCATTGGGGTCTTGCCGGTTAAGACCGCGCCGGAACTGGGCAAACTGTGTGTTTAAAATGGTGCCGTCATAATCCCGGCTGGTGATGGTGGTCTGGGCAAAACCTACCAGCGCCCCGTGCGGCAAATCAAACGGATATGGATAATCACCGACCAGGCAGTTAACAGCGCCGGGCAAGGTACCTACATTGCCGTCTGCCTGATCATAACAGGGAAACTGAAAGTTGTAGGAAGTGACAGCGGCCGTGGCATGAACACCATCCCAGGTTTCGGTTTGGGTGACAAAGTAGGATTGGCCATAGTCTGGCACGTTCGTATTGCCGCTGAAACGGCCGTCGGCCGCGTAGGTAAACCGAATCCGCCCACCATAACCATTGGTCACCTCTTGCAAATAACTAAAGCGATGGCAGCTGGAATTGTTGATGTTGTGTGATAAGATCACCGGGGCATAGGTGGTAGCTGGTAAAAACAGTGATCCGTCGCCGTTCTCCTCGCGGATGGTGCTCACCCGCCTGATAATATTTGGGCGGCCACCCTGGCCACAGGCGGTGTTATTCAGGCTGTCGGCGTCCACCTGCACATTAAATACCTTGTAAGGAACGGCCAGATCCAGATGATAGAGGTTGATTTTGTCCAGCAGGTGGGTGGCCAACAGCGTGAAGGTGATTTTGCTGGCGTAAGCGCCGCTAACGCGAGTATTGGCGTCGGCGGCCAGGTTGGCGTAGTTGTAACGAACCTCCTGCAGCGCCGCTCGAGAAGTAGTGACGTCTGTTTCGTCACCATTCACACCAGGGGTTTGTTCGTATCGCTCTGCCTGTTCACTCCATTCGCTGTAGTCATATTGGATTTGATTGCCGTGAACATCAGTGACCGTATCTACCAGCCAACGCAAACCGCCATAATCAGTACGGGCACCCGCTGCCTGGTTGCCCATGGTCTGTAACATGGAGCCCGGCCAGATGGTCTGGCCCGTTTCTGCATCTTCCGTATAGCCCAGGCGGTAGGTGGTGCCGTCAGACGTCTGCACGGTCCAGTAGACTTTATCGCTGTTGCTGCCGACGGCGTTGGGGTCATAAATTTGGCGCACGCGCAGCTGCGGCGCATTGAAGGCGTAGTAAGTACGGGTATTACCAGCGGTACTGAGCCAAAACAGACGGTGACTTTGCCCATTGAGCACCAGCGAAAACAGATCACCGTGGTGCATCACATAGTGAGCGCCGTCCCAAAGCAGCTTGGTGTTATCCCGGCTGATCTGGATGCTGTTCAAAGACCAACCCAGCCCCAAGACACCCTGATCCATACCGTCGGTGAAGGTCAGCGCATCCAGACCACGGCTGGAGTAAGAGATATCAATGTTGGGCTGCAAGCCGGCACGGCCGGGCGGCACAGGAATGGGATAGGAGACCGTGGCGGCCCCGCTAAAGGAAGAAACGGTGGGAAGCTGCCACTGGTAGCGCCAGGGCGAAGGTGTGCCGTCGTTGGGTAAGGGGTCATCTGTGGGTGGGTTTTCCGGGGCCACGGCCGTTTCTACGGCCGTAGGTACTCCCCCGGCCACCAATGTAGCTGCAGTGGGGATAAACGTTTCAACCGCAGCGCTGATCAGCCCAGCTTCATCATGAGCGGTGGCAGCATGATAACGCCAGGTGAGCGGTTCACGCTCATCCCGAAAAGCCAGGAACCATGCTTCCGGGGCTTCAGGCGCCCCCTCCACTTTGCGCAAATCTATGGCTATATAAACTGGGCGATGAAAGGCAACCACCGGCAGGCCATCGGCGGCGGTGAAGGAAAGTTGGTAAGCTGCAACACTGCCGGCAATACCCCCTTCTTCAGCCGTGGGCACGGCCGTTTGTGGTGTCACATTCACAGTCACGGCCTCATTTACAGCACCAGTGTCAGCAATAAGCACAAACGGCAGGTCGGGGAAGGTCACGGCCGTGCCCGCTGGCGCAATAATCGCCGTATAGGTGTCTTCCTGAGCCGTGGCCTTAACGGTGGGTAGGCCCACCGGGATGAGTTCAGCCAGGTCACTGGCCAAGGCCGGTAGTTGAATGGGGGGCGGCAGCGGGGTAGGGCTGGCCTCTTCATAGGTAAAACGGCCGTCGTCCTGCCACGTTTCCACCACCTGATCCGCCGGGTTTGCCAGGGGGGCTTCATCCGGGCTTTGAGCCAGAAGGTATGCCACTGGCTGCCACAAAAAACTGAGTACGACGATTAAATTGATAAGATAAGCAGCACGCTTACCTCTGGGGAAAAGGGGGTAATTAGTTCTGTGTTTATGGGTTGTCATTATGTCCTCTCTGAGAATAACGTAACGCTGACCGGATCAAAAAGCAGCCAGTCTCCTACAAATACAAATTATGTCTGACACCACAGACCGGTGTGGCATCTGGACACCTTTATATCGACTCAACGCTCAGAAAAGGAAGATGACGACAAAACTGGCAAATATAACCGTGTAAAACAAAAACGACCGCCTGCCTGGGCAGACGGCCGTCACCAATTACCGATGACGATTTACTGATTACTGGACGGACTTCGGGTCAATCCCCGCCGCTTTTAACGCCTTGTTATACTCTGACTTCAGCTTTGAATTCTGGATACGCGCCTTGCGGACATCGTCTGGTGACATATCATCCGTAATAGCAATGTAGTCTGGTGCGGGAACTGTGGATGCAGCGGCTGTCGGCGCTGCGGATGGGGCCGGTGCGGCCGCTGCGGGTACGGCTTCAGCCACTCCCGGGGCGACCGCCACCGGGGCAGCTATCACGGGGGTACCACCTCCAGGGATGACTACCTTACCGTCTACAATTTCCACATCTTTAGGGTCAATGCCGGCCGCCTTTAACGCCTTGTTAAAGGCTGAGGTCGCCTTGGAGTTAGCAATACGCGCTTTGCGCACATCTTCCGGCGACATACTGTCGGTGATTTCGGTAAGTTGAGGTGGTTCAATGCTTACGGCCGTGGCCACAGGGGCAGCCACCGCCGTCGGCGGTGCTTCACCAGAGACCGCTACTGGAGCCGCGGCAGGAACACCAGCCGCTTTGGCCGCCTTGGTAGCCGCAGATTTGGCTTTGGCGTTGGCAATGCGCGCTTTCCGTACTTCTTCCGGTGACATACTATCGGTGATTTGAATATGAGGATAGTCCTTGCCGGGAACGAGCTCAATTTTGCCAGTAGGGGCAGCTACCGCCCCCGCGGCTGGTGCAGCCACGGCCGCAGGCGCGGCCGCTACGGCACCCGTTCTGGCGCCATCCCACCCGTGATGCGTAGCAATGCGCACGGCCGTGAGCGGATCATTCTCCAGAGCCTGGGTCTCACCCGCTGTGTGTAAATTCTCTTGCCCTAACCGGCCAATACGCATATTGGCCCCACGGGGCAAAGCGGCCGCTTTGGCTGCTGCCAATCGCCGCGCTGCTTTTAACTGCGCTTCAGGATCAGCCGCCGTCTTTATTTTATGACCCAGGGTAACGGCCGGATTATACCCTTTGTCTTTCTCTTCAAGCTCAAGCTTAGTTTTGTTGACACTGGTAGCAAACCCAGCCGTAGCCCAGGCGATCAACCCACCCAAAACCACCGGTATCAAAACCGCCAGACAAGCGATAAGAAATATCATAAAAATCCCTCAACTATTCACTATGCATATTCAAAAACTTTTGCGCTTTTGTCTAATGACATCTTCCCACAGGGTGTATGATTTTACTGAGCGGCAATTATACCTTTTGTGCCAGATTTCTCAAACAAAAAGACCTGGTAGGTTTTTGGTCAACCTGCCAGGTCTTAGATGCCGAAGGTGGGATTTGAACCCACACGAGGGAACCCTCACTACGCCCTGAACGTAGCGCGTCTGCCAGTTTCGCCACTTCGGCTCAAAGCTGGCGGTAGTTTACCAACACATTTGCAATTGTCAACTATATTTTCCCGCCCTCATCGTGTACAATCCTTAGTAGACACATAGATTTCTGACATGCGAGGAGGACACTTATGGCTATTACCAATTTGCTGAAACGTGTACAGTTATTTCGGGGACTCACTGGTAAAGAACTGGAAAAAATAGCCGCCATATGCCGTCAGGTCTCATTGCAGCCCGGGGAGCTCATCATTGAGCAAAACACCACCGGCACGGAAATGTACATCATTGCCGAGGGTTCAGTAGATGTTTTTATCCAGGGATTGGATAATGCGCGGGGTCTGGTGATGTTGGGGAAGGCCCAGGTTATCGGCGAGATGGCGCTCATTGACCAGGGGTACCGTTCGGCTTCAGTAAAAGCTACCGAAGAAGGCGCCTCACTCTATTTGATTGACAGCGAATCGTTTTATGACCTCTGCAACCAACATAACTACATTGGGTTCATAGTTATGCGCAATCTGGCCACAGACATTGCCTTTAAACTGCGCCACCGCAACCTGGCAGAATTGTAAAACGAAAGACGGAGGAACGAGCGCTATGAGCGAAAACGTAAATGAAGAGGTTTTTTACCAGGTAAGCTATGTGGTGGTGGGTAGTACACATCCGGGGGCCATCGTTAGCATGGATAAACGACCAGAGGTAGGGGAAATTGTGACATTTGGCAGACAACGTTTTGAAGTGTTAGAAGTGCAAGAGTTAACCCCCGTCACTGGCAACTTTGGCTTTCTGCATGTCACTTGCCAGATGGTCGAAAAGGCATAACCTGGTTCAGGCAGCTACTTGCACTGCGGCGGCTGCCAGTTGTCCGGCTTCTGTCAAACCGGGTAACACCTGACCTTTGGCGTTGATCCAACGTACAGCATAATCGGCGCTCAGCCGATCAAGCGCCTGCCATAAATCGGCGTTAGCCACAGGTTGATCACCTTTTTTTTGCCAGTTGCGCCGCCGCCACCCATGAATCCACTGTGTAATGCCCTGGTACAGATAATCAGATGTGGTGAAAATTTGCACCGTACTGCCCGGTGACAGCAGCAGTAAACCTTCAATTGCGGCAGTGATTTCCATACGATTATTGGTTGTTTCCAGGGCTGAACCGCTGGCCTGGTAGGTGTCATGGCCTTGTTCCAACACAACACCCCAGCCCCCAGGCCCTGGGTTACCTTTACACGAAGACCGCAGGTAAAGCCGGGGAACGTCAGCGGCGATCTCTTCAGAGGGTGTAATTTCTAGCCGGGCCTGTCTGGCCAGTTGGTCAACACGCTCGTTAAGTTCATTCCCGGCGTGACCTTTTACCCACTGCCATTCAATGTGATGTTTTTGTACCAGAGGCCAGAGCTGCTGCCAGAGGTCAGCATTGGCTACATCTTTCCACTTTTTGGCCGCCCACCGCTCAATATATTCGGTAATACCCTTGCGTACATACTCTGAATCGGTATAGAAGGTAATGACACACGGCCGTTTTAAAGCCTTTAACGCCTCTATAGCGGCCGTTAGCTCCATGCGGTTGTTGGTACTGACCGGATCATTCCCCGTCAGTACCTTTTCATGGCCGCCATAGTGCAGTACCGCCGCCCACCCACCAATACCCGGGTTGGGGTCACAACCGCCATCAGAATAAATGACAACTTTGTCTATGGCATGTTCAGGCATCAGAAATGCCCTTCATCACGTCATTCATTTATTTACCCAGGGCGGCCAGCATCTCTTCAACGCGGGTGAATTTGACCCGGGGGCGGCCCAGCGCCGCTCCTTTGGCCTCTTCCATCTCGTTCAACCGCAGCCAATCTTCATAATTCACGTACCGGGGTTGGCGTTGGCGAACAAAGGTTTCCACGGCCGTAAAGTCAGCCGCGTCTGGCGTCGGCAGCTTTCCTTCATGGAAGTCCGCCAACAGGCATTCCACCGTTTCCACGGCGTCTGGTTTGTTGGTGCCGATGACGCCGGACGGCCCCCGTTTGATCCAGCCGGCTGTATATTCACCGGTCACCACACTATGGGTCTCCGGGTTAATCACCCGCCCTTGTTCATTATAAATGACCCCCCAGCGTTCATTAAACGGCACCCCAGGGATAGGGACACCCTCATAGCCAATAGAGCGAAAGACCAGGCCTACCGGGATCTCCTCATGCTGGTCAACAGCCCGGGAACGCAGCGAGCCGCTTTCGGTCTTGTACAGCTCATTACGAACAAGGCGCATGGCACAAACACGACCGTTGTCATCCCCAATCAGCGCCTCCGGCGACACCAAAAAGCGTAAAATCAGGCGGCGCGGCTTGCCGGTCAACGGCCGTCCGGCATAGGCCTGTACAATCTCGATCTTACGCATGGTCCCTCGGTCAGCCTCCGCCAGTGACTCCTGGCTAATGGGGTCCAAGGCAGCCTCGGCCGGCAGTACATACACATCTGCCCCGGCCATCTCCCCCAACTCCTTTACTTCCGCCGGCGTAAACGCCGCCTGAGCCACACCACGCCGCCCTAACATATACACTTCTTTCACCTGGCTGTGGCGCAGCGCTTCCAGGGCATGATCAGCAATGTCCGTTTCTGCCAATTCATCCACGGTGCGGCACAAAATACGGGCTACATCGACGGCCACATTCCCTACGCCTACCACAGCCACACATTCCTGTGACAGATCAAATTGCAGGTCCCGGTAATCAGGGTGGCCGTTATACCAGGCCACAAACTCTGTGGCCGCGTGGCTGTTTTTCAGATCAATGCCGGGAATGTTCAGGTTTTTGTCTGTCTGTGCCCCGGTGGTGTAAATAATAGCATGGTAAAAGCGGCGCAGCTCAGCCACGCTAACATCCTGGCCAATTTCCACATTACCAAAAAAGTGAAACTGTGGCTGGGCGGCAAGTTTGTCAAATACCTTTGTGACTGATTTGATTTTCTGATGATCAGGGGCCACCCCGGCCCGGACCAGACCATAAGGAGTGGGTAAACGGTCATATAAATCTACTTCAATGGTCAGGCTCTTTTCTTTAAAAAGTCGTTCGATGGCATAAAAACCGGCGGGGCCCGCGCCAATGATGGCTACCCGCAGCGGACGGCCGTCATGACCAACTTGTGACATGGGTTTGCTCCTTTGATTGGAAATAATGAGAATGGAAAAATGCGAAACAACTTAAACTCAGGCGTCATTGGCCAGGATTTGTGCTTCCATGGTGTCAATTTCGCCCCGGTACTGGTCACGCTGTGCCTTCAGGACATCGCCAATGGAGACAATGCCAATGAGACGGCCGTTGTCCAAAACCGGCAGGTGGCGAATGCGTTTCTCAGTCATGGTATGGGCCACGGACATGAGATCATCATCGGGCACGGCCGTGATGACATGCGCTGTCATTAATGCCTGCACCGGCACCGCCAAAATCTGCTCATACTGTGGCAAATGGCGGACCACATCCCGTTCAGACAAAATGCCCACCAAACGGCCGTGGGCGTCCAGCACCGGCAAGGCGCCAATATTGTGCTCCTGAAACAAGACCACAGCTTCAGCTACCCGCTGCTCAGGTACAATGGTAAACACTTGATGGCTTTTTGTTGTCAAGATATTGCTGATCTTCATAATCCCCACTTCCTTTTCCAACAATCACTGCCAACAGGAAATAATCCCAAGCCCCATTGGCCCATGCCTTGCCATTATAACGTACCCTTCTTCCTTTGGTAACTGAGGATTGTCATAAAAAAACCGGCAGTTGTGGCTGCCGGTTTCCATGATGTAAAAACAACAACCCCTATGACTATTGCATGGCGGCGCTTAGTGTGGCGCAGGCCGGGCAGGAACCGTTGGGCCGAATGACAGCATACCCGGCCTGTGGGTCTTGCTGGGTGTACGCGGTAAAGTCCACATTAAACACGATCACCAACCGCGCCCTGCCGCTGCTGCGGGCCAAGCCCACCGCTTCACCCAACCATTGGGCATGTTGGCTGGTGGTGGTGCTGCTGGCCCAGGAAAAATTCGGCGGGAGAAAGGTAAACCCTTCCGGGGACAGATAACCCAACTCCGTAAAACACAGCCGGCGGGCGCCGCCAAAGCTGTTGTAGTATAGATCAAATGTGGGCCCAAAATACCAGCTATAATGACGTCCCCCATCATCGGCCGGATGGCCAGTAACAGCGTTGGGCGCAGTTGCCCCCGCATTGTGATGGACACCAATGCAGTCCATATAATTGGTGGCGCCCGCCGCCGCCATGCCCTGCAGATAGCGGGCATCAGACCAGGCATTGGTACCGTTGTCAAAACCAGTGGGCGCCAGCGCCCCCGAAATCACCATCACGTTGGGGTTAACCGACTTGATGATGTTGTATGCCGGCGCCAGCATATTGTTCACGTAAGACGTGGGGCTGATCTGCCCGGCCGGCCATTCAAAATCAATATTTTGCTCATTCCAGATTTCGATAGCGTCCGGGCCCAAGGCCGCCACGTCACGGACAAAGGTGACGTACCCGTTAAAGTCAATGCCATTGGCCGGCGGATAGGTTTGTGCGCCGGTAATAGAGAGCAAAATCTTAAAGCCATTGTTATGCGCATCTTGAATGGCGCCGGCCAGATCGCCGGCTGACTGGCCAGGTGCCCACTTGTGTTGAATTTTGATCCAATTCATGCGTGCTTCTTGCATACGTGCTTTGTTGCCCAGGTTCAAACTCTGACCGCCCAATTCAAAACCAGGCGATGGTGGCGGCGTGCTGCCCGGGGGTGGCTGTGGCGGCGGGTTAGATCCGGTAGGAATGATAAGCACCTGGCCCGGATAAATAAGATTGGGGTTGGCAATATGATTGGCGGCCACAATGGCGCTGACCGTGGTGCCAAAGCGCCGGGCAATAGAAGAGAGGGTATCACCTGACCGCACCACATAGGTTGTGGAGCCGCCCGGTGGCTGGGCGGTTGGCGGCGGTTGAGGGGTGGTTGAAGGCTGCGTGGGCAGCGGCGGTGGGTTTGAACCTGAAGGAATTTCTAACTGCTGCCCGACGTAAATGAGGTTAGGGTTAGGGATATTATTGGCCACCACAATGGCGCTGACCGTGGTGCCAAACCGCCTGGCAATGCTAAAGAGCGTATCACCATATTGCACGGTATAGGTCAGGGCAGACACGGCCGTTACCACCACCAATAAGGCACATAGTGCTATCAGCCCGGCAATTGAACGGGATTTCTTCATACCTACCTTCCTTCCTTAAATGTTGTTTAGACACAACAAAAGTTATGTCTACATTATAAACATGCTTTCTATAAACTCAAGCCAGATGCCCCAGGTTCGAGTATACTAGCCGTTAAAATAATGTGAGCAGGGCATAAAAGCCCATAATCTTACTAATTCCCACAGGTGAACATATGATGGTAAACGAAGCGTTTGTAACAGATTTTACTGATGAAGAGATGGAAGTGTATGACAGCATCCTGGATACCATCGGCGACACGCCGCTGGTGCGGCTGCATACCATCGGTAGTGACCTGTCTTGCCAACTACTGGTCAAGGTAGAGTTTTTTAATCCCGGCGGTTCGGTGAAAGATCGCATCGGCCCGGCGATTATTGCCGAGGCCGAGGCCAGTGGCCGTCTTAAACCAGGGGGCACCATTGTGGAGGCAACTTCTGGTAATACCGGCGTTGGGCTGGCCATTGCCGCGGCCATCAAAGGGTACCGTACCATTTTTGTCATGCCCGATAAGATGTCCCAGGAAAAGATACTCTTGCTGCGGGCCTTTGGGGGCCGGGTGGTGGTGACGCCCACGGCCGTAGAGCCTGATGATCCACGTAGTTACTACAAAGTCTCTGAACGATTGGTGGCTGAAACCCCCAACGCCATCCTGGCCAACCAATACCACAACCCGGAAAACCCGCGGGCCCACTACGTCTCCACCGGGCCAGAGATTTGGCGGCAAACCAGGGGCAAAATTACACATTTTGTCGTTGGTATGGGCACAGGCGGCACCATTAGCGGCACGGGGCTCTACTTAAAAGAACAGAACCCACATGTCAAAATTATCGGCGTAGATCCGATAGGCTCTATCCTCTATGAACTGCACCGCAGTGGCAAATATACCAAAGCCGAAGGATACAAGGTAGAAGGCATTGGGGAAGACTTCTTGCCCGGCACCACTGACTTAAGTGTGGTTGATCATATCGTTCAGGTCAACGATAAAGAAAGCCTGTTGATGGCCCGGCGGCTGGTGCGGGAAGAAGGCATCTTCTGCGGCGGCTCCAGCGGGTCTGCCGTGGTGGGCGCTATTAAGTACGCCCGTGAACACAACCTGGGGCCAGATGACGTCATGGTAGTCATTTTGCCCGATTCTGGTTCCCGTTACCTGAGCAAGGTTTTTGACGATGAATGGATGCGCGAAAATGGCTTTTTAGAGCGAGCCTGGATTGATGTTCGTGCCCAGGACGTACAATTTGCCAAACCTGATCAGGGTCTTATTACCGCCGGCCCCCAGGACCTGATTGCCAACGTTGTGAGCAAGATGAAGCAGTACAATGTGTCACAACTGCCGGTGCTGGATGACGACGGCCGTCTGCTGGGCGCCGTGACTGAAATCGACCTGCTCAACCATATGCTGGTCACCAGCCGCGCCACCCATGATCCCCACGAAACCATTGAATCCATCATTGACCGCAATGTGCCGGTGGTGCGGCCTAACACGCCGCTGGAAACGCTTATGGGCATCTTTAGTCATCATAACGCGGCCATTATCGCCACCGGCGACCAGGTCCAGGGCATTCTCACCAAGATTGACATTCTGGACTTCCTCTCTACACAGGTAAAGTAAACCTGCTTTCTACCGGGTGATAGTCACCCTTGCCGGTGACTATCATCTGCTGCGCCATTCCCCGCCCACGTTTCATGGGGCCAGCCCGGCGGGTGACGGCCGTTGACCTGCTGCTGCCCACCGCTTCGCTGCTGCCTGGTATGTTTTTATGGGTCTTGTTGGGTGCCAACATGATCATCGTTGGCCCGGCGGGCCATAATGACCGCCCTTTCTGCCTGTGAAAGCGCCGATTTTCTCTCTATGGCCAATTCACCACAATTCACTCAACGCCTGGCACAGTTGTACGGTCTGCAATTGGATGGCCACTGTTTGGTGAATGTCACGGCCGTAGCCCCCGGCCATGGTCACCACCACGGGTATCCCCCGTGCCTGGCATGCCTGTAATACCAGTTGGTCACGCGCCGCAATTCCCGCTTTGGTCAGCGCCAACCGCCCCAGACGGTCATTTTTATGCACATCTGCTCCGGCCAGGAAATAGGCGAGGCCTGGCTGCCTGACCAACGCCTGCACCAAGCCCTCTTGCAAAGCCGCCAAATAATCATCATCACCGGTGCCGTCCGGCAGGCCAATGTCCAGGTCACCGGGAATTTTGCGGAAGGGGAAGTTGTTCTGGCCATGAATGGAAAAGGTAAAGATGGTGGGGTCATCCTGCGTGATGTCGGCGGTGCCATTTCCCTGATGCACGTCACAATCAATGACCACCGCCTGGCTAACCAGACCTTCTGCTTGCAAGACACGGGCGGCCACGGCCGTGTCATTAAATAAACAGTACCCCTGCCCTTCTGCCCGCCGCGCATGGTGTGTGCCCCCACCTAGTGAGACGCTGAGCCCCTCTTTCAGCGCGGCCCGGCTGGCGCCAATGGTAGCCCCCACCGAGTATTGCACCCGCTGCGCCAGTGCCGCTGACCAGGGCAGACCAATCTGCCGCTGTTCGGCGGCACTGAGCCCGCCTGTCAACACGCGCTCAATGTAATCGGGGTCGTGGGCCAGCCTTAGCTGTTCAAACGTAGCGGGTACGGGATTGATAAGATTTTGTGGGGGAACCACAGCCGCTGCTTCCACTGCCTGCCGCAGCAGCTGGTATTTGCTCGCCGGGAAGCGGTGGCCATCCGGCAGCGGGTACGTGTATTGGTCATAACAAAAGATCTTCACGTAGGCAAACTACTCCGCAGCTTGCTCCCAAGATGCATGTGTCAGGGTCACGGCCGTTGGCCATAACCAGTCGCAATCACTTTTCGCGGGCATAATAGGCCCGGGCCTTCATCCGGTTACCACACCCTTCCATCGAACACCAGCGGCGTGAATGATTTTTACTCGTGTCCAGAAAATAGCGGATACATTCATCATTCCCACAACGCCGGACATATATAAGATTAATGGTCGTCAAAAAGTTTACCGCTACTTCTGCCAGTTTGGCCACCAGGTGTGCCGGCTGTAAAAACGCAAAGTCCCACTGCTGCTCAAATCCACCGTCACACCGTATTAACCGTGGCTGTGCCTGCCAATGCTGCAGCCGCTCATTGATGGCCTTCATTGTTTCTTCGGCAACCGGCTGCTCGGCAACAATGGCGACCAGCATCTGGCGCATTTGCTGCCGAAAGGCGCGAACCTGCATCAGCAGTGTAGGGTCATCATGCCAGTTAAATTGCAGCGCACCTTCTGTTATCAATCTCACATCAAGCAGCCAGGCAATAACGTCTGCATTGTCAGCCAACTGGTCTACACGCAGACTGCCTTGTATGACTTCGGTGTTAACCAGGTCAATAAGTGGATGTCCCCCTACATGCTCAAATTTTTGCTGTTCTGTCATGGCTTCATTTTAACCATCAAAACACAGGTTGACAAGTTAGGTCTTCTGCTGTACTATTCTAACCATTATAAATACATTTAGACAGTTATATCAAGGAGATTGATCATGACAACGTTTATGACAGGACACATCGGGCTTAATGTCACTAACCTGCAGCGCTCAAAGCGATTCTATCAGGATGTGTTTGGGTTTGATGTGGCCGCAGAATCGGCAGAAACAGAACGAGCGTTTGTCTTTTTAACAGACAACGCACGCCTGGTATTGACATTGTGGCAGCAGAGCAACGGGCGCTTCCACACTGGTAATCCTGGCCTGCATCATCTCTCTTTTGAAGTAGACAACATCGAAAAAGTCAAGGCGGTGGAAGACAAAGTGCGTCAGTCAGGCACAAAGCTGTACCACAATGGCATCGTACCTCATGGTGAAGGGATGACCTCAGGTGGTATCTTTTTTGAAGACCCAGACGGCATTCGCCTGGAGGTGTATGCATCACAGGGAGCAGACGTGCAGCCGGCCCCCGCAGGTGACGCGCCCACCTGTGGCTTCTTCTAGGACACGGCAACCACAAGCGCCACCCTTGCCAAACGGCAATTTTTAGTAAACCCCATACGCAGGAGTGTTTTATGGATACCCCTTTTCATGCAGGAGAGTTGGCTGTGCAACAGCGTGCCGGCGTACAGCCGATGGCGGCACGGGTTGGTCACAGCATCAAGCCAACCATCCCCCCAGCAGCGGCCCAATTTTTAGCCGAACGGCCGTTTGCCATCATTGCTTCTACCGATTCTGAAACACGGCCGTGGGCATCTTTATTGGCCGGCGACCTCCCTTTTATGCACGCTGTAGATGAGCAGACCGTACAGATCAGGGCGTTACCACACACATCTGACCCACTTTTTGCAAACCTAAAAACTGGCGGCGATGTTGGACTGCTGGCCATTGAGTTCGCCACACGACGGCGAATGCGGCTGAATGGCACGGCCGAATGGGATCATGATGGGTTTATCATTTATGCATCGCAAGTTTATGCCAACTGCCCAAAATATATTCAATCCCGGCATATGACATCACAGTTAACAACTGCAGAGGTGCCCACCATCACCACCGCCAAACAACTTTCGGCCGAACAGGCCCAATGGGTTAGCACAGCTGACACATTTTTTGTTGCCTCGGCACACCCCGAAGGCGGGGCAGACGCTTCTCACCGGGGCGGCCCTAAAGGATTTGTACAGGTAGAAAGCGCCACACAGCTCATCTGGCCTGATTATGCCGGCAACATGATGTTTAATACGCTGGGCAACATAACAGCTAACCCCAAAGCAGGTTTGCTATTTCTTGACTTTACAGGCCACCGTACATTACAACTAACCGGGCAGGCCAATATTGTGTGGGATAAGGTCCAAATCGCCCGGCATATGGGCGCCGAAAGATTGGTTGTTTTTAACGTCGAGTCAGCGCTTGAAACCCGGCATGTTCTGCCCTTCATGGAATCCTAATAGTGTCTCATTGACAATAAATGCACCTTATGCTAAAGTAAGTGTCGGCTTAGTTAGTGTTAGAATTACACTTAAAGGATTGTATGACGTTAGAAAAAGCCATTCAAACAGCGCTGGCCGAAGACATCGGCAGTGGAGACATTACCACCCAAGCACTTATAGCCCAGAGCACCTCCCTACACGGCCGTTTTATTGCCAAAGCGCCTGGCATCGTGGCCGGGCTGGAGGTGGCCGCCCGCACGTTTCACTTGCTGGACACGGCCGTCTGCTTTACCCCTCAGGCCCATGATGGTGGTGCCGTGTCGTCCGGCCAGGTCATAGCCACTGTCAGTGGGCCGGCGCCGGCCATTTTGAGTGGTGAACGGGTGGCCCTTAATTTTCTGCAACGTATGTCCGGCATCGCTACTCTGACACGCCGTTTTGTAGAAGCCGTGGCCGGCACCGATGCTGTCATCCTGGATACACGCAAAACGGCTCCCGGTTTGCGCACCGCTGACAAATTGGCGGTACGGCTGGGCGGCGGCCAAAATCACCGCTTTGGTCTGTTTGATATGGCGCTCATCAAAGAAAATCATATCACGGCCGTGCATGGCGACCTGGCAGAAGCGGTGCGCCGTGTCAAAACACACGCCCCCACCATGCCCATTGAAATTGAAGTGACCACGCTGTCACAATTAGACACCGCCCTTACCCTGCCCGTTGACCGCATTATGCTGGACAATATGAGCCTGGATGAGATGCACACGGCCGTCAAAAGAACCGCCGGGCGCATGCCCCTGGAAGCATCTGGCAATGTCAGCCTGGAAACGGTGCGGGCTATCGCGGAAACCGGCGTAGATTACATTTCTGTAGGTGCGCTCACCCATTCGGTGAAAGCATTGGATATCAGTTTGTTATTAGAATAATGGCAGATGGCAAGGCGCCGTGGTCTGCCCCTTGCCACCATCTTGCAGGAGAACCCTATGACCTACGAGCAACTGCTGGCCCATATGCGAGCCAAATTGCAGCACATTGCCCCAGATTTTGAGATTGAATACAAGGCTAAAATTGCGCATGAGATCAACCAGCTTAAACAAGAGCGCAACGCCGTCATTCTGGGACACAACTATATGGAACCCGCGCTGTTCCATTCCGTGCCAGATTACACCGGTGATTCGCTGGAACTCAGCCGCCGCGCGGCCCAGACCGACGCCGATATCATCATTTTCTGCGGCGTAGAATTTATGGCAGAGACAGCCAAGATATTAAATCCTAACAAAACAGTGCTGATCCCTTCACAAAAAGCAGGCTGTTCGCTGGCGGCCAGCATTACGGCCGCCGATGTGCGCCAACTTAAAGCACAGTTCCCCGGCGTACCTGTGGTCACCTACATCAACACCTATGCAGACGTCAAAGCCGAAACGGACATTTGCTGCACGTCTGGCAATGCCAGAGCAGTGGTGGAGTCGCTGCAGGCAGACACCATCATCTTCCTGCCCGATGAATACCTGGCGCGCAACGTGGCTATGGAGACGGGTAAACACATCATCTTCCCTACCAAAAACGGCAAGAAGGCCGATACAACATTAGATGTGCAGATGATTGGCTGGCACGGCCGTTGTGAAGTGCATGAAAAGTTTACCGTGGCCGACATTCAAGCGGTACGTCATGACCATCCGGGCACCCTCATTCTGGCCCACCCCGAATGCAGCCCGGAAGTCGTGGCCGCCAGCGACTTCTCCGGCAGCACCACCGCCCTTATAAGGTTTGTGGAACAGACAGATGCGTCAAGTTATCTGCTGCTAACCGAATGTGCCATGGGCGACAACATCATGGCCGCTAATCCAGAAAAAGAGATGCTGCGCCTCTGCTCCGTGCGCTGCCCGCACATGAACCAGATTCGCCTGGAAGACACGCGTAACGCCCTGCGCTACACGCAATATGAAGTTCACGTACCCGAAGAGATCCGCGTGCGGGCACTGCGCTCCGTCGAACGGATGCTGGCTATAGGATAAGACGCAAATGGAGGCGGACACACCGGATTCTTGCGGATAAGGCATCAGATTATTCGTGTAAATCCACAGGATCCGCATTCATCCACGTTTCATAAACGTATGATTAAAACGGAAGTCCTGATTATTGGCTGTGGGATTGGGGGCAGCACGGCCGCCTTACAACTGGCCGACGCTGGCGTACCGGTAACCGTAGTAACACGGGCACAGGAGCCGGAAGAATCAAACACCAAATACGCCCAGGGGGGCATTATCTACAAAAGCCCAGCCGATGCACCCGAACTGCTGGTGCAAGACATTTTACATGCAGGAGCAGGGCACAGCTACCCTAAGGCGGCCCATATTCTGGCCGAGGAAGGGCCAGGGCTGGTAGAAAAAATTCTCCTGGAACGGGTGGGCGTGCCGTTCGACCACAATGGCTCGGGCCAACTGGATACCGTCTTTGAAGCCGCGCATTCGCAGCCGCGCATCGCCCACGCCGCCGACGCTACCGGGCGTGCGGTGACCATAGCGCTGCTAAATGTTCTCAAGAGCCATCCCCAGGTACACTTATTGACCGGGCACACGGCCGTAGACCTGCTGACACCGGCGCACCACGGCCGTAACCGGCTGGCCGTCTATGAGCCGCGCGCCTGTGTAGGTGCCTATGTGCTCAACCAGGAAAGCGGCGAGATCAGCCGCATCCTGGCCAAAAAGACCATATTGGCTACGGGTGGGCTGGGCCAGATTTACCTGCGCACCACCAACCCTGTGGGCGCCCGTGGCGACGGCCTGGCCATGGCTTACCGGACCGGCGCCCGTGTCATCAACACCGAGTTCATTCAGTTTCACCCCACCACCTTTCACAAACGGGGCGCGCCACACTTTCTCATCAGTGAAGCGGTGCGCGGCGCCGGGGCGCGGCTGGTGCATGAAAACGGCGAACCCTTCATGCAAAAGTATGACCCGGAATGGAAAGACCTGGCCCCGCGTGACGTGGTCGCCCGCTCCATTCGCCAGGAAATGGTGACTTACGATCTGGACAACGTTTACCTGGATTTACGCGCCTATATGCCCCCAGCTCACATCCGGGAGCGGTTTCCGACCATTGCCGCTCGCTGCGCGGAATTTGGCATAGACATCACCACGGACCTGGTTCCGGTGGTACCGGGGGCGCATTATGCCTGCGGCGGGGTGTGGGTAGATGATGTGGGCCGGTCCACCATTAACGACCTGTATGCCGTCGGTGAAGTCTCTTGCACCGGCCTACACGGCGCCAACCGGCTGGCGAGTACGTCATTGTTAGAAGGGCTGGTGTGGGGCAGCCGGGCGGCCGGGGAGATTCTCAGCGGGCTGGCCAACGGGCCACAGCATGATGCCGATAATATTCCCCCCTGGCAAGACACCAGCCGCTACACGGCCGATCCCCTGCTGATCGCCCAAGACATGAGCACCATCCAACACATCATGTGGAATTATGTGGGCGTGGTACGTGCCGATTACCGCCTGCAGCGGGCGCTGCGTGAACTACGCCACCTGGAAACGGAGATTGAGCAATTTTACCGGGTCACAACGTTGACCGATGGGCTGATTGGGCTGCGCAATGCGGTGCGCACGGCCGTGATCGTCACCCAGGCGGCACTGGCCAACAAACACAGCATGGGCTGCCATTACCGGGAGTGATTTTCTAGTAGGCGATTCCAGCTGGCTGGCCTGGTAATCAGCCATGGCGTCTTCCTCGACGTTATCATTACCGGTAATGACCAGAGCTTTCTGCACAAACCAACCATTGTCCATCTCTCAGTTTTCCTGACCAGCTAATGTCCACTGTTGCCGCCGCTCCGGCAATTGCCCTATAATGCTCCTTGTCAAAAGGTGGTGGAACCAGATAAACCTGTTTTATGGAGTCTGCTCATGTTAGCTGAATCAGAAATGATAGAAAAAATATATTCACAAGCTCAGGACTTGTCACCAGAAGATCGCTTACGGTTGATCGAGCGCATCATCCGTTCCCTTATATCATCGCCAACTGCCTTAAAGTCCCAGTCGCTTCAATTTGGCGAATTTGCCGGGGAAGAAGCGGCCATGTCTTCTTTAGAAGATTTCACTATTGCTGAATGGCAACCGGGCGACGAAGAACTCAATGGCACATAAATACATTCTGGACACGCACGCTCTCATCTGGTATCTGGAAGGAAACAAGCGGTTGAGCCAAGCCGCAAGAGCAGTCATTGCTGACCCCAACAGTCAGATGGTGCTGCCGCTCATTGCTCTGGCAGAAGCAGCATTTGTTATCGAACGGGGTCGCACAACCATCCCCGACATACACCGATTCCTGACAAGGGTACAAGCAGATGGCAGAATTGAAATTATGGCCTTAACTGTCGAAATATTCAAACGGAGTCTTACACCAGAAGGCTTAAAAATTCCTGAACTCCACGACCGGTTCATTGTAAGCACCGGTTTATACTTGCAAGATCTGGGGGACACCATTGAGATTATTACCGCTGACCAGACCATTACGCATGGGGGAATTGTTTCCGTTCTTTGGTAATAGCTGGCGGGGGTATCATCATAGTCAGAGAGCTTTTAGCAGCGATTGGTTTGATAATTGTGTGGGCAGTAGGCTGCACGGCCGTGCCAGACCCCACCACCACACCCAACCCTGGCCTGGCTGAAGCAGCGACGGTGATGGTGACACGGCCGTTGACTACGGCCATCCCTATTCCATCCACGGAAATACTACCATCGGAAACACCCATACTGCCCTCACCGACAGCGTTCGAACCCCGTACGCTAAGCGTACCGCGGAGAACATCCACCGCTACCCCGCTGCCTCCCCCGCCAACACCGTTGCCCTTGCAATTAGCGGAAAATGTCGAAGAGTTCGTGGTACTAAATAATGCGGAATCCGTTATCTGGTCACCAACACAGAATGAGTTTGTGTATTATACCTGTCCAATAAATGGGGAAGTTGCAATCTATTTTGCTAGTTTACCTAATTTTCAACCAATAGAGTTAACGCCCGTTGAAATCCCTTGTTATTCTATTGGCACACTTTGGCACCCTACTGGAGACTATTTCTTTATGAAGGCAGAACCTTTGCCTGACCAGGGGTATGAAACTACTGATTATGAATGGAAAGTAGAACGAACTAATCCAGCATCGATAACTGAACTTGGAATAAGCTCAGGCTATTGGGGATGGGTAAATGAAGGTCTGCGTGTTTTCGAGGAAAGAGTCGGAACCGGAATGTTTTATATTGGTATTGATAATGTGATAACTGGAGAGAGTGTAGCCAACACAATATTTGAAGGTCGAGTACACGGTGTTAGTCAAAACTACGTTGTTCTCAACGAAGAATTGGGCTACTCCTATAATACATCGGTAGCAGTCTTAGCTCAACAGCAGATCAGCCCCGATTATTCCGGCTGGGAATTTGGTACATATGTTAAGTTCTTGGGAACAGATCTAGTACATCATTTATTTTACTCTCGTTTTGCTGACATATTGCCAGCTACAGATCAAGTTTTAGCCGTTACTTGGCAAGAGTCAATTGATGATGATCAAGATTTGCTTTTAGGTTTGGTGCCAGCCAACTTACAAATGTGGGATATTAACACTGATCAAACAACTCTAGTTAAATCAGATGGTATTTACGGCCATTTCTCTCCTGAAGGCAGTTATCTCCTTTATCTGCTGCCGTCATCAAGTTTTCTTGTCATAGAACTACTCAACAGAAATACTGAAACTATCCTTTTTTCACAACCAGCATATGCCGTAGCAGCGGATTATTCAGCTGAGGTGTTTGCCTTTACTTCCTTCTCACCAGACGGCCGTTTCCTCACATACTATTCCCCCACGCCCGAACTGACGGTATATGACCTGGAAAGTGGTGAATTTTTACCACCGCTCACGGCCGTGCCCTTTAGCCCGCGCTGGTCACCGGACGGCACTCGTTTTGTCTACCAGGACCCGGCCAGCGGCCTGGTCATCTTTGATACCCGCACCAATACGGCTTACCCGCTGGCGGCCACAGGCGGCGAACGGCTTTCTAACCCGCAATGGTCTTATGACGGCACATATTTGAGCGTAACGGTGTTGCAGACGGATCACCGCCAGGACACGGCCGTGCTAACACTCCCTTGAATCCTTACAGGCCAGAGGGACCATTTGACTGGGGCAATTCATCATTTATGGGGCTGTGTCATCCTGGCTCTATACACGTTATCATCAACGGCCGTGTCCGCCCGTGGCAAAATCTCCCGCAGGTAACCTTGCACCCCTCGCTTAGGGTCCCACTGTGCCGGGTACCCCAACGATACTTCTTCAAAGCGCACCCCATCCCGATAATCCGTCGCCCGTATATGCAAATGGCCATAAACGACGGCCAACACCGGAAACCTGGTATGCCACTCTTCAGTCTGCCGCGTACCACACCACAGTGAGAAACGAGGAATGCGTGCCAGCCGCACCAGGTCTTGCCGCAAGGGGAAGTGGTTGATGAGGACCAGGGGCGCTCGTGTGCTGGCCTCTTCCAGGCGCTTTTCTGTGTAGGCACAGCGGGCGGCACACCAGGCAGAACGCGAAGGATAGGGATCAGGGTGCAGCAGGGCTTCGTCTGTGCAAATAACACCCGATATGGCTGCCCATTCCAGGGCGTTGGCCGCAGAAACATGGTCTGGCCGGAAACTATAATCATAAAGCGTAAAGAGCGGCGCTAGCAGACAAGTTGGCCCTGCCCCCGGCCATAAAACGTAGGGATCTTCGGGTGTTAAAACGCCATAGTCACGGCAAATGGAGACCAGGCGCCGGTATTTTGCTTCGCCGCGCATGCCCTGACGGTCTGAAGGCAGCGTCCACAAGTCATGGTTTCCCGGCACCCATAACACCTGGGCAAAACGGCCGCTCAAAATGGCCAGGGCAAAGTGCAGATGAGCCTCGGTTTCGCCTACATCACCAGCCAAGATCAGCCAATCGTCCGGATGTGGGGGCATGGTGGCCAACGCCTGCCGGTTATCAGGCTTGGTAAGGTGCAGATCACTGATAGCATAGAGCTTCATATAGTTACCATGGTTATTGTGTCAATTTACGGTTACGGCCGGCATCAATTCTGAAGATGCAAAGGGGCATTTCCCTCTATTTTAGCCAAGTCTGCACACAAGTATACTCCAGAGCGCCTTTTACAGACAGGTGAATTTGTGTGTTCAGACAATGAGGGTGTTGTTTCATTCACAGCTAATGAGCCAGCGGCCAAAGATAACATGCTAGGACCAGTCATCAGAAGTCAGTAACCAGTGTTCAGCCATCAGTAGCCAGTGTTCAGTGGACCTTTACTGGCGTTAGGCCTTACTGATAACTGTATGCTGATTAGTGAAAACTGATGCTAAGCGTCAGAGGTAAAGCACTCTATTTGTCACTTGCAATCTTATGTTGACTCTGCTTTAATGTGGCTATGCGTATCCGGCAGTATCTTATGGAGAAAAAGCATGGCTGAGATACAAAAAAAAGAAAAGCGGCGGATCAAACATGCCCGCCGCCAGGAAAAAAAAGAGGAACGGCGTGAGCATCACCGGGAAAAAATGAAGGCCAAAAAACACGCCAAAAAGCAAAGCTCGAAACCCAAACAAGGGAAACGGGATCGTTGATCTGTTCTGCCCTGCCTTAATGCCTCGATGACAACATCCGGTTAACGGCCGTGACTGTTTTGGGTTGTCTGCCATCCACCAGCGTCCCTCTTTCATAAGTTCCCCTCTTCACCTGATTATGAAGATCGTAACAGCACGATTGGTTTTACGTGAGTTTGTGGCTGAAGATTGGACGGCCGTCTTTGCTTACCAATCTAAGCCGCTTTATTTGCGTTACTATCCTTGGGTGGAACGCACGGCCGTGGATGTACAAAACTTTGTGCAGATGTTCCTGGCCCAACAGCAAGCCCAGCCGCGCCTTAAATTTCAACTGGCTGTGACGCTCAAGGCCACCGGCCAGCTCATTGGCAATTGTGGCATACGGCTGCCGGAACATGGCGCCCTTAATGCCGATATCGGCTACGAATTGGACCCCGCCCATTGGGGACATGGCTACGCCACCGAAGCGGCCAAAGCCATCATTGATTTTGGCTTTACCGGGCTTCACGTGCACCGCATCTGGGCTTCTACGCTGGCGGTAAATGACGGCTCTGTGCGTGTCCTCAGCAAATTGGGCATGCAACAAGAAGGCCATCTGCGCGAAAATGAATTTTTTAAGGGGCAATATTGGGATACGCTACTGTTTGGCATCCTTGCCGCCGAATGGCCGGCTTCAGAGTGAGAATTTCCCGTTTACCCCGTTTGTTATCGTTATTTGGGCGGCAGCGACAAGGCATCCACCACACCACGCTACAAAGGCCATGCTACCAAACATCTTCTTCTCTACCAGATGCGGATAGTCAAGCTCCAAAATGTCACGAATCCACTGGGCCAGTCCTTCATCATAAGCATAGTCACACTCCTTATGGACAGTTCACCACTGCTTAACCAGGCAAGCACAAGGTAAACCTCCCTGTTCACCTTGTGCCGCAATGACACCTCGCAAAACTGTTTCAAGACTAACGTTAACGAGGGGTTGACAAAGTGTCACAAATACACTATACTGTCCGTGAATTGATTTAGTGTATCTATGACACTAATAGCCATTGTGAACATGACCATGTTCAGTATCAGCTTACCTGTAGGAGACAATGATGAACAAATTCCCCGGTTTTTATAACCCCAACCGCATTGGCACTCTGTATTACCCAGATTATGCCGCCATCGCCGCAGCAGCAACCCAAACAAACCTGCCACCTGCCAGTGATGACAAACAAAATGTACACCTGGTGATCATTGATATGCAGGTAGATTTTTGTCATCAAAGTGGCAGCCTTTTTGTGCCCGGCGCAGCCGCCGACATTCAACGAACCATCGAGTTCATTTATACCCATGCCGCCCGCATCACCAAT
This sequence comes from Ardenticatenaceae bacterium, assembly GCA_011525915.1. Classification (GTDB taxonomy): domain Bacteria; phylum Chloroflexota; class Anaerolineae; order Promineifilales; family Promineifilaceae; genus CAADGU01. Next base: position 57,578 of record WYBM01000073.1, on the reverse strand, counting down.
ATTACTTGCTCGCTCGATTCACACCTGCCACATCAGATTTTTCACCCCGCCTGGTGGGCCGATGACAATGGCGCCCATCCTGCCCCCTTTACCATGATCAGCTACGAAGACATTAAATCTGGCAAGTGGCGGCCGTTGGTAGCCCCGGTGCAGTCTACCAACTACGTTAAACAGTTGGAAGCACAGGCGAAAAAGACACTCACCATCTGGCCTTACCACGTTATGATTGGCAGTATGGGTAATGCCCTGGACCCGGAACTGTTTGCGGCTATTTTATGGCACAGCCTGGCCCGCAAAACACAGCCCACCTGGCTCACCAAAGGCACCGTGCCTCTCACCGAGCATTACTCCATCGTCCAGCCGGAAATACCTGTGCCTAACCACCCTATGGGGGGCAAGAACAAGCAGTTTCTGGATACATTAGCCGAAGCTGACGCCATCGTCATTGCCGGCGAAGCCGAAAGCCACTGTGTTTTGGAAACGGTGGAAGACCTGGTGGAAGATTTTACCAACCGGCCTGACGCCTTACGGAAAATCTATTTCCTGCGTGATTGCACCTCACCGGTGGTACACCCAGACGTAGACTTTCATGCTATTGCCCTGGCCCGCTTTGCCGATTTTAAGAAACAAGGGGTGAACTTCATCAACAGCACAGATCCGTTACCATTTTAACCGTAATCCGTGGGCCGTAACCCGTGGGCCGTAACCCATGGGCCGTAACCCGTCAACCAAAGCTGGCAGTACAGCGTACACATGACAATTCACGGATCACAAATCTAAGGAGACAACACCATGACTAACAAAGGACTCGGCAACCTCGATGATTTATTTCAAGCGGCCCAGGATGATGGGCTGACCGCTGACACGCTGGACCTGGTCATTGCCAATTTAAACGGCCCAGCTGTAATCACGGCCGTACACACCCCGCTGGACCAACTGGCCACCAATGACGTCACCCTGGCCATGAACATCATAGACATGAGCGGCTCCATGGCCCCCCACGCAGCTGACCTCATGGGCGCTTACAACAATGAGTATTTAGCAGCCATGGCCGCTTCACCGGCCGCCGATGACATCCTGGTCAGCACCATCCTGTTTAATGACAAGGTAAAGACACTGCACGGTTATGTGCCTCTGGCAGACGCCCCTCCCCTGACAAAAAAGACATACAATCCGGACTTCAGCACCGCTCTCTATGATGCCATCGCGGCCGGGCTGACAAACATGGTGCTGTACGCCCAGCAACTGCGCGCCAGTGGTGTTATGGTGCGCGGTGTGGTCATCGTTTACACAGATGGTGAAGATAACGCTTCCCGGCAGCGGGCGGCAGATATTCAGCGGGCGGCCGCTGACCTGCTGCGGCAAGAGATGTACACGTTGGCCCTGGTGGGTTTTGGCTTAAAAAAGCCGCTGGGGTTTGCGGGCATGGGTCACGGCCGTTCCCCTGCACAGCAGCTTGCTGATGACATTGGTTTCCCCATGGGTCTTGACGCCGGTCTGGACCCGGCCGGCCTACGACGTATCTTCCATATGGCTTCTATGTCTACCGTTCAGGTCAGCCAGATGGGGGCAGTACCGGTAGGACTATTTCCTTAAAAAGGTGCCGGTCATCCGGAAGATGACCGGCCCTTATAAAGAGGTAAGCGTATGTTCATTTCCCTGACTGCTCTGGCCACCGTGGTGGTCATCGCTTTCATGTTGGGTATGATTACGGCATTTGTGATGATGGTAAACGCTGTCGCCCGGATGAAAAGCAAATAGACCAACCAATTATTCGATTTCACTCACTGAGCGCACAATTTTACCTACCAGACCATACTCCTGAGCTTCCTTGGCTGACATCCAGAAATTGCGGTCTGTGTCCTTCTCCACTTTTTCCAACGGCTGCCCTGTCTGGTCTGCAAAAATCTGGTTCAGACGGCGGCGCATCTTAATAATTTCTGTGGCTTCAATGGCAATGTCAGACGCCTGACCCATGGCACCGCCGGCCGGTTGATGCAGCAGAAAGCGCGTGTTGGGCAGGCTGTAACGCTCTTCTTTATCCGCAGCCGCAAAAATGAGGGCCCCCGCGCTGGCTACCCATCCCGTGCCAATGACCTTCACACTGGGTTTTACAAAACGGATCATGTCAAAAATGGTATCCCCGGATTCCACGTGCCCACCGGGGGAGTTGATAAAAATTTTGATCGGCTCATCTGATTCGGCCGCCAGCAGAAGCAGCTGCTGCGTCACTTCTTGGGCCTTTTTCATGTTGATCTCGCCAAAGATGGTGATCGTTCGCGTTTGCAAAAGCCGCTCAAAAGGATTGGCAGGTTTATCATTTCGTTCGTTCTTCTCTTCAGTTTCTTCCAGAGGTTCGTCTTCGTCAAATCTGTACATAGGGTTTTTCCTTTTTGGGCCGTTAGAATGAGCCAGAAGTTTAGCCCGGTTGGATTAGATTCGTGTTAACGGTTTAAGTTGGTAAATGCCGCCAGGCCTGGGTAAATCGCATTGTCGCCCAGATCATCTTCAATACGCAAGAGCTGGTTGTACTTGGCTACACGATCACTGCGGGCCGGTGCGCCAGTCTTAATTTGCCCGGCGTTGAGCGCGACGGCCAGGTCAGCAATGGTTGAATCTTCGGTCTCGCCGCTGCGATGGCTGACAACGGCCGTCCAGCCGTGCCGGTGTACCATATCGACAGCCGCGATAGACTCTGTCAGCGAGCCAATCTGGTTGACTTTACACAACAGACTGTTAGCGGCTTTACGGGCAAAACCCATCTGAATGCGCCGGGCATTGGTCACCAACAAATCATCACCCACAATTTGCACCCGGTCGCCTACTTTTTGTGTCAGCAAGGCCCAGCTGTCCCAATCGTCTTCATGCAAACCATCTTCAATAGAGATAATGGGATATTTGTCACACCATGCCGCCAGAAACTCTACCATTTCCGGCCCGGTTAAGACTTTGCCTTCTGTCTTCAGATGGTATTTGCCGTCTTCGTAAATCTCAGAAGCGGCCGCATCCATGGCCAGCATGACCTGGTCACCCGGTGTATAACCGGCTTTTTCAATGGCTTCCAGGATAAGGTCAAAAGCTTCACTATTGGCCTTTACCTGCGGCGCAAAACCACCTTCATCACCCACCAGCGTACGGTAACCTTTACTATCTAACACTTTCTTAAGGTGGTGGTAAATTTCTGCTCCCCACCGCAGCGCCTCACGAAAGGTTTCTGCGCCTACAGGCATCACCATAAACTCTTGCAAATCGGTGGCCCCGGCAGCGTGTTTGCCACCATTCATAATATTCATCATGGGCACGGGCAGGGTACGGGCGGAGACGCCACCCAGGTAGCGGTAAAGCGGCAGTTCCAAGCTGTCGGCGGCAGCATAGGCTACGGCCAGCGAAACGCCCAGAATAGCATTGGCCCCCAGGGCACTTTTGTTTTCCGTGCCGTCCAGAGCCAGCATCGCTTCATCAATACCCACCTGGTCTGTAGCGTCCCAACCCACCAATTCTTCGGCGATGGCTTCATTCACGGCCGTGAGCGCCTCCTGCACGCCTTTGCCCAGATAACGACTTTTATCACCATCGCGCTTTTCCCAGGCTTCATGCACACCGGTTGACGCCCCCGAAGGGACAATAGCCCGGCCATAACCGCCATCAAACAACTGTACTTCAACTTCTACTGTTGGATTGCCCCGCGAATCCAGCACTTCCCGCGCGTGAATAGACTCAATGTAAGTCATGGTTCTTCCTCCAAGAATGGTTAATTGTTAACTGTCAATGGTTATGAGATATAATGTGCCACTGTTGCCTGTAAACCTGCTTGTTTTATGGAACTGACTGCAATTTTGCGCCGTACATTTACAGGCAGTTTTGGGTGGTGGTGCAAAATAGTTCAATGGAACTATACAGAAGCATTTCAGACAGGGCAAACATTTTCTATGACAAATCACATCTTAATTTCCAGACAAAATACACAGATCTTCCTCTTTACCATTGACTGGCAACTTTGGTACCACGTACCGTTGTCCTCTTGCCAACCAACCTTCCCCCCGCTATAAATCAACTAAGATGATGAATGAACCCACCTTGGTTGATACGAAGCATATTCACCTTCTTTGGCAAAAACTGGCCATTGAACTTGCTGGCATTTTTGACGCCCACGGGGTTTGTGCAGTGGTGGCCAGTGAAGTGGCTGCTTTTTGCCAGGTCACGGCCGTGGTTGGTGTCAGTGATCCCTTCAAAAAGTACTTCGATGTCTGGACCTGCGAACCGGACGGGCGCATTGAACAAACCCGGTGGGACAACCAGAAGGCCAGCTTTTACCCCCTTATAGAAGAGAGGCAACCTGTTCTGGCCGAAAAATTTGGTCGTTCGCCGGCCGAACTCATTCACAGTGCCTTGTGGCAGTTGCCACGTAACCACATTCTGGCCTTACCACTACCCGGCACAGGCGAATACCAGCCGCTTACGCCACCGGGGATCCTCTGCCTCATAGACCCCACGCCTGACTGCCCCTTGAACCTGGACAACATTGAAAGTCTGGGCACCTATATTACCATCACCCTAGACCGCGCTTATCTGCGCCACACCGTCCATCGCCAGGACATTGAATTTGCCGTCGTTTCTGATATCAGTTTTGCCCTGACATCCACCCTAAGCCTGCAAAACATCTACAAGCAGCTCATGGGTTCTGTCCGGCGCACCTTAAACGTAGGCTCTGTCTCTGTGGGCCTGATCGACTCGCCTACCGGCGACATCGTTTTTGTAGATATGCTGCTGGGCGACCTGTTTAAGGATATGCCTTCATTGCGCCTGAAAAAAGGGCAGGGTATTGCCGGTTGGGTGGCCGAAAATCGCCAGCCTGTCATCATTAATGACGTCTATGCTGACAACCGCTTTTTTGCCCGCTTTGACCGGCAGTCAGGTTTCCATACGGATTCCATGATTTGTATTCCGCTCCAGGTAGAAGACCGGGTCATTGGCATATTACAGGCCATCAACAAACAAGGCGGTGAATTCATGGAGAATGATCTGCGCCTGCTGCAAGCCATTGGCGGGCCGCTGGCCGCAGCCATTGAAAACGCCAGCCTGCACTCTGAGGTATTGGCGGAAAAACGGCGCATTGAAACGATTTTTGCCAGCATGTCAGAGGGCATGCTGACCGTAAACGCTGACGGCTTTATCACCCATGCTAATGATGCATTGCTTACGTTGACGTTGCAAAGCCCAGACAAGCTTATTGGCCAGCCGGTGCAAAAGGCCATTCGCTTCTCCACAGGCAGCCTGCCAGAATTTATGCAGCAGGTGCAAGATGAAGAAGAGGATTATCCCCAAATGGCCACCAGTCTCTACCAGAGCAGCGGGCAAACGGTGCCCGTGCTGGTCAGCGGCGCCCCTATTCATGATGAAGATGGCTCCATCAGCGAGATGATTTTTGTATTCAGCGATCTGCGCCAGATTCGGGAAGTGGAACGGCTGCGGGATGATTTTTTCCACGGCATTATCCATGAACTGCGTACGCCGCTGGCCACCATCTTGATGTACGCTCGCCTGCTGCGTGAAGGCAAAGCCCAACAAAAAGAAAAGGCCGACCGCTTTCTGGGGGTGATTGAACGGGAGAGTGACCGGCTGCAAAAGATGGTGCGGCAAATGTTGGAGCTGGCCAAGATGGAAGCACGGGAATTTCAACGTGGCGCCGAACCCATCCGGTTAAATCCGCTTTTTGACGAGATTTTGCCACCGCTGGCCGACCGGGCCACGGAAAAGGGATTGACATTTCGCCAAAAAATTCAACCGGCCATGCCCCCGGTTTTAGGCAGCCAGGATACCTTCCACCTCATCTTTAAAAACCTGATTGACAACGCCATCAAGTTTACCATGTCTGGCACGGTGCGCATTGACGCCTGGAATGAAAACGGCTCTGTCTATATCAAAGTGCAAGATGATGGCATTGGCATTCCGGAACAGGCGATGCCACATTTGTTTGGCCGCTTTTTCCGGGCACAAACGGCCGTCGAACGGGGCATTGCCGGGACGGGTCTGGGCCTTTACATGGTCAAAGAAGCCGTCGAGAATTATAATGGCACCATTACCGTGAAGAGCAAGGAAGGTGCCGGCACCACCTTTACAGTAAGATTACCGGTGACCGAAGATTAAGTAACATGAACTGTATGGCGCACGCCGTAAAAGACGCTGTACGGAATGCGCACTATGAACCACAAAAAACACATCTACCTAGACCACGGCGCCTCTACGCCAGTGGCCCCCCAGGTTATTGAAGCCATGATCCCATTTTGGACGGAGCAGTATGGCAACCCGTCCTCGGCACACACCCACGGCCGTGATGCCAGCTTTGCCCTGGATGAAGCCCGCCGCACTATTGCCGATCTACTGCATGCTCAAACCAAGGAGATCATTTTTACAGGCTGCGGCTCAGAAAGCGATAACCTGGCCATACGCGGTGTTATGTGGGCGGCGCGGGAATTGGGGCGCGGCCAGCACCTGATCACCAGTTGCATTGAACATGAAGCCGTGATTGAAACAGCTGTCCAACTGCGTGACCACTTTGGTTTTACAGTGACGATATTACCGGTAGACAGTGACGGCCGTGTCTCCCCCGATGATGTGCGGGCGGCCATTCGCCCTGATACGGCCCTTATCTCCATCATGGCCGCTAATAACGAAATTGGCACGTTGCAGCCCATTCTGGAAATTGGAAGCATCGCCCGTGAACACGGTGTACTGTTCCATACAGATGCGGTACAGGCGGCGGCCACCACCAACTGGAATCTGGCCGAAATGCCCATTGATCTATTGGCAATGGCCCCCCATAAGTTTTATGGGCCAAAAGGGGTAGGCATCTTGTATGTGCGTGAAGGGGTGCCGTTGTTGTCCACATTAACGGGGGGTGGGCAGGAAGACGGCCGTCGCTCCGGCACCGCGAATGTGGCCTTTGCCGTGGGCGCGGCCACCGCTTTTGCCCTGGCCCAGGCGGACTTGGCCACGCACGTGGCCCACGACACCGCCCTGCGTGACCAGTTGATCGTCGGCATCATGGCCGCCATACCGGCCGACGACATCATACTCACCGGTCACCCTACCACACGATTAGCCCATCACGCCAGCTTTGCCCTGCGCCACCTGAACGGCAATGACCTGCTCATCCATCTGGATATGGCCGGCATCAGCGCCAGCAGCGGCTCTGCTTGCAAAACAGGCAACCCCAAACCCTCGGCCATTCTGCAAGCCATTGGCCTGGGGGATGAATGGTCCACCGGTGGTTTACGCTTTACGGTAGGCCGGCAAAACACCATAGAAGACATTGCCTATTGTGTGCAGACCTTACCGGCTGTTGTGGCCCAACTGCACCAGCTCAACCAACGGCTGGCTTAAATGATAACAGCCAAGCCACCCTAGGGCCGCCCATCTGATTGACCGACAAAACTTATCTAACCAGAGCAGCGGCCCGGTACCAGTCATCAGAAGTCAGTAATCAGTATTCAGTGCGCTTTTACGGGCGTCAGCCCCTACTGATAACTGGTCACTGATAACTGGCCACTGATGACTGAAAACCGATACTAGCCCCATGCCTTATCAGCGTGGTAAGCTATCTCGATAGTGCCGTTGGGACAAAAGTTTGATTTCACCATTTCCAGTGACTGCAGGCGATCTTCTCCGCCTCCATCTGACAAAAAGATTTGCTCACAGATAACCGCGATATCTTCAATGATCCGTTCATAACGATAATAGGCCAGTGCCATGGGGTTTACCTGGGTTTGACCATACCCTTTATAGAACAGGGTCTCTTCTTCCTGCAGGGTATGCCCATTACCGCCAAGCCCGCTGCCCACAAACATCAAATCACGCTCTTTAGGGGCAAAAACCAGCGTGTCCCAATCAACGATGTACAGGTTGTTGTGGGCGTCAATCAAAAGATTCCATCCATGAATATCCCCATGACACAAAATGAATGCTGGCGTCTGTGCCTGAAGTGCCCAGGCCATTCGTTCAGCCCGTTTGACAAGATCGAGCGTTTCCTCACGTTTGGTTTTCAGGAAAGAGGCCAATGCCGTGGCTACAGGCTCAGCAAAGGTCTCATTCTCAATTTGCGCCAGGAATGATGTCACTTTTCCGCGCCACTGAGCAGAAAATGCTTCTCGACGTACACTGTTTGTGATGGCTGTGGGTATGTCAGCCGTATGAAACTGTTTAAGGGCGGCGCCAAATTCAACCCGGTGTTCATCTGACAGGCTCACTTCATAGCCATTGCGCCCTTCCACAAAAGGATAAAGGATCACTTGATAGGGGGGCAGGCTGGCCCAGAGCTGTCCTGTTTGGGTAAATAAAGAGGGGATAATTTGCTTGATACCCAGATCGCTCAGAAACTTGGGCACGGCCACAGAAGCTTCATCAAAGAGACCACCCCGCAGCTTGACGAAGTATTGCCGTTTATCGTCGGTGACGACCCGGTAAACGGCCGTATTGACATCAGCCCCAAGCGGAAGAAAAGCCATTGTATCAACCCTCAAGCCATAAGCATTCTTGAGGCAGGTAATAATTTCTTCGTCTTTCAGGTCAGGTTTTTCGAGCACAGCCTTTATGATCCCCGTACGTATACTTAGCGTTGATTAAACATCATGCTGACAGTTATGTCTTGGGTGGCTCTAGGTCGCGGGAAACTTCGTGCCAGGAGCGCTGACCGCACTGCGGGCACCACATGAACCAACGTGGCCTGTCGCCTCACTTGCCAATAAGGGGCATTATACACAAAATAACATGGCCGGCTGAAGCAAACACCACCCTACTGCTTTCACTTAAATGCCGGTATACTTTACTTTATGGAACAACCAACGATGGGTAACGGGAAGCGGGTTGTCGTCGCTATGAGCGGCGGCGTAGATAGTTCGGTGGCCGCTGCACTGCTGAAAGAGCAGGGTTACGAGGTCATCGGCATGATGATGCGCCTGTGGAGCGAGCCGGGCATTGGCGCTAACGCCCCACTTAACCGCTGCTGTACCCCAGACCAGATGGCTGACGCTCGCCGCGTGGCCGGGCTGCTGGGCATTCCCTTTTACGTGGTGGACGTACAGGATCATTTCCGCCGAACCATCGTTCAGTTTTTTATTGACCAGCATGAATTGGGGCGCACCCCCAACCCCTGTGTGGAGTGCAATCGGCAGATTCGTTTTACGTACCTGCTGGAACGGGCGCTGGCGCTTGGCGCGCAATATCTGGCGACGGGCCATTATGCCCGTGTGGTTCACACCTCCGCTGGCTATGAAGTGCACCAGGGCAAGGATGAACACAAAGACCAATCTTATGTGCTGCATATGCTGCTGCAGCAGCACCTGGCGCATGTGTTGTTTCCGGTGGGTGACTATACCAAAACAGAGGTGCGCGACCTGGCACGCACCTTTGGCCTGCCTGTGGCCAGCAAAGATGAAAGCCAGGATTTGTGTTTTTTGGGTGATGGTGATTACCGTCGCTTCTTACAAGAATACAGCCACAAAGCCGCCCGTCCGGGGCCAATTCTAGACACAAACGGCCGTGAACTGGGCCAGCATGAAGGCCTGCCGTTTTACACCATCGGCCAGCGCAAAGGGCTGGGCATTACCACGGGTCAGCCCGTTTTTGTTATCCGCAAAGATGTGGCCCATAATGCACTTATTGTGGGCACAAAAGCTGCATTGGGCCAGCAAACGCTGGACGTCCGTGATGTTAATTGGATAAATGGCCTCCCTCCCACGGCTCCCATACCGGTACACATTAAAATTCGTTATAAGGCCCGGGCGGCGGCCGGCACGGTGGTAAGTGTCAGCGACGGCCGTGCCCACTGCACCTTCCATGAGCCTGTCTTTGGCATTACTGCCGGGCAGGCAGCCGTCTTTTATGATGGTGCTACGGTTTTAGGTGGCGGGATTATTGCCGATAACGATAGCCAGCCTACGGCCGTGATCCCTACCATACAACCGGCCGCCATTCAGGTAATTTCATGATAAACGCCTCCGGAGTCATCCTGGGTTTCCTGTTGGCAACCGCCTACGGTGCAGGCTTTCACCTGATGATGGGGGGCCCGGCGCGGCGCATCTTGTTGTATGTGCTGGCGGCCTGGGTGGGTTTTACCGTGGGCCACTTCTTGGGGGACTTTATTAACCTGGAGCTGCTCAACCTGGGGGCACTGCACCTGTTTAGCGCCAGCCTGGGGGCCTGGATCGCTCTTATTGCCAGCTGGTGGTTAATGGCGCATGAAGAGGGGTGATTGATTGGTGAGGAAACGGTCATCACCAACACCGGCAGAACCGGGGCAGGCAGCTGTTTTGCTAACGTGAAGATCACTTCAAGCACGTCCATCAATGCTGTAACGTATTGATGGACGCGCCTTGATCCTAAAATCTTTCTGTTACGCCATCTCAACGGCCAGGGCCACCGCTTCACCACCACCCAGGCACAACGAGGCAACACCGCGCTTCAGCCCCCGCTGGCGCAGCGCGTGAATCAGTGTCACCAATACCCGCGAGCCGCTGGAGCCAATGGGATGACCCAAGGCCACCGCACCCCCGTTCACGTTTACCTTATCCCACTGCCACGCTAACTTCTGACGGGTCATATCTACCCCATTGGCCAAGGCCTGGGCAGCAAATGCTTCATTTAGTTCGATGAGGTCTACATCGGCCAGGGACCAGCCCACTTTCTGCAACAAACGGGGGATGGCTTTGGCGGGGGCTGAGAAGATCCACTGCGGATCTACGGCCGCATGGGTATAACCGACGATCCGCGCCAGGGGCACCAATCCTTGCCGTTCGGCTTCGTCACGGCTGGCCACCACCACCGCCGAGGCGCCATCGTTCAGGCCGGGCGCATTGCCAGCCGTCACCTGGCCGTCTTTTTCAAAGGCCGGTGGCAGTTTGGCTAACTGCGCCAGGCTGGTTTCCAGCTCATAGCTGCCATTGTGGAAACTAGCCCGAATGGGTTCATCTTTGTCAATGACCAGGCTGCCTTTACGGCTCTTGATTTCCACCGGCACAATTTCTGCCTGAAAACGGCCGTTTGCCGTAGCCGCCGCCGCCTTTTCATGGCTCTGCAAGGCAAACTCGTCCATCTCCTGACGGCTGACTTCAAACTGGCGGGCAATAAAATCGGCGGCATTGCCCATGGCCCAATCCTGAAAAGCGCACCATAGACCATCGTTGAGCAAGGAATCTTTCACTTCGGCGTGACCATAGCGCAAACCCTGCCGTGCCTTAGGCAAAAGGTAAGGCGCGTTAGACATGCTTTCCATGCCTCCGGCCACAAACACGTCGGCTTCACCGGCGGTGATGGCATTAGCGGCCATCATAACGGCTTTCAGGCCAGAGCCACACGCCTTATTGACGGCCGTGGCCCCCACCGTGTCTGGCAGGCCGCCTTTAAGCGCCGCGTGGCGTGCGGCCGCCTGACCAGTACCGGCCGGCACCACCTGACCCATGATCACTTCATACACAGTGGCGGGGTTGATGCCAGAGCGAGCGACGGCAGCCGCCACGGCCAGCGCCCCCAGTTCCGGCGCTGTTAACCCGGCCAGGCCACCATTAAATTTACCCGTAGGCGTGCGGGCCGCGCCCAAGATGACAACATCTGTCTTATGTTTACTCATGCTTATGCTCCTTCATGCACACCGGGCCAATTGTTAAGGAGCCCGGTGCTGGAAAACGTGGGAATTTTTTCACAAAGTGATGGCTGCTATTGTACACAATCTGGTTGCAGAAAAGAAACAGTGGCGTTTACGGAGGTGGCGCCGCAGCGGGCTGCAAAAAATCGCCGACGACCCACCCTTGGGTGCCATCGGCCAGCTCTACCTGCCACCAGATACGGCTGTTGGGTTCATCGACCTGGGGCCCACCAATGACTACCAGTAGGGCACCTTCGTCGGCCACGGTAATGCGGGCGTTGCTGGTGCTGGGGCCGCCGCGTACAGTCACGCCTGCCCCTTCAGTGCCGGCCACCAGGGCATAATACCCCACGGTAACCTCGGGGGGAGCCTGGGCGGTGTCTGGGGTGGGGATGGGCGTAAAGGTGGGGATGGGTGATGGCGTGGGCAGCACGGCCGTCACAGAGGGAACAGGGCTGGGCGGCGCCGTCAGGATGATGAGCGTGGGCTGGACGGGCGCTACTTCCAACGGGGGGCGGGCCAGCAAGGCATTGGCCAGCGCCAGGGCAAGGATGAGGCTGACAACGGTCACAATCACCCCCAGAACCAGGTAACGCCATGGCGGGGGCTCCTGGGAATCGGCACGCAGACGGCGCGGCCGTTCGTCATTCGATTTACGAGGATCAGGGGGGACCTGGTATCGGGCCATAGGTTATGCCTTTGCCTCCACAACAAGCAGCGTTAAATCATCAAAAGCTGGGGCATCCTGCCGCCAACGGATGACATCCTGGGCAATATGGGTGATCAGTCGGCCAGCTGGCAGGTGACCGCCGGTGACAATCCTATCGGTTAATCGTTGGCCGCTGTATGGTTCTTCATGTGGGTTGGTGGCATCGGGTACGCCATCGCTGAAGAGAACCAGCCGGTCACCGGGTTGCAGGTAAATGGTAGATTCAGCCAGGGCCAGACCTTCGATCATACCCAAAAAACGGCCGTCACCCGTTAAAGCCTCTACCCCGCGCCCGGGCCGGTACCAGAGCGGGCGGTCTTGTGCGGCCCGTACATACGTCAGGCGGCCGCTGGGCCGGTGCAGTACCCCATAAAACGCCGTCAGGAATGTATCGTGTGACGAAGCTTCCAACATGCCCTGATGCACGGCCGTGGCTACCGCCGCCGGTGATAAAGAGTGTTTCCCCTCTTGGTAAAAGAGGGTGCGTGTCACGGCCATAAAGAGGGCGGCATGAAATCCCTTGTCAGCCACATCAGCCATCAGAATGCCCACATGATCTGTATCAATCTCCACCACGTCATAAAAATCACCACCCACCTGCCGTGCTGGTTGTAAGTACGCGGCAAAGGCATAATCAGGAAACTGCGGCAGGTGGTCTGGCAGCAGGCTGCGCTGCACGGTTGCCGCCAGTTCCAGCTCACGCTCCAGTCGTTCCTTTTCCACCAGCCGCGCCAGCGCCTGTTGTAAATCAGCATAGGCTTTTTGCAAGGCCTCATTCTTCTGCTGCAGTTCGGCGATGGATTGCTGGTCAATGTTGCGGGTGGTTGTCAGGATGTTACGCAGAACGGCCGTAGCCAATGCCGGGCTTTTCTCCATGAATTTGTCAAAATTCTCTTCGGTTACTTCCAGCACTGTTGTGGGGGTGAGGGTAATGCAGTGGGCCATGCGCGGCGAGTCATCAATCAGCCCCATCTCACCAAAGTACCCCATCGGCCCGATGACGTTGAGGATGCGCTCCTGGCCATCTTCCAGCGTTTGGGAAACAACAACCTCCCCCTGAACCACCACATAAAACGTGTGCTCTATCTTTCCCTGGCGGCACAAGGTAGTGTTAGGGGCGTAGCTCTGGCGCACGGCCACGGCGCGCAGGGCTTCCAGGGTTTCTGGCTCCAGGGCGCCAAAGGCGTGGTTGATAATGGAGGCGGTGCCGATGTTCATTTGTACTCTACAAATACGTACTTCTTGCCCCAAAAGTACGTATTTCTTCGATAAAAAGTACGTATTTCTTCGACAAAAAGTACGTACTTTTTACCCAACAACTACGTCGTAGAGGCAACTCTTGTGGTCGCCCTGAGCGGGGCAGGTACAAGACCTGCCCCTACCAAAGGTCATAAAACTTCTGTTACAGAGTAATTACCCATTACTTTGAAAGAAAGGCCAACAATTTTTCCAGAGGCCAGGTATTCACCACAGCGTCTGGCGTCACCCAGGCTCGTTGGGCTGTAGCCACGCCGTAATGCAGGAAGTCAAAGTGTTCGGTGTGGTGGGCGTCGCAGTTAATGGCCAGGGTTGCGCCCAGTTCCACCGCGCGACGCGCCAGGCTGTCTCGCAGGTCCAGGCGGCGGGGGTTGGCGTTAATTTCTAGGATGGTGTGGGTGGCCACGGCCGTTTCCAGCACCACATCCCAATCAGCGTCAGCCCCGGCCCGGTCTGGCAGCAGCCGCCCAGAAGGGTGAGCGATCATATCCACGTGTGGGTTGTTAAGGGCATTAAGCAGGCGTTCTGTCACCTGGGCGCGTGGCTGGCTGAGGCTAACGTGCAGCGCGGCAATAACAAAGTCTAACCCCGCCAACACCTCGTCTGGATAATCCAGCGATCCATCGGCCCGAATTTCCATCTCGGTGCCATGCAAGATGCGGAAGTCTGGCCCTAGAGCGTCGTTGGCCTGACGAATGTCGGCGGCTTGTTGGTGCAAACGTTCAATAGAAAGACCATTGGCGATGCCCAGGCTGACGGAGTGATCCGTGATGACTATGTACCGCAAGCCACGCGCCTGGGCTGCTTTGGCCATCTCCAGAATCGTAGCGTTGCCATCTGACCAGGTGGAGTGCATATGTAAATCACTGATGATCTGTTCAGTCCGAATAACATCTGGCAGCCGCCCGGCCTGGGCCGCTTCAATTTCACCCCGGTCTTCACGCAGCGTGGGGATGATATAGGGCAGGTCCAAGACCTGGTACACGGCTTCTTCGGTGGCACACAGAATTTCCGGGCCGCCGTCTACCGGTGTGAAGGCATGTTCGTTCAGGCTCAAGCCTCGCTTCAGGGCCATTTCGCGCAAATGCACATTATGGCTTTTGCTGCCGGTGAAGTAACAGAGCAGGGTACCCCAGCGTTCGGCCGGCAATACCCGCAGGTCTACCTGTAGGCCGTTAAACAGGGTAACGCTGGATTTGGTAGGGCCATGGCCGGAGATGGACTCAACTTGTGGCAGGTGGACAAAAGTATCCATTACAACCGCGGCCTCATCGGCCGCTACCAGCAAATCAATATCACCGATGCTTTCTTTCATACGGCGCAGGGAGCCGGCCACGGCCGTTTGGGTGACACCCGGTATCTTGGCCAATACGGCCAATATCTCCTGGGCCAAAGGCCAGGCATTCCCCAGCGGCACACGGTCATCGCCATGCCGGGCCAGGGCGGCAATGGCCTTCAACAGTTTTTCTTCCGATTTAGCGCCCATACCCGGCAGATCACGCAGCTTGCCTTCTTGGGCCGCCGCCGATAGGTCTGCCAGGGTCGTAACCCCTAATACGTCGTATACCTGCTTTACCCGTTTGGGGCCAAGCCCTTCAACTTTTAGCAGGTCTACCAGTGAAGGCGGAATTTCCTGAGCCAGCCGGTCATAAAAAGCCAGGCTGCCGGTCGTCAGCATCTCTTCAATTTTTTCGGCCAGCGTCTCACCAATGCCGGGAATGTCTGTCAGGGACCCTTCAGCGTATACCTGGTTGACATCTCGGCCCAAATTTTCTATGGCTTCTGCGGCCCGGCGGTAAGCCAGCACTCGGTGAATGTTATCACCGCGAATTGCCAGCATGTCGGCCACGTCGGCAAAGCGTTGTGTTATTTCACGGTTATTCATGGTGCAATTATACCCACCCTCTACGCTTGTGCGTATTCCCCAGCGTGAATGATCATGGATTTTCAATAAAGACGGCCGTCAAAACGTAAAACAAAGTGGATGTCTATGCCTGATGACCTTTGCCATTTTCTGCTTTAAGTCCGTTTGTCATCTCATTCAACCCATGCTACCATCTGTGTATTCAGCGTTATGACTCGCATCGAAATCGGCACAAGTTTAGTAAGTCATCTTTTCATGGAGGAGAGAATGAAAAACCACAAGTTGTTGCTTTTGTTGAGTATGTTTCTTATTTTTGCCTTAGCCCTGGCCGCCTGTACTGGCAGCGGCCAAGAACCGGCTACAGATACTGAAACCACCACAACGGAAGAAGAAGCACCGACCGAAACAGAAGAAATGGAAGAAGAAGCACCGGCCGAAACAGAAGAAATGGAAGAAGAAGCCATGGCCTTTGAGCCCATATCAGTGGCCGCAGAAAATTGCGACTATGGCGGCAAGATTTCTTCTATTGAGGCTGTTGATGAGTTCACGGTGGTATTTAACCTGTGCAAACCAGACCCGGCATTTCTGGCCAAGGTCGCTTTTACACCCTTTGGCATTCAGCCATCTGAATGGATAGAAGCCACGGGCGGTACGGGAGAAATTCTGGAAAAACCCATTGGCACCGGCCCGTACATGCTGGACTCCTGGACACGCGGCGATTCCATTGTGTACAAACGGTTTGACGACTACTGGGGCGAACCAGCCATAGAGGAAACGGCCGTGCTCCGCTGGAGTACAGAAGGCGCCGCCCGCCTGGTTGAGCTGCAAGCCGGTACGGTGGATATGATCACCAACGTCAGCCCTGGCGACTTTGAAGCCGTAGAAGCAGACAGCAATTTGCATCTGCTGCCCAGCACCAATCCTAATGTTTTTTATCTGGCCATGACCAACACCTTTGAACCATTTGGTGATGTTCGTGTTCGCCAGGCCATTGCTATGGGCGTTGATCGCCAGCGCATTGTCGACAATTACTACCCAGCTGGCTCTGAAGCAGCCTCGCACTTCACGCCGTGCTCCATTCCCAATGGCTGCACCGGTGAATCCTGGTACGAGTTTGACATAGAAGCCGCCAAGGCCCTGTTGGCCGAAGCCGGGTATCCAGATGGTTTTGAGACCACGATTTTCTACCGTAACGTCTTCCGTGGTTACCTGCCAGAGCCGTCACAGGTGGCCGTAGAGCTGCAAACGCAGTTGCAGGAGAATCTGGGCATCATCGCTGATATCGTAGAAATGGAATCGGGCGCGTTTATCGCCGAGTCTACCGCTGGTAACCTGGACGGGCTTTACATGCTCGGTTGGGGCGCTGATTATCCGCACGTCACCAACTTCCTGGACTTCCACTTCAGCGCCGAAAATCCACAGTTTGGTGATCCCCATCCGGAAATTTATGAACTCCTGTTAGAAGCATCCACCATTGGGGACGTAGATACGGCCGCACCGTTGTACGAACAGGCCAATAACGCCATCCGTGAACTGGTACCCATGGTGCCCATTGCCCACGGCGCTTCCGCCGATGCGGCCCTGGCCACAACGGAAGGCGCCTACGTGCCGCCGTTTGGCGCCACCGACTTTGGTGCCCTAAAAACAGGCAAAGGGACTGTTGTTTTTATGCAAAACGCCGAACCGATCAGCCTCTACTGCACCGATGAGACTGACGGCGAATCGCTGCGAGCCTGCCAGCAAGTTGTTGAACCGCTGCTAAATTACATGAAAGATTCTGGCGATACACAGCCGGCGCTGGCCACCGAGTGTATAGGCAACGATGACTCAACAGTCTGGACATGCACGTTACGTCAGGGTGTCTTGTTCCACGATGGTTCTAAGTTTGACGCCAATGATGTGGTTGCCTCTTGGGCTGCTGGTATTGACGCCGCCAATCCCAACCACGTGGGCAACACCGGTGCATTTGAATACTATTCCTATCTATGGGATGGTTTGATGAACGCACCCGAATCGGACGAGTAATACAACTTGGTAACCGGCAGGTTTAAACACCGGTCACTTTGTATCAGTCATAACGCCTGAATTTAAAGAAAAGCAGACATCCGATTTCGGCAGCTTGTAGGCTGAAGATGACCAGAAGTCATTACCGAAATCGGATGTCTTATTCCTACTCATGATTCAATATACTGTACGCCGCATAATCCTGGCTGTTCCTGTTTTATTAGCCATCTTAACCGTTGTCTTTTTTCTGGCCCGGGCGGTACCAGGCGACCCGTGCAAATCAATCTTGGGTGAGAAAGCCAGTGCCGAAACGTGTGTACGTTTTGCTGAAAAGCATGGGTTAAACAAGCCCGTGGTTAACTGTATCCAATCAGTTAAACCATTTGCGTTTGGCGAATGCCTGGTCAACCCTCAGGAAACACAGTTCTTCATCTACATGGGCACAATGCTGCAAGGGGATTTTGGGGATTCAATCCGGTTTAAGCGGCCGGTGATGCTGATGCTGGCTGAGCGCTTGCCTATGACCATTGAATTAGGTATGGCCGCCATGCTGCTGGCCTTACTGGTGGGTATTCCGGCCGGTATTATCTCTGCGGTGCGGCGCAATTCGGCTATTGATGTCATTACCATGTTTGGGGCCAATATTGGCGTCTCTATGCCTGTCTTTTTTCTGGGACTGCTGTTGGCGTACTTTTTTGCGGTCACGTTAAGGGGCACACCTCTGGCACTGCCGCCATCGGGGCGACTTTCGCCGGGTATAGTGCCTTTGCCTTTTTATACTTTTTATGAACTGGCTGTGGACCCGGGCACGGGCAAATTTTTTCTATACCAGTTTATTGCCAAGTCCTACATTGTAAATTCCATTCTGACCGCTGATTGGGTGGTACTGAGGGATGCCCTCCGTCACCTTATTTTGCCGTCTATTGCCCTGGCCACCATTCCCCTGGCCATTATTGCCCGAATGACTCGCTCCAGCATGTTAGAGATATTGGGGCAGGATTATATTCGCACGGCCAGAGCCAAAGGATTACCCCCACGAAAAGTGATTATGAAACATTCTTTTCGTAACGCCCTGCTGCCCATTGTGACCATTGCCGGCTTGCAAATGGCCGCCATTTTAGGCGGGGCCGTACTCACGGAGACCATTTTCAGCCTGCCGGGTGTAGGATTAAGCGTTTTTGAAGCCATTACCTCTCGTGATTTCCCGGTGATTCAAGGTTTTGTACTCATCATTGCTTTTGTTTATGTGGCTTTTAACCTGATTGTAGACTTATCGTATGCGATTTTGGACCCACGAGTTCGGCTAGATTAACCTCATGACTACACAAACGCCAGAAACAATTTCCCCCGTCGTACAGATTCCGGACGATAATATTGCCGATATAGGTGATTACAAATCAAATAGTCTATGGCGGTTGACACTGCGGCGCTTATTTCGGCAGCGTTCAGCGCAGGTGGGACTGGTCATGTTAGGGTTTTTGATCTTCACGGCCGTCTTTGCTCCGGTGATTGCCCCTTATGATCCCGCCAAAACCGTGGAGAGTGAGGACGGCAAGATCAAACGACGAGCGGCTCCCTGTATTCACGCCCTGGGCTGCCCGAAAACGGAGTCACAGCATATTTTTGGCACCGACGGCAACGGTCGTGATCAATTCAGCCGCATCGTGTACGGTTCGCGTGTCTCTTTGCGTATTGGCTTTACCGTCATTGCCGCGGCCGTTGTGGTGGGCACCGTTATTGGGGCCATCGCCGGTTATGCGGGCGGCTGGATAGACAATCTCTTGATGCGCACCATGGACATTATCCTGGCATTCCCCTTTTTCTTATTGGCCATCGCCCTGGTTTTTGTACTGGGGCCCAGCCTGGAAAATGCGATGTTGGCTATTGCCATTGTCAGTCTACCCACTTATGCGCGGGTCATTCGGGCTACTGTCTTAACGGTGCGGGAAACGGAGTATGTGGAGGCGTCACGAGCTTTGGGGGCCAGCAGTTGGCGCATTTTATTCGGCCGTATTCTGCCCAATGCCCTGCCACCGCTGATTGTGCTGGCCACGTTAGGTATTGCTACAGCTATTTTGGACACGGCCGCGCTCTCTTTTCTGGGGTTGGGGGCCCAAGAACCTACGGCCGAATGGGGCACCATGTTAGGTCGAGAACGCAACCAGATCTTCAGCGCACCGCATCTGGTATTTATTCCGGGGATTGCTATCTCTATTACGGTTCTGGCCTTTAACCTGATGGGGGACGGGCTGCGTGATGCGCTGGATCCACGCCTGGTACAAGGGAAGAACAGAAAATAACGACCAGCATAAAAGTGCAGCCTGTCTAGCAAGAAGCCAGTAAATTGGGAAAAGGCCCCGTTTTGTGGGGCTTTATGGCGTTCAAACTCGTATTAAACCCTCTTGACGTGATGTTAACCCCTGTGGGGCTCATAGAGAATTCAGGTTGTTTCTTACAATTTGTGTGTGGGGATGATCAGGTCCGAGTTTGTCTTCAACTATCGCCAGAGCTTGTTCAAGGTACGGCCGGGCCCCAGCGTGGTCCCCCATGTCCTGCAGCAGGCTCCCCAAGTTGTTCAGACTTATCGCCGTATCCGGGTGCTCGCCACCCAGCACTTTCTCATATATCACCAGGGCCCGTTCATAGTACGGCCGCGCCCCGGCATCATCGCCCATGGCTTGCAGCAGGCTCCCCAGGTTGTTCAGACTACCCGCCGTGTCTGGGTGCTCGCCACCCAGCACTTTCTCTCGAATCGCTAGAGCTTGTTCATAGTACAGTCGCGCCCTAACGTTGTCGCCCATATCCTGTAGCAGGCTCCCCAGGTTGTTCAAACTAAGTGCCGTAGTCGGGTGTTCGTTACCTAGCACTTTTTCACATATCGTCAGGGCGCGTTCATGGTACGGCAGGGCCCCGACGTTGTCGCCCATGGCCCGTAGCAGGACACCCAGGTTGTTCAGACTAAGTGCCGTAGTCGGGTGTTCGCCACCTAGTGCTTTTTCAACTATCACCAGGGCCCGTTTAAGGTATGGTCGTGCCCCGGCGTTGTCGCCCATGGCCCGTAGCAGAAACCCCAGGTTGTTCAGACTGACCGCCGTATCCGGGTGCTCGTCACCCAGCACTTTCTCATATATCGTCAGCGCCCGTTCAAGGTACGGCCGGGCCCCAGCGTGATCCCCCATAGCCTGTAGCAGGCTCCCCAAGTTGTTCAGACTACGCGCCGTGTCTGGGTGCTCGCCACCCAGCACTTTCTCATATATCGCCAGCGCCCGCTCATAGTACGGCCGCGCCCCGGTGTTGTCGCCCATGTCCTGCAGCAGGTTTCCCAGGTTGTTCAGACTAAGTGCCGTAGTCGGGTGTTCGCTACCCAGCACTTTCTCCCGAATCGCCAGGGCTCGTTCAAGGTATAGCCGCGCTCCGGCATAATCGCCCATGTCCTGCAGTAGGCTCCCCAGGTTGTTCAGACTACTCGCCGTGTTCGGGTGTTCGCCCCCCAGCACTTTCTCCCAAATCGTCAGCGCCCGCTCTCGATAGGGGTAAGAAGCCTGGTACTCGGCTATTTCATCCAGATAATGCCCCAACCAGGTACAAAGTCTGGCAGTCTGTTCCTCATCGCGTGGGAATGCCGCCTCGGTCACATAACGAAGATGGCTGATAAGCAATGGCGCCGGCCCGATGCGTCCGGTCACATCTGTGCGCTTGTCTATAGCCGCGAGCATGCCGGCCTCAGCCCCAGCCTGGGCCGCAGCGATATCTTCTGTTTCCGCCCTGACATACAGGGCCAGTAACCGGTGCAGCACCACTGTCCGCCCTTGTTCCTTTTCCAGAAATCCCAGGTCCACCAGCCGGTTTAGGGCAGCGCTAATCTGTTCAGCTGGCACCTCATCGGTACCGGCGGCAATGGCACCTAACAAGTCTGGCGGTATCGGTTCGCCCGGCGCCAAATGGGCGGCGCGCGCCAGAATCAGCAGCGCCTGCCTGTCACGCTCAGCGACCGGATGCAACTGCGCGTAACTCAGGGTGAAGGTGCGAGCCACATTCGGATCATGTTCGGTGGGGGAAGTGTCTGATTCTTCCTCCAGCAGGGGGACAAGCACCCGCAGTGACTCCGCCTGCAACTGCGCCAGATAGTCACGGGGGGAGATGGTCCATTCATTCGCCTCCAGGTATTTGCCCGCTAGGTGTAAGGCCAGAGGCAAACCGCCACAAGCGGCGGCCACGGCCGTGGCCACTTCTGTCTCTATGTCCGGCACAAACCGGCGCAGCAAGGCCACGCTGTCTACCCGGTCCAAGATGGATAAGCTTATCTGGTGTACGCCCAGCGATTTGTCCCAGCGGCCGCGCCGGCTAGTCAACAGCACCCGGCAGCCGCCGGTCTTAGGCCGCCAGCGCTGCAGCAGGCGCTCATCCTCACAGTTGTCAAAGATGAGCAGCCGCGGCACGACCGTTTGCCAGCCATTCTGCACCCACTGCACCTGTTCCGCCAAAGAGAAAGAGGCAAACCCGGCGGCCAGAGCATTCTCGTCCCCTTGACCACAGGCGGCGACTTCGGTGGCAATGTTCTCTGCCTGGGCAAAGCTCACCCAGAAAACGCCACCGGCGAAGTAAGGCCCATACCGGTGGGCAAATTCCGACGCCAGTTGGGTTTTGCCCTTGCCCCCGATGCCGGTGATGGCCACCGTTTGTCCCCCGGTGACGGTCCCTTCTGCTTTGAATCGCTGCGCCAGTTGCCGTAATTCTTGCTCACGGCCAACAAAAAGAGGGTTGGGCGTAAATTCGATGCGTGAGCCCGGCGGCAGCAGCCCCGGCGCCAAGGTTTCGTCCGTGGGCATTGCCTGTAACCGGTCCAGGGGCGTGAGGAAGGTGAGCTTGACGGCTGCCGGCGGTTCTGGCCAGGTGGCGCCTGGGCGTTGTTGCCGTACAACGGTGGCCAATGCCGGTAAGCGCTGTTCTCGCCATAAGCGCATCACCAATTCCCTAGCTTTGTTCATATGGCCCTGGGCGGGTAGGTTTTCGTACCCGATACCCAACATCAGACATAGACCGCGTAAATCATCCTCACTAAAAAGCCGGCTGATTTGGGTACTGAATGCCAGGAGATAGGCCCCTACTTCTGGTGATAAGTCCATGGTCATCAATTGTCTTCCTGATTATGTTGTGAAAACGCTTGCTTGGGGCAGCAGTATACCATGAATTTAACCTGTTTAGGGAAGCGATTATCAACCTAAAAGACAAAAAGCCACCGTTACCGGTGGCCTCTGACGGGCTTCGACCAACACGAGGCGGGGGGCGGATGGGGGACATCCGGCGTCACCGCCCTCTGCCTGTCAGGCATTTCAAAGCAAACACGGCTGACCTGCGTAAGTTTTACATAATCCTTGCAACTTGATGTAAGATCGGGCATAATGTAAACATTATGTCTCCTTTAGTAAAGGCTATGGCTTTGCTGGAAAAGTGGTTTATCGCCTGGGTTCAGCAGCAGCTTTGGCCAGCGGTGAGCTTGAGTAAACAGTTAGCCGCCACCACGTTTTTGCGAGGCATGCATGATACGGTACTGTTGTTGCTTTTAGGGTTGGGGTTGCTGGCAGGCAGTCGGTTTTATATGGCCGGGCAGTATGATCTACCAGGCAGTGTGCAGGTCACGGCCGTAACATGGGCGCCCATCGCCGACAGCATTGCTCGCAGTGTAGATATACCCCGTGAAGTACCACTGGTGTTGTGGTTTAAAGAAAACAGTATGTTGGCAGTGAATCCTGATAATTGTACGGGTATCATCGGCGCGTATGATCTGGTGCGATCTGGTGAGCATCCTTGTTTTACTCCTGGGCCAGTGTCTGAACGGGAAATTCAGGCACAACTGCAAATTGGGGCCCAGGAATTCAAAAAGCGCTGCCCGGAAATCACTTACTTCACCCAGGATCCAAAGGCACTCAAACGTTGTTACTTCGCCTATAACGCCGGCACGGGAGCGGCGGCACGCCTGAACCCTGATGATTCGGCCTACGTCATGAATGGCTATGATGCGGCCCATACCAACATGGTTTACAGTGACATTGAATTAGGTACGGTGGAGATGAAAACGTTAGGCGCCTGGCCGGCACACCTGGCCTTTCAAAGTGTGATCGCCGGGCAAATGGATGCCGAATCACGGCCGTTTTCCCTGACACTGCTTTTTGTCAGCACCCAGTTTTATGATCTGAGCAGCCACTTTTTACGTGAGTTGACCAGCGGGTTCCTGGGAACGGAGACATCGATGGCTTTCCCTGACTACCGGATGCTGGACGATGCCAGCTGTCTGGGGGAAGCCCATCTGTTAGGACGGCCGTCTTTGCGCCCCCAACTAAACCCGGTGAGTGATTCGCCTCTTTTGACACAAGATGTACACGGTTGCAGCTATGGCTTGCCGGGGCTAGACATTTCCAGCAGCAACAGTACGGCCGTGTTGCAAGCGCCTATGTCCGGGGACATTAGCACTTATACGGACCAATGGTTTAACAGCACCATACGTATCGAAAACGATGAATGGATCGTCTGGCTGCTGCATGCACGTACCTATTTTGTGGCCGAAGGTGCTGTCAAGCAGGGTCAGGCCGTCGGCATCATGGGCGCCGTAGGGGTAGCCACCGGCCCCCATGTTCATTACACCATCTTCGACAAAGTCAATGAAATATTCGTTGATCCACAGGCATTTCTGCCTTAAGGGAAAACGTTTTAACAGGGTAGTACACAGCAGAGAGGAGTAGAACATTATGGATCTGTTACAGCTCTTGAGATTTTTGCCACTTGTAGTGGGTGGTGCGCTCATCATTTTCTTGCTCTTTCGGCAAGGCCCGGTCAAGGACTTTAAACTGACCAAGCTGGTCGTCTACTTTGTGGGCATCTTGATCACCCTATTTTTTGTTGGCTGGTTGGTAGACACCTTTGTTTTCTCCTGGGCCAACGAACGTTTGCAGGCAACAACGGATGGCGGCTTTGATACCTTTGTTAACTCTACCGAAGCCATTATTGACGCTTCTTTAGGCACAACGGGGGCACAGTCGGGCGGTGGCGCCTCGCTCACGCCCACCCAACCGCCCGTGATCATTGTGGTGACACCTCCGGCGGCGGCTGGGCAGATACCGCCAGGCGGTGGTGGAAGCACGCCGGGTACGGCGCAGTACACGGTTGTAACCGGAGACACCTTATACGGCATTGCCACCCGCTTTGGCACGACGGTAAACGATATCATGACCGCCAATGGCCTGACCTCTCACATTATCTATCCTGGGCAAGTTTTGTTAATTCCCACTTCTGCACGACAGGTACCATGAGCACCAACGGGCGCCGCCGCAAGCGATGGGACTTTACGGCTTCTATACGGAATATTGAGGATTCATTCCGCCCGCAAGCCCTGGTAGTTCGCCTGTTGCCGGGTGAGGAACCGTTGTTAGAGATTCAGATGGCCTGGTATCGTGACTTTTTGGGCCGGTTAGTCTTTGACAGATTTGGCCGTTTTTTATTGGCAGCGGCCGTTGTCACGTTTGCCACGGCCGTTATCACTGCCACACAAAACTATAGCTGGGGCATTGCTTTTCTCCCCGTTATCTTCTTTATCTCCATTTTTCTGCTGGCATTCCACCAACGGATCATTTACACGCAGTATCGGCTGCTTAAAACAAATGCCCGGTTTATTATTTCCATTCCTCAGATGGATAGTTTCCCATTGGTGGACACCGTTGAACTAAAAGGGCTGCCCCAGGTGGTGGACCCCAACTGGTCTAAGAATTTTATTTGGCGTGTGTTTCAGTTTTTTACCGGGGCACGTGATGTCTATATCAGCCTGGTAGCCTACCAGTTTGTAGATGGCTCCGCCAGAGTAGGTGGCGCTTTGATCATTCCAGATGTCATGCCTGATGACATATTTGAGCTAAAACGTATCGTTTTTCCGGTGTAACCTTTTTAAGACAAAACAGCCTGGGGTAGTAGCTCCGGGCTGTTTTGTGTGAATTTACCGGGGCGCTGTTTAGTAATTGGCAACAATCATTCAAAATGAAGGTCGCCTAAGGTGCTGCCAATTCCTTGAGGAAACCGCGCAAAACTGGTGTACCAGTGTTGCGCAAACTTTGTGCGGTTTACCTTATCTGCCCACGCCACTCAACTAAGAAGCGACGTGTCCCCTTCATAGGGTTCAATTTCGGTGGCTTCCAGGCCTTTGTGTGTCTCTTCAACATCGTACAAAACCCACTGCCCTTCTTCCAGTTCCTCAGGATTGCCAACCGTACTGGTCTTATGGAAGAAGATCTCTTCACCCACGCCGCGGACAATAAACCCATATCCCTTTTTAGCGTTGTACCACTTAAGCCGACCTATATATTTCCCTGTTTGTGGATCAATTTGAATCGTCAATGGTTCCGCAAAGGTCGTTTCTTGGGCGCCTTCTCTAGGAGTATGAGATGCAGCAGGCCGGCGTGACGGGGTGGACGGGACTTCTTCGAGCATAGGCAACGAAGCTGGCTCCACAGGCAGCCCTGCCAGGCTTAACCTGCGCTGCATCTCCACTGTGAAGATGAATTGTTCGCCATGTTCGTCGGTGATTGATTGATCCTTAAAGTTCATTGTCTTTCTCCATCAGGTTTCATTGCGGCGCATTGTACAGCTATTTTAACAGATCGGCTATTTCTTTTTCTTGCTGGCCTTTTGCGGCAGCAAAGCAAGCTGTTGTGGCGGCGCCACGGCCGTATCCTCATCAGGGACATCCGGGCGTTCTGTCATGCGTAAAGCGCCTGTAATCCGATTCCGTTCACCAACGGTAATAACCGTGCGAGGTTTGATAGAACGGCTCCCTATCGTGCCAGCATCAATTCTGATCTTCTTCGTCGAGCCTGTACCGGTAGTCACCAAAAGTTCGGTCTTTTCAAAACAAACCACAGCCGCCACCACCTCAGCGGCATCCTTGGGCAGGCGCATATTAATAACTCCGGCACCATGCCTGCCTTGGGTAGGATATTCGCTCAAGGGCGTGGCCTTGGCCAGACCATTGTCTGTAATGCTCCATAAATAAGCGGCGGGGTCCACAATGGCCATAGCTACCACGCCATCAGCTTCATTAGCCAGCTTAATGCCCATAACACCACCTGCTGGTAAGCCCATGGGGCGCACATCATCCTCTCTAAAACGAATGGCCTGTCCGCTGGCTGTTGTCAGAATGACTTCGCATGTGCCATCTGTGAGGCAAACCCACCCTAAAGCGTCATTGTCGGCCACATTCATCACCGTAAACGGGTCTGTGGTAATGCCAGGCAAATCTTCCACCCGGGCACGTTTCACCACACCGGCCAACGTCGTCAGAAAAAGATAACCTTCAGCTTTTACCGGCAAAATCAGGGCGGCAGCCAGGTGATCACGCCGTGTCAGGCCGGTCATATCGGCCCAATGGGTACCATCGCCCAATTGGGTGGCTTGGGGCAGTTGGTAAACGGGCAAGCTGACAGCACGGCCGTCTGCCGCCAATAAATACAGAATATCTTGAGTATTGGCTTCCAGCAGGGCAAACGGCTGCTCTTTTGGTTTTAAGGGAACCTTCACCATCTCCGGCGAAGTTGTGCGGGCAATTGTCCCTTTTTCCCCTACCATCACCCAAACCTGTTCATCAGGCAACAAATCGGTTGCTGTTAATACCTTAGAATCAACACTGTCTACAATTTGGGTGCGACGGGCATCTGCATATTTGCCCTTTATGGTGATCAACTCTTCCTTAATCGCCTCCCGCATCATCACCGGGTTGTCTAGCAGCCGTTCCAGGTATTTGATGAGCTGTTTCTTTTCCTTGTACTCCTCTTGAATCTTTGTCCTTTCCAGCGCCGCCAGGCGGCGCAGCTGCATGTCTAAAATTGCCTGCGCTTGCATCTCGGTCAGATGAAGTTTCTTCATCAAATTACTTTGCGCCGTTTCTACAGACCGTGACCGGCGAATGATATCGATCACCTCATCCAGGTGGTCAAGGGCCTGTAACAACCCTTCCAAAATATGGGCGCGCCGTTGGGCCTTTTCCAGATCATATTCGCTGCGACGCCGGATCACCTCCTGCCGATGTTCCAGGTAAACACGTAAAGCCTGCTTCAGTGTCAACAAGCGCGGCTCGCCATTGACCAAAGCCAGCAATGAAATGCTGAAGGTACTTTGCATCGGCGTCAGGCTAAACAAAGAAGCCAGCACCTCCTCTGGCTCTACCGTGCGTGTTGTTTCAATGATAATGCGCATCCCATTGCGGTCAGACTCATCCCGCAAATCGGTTAACCCTTCGATCTTGCCGTCGCGGTGCAAATCAGCGATACGGCCGAGCAAATTGGTCTTATTGGCCTGGTAAGGCAGCTCCGTAATGACAATGCGTGACTTATTGCGCCCCATTTCCTCCACATGCGCCTTGGCCCGTACTATCACATGTCCCTTTCCGGTGGCGTAGGCGCTGGTCAGCACATCTGTTTCTGTGCCCTTCATATCCCGATACCGGAAGATAAGCCCTCCCGTGGGGAAATCTGGCCCCTTAATAAAACGCATAAGGTCTGCCAGGGAAATATCATCCAATTTGGTCCAGCTATCTAACATAAAGGTCAGGGCGTCAATCACTTCACCCAGATTATGCGGTGGGATACTGGTAGCCATGCCCACCGCAATACCGGAAGAGCCGTTTACCAACAGGTTGGGGATCGTTGCTGGCAGCACCACCGGTTCTGGCAGCGAATCGTCAAAATTTGGGGTGAAGTTAACCGTTTCCTTTTCAATGTCTTCCAACAGGCCAAAGCCCATTTCCGTCATCCGGGCTTCGGTGTAACGCATAGCGGCAGCGGCATCGCCATCAATGGAGCCAAAGTTGCCCTGCCCATCTACCAACGTATAACGCAGCGAAAAATCTTGGGCCAGGCGCACCATGGCATCATAGACTGCCTGGTCGCTGTGGGGATGGTATTTACCCAGCACTTCACCTACCACACGCGCCGCCTTTTTGTAAGCGGTGTTGGGCCGTAAACCCATGTCATACATGGCATAGAGAATACGCCGCTGAACCGGTTTTAGACCATCACGAGCATCTGGCAAAGCGCGTGACACAATCACACTCATGGCATAGCTAAGGTATGATTCGCGCACTTCTTCGTCAATGTTGATTTGTTTTACAGTTCCAATTTCCATAGTCAGCCTGATAAGATGATAGATGATGATGTGAATGAAATATTTGTTCTATAGTTAGCGAGGCCAAATATAGGCAATTTCCCGTGGACTGTCAACACACTATTTAACGAGTAAGTGATGAACACAGCACGGCCGTTTTATGAATTTCCCAGCTTCACATGATTGAGCAAATCGCCTGAAGGCCCAATGCTTTGAGTTTTTGCATCGCAGCCGCGGATATGTTAACATCCCCATCGCTCTCACGCTTCCAAGCTTCCCAGAAGCTGGATCATGTAGTCGGAACAAAGACTGCATTATATTTCGGAGGTAATTAAAGTTGGCTAACACACAATCTGCTAAGAAGCGGATACGGCAAACCAAAAAGCGGACAGTGCGCAACCGTCAATACCGGGCACCAGCACGCACCTATATTAAGAAGACTCGTCAGTTAATTGCCGAGGGGAAACTTGATGAGGCGGAAGCGGCGGCTAATCTGGCGTATGCAACACTGGACAAGGCCGCACGCCGGCGTATTGTACACCCGCGTAACGCCGCCCGCCGCAAAGGTCGTCTGATGGCTGCATTGGTCGCGGCTCGCCAGGTAGCATAACCTAAACGAGCGCGAAGTTCAGCCCAGAATTTTGCGAACCCAAAACACCACTCCAATGGAGTGGTGTTTTTATTTTGTCTCTTCCGGATGAGAGGAGATGTGAAAAATGTACCCTTTACCACGCACTGTGCGCAGCATCACCGGGCTGGCAGGGTCATGTTCAATCAACTCACGCATCCACCGAATGTGAACATCCAGGGTACGTGTATCCCCAATGTAGTCAGTCTTCCAGACATTTTGCATGAGCTGACGGCGAGTGATCACTTCATTAGGGTGACGAATGAATTCTTCTAACAGCAGGGCCAGTTTGGGGGTAAGTGGATTTTCACCTTGCCCGTTTACTTCTACAGATCGTTTTGTCCGGTATAAACAAACACAACCATAACGAATGATTTCTTCTTTAACTTCATCTACTGGTAACAATGTACGGACTCTGTTTAACAGTTTACGTGGGGTAAACGGCCGTTGCATAAAAACATCAGCCTCTGCCGAATGGTCTAACCCATGATGTTCGGCGCGTACATGAATGATGGGGATTGTCTCTAAGGTACGGCGCAGGCGGCGACAAGTGCGCGCCCCGCTTGAACGCATGGAAGAAGCATCAAATAAAACCAGGTCAAGATGCAGCTTGCCTAAAAAGGCTAAGGCAGCCGCCCCTGTATGAACCACACAGACTTGATATCCGGCTTTTTCCAAGGCTGGTGCAAATGAATTATCACCCGACTTCCCCTCCACTATCAGGATTGCCGCCTTCATCAAAGTCCTCTCTTTCCTAAAATTTTAACATGGGCATGGTCGCCATTATAGAGGTAAACAAGTAGGATGCAAGGTCAAAAAGGTCATGTTTTAGTGACCATTTACGAACAATAAGAAAGAGGAACAATTTACAAAATGCCCCTCTTTCTGGCACTGCCTGTTTCTACCCTATGACCACGCAAACATCTAATACCAGTCACCAGAAGTCAGCAACCAGTTTTCAGTGGACATTTATTGGCGTTAAGCCCTACTGATAACTGTATACTGATAACTGAAAACTGATGCTAGTCAGCCTGTGACATAACGCGTAAAACACACCTTGTTCACAGCTTGTAATAATTCGTCTGGGGAAAAAGGTTTTGGCAATGAGGCATCTGAAATAGCCCGTAAACCAGCCACAACCGGGTTATTCTCAGCGCCACTAGAGATGGCAATGATAGGGATCTGACGTGTAGCCATCGTTGAGCGCAGTTCCTGAGCAACCTGATACCCATTCATATTGGGCATCTCGGCATCTAGTAATATCAGGTCTGGTTGTTGCTCTTTAATCAATGTCATCCCTTGTAGGCCATCAACCGCCTGTAACACCTTCACCTGCTCAAAGGTATAGGCTAAAAAATCTGAAATGACCATACGCACAGCCGCATTATCATCAACCACAAGTACAGTTTGCATCTTTCTTTACTCCTTCACGCTAACATTATTCTGTTAATGGGGCACTGCCGCCAACTCCCTTTACCCCATTACACAAGCTTATATTGCCCCTAACTCATGAACATGCCTCTATTAAAGCGTGAAAGACGGCCGTTGCCTGTTAGAAATTCTGCACCAACCACGAAAATATTTCTACAAGATGTGTGTAAGATGAGAACGGCATTTGCGTAAATTACTTCACATTTCGTAAGCCAACACCTGTCGCAGACGGGGCTCCATCTGGCGCAAAGCGCGGCCACGGTGGCTGATCTGGTGCTTCTCGGCAGAATTCAACTGCGCCATGGTCATACCCTTTTCAGGCAAAAAGAAAATAGGGTCATACCCAAACCCACCGTCCCCAGCCGGCGCCAGCGTAATAAAACCCTCACAAACGCCTTCTGCTTCCCCAAGGATACGGCCGTCAGGCGTGGCCAGCACAATGACACAACAAAAGCGCGCTGTGCGTGCTGCTGCCGGTACACCGGCCATCTGCTGCAAAAGCAGGTGATACCGCGCCGCGGATGTCAACCCCTCACCCCCATAACGCGCCGTATAAACACCTGGTGCCCCATGCAAAGCATCCACGACCAGACCCGAATCATCGGCTAACGTCAGTAAGCCTGTCATCTCGGCATAAGCCCGCGCCTTCAAAACCGCGTTTTCCTGAAATGTACTACCTGTCTCCGCCACATCTGCGGAAACGCCAACATCAACCAGCCCCAACCAGGCCACTTGCATATCCTCCATTAATTCCGCAAACTCGGCCACCTTGCCCTTGTTTTTTGTGGCCACCAATAATCTTTTCATGAGCACCTTTCTCCCTACACTATCGGCCATTACCTGTTTATGAGCTTTTTTCCCCATTCTTGGGGCATATGCTATACTCGCCAATCAATTCTATCGCAATCGGAGGGTTTACATGGAAAAGCAACACCCTTCACGGCTCCGCTTTAATTTTGGCTTCCTTTTAGAAGCAACATTAGGCACGAGCCGCTCCGTGGAGCTTAATTACCCCACTGTTCAGATTTCCAGCGATCTGACCTTGACCCCACTAACCGGCGTATTTGTGGTGACACGCACAGGTGAGGGAATTTACCTGAGTGGCGTATTAAACTCTACGTTGGAAATAAACTGTGTACGCTGCCTGGAAGATGGCAATATTGTTGTTAACCTTCACATTGATGATTTGTTTTATTATCCGCCACATGCCGCCCCTGAAGGTGACTATGTGATTGGCGAAGATGGTTTTATTGACCTGGCACCCCTGGTGCGTGAGCTAGCCGTGTTAGAGATGCCTATTCAGCCGATTTGCAAACCAGAGTGCCAGGGGTTATGTGTGGAATGTGGCCAAAACTTAAATGAAGGTGATTGCAACTGCCATGAGGATGATATTGATCCCCGCATGGCCGTGCTGCGCCAGTTATTAGATTTATAAAGGCAATAGGTGGCCGGGATTGTTTGCCGGCCACCACCAACCTCCTATGTTCTACGATCAAGCTAAAATTTACGTAAACAGTGGTAATGGCGGTGACGGCATGATCAGTTTCCGCCGTGAAGCCCACGTCCCCCTGGGCGGGCCCGATGGCGGCGATGGGGGGAAGGGGGGTGACATCATTTTTGTGGGCAACCGGCACATGAACAGCCTGGCTGCCTTCCACAAGCAGGTTCATTATCGCGCTGGTAAAGGCGTCCACGGCAGCACTAAAAATCGGCATGGTAAAAATGGCGAAACGCTGCGAATTGCGGTGCCTGTGGGCACCCTGATTCGCAACGCAGAAACAGAGGAGGTACTGGCCGATATTGTGGAAGAGGGGCAGGAAGCAGTTTTATTAACAGGCGGCCGGGGTGGCCGAGGAAATGCCCGTTTTACCACCAGCGTGAACCGGGCGCCGCGTCTGGCAGAAAGAGGTGAGCCGGGCCAGGAATTGTGGCTGCTGCTGGAGCTAAAATTGATTGCTGACGTGGGCATTGTAGGCAAGCCAAATGCGGGCAAATCTACCCTGCTTGCGGCCGTGTCTGACGCCCGCCCTAAAGTTGCCAATTACCCCTTCACTACCCTGCACCCCAGTTTGGGTGTGGTGTCGCTGGATGATTACGAAACGATGGTTCTGGCCGATATTCCCGGCCTTATTGAAGGCGCGGCTGACGGTGTAGGCCTGGGACATGACTTTTTACGGCACATTGAGCGTACCCGGGTCCTCATTCACCTGTTGGACGGCGCCGCTAAAGAACCTCTGGAAGATTGGGCCATGATCAATCAGGAGCTGGCATTGTATGCCGCCGCTTTGGAAGAACGGCCGCAGCTGGTGGTCCTGAATAAACTGGACCTGCCAGATGCTGTTGCCTGGGAACCTATCATTCGGGAAGAGATTGAGAAGTTGGGGTATCCTTTTTGTTCGGTCTCGGCCGTCACTGGCCAGGGTGTACGGCAAATGCTTTATCAGGTAAAAAAGCTGCTGGATGACATTCCAGAACCGGAACCAGCTGATGAGCTGGAAGTGGTGATCACCGCCGATGACGAAAAACCTTTTATGATTGAACGGGAAGGTGATGGTTGGCGCGTGCGGGGCCACCAAATTGAACGAGTGGCCGCCATGACCTATTTTGAATTCGACGCCACCCTGCTGCGTTTTCAGCAAATTTTGGAGCGCATGGGCATTTCAGAGGCCCTGACAAAGGCTGGGGTGCAGGTAGGGGATACCGTTCACATTGGCAATGAAACATTGGAATGGGGGGAATGATCAAAACTCAATGCAGCGAATTGGGTTGTTAGGCGGCACGTTTGACCCACCACACATGGGGCATCTATGGCTGGCGGAAACAGCGCGGGAGCAGTTAAGGCTGGACAAGGTGTTGTTTCTACCAGTGGGCGCGCCACCACATAAAGAAGGTGAACGGATCACGGCCGTAGCCCACCGCCTGACCATGACCTATCTAGCCATTCAAGAAAACC
This sequence comes from Ardenticatenaceae bacterium, assembly GCA_011525915.1. Taxonomy (GTDB): domain Bacteria; phylum Chloroflexota; class Anaerolineae; order Promineifilales; family Promineifilaceae; genus CAADGU01. The sequence goes on along the minus strand of WYBM01000073.1, from coordinate 23,952 downwards.
CTGCTTTTGTTTTAGACAAAACCGATAGTGACCGCCCTCCCCCGCACACCACGGCCACACTGCTGCCTGCCATGCAGGCGCTTTACCCTGCCGCTCAATTGTGGCTGCTCATCGGCAGTGATTCCCTGCGGGATATGCCTACCTGGGTGGCACCACAGCGGGTTGTTCAGCAATGTCGTTTAGGCGTGCTGCCTCGTCCTGGTGTGACTATTTCTGGGGATGTGTTGGCAACGGCCGTCCCCGGCATTGAGGCGATCACCGACTGGTTAAAGGGGCCAACCGTTGCCCTCTCTTCAACCGAGATCCGCACCTGGGCAGCGGCCGGACACTCTCTACGTTACCTGGTAGCCACGGCCGTGGCCGGCTACATACACCAGCACAGGCTGTACGGCCGTGCGGCGTAACATGGTAAGGGCCTACCCTTCATCCTCACTGGCAGCAGTTCGGGGCACAAACCGCTGCATCTGGCGGGCAGATACTTTGACCAGCTTGCGGCAATTGACACATTCCACGGCCACTGATTTTTGTTTTTGTGCCTGCGCGTCCGCTACCGCGGCAGTAATAAATTCGCGGCTCAGGTTAAAGGAATGCCCACAAAAGTTACAGCGAATGTTCATGGTTATATTCTCCTGCTTTAGATAAACGCATTGTAACCCCTTCTACCAGCCGCGCCAACTCGGCCGCGCCCCTAGTGACCGTTTGACCGTTTCAAAACAACTTCTCGCTTTGCCAATGTGAAGGTCACTTCAAGCGCGCCCATAAATTCCATACCTTATTGAGGGCCGCGCCCTTAGCCGTCAATTAAGAACCATTGCACACCTGTTACCCCATCCCTTAAAATTTCAGGGTATCAACAGGCAAGTATACTTCAGGTAACAGGCTATTCATTGAACCTTATGCAACACCCTGATCCCAGGCAGTTGACAGCTCTTTTGCGTGAAAGCCTGCAAAATGGCCGTCCTACCAGAATCACTGTTACCAGCAACAGCATGTCGCCGCTGCTACAGGCAGGGGATGAAATCATCATAATCACGACGGCGACAGAACAACTTCAACCTGGCGACATTATTACCATGGCCACACACACTGGCCTTCTAACACACCGCTTTTGGGGTCTGTCAGCGGCTGGCGGCCAGACATGGTTAATAACACGTGGTGATAAACCCTTGTGGTTTGACTTGCCAACCCCAACAGCAGATTTACTGGGTCGTGTCATTGCCCGGCAACGAGACGGCCGGCTTTTGGACCTGGAAGCTGGTGGGGGGCGTTGGCTTGACAGCCATCTGGCCCGGTTGGCAGCTATAGAAAACAGGATCATCGCCAGCGCTAACCCATCTGAAAAGGTAGCGCTGTGGAAACGAGGCATACACCGGATGATTTACACTTGGACCAAGGGATTGACAGCCGTCACCAACACACTCGTAAGCAAAGGCATTTCCGGTAATTGATGGCAATATGAATCATTCCTCTAACCAACATATGGCCGTCCTGGCTACGCTGGCCAGCCTGACACTGCTCTTTTTGAGCGCTGCGGCCTATGGCATGTGGGCCATGCCTGAGCCAGCGCCTACGCGCCACCTGAGTGTACGCCCTTCTCCTTTACGTGACATCCCAGACGTCATCAATTTGACTGTTACCGAAACCGGTATCGCTGCCGTCTTTCTGTCTGAACTGCGGCAATATAACTTTCCGGCCAATGATCTATCCTCTCAATCAGTAGAATTAACCCGCAACGGCCAACCTGTGCCTTTTTATGTGACTGGTTCTGACGAAGGGCAGCACCTGTATTTTCTGGCCCAGGCCATTACCAGTACGTTGGAAGCCCCGGCTGTCTATCAGCTGCGTTTGGGCCGAGGGCAAGCCATGAACCAGCGCAGCGCTCCCCCCACTGGACCGGGGCAGGATCAGGGAACACGGCAGCATCTATGGGAAGAAAACCGGGCGTTTGTGGCTGAAGCCGCCAGCGCCGATCCCTGGTACGGCCGTCTGCTGTTGGCGCGTCGCTCTGTGAATATTCCCCTGACAGGCATCCAACCAGCCGGCGGCGGTAATTTGCAGCTTCAGCTTTGGTCCAATACCGAAGATGAAGTTTACCCCGACCACCACGTGCAGATCAGCCTGAACGGCCGCAACCTGCTGAGCTGGAAGTGGGATGGCATTCGCCAGCAAACGATCAGCCTTACCATCCCTGAAGACAAACTAAAACGCACCGATGACAACGTCCTTACCATTTCTGTGCCTGGCGACACAGGGGCAGCCGGCGAAGCCATTTACCTGGATTGGGTACAGCTTTTTTACGAAGCCACGCTGCAAGTTGCTGACACACAGTTCTGGTTTAGCAGTGACGCCGAAACCGTGACCATCGGCAACGCCTCTGATGGATTGTTGGTGTTTGAGGTATCAGACCCGGCCCGTCCGCAGGTGCTGACCAACATCCAACACGAGCAAGGTCGGGCCACGTTTGCGGGCGGTGGGGTAGAGAGCCACTATTATGCGCTGACACCTGAGCAGGCGCTGCGGCCGTTGCTCACGGCCGTTACCCTGGCTACGCCCACCCTGCGGCAGCCAGACCAGGGGGCAGATTACCTGGTCATTTACCCGGATGACCCAAACTTTGCCACAGCTTTACAACCTCTAGTGGCATACCGGCGGTCACAAGGGATGCGGGTTACGGCCGTGCCGCTCTCCCAAATCGCCAACGAATTTGGCCACGGCCGGGCCGCGGCTGAAGCCATTCGTGACTTTTTAGCTTATGCCACCACGCATTGGCAGCCACCTACACTCCAATACGTGCTGCTGGCCGGCGACGCCAGTTATGACCGCCATAACTGGCTTCGTGGTGATAACCGCAACCTCATACCTACCAAAGAAGTGTATTTGCCCAACAGCGGTTATGTGAGCAGCGACACCTGGTATGTCATGTTTGGCGATGATCTGGTCCCGGACATCGCCATCGGGCGGTTCCCAGCGCAAAACGCAACCGAGCTGCGTTATATGGTGGCTAAAACCCTTGCCTTTGAACAGGATGCGGCCGACTGGCAACAAGAGGCGCTTTTTGTTGCCGATGACGAACCTTTTTTTGACCTGTACACACAACAGTTACAGGCCAATTTGGAAGCCAACCACTATCGCGTCTATACGTTGCACATGAGCCAGAATGAAGCCATCCATCATGATATTATTGGCGCTATCACCAGAGGAGTGGGGTTGGTGAATTATGCGGGGCACGGCAGCGCTCAAGGATGGGGAGATGAAGCAGTATTTCAGACAACTGACGCCGATATGCTGGCCAATAACGGCCGTCCGGCCATTTTTACCACGTTTACCTGTAATAATGGCGCTTTCAGTGACCCCCAAATCGATAGCCTGGGAGAAGTGCTGCTGGCGGTAGAAAATGGCGGCGCTGTGGCTGTCATCGCGCCTTCAGCCCGCAGCTATCAGATGTCTCAAGCCCCCCTGGCAGATCGTTTTTATGCCAACCTGCTAGAAGCGCAAACCATAGGCGAAGCCCTAACCAGCGCTAAAATGAGCGCTGTTAATGACCCGCATCTGCATGACGCTATTTATATGTTTCACTTGTTGGGGGACCCGGCCTTGCGCATCAATAAACCTTAATTGGCTTGCCGATCCTGTTTGACGGGCAAGGTGATAATAAAGGTTGCCCCCTCTCCTGGCACACTTTGGGCCTCAATGTGGCCAGCGTGATGTTCAACAATACGCCGGCAAATAGCCAGTCCCATACCGGTGCCTTCATACTCAGTACGGCCGTGTAAGCGCTCAAATAAATTAAAAATGCGGCTGCGATACTTTTCCTCAAAGCCAATGCCATTGTCCGCCACAAAAATACGGCACAGGCGTGGCTGTTTTGTAGGCCGCCCACCTGGCTCCCGCACCAACTCTGCCCATAGTCGTACCTGTGGCGGTACGCCAGGGCGGTGAAACTTCAAGGCATTGCTGATCAGGTTCTGAACTAACCGGCGCATTTGTACGGGTTCGGCTTCAATATCAGGCATCGTCTCTACCGTAATTTGTCCACCTGTACGCTCTAATTGGGCCTCCAGATCAGCCACCACTTCTTGCACCAATGCAGTAAGCCCTACCTCTACAAAGGGTTCTGCCGCTGTTGTCACGCGCGAAAAGGCAAGTAAATCATCAATCAACATACGCATCCGCACCGTAGATGTTTGCATACGCCGTAGATATTCATTGCCACGTTCATCCAGCACATGTTGATACCTTCCTTGCAATCGGTCAGCAAAGGTCTGAATTTTACGCAGGGGCTCCTGTAAATCATGTGAGGCAACATAGGCAAAATCTTGCAGTTCCCGGTTACTGCGCTCTAAATCAGCCGCATACACCTTAAGGGCGGCCTCTACCTGCTCTCGTTCATAGATCTCCGTCTGAATCTGGCTGACAAACTCCGCATTGGCCATTGCCAGCCCAATCGTTTTGCCAATGGAAAGCAGCAGCTCCTGATCTTCCTCCTTGCTTTCTACTTCATTACGTAATGTTACCGTAAAGGCGCCCAGCACTTTGTCTTGAAACAAAATCGGCACCGATATGATACTGTGATACCCCCGCGCCGTCAGAAGCTTCTTCATGCCGGGGGCCAACCGGTTATCTTCAGCCAGGTTATTACTAAAAACCACCGTTTTTTCCTTGACGGCGCAGCCGGTAAAGCTGTGGTCCACATGCAGTTTTGAGGCACGCCGGATCACGGTCTTATCAAACCCTTTGTAAGCCGCCAGGTTAAGAATGTTTGCTTCTTTGTTTAAAGAGAACAAAGCCACAGTTGTAAACCTGGAATTGGTCATAATGGTCGTTACTGCCTTATTTACAACCGTTGCCAGATCAAAGGAGCGGTAGACACTGTCAGCAATGGCGTTGATGGTGGCCAGGGACTCTGTGTGCTTTTCCAATTCGCGCTGGTAGGTACGTAATACATCTTCCACGCGAGTACGCTCAGCCACTTCTTGTCTAAGCTTTTCGTTGATGGTTCTTAGCTCGGCCACACGGTCATTTACCTGCATCTCCAGATCGGCGGCCTGCATTTGTGCCTGTGCGTAAAGACGGGCGTTTTCAATGGCGATGGATGCCTGGCTGGCAAACGACATGGCCAGGTCTATTTCAGCCTCAGAAAAATGCCGGGGAGTATACGTCATAACTTCCAATACCCCCAACAGCTTCCCTTTAGCCTGCATGGGCACCCCCAAATACGCATGGAAGTTATACTCTTTAGCCATCTCCGCATAGCGAAAACGTGGATCAAGGGCCATTTCATCGATGCTCAGGGGTTGGCCATGCTGTATCACCCAACCAGACAAACTATAATCCGCCGGCTGGCGACCGATGGCCATAACTTCATCTGGGATACCTTTCATCACGTGATATACCAGTTGGTCTGGTGGCTCCAACAACAATATCATGCAGGCAGGCGCTTCCATAAATGACAATAGTTGTTGGGCGATCATATCCAACACCTCGTCTAAATTCAGCGAAGACGTGATCGCGGCGCCAATTTTCTGCAGCGCCCGCATCTGTTTCAGATGATGGCGTTCTGTATGTACCAACAGGTGTCGCTCGACGGCTAATGCCAGGGCGGCTGTCACCTGGGTTAAGATGGGCAGTTTGCTCATGTCCAGTCCATGGGGAACCAGCCAGCCCAGGTTTAAAGCACCCATAACCATTTTGTGCCCAATCAGGGGAATATTAACACGCGAACGATACCCGGCCTGAAACAATGCCTTGTCAATGGGCAGTTCATTTTCGGTGGCCATATCAGGGGTAACGTGAATGCGGCCGTCTAACAAATCTGTGGTGATGGCTGAATCAGCTAAAGGAAAGTGCTCTCCCTGCGCCAACTCAGAACCTGTCTGGTCAACGGCCGTAACCACAAATGCGCCTAATTTTTTATCCAGTAATATCAGGCTCACCCGGTCACACCCTGTTATGGCACGCACATAGGTAAATATCGTGGGAAAAGCTTCCGATACATCTCTGTGGGCGTTTAGGGCTTTTAGAACTTCCTGAAAACTGGTTAGATCGCTAAGTGTAAAAGTAACTGCCGCATCGTTCATGTATCTAAGACCTGCCGGATTTTCCGGGCAAGCACTTCTAACGTAAATGGTTTTTGGATGAAGGCCGTCCCTGATTCCAGAGCGTCTTGTTTAGACAGGCTCTCGTCGGCATAGCCAGACATAAACACGATATTGATTTGTGGGTAGCGAGATTTGACCTTATCGGCCAAAGCCGTACCCGTCAATCGGGGCATAACAATATCTGTCAACAAAAGATCGATGGCAGGAAGCCTATCTTCCTGTTCGATAAACCTTAAAGCATCTTCGCCATTCACGGCCGTTATCACTGTATAGCCTTGCTGTTCCAACAGCTCTGTTACGATCTGGCGCACGACGGGCTCATCCTCCACCAGTAATATCGTTTCTTCACCCTTTGGCAACGTTAGCGTCTGTTCTCTAACCTCTGGCACATCACTTCCTTCGGCCACACATGGCAGATAGATATGAAAGGTCGTCCCTTTATTGGGCTCACTATCCACCTGAATGTGCCCCCCATTTTGCCTGACGATGCCATAACAGGTTGCCAACCCCAGCCCGGTTCCTTTTCCTGGCTCTTTTGTGGTAAAAAATGGGTCAAAGATACGCGCTCTGACCTCATCGGTTATGCCCATGCCCGTATCACTGACACTCAAACTTACATAGGGGCCGGGCGTCACATCCACATGCTTTTGCGCATATTCGGGCGAGAGCATCTTATTTGCCGTACGAATTGTAAGTTTACCCCCCTCCGGCATGGCATCTCGTGCATTCACAACCAGGTTCACCAAAACCTGTTCCATTTGACCAGGGTCTACTTTGACGTAATTCAGCCCTTGTCCGGGCAGCGTCACCAACTCAATATCTGCATTAATCAAGCGACGTAGAAGCTTATCCAGATTAAGCACTACTTCGTTTAAGTTTAATGTGCGTGGCGCCACCACCTGCCGCCGGGCAAATGCCAATAATTGATGTGTAAGATTGGCAGCACGTTGGCTGGATTCTTCAATGCCCACTAACTTGCCATACACTGGATGGTCTGGGTCTACATTCCGCCGCGCCAGGCTGGCGTAACTTAGAATGGCTGTCAATACATTGTTAAAATCATGGGCAATACCGCCAGCCATATGTCCTATGGCTTCCATCTTTTGGGCCTGCCGTAGTTCTGTTTCTAGCTTTAATCTATCATCCTGAGCGCGGCGGCGTTCAACGGCATAACGAATTGCACGTTCTAAAATCTGGGAGTTTATTTGCCCTTTTACCAAATAGTCAGCCGCACCAGCTTCCATGGCTTCCAGGTCAACCCGGTGATCGCCCTGACCGGTAAGCAAGATAACCGGCGACTTACACCCACCGGCCATCGCCCAACGCAATAGCTCCAGGCCGCTGTGTGGGCCTAACCGATAGTCCACCAAATAAAGGTCATGTCGGTTCTGGGCAATAATGTTTGTGGCCTGTTCATACGTTGACACCCACTCAAGGACAAACCGGTCATTACCAATGTCTTCCAGTAAATCTTGAGTGATCAGATAATCATCTTCATCATCATCAACCAGTAATATCCTTATTGTGGGATCATCCATTTCGGCCTCAAATTACACTACCCAATAATATGCCCCCCTATTCTAAAATGCTCAGGCTATATGATCTAGATCTGCTGGTGGGAGTTCTACCAGTTCAAACCAATATTTGCCTATGGCCTGGATTACCTTAACCAGGGCGGCAAAGGTAACGGGCTTGGTGATATATGAACTAGCGCCCAGATCATAACTACGATAAATATCCTCTTCACCTTTAGACGTGGTTAAGACCACAACTGGAATACGCCTCAGCGTGACATCGCGCTTGATTTCTTCCAAGGCTTCACGGCCGTCTTTCTTGGGCATATTTAAATCCAGCAGTATCAGACCAGGTAGAGGATCATCTCGTAAATGGGCATAATTCTCCTGCCGGTGCAAATAATGCATGAGCTGCTCGCCATCTTCTACAAAATGGAGTGTATTCACCAGACGGCTCTCCTCCAAAGCCTCCTGCGTCAGTAAACGATCATCTGCGTCATCATCCGCCATCAAAATTGTGAGAGGGTGGCCTACTTTTCCCATGTCATGTTTACTCCTTTTCGCTGGCGAATGTACAAGTTGTTGCCACGGTTTTTCCATATACCACTTGTGTGCGATTTGGTCGCTTGCACCAGCAATCCCGCATAAAGACTTTAATAAATCCTGTATAATGTAAAGATTATATAAAGTTTCGAGCGCTTTTGTTAACCTATCATCATCTCAACAAATACTATAGGCTAAATCTTATAGTGGGCGATATAACTTTCTCTGTTAATGACGGCGGCAAAATTAGCCCGATGGTACTAAAAGGTAGTGAAAAAACACTTTGATCAACAAAAGGATACGCCACAGCCGGCACAATGAGCGGCATGGCCTGCAGGGCACGGCCGACCATCTGTATGTTTTATAGGCCGCTCTAAAGCACAGGTTAATTTATGAGGGGGTATCATCGCCAATTTTGATACTGAGCGCCTGAGCTTCTTGAATCCACTCTTCTGGCTGCACATTTTGCCACTTTTGGGGTTGGAGAATTTTCGTGACCTGCTCCAGTGTACTCTTGGCCAGATCATTCAAGGTAGTAATGCCTGCTTCATTTAAACGGCGAGCATAGGCAGGCCCAATGCCCCGAATAAGCTGTAGCTGGTTTTTACCAGTGTGATCAAAGGTATGCTGCATGGTCTTAAACTTTTCTTGCAGGGCACTGGCATATGCTTCAGCCTGTTTCAGCTTATTTTCCATCTCTACCAGCTTCTTACGTAAGAACTGTGTTTCGCTGATCTGATGCATAGCACCATCTACCTGTGCTTTTAATTCACTGATGCGGATTTCTGCTTTGTTTAATTGGCCTACCAGGGCTTCATTCTCTACTTTGAACGTCTTAGCTCGTTCCTCCCAGCTTTGTGCTGCCGCCAGGTCTTGCTGTAAATGTTTCATCTCTACGTCAGTGACAGCCAGGCGTTGGCAGATTTTCTGGTTTTCATCACGGGCAGCTTTCAGGTCATTGGCCTGCCTTTCAAGATTTTCTTGCAAGAGTTGGTTTTGAGCTACGGCCGTTTGCCATTCATTTTGTCGCTTTTGCAATTCCCGGCGCAACTCTTCTACATGTTCATTCACCCGGTTGAGGTTGTCATTCAGTTGGTCAATTTCAGCAGTGGCCGCCTGCCATTGCGCCTGCAATGTTTTGTTTTCGGCTTTGCGGTGTTGCAGGTGAATGTCTTGTTCCTTTAAATCCTGACGCACTTTCTCATTGTCTTTTTGGGCGATCAACTGTCCCTTTTCAGCACGCTGCAACCGGGCCTGCAGCACCTGCAACATTGCCTGGGATTTGGTGCGGTCACTTTGTATTTTCTGTTCGTATTTCTTCTGGTCATAGTACAGAACGACAAATGTGCCCAGCAGAAGGCCCACACTTAGCGCCAACCCCACTTGAACAAACGTCTCGTTCATAGACCCACCTTTGGGAATTGTAAACAGCTAACGGCTCATCGCTTGGGCAGCCGCTATGATATTCTCAGCCCGTCCGTCTGATATTTCCAGAATAGCCGCTAACTGAACCGGGGTAAGTGTAATCAGTCCGGCCACGGTATGGATACCGGCCTCTGTTAACTTGTTGGCAAACACAGGGCCAATTCCTTTGACCTGGGTCAGGTCTTCAGCAACGGCCGTACTGGTCCGTTGTAAAAATGAAGGCATTTCATCGGTAGGGGCGGTTGTTACCTGGATACGTGGTGAGGTTGGGCCACGGCCGTGCCCCAACCGTTCGGACATAAGCTGCCGCAGTCGCCGGTCGGCCTCTGCCAGCCGGTCTAGCAAAACCAGGGCACCATCTTCAGCCGATGTGCTTTTCTGATAATACCAGACAATCAAAGCAGCCATACCTCCGATCAACAAGCCAAAGAAAAATGTAAATGCAAACCCTCTTTTCATCACATAACCCCGTGAAAGCTAAACATAATGCCAGCCTTCATTCTAAAGCGTAAACCGGGAAAAGGCAACGTGCCCGGCCTGATCAGGCCGATTTGGCCATGAGGTACTGGTTTAACGCTTCGCGGGCAGCAGGCAGATGCTGCATCATGCGCCAATCACCGCAGATGTCTATCGGGGAGCGCACTTCTAACAATAATTGAAACGGATCGGTTTGGACAGGTTGGCCGCCCGCGTGGGTATCCCGCCAAAAGGGTTCCAATACTGCCTGCCAACGGCCGTACCGCGCACGCAGCCAGGGCCATATCACCTCAAATTCGGGCTGGGCCTCATCTACCGTCATTTTTCCCCGGTAAATCTGGATCGTCAGCTTTTCCAACCGATCCCAATAGAGAATAAACGTATCCAGATCGGGGGTTTTTGACCACTGGCGCAGGAATTGGGTGAAAGGGTTCATAAGGATGGTCGACCACTAACGACATATCAAGATAGGGCAATCACTCTCTAACAAAATACGATTGGCAGTGCTGCCCATGAGCAGTGTACGCAGGGGACTGTAGGCCGGGGCCCCCATGATAAGGAAGTCAGCCTGGATGGCCACGGCCGTATCCAAAATGACCTGCGCCACGTCGCCATCTTCCGCATAAAACGCTGCTTTTACATGGACCGAGCGCAAATAGTCACGTACATGGGCCAGCGCCTTGTTTGTCTGACTATTATGGCCCACACTCAGCACCGAGAGCCCAATTTGATACTGCGCCGCTACATAAGCAGCTACAAATAATGCTTCTTCCGCTGTCGTACGGCTGCCGCCATACGCTAACAGGGCATGGGCCAACGGCCGTTGGGCTAATGGCCGTGTCTCCCCAGGTGGCACCGTCAAAATCGGGCGCGGGCACTGGCGTAATATCGTCTGCATCCCTGACGTAAGTCGGTCAGCCACCGTTTTGGGTGGGTAGTTTAAGGGCACAATGACGCCATCAGCATACACAGCACGCTGCACAATCTTTTGGGCCACATCACCCCATTCTACCGCAAACTGGCTCTGGATACCCGCAGCCGTACAACGTCGCTCAAATTCAACCCGCACCGCCTCTAGCGACGAGGCATCTTTGGCGGCAGCCTGATCATCCACCACATGCAGCCCCAGCAGGCGGCTCTGGCCTAGTTGGGCCACCCAGAGCGCTACGTCTAATACGCGCCAATCTGCCGGGTCCACACCCATAGGCATCAGGATGTCATCAAAGAGGCGGCCAGACGGCCGGCCTTGCACTCGCTTTAAGCGCCACGTACCCGGCGGCGGACCGCCTTCCAATTCATCAGGTACTACGGCTTCTATCAAAGCCTGAACGGGGGAACGTTTTTCCCTGGCCAGGTCGGTCACGGCCGTTTCCGCGGTCACCTCCCAACCCAGAGCATCAGCCAACTCTGCCCGATGTTCGGCCAGCAGCAGGTACATGTCTGCCTCGGTGTGACCAGGAAAGTAGCGCAAAATCCCCTGTTCCCGCACCAAGCGTATGATCGGTAAATAGACGTTATCATACCAGCTGGCCACCGCTTCCGCTTCAGGAATAAAACGCTGTTGATCAAGCCCCAAATAATGGCGATGGACATCAATGTGTTCCCTCATCAACCGATACTGGCCACAAAATGTCATCAGCAAATCGGCGTCTGGCCGTAAATGGTCCAGATTGGTGCTTTCCAGGAATTCAGCATAGCGTGTCTTGCATATAATCTCCTCTGGGTCATCATCAGCAGCCAGGGGCACCCGCGTTTTCACTTCAGTAACGTAGGCGGCAATGGTGGGCTGCTCTTGCTGCCGGGCCACAGATACGCGGTGGTTGCCATCAATCACAAAGTAAGCATCACCTACCTGGTACACTTCAATGGGAGGTACGCCGGCCAGGTCATTGACGGCCGTTTTTACCTGCGCCCACCGTTGTTCAACCGCATCTTGCCGTGGCAGAAAAGAACGTGTGAAATCTTTATAGCGGCCAACACTCCCTACAATTTTGTCTATGGGGATATCTTGTAAACCTCGCGGCGTCTGGCTTGTAGCCCGCAGCTGCTGCCGTATCTCTTCATAAGACAGCAAGCTCGTAGGACGGCCAGAAAAGCGGGCCAGCAATTGTTCCATAGCCGCTTTGCGCCGCGCCCTTTGAAAATCATTTAACGCTGAACTGAAGGCTCCGGGGTCTAAAGTCATGTTTTACCATAGACAGTAACCGGTGACCCGCCATGGGTGGTCTGCCTATCAATGGCGGATGACCGTTTAGCGATCATCATGCTCGTAGCTCATTACCGGGCGATAAACGCAGCCGCATTGTTTACCTTTGGTACACTCAGGCAGAGGCAGGTGGGGGGCATCATCGGGGTGGTAAACGGCCGTGGTGTCCACTTCCTGGCAGGCAGCACACCCTTGCGGATCAATCTCAATACGCACGCCGGCAATAGCGCCTTTGGCCTTTATGCCCAGGCGATATTGCGCCAGCGTTTTTTCGGCGTAATTGTCAGGTTTTTCTATCTGTCGTTGGAACTTATTCAACCAGTCAAAAGACATCATACACCTCCACACGACGGGTACTTTAACGGGTAATGGCCGTTGGCGCCACTAGCAAACAGTCCTATAAACCCCTCAGGCCGGCATCAGTGGTCAGTCATCAGTCAGTATCCAGTCATCAGTGTGCAGTCATCAGCGGTCAGTCATCAGTGGTCAGTCATCAGTGATCAGTCATCAGTCCAGAAAAACACTCAACTGATCACTGACCAACTGAATACTGACAACTGAACAGTGATCCCTATTGTAAACGAGTCCTAAGAAAAGTTTTACCACACACTCTCTGGCGTTGACCACAATTTTGCAGGCAAGGGAACCAAAAAGGCACGGCCGTCGTTTTACAAACATCACACAGCCAGGCTGACACAGTAAAACAACATAATCTCGAACTGTAAGGAGCGACCCATGAAGAATAGAACCCAAACCCTTGTAATCTTTGCCCTTCTCACCCTTATCTTTGCGGCCTGCCAATCACAGACCGAAACGGTGGCGGTGACGCGCGTTGTCACTGGAACCGTCTATGAAACTGTCGCCACTGAGGGCGAACCGATGGAAGTCACCAGCTTCGCCACAGAATACATTGTTGAAGCAGAAGAGTCCGGCGAAGCAGCCGCAGATTACAGATATGCTGCCCCACTGCCGGCAGCCCCCGGCGAGACATTAAACCTTTCACCGCGAACAATTTCCCCAATAGCAACCGCTTCCCCGCCGGCCACGGCCCCGGCGGCTGCCCCCAATGCCATGTTTTTTGAACAGTATGGCGTCAACCCATACATCCAGAGCACCGTAGACAGTCTTTCTACCTTTTCACTAGACGTAGACACCGGCTCTTACAATGTGGCCAAACGCTACCTGCAAGACGGCCTCCGGCCGCCAGCCGAAGCCATTCGCGTGGAAGAGTTTGTGAACTCCTTTGACCAGGGGTATGACAACCCGCCCGACGTCGCTTTTGCCATCTACGCCGATGGCGCCCCCTCTCCCTTTCACAATGATGGCACCTATTTCCTGCGCATCGGCGTGCAGGGGTATGATGTACCAGAAGCGGAACGGCCGTCGGCCAACCTGGTCTTTGTCATTGATGTCTCCGGCTCGATGAGCCAGGAAAACCGGCTGGGGCTGGTCAAAGAATCCCTGGCGCTGCTGGTAGACCGTCTGCGCGCCGACGACTCCGTCTCCATTGTTGTGTATGGCTCCAATGCCCGCACCGTCCTCTACCCTACCGCTGGTTCGGAACGCCAGGCCATCCTCAATGCTATCAACTCACTGGAAACAGAAGGGTCCACCAACCTGGAAGCTGGCCTGTTGATGGGCTATGACATGGCCAACCAGGCCTACATTCCTGGCGGCATCAACCGGGTCATCCTCTCTTCAGACGGCGTGGCCAACGTGGGTGATACCGGCCCCAACAGCCTGGCCGCCAAGATTCGCGGCTACGCCGACGCCGGCATCAACCTGACCACGATCGGGGTGGGGTTGGGCAACTACAATGACGTGATGATGGAGCAGCTGGCCGACCAGGGCGACGGCGCCTATGCTTACGTCGATAACCTGAACGAAGCCCGCCAGGTGTTTGTTGAAGATGTGATGGGCACCCTGCAAACCATTGGCCTGGACGCCAAAATTCAGGTGGATTTTGACCCGCAGGTGGTGCAGCAGTACCGGCTGGTGGGCTACGAAAACCGGGCCATTGCTGACCAGGACTTCCGCAACAATGAAGTAGATGCCGCCGAATTTGGCGCAGGCCATACGGCCGCCGCCATCTATGCCGTGCAGTTAACCCCAGGGGCACAAGGGCGTGTGGCTACCGTTTACCTGCGCTGGCAAGACCCACAAACCCGTGGCGTTCAGGAAATCAACGGCGTTTTTACCACCGACAACCTGGTACCTTCGTTTGACGCCGCGCCGCTGCATTACCAACTGGCGGTGGTGGTCAGCCAATGGGCTGAACTGCTGCGCGGCAGCTATTGGGCCGATGGCGTCAGCCTGGATGACGTTCGTATTCGCGCCGAACGGCTGGCCAATCAGATGGATGACACGGCCGTGACCGAACTGGCGCAGTTAGTAGCTTTAAGCCGGTAACCCTTCAGCGGATGGCACACCAAAAGGCACTGTGATTCCCCAATCACAGTGCCTTTTGGTGTTGAAAGTAAGGAGGAAGAAATGATAGTGTGACTATACCCCCCTTCTGTAAGAGGAATGTAAATGGAACTTAATAAGATAATGAGCAGCGGCGCAGCCACGCCCCACAGCTACTCGCCGGCTGTCCGCCCCTGAACGCTCAGGCGACGTATATAATTCACCAGATGCCAGGCGTCGTCTTTGTTGATCTTACCATCAAAGGCCGGCATTTGTGTGTCTGGAATGCCATTTAAAATCCAGTAGTAGAGATCACCATCAGGGTGGGTGGCAGTGTGGCCAGACTTAAAATCAGCCGGCGGGGGGTAGATTGTGGCGGCCGCCGGGCCGTCGCCGCGCCCTTCCAGCCCATGACAGGGGGCACAGTTTTCAGCAAACAATGCCTGCCCGGCAGCTACAGATTCTACGTCTGGCAGGAATGGGTTATTGGCAAACTTGGCCGGGGTATAGTCTTGTGTAAAAAAAGTGATAAGTTGGGATGTTCCCAGCCAGAAGGCGATGAGGCTAATGACCAAAAGGGGCACAAGCTGCCATTCATTCTTGGCCGCTTTAACGGCCGTCACCCCCCAACCAATGGCAAACAACACCAGGAATGCCCCCGTGCCGCCGCCGCCAGCCAGGATCATGAATTGGGCGGCATCTTCCAACGGCCGCGTGCCGCTGGCTGCCGGCCGTATATTCCCCCCCACGCCGGCTTCTAACCGGTAAGCGGCAAAGGTATCAAAAGCATCTGGCCGCCGGATGGCCACCTCCATCTGCCAGTCGCCAATTAAGCTGATGTAACTTCCTTCCAGATGAAACAGACCGTCGGCCATCGGCTCGGCATCGGCAAAGGCAGAGCCCAGTGACTGGCCCAGAAAGGTAAAGGTGAGGGCCGCTTCTTCGACATCAGCCACCGGACGGCCGTCTTCGTCTGTAATTAATATTTCAAATTCATTGGCGCCCACCAACGCCGGCGTTATGATGACCTCCACTGTCAGGTTATCGACCTGTTGGCTGAGGGTGGCCTCGCCTGGAGCGTCGGCCAGCAGTGGGGCATCTTGGGCCCGCTGCATGTCGGTGAGGAAGCCCGTCATAAAAATAATGACCAGGGCCACCACCAGTTCCGCCACCACCAACACGCGGAAGCGGCGCACGGCCGTGCCTGACTTGGGGTCATCGGGGGCTTCATAGGCCCGGTTCAGACGTGGCTTGATGACCCACAAGTTAATGCCTGCCATGAAAAACACAAGCAGCGCCACCCCTACTTTGGCCAGCAGCATCAGGCCATAGGCAGTACCCACCAGCCTGGTCCACGTGCCTACGTGCTGCCACGCCAGAAAACCGCCGCTCACGATCAAGATGCCCACCGCAATGGCCGCCAGCCCGGAGAAATTCAAGGTCAGGGTCAGGTAGAGCCAGGTGCGGTCCGCAGCGGGTAAAGAACGGGCCTGCCAGAGCGCCAGGGCCAGGAAACACAAGCCTCCCACCCACAACGTGGCCGCCAGCACGTGGGCAAAGTCTACCAACATCGCCTGATTGCTGCCCACAGCCAGGGCGGCGCTGTGGCTGACCAGAGCCGCTGAGAAGGCCAGACCCAGGCTGAAGATCAGCCCAACCACCCACTGCCAGCCGCCTAAACCGCCACGGCCGTTGTTCTCCTCCTTCACATCCATAAACAACAGCAGCAAAAACAGCAAAGACGCTGCCAGCAAAAACCGGTAGACCCAAATGATGCCAAAGCGTGTGTCTAACCAAACATTCAGATTACTGCCTGAGAGCAGGTCAAACTTTTGGTTCTGGTCTATAAAGATAAAGATCAAAGCCACCGCCAACAAGCCCAGGGCCACCATCCCTATCCGAATACCAGTACGGGCCAGTTGGTAATCCAGCGCGGCTTCAGCCGGTTCAACCTCCACGCGCCGCCAGATAGGGTTCCAGACCAAAAGGCGAAAGGCAAAGAGGCCCATGAACAGAGAAACGGCCGTGAGTATCAACCAGCGCGCCAGCGCACTCCAGACAGAAATCTGTGCTGACAAGGCCGCCTCGTTGGAAATAGTGATGGCCGCCACGCCTACACCAAAGGAGTAAGTGCCGCTGGTTACATGGCCGTCCACCGCGGAAAGCACCTGCCAGCTCACCAGGTAAGCTCCCTGTGGCAGCGGCAGTACATCTACGGCCAGGGTGCGGTTTTCGGCGTCCAGCACCGTTACCGGGCCCACTGTTACCTCCTCTCCGGCCTGGGTCAACAGGGTGATCCGGCCAAAGGTGGGCACAACCGGTTCATTAAACTGAATAAGGATCTGGGTCGGCGACTCACCCAAGACAGCATTAGGCGCAGGGTTAGAAAAGTCCGGTACAGCATGGGCGAATACAGGATGCACGGCCGTTAAGGTGATAACGGCCATAAGAATAAGCCAGAAAATGCGTTTATGATACATGGCTGAGGGGGGTAACCGTCATCAATGGCTGGTGACAAACAGGGCGTGCCCGTCACCAGCCACCAACAACAGGCTACTCTTCTACTGTAACCTGGATGGTATCGCCTTCTTCATATTCCTCGTGTGTGGGAATAGAAAGGTAAACGGCAATCTCATGTTCACCCGGTTCTACACCAGTTAAGGGCTGATCGGTATTACCACCCATCACCATTCCCCAGGACTTGCCATCCACATAGACGTGCCAATGATACCCTTCCTGGCTGAGGTCAAAATTCTCAGTTTCTACTTCCACAATGATCTGGTCACCATGGGCAAAAACATCACCGTCGGCCGGGGAGATAATATGAATGCCCGCGCCATTTTCATTGGGAATGCGCAGGTGGGGTTCTGATTCGTCATGATCGTCTTCATGTTCTGCGTCATGGTCGTCCATGTCCTGGCCGTCATCATGATCTGTTTCGGCAGTTGTGTCATCTCCATTTGTGGCCGATTCATCACCACTGCGGCCGCACGCGGCAGAAAAGAGTATGAGCAAAAGAAACAAAGATAAGATTATGCATTTAGAAAGCAAGGTGTTGGTTTTCATTTTCGATCTTCCTATCATTTTTTGATGAAGGTGGCTATGGCCAGAAGCAAAGCAAGCCCTGCCAGGCCTAAAGCCACGTATGTTATTGTCTGGGCTGACCGCAGGTCGGTTTCTAACGCGGTCACTTGTTTTTGTAGGTCGCGCGAATCCGGTAAGGGTTCCGGGAACTGGATACGTGAACCGGGGAACACTTCTTCCGGCTCTACGGTAACGTCCACGGCCGTCTCGCCTAAGGAACCAAAGAGATGGACACCATATTGCCCCCGCACCGTCGGAAAGATGTCTACTGTATACAGGCCAGGTGCGCCGGTGGGGTTCAGATTCGCCCGAAACGTTTCCGTGGCGTACACCAGTTCCACATCCAGCGTGGCTTCCACCCCCGTCACGGGCACTTCATCTTCGGTGATTTCAACGATCAGCGCATTGCGCTCACCCACGATGGGCGGCTCTATCTGCCAGCCCACAATCATGACATAAGGGCCCACTGCCACACGCTCATGGGCCAGCACCATCTGAGCACCGGCCAGTAAAAGGGCAACCGTAACACCCACGGCCGTGATCCACCCTATGTACGGCCGTACCCCCTGCCTGACTTTCTGCTTACCTGTCATCGTGATCCTCCCAAAAGTAATGAGACTTTTTAAGTTATTCACTGTTCAGAAGCCGTGGTCAGATGACCACTTTCTAGTAGAAAATGGTTTCTGCTTACGGCATGGAGATTAAGGGCTCGTCCATAAATAAGTTATGGCATGGATGGACGAGCTTGAAGTGACCTTACCTTCGGCAAAACGGAAAGTTGTTTTTAGATAGTCACTAAGCATTGGGCGGGGGTGTCAGGGGTTTGCGTTTGAGCGATGGGAACGGGGATAGTTTAAGAAGGGCCAGCGCCCTCACACAAAATGCCAGCATCACGGCCGTGATCGCCGCTGCCAGAAAAGGAGTAGACAAATAACTGGACACGGCCGTGTCCGCCATTTGCGCCGTAACCATGCCCTCACAGGTTACAGTCAACCCGTGTCCATCCCCCGGCAAAACGAGCGCGGCCGTAACAGAGCCGCAGACAAATACACCAGCCGGGGTCAGGAAAAGGGTTGTTATGGCTAAGAGTAATAAGGTCAGACGGCTCATCTTGTATTTAGTGGTCCGTACGGCAAAGCGCCAGGTAATCAGTCACCACTGTCCAGTAATCAGTCCAGAAAGAAGAACACCCAACTGATTACTGCCAACTGAACAGTGATCACTTCAAAACACCAAGTTCATTGTAAATGAGTCTTTACGGTGAGGGCATCCCCTCATTGCCGGTTGGTACCTGACGGTCTATGGGGTTGCCTACACCCTGATCACAGACAGCACCGGGCTCCGGCGTTTGCGTCCCTAACCGGTAACGCTTGATAAACTGGTCAATACGCCGATCACCGGCGTCATCTACAGTCAGTTGCAGGCTCCACGCCGTCAGCGCAATGGGGCTTTGTAAACCCGGGTACGGCGACAACAGCAAATAGGTCTGGCCTTCTACCCGTTCCTGCAATTTAGCCACCTGGTCTGCCGACAGGTCTGGCTGGTACGCGATCCACACAGCGCCATGTTCCATCGAGTGTACCGCGTGGCCTGTTTCCACCGGCTCATCGTAAATGCCGCAGTTTTGCCACCGATCCCAATGAATGCCGCCGGCTGGCGGTAAAGGATACGCCTCAACTGTAAACGTGACACTGTTGTCATGTCCACGTGACGGCCGTGGGAATTGAACGACCCCTTGAATGGGAGGTTGTGGACGGATATTTAAGTACAAAATAAACCCCAGCCCCAAAACCCCGCCGACAATAAAACCTATAATGATCCATTTCCGATTGTTAGAATTCATACCTCACTCTCATTTAACCTGTGGGCACGCCTATGCCGCTACAGGGTTGGTTAGCTTCCGGGCCACTGCGGTTGCGATACCGGGCGATAAATTCGGCAATGCGTTCATCGGCAGCGTCTTCAACCGCCAACTGGCGGTCCCACACCGTCAACACAATAGGGCTGCTCTGCTCCGGGTATGGGCTGAGCAGCAGCTTGGTCTGGCCCCGTACCTGATCCTGCAAGGCGGCAATTTGCTCCTCTGGCAGGTCAGGATGGTACGTTATCCAGACCGCGCCATGCTCCATTGAGTGGATGGCAAACTCAGGAAAGACCTCCGGCTCGGTGTAGATGCCACAGGTTTGCACAGCAGAGGCATGAGTTCCCCCCATCGGCGGCAGGCCGCCAAACTCAATATGGAGTTCATCGTCATGTTGGTTGCCGGGGGCAGCAGCCACAGTAGTCACACCTACGATTTCTGGTTGTAAAGCCCGGTAGGCTACAAAGGCCACCGCGGCCAGCACCAATACCACCACCGGAACCACAACACGCAGACGGCGCATTCGCTCTTCACGCTCTAACTGCAGCCGCCGCTGTTCTTTTTTGCTCACTTTACGGCCGTTGCCCTTCTCATCCATCGTCACCATTTTCTCCCATTTTGTTGTTGGTTGTTGTCTCGAGCCAATTATCTCCAAGCCGCGCAATCGAGCAACCTTATCTTAGACATTTCACATACCCCTGGGCAAGGCTTCAGAAGTTGAGGGTTGACAGCAGTAGTAAAACAATTTACACTGTTAACTAAGTTAACGCCGTAAACAAAAGAGAGATTATGACACAAACCAGACGTGAACAACAACGAGAAGATACAACAACCGAAATAAAAGAGGTCGCCCGGCGGCAAATGGCCGAAGTAGGCGCCGCGGCCCTCTCCCTACGGGCCATCGCCCGCGAGATGGGCATGACAGCCCCGGCGCTATACCGCTATTACGATAACCGCGATGCCCTGGTAACCACGCTCATTGTGGAAGCCTACAACGCATTAGCAGACGCCATGCTTGCCGCAGACTCTCGGGTAGTGTCAGATGACTTTAACGGCCGTTTCCAGGCTGTTGCCTTTGCTTTTCGAGAGTGGGCCAGGCAGCATCCCCAGGATTTCACCCTCATCTATGGCACCCCTATTCCCGGTTACCAGGCTCCGCGTGACCAAACGGTAGAACCGGCCGGGCGGGTGCTGCAAACCATCGGCTTTGTGCTGACCGCGGCCTGGCAGGCCGGCAAAATTAGAATCCCTCCGGCCTACCAGCCCCTGCCACCGGCCCTGCAAACCGTCATCAATGACGACATCCTGCCGCAGCTGCCAGAAAACGTGCCGGCGGCAGGCGTTGCCCTTACCATGACCATATGGGCCAGATTATACGGGGTGGTGTGGGGCGAATTGTACGGGCATTTTATACCGGGTCTGGCCGAGTCAGGTTCCCTATACCATATAGAAGTAGCGGCCATATGGGCAGAGTTATGCATCACGGAAGCTTAAGCTAAAGTCTGTCAATCGCCATCAGACGGCCGTGTCATTCATCACTTGATTGATGCAATCTGAAAAACTTTGGGCTCACAAGGCAGCAGGCTGGCTGCTGGTTGCCTATCGGCGGGCACGGCCGTGTCCCAACAGTTCTAAACACCGCTTAGCCCATGCTGCCTGTGCGCCTGCTTTTGGTAAACCGCAGAAACTATTATGAACATCATCTAAAACAAGATTTTACGCTACCAAAAAAGGAGTTAAACATGAACACCTATACATTGACCCCACAAACCGTAAGTCACACGGCCGCGGCCACCCATCAGCGTGCCCTCCTCACCGGCATCGGCGAACCAGACAGGCTGCAGTTTGTCACCGAAGCGCCGCCAGACCCTCAACCCGGGGAAGCGCGCGTCCGGGTATTGGCCTCTGGCGTTGCCTTTGCAGACGTCCTCTGCCGGCGGGGGTTATACCCCTTCATGCCCCGGCTGCCCTTTACCCCCGGCTATGATCTGGTGGGTATGGTGGACAAGGTTGGGGATGGGGTGACACTGCCTACAGGACAGCTGGTAGGCGCCTTGCTGCCCAAATTCGGCGCCAATGCGGCCTATGTCTGTGTCCCTACTGAATATCTGGTGTCTCTGCCCGCAGGCGTAGACCCGGTGGCGGCCACGGCCGTGGTCCTGAATTACCTGACAGCCTACCGCCTGCTGCACAACAAGGCAAAGGCCCAACCAGGGGAACGGCTGCTAGTACACAGTGCCGCCGGGGGCGTGGGCACGGCCGTGCTGCAATTGGGGCAAATGATGGGCTTAGAACTCTACGGCACGGCTTCCAAAAGCAAACTTGAACGTGTTGCCAGCCTGGGGGCCACGCCCATTGATTACCAGCACGAGGATGTTGTGGCTCGTGTTTGGCAGTTAACCGGCGACGGCCTGGACATCATCTGTGACCCGGTGGGCGGCGAGACAATGGCCAGGTCATACACCCTGCTGCGGCGTGGTGGCCGACTGGTGAATTACGGCATGTTCAGCACCCGCAACAGCGGCAAGTTGGGTGCAGCACGTACCGTCGCCCGGCTGGCCTGGTACGCCCTGAAGCCTGACGGTAAAAAGGCTATCTTTTACGGCGATACACCTTCTTTGGTGAAACGAGACAACAGCTGGTATCGGGAAAGCCTGGCGACACTGTTTGCCATGCTGGCAGACGGCCGTATTGCCCCCATCATCGGCGCTGCCCTCCCCCTGAATAACGTGGCCGAAGCCCATCACTTGCTAGAAACAGGCACCTCCCAGGGCAAGATTATACTCGTTCATTCATAACACAGAGACCAAACCATGAACTATAAAAGTGTTAGCATCAGCCAACGAGGCGCCCCAGACGTACTGCAAGTTGTAGAATTTGACTGGCTGGCCCAGGGTCAAATCAGCCCGATCATCGCCCATAAACTGCCCCTTTTAGAAGCAGCAAAGGCCAATGAATGGCTGGAAAATGGCCACGTGCGTGGCAAAATCGTTTTGCTCGCTCCAGAACGGCAGCCCATAACGTCATCACAAAGAAACCCCTGGCAACCAGAGGATAAAATTATCCACCATAAGTAGGTTCAGGCAGTCCTACGGTTTCCGTCTCTATCACCAACACCTGCCCGGCCAGCGGCTGGGCTGCCCGTTCTGCCGCCGTAAGGCCGGCGGAAGCTGTCGTGATGTAGAGCCAATTCAGATCTGGCCCACCAAAGATACAGCTTGTCGGCCGCTGCACCGGTAGGGGAATTTCACGGTCCACACGGCCGTCAGGCGCATAACGCACAATCTTCCAGCCATCCCATCGGGCGCTCCAGACATAACCGGCGGCATCCACGGTCAGGCCATCGGGAAAGCCGGCCTCATCTCGGGCAAAAATGCGTTCGTGGCTGATGCCGCCGGTGTCCAGATCAAACTCATAGGCAAAAATGGTGTAGGTGGGCGAATCGGCATAGTACATGGTGCGGTTATCAGGCGACCAGCCCAGGCCATTGGAGCAGGTCACGGCCTGGCGCATGGGCTGGCAGCGGCCATCTATGCCCAACCGGTACAAAGCGCCCAGCGGTTGCTTAAATGCCAGATCTGTCGTGCCCGCCCAAAAACGGCCGTGGCGGTCACATTTGCCATCATTAAAACGGGTATTCAGGCCGGCTTCCGGGCGGCATACGGCCGTCAGCGCGCCGTCATCAAAATCAAACAGGTAGAGGCCATCACGCAAAGCGACAACAGCACCGCCTTGCTGCCGCAGGGCGTAGCTGCCAATTTGTGAAGGCATGGTCCAGGCCATATAGGCCCCTGTTTCAGGCTGCCATCGCTGCAGGCACGGCCGTGTAATATCCACCCAATACAGCGCTTGCTCTGCCACTGACCAGACCGGCCCTTCCCCTAATTGATCATCTGCCTGGTAAGCCATCTTTATTTTCATCTGTCTTTATCCTTGATCTTTGCACGATCGTCATGGCCCAAGGCTTTACAAACAAAGCCCGTAAAGCCCACCTGCTTCAGCGGTGGGCTATAAGCGGCTTGCTCTTACGCCCGATAGGGCGTCAGCTTTAGCTGGATTCTTGGCATGTGGTAGATGCCTGTTGTATAATTAGCACATGTGTTCGGTTGAGTTGCCTCACCCTGACAACCAATACCAAACCGGCCACAGCATCATGTTTAGTTGCAAACCAGAAAGGCACATGAAAGTCAGACGAACCTACAAGTACAGATTGTACACCAGCAAGCGGGATAAGCACCTGCACCAGCAGATTGACGTGTCTGGCATCATCTGGAATCACGCACTGGCTGTGCATCGCCGCTGCTACCGGCTGACAGGCAAGTACATCAACAAGCACCG
>WYBM01000072.1 GCA_011525915.1 Ardenticatenaceae bacterium | reverse complement strand
TTGGTGGAATTGGTGTAGCCGTGTTGGTCGGGCGCGGTGTGTTTGTAGGGCGAGGAGTATTGGTGGGCCTGGGGGTATTAGTGGCTGTATTGGTCGGCGTCAGCGTGGCCTTTGCAGTTGCCGTGTTGGTGGGCGTTTCTGTTGGTGTTGGTGTAGGCTTGAGCGTGTTGATAGGAATGGCCGTGTCGACAGGTGTAGGCGTTTCCGGCAAATCAGTCCCACCGCAAGCACCCAGGAATAAAATCCCGGCGAATATGAGCAATAACATTCGCTGCTTCATGCGACACCTCCCGTTGGTGCGGTACAGATTTATGATTGGGCACGGCCGTCACTTTTGGTGATGGCGTTGTTAGTATCGGATTTTATGAAAATTTTGTCAAGATGGGGAAGGGAAATACATGAATGTTTACGGACACTGGCACGTCCGTATTTCAGGAGCCTGGCTAGATCAGCCAGGCTCTTTGCTTCCGATCACGCCCAGATTTCGGCCGTCCAACTGAACTGATGCGGGCCGTCATCAAAGCGTACTGTACCGGTCTGGCAGGTGCAGGCGTTGGCGTTTTCGGCCATGATTTCCTGGGCGCGGTCACAGCTGATTCGCTGGGCGTTGATGACGGTACGGCCGTCCTCCCGCCGGTTGTAGAAGTAAAAGCCCTGGTCGCGCACAATGTTGATTTCGATACGGGCCGGGGTCTGTGTTATAGTCCTCTCAGACATGGGTTGCTCCTGTGTTCAGACGGCCGTTACCTCACTCGCCAAAGTTCGGGTAACGGCCGTTGCTTTAATACTCATCCGGCAGCAGCACCGTTGTGGCCGAGCGGTCGGCTTCGGTCAGAATCCAAATCTTGCCGCCGGGCGTCTCGTAGGCCGACAGGATACGAAAGCCTTCTTTGACGCTCAGGTCGTTTTCCTGCCAATCCTCCTGGTCAACGTCGCCCCAATAGCCGCGCTGGTGCATCCCCAGGTAGCGGGAAAAATCAAGGCCCAGAGCCAGCGCGCCGGGCGTGGCCACAATGCGGCCCAGAGGGAAAAGGGGCGTGGGGGTGGTTTCTGTCATGGGTTTACCTCTGCGTGTGTTGGCGGCCGCCGCGTCCAGTTCCGCCGCCGCGATCACCTGCTGGACTTTCTGCTGAACCCTCTCAAAGCCCGGCGTGGGTAGGGCATTCTCGCTGATGTGCAGCATCACCTCACGGATGATTGCCGTCTCGGTGTCATCTTCTGACAGCTGCACCAGTTCCGCCAGCAAGTTGATAATCTGCTGCTTCATCTCATGCTGCCCGGCCTGGTTGCCGATGCGTAATAATTCCATATCGTTCATGGCCTCACCTTAACAGAGGAAACGGCCGTGTTTGACACGGCCGTTTCCTCTAATCAAACAACTCCTCGTTCAGTTTGGCGTCCTCTTCGTCCGTGAGCGGCTTACGGCCGTTGCCGCCGGGAATAGGTGCAAAGACGATCTGCGCCTTGCCATTGCCAATGCCCGGCTTGAGGGCCACCTGCCCCACTCGCGCCCAATCGCGCATAAAGGGCGAGCCGGTCATCTTCTTCAACTGCTGGCCGCGAGTGACGTTAATCACCAGCATCGTGTCGGTTTCCTCAAAGGACAGGCACGGTTTCCACTCGCCGGTTTCGATCCCCTTTTCCGGGTCATAAACGAATTCAACGGACGCGCCGGTAACGTTCAAGATGCGGCTCTCGGCCTCTCGTTCTTCCAGCCACTCTTGCAAACGTTCCATTGAGAAATAGTTAGAGGGCAGCACATCGTCAAAGGACAGGTTGGGGTTGTCCAGGTCAATGACGGGCGCAGGCGCTTTGTCGGGCACGTCATTGACCGGGCGAAAGGTGACGGCCGTTTCCTTTTTCTTGGCTAAATCTTTCTTGCTCATGTGAAGTTCCTCCGTAAAAGGGTATGCCCTGGTCAAATGACCAGGGCGTTTCTAAACGAGTTAAAAACGCTCTTCACGGACGCGCTGGTACAGGGTGAAGGCGGCCAGGTGTTTGCACACCCGCATCCCGTTGCTGTCATAGGGTGCGCCCATCTCTTGCCAGTGGGGGCACTCGCAAACCAGATAGCCGTTGTCAAAGGTGATGGCGTAACGGCCGTATTCGTCGCTGCTTTGGACTTTGGCGGCCACCATGCCCGCGCCGGTGAGCGTTTCTACGCCATTGCGGGCCACCAGTTCCGCCCCGCGCCAGATGACGCGCTCAAGGCCCGGTTCCGCCTCTATCCAGCGGCTGGCCGCTTCGTACAGGTCAGGGTCAAGCAAGGAAAGGACAAACTGAAACGCTTCCCCTTTGGCCTTTGGTGGCCAGGTGAATAGTTCGCCCGTCTCCGGGTGCGTCCAGGTGTACATCCGGGCGCTGCGGTCATAGGTGATTTGAAGGGTTAAGGTGTCTAACATGGGGTTGTCCTCCGGGGAAGGGGTGGGGGCTTGTGCCCCCACCCTCTTAAAATGCGGGAATCCCGCTGTACTGTTGGCTCATGGCCGCCAGTCTGTCGTCTACGTCACCCGGTTCCAGGCTGGCCAGCCAGCTATCAATCTCTGGTGTGGCCGGGATGCGGGTCTGGCTCAGGTCAACCCCTTCTTTCTGACCGAAAACAGTCAGGTAAATGTGGGCTACCGTTTCCCAGGCCAGGCCGGGGTGCTGAATGAAATACTGTTCAGCGGCGGCCAGGGCTTCGCGGGCAATGCTGGCGACGTACCAGTCAGGGTAGGTATTGATTTCGGGTTGGGTTTGGGTTAAAGTTGTCATTAAAATCTCCTAGATTTTTGGCCACCGTCTCGCTTTCCAGGGCTTGGGCGGTGGTCTTTTTTTGTCTCAACTACAAGAGAATTATAACACATCTACTTGACGTTTGTCAAGTTACTTTACAAAACACATGTGATCAGTTTTGTTAATTAGGTTGACAAACGACAAGTTGACGATTAAGATAGGAAGCTATGGTTAAGTATGTTGTTCAATTGGAGGCAGAGATGCAAGAAAAGCTGTACACAGTTGCTGAACTGTCGAAGCTGTTTAACGTTAGTCGTCAGACAATCCATAACTGGAACAATGACGGCCGTTTTCCAAACAGCATCACAGTAGGCGACAAAAACACCGTTCTTGTTCCTGCTTCAGATGTAGAGATAGCACGGAGAGAAGAAGCGGAAAAGCTCATGCAAGAGCTTGACCGCCTCGGCTTTCAAACTGTCCCTGCGTAGGAAGTTGGAATAAAAAAAGACTTCCTCGCAGGGATTAGCCCACAAGAAAGCCTATTCTTTACCTCACCATCCCGCCGGTCAAGCTGTGAGTGAGGCATACCAGTTAAACGGCCGTTCACGGCCGTGAACCTTATCAATTTATTTTTGCCACATCCGGCGCGGGTAACTCCCTCCTGACCCGGCTGCTGAAGGGCACTCAGCAGCAGCGCCGTATGTTTTTCCCCGCCTGCGGTTCCCCTTCTTCAGCAACAACATGACCCGCAAGGTTTTTGCATACCGTTTACCTCATCGTTGCCGTGGGCGGGGGTAATTCTGGTCATCACGGCCGTACCTGTTATGGGGCCTGGCCGATGACACTCTTTTCCCTCCTATGTGTAGCCGGGGTGTTCAGGAAAACACTCCGGCTGCAGGAGGGTGCTCTTTAACAATTCACCTCTATAAAGTTAATGTTCGTGGTGGGCGCGACAGGACTTGAACCTGTGACCTCACGGATGTGAACCGTGCGCTCTAACCAACTGAGCTACGCGCCCATCATGGGCAGCATTATAGCACTACGCTTGACAGCCAGCAAACAGGTTTAGCTGTGCCTGAGTGTTTAAATACCCCGGCAAATCCGGTCTCACGCCGGCATCGGCAGAGGCGCTGAAAACAGCTGTGCCGCCTGAATAGTGGGGAGTTGTTTTTAGACGGTCACGAAGTCAGGTATAATGCAAAGTGTCATGATTGGTGAGTAAGGTTTCTCTCGTATTACGTCTGCTGTATTTTGCATTGTATCCACGATGCAGTACCCAAGACGCAATACGCAACAGGAAAACGAGTATGAAGGCATTTGTCACAGGTGGTTCCGGCTTTATTGGTCAACACGTCTTACACAATCTGGTGGCGCGCGGGTATGAGGTTCATGCGCTGGCCCGCTCAGAACGGAGCGCCGCCATGGTGCGTGGATTGGGCGCTACACCCGTTCCTGGCGACATTACGGATACGGCTTCTATGCGTCAGGGGATGGCTGGCAGTGACGTGGTTTTTCACCTGGCAGCCTGGTACCAGATCGGCTCCCCAGATTGGATGGAAGCAGAAGCGATCAACGTAGGTGGCACCCGCCGGGTGCTGCGTCTGGCCCAAGAATTAACCATACCCAAGATCGTATATGTCAGCACAGTGACAGTTTTTGGCGATACCAAAGGTGAATTGGTAGACGAAACCTACTTTAAGGGCGGCCCTTTTCTGACAGAGTATGATCGCACCAAATGGCTGGCACATTATAAGGTAGCCGTGCCCATGATTGAAGAAGGTGCCCCCATTATTATTGTGATGCCCGGTTTTGTATACGGGCCAGGGGATACAGGTTTTGCCGGGCAAATGATGCGCATGTTCTACCGGGGTATACCTGCCCTGCCCGGTCCGGAAACGACACTAACCTATACCTACGTCGAAGATGCCGCCGAAGGCATTGTGCTGGCCGCGGAGAAGGGGCGTGTTGGCGAGAGCTATATTCTAGCCGGTCCAGCCATTCCTCTAGGGGAGATGGTGGATTTTTGGGCACATTTGCTGGGGCGGCGGGCTCCGTCGGTACGCATTCCAGGGTCGGCGTTACGGCCGTTGGCCCCCATTGTTGGGGCCGCCAGCAGTGTAGCCCCCGTACCCCCCTCTTTCAGTGAAGAGTCAACCCGCGTGCTGGGGGCCACCTATATGGCCCGCTCAGACAAGGCACGGGCCGAACTGGGGTGGAAGACACGGCCGTTACAAACCGGCATGTTGGAAACCTTTAAATGGATCGAAGCCACGGAACTGCCAGCATCAACCACCTATGTTCGTGAAAAACAACTGGCAGCGCTGGTCTTGATGGGTACGGCCGTGTTGTTGCTGTTATGGTTCTTAGGGCAGAAAAGAGGGGATACCCCCCAAAGCTAACGGCACCCAAGCTTTTGGCGATCTGTATAAAATAAAAAAGGCCGGTAATCAGCTGATTACCGGCCCTGCCATGTCATGCTCTTTTTATTGACTAATAGTGCCTCTGTTGACGTTCAAACTGGCGGCGGCGATGTTGTGCCTTGGCTACCGCCAATGCTTTGGCCTGTTCTTGCTGCCTATGTTTGTACACTGCCAAAATCACCATCCCTGAAAACATTGTCGCTGCCAACAGAATTATCATGTTAATACCCCTCTTGTATTACGCCTGAACAAAAATACATGTCCAGTACAATAATGTTTTTTGCGTAAAATTTCAAGCCCCTTTTTATAGGACTTTGTTCTCTAACTATAGCGCAACGAACGCCAAGCAGGGTTCAAAAGGGGATTTTTGCCAGGAATTTCTAATCTCTGCTCGTCAGGGAGCGCAGATGCATTACCCCAAAGCCACTGAAGAGGGCCGGCCCATCATGACGAAACTTCACGCTCACGATGGACCCGTTAGGCATCCATACGGCCTGCACAAAATGGAGATACTGCCTCATCGCCTCCGGCGTGCTTTGGACACTACCTATCAACAGCGACCAGAGCAAAGCGCGTAAAAACAGGCCATGACTGAACACAGCAATAAAGCGTGCCGGATGTACTTGTAATCTGGCCACCGTTTGTTGTACGCGCGCCAACATTTCAGCAAAGGACTCGCCTTCGCCAGCTTCCTTTTCAAATGGATCATTACGTTCCCAATACGCCTGGGCTAAAGGTTCACGCTGGCTGCCGGTGGTGCCATCATACCGTCCCGGGTGCAGATAGGTAAATTCATACACCGGCCACACTTCAACAGGGATGTGGGGAAAACGATCTTGGGTAAACACGGCCGTTTCCCTGGCACGCACATACGGTGAAACGACAATCAGATCTGGCGCTTTTGTGAATGCCCGGGCAATACACCCGGCTTCCTCATGCCCACGTGAGGTCAATTCCGATACCTCTGGATGTTTCGTGGGTAGATCTGCGTTCGAGACACTTTCGCCGTGCCGTATCAACCAGACTGTAGACATAAGATTAAAGGCCACGTTCCCCGCGAATATAAGGCACGCCCAACGCCGCCGGTGCTCCCAATCGGTTCCGAACCGCCGCCCTGGACCCAATCACCAGCGCTATGATCGTCAGAATGTACGGCGTCATTTGCAGAAAAAAGCCATAATTGGAATTGATAAAGAGCGGGTTTGTAAAACCCAACAGAACAGCGGGACCTTGTAAATCCAAAATCGCCCGGCGTAATGCTCCAAATAAATAAGCCCCCAATGCCGCACGCACCGGGTCCCACTGCGCAAAGATGACCAGACCTATCGCAATCCACCCCTGGCCGGATGTGGTTTGGGCGCTGTACCAGCCTGGCGACACAGAGAGGCTGATCGTAGCCCCGGCCAGCCCGGCCAGGCAGCCACCTGCCCATACATAGAGATAACGCAGCCGGTAAACACTGACCCCCATTGTATCGGCCGCCTCCGGTTTTTCACCGATGGCCCGCAGATGCAAGCCAGGGCGTGTACGGTAAATGTAATACCAGGCCAGGGGCACTAACCCATAACCCATATAAGTCAATACGCTGTGGTCGGCAAAAAAAATGGGGCCTATAAAGGGAACAGCAGACAACAAGGGCACATTAAATGAAGGGATGAGCGGTGGCGTTTGTCCGGTTAAACCTTCACCTAAAACCAGCGCCAACCCGGTTCCTAAAAAGGTCAAGGACAGGCCGCTCACAACCTGATCTGCCTGTAAATGGATGGTGACCAGACCATGCGCCAGGCTCAAAACACCGCCAGCTATCATGGCTACCACCAACCCCAGCCAAACATTGTTTGTTGCCAGCGATGTACTGAACCCGGCCATGGCCCCTAACAGCATCATCCCCTCTACCCCCAGGTTCAAAATGCCCGAACGTTCAGCAAAAATTTCGCCCACAGCTGCAAACAGCAGAATCGTGCCGGTAGCCAGGCCAGCATGCAAGATGATCGTCAGGTTCATACCACTTTCCTCGTTTTAGGCGTCAGGCGTATCTTGTAACGCAGCAAAAAGTCACTGCTGATAACCATAAACAACACAATCCCCTGCAGCAAATTGGCCAGGCCAGTGGGTTGAATCTCTCGCCCGGCTACAATGAGCGCCCCAAACAAGATGGAAACGGGGATCACAGCGATAGGGTTAAGCTTGGCCAGCCAGGCGATGATGATGCCGGTAAAGCCGTAACCGGGGGAGATGCGCTCTTGCAAACGATGCACAACACCGGTAATTTCAGACATCCCTCCCAGCCCGGCTAACGCCCCGGAAAACATCATCACCAGAATAATGTTTCGGGTGATATTGATGCCTGCATAACGGGCCGCCTCTTTATTGTCGCCGGTAAGTTTAATTTCATACCCCCACCGACTGCGCGCCAATACCCACCACACCAGGATAGCGGCCGCAACCGCAAAAAGAATACCCAGATGCAGTGTCATCCCAGATAGGCTGCCGTACTGACGAGCGTAATCAGTCAGGCGGGGCAGCCAGGCAGCCTTGATAAACGTGGGTGTCATCTGGAATCCAGCATCACTCCAGGCATTAAATATCCAAAAGTTGTTCCACAAGATAGCAATGTAGTTAAGCATCAGGGTGGTAATGATCTCGTTGACGGCAAAACGGGCTTTAAGCACACCGGGAATAACTCCCCAAAGGGCACCGCCAATCATGCCCATGACCATCATCAGCGGAATGGTCGTCCAGCGCGAGGCGTCTTCGCCAACTAGGGGAACCAACACGACCAGGCTGGCAAAAAAGGCCCCCATGTAAAATTGCCCTTCGGCACCAATGTTCCACAATTTCATCTTAAAGGCAACGGTACAGGCCAGGCCCACCAGGATAAGCGGCGTGGCTTTGACCAGGGTATCAGAGATAACAGCCCAACTGCCGAAGGTGGCATTAAAAAAGAAACGTAAGACGATAAAAGGCTGCCCGCCAATCAATTTGAGAATGACCCCGGCAATGATAAAAGCGCTCACAACAGAGCCTATACTGGTGATCATCGGCAGCCATCGGGGAATATCCTCCACCCGTTTTTCAATAGAAAGCATGTAGGGGAGTGTGACTTTGTGTTTCTCGGTACTGGTGGTTGCCATAGTATTCCCTCTAAAGATGGCCGGGCAGCGCCTTGCTTACGGTAAATGGCCGACGGCCGTCAGCCGACGGCCGTCACCTGGCACCAGTCATCATCATGCCAATTTCATTGATGTCTGCTTTGTCGGCATCTATGATGCCCATAATGCGCCCCTCAGAGATAACGGCAATGCGGTCACTCAGGGCAAACAGCTCTTCCAGCTCTTCAGAGATAAGCAACACGGCCGTGCCCGCTTCCCGCTGCGCTAACAGTAGCGTTTGAATGGCTTCAATAGCTCCTACATCCAGGCCACGTGTCGGCTGTACAGCTACCATCAGCCGGGGATGGGCAGAAATCTCACGGGCCAGGATCACTTTTTGTAGATTACCGCCTGATAGTTTGCGCGTTATGGTGTCTACACTGGGGGCCAAAATATCATAGGCCTCTTTAAGCTTCTCGGCATAATCATGGGCCAACAGGTAGTTAATGCGCCAGCCATCCCCAATCGGTGCTTCACGGTAGTTTTTCATGATGGTGTTGTCAGTGATGGTTAAATTAGGAGCGCTGCCCACCCGCGTGCGATCTTCCGGAATGTGGGCCACACCACTGCGAATGGCGTTGATCGGCGGCTTGTTACTTACTTCTTGGCCATGCACACGAATAGTTCCGGTGCACGGCCGTAACCCAGTAATCACTTCAGCCAGTTCACTTTGTCCATTACCAGCTACACCGGCAATACCCAGGATTTCACGGCTGTGAACAGCCAAGGAAACGCCGCGTAAGGCGGGCAACCCTTTGTCATTTTCGGCATGAATGTTATCCAGAGATAACACCACTTCCCCAGGTTCTTGCGGCTTTTTATGAACAGTAAAAACGACACCCCGACCTACCATCAGTTGGGCCAGTTTTTCCCTGGTCATGCCGGCAACACTTAGCCCCTCGGCAGTGACTTTGCCTTTACGCAAAACGGTGATGCGGTCAGCCACGGCCGTCACTTCGTGCAATTTGTGGCTGATAAAAATGATAGATTTGCCCCGGGCGGTCATGGCCCGCATGGTGTGTATCAGCTCCTCAATTTCGGCAGGGGCCAGCACGGCCGTGGGTTCATCCATGATCAAAATATTTGCACCCCGGTACAACATTTTTAGAATCTCTACACGCTGCTGCTCCCCCACTGAAAGCTGCCAGATTTTGGCTTTGGGGTCTACGCGTAGGCCAAATTGCGCTTGCAGCGCCGCTATTTCCTGGTCAAAATGCTTCAGGTTCAGGCGAAACCGGGGCTTGTCCAGCCCCAGAAGAATATTCTCTGTGACCGTTTGTGTGGGAACCAACATAAAATGCTGGTGGACCATACCAATGCCGCCCCTAATGGCATCTTTGGGTGACCCAAAACTCACAGGCTCACCATAAATCTTAATCTGGCCTTCTGCCGGTTTGTACAGGCCGGCCAACACGTTCATCAATGTGCTTTTCCCGGCCCCGTTTTCGCCCAGCAGCGCATGAATTTCCCCCTGCCGCAATGTCAGGTTCACCTGATCGTTGGCTAATACACCAGGAAACCGAACGGTGATGTTTTGCATTTCAACAGCAGGGGGCGTGGCCGACATAGCATTCCCTCTTTAAGACGGAGTATTCAGTGTTCAGTATTCAGTGTGCAGTAGGTCAGTACTGATCACTGAATACTGATTACTGACCTACTGATGACTGACCTACTGACTACTGGCTTACTGATTACCGTTATTCAAGGTCCGGCAGTTCTGCCGTGACATTCTCGTTCCACCAATACATGCAGGTTTTGCACTCACTGCCAAATTGGGCGAAGCCATCCAGGTCTAGCTGTTCCAACTTCTCACCTTCAGCCAGAATAACGTTGCCCTGGTTATCAGTAATGGGTCCGGCAAAAACATCAAAACGGGTAAATTCCCCGGCCAGCATCTTGGCCAACGTATCCCGCACTAACTGTAAATCTTCTTCAGGCAATTCAGCCACACCAGGCTGCATGGTTTCACCTTCCATGAAACCCAACAGGCCCAAGGCGCCTGCGTCCGCATCAAAGTATTCCCAGCCGCCAACCCAGGTGCCAGCCTTTGATTGTTCTACAATGTTGGCGTAAACCGGTCCCCAATTCCAGTACATGCAGGTCAGGCAGCGAGGTGAGGTGCAGTTGTCTTTATAGTCATAGGTAATACCCCACTTGCCTTCGGGGGCGGCATCCGCCGGTGCGGGTGTATCTGCCCCGGTCATCACCACCTGCACCCCACTGTCAAACAAGGAGGAGGCGGCTTCTTTTTCCACAATGGGGTCATGCCAGGTAAAGATCCAGCGCACATCCATGGTGCATTCAGGGCAGGTTTTCTGCGCACCCAAGGCAAAGGCATTACCTAAACGCAGCTCTTCCGGAATGGGGAAGGTAGCAATGTAGCCGAGACGGGGGTTGCCATCCATCTTGGCCCGCGAGCCAGCCAGCATCCCGGCCAAATATTTCATATTTTCCATGGCGCCAAAGAGGTTGCCAAAGTTGGCTTCGTTGGATTTGAAGCCGCTGATGTGGATGATGTCTACATCCGGGAACTCTTCAGCCACAATTTCGGAAGCATCCATATAGCCAAATGAGGTGGTGAAAATCGTATCAAACCCTTTACGGGCCAGGGAACGGATCACCTGTTCGGCATCTGCGCCTTCAGCCACAATTTCTACATAGGCGGTATGAACGCCATCGACGTTATCTTCTACATATTGGCGGCCCACATCGTGGGCTTGTGTCCAACCACCGTCGTCATGGGGGCCAACGTAGACAAAGGCCACGTTATGACAACCTTCAATGATGGCCGGAATCTGATAATTGCCTTGGGCTTCGGTGCTGGATTCTTTGCGACAATCTGCCGTGGTTTCGCTGCTGCTGTCTTCAGCACTACTATCTGTCGTGCCACTATCTTCAGCACCATCGGTGGTGGTGTCACTACTGTCGGCAGCGCTGCTCTCGGTGTCACTGCCACTGCTGCCGCAGGCGGCCAACACCAACAAAAGGGCAGCCAATATTAACCATATTTTCCAAAAGGGGGTTTGTTTCATCTCATTATTCTCCTCTTTCTGATGTTTGGGAAAACAGCGTTTTAGAACAAAATTCTGTGGGGTTTTCTTGCCAATACCAACCACCTCCTTTTACAGCTATCGGTCATAGGTAATCAACGGCATGTGCCTTGTCTTTGGCCGCAGTGATGCTGCCCATGATCGACCATGAACAGACCGGATCATACCACATCTTGGCCTGGGGGGGCATTGTGGGAAGTGCCCAACGGCCGTCCCGCGTGTTGTTGGATGATGGCTAATTCCTGGGCATAATGTTGGGCACGGCCGTTGTCCCCCATGGTTTGCGCCAACTGTAATGCCTGCTCACCATCCTGGTAAGCCAGGTCAAAGTTATTCTGGCGGCGGTAGACCAGGCTGCGCCGAGAATATAGTTCCGCCAGGGAGCGCTGTTCACCGGGCTGAGGCTGCCCTTTGTGCAGCGTGCTAGTGAGTGTGGCAATGGCCTGGCTCAGGTGGCCGCTCGCTTCTGTGTAATGGTGACGCTCTAACGCATATTCTCCCAGGATGCGGTAAGCCAGCGCTTTACGGTGAGGGTCGGTTACGCCCAGGTCCAATGCTTTTTGAGCGTAAGCCTTGCTTTGGGCCGGCACGTGACTGTTGTTACCAGCTTGAAAACCAGCCAGCAGCGCATACCCGCCGGCGTCATCGGGGTACTGCTGCAGGTAGAGAGCCAGCTGTGTTTGGGCCTGACGCGCCGCGCCGCCGCGCCATAAGCCGTCTATATAGCGCATGACCACCTGGCGGTCATGAGGGTTAAGGGCCCATTGTTCCTTTAATTCAGTGAACCGTTCTTGTTCGGCCGCGGTTTCAAACCCCACCATTTCAAACCAGCCCCGCCGGTCAGCCAGATAGAAAAAGTAAAGGGAGATGGCGTGGGCTACGGCCGTTAAGCCGCTCAGTACCGGGGTAGCATTAAAATTGTAAATGAAACGCCAGTCGCTGATGTTGGGCACAAAAATGGTAAAAACGGGGTAGTAAACAAGGGCAAAATGAAGTTGAAAACGGAACGCCCGCAAAGCAAAGTAACGAAAGCTGCTAGATGAATGACGTCGCAAGACAAGCCATAAAAGTATGCCATATACAATATTTCCTAAAGTTCCAACCGTAGCAATAAACCAATCTTGTGGCGGTGTAAAATTCCCTAAAGGTTCTACATACCCCCAATAAGCTGCATAATGCCAACGCCCAATTTGCCCACCAAACCCCCAAGTTGCCAATACATGGCCAAATTCATGGAGGGCCACAGAAAAAGGAACCGCTATGAAATAGGCAGCTTGATCTGCCAGTAATTTCTTTGCGCGGGTCAGTGGTTCTGTGCACAGTAATGGCCATTCCTTGCGAATCTGAACCATGAGCTGGATGCCACGAAAGACATAAAGCAGGGCAAAGAGATTAAACAGGTTCTCTGCTGAAAATTGCATAGCTCGTCTAACCTGGTTCAATCCAGGTGCCCGTCTCCCCGTTCAGAGCATGGGCAATATTTTGCGGGTTGGTAATGAGGGCTGCCTTACCGCCGCCATCCAGATAAGACAATACCGCTTCAATTTTAGGTTTCATGCTGCCGGCTGGAAAGTGACCTTCGTCCATATATTGGCGCAGTTCGGCCGGCGTCACCCGGGCCAGATTTTGCTGCTGCGGTGTGTTAAAGTGGATGGAAACCTGTTCTACACCAGTGGAGATGAGGAACAAGTCTACCTGTAACTGCCGCGCCAGAATGGCGCTGGCCCGGTCTTTGTCAATGACGGCAAAAACGCCGCTGAGATCACGCAGTTCGCCATGTGGGTTATGCACCACCGGGATGCCCCCGCCGCCCACAGCAATGACAATAGAGCCAGCTTGCAGCAGGCGGCTGATGGCGTCTTCTTCAATGATGCGCTGTGGCTGCGGTGAGGCCACCACACGCCGCCACCCCCGGCCGGCGTCTTCCACCACCTGCCAGCCTTCAGCTTCAAACCGGCGCGCTTCCGCCTCGGTCATAAAGCTGCCGATGGGCTTGGTGGGGTTTTGAAAGGCGGGATCATCCTGATCTACCAACACCTGTGTCACCACAGAAACCACCGGGCGGCGCATCCCCCGGCTGTACAGCTCATTGCGCAGCGCCTGCTGCACCATATAGCCAATGGCTCCTTGGGTATCGGCCACAATGAGGTCAAGGGGGGTGGTAT
The DNA here is from genome assembly GCA_011525915.1 of Ardenticatenaceae bacterium. Lineage (GTDB taxonomy): Bacteria > Chloroflexota > Anaerolineae > Promineifilales > Promineifilaceae > CAADGU01. The sequence continues at coordinate 42,718 of WYBM01000072.1, read as the reverse complement.
GGACCTCATGGGCCGCCAGCTCATTGCGGCGCAAGATATACCCTACCTGGGGGCCGTTGCCATGGGTGATGACCAGCCGCCAGCCGGCCGCCACCATATCCGCCAGATGACGGCATGTTTCGCGCACGGCGTCCCATTGGTGGGGCACATCAGGGTGTTTATTATCGGTAATGAGTGAGTTGCCGCCAATGGCAACAAGGGCAATGCGAGACATAGAACCTCCGGTTCAGTGGTCAGTAAATAGTGGTCAGTAAACAGTAACCAATCCGTCCGTAATAGTCATCGGTAAATGTATGGGGTGGGATCATACTCTCAGTGGGTCAGTTTGCAAGCATAAAGGGCTTTCTGACAGCCGTCATGGCTTGTTTACGCGTTATGCCATAACCGCAGCAGTTCTGCTTCGCGTTCTGGTTTCAAACCGTTGCGCCATTGGACATCGGCAGGACGGCCGTTGAGCCAGTTCAGAGTATCACGGATAGTGTCGGCCAACGGCCGTGTTACCAACCCCGCCGCCATCGCCTTCTGGCAGTTAACCGTGCCGTACCCAGCCATTTCAGCCGGCACCCACAGAGGTATTTCCGTGTAAGCGCCAGCGTCATTGGCCACCAAAAAGTCATCACTGACCCAGGTAAAGGTAGCCTCGCTGCCGCTGACGGCCTGGCACGTTTGCAATACCTGCCCCATGGTCACCGGGACATTGGTGCCGGTAACGTTATAAGGGCCGGTCAGCTGCTTCTCGGTCGCCTGCACCGTCCAGGTGGCAATGTCACGTACGTCAATGAATTGCACAGGTGAATTGGGATCACCAGGGGCCAACACTTCACCACCCTGGGCCACCCGGTAAGGCCAGTAACTGAAGCGATCACTCAGATCATAGGGGCCGACAATAAGGCCAGCGCGCACATGCAGGACACGGCCGTGCATCGCTTTTGTGGCCGCCTGCTCGCACAAAACCTTCAGCGGCCCATATGTCTCACCGTTGATCTCCTCCACGGACTCATCGGCGATGGTTGCCAGGGGGGAGTGCTCATCAATGCCCGGCACCGCAGGGTCTGCATACACCGAAATGGTGGAGATGAAGGTATACAAGGCCACGGCATCCGCCAACAGTGCAGCCGCATCATGCACCAGCCGCGGCACGTAACCACAGGTATCAATCACCGCATCCCAGGTACGCCCCTTAAGCACCGCCAGTCCTCCATCCCGATCACCGGTTAACGTCTCCAGATCGGCATACAAACCAGGGTTGCTCTGCCCCCGATTAAACAGGGTCACTTTATGCCCGCCAGCCAGGGCTGCATCGACAATGGCCCGCCCTAAAAAGCGGGTACCGCCTATAATGAGTAATTTCATAGAAGCCTCCACAGCGTAGTATTCAGTAGGTCAGTATTCAGTAGGTCAGTATTCAGTAGGTCAGTATTGACCCACTGAATATGGGCACGAAGCATACCAAAGATTAGACCAGTGTCTAGCATCATTCACAGTTTTGGGGGTACAATTAACCATATGATCGGCAAACTTTTTGACAAAAATCAGACATTCCCCAACGGATAACTGCTTTCTAGAGGCAGACCGGGCAAATTACCAATGAGGGGTACCAGGAGAAACCCATGAACGTAAGTGTATTACAGGGCAGCATTCAAGAAAGTACGGCCGATACTATCATCGTGAATCTTTTTGATGATGTAACCACACCGGCCGGGGCTACAGGGGCGGTGGATAATGCCTTACATGGGGCCATCAGTGAATTGATCGCCAGCGGCGACCTGACCGGCAAGGCAGATGAAGTAGGCGTGCTGTATCCTCGAGGCGCGATTCCAGCCAAACGAGTGCTGGTGGTGGGGCTGGGCAAACGAGACGGTTTTAACCTGGAAGGGGTACGCCGGGCGGCAGCGGCTGGCATTAAACGTGCCCGTGAGCTGAAAGCTGAAAGCGTCGCTACGATTGTGCATGGTGCCGGTGTGGCCGGGCTAGAGGCAAGGGCCGCGGCACAGGCCACTGTGGAAGGCTCGCTGCTGGCAACGTACCGGTATGACGCCCCTAAGCAGACCGAAGAAGCCCCTTACGATGTGCCATCATTAACCATTGTAGAATTTGATAGCCAGAAAGTGGACGCCATTGAGCAGGGGAAGGCCACGGCCGTGGCCATTTGTGAGGGTGTCACCCTGGCCCGGACCCTGGTAAACCTGCCCCCCAATGTGGCCACCCCCACCAAAATGGCCGAAACCGCTCACATCATTGCGGCCACACACGGCCTGAACATCACCGTGGGCGGCCGTAAATGGGCCAGGGAACACCATATGGGTGCCTTCCTGGCTGTAGCCAAAGGCGCTGGGGAGAAACCAAAATTCATCGTGCTGGAACACAACGCAGACAGGGAAGACCTGGATACCATCGTCCTGGTAGGCAAGGGCATTACCTTTGACACCGGTGGTATCTCCATCAAACCCTCTGAGCGTATGGGTGATATGAAATCAGATATGGGCGGCGCGGCCGCTGTCTTGGGCACCATGAAGGTGGTGGGCGCCCTTAACCTGCCTTTGCGCGTCATTGGCATTGCACCCTGTACAGAAAACATGCCAGATGCCAACGCCTACCGCCCGGCAGACGTGATCACCGCCAGCAACGGCAAGACTATCGAGATTATCAGTACAGACGCTGAAGGACGCATGGTACTGGCCGATGGGTTGGTTTACGCCGGCCGTTACAAACCCAACGCCGTCATTGATATGGCCACATTAACCGGATCATGTGTGGTAGCCTTGGGGCTGGGGGTGGCGGCCGGCCTGTTTAGCACCGATGATACCTTACGTGACAAACTGGTAGCTGCCGGTACGGCGACACATGAACGTGTCTGGCCTTTGCCATTGTTTGACGATTATCGTAGATCTATTGACTCCACGGTGGCTGACATGATGAACAGCGGCGGCCGTTTTGGCGGCGTGGGCACGTCAGCCATGTTCTTAAAAGAATTTACCAACTACCCCTGGGCTCATCTGGACATTGCCAGCATGGCGCTGACAGAAAAGGGCAGTGCCTACATCCCCCGCGGCGGCACTGGCTACGGCGTTCGCCTTCTCATCGAATTTTTGCGAAATTGGTCATAAGTAGCTGGCATTCATTTATGGCCAGCTACTTTCCACTTGCCCACTGGCAACCTGCCCCTCTATAATCCCCTCAACAATCGTCATCCTGTTAAATGGTTCTATAAGGAGAATAACATGGCTGTGCCTACGCCCTCTTTAACCCTTGGTGTTGAGGAAGAATACCAGATAATTGATCCCCAAACGCGCAATTTACATTCATACATTTCCGAATTGTTGTCTCAGGATCAGGAACGGCCGTACAAACTGGACCTGAAGCCGGAATTGATGCAATCTCAAGTAGAGGTGGGCAGCCACGTGTGTCGTAATGTCAAAGAAGTACGGCAGGAATTGGTACGCCTGCGTCGGGCTGTCTGCCATATGGCCGACGAAAACGGCCTGGCCATTGCAGCCGCTTCTACCCATCCTTTTGCCAAATGGGAGGAGCAGTCGATCACCGAAGGAGTCCGCTACCGGGAATTGATGGATGATATGCAGGGGGTGGCGCGCCAACTGCTCATCTTTGGGATGCACGTTCACGTGGGCTTTGGCAGCGACCTGGAAGCCAAAAACCTGATGATTGAGATCATGAACCAGGCCCGCTACTTCATCCCCCATTTGTTGGCAATTTCCACCAGCTCACCGTTCTGGCACGGCCGTAATACTGGCCTGAAATCTTACCGCAGTGTCATCTTTGAAGCCCTGCCCCGCACAGGCATTCCTCACAGCTTTAATTCCTGGAGCGAATTTAAAAGCTATGAACGTACCTTAGAAATGGTGGGCGCCTTCGGCAAGCAAGACAAACGCGCCAAAATCTGGTGGGATATCCGCCCTCACCCTATTTTTGACACCCTCGAGTTCCGCATCACCGACATCTGCACTAAAATTGAGGAAGCCGTCTGTATTGCCGCCTTATTCCAGGCAATTTGTGCCAAATTACTGAAGCTGCGCCAGCAAAATATGTCCTGGCGACAGTACCGCCATATGCACATTACGGAAAATAAATGGCGGGCCGTGCGTTATGGCATTCACGGCGATCTCATTGACTTTGGCAAGCAAGAGTCAGTGCCGTTTCACTTCCTGATGGAAGAGCTGCTGGAGCTGTTAGATGATGTAGTAGATGACCTGGGGAGCCGCAAGGAAGTGGAATATATTCGTACCATCCTCAAAGAGGGTTCCAGTGCTGATCGGCAGATCGCCTGTTATCTGAAACATGGTGGTGATGAGAACAATGAGGCTGCCTTAAAAGCAGTTGTAGATCAATTAGTAGCGGAGACAAAAGAGGGCATTGATCAGTAAACTATTGTGATATAAAAGGTGATCGGTAAACTAACCCATCACCTTTTACCGTTTAGGGTGCCTCACCTTCCCCGCTGCCATGTGGGTTTGCCAGGTTGCGCCGCACATAATCCTCTACTAACAACAGCATACCGCCGGAATGGTTGATCGTGTCCAATAAGGTAGACATGGTATCTACCTCTTCTACCTGTTCGGTGACAAACCATTGCAAAAATTGATGGCTGGCATAATCCTTTGCTTCTTCCGATACTGTCACCAGATGGTTGATCTGGTCTGTGACCTTCAACTCCTGATTGAGCGCAAATTCCACGGCTTCGGCGGCGCTGTCAAACTCGTTTTTTAACGTTGGCGTGCTGGGAATAATGGGTTTGGCGCCGGTTTCCAGTAAAAAACGGACAAACTTCATAGCGTGCATTCGCTCTTCTTCTGCCTGGCGGTAAAAGAAGGTTGCCAGGTCTGGCAAGCTTTTATGATCAAAATAGACAGCAATCGCAATATACTGCTGGGATGCTGAAAATTCGCTTTGAATCTGGGCGTTCATCGCCTCAACAACTTGTTGTTTGACTATCATCACTTTCTCCTAATCAGTATCAAGTTAACATAATTAACCCAACATATCTGAGATTCAGGCTAAATGCAGTAAAACCACGGCCGTGGTCAATCACGTGGCTGATTATACCAACGGCCGTCTCTTTTGGGGTAGGTATCATGCAAAGCGCAGGTAAGGGCCCTTCTATGGTCTACATCTTCTGCAACAGGATGTCCTGTGCTACTGCCTCTTCCAACGATAGCTGGGTTTCCCCCACCCAAATCACGTAAGCCGGCCAGCGCTGTTGCAGGCGGATGAGGCTGCCCGGCACCAGCCCTAGCGAGGAGAGCTTGAGTAAACGGCCGTTGTCCCCACTCCTGATTTTTACCACCCGGGCCACATCTCCCACACACAAAGCCGGCAAAGCCATAACATCACTGTTTTTGATCATGTCGTTGTTTCCTCCACGCGCCATTGTTTCCAAAGTGCCTGCGCCTGGCGCAGCAGGTACACCGACTTTGCCCGGCTCTCATCAACCACCTGGTAACCACAGTTAGGGCAGCAAATCACGGCACAGTGTGTGGCTAAAGGGCAGCTGCTATGACAAACCAGACCGCTCTTTTTAAATTCATAACCGCATAACGCACATGTCATCATCAGTTGTCATTCCTAGAAGTTAATGCCTAATAGTTGCAAAATTAAATTCAGCAAGCCCCCTACCGCAAAGGCAAAGGGAAAAACAAACAGGGCCACTTTCACGGCCGTGGCCCGGCCATGTTCGCGTACAATCATTAACAAGTTAGCAATACAGGGGATAAACAGGGTAATGACCACCAGGCTAACCACAAGCTGGTTGGGGGTTAACGCCCCCTCACGCGCCAACATAAAAAGGCCGGCGGCCCCAAAATCCCGCCGCAGGAAGCCGATCAGGAATACGCCTGCCGTTTCCGTGGGCAGTCCCAAAACCCCTTGCACCAGCGGGGCCATCCATCGCTCCAGTAAAGCTAACAGGCCGACAGCATCTAGCACAAAAAGAATGATCGTCCCTAAAATAAACAGAGGCAGCACTTCTTTTAGATACCATTCCACACGGGCCAGCGTTTTGGCCAAAATGCCGCTCAATTGTGGCTGACGCACTGGTGGCAGTTCCAGAATAAAATCAGAAGCTTTACCCGGCAGCAGCCGCGCTGCCAGCCAGCCAACACCAAAGAGCGTCAGCAGTACCACCGCCAACCAGGCTAACATCGCCTGTCCGGTCAGGATAGCAGCCATGCCCATCAATACGCCCAGTTGCGCCGAACAAGGGACGCCCAACGCCAGCAGCAGCGTCACCTGCACCCGTTCCTTGCGCGTTTCCAGAATGCGGGTGGTCAGGGTGGCCATCGTATCACAACCCAACCCCAACACCATAGGCAGCACCGCTTTGCCATTTAACCCCATAGCTTTAAAGGGGCGGTTGGCCATAACGGCCAGGCGCGGCAAGTAACCAGAATCTTCCAACAGGCTAAAGGCCAGGAAGAAGGTAAAGACGATGGGCAAGACAATGGCCAGGGCGTAAGACAGCCCCATGGTTACCAAGCCATAGTCGCCTACCAGAAAGTCCTGCACCAACGGGATAGGAATGACGTCCACCATCCGCGTCGCCAGAGGGTTGATCCAGGCGCCAAAAACGACGCTTTCCAGCCAATCTACCATGATGCCGGCGCCCAGGTAGCCCACAAAGTAATACAAACCCAACAGTACCAGCACTAAAAAAGGCCAACCCCACAATGGGTGAACCATAAGCCGCCCCAATCTTTCGGCGGCGCTGACGTGGCGTTCAACAGGGGGGTGCCACACCTCAGTCAGCAGACAGTCAGCACAGCGCAGCCGTTGGCGCGTAATAACATACCCCAAGGGTTCTTCGTAGCGCCTGGCTGTTTCAGCCACAATGTCCTCAATCTGGGCTTTGGTAATAGCGTCAACAGGGCGCTGCCCAAATGCCGTTTCGTCGCCAGAAAGTAGGGCCAGAGCCAACGCACGTTTGCCATCCCACGCCGTGGGCAGCAGATCGATAATACGGGCCACGGCCGTTTCTATGATACCATCATATCGGATGCGGTAACGGACCGGCCGCGGGGCAACCAGCCTGGCCTGCAAGTCGTCCAGCCCTTTGCCCTGGGTAGCCACCGTCTCTACCACATCTGCGTCCAAGATTTGCCTCAACCGCTGCACATCAACACAAATGCCTAACGCTTGAGCCTCATCACTCATATTCAGTGCCAGCACAAAGGGCACATCATGCTCTGCCAATTGAAACGTCAACAGCAGGGCACGCCGCAGGTTCTTGGCGTCAGCTACTTGAATCACCGCCCACGGTGTTTGCCCCAGCAGCACGTCACGAGCCACCCGCTCGTCATCGGAACGTGGCAGCAAACTTTGTACACCTGGTGTATCAACCAGCGTCAACGTGTGCCCGTTTACCCCTAAACGGCCGTGGGCCAACTCTACCGTAGTGCCCGGATAATTGGAAATATCGACATGACGCCCTGTAAAGGCGGCAAAGAGGGCTGACTTCCCCACGTTGGGGTTGCCCATTAATATGACAGGGCGCTCCTCGTCTACCCTATCCATTACTGCCTGGTGACAATGCATTGTGTCCTCCTGACTCAAGGTTATGTTGATGTTATCTTTACAAAAATATGGGCAGCCACTTCCGCCCCCAAGGGGTGCGTGGTCTGTCCACTAACGACGATAAAGGGGCCATTAAATGGGGCAATCTCCTGCATGGTCACGGCCGTACCTGGCCGCAGCTGCCGCGCTGCCAGATATTCAAACAACAGGGCGCTCTCCGGCGTAATGCGCATGATGATGCCGCTCTGGCCCACGGCCAGTTCAGCCAACGGCACATCATGGGTAGGGGCGATGTGGCCATCGGCAGTGGGGATGGGGTTCCCGTGCGGGCAGGTGGGTGGATGGTTAAGAAAGGCGGCCAGGCTCTCAGTCACGGCCGTGTCTGTGGCATGTTCCAGGCGGCAGGCATAGTCGTGAGCCTGTTCCCAGGGCATGTGTAATTTGTCTACCAGCAGGCACTCCCATAAATGGTGGGCGCGAATAAGCAAGTTGGCGGTGCGCGCTCCCTGTTTGGTGAGGTTTACTCCCTTGTACGGCGTATGTTCCAGATAGCCGCGGTCCTGCAAGCGGTGCACCATCTCTGTGGCCGAGACGGCAGAAACACCCAATCTTTCAGCCAGGGCAGCAATAGACACTGGCACCTCACCGTCGCCCAGTTCACTAACTGTTTTCAGGTACATTTCGGTACTTTCGTTGAAGGATTCGTGTTTCATGCCATCCTTTGCATCCAGACCTGACACTGTTTCCAAAAGAAAAAGGCTGACCTTAAAAATCATTTTAAGGTCAGCCTTATCTTATCCTTTTAGGGGGACTTATATTAGTGAGGTTAATCAACCAGTGGCATGACGGATGTCATACGGCCGTTTGCCCATGAAACAAGACCAGATCATGCTCATTCCCAAACGAGGCACACACGGCCGTGCCCTCCGCCAGATGGGTCTGGTGTGACTGCCAGCTGTGTACCGTGGTGCCATCATGCAGGGTGACTTCATAGATGAAGGCAATGCCAATAAAACGGCGAGATGTCACCCGGCCATTGCCATTGTCAGCTACGGTCAGCGTTACATCATCAGGGCGGGCGGCAATGTGTACGGCCGTACCTGGTGGCAGGCCGGGCGTCTGGGGCAGACGGCCCAGCGGTGTTTCCACACCTACGGCCGTCACGATGCCGGGCACAAAGTCTGTGTTGCCTAAAAATTCAGCCACAAAACGGGTACGTGGCCGGTGAAAGATAGCTTCTGGTGAGCCAAGCTGCTCGATCTGTCCCGCATTCATCACCGCCACCTCATCGCCCATAAAGAGGGCTTCTTCCTGGTCATGGGTCACAAACACGGCCGTGATACCGCTTACCTTTAACAACCGCCGCACCTCACTGCGCATCTCCTCACGCAATGCCGCATCCAGGTTAGAAAATGGCTCATCCAGCAGCAGCACCGCCGGATTGGGCGCCAGCGCCCGTGCCAGTGCCACCCGCTGCTGCTGCCCGCCAGAAAGCTCATGTGGTGTTCGGTTCTCCAGGCTGGCCAACCCTACCAATGCCAGCATCTCTGTCACCCGTGCCTTGCGTTGCGAACGTGTCAGACCAAACCCCACGTTCTCAGCCACGCTCAGGTGTGGGAAAATGGCGTAATCCTGAAAAACAATGCCGGCGCGGCGTTTTTCTGGGGGCATATGGCGGTGGCCATCGGCCACTACCTGGCCATCAATCTCGATCAGCCCCCTGTCCAACTGTTCAAACCCGGCAATCAGGCGCAGCGTCGTGGTCTTGCCACAGCCGCTGGGCCCCAATAACGCCAAAATATGCCCCGGCGTCACAGAAAAACTCACTCCCTGAACGATGGGCTGGTGGCCAAATGATTTGTGGAGATTATGGCAGAGGAGGAGCATGAATCACTAACGGTTACGCTTTCTCTTTGAGGGTCATCCAGGCCAGTGGTACAGAAGAAAGCAGCACCAGCAGCAAGGCCGGCGCCGCCGCCCGGGCAAAAAACGCTTCACTGACGTTTGTCCACACCTGGGCCGATAAGGTACTAAAACCAATGGGGCTGAGGATGAGGGTCGCCGGTAATTCTTTCATGCAGGTGAGGAACACCAACGCGCCACCGGCCAACATGCCTGGTTTCACCAGGGGTAGGGTGATGGTGCGGAATACAGCAGACGGCCGTTTGCCCAAACTGCGTCCGGCTTCTTCTAAACTACGTGACACCTGCAATAATGACGTACGCTGCGCACCTACGGCCTGCGGTATAAAGAGGATGACGTAGGCCAATAACATCATCGGCAGTGTCTGGTACAGGCTGTGAGCATACTTGACGCCAAAAAAGACAAAAGAAAGCGCCACCACAATGCCCGGCAGGGCATAACTGGCATAGGTCAGCTTTTCAAAAAGGTGGCTCAACCGGCCTGGCCGCCGTGTTACCAGAATGGCAATGGGCAGGGCTAGGGCCATCGCCAGCAGCGCCCCCAGCAGCGAAGCCAGCAGGGAATTCCCTGCCGGTTCAATCAGGCCCACCAGCGAACCGATATTACTCTGGCCGCTTAAATCCTTGATGCCATAATCCTGCTGCCAGCCGCGCCAAAACCAGTACACTAGACCACTGGCCGGCCCAATAAGCGCCGCAAACACCACACTGCCCACAAAAGCCAGGGCGGGCACTTTCCACCAGCCAAGCGCCACTGGTTTGTGCTGCCGGGCCACGCCAATAGAGATGCGTTCGTACCGGGCCCGGCCGCGGCTTTTTTGCTCAAAGTAAAGAATGACGGCCGTCACCACAACCAATACCAATGCCAGGGCCGCCGCTGCATCCAATTTATAAGCCATGTAGCGATTGTAAATGATGCGGGTAAAGGTACTGTATTGCAGAGTGGCTACCACACCAAAATCACGCAAGACATACAGAGCCACCAGAAGGCTGCCCGCCAGGACAGACGGCCGTAAATAAGGCAGTGTCACCCGGAAAAAGGCCCGCCACGGGGCCACCCCCAAACTGCGCGCCGCCTCCACCAGGGCCGGGTCCATACGTTTTAACGCGGCCCGTACGGTGAGGAAGGTAAAAGGGTAGCTGATGACCGTCAGCACGTAAAACGCGCCTGTGAAGCCGTAAAAATCAGGCAGCCTCTCCAGACCAAATACCGGATACAACGCCTGCTGGAGCAAGCCTTTGGGGGTCAACATAGAAGCAAACACAAAGGCGGCCACAAAGCTGGGTATCACCAGGGGCAAGGCCAGCAGCACAGCCCACACTCGCTTGCCGGGCAAGTCAGTGCAGGTGGTAAGCCAGGCCAGAGGTACGGCTAATACGGCCGTGGCCGCTGTGACCGCCAACGCCAACCCCACTGTATTGCCCAATACCTGCCATGTTTGTGGGCGCAACAGGGTTTCTGCTGCATCTACCCACCCGCTGTTTAAGCGAATGAGCAAATAGGCCGGCACCAACAAGATAAGTGCAGAAACAAATAAAGCGCCACCCACCAGCAACAGGTAGAATAGCGACCATTGTGGCCAGTAGCGCCGCTTTTGTTGAATTGTGATGTGTGGTGAAAGCAGTGTGCGCACACTGCGAAGTTCATTAACAGCCATCTAACCCTCTTCTAACAAAACTAGGGTTACCTTAACGAATTGTGCTTTCTGAAACAAGGGACGGGGTTAACTTGAAGTTTACCAATGGAACAACCACAAATTAACCAGCGTTCAAAAAGCCGCGGGCGTTTCTTGTGGCAGCGCCCTAGCACCAGTTTTCAGTTATCAGGGGACAGTGTTCAGTAAGGCCTGACGCCCATAACCGTTTACTGAACACTGTTTACTGAACACTGTTTACTGAACACTGATTACTGACTTCTGCTCACTGGCCCTAGCGCTTGCGCAAAAGTGTCAGGCCGTCGCCAATGGGTACCAGGCTCAGCTCTACGCGGTCGTCGTTGTATGCCTTGTGGTTAAGGGCACGAATGGCGTTGGTATCGTCAGATTGGTCGTCGGAGTCCAGCACACGGCCGTCCCAGAACACATTATCAACAGCGATCAGCCCACCAGGCCGTACCAACTGCAAACACGCTTCATAGTAGGCGTCATAATTGGGTTTGTCGGCGTCAATAAACGCAAAATCAAAGCGGCCTGCCTCACCGGCCGCCAACAGCCGGGCCAATGTTTCTGTGGCCGGGGCCAGATGCAGCTGAATTTTGTGGGCCACACCGGCTGCCTGCCAGTAACGTTGGGCCACGGCCGTAAATTCCTCGCTCACATCACAAGCTACCACCTGCCCATCGTCCGGCAATGCCAGTGCCGTCACCAGCGAACTATAACCAGTGAACACACCCACCTCTAGCGCCCGGCGGGCGCCCATCAGCCTGAGGAGCAAGGCCATGAACTGGCCTTGTTCCGGCGGGATTTGCATACTGGCCTGCGAATGGTCAGCCGTTTCTGCCCGCAACTGCTGTAAAATCTCTGGCTCACGTAAAGAAACCGCCAGCATGTATTGGTGTAAATCTGCGCTCAGTTCCGTCTTTTGATTGGCCATAATAACCTCATCGTGCGTAATTTATGGTCTGGATCATAGCGCCATACCATAAACTACGCACGACAAACGGCCATCCTATTCAATAATTCCCAAATCAATCAACATATCTGTCGTCCCTTCCAGGTCAGCCAGGTCAGCCAGAGAAACATCCACGGCCAATGCATCCAGGTCGGCCAAAGGCGGCTGCGCCTGGGTGGCCACACCGGTCACCACCGGGTATTCATAGGTCTGGTCTGCAAAATATTGCTGGCCGGTGGTAGACAGCAGGAATTCAATAAACCGTTCTGCATTTTCGGCGTTATCCGCACCCTGCAAAATACCAGCGCCAGAAACCATAATCAGCGAACCTGGCCCTCCGGAGGGCAAGAAATGGTTACGTGCCGGGAAGGTTTCACCCTGCTCGCTTAGGAAGCGGTAGAGATAGTAATGATTCACAAAACCAATGTCAACTTCGCCATCAGCCACACCCTGCACGATCTGGGTATTACCTTCATAGACTACCGGGTTGTTGGCCTGAATGCCGGCCAGCCATGCGCGGGTGGCTTCTTCACCCCAGACGGCACGCATGGCCGTCACCATAGCCTGGAAGGATCCATTGGTGGGCGCCCAGCCGATACGGCCGTGCCATGCCGGTGCCGTGAACTCTTGTATATCTTCCGGCAGCTGGGTGGCTGGGTCGGTAATGACGTTGGTATTGTAAACAACCACACGCGCCCGGCCGGAAACACCTACCCAGGAATTGTCTTCAGCAGCAAAACGTTCAGGGACTTTTGCTAATAGCTCTGCCGGCAGGGGTGTCAGCAGCCCGGCAGCCTGTACAGCGCCTAACCCACCGGGGTCCTGGGCAAAGAATACATCGGCAGGGCTGTTTTCACCTTCTTCCAGCAGCACGCCAGCCAGTTCAGGTGTGCTGCCATAACGTACCTCCACATCAATGCCGGTAGCGGCCGCAAACTGCTCAATAATCGGCTGCACCAGACTCTCGCTGCGGCCAGAGTAGATGATCAGTTTGCCGCCAGCGCCGTCACCCTCAGTCTGGGTGACGGCTTCGGGGTCTGCTTGTGGTTGGGGGTCCGCTTGTGGTTGGGGGTCGGCCACGGCGGTAGCCGACCCGCCGCTGGCCTGACAGGCAGCTAAAACGCTGGCCAGTGCCAACAACAATAATGCCATTAAACGTCGCATGGATAAAACTCCTTTTGTAACCGTTAAGAATTTGCAGATGTCTTGACATATGCTGCCGGGGATTATGGGCATGTGGCACTCATGAAACAAGCACAAAGGTTCATTTAAAAGTTGACAAAGAGATAACCTGCAGATTGACGGCCGTTAACCGATATTGTAGAAGTTGGTTAAGTTGGAGATTAACCATAGTTCAAAGAACGTTGGCCATGAGGCGCCTTTCAGCGTCGACGGCCGTTACCTGGTGGGACGCCAGCCGGATGGCTCAGTGCAGGTATGGCAAATAGAGCCCTAACCGCGTTTTGAACTGGCCCGTCTCTAACTGCCAATGAGCCGGTGAATCTGGCTGACGGCCGTACCCGTATCATGGTCAGCCACCACGACCGAAATGCTGCACTCTGATGATCCCTGGGCAATGGCAATGACATTAACGCTGGCGTTGCCCAAGGCCATAAATAGACGACCGGCAATGCCCGGTGTGTGCCGCATGCCCGCACCCACAATGGTCACAATGGAAACCGGCTCCAACGCCCAGATGCGGTCAATATCCTGGCGATGCAGCTCATGGGCAAACTCTGCTTCCAGACTGGAAATGATAGTCTTTGTGCCGTTTTCTGGGGCCGCAAAACAGATAGATTGCTCAGACGAGGCCTGGCTGATGAGCAGCACACTCTGACCACCGCGGGCGACGGCGCCAAAGGTGCGGGCGGCAATGCCCGGCACGCCCAGCATACCCTTCCCCTCTACGGTGATCAGGCTCAGGTTTTTGATGGCGGTGACAGCCTTGATGCCTCCATTCACCCGGGGTGTATCGGGCACAATGACCGTGCCGGGGTGTTCCGGGTTAAACGTGTTTTTGATGCGCAGCGGAATGTCATTCTCAATACACGGCCGCATCGTTTTGGGATGCAGTACCCCGGCGCCATAAAACGCCAGTTCAGACACTTCCCGGTAACTTAAGGTGGGAATGCTTTTGGCAGTAGCCACAATACGTGGATCGGCGGTCATTACCCCATCCACATCCGTCCAAATCCATACTTCGTCCGCCTGCAAGGCTTCACCCAAGATCGCTCCGGTATAATCAGACCCGCCGCGCCCCAATGTAGTGGTGATGCCTTCTTTGGTAGCGCCAATAAAGCCGGTGACGACGGGGATAATGCCCTGGGTCAGCAACGGCCGTAAGCGGTGCTGTACCTTCTCATGTGTCTCTGCCAATAAGGGAGAAGCATTTAAGAAATTGTCATCGGTCACAATGAGTTCGGTGGCGTCGATGGCTTCTGCGGGTTGGCCCTGTTGGCGCAGATACGCGGCGACAATACGCACCGCCATCTGCTCGCCCATGCCGCCGATGGCGTCCAGGGCGCGGGGGCTGAGTTCACCAAGTACATGAACAGCTTTACATAAAGATTCGTACCGTGCCAGGAAACGGCCGTTTTCAGCCAATACTGCCTGTCGTTCACCATCTGGCTCCAGCAAACCGTCAATAGCTTCCAGGTGAATCTGCTGCATCAGGGCCGCGTTTCGTTTGTACGTCTCGGCGTCACCAGCAGCGGCCGTATGCGCCCCATTCAGCAGCAGGTCAGTCACCTTTTCCGGTTTACTCCCCATGCCTGAAGCCACCACCACCACCTGGCCCCATGCCTGCCTGGTGTGTTTAATAAGGACGGCCGTTTCCCGCACGGCCCGGGCGCTGCCAACCGACGTACCACCAAATTTCATGACTAAGGTCATTGTTTGATCTCCACTGTTTCCCATCTAACAAGGCCAGGGATGGCCGCTTGCTGAACGGTATTAACTAAATTTTTGCTAATGCCTGTGTCAAATCTGACACTATATCCGCCGTATCTTCAATGCCAATGGCAAATCTGACCAAATTATCTTTAATGCCCATGGACAATCTTTCCTCAGTCGAAAGCTCATAGAAAGACATATAGGCTGGCTGCTCGATGAGGCTTTCTACCCCACCCAGGCTGGGGGCGATGTAAGGGATGGTCATGGCATCAATAAAACGGGCCGTCGTATCTGCCGGCTCTTCGCCCGTGAGGGGAGCGATCTCAAAGCTAACCACACCGCCAAAGCCAGACATCTGGGCTTTGGCAATATCATGGTCAGGGTGGGACGGCAAACCCGGGTACCAGACGCGGGCGACACGGGGGTGATTTTCTAAAAACCTGGCTACCGTTTGGGCCGTGGCGTTTTGCTGCCGCACACGCAGGGCCAACGTTTTCAGGCCTCGTTCCACCAACCAGGCAGCATGGGGGTCAGCCACGCCACCCAACATGCCCTGGCTCTGGCGCAGAGCGTGCAGCAGTCCAGCGTCACCCACCACCACCCCGGCCATTACGTCATTGTGACCGCCAAGGTACTTGGTGCCGCTATGAATGACCAGGTCTATGCCAAATTCCAAAGGGCGCTGATTGATGGGCGTGGCAAAGGTACTATCAATAATGGTCTTGATGCGTTTGTGCTGTCTGGCAATGGCCACGACCCGTTCCAGGTCAGCCACACGCAGGTAAGGATTGGTGGGGCTTTCGCTGATGATGAGGCGTGTCTGTGGGCGGATGGCGTCGGCGAGGGCGATATAATCACCCATGGGCACCTGTGTCGTTTGAATGCCCAGGCGTGTGAGGAAGGTGTTGCAAAACTGACGAGTTTTGCGGTAGCAGTCATTGGTCATAACGATGTGGCTGCCGGTCGGCAAAATGGAAAGCAAGGTGTGGGTAACGGCCGTCATCCCTGTAGGAAATAAGAGGGCATCGCCACCGCCCTCCAACGCAGCTATACGCTTTTCCACGCTGCGCACAGTGGGGTTGCCGTAACGGCCGTATTCCCCCCGCTCCTGGCCGCCACCCCACATCTTGGCCTCCATAAAATCACACAAGTCGGCCGTATTTTTGAACGTGTACGTAGCGGTTTGGGTGATAGGCGTCGTCAGGGCGTGGTGCGGCTGCCAGACACGTTGGCTCAGGTGGCCGTGAACGGCCTGGGTAGACGAGCCGGATGGGTCAGCCACAGCCGTTTGGTCTGCAGAACCGTTTGAAGATATGGTCGTTGGGGGCATTATTACCTCAAAAGAGAGTGACAGAGTTTGTAACCCCCTATTTCTGGAGATGGCCCAAACCTGTCAAGTCTATAAGTTATCCAATAAAAAACACCTCTTCTAGAAGCTTAGAAGAGGCGTTTGGTTCTCCATGCGCCACGTTCTCATCTCCCAGAAGCATCTTTCTTCTGTCGGAATTAGCACCTTTTCTAGTAAAGGCAGTTCCCTTTGGGGCCGCTTTTACGGAAAGGTTGCTGAGGTTTCATCGGGCCGGTCCCTCAACCTCTCTGGATAAGAAGTGTTTAACTTGTCTTATGTATTCAGTTGTAGGCAAAATGGTAACAAAAGAGCCAGAGGTTGTCAAAAAAGTGCTGTCAGGGGGGTGCGCACAACGGAAGGCTGGCGCCCTATTACAGTTCAGGAGTCAACAAATGCTTGGAAACAGCCTGCACCAGGGCATTTAAAGGGTATGGTTTTTGTAAAAAGCTCACCAGACCCTGCTCAAAACCCTGAAGGGCTTCACGTTCATTGTATCCGGAAGAGAGGATCACACGCACATCGGGATTAATCTCTTGAAGTTGGGAAAAGACAATCTCACCACGCACGTCAGGCAAAGAGAGGTCTAACAAAACCAGGCTGACTTGCTTTTGGTGCTGCCGATAAGCGGCAACCCCTTTTTCACCATTTACGGCCGTCAGCACCTCGATACCTTCTAAGGCTAAAATATCTCTTACCGCCTCCCGTACCGGCTGCTCATCATCAATAACCAATACCAGACCGGTAGCCAGAACCGGCAGGTCTTGATGGGGCAAGTCTGTATCTACCTGTGCCACACTTACTGGGAAAAGGATTTCAAACGTTGTGCCAACCCCAGGAACGCTGCTGACACGTAAACCACCCTGGTGACCACGTACAATACCCAGAACAGCAGCCAACCCCAGGCCACGCCCGGTAAACTTGGTGGTAAAAAACGGCTCAAATATACGGTTGAGCGCAGCCTCATCTATGCCAACGCCATCATCGTTGACTGCCAGGCAAACATAATGACCCGGCGGCAAAGGTGCATTCGTCACCTGCCAGTAGGCTTCATCCGCTTCAGAAATCATCCGTAGACTGGTGGTTAAGGTAACAACCCCATGATGATCACCAATGGCCTCGCTGCCGTTTAATACCAGGTTCATCATAATCTGCTGTATCTGGCCAGGATCACCTTGCATAAACGGCAAAGCGTCGGCCAGGCAAAGTTCCAATCGGATGCGCGAGCCAATGGTCACATGCAGCAAATGCAGGTTATCTTGAAGTAAGTCATTTAAGTTAATGGGCTGAGAGGTAAAATGCCCCTGGCCGGAATAAGCCAGCATTTGCTTGGTTAATACGGCCGCCCGCTCCGCAGACCTGAGCGCCTTTTGAAGGTGTGCCACGGCCAAGCTGCTGGGCGGCAATTTTGCCAGGGCCAACGAGGTTTGAGCCATCATACCCACCAGCAAATTATTAAAGTCATGGGCCACACCGCCCGCCAGAATACCCAGGCTCTCTGTTTTTTGAGCGTGGTGCAGGGCGGCTTTCGTTTTATTGCGTTGGGTAATATCTCTGGTAGCAGAGACAACGGCCGTCACCTCACCCTTCTCGTCCTTGATAGGGCTGAGAATGTACTCCAGATCACGCATCCCCTGGACCCCAGGCACCTGCACTTCGCCATGGACTGCCTGGCCAGTGCGCACAACCTGCTCCCGGTCACGCTCATGCTGTTGCAGAATTGCCTCAGGCAAGAAAGCCAGTTCACGAAACGTTTTGCCAATAATTTCGTCAGGTGACAGCGTCAGATCTGGCAACATCGCCGGGCTAATGAAAATAATACGGCCGTCTCGATCATAGACCACGTACTGGTCAGGCGTGGTAGACAAAATTGCCTCAAACATACGGGCCTGCTCCGCTAATTTGGCAGCCATCACGTACATCTGTTCTTCAGCGCGTTTCCGTTCTATGGCGGCGGCCACCTGCCCTGACACAAAAAACAATAACTGCTTTTCGCGCTCTGTATACATAGAGGCATCTTCATAGCTTTGGACAACCATAGCCCCAAACACCTGCGATTGTGTCCGTAACGGTACCCCAAGCCATACCTCAGGTTTGGTCCCAATAATGCCTATCATGTCTGCCTGCTCCAGGCGCTTTAAATCCCAGCGTGAAAGCAGCTGAGGCTGCCCACGTTGTAACACATAATCGGTCAACCCACCTTCACCGTTAAAAGGCAGACCATCATAAGTATCTTTTTCATCTACAAAATAAGGCAAATGTAACAGCTTGGATTCATCGTCAACCAGGGCAATATAAAAATTCCGCACGTCCATCAAATCGCCCAGAATGGCGTGGATCGCCTCATAAAGCTGGTCAAGTGTAAGATCGGCATTGGCTACCGTGGCTATGCGATAGAGCGTGGATTGTAACATCTCCGCCTGTCTGCGCTCGGTAATGTCCGTAATGCTCCCTTCTAGGAAGAGCAATTCACCAGCTTCATTAAAAACCCCCGTACCCAGCTCTTCTACCCAGCGCCAGGCACCAGAGCGATGGCGTAAACGGTAAATGTGGTGAAAGGTGCCCATCTCTCGGAAACGGGTATCCTCGGCAGGACGAATGTGGGGGGAATCATCAGGATGGTATAAATCTCGGAAACTTATCTCCCCCTTTAGAAAACCCTCTTTAGGGTAACCGGTAAGGGTTTCGACGGCATTATTCAGATAAAGCATGTCAAAGGTGTAATTGTTGGCACACTGATAAATGACGCCGGGAACATTTTCAGCCAAAATACGCAGGTTTTCTTCATTGTGGCGCATTTGTTGGAAGAGGCGAGCATTCTCAACAGCAATAGCCAGATGATGGGCCAGAGCCGTCACGGCCGTGCAGTCATTTGCTACCATGTGCGGGTCGACCAGGTACAAAATGCCTCGCACGTTACCCTCATGCATTAAAGGGGCTATCACCCCAGGCATGCGCCCAAAGGCAGTCACAAACTGTTTCAGAAAAGGGTGGGCCCGTTTGGGCAGAATGGTGATCAGCAAAGGGGTATTGTCCGGTACAAACACCGCTTCCCCCTTTTTTATCACCTGTGCCACCGGGGCCATTAAGTCCATCGGGAATTTGAAACCCTCTGCCGTATCACCCGCTACTAATTCAAACCGCTTTAATATGCGCATCATGCGTGGTGCCAGGACAACAGTTGTCAGGGTAAGCGTCGTACCCGCTTCATCCAACCAGTTAACACTACCCTGCAACCCCAACCGGATTAACTGTTCACGGAAAGCATCATACACGGCCGTTTCTGAGTGAACTGCCTTCTGTAACGCCGTCGCTGCTGTATTCAAGACTTCCCAAAAATTGATACCGTCAGTTTTTTCACTCACCATAAAACCCAATACCTGCTGATTACCCGGCCTGTCACTTCTTTATGATCTTGACCCCAAACATAGCATTCTGCCATTGGAGGATAACCTCCTACGCCAAACCTTTGTCATGTAACAAGCATCTATTCTGAGAGATGTTCGAACAACTTTATTGAGGCAGTAGTGTAGCATAAGAACCGCCGCTGAAAATTGAACCTTTAGGCTACCATTAACTTTGCATTGTTCACATTCCAGGTAAGGTTAGGTAATCGGCAGCACGCGTTCAAAATTAAGATCACTTGAGGCGTTGTCAATTCCTCGAGGAAACCGCACAAAACCGTGGCGCTGGATTTACGAAAACTTTGTGCGGTTTACCAAACTATGCCAATAGGGTGTCTAAATGATATAACACATCATATAAGGAACTGTAAATGTGATGGGCGTGGCCAAAATCTGCCTCTCTGGTGTGGCCATGGGGAATAGCCACAGTCAACATTCCAGCCGCCACCGCCGCACGGCTGCCGGGGCCAGAATCTTCTAGCGCCAGGCATTGCGCCGGGGAAATGGTTAACCGTTCCGCGGCCAACAGGTAGAGGTCAGGGGCCGGTTTACCGTGGGTAACTTCGTCACCACAGGCCGTAGCCCATACGTTATCGGTCAATTGTAACTGCGCTAAAATTTCGTGTACGTGTGTACGGTTGCTAGATGAGGCCACCGCCCAGGGTAGGCCTCGCGCAGCAATGGCCGCCAGCAAGGGCATCAAACCCGGCATGGCCGGCACTCCCTGTGCTAGAATGCGCGTATGAATAGCTTTACGCTGGGCGATGATTTCCGCAACAGGCAGGGGGACGTTAAACGCCTCCCGGATGAGCGGTGTGCTGACGTCGGCGCGCAAACCAATGATACGTGCCTGCATCTCATCGCTGATGCAGCCGCCATACGGCCGTAGGAATTCATCCCACGCCTGCCGCGACAACGGTTCGCTGTCTACCATCAGGCCATCCATATCAAACACAATCGCTTTATATCGATTCAAGATCATCTCCAGGTTCGCCGGTTGGGCTTTGCGTGGGTTGCGTTTCTGCTTCTGGCAAGGGGGCGTTGATTGGCTCAGGCTCATCGGTTGGCTCAGGCTCGTCATCTTCCTGGCCCAACGGCCGTAGGTGAACCCGTAAAGAAACCCGGGCCAACTGAATGAGGTCGGCATCTGCCAACGGGCGCGGGCTAAGGCCCAGCCGCTCGTGGTTTAAGAAGGTGCCGCTTTCACTGCCCTCATCATAAAGCCAATAACGGCCGTGGCGCTGGCGAATACGCGCATGCAGCGGTGAGACAGACCGGTCAGCCAGGCTGATTTGCCCGGCCGCTGCCTCTCGCCCCAGTGTTACATTCTCGGCGTCTATGGGCAGCCGTACTTTCACCTGCATGGTCTCATCTAACCAGAGCAGGGTCAATGGCAAGGGGTCATCTGTTGTGGCTGGTATAGCCGCTTCTTTCTTTTGCCGGATGCGCTGCAAGGCAGCGTATCTTTCGGCATGGGCTTCCCGCCTCATCAACCGTTCACGGTACCGTTTGTAAACACGCAGCATCACCAACACCAGACCGGCAAGCCCCAAACCAGCCAAAATAGTGAGCAAGGTATGCCGGGGCAGCGCCACCAGGGCAGCCACCTGCGCTGCCGGAGGGGGGGTAGGGGTAGGGGCTGGCGTAGGGGTGGGGGGCAGAGGCCGTTCCACCGCCACCGTGACAATCAGAGGGTCAGCCACGGCCGTGTAACCTAACTCATCTTCGACCATTATCGCCAGTTCATAAACGCCCACGTCGGCATTATGCACACGCCAATGTAACGTCAACACACCGGCTGCGTCTGGCTGCGGCCCGTCTAGCTGCGGCTGTATAACGTTATTGACCCGGAATTCCACACGGGTCAGGCGGCGCGGTCGGCCGTCTGGCCAGGTGATCTGAATGGGCACTGGCTGGACGGTGGGCTGCAGCTCTAAAAGAGGGGTATCTACGGCCGTGCCCGCCCGCCGGATCACACTTTTACCCAGCACAATGGCGGCTTCGGGCGGCTCTATGGTCAGGTCTAATTCCGTGGCCGCCACCACCTGGCCCAAATTTACGGTCAGGGAATAAACGCCGCTTTCCCGCAGCAGCGAGCGGTAAGTGATTTGCGGCTGGTTGCTCTCTTGCTGCCAGCGCAAATAAACGGTGTCAGCCCGTACAGCGCGAGGCATATGCACATAAAAACCACCAGTTGGGTCAGCCAGGGCGGCGGCATTGCCAATGTCTTCCAGCGCCGCTTCTGGTCCCAAAATGCCCACAAAGATGGGTACACCGGCGGCCTGAGCGTCAGCAACCAGCACCGGGTACGCCAAAAACTGGCTCAGGCGGCGGGCCTCACTCAACAGCAAAATGGCCTGGTAACGGCCGTTTGGCTGCGCCTCGGCCGCATACGTTATGGCGGCCAACACCTGCTCGTTGATGGGCCCGGCTTCTGCCAGGTTTTGGGGATCATACGTTGCCAGGGCATTAATCACGTCTTCTGGTGTGGTGGCAGCCTGCACCAGAAATTCACCCCGTGTATTGGCCTGATTGGGCACAATGACCGACACCCGATCCAACCCAGACGGACTCATAAAACGGGTGGCGTAACGGCCGACAGCTTCCCGCACCATCTCCAGGCGAGCCGTGTCATCCACATCTGGCAGCAGCAGCGTGGTATCGGCGTCAAGGACAAAGATAATGTCGGCGCCTACCGGCACATAACGGACATCAAACTCACTGATGGGCACACCATTTTCACGCAGGCGCAGGTTGTCCAATTCGGCCTGAGACAAGGGAGCATTAGCCGGGCCGACGGCCCGCATATGCACACGTACCTGAGGAAAGCCAGAGACATCTGGCTCAGCCAGAGCCAACGTGATACCCTGGGCCATCAGCGACACGGCCGTGACCAGCCAGAGTATACTCACCAAAACAAAAACCCTTGTCTGCATCTATTGCCTCAATCCCATGACTGCCTGCCCACGTTTTACCTACGTGCAGCGTTTTATGTTTACTTTAGGCGCACGGTTTGATATTATAACACGGACATACCAGAGGGTAAGAGCCACAAAGGGACACCAAGAAAAAGGCGAGACAATGGTCAGGTTTCAATCATTAATCACCAGCTATCAATTGTCAATTGTCAAGGATCATCACCTAAAATTTGGCGCAACGGTCATACTGCTGCTGCTGCTGCTCGTAGGAACCCCTTTATCTGCTCAGGAAGACCCACCCCTGGTAGAGCGGTTAACCATTACCGGCGCCAGCGCGGAAAGCTTACCAGACATTGAAGTACGGCTTTACGGCCGTGACACTCAGGGCAACCCGCTGGATCTCTCCCGCGAGACGCTGGACATTCAGCACGGCGGTCAGCCGGTTGGCCCCATCAACTACCAGGGAGCGCACCGCACCGGCACCCTGACCATTTTTCTGATTGATATTCCCACCGGCGTCCAGGGGCAGCTGCCGGCGCTGCAAGAGAGCATCAACCAATACGCCAGCCCCGGCAACATGATGGAACAGGTAGATTACACAGCCGTCTATCAGGTAGGCGCCGCTCAGTCACGAGAACTGCTGGCCCCCACAAACTTTCACAACGCTGTACGCAACTTATTTGCCGAACCGCTTGTGCCCGAAACAGGGGCCACAGCGCTGTATGACAGTACCATTGACCTGTTAGATCACGCCGCCAGCCTCGGCCCCAACGCCGACATGCCCATACATTTGGTGTTGATGACCGACGGCACAGACGCGGTGAGTGGCAGCAGCGGTGACAGGGTCGGCCAGCGTGCGGCCGAACTGGGCATCCCCATACACACCATCTGGCTGGAAAATGCCGACTTGGGCGGCGCCACTGTGGGCCAAACCTACCTGGCCAGCCTGGCCGCAGACACCGGCGGCGTGGCCGTGCAGCTTCATAATGCCGCCAACCTGCCCCTCATCTGGAACCGCATTGCCGGTTTCCGTGACCAGGCCCGCATTCGTTACCAGGCCAGCACCCTCAGCGGCGGCACTTTCCCCATCACCATCGCCCTGGCTGACAAGCCCTGGATCAGCGCCCAGACAGAAGTGAGCATTCCTTTTAACATTCCCAGCGTGGTTATTGATCTGGCACCAGAGGCACGTATATTAAGCCTGCCGACCCTGGAAGACCCGGCACGGCTGCGCTTCAAAACCCAGATTTCCTGGCTGGATGGGCAAACGCGAGAGGTTACGGCCGCGCAGTTGGTGGTTAACGGCAACACGGCCGTGCCCTATGAAATCCCTCTAAACAGCCTGGATGAGTTTGTGGCTGATGTCACCAACCTGACCTACGGTAATAATATTGTAGAAGTTGTGGTATTAGATGATCAAGGCATGCGCGCTACCAGCCCCACCATTGTCCTGACAGTCAATGAAGGCCGCCGCAGCATTCCCGCAGAACTTAATGGCGGCAACCAGTTTGCCCAATTTGTGAGCCGCCTGTTTACCCTTGTGCTGGCTGCCGCCATTATTGGCGGCGGGCTGCTTTTTTTGGCGCAGCGCGGCCTCTTCTCACGATTGGGGGGCATACGCCTTGGCAGCAGCGGCCGCCGTTCACGCCGGCGGGGTGGCCCTCGGGTTACCGTCACCGAAGCCGGACCAGTGGCCCAGGCTCACCCCACTAGCATCAAGGGTTACCTGGACGTGCTGGCATCGGTGTCACACATGTCTACCCCCATTCCCCTGCAAGGCACGCTGGTGCGGCTTGGCCGCAGCCCGGCGCAGTGTGAGGTGGCTTTTGAGAACGACATCACCGTGTCACGCCAGCATGCTAACTTGCAATTAGAGGGCAGCGACTACCGCATCTTTGATGATAGCAGCACCAGCGGCACGTTTGTAAACGAACGACAGGTACCTGACTATGGCATTCAACTGGTAGACGGCGACGAAATCCACCTGGGCGCCGTCCATTTGCGTTACCGTCGGGGCTAAACAGGGGACAAACACTAAGCTGTTCAGGAATGTGTGGAAGCCAGCCCATCAGGCTCTGGCGCAGGGTTTATCTTCGTGCGCCTACCTGCCACTATCGCCCCACTCACCCATACAACAGAGGCTGCGGCCGTCAGCCAGCCGAAAACATCACCCACCTGGCTGTAAAGGGTGGTGACACCGTTAGCAGGCACCTGAGCGGTCAGCACCGTTTCGCCGTTAGCATTGAAGGGAGTTTGCGCCAAAACACGGCCGTAAGGGTCTATGACCATACTCGTGGCCGCGTCTGACTGGCGAATGACGGTGACCCCGTTTTCAATGGCCCGGAAGGCGGCCATCTCTGCATGCAGGTCAGCCATTGGCAGCAGCACATCATCCTTGCTGGGTGAAAGCAAGATGTCTACACCGTTACGCCCGGCCTGGGCCACTGTGGCCGGGAAGTCTGTATCCCAGCAAATGACGCCCGCCAACGTGCCCAAAGGAGTCACGGCCGTATGTAGCACGCCATCACCAGGCACAGACCCCACTTCAAACTGGTAGCCGCCGTATTTGCGGTGTGTCAGCGCGGTACTCCCATCAGGGGCAATGACCCGCAGTTCGTTTTCGTAATGGTCAGCCTGGGGATGCAAAATGACCAGCGGCAGCGCCAGGTACACGTTATACTGCTGGGCAAAGGCCTGGGCGCGGGCCATCAGCCCCGCCTCATCTTCTTCGGCCACCACCGCCGCCCCTTCCGGCCACAGCAGCAACTGTGCCCCCGCCTGCGCCAGCCGCTCACTGGCGGCGAAGTAGCGGTCATGGTTGGCCGTCACCTGACGGCGCATTGCCTCCCAATCCAGGCTGTTCAGGTGAGCAAAATCCAGCGGCACGGCCGTGACACCAGCCACCGGAACTGTGGGCACATCATCGGGGCTGGCGGCCAGCCGGGCCACGCCAAAGATGAAGATGAGGGCCATGATGCCAGCATACACGGCCGTGCCCCGGCGAATTTGCGGCCAGACAAACCCATGTTCCCAAGCCCAATTCACCACTGGAGCCAGCCAGCTTATGACAAAGGTAACGCCCCATAGACCCGTCACCGAAACCAGCTGCAGCAGGGGTAGATTGCCAAACTGTGTATACGCACTGGCCCCAAAACTGCCCATCGGGTTGCCCTGGACGGTCAGGAATTCAAAGGCTGTCACCAGCGATGGGTAAATAAGGGTGGTGACAAAGGGATTGCGCCCACGACGCTGCCAACGGGCCACCAGCAGCCGGTCTGCCAGGAACATCAGACTGCCCACAATGCCGATCATGATCAGGGTGATCACATCTTCAGGAAAGGGCAAGGGCATAAGACCGCGCCAACTGATGACGGCCGTGACACTACCAGCCAGCGCCAGCAGCAAAAAACCTTTCCACGCCTTTTGGGTGCGCATAAAGCGTATGGCAAAAACAGGCGCCAGCCAGACGGCCGCCGCCACCGTCCAGCGGCCGGTGACAAACAAAGATAATGCCGCCGCGGCGGCAAACCACAGGTAGGACCAGCGGTCTGGCTGTGGGATTGGTTGAAAACGTTGGTTTGACATCAGATCCTCCGAAACTCAGATTTTTAACTGTGCCAAACCGTACCAGATGACCCCTGGTAGGCAGATGTGCCAGAGGTCATGTGCAGGTCATATGCAAGTCATCTTCTTCGAAGATAACCTCTTGGAGGCTTCTATGGTAACGATTATCTGGGATGAAACCTGCAGTTGTGGGCAAACAACCGTTGGCTGAACTACGGGTGGGGTCGTTTTACGGCCGTGCCACAATGGCGGCAAAACTTATCACCCGCCTGCAGCGCCGCGCCACATTCGTGGCAAAAACGGGCCGCCGATGGAGGGCGGGGCGGCGTAGGCTTAGAGGGCCTTGGCGGCCGTGGCCGACGCGGGCGTTGCTGGCGATTGCCCATCACCTGCCAGACCAGGGCCACGACAATGAGGATACCCCCCAGGACGGCCAGCCAGAGTGGCCAGTTATCACCGGTATTGGCGGCCGGTGTGCCTGTGGCTGCAGCGCCAGAAGTGGCCGGCGCCAACGGCAGCCGGTTCACACTCAACACCGGCTCACTCAGGGTGTAATCTACCTGTACCGTGTAAGGCTGGCCAGCAGCCACGGCCGTGGCGGGTAACACATAGTAGGTAAAACCATCCGTACTATCGGCGCCAATAGAAACAGCCGCCGGCTGAGTGTGCATGTTGGTAGCCATAACAGGCTGCTGCACCGCGACTTCAATGCGGTTGACCGTGATGTCGGCCAGCCAGGTAAAGGCAAATTCACGTTGGCTGTCTGCGGCTGTGTAGGGCAGGTAATACTCTACGCGAAAGCGCGCATCAGGTGTCACAAAAGTGACACTATCAAGGCCGAGGGTGTATTGGATATCATCGGTCATGACATTATCTGTGGTAATGCGGGCTACTGCATTCAGATCAGCCCCATTTGGCAACGGGATGGTGACGGCCACGGGAAACGTTGTATCTGGCGGCAATGTCCCGGTCATCAACACCAACACCGCCGCACGATCAAAATCTGGCCATACATCCACGGCCAGCGTGTCGATAACGGCCGCTTCACTTTGCGCATACACCCAGGTTCCGGACAAAAATACTCCCCCGATAAAGACCAGGGCCATTAACCGTTGAAGGTATGACATTTGACAATCCTTTTACCATCAGGTTCTTGCTATAATGAAGGTAATCGTAGCGCAAACTGTTTGTTTGTGCATCGGGTTGACCATTCAACTAACAAAAGGAGGCGTCACGTGTCTACTGATTTAGAAAAATTACATCGGGATTTAGATATTCTGCTAGCCATGGCCACAGAGATGACCGAGTATCTGAACAGCGCAGTGCTGTACTGGCCCATGACTCGTGGCGATATGCCTCGACTGACATTGGGCGGCTATTTGATGCGCCAACACCGGCTGCTGGCCCTGGCAAACTTGCTCACAGAAGCTGAATGGGGCTTGTTAGAAACGGCCGTCACACGCTTTAATGAGGCCCTGACAGACAGAGTGGTACGCGCCGAACAACGCGCCAACGAAGAGCTGGGGGTAAGAGCACGTCAGTGGGGCACCTACCTTAACGATGTGCAGCGCGAGGCGGCTTTAGCCGCGGTGAATTACGAAACGGCCGTAGAAAACCGGGCCATGCTCGCTGCCCTTATACACTTCCTGCAAGGCGAACCGTACCGGCTGGAAGCAAAAGCCACCAACCATATCTACATGCTGGACCAGGGTCTGCGTAACCATTGGCAGGTCGGCGAATTTATCTGGCCGCCAGCCTGGCAGCCGGCATACCCACAGGCTGACTATTGGTGGCTTTACGGCCGTCCCCGGTGATGGCCGGTTGCCAGTGTTCAGTGATCAGTAGGTCAGTATTCAGTAGGTCAGTATTCAGTAGGTCAGTATTCAGTAGGTCAGTCTGACTACTGATCACTGACTACTGAATACTGAATACCGGTTACTTCCAGGGTGACAGCGGGCGGAATCGTGGGCACGTAGTCCGGGTTACGCCAGCGGGTAAAACGGACCACCAGGCGGGCCACCTGCCAGCCCAGGCGAAAAAGCCAGGGATATCTGAGCATATAGGCAAACCGGGCCAGTTTGGTACGGGTTTCCAACTGCCTAAACAACGGGTTGGCCAACACCCGTTCACGATAAGTGGCGAAACTAAAATCGCCGCGGGCAAAAGCGTCTACAATGGCCCTGGCCCCTACGTCACCATAGCCTAAGGCAAAAGAGATGCCCTCACCCATTAGGGGATCAGCGCCAGCGGCATCACCCACCAGGATGACCCGGGGAATGGCAAAACGGCCGTCTTTCGACCACCAGCGAATAGGGTGCCCTTTAATCTCAAAGTCATCCAGATTGCGCTCACGTTCGGCCATTTCATCACGCAGCGTTTGCGGCAAATCGGCTTTCGGCCGTTCTGGGCGGGCACGGCTGTCAAAGACGCCGCGGTTCATCATGGGCTGACCCTGCACGTAACTGGGGAAATCCCAATAATACCCCTGCAAATGGTGCGTGGTCATGGGAGTAAAGTCAAAAATTGCTACGCCATCACGGAATTCAGGTTGGGCACGGCCGTCTTCTGGCGTTAACACCTCAATCAGACGAGCCACCCGGGAGTCATCATCCCACTTTAGCCGCCGCCGCACAAAGCTGCGCGAGCCATCGGCGGCGACAACGACACGAGCGTGAAAAACGGCCTTTTCCGTGACAACTTCTACGTAATCCTCGTGTGGGGTAACGTTGGTTACCCCTTCCCCCTGACGCACGGTCACGCCTAATGATTCCGCCTTTTGTAATAACCAGTGGTCAAATTCACTGCGGCGGATGATGCAAAAAACCGGGTTGCCGTGGAATGAGTAAGATTTGTCCTCATACAGCAGGCGTACCTCACGCACGTCAAAGCTCTGGGGCTCCAATGCCAGCCCCAACTGGGCCAATATGTTCAACCCCATATGAGTGATGCCGCCGCCACACAGCTTCTCACGCGGGTGCACGGCCTTGTCTACCATGACAATGCGCCTGGCCCACGCCGGATTCTGTTGTATCAGGTGTAACGCCATAGATGACCCTGATGGCCCCGTGCCCACAATTAACACATCCACTTCCTGAACGTCTGCCATAGCCCTCCACTTCCTTGAAGAAATTGGGGATCAGAGATTGGGGCCAATCTCTAATCTCTAATCTCTTAACGTCTTATAAAAGGCAGCATTATAGCATGGGAGAGCAAAATTGCCTGATGAGTATTCATGTCGGCGCTGGCATGAGGCGCCTCACTATTTCCGGCCATATCGACCGCCTGGCTGCGGAACTCATAAACTTGCTCATCAGGCGGGTAAAAGCGGCTGGTGGTTAACGGAGTGTCTGCCAGCCAGGTGGTCCAGGGATCACTTCCTTGAACGCGGTATTGAATGGTGTACCCGTCAATACCTGAGGTAGCATCGCTGCCCTGCCAGTGGATAATGTAAGCAGGATCATTGGGTATCTGATAAACACCCACCACGCTGGACGTCGGCGGCATGGCATCCAGACCAAAGGAAGTAACTTCAGAGACAAGCGTATTGGTGGAGCCGTCGATATTTTGCGTCACGGCCGTGACCCGCCAATAAAGCTGGCCATAATCTTGGGCAAATGGATGCGTGTGCTGTAAGACCGCCCCCGACCAGGTCTGGTCAAGGACCAGGTTATGCAAGGCCATGTCTGTGGCTGCCTGCAATTGTGTCTGGATAACGGGCGCGGTGCTGACAATTTGCCAGCTAAAGTCTACTTGTGGTGTCGTCACCCATATGCCAGGGGCTGGAGCGGTATTGTTTGCCTGGCCAATGGCTTCACCTAGATAGAGCAGCCGTACAGCATCAAACCAAACGCCACGGCCGTTGTCTGTCGAGGTCAGGTCTGTCAGGTAAAGGTTATTGGTGCTGCTGGCCGCCAGGTCAAACTCCCCCAACGTCATCCATAGACCTACGTGGGCATCCTGGTTTACGGTGACGGTGCTGGCGCCATAGGCATGGTTAACCGTATAACGGGCCCCTACCGTTTCGGCCGCGCCGGTATCACAATAAGGGGCATACACATCAATACGGTAACGGCCGTTGACCGGTACATCTAAAGCCCACCGGCCCCAATTGGTGCTCTGGTTCGGGTCTGTCGTAGACCAGGTATAAAAGGAGTGGATGTTGTCACCACAACCACGTGGCCCTTCATACCAGTTGGCGTTGCTCTTGGTAAAATCCCCACTTAATTCATCCACATAGATGTAGGGCGAAACGTAGCCAATACGGCTGGCAATGGCATGCCGCAGCCAGGGTAAATAATTGTGGGCATTGCCACCGGGGCATAGTGTGTTTAACCCACCGTACACATCACGGTGTCCCATGATGTGCGGCAGACCCCAATTAACGTTAACCATGCGGCTGGCACCATAGGGGCCAATGTTGCGCTGGTCCGCTTTCCAGGCAAACAAGTCAGCCACGGCATTAAGCATGGCCGTTGAGGGCATGATACCACTGCCTTCATCGGGTGAGGTGAAGTTGCCAATAAGCGCAGCAGCCATGCCCCCCGCGTTGGCGTTGCCAGAATGTACACCTACCACATCCCATTCCTGGTAGTTGCCGTTTAAATGACCTTCAAAGATGACGCCGTTCAGGTCTACCAGGTAGTTGTAACCAATATCCCCCCAGCCGCGCGTAAAGGTATGGTACTGCCAAATGGCCCGCACGGTGGCGGCCGAGTCGCCATTGCTGCTGGTGACGGTATGGTGCACTAACAGGTGGGTTGCCGTCTCATAGTCCAGGTCCGTATACCAACATTCCGGCTGGGTACACCAGGCCGCCCGGCTGATAACAAAGGGGCGCGGAAAGTTCTGTGGGTCATCAGGCGTAGACGCACTGTTGGCTGCATCTATTTCCTGCTGTTGAGCGATCAATTCTGCGGTCGTGGGGCCATCGGAGGTATCTATAAAAACAAAGTCCAGTTGGTGAAGCGTAGGTGGTGGCGTACTGGCATAGTGGCCAGCACTCACCTGAAACTGCAGGTAACGGTGGGTTATATCTACAGCTGGGACAACAACCATGTCACCGGCCAGCCGCTTATCTCCGGGCGTATTCCAATCTTCATGGGCGTGCACGTCAACCCATTGGCTCCATTCACGGCCGTTGCTGCTGGTGCGTAACAGGATTTCCAGGCTGGCGCTTTCGGGCACATCTGCCCGCCATTCGGGCACCACCGCATTAAAGGGCATGGGGCTGGGGATAACGGGGGAAAGGAACAGGCCGGTCATGGCTGTTTTGGCCAACGTCAGGCCAGTGTGAGAGACGGCCGTGCCCTGCCTATCACCCGCCGCAAAGTCCGTTCCCTGCCAGGACAACACTTGGACAGATGAACGCGCCCCGGCTGTTTTTGCTTCCGGCCAGCTTACCGCCGCCAATAGACCCATCAAACTCATGACTACAAGTGTCTTAAACTGCATGGTACTCTCCTCAGGTTATTCCCTCCATTGTGCAAAAGCTACTTTATGATAACAAGGGAGCGTCATACAATCGGTATAAAAGCGGTGAATTGACGTATAAAAAGGGTGAATTTGGGTGGCGTCAATCCGTAGGAACCAGGGTGGAAAAACCGCATCACCGTGCGCTGTGACCCGATATGACAAAGGTACACTGGAACATCTATCCAGATGGCGTATGATCAGGGCGTGATGGACAAGCGCCAGTCTGAAAGCCAGCCCTGGTATACAGCCCCCTGGTTTAAGTGGGGAGCCATTGTGCTATTTGTGCTCTGGCTATTTTATGGCCTGAGCGCCTATTACGTCGTGCAAAAACCGCTGACCGCCGCCCAGGTAACAACCCTGGTACAGCACAAAGATCTGTGGCAGCAGCTGCCAGTGTCAGCCACGGCCGTGGGCCGGTCATTGTTAGAGGTGCTGGTGGCCTTGTGGCTCACGGCCGTGGCTTTGGGTATAGGCTTGTGGCTGCTGACCTGGCTCAGACTCCCTTCGCCCTCTGCCCTGGAAACAGCCTTGTACGCTGTGGGGCTGGGGTTTGGGGTTATGGGCTTACTGGTGCTGTGGGTGGGGTTGGCCGGATGGTTAAACACGGCCGTACTTTATGCCCTTACCTTGTTGTTGACCGTGGTGGCCTTACCCCCAGTCATTCCTTTTTTGCGCCGCCTACGGATCTCACCCTTGCCCCGGACATTTACCATCTTTCTGGCGTTCGTGATGGGCCTGGCCTTATTCAAAGCATTACTGCCTCCCAATGATTGGGACGGCCTATTTTACCATCTGAAAGGGCCAAAACTATACCTGGAAACGGGCCAGATTGTCGGTGGCATTGACATTCCCCACCTTAATTTCCCTTTCCTGTTTGAGATGCTTTTTCTGTTGGCAATGGGGCTGCGCAGCGATGTGGCCGCCAAATTGCTGCACTTTGTCTTCATATTTTTGCTTGGCGGGCTGGTTTATACTATTGCCCGTGACCGGTTACAGCTAAAACAAGGGTGGACGGCCCTCTTATTTCTCTTTAGCATGCCCATGATCTTAACTCTGGGCACCCAGGCTTACAACGATCTGGCACTGGCTTTTTACCAGGTGGCGGCGCTATTGGCCTTGTTTAACTGGCAAGATAAGGCTTCATCCTCCAGCCGCTCTGTGACTGAGGCAAAGGAGGTAGGGCCTGAAAAGCAGCCGGGCCACGCATCCTGGCTTGTGCTTAGCGGGGCTTTGTGTGGGCTGGCCATGGGGCTGAAATATACCAGCTTTGTCACGCCCCTTACCCTGGCCATTCTGGTGGGATGGGATTTTCGGAAAGCGTGGCGGGCAGGCATACGGCCGCTGCTTCTCATCGCCACCCCGGCAGCCATCCTAGCCCTGCCCTGGTACCTGAAAAGCTTGCTCTTCACCGGCAACCCGGTTTATCCCTTTCTCTTTGGCGGGCAGTTTTGGGATGATTTCCGCACCCGTGCTTACGCCGGGCCGGGTACGGGCATTGGGCTGGACCCTATCGCCCTGCTGCGGCTGCCTCACGATTTGACCCTGGGCCTAAAAGACGCCAGCGGTGATGGGCAGACAGGGCCTTTTTTCCTTATCTTTCTGCCGCTTATCCTGGTCTACCTGATAACACGATTGGGGCGGCGCGCCCCACGGCCGTATGTCGCCTTGCTCTTATTCGCTTTATGCCAGTACCTCTTCTGGATGGTGGGCGTCATCGCATCAGCCGGCCTGTGGCAAACACGCCTGATGCTGCCCGCGTTTGTGGCCTTGTGCCCCGTATTGGCCTGGCTGCTGGCTGACCTGGCGCGTTTTGACCATCCACAATTTTCGCTGCGCCGCTTTGTGGGGCTGGTCATTGCCTTTGCCCTGGTTCTGAACCTGATGGCCCAGGTGACCAACTGGCTGGCGGCGGCGCCACATCGGTATGTATTGGGGCCTGACAGTCGTGAAGATGTATTGGGCCGCCTGCCGGCCACAAGCGCACACATAGCGGCCATGCAGGGCATCAACACGCTACTGCCAGAAAGGGCGGTGGTGGTTTTTTTGTATGAACCACGCAGCTACTACTGCAACCGGGACTGCCGCCCGGACAGCATTCTGGATACGTTGGGCCATCTGGAATATCTTTATGGTGATGCCGCAGCCATTGCCCAGGCGTGGCAAGCCGGGGGCGTGACACATGTCCTTCTCTTTGACGCTGGCTATCACTTTCTGGTAGAAACCAAAAACGCAGCCGTCTTGCCCCAAAATGCGGCCCTGCTAGAGACATTGCGCCAGGGCTATTTGGAACCGGTAGCTGCCTGGGAAGGAACTTATTCTCTCTATGCGTTAAAGAGGTAGGAAGGCATATGACAAAGAGGAATGTACTCATAGCCGGTTTACTGCTCACACTTTATAGCTTAAGTGTGGTGGGCGTCTACGTTACCTTTACCTCTAAAGTGCCAGGGGCCAATGACTTTTACCCCCGCTGGCGCGGCGCTCAGCTTTTCTGGCAAGAGGGGGTTGACCCTTATTCACAAACAGCGACAGAAGCGATTCAAAGAGGATTATACGGCCGTCTGGCTACATCTGAAGAAGACCAGGTACTGTTTGTCTACCCGTTTTACACCGTTTTCCTGCTAAGGCCGTTGGTAGGCATTACGTACCCTTGGGTACAGGCCATCTGGTTGGTGACGATCCAATTCAGCCTTATCCTCGCCATCATCCTGACGCTCAAATTATTAGCGTGGCCCATGTCGCCCTGGCTGCTGGCACTGACGTTGCTCTGGGGTGTCATTTTTTACAACAGCACCCGCACGATTATTCTGGGGCAGTTTGCTGGCCTTATTTACCTGTGGTTGGTAGGCTGCTTGCTGGCCTTAAAAATGGAGAGAGACATTCTGGCGGGGGTATTATTGACCCTGACCACCATCAAGCCCCAAATGAGTTTCCTGCTGGTGCCGGCCCTGCTCATCTGGGCGGTGGGGCAGCGGCGCTGGCGGTTTGTGGGCAGTGCTGCGGGCACCACGGCCGTGCTGGTGGCTTTCTCTTTTTTGCTGCTGCCCACCTGGTTGACCAGCTTTGTGGAACAGGTGGTTTATTACCCGGCCTACACCATCACCGGCTCGCCCTTGTGGGTGATTACCGGGTATTACTTTTCCTGGATGGGGAAGCCCGTTGAATATCTGCTCATTGCCGCCCTGCTGTTATGCCTGCTCTGGCAATGGCGCCAACTACCCAACCTGCCCCCCACCGCCGATCATTTTCTGTTCATCATTGGGCTGACGCTGATCATCACCAACGTGATCATCGTGCGCACGGCGACCACCAATTACATCATCATGTACATTCCCCTGTTTCTGGTGCTGCGCACCGTGAGCCAGCGGGTAAAACACGGCACCCTCTGGGTGGCCTTGTTTTATGGGGGCAGTATTGTGTTCACCTGGGCCTTGTTCTTGGTGACTATTCAGGGCGACCTGGAACATCCGGTGACTTATTTACCGCTGCCACTGCTGCTGCTGCTGGCAATGGCAGCCGGTCACCGCCTGTGGCGCCACCCGGTCAGTACCCCCACTGCAAATCAATACGGTTAGGCATAGGCTGGCCCTGGACGGCCGTGTTTAACAACGCCGCCAAATGGGTCATACGCAGGCGCTCGGTCTGGTCTGAATGCCCGGCCCGATGGGGGCTCATCACCACGTTGTCCAGTTCATGAAACGGATACGCCGCGGGTGGTGTGTGGGCCCGGGCCGCTTCATCGGGCGGGTAGGTATACCAGACGTCCAGCCCAGCGGCGTGCAGACGCCGCTCTTGCAGCGCCTGGTACAGAGCTGCCTCGGCCACAATCGCCCCCCGCCCGACGTTTACCAACACGGCCGTGGCCGGCAACAGCGCCAATTCACGTGCCCCAATGAGGCCTTCGGTCTCCGGTGTATGTGGCAGGCAGATCATGAGGGCATCGGCACGGGACAGTAGGGTGGCCAGGGCACTGATGGGGTAAATGGTCACGTCGTTTTTGCTAACGGGCGTTTCCACCCGGCGGCGTGTGCCGATCACGGCCATGCCCAAGGCCTGGCACAACCGCCCCACCTCCTGACCAATGGCCCCGTAGCCCAAAATGACGGCCGTTTTGCCATGCAGCAGCAGGGCTGGACTGGGGCGCTGGTAGCGGGGGCGCCAATCATGGTGGCGCAAGGCCTGATCATAGGGGAGGGTCAGTTTGGCGGCGGCCAGAAGGAGCATGACGGCCGTTTCGGCTACGGGGATGGCGTTATGGTGCAGGTTATGGACGGTGAGATGGGGAAAATCGGCCAACAGGGTATGGGTTTCACCGGGCAGCCCGGCCCAGGGAATGACCAGGGCTTGCAGGGCGGGGCTGGCCATGAGCTGCTGACGACTGGGCCGGCCGCCAATGAGGATGTGCGTGTTGGCGGGCACGTCGGCACCAAAGGTGAGGCTAACGGCCGTATCCAGGTTGCCCCGCAGCACCGCCAGCGAGGCCTCATCCGGTGTGGAAATGAGATGAACCGTCATCACATCCATCAATCATCGGGAGATTGTAATTCCATCTTCCCTAGATAAATGAGCGACTCCAGGTCTTCACTATCCGCTGGACTATAACGGGCAATAACCTGGCGGACTTGCCCCAGATCATCATCGGTAGCCAACCCAAGCATACGAGAAACATCTGCCCAATCTTGCGGACGGGCAGCATTCAATTTCATCAGTACCAGATAGGGCAATGATAAGACCGGATAGCCAGCAGGGTCTGTTTGGAGTTGTGCTAACGCTTCTTTGAGCCAGGTCATATCTCCGAACAACACATCTACTTCAGCCCCATTCGAAGCCTGAACCAGAT
Organism: Ardenticatenaceae bacterium; assembly: GCA_011525915.1. Taxonomy (GTDB): domain Bacteria; phylum Chloroflexota; class Anaerolineae; order Promineifilales; family Promineifilaceae; genus CAADGU01. The sequence continues at coordinate 6,230 of WYBM01000072.1, read as the reverse complement.
AGCCTGGTACAGCCAGTTTGGTAATAACGGAAAAACCGGCTTGTTGCAGGCGTTGAATCGTTTCTTCACCTTCCGCTTTATGTATCAGAATATCCAGATCCTTTGTCAGACGTTCTGGCATATAGGCGCGGGTAGCCACACCGCCTACAATGCACCAGGATATGCCAGATAAAATCGAACGCAAATCAGGCCACTGATTCATGGCGGTTCTCCTCATCATAAAGTCGTAGCTGCTGCCTGTGCCTGGTTTTTGCTTGCGCAGGCTCATGTCAATGAGCAGACGACGCACCTGGCGCGGCGTTAGTTTGCCGTCTGGCGCAATGTTGGCAATGGCCGGGGGAATAGGCTGGTCGGTCATACGGTTATTTTAGCAGACAGCAGCACCTTTACTCACTCACCTTTCCAATCTGGCGGGCGTTTGTTGATAAAGGCGTCCATGCCTTCTTTCTGATCAACGGTGGCAAAAAGCATGTAAAAGAGGCGGCGTTCCAGGCTCAGACCAGATTGCAAGTTGGTTTCAAAGACGGCGTTGATGGCCTCTTTGGCCAGGCGCACGGCTACCGGGGCACGTTCGGCAATTTGCTGCCCCAGCTTGATAGCCTCGTCCAGGTACAATTCCACGGGCACAACCCGGTTGACCAAGCCATAGTGCTGGGCTTCATGGGCGGAGAGGAAACGGCCGTTTAACACAATCTCCATGGCCAATGCCTTGCCCACGGCCCGGGTCATACGTTGAGTACCTCCGGCCCCCGGCATAACCCCCAGGTTAATTTCCGGCTGGCCAAATTGGGCGCTCTCGCTGGCAATGATCATGTCACAAGCCATGGCCAGTTCACAGCCGCCACCCAGGGCATAACCAGACACGGCGGCAATCACCGGCTTGGTGATCTTTTGCAGACGGTCCCATTGATCAATCATAGGGCTGTTGAGCATAGACACAGGCGTAGCCTCAGCCATGGCTTTAATGTCTGCCCCGGCGGCAAAGGCACGCTCGTTGCCGGTGATGATCAGGCAGCCAATGGCCTCATCGGCGTTAAACGCCTCCAATGCTGTCATCAATTCCATCATCACGTCTGCGTTAAGGGCGTTCAGGGCTTTGGGGCGGTTAATCTGAGCAATGCCGACACGGCCGTCGGTGTGCGTGAGAATATGATCGTAAGACATACTTTTCCTCCTCAAAGATAATTCAATTGGGAATCAGACCCTGCATGGGCAGGCGGCCTGGCAAACAATCCTGCATACCCTCTTTATGTAAAAATACCAACCAGTTCGGGCAGGTCGCCATCCAGGTAAAGGAGCAGCCGTTCTACGACCCAGGGCAGATCAGGTAGGTGATGCTCTTTTTTAGCGCGCAGCAAGTAGGCCTGGGCTTCAGCAGCGTCAAAATGTGCTTCCAGGCACAGGGTGGTAGCCGCATGGCGGAACAATTCACGATGGCCCTTGTCTAGCGCTGCCAGGTGGTCAGCCATCAGGCGCACGGCCAGTTCCTGGCAGGTGGTAGCCACTACCTGTGCCGGGTCTTCATCATACGGCCAGGGCGGTGATTCACCTACAGCTTTAAGGGGCGGCAGCAGCAAGTAAATAGCGTCCTGGTTGGAAGCCAGCACCGGCGTCAGCGCCGGGTAAACCAGGTTGGGCATTATGACCAGTTGGGGTCCGATGGCAGACCGAGTGAGCTTTTTCAGAAAAGCGGTTGTCTGGCCACCATGAAAAATAGCGGTCAGGGCGGCCACGGCCGTTTGCCAATCGTCCGTATGTTTCTGCCAGAAACTTTCGACAATGTTGGTGTCATGTTCAAAGTCAGCCAGGGAGCGCGCCCAGCGTTCAATTTTTAGCAGATGCGGCAAGGGTTCAAGCGGTTCAAAGGTAGGCCAGGCACAACGCATGGCTGTACTAAACAACTCTGCCACTGTCACCCCATTGAGCAATGCCTGGTTAACGCCGCGCACCGCTTCATGATATTTATATTTCTGCACAAAGTGGCGTGTCTGTTTGGCGTGGGGGTGTACAGCGTGCGTGAGCTGCTTTTGCTCTTCATTGGGCCAATCGCTGGCGGCAAGCACGGCCATGACCAATCGGGCCCGGTCGTCAATGGTTATTGTCATTGTTGTCATCTGTTTTCCTCAGAAAATTCTCCGTTGCCAAAAGTCAATTGGCCATGAACGACGGACACTTTCAAAGCCGGTAATCATCTGCCGTCTTTGGCTGCAGCCGCCAGATAAAAATGGCCAGTAACAGGGCAGAAAGGCCATAGACCCATTGTAATTGGGCGGCTGGTGTATCCGGCGGCATGCTTCCCAGAGCTACCCAGGCAGTGAAACTTTGTAAGCCTTGAATGATGACCATGCCCAGGATACTCCCCGTCCGCAGGCGGATCATACCGTAAAAAACGCCCCAGGTGGTATAGTAAATTAGCGTGATAAGGGTAGCCAGATAAACGTTTTGAAAAAGCAGCACGGCCGTGGCGCCAAAAACGACGCCGCTGGCCACGGCGGCTGTCAGCGGCCCACGCCAGCCAGCGATGACCCGGAAGAGCAGACCAAACGTCCACAACTGCAGGGCAAATGCTTCAAACAGTACATAGTAAACAAAAGCGCGGGTAGACCCCGCTATTTCTGGGTTGACAGGGATCAAGAAGGCACGCCAGACCAGGAAGACAACCCACCCTAACGTCGCAAAACCAATGCCAGCGAACAACGGCCGTCCGCCTTTTAACCCCAGTGCGGTCAGACCGTATAGCGCCAGCGCCACAAACCAGCTGGCCAGGCCGATAGCACCTAAGATAGGAGCGCGGTTGACTCCTTCGGCAAAAGCGCCGCTAAGCTCCCCCACCAACACGGCGGCAGCTATGGGTACACCAAATGCTAGCGCCGCCTGAACCGCAGGTGGCCTTGATAGGCGTGCTGGCAGCGGGGCCGGAGAATGGTTCTTTCTTGACATACAGACAAATTTTAGCACAGTCGTGAAAGAGGGTCTTGACTTTCAGGTAAGTTGAATACGCTGTTAAAGAAATTTTATGGCCTTTTGCAGGGACAGGGCGGCCACAAGGGTCGCCCCTACTTTAAGCCGGCACATTTCTTCGTTATTTGCCGCCTCTTCACTCTTCGCTAAACTCCCCACCATGTCAAAACAAAAAGAAGCTCACTTTATGACTCAGCTAGGTGTCATGACTCTGGCGCGCTTGCTCATTAACACCGGGCTGCGCATGGTGTATCCGTTTGCCCCGGCTTTTGCACGCGGCCTGGGCGTGCCGGTGGCTGAGGTCTACCGACTGGTGGCGTTACGCAGTTTTGCTGGCCTTTTAAGCCCGTTGTTTGGGCCGCTGTCAGAGCGCTACGGCCGTAAACCGGTCATGCTTGGCTCGATGGCTTTGTTTGCTGCTGGCTGCCTGGTGGTGGCCATCTGGCCGACCTATTGGGTACTGGGCGCCACCCTGTCTATCATCGCCCTCTCTAAAGTCATTTATGACCCGGCCATGCAATCTTATGTGGGGGAACGTGTGCCTTACGCCTCTCGTGGCCGGGTGCTTTCTCTCACTGAATTGTCCTGGGCTGGCGCCTTGCTCATTGGCGCGCCGGCCGTCAGCCTGGCTATTACCCGTCAGGGCTGGCGCGCCTCCTTTTTCTGGCTGGCCATTGCCGGAATGATCGCGGTCGTCATCCTATGGCGCTTTTTACCCCGCACCTTTGCCCCTACACCCTATGGCGCCACTTTACGCGCTGCGGCCGGGGTTATTAAGCAGCACCGGGTCATCTGGGCGGCCATGGCCTATGTTACGCTCTCCATGGCCGCCAACGAAACGCTGCTGATCGTCTTTGGTGATTGGATGGAAAGCGCCTTTGGCTTGAGCCTGGTAGCCCTGGGGTTTTCAGCAGGGGTGATTGGCGGGGCAGAGGTGATAGGTGAGTTGGCCGCAGGCGTCTCGGTAGACCGTTTTGGCAAACGCCCGGTCATCATCACCACGGGGGCGCTGAGCGTACTGGCTAATTTTCTGCTTCCCTTTAGTGGGGTTTCGCTGCCATTGGTATTGGCTGCGTATTTTGTGGTGTTCTTATTATTTGAGATTACCGTTGTGGGTGGTGTGCCCTTGTTAACGGAAATTGTGCCGGCGGCGCGGGCGGTGGTGATGTCTACCGTACTGGCGGCCGCTGCCCTGGGCCGGGCAGGGGGGGCATGGCTGGGGGCCACCCTATTTGTGAAGATGGGTTACGTGGGTAATGGGGTAGCCGCAGCGGTGTTAATGGGCACGGCCGTGGTTATTCTGGCGCTTTGGGTACGTGAATACAAAACCATAGAGATCGCAGAGAGTACGACGGTGTGAGCCTGTACTCTGTAAGACAAGGAGTTGTAACGTGCAAGATATAGATTTACTGATCATCAATGCCAGCCAGGTATGTGTTATTCCAGGACCATCTGGTCCTCAGCGTGGGCACGGCTTGGGTGAGTTAGGGTTGATTACCAATGGCGCGGTGGCTGTGCACACAGGCAAGATTGTGGCTGTGGCAGAAACGGCCAACCTTCAGGCCAGGTATCGTGCCATGAAAACCATTGATGCACACAGCCAGGCCGTCATCCCCGGTTTTGTTGACCCCCATACCCACATCCCCTGGATGGGTGACCGGGCGGCCGAGTTTGAACAGCGTATTGCCGGTGCCACCTACATGGAGATCATGGCCGCCGATGGTGGTATTATGTCAACTGTTCGGGCGACACGCCGCGCCACCCATGATGAATTGGTGGCAGACAACCTGCCCCGTCTGGCGCGTATGCTGCAATATGGCACCACCAGCGCGGAAGCCAAAACCGGCTATGGCCTGGACAAACTGGCTGAACTTAAGCAGCTTGAAGCTATCTACCGTTTGCATCAGCTTCAGCCTGTTGAATTAACCCCCACCTTTTTGCCAGCGCATGCCGTGCCGGCAGAGTTTCACGGCCGTACCGAAGCCTATGTACAGGTAGTGATCGAGGAGATGCTGCCGGCCGGGGCTGTCTGGGCCAAAGAACACGATCTCACACTGTTTTGTGATGTATTTTGTGAGGCGGGTGTGTTTGATGTGGACCAGACCCGGCGGATTTTAGAACACGCCGCCGCGCTCGGTTACAAGCTTAAGGTCCACGCTGATGAATTTGTAGGGTTGGGCGGCACCAAGCTGGCAGTAGCATTGGGGGCCACATCTGCCGATCATCTGGTACACACCCCAGATGAAGACATTGCCGCTCTGGGTGCGGGCCACACCGTGGCTGTAGGGCTGCCAGGCACTCCCTTTGGCCTGGCGGAAGGTGACTATACCCCAGCAAAAGCCATCCTGGACGCTGGCGGCGCCCTGGCGCTGGCCACCGACTGCAACCCCGGTACCTGCTGGTGTGAGTCTATGCAAATGGTCATGGCGCTGGCCTGCCGGTATATGAAGCTCACCCCAGCCCAGGCGCTGGTGGCCGCCACACGCAACGCCGCCTATGCCATAGGCCGCGGCGACAACATAGGCAGCCTGGAACCAGGCAAACAGGCAGATATTCTTATTTTGGATACGGCCGATTACCGTCAACTTGGCTATCGCTTTGGTACAAATCTGGTGCATACCGTGATCAAAAAGGGGCAAATTGTGCTGGCGCCGGGATAACCCTCTTGTGAGGATTGTGGTGCCTCGTTTGGCGAATGCCTAAAGCCATGCCATAATTTGCAGCGATTTGATGAAAGCCATTTTCACAAAAGGAGAAACGAGAGATGAAACAAAAACGCCTTATTTACCTGTTGTTGGTCCTCTTGTTGGGCCTGTTGCTGGCGGCTTGCAGCGGCGGTGGTGACACCACCGCTACCGCAGAACCTACCGCGGACACCAGGACCACTACGGAAACAACCACTGAAGAAGCCATGGAAGAAACCCCAGAGGGAGAACCCATGGAAGAAAGTGGTCTGCCTGATCTAGAAGGGCGTGAAGTGACCATTGCCATAGAAAACGCCTACCTGCCCTTTAACTACATTGACCCAGAAACGGGCGAACCGGCCGGTTGGGACTATGAAGTATGGGATGAAATCTGTGCCCTGCTCAACTGCACCCCCATCTACATTGAAGCTGGCTGGGAAGGGATGATCCAGGCTGTGGCCGATGGCCAGTTTGATGCCGCCGCCGACGGCATCACCATCACCGAAGACCGGGCTGAGATTGTGGACTTCTCTACCGGTTACATCAGTGTCGAGCAGCGCCTGTTAGTGCGCATTGATGAAGACC
>WYBM01000071.1 GCA_011525915.1 Ardenticatenaceae bacterium | reverse complement strand
CTAGAGCTAAACCAAAATTCGCAAGACCTGATTGTTTGTTTGGAAAGGTACTGTGTGGGCGAGTAGAAATCGCCCCTGTTTGCACTAAGTGGGTAGAAACCTGCTACTTTTGCGCAAAATTAAGGTAAAAATCTATTCACTACAATTACTCGAATAGCCAGTGTTAGGTGTGTGATGTTTTACGGTGGTGGCGGCAAATCAGCAAGCTGTATGAGATTAACAAATACCAGGTTGAACGCATTTCAAAATTCCCAGGTTTAGATGAGGGTACAAAGGATAATAGATTATGTCAGAATTATGGGCACAGCGCACAAGGTATCTGTTATTAATACTTCTGTTCGCTTTTCTGTATCTTGTCTCTGGCCGGCTCGGGCTGTTGCTGCAGGCCTATAAAGGGGTAACACCTATTTGGCCCCCGGCCGGATTGGCGGTTATGTGGTTGTGGTGGTTTGGCTTACGAAGCTGGCCAGGCATTGTCATTGGGGTTGCTGTGCTGGCCTATACCGTTGGCATCCCGCCCGCAGCCGCGATACCGTCATTGATCGGCAACACCATAGAACCTGTATTATCCGTCTTTTTGCTCCTTCACTTTAAATTTGATGATTCCTTCACCAGGTTAAGAAACGTTTTACTCTTTGTCGCTATTGCGGCCCTCTTATCACCCATAGTCAGCGCGACGATTGGGGCGATCAGTTTTTGTTCAGTGGGAATTACAACATGGAATCAATGTCACATTCTGTGGTTAACCTGGTGGTTGGGCAATGCTATCGGTGTCATTGTTATCGCCCCTTTAGTATTGATGTGGCGGAAACGGCCGCACAATACTTCCTCTTTTCGCACGGCTGAACTGTTGCTGCTGGCCACGTTTTTAGTGGCTACCAGTTGGCTGGTCTTTGGCGGCGGGACTATGCTTTGGACTGTACCCCTGCCGCTCGCTTATTTATTGTTCCCATTCGTTATTTGGGGCAGTGTTCGCTTCAGTCAGCACGGCGCCACATTATGTACTGTCATCATATCCATCCTTGCTGTTGGCGGAGGATTGGAGGGCTATGGTCCTTTTGTATTAAACGAGGGGTTGATTGCTTTTATACTTGAAGTTTCTTTCATCGGTGTTGTTTCTTTAATAGGGCTTGTACTGGCGGCAGTATTTACTGAACGTCAACTAGCGGAAGAGCAGTCACAAGCCTACCTGATTGAACTGGAGCAGAGCAACCGCGAACTACGAGATTTGGCTTTTATATCATCCCATCAATTGCAAGAACCCTTACGCAAAATTGAGATATTTAGCGAGCGTTTATATAGGCGCTACACGGATGCTATGGGGAGTGACGGCAAAAAAGACATTGATCGTTTACAGCGTTCTGTAAATCAAATGCAAGCTTTGGTTCATGATTTGCTTACTTATTCACGAATCACAACCACACCACTCCAGTTCACCTCGATCAATATGAGGGTGTTGGTTGAAGATGTTGTGGCTGAGTTAAACGATTATGTGCAGCGGGTTAACGGGCAGGTGCAGATCGGAGAGTTACCCACCATTGAGGCTGATCGCTCACAAATGAAACAGTTAATTCACCATTTGCTAGTGAATGGCCTAAAATTTCATCGAGAAGGTCAACGGCCTTTGGTGAAAATCGAAGGGCAATATGTAGCTAATCAGGAAATTTGTGAAATTACAGTGGCGGATAATGGTATTGGTTTTGATGAAAAATACCTGAATAAAATCTTCACTATCTTTCAGCGCCTGCACCAACAAGACGATTATGAAGGCAACGGTACCGGTTTAACCATCTGTCGCAAAATTACAGAACGACACAATGGTCATATTCAGGCGAGGAGTACGCCAGGGCAGGGGACGAAGTTTATTGTTACATTATCCGTAGAAAAGGGAGAGCCGGTACTATCAACACCCACATAACAGCCTCATTGCATAGGAGATCGGCGCCCAGAACGGAGCACGCTCGTTTATCTGAGTGCTGCTTACATGGGCGCAGGCAACCTGGCATCAGCACTCACCTATCACCAATACGCATTAGCCCTTGCCTGTGAAGACATGAAGCGTTACCCGGCTCACGGCCGTGCCTGCCACCACATTCTTTGCCCGTCTGTGATCACTTTAATGGTGCCCAGTTCATCGGTGCGCAGCACGGCCGCGCCCACAGCCTCAGCCCGCTGCAGCACTTCCGGATGAGGATGGCCAAAGCGGTTATCGGCACCCGCCGAAACAATGATAAACGACGGCCGTACCGCCGCCAGAAACGGCGCAGTACTGGAGGTGCGTGAGCCATGATGCCCGGCTTTAAAAACCAGGGCGTGCAGGGGGTGGCCAGCCGCCAACATGGCCGCTTCCGCCTTCTCTTCCGCATCTCCCGTCAGCAGCAGTGTAAAATCACCATACACCAGCCGCAGCGACACCGAATTATCATTCCGCGCTTCGGCCTCTAAACTTTCGCCGGGATGCACAATCTCCAACTGCACCCCGTCACCAATGTGAATAACTTCGCCGGCCATGGCCCGGTGCAGCGGAGTGCCGCTTTCTTCGGCCGCCAGCAGCACCGCGTCATAAATGGGTGATTCCCCCCACCCTTCACCGTCTGTCAACACCTGCCCAACCTTGTAGCGGGTAAACACCCCGGCCAACCCAGAAACGTGGTCGGCGTCCGGATGGGTAGCCACCACCATATCGATCTCCCGGTCCCAAAACGGCATCTGCCGCCCCAGTTGATCATTCAGCACACTGGGGTACAGCCCGCCGTCCACCAAAATCTGGCGGCCTGACGGCGTCTGGATAAAGATGGCATCGCCCTGGCCTACATCCAGGAAAGCCACATGCAGTCTACCGTCTGGCTGGCTGCTGCCCCAGCTAAACACCAGCAGGGCGGCCACCAACGCTCCGCCCAGGGTAGCCCGCTGGTTTACATTTTGCCGCAATACGGCCGTGAGCTGTGCCCGCCGTTCCTTCTTTTGTTTCCCCAACCAGGTAACGGCCGCCATAAAAGCATAAAATGCCAGCACCAGGCCCCAACCCATATGAACGGGCACGGCCGCATAGGGCACCGCCGCAAAAGCCCGCACCAGCACAATGGTGTATGTCAGCGGCAGCCAGGCGGCCCAGGCAATGACCTGGCCCACCGCCGGAAAAGCCATACCCACCAACGCGGCCAACCCGCCCCATATCATCACCGCTGGCTGCACCGGTAAGATCAGGGCGTTGGCCGGTAAACTCATCAACGATACCTGCTGGAAATAAGCAATCATCAACGGCAGCGTTAATACTTGCGCGGCCAGGGTAATGACCACCGCCTCAGAAAGCACGTTCATCACCCGCCGGGCGGCCCGGCGGGACATCATGCGCCGCAATTGCTCATGGGTCCAATGGGTGAAAGGGTCGGCATAGAGCATCAAGCTTAACGTGGCCATAAAACTGAGTTGAAAGCCTACATCCCATAGGGTAAACGGATTCACCAGCGTCATCAGGAAACCGGCCGCAAACAAGGAAGCGAAGGCAAAGTTGGGCCGCCCCAACCAGCGTTGTGTCAGCAGGTAAATGGTGCCCATCATCGCTGCCCGCACCACCGAAGCATCTGCGCCGACCAAAACGGTGTACAGCACGATCCCGCTTATGGCAAATACGGCCGCACCGCGCCGCCCCAAAAACGGTTCACCCAAACTTACCAGGATGACAACAAGCAGAGAGATATTAAAGCCTGAGATGGCGATGATATGGGTCATGCCAGTAGCGCGAAAATCATCCGCCAGGTCAGGGGGCAGACCGTTGTCATCACCCAGCAAAATGCCGGTGAGCAGCGCTGCCTGCGGGTTGGGAAAGAGCTGGTTGATGGTGGTCTGGGCGCGGGCCTTAAAGGCAAAGATGGCCCGGTAAACGGGACTGCCTTCATCTTCAGCCAACACGGTGACGACCGGCAGGCTCATCAGACTGTGAACGTCTTGCCGTGCCAGGTAATCTTTGTAACTAAATTCTTCGTCTTCGGGCGGGGTTTCCAGGGCACCGGACAACGTCAGGCGCGTGCCGTAGGCGACCACGGGGAAGCGAAAGGTGCGCACCTGCACCAGGCCGGAAACAGGCACGGGCATGCCCTCCTCTAACATCACCTGCTCGGCCAGCAGCCGCAAATTAACGGAACGGTCACGTACGTCTGGCTCATCTACCACCACCCCGGTAATTGTCACGTTGGCTGTGCCATTGTAATAAGCAATATGGCTTTCATTGATCTCTGGCTGCACGGCCGTGTAACGCGCCCCACCCAACCCGGCCATACCGGCACAGGCCAGAACCAAACCAGCGACACGCAGCGTGGTTGACGGCCGTGAGCGCAGCCCGATCCCCAGGAGGCATCCGGCCACCCCTACCCCCAACCAGACCGCCTCAGCCAACGTATGTGACGATGCCAGCCAGATGCCAAAAAACCAGCCCGTTATCAGGTAAACGAGCAGCATCACACCCTCCAATCATGTTTGTGAATAAAATGTCTTGCAGCACAATAAGATTACATACAATACGCTGCCCCATTGTATCCCTTAAAGCGCTAAGCGTAAACACCAAAATGGGTGGGCCAGCAGATGCGGCTACTATCTGTGTATGAGTTAAGAGGGCTTTCCAGATTAACCAGCTTAAGATGTTTATCCTGACGACTTCTATGACTTCAGTTCGTCAAAATACGACCAACTATCCAAATCCGGTGGTTCGATTCCCAATTGCGTCAAAATCGTCATGATCTGGGCACGGTGTTCGGTAGCGTGGTTAATTGCCTGGGTAAAAATGATCGCCTTTGGCACCTCACGGGGTACACCATCCCAGTTGATTTGTACCATGTCTTCAGCTTGCACCTTTGGCGCCCATTCAATCAGGCCAGAGCCAGTCGTTCGCACCGATTCGATCATTTCCGCTATCGTTAAAGGTGGTGCCTCTTCCGGATGCCGACGCGGTTGGCCGGTACTGATGCGCGAAAAGTACGATTGCTCGGCCGTGACGATGTGCTCCAATGTGTCACGAATGGAGCCAAAGACCCCAGAAATGGTGGTGTCCAGTTGTTCGCTGGTCAACTCAGCGCATCGTTCAAGTAGACACAGATTGGCCCATTGATTGTGCCTAAAAAGGGTGGTGAGTGTATTGGTAGGTGTCATATGATTTGCCTTTGAGGAAGGTAATAACAAATGAATTAGTCAAGAATTTTACCCATTATAGAATATTCGTTCTATTGTGACAAGATTGGGATAGCGTGTGGGTGCGGTTAAAAGTCGTTCCTGCTTGACTTTGGCAACAGGATCAACTTTTAGCCGCACCTCAAGCAGTCCATACAGTTTACGTTTTACAGTTTGCAGACTATAATCCTGCTTAGATGCAATGCGTCATTTACTGTGACCCTATTGTTTTGTCTGGAGAGGGATTATCATGCGACTGGGGAAAGATTTACTCAATAAACCAATATTTAGCATTACCGACGGCCGTAACCTGGGCAGCGTCAAAGACATTTACATCAACAACGCCCTCAGCCAAATCACCGGCATCTTTACCGGGCAAGAAGGGGTGATCCGCCGCAAATCCTACCTTATTCCCCGCAGCAGCGTTATCGTCTTTGGCATAGATGCCATCCTGGTTAAAAACCCTGACGTTATTGTGGAAGAGACCGAACAAAACGCCGCTGAATGGGTACGCCTGAGCAAATTGCGCGGCCGTGAAGTAGACACCCCCAACGGCACCCGGGTCGCCAACGTCGGTGACATTGTCATCGGTGAAGAAGGGGATATTGTCGGCTTCGCCCTGGCTAAGGTTCATGTAGACGGCCCGGTCGCCGACAAAGGCGCTATTGCCCGTACGGCTCTCATAGACACCGGCAACGAAGACAATATCATGACCATAGACCTGACCAAAGCAGAAACCAGTGACCTGGCCCCCGCGCCCCCACCGTCAGAGGCTAAAGAAACTGCAACTGGCGAACCCTCACCTGAATGAAGCGGCCTGAACTGCCAGGCACTTTAAAACCGGGGTGACAGCCGCTTTAAAGTGACCGTCACCAGCCTAGTACCAGTAATCAGAAGTCAGTAGTCAGAAGTCAGCAACCAGTTTTCAGCGGACATTTACTGGAGGTAGGCCCTACTAACAACTGTACACCAGTTATCTGGCTACACCATATTTATACAAGGAGAACCATACAACATGGACAGCACAGTCAATTTTGGCCTGACCGCTGAACAAAAAGAGATCCAGCTGTTAGCCCGCGAATTTGCCCGCCGGGAAATTGCGCCCCACGCCGAACATTATGATAAAACCCATGAATACCCCTGGCCCATTGTCAAGAAGGCGCAAGAGATGGGCTTCACCTGCCAGAACATACCGGTTGAATATGGTGGCATGGGCCTGAGCTTGCTGGAAGAAATCATCGTCGGCGAAGAGCTGGCCTGGGGCTGCTCTGGTATGAGTACCGCCATCGCCGTCAACGGGCTGGCCATCCTGCCCATCCTCATCGCTGGCAGCGAGGCTCAGAAAAAAGAGTACTGCGGCCGTATGGCCGACGGGCAGATGGCCAGTTACTGCGCCACTGAGCCAGAAGCCGGCTCCGATGTAGCCGGTATCAAAACCACGGCCCGCAAAGAGGGCAGCCATTACATCCTCAACGGCAGCAAAACCTTTATCACCGGCGCTACCGTGGCCAACTTCTACACTGTATTTGCCTACACTGACCCCGACACTCGTTATAATGGCATGAGCTGCTTCATTGTGGATCGTGATTGGGATGGGGTGAGTGTCGGTAAACCTTTTGACAAGATGGGGCAGCATGCCTCTGATACGGCCGAAGTTGTCTTTGATAACGTTAAAGTCCCGGCCACTCATCTACTGGGCAAAGAGGGAGATGGTTTTCTGATCGCCATGAAGGTTTTTGACCGCAGCCGCCCTGGCACGGCCGCTGGCTCTGTGGGTGTGGCCCAACGCGCTCTGGATGAATGTGTACGCTACGCCAAAGAGCGCAGTACCTGGGGCCAACCACTTTACAAGCACCAGGTTATTGGCCACATGATTGCGGATATGGCCATTGAGGTGGAGGCCGCGCGCCTGCTGGTGTGGAAATGTGCCTGGGCCTATGACGCTGGCGTCAGCAACACGACCCTGGCCGCTTATGCCAAAGCCTTTGCCGCCGACACGGCCATGAAAATCACCACCAATGCCGTCCAGGTCTTTGGTGGGTATGGCTACATGGCCGAGTATCCGGTGGAGAAGCTGATGCGGGACGCCAAAATCTTTCAGATCTACGAAGGTACCAGCCAAATTCAGCGCAACATCATTGTGCGCGAGCTTTTCCGCAAGGGATAATCACTATCAACTCTCGTTAAAATTGCCAGGGAAATGACTATTTTCCTAGTTATAAAGTCCCATTCACAATTACCCTGTCATGGGTATACTAAAAAGCACGCAAGGACACACAACTTTTTCTCCTTTTATATAAGAGCCTCAGGCCCCCCTCCCCTGAGGCTCTTCCTCTTTTTAGCCATTCTTCACCTAAAATGCCTGTAAATGCCAAAGTGTGACGCTCAGCGTAGGGGCAGCGGTGACTGCCAAATAGGGCTGCTGGTATTCACATGAATATGTGAGACCCATTTCACCCAATCGTAGCCACGCCGTTGGGGGATGACCAGTCGTAATGGCGCCCCATGCCCGTGGGCTAAAGGAGCCTCTGCCACGTCATAAGCAAGGATCATCTGGTCTATATCGGCCAGAGCAAACCGCCGCCGATAATGAGAGATGGCCTCAATGGTAATGCTGGCTGCCGACGCTAACAGGCCGGCCTGGTCCAACAATACGTTGAGGGGAACGCCTTTCCACGTCTGGGTTGTGTACCAACCGCTGGTGCAATCAAGTAAGACGGCTTGTTTTACGGCTGGCAGGGCCAGCAATTCGTCGTAGCTGAGGGTAAACGGCCGTGCTACGGCCCCGCCCACGTGTAACTGCCAACTGTTTTTGTCGATAGGATCAGGATAGTCGACTATCCAACTAACGGTTGGGAACTGCCCAGAAAAGCTGCCACGTTCATAGGAGCCGGTAAAACGGCGATCGGCGCCTATCAGGCCAGCCACCCCTTTGCCTACATCAGTGGCACGCCATAAAAAGATGCCGGCAAAGGTAGAAACGGCCGTGCCCAAAAACAGCCGCCGATCCAGTGTGCCTTTCACCTTAAAGATAAACTTCATGCGCCGTACATGCCAGACCAGCAGCAGCAGCACGGGAACAGCCACGTAAATGTGCAGGCTTACCAGACTAAAGCCGCCAAGATGAATAGGGCCGTTAAATGTCCATAGCAGCCCCATCATGACCGTCAACAACAGCAAAAACAGCATGACACTAAAGGCGACACGTTCCCGAGTCCACCGCTTTTTACGGCGATAAGCATCCCATATAACCCGACTCTTCCATATAAACAGCGTGATCAGCGCATAGGCAGAGATGCCGTGAAGCCACAACCGCCAGGCAGCTTTTTCATGCCCATTTACCAGCCCTAGATATCCAGAGGCCGTCAAGGTGATCAGAAAGAGAAGTAAGGCGATATTTGCCCAGGGGAATTTCATACGTTTACCTTCCCTGCCACAGTTGCCCGCCAAACCAAATGATGCTCAAGCTTACTAATAAGCCACCCACCGTGACAACACTCTCAGGGAAAACTGGCGGCAAAGCAACGGGAATAGAGCCAAGCATATACAACCCAACGGCCACCCGCGAGAAAATGCCAGTGCGCCACAAAGCGGCCCCAAAAACAAACACGCCTATCAAAAATACTACCCCTACTATGATAAAAGCGGCCAGCGTTGAACCTGTAAAAACGACCTGGGTAACGGCCGTGTCCAGCCGGGGCACAATAAAATTATTGGCAAAAGCCACTCCAATTAAAGCGGCTAATCCGGTGAAGTTCAGGAAATACCCCATGACATTTAAGGCGCCGCCCGGCTGACGCTGCCGCAAAAACAACCCGGTCAGGCCATGCAAACCCAAAATCGATACCCATAAGCCAATACCCAAAACATTGCCTGGCCAAAGCCAGTCTAAAGCCGTGTCGGCTACATAAGCCAGGCCCGCCAGTATGGCCGCTAACCCGCTCAGACGATATAGTGTTGTTGATGGCATTTTTTTCTCCTATCATATAAGTTAGACCTAGTTATATACACTCATACATATATGATACTAGTATCATATATGTATGATAATTGCTTCTATGACAACTTGTCAATAGACGGAAGGTAAACTTAGGTGAGAAAACAGGATGTCTTTGGAATATGCAATTTTAGGATTTTTGACGCTGGCACCTATGAGTGGTTATGATTTGAAGACGCGCCATTTTGATGGATCTGTAGCTTACTTTTGGCCGGCCAACCAGGCTCAAATTTACCGTACACTGGATCGTTTGGAAGGTGATGGCCTGGTGGCTGGTCAGTGGGAGGTACAAACGCAACGACCGAACCGTAAGACATATCATATTACCCCAGAGGGGCTGGCAGCACTGAAGGCATGGTTGGCAAAGTCACGGCCGTTACCCAAAGAACGTATCCCCTTTTTAGTTCAGCTCTACTTTGCGCGACATCTAACCCAAGACGAACTGCTGACTCTGCTCGCCCGGCAGCGGCAGCAGCATATGGACAGGTTAACCGAGTATCAGGAGATTGAGCTTCCGGCAGCCGATGATCTTATCATGGCCCGACAGCTCATCTTTGGCAAATTTGCCCATGATTATGGCTTACGATACGAGCAGATGCAGATAGAATGGCTAGATGCCGTCATCACCCAGGTAAAAACGATGACTCCTTAAACCCGGCTTAGGTAAACCGCACAAAGTTTTTGCAACTCTGGCGCACCGGTTTTGTGCGGTTTCCTCGAGGAATCGGCAATGTGTAAAACGATTTTATGTCTGAATTATTGCTGCCGATTACCAATCGGCAATGCCCAAAGCGATTGTATGTCTCAATGATTGCTGCCGATTACCAATCGGCAATGCTTAAAGCGATTTTATGCCTGAATTATTGCTGCCGATTACCAGTGCCGGGAACGAAGCAAAATGTTATAATGCCACGTTTTGAAGTAAATTTATCCTTTATGAGAGTGTGAACATGCAAACATCAATGAGCAAACAGAGCGCAGGCAAACAAAAGCGCACGCTGCGCCAATATGTCGGGTTGACCTTGCGCGGCATATGTATGGGGGCTTCAGATATTGTGCCTGGCGTTTCCGGCGGCACTATGGCCTTTATTCTGGGCATTTACGAAGAACTTATCAACGCGATCAAGACGCTGGGAGACCCCAAGTTCCTGATGACCCTAGGCCGCTTCCGCTTCCGGCAAGCCCTACAAATCTTTAACTGGGAGTTTTTGCTGGCGGTGGGGTTGGGCATTTTTCTGGCCATCATCACTCTATCTGGCATTTTGGAAACGTTGCTGGTAACCCAACCCGTGTATGTGTGGAGCTTTTTCTTCGGGTTGGTGTTGGCCTCCGCCTTTGTGGTCTCTAAGCGTATTAAGCAATGGACGGCCGTGACTCTCCTTTTGCTGCTGGTGGGCACATTCAGCGCTTACCTGTTGGTGGGGTTGGTGCCCCTACAAACACCAGACACCTGGTGGTTTTGGTTGTTCACCGGCGCTGTAGCCAGTTCCGCCATGATCCTGCCGGGGGTTTCCGGCGCCTTCTTGCTGGTGCTGCTGGGCAAATACCTGGCGACCCTTTCAGCCGTAAACGCCGCCCGTGCAGGTGACTTCAGCCAAGTATGGCGCCTCTTTTTTCTGGGGTTGGGCGCGGGCCTGGGGCTCATTACTATTTCCCAGGTGTTAAGCTGGCTGTTTAAGAAATACCATGACTTGACGGTAGCGCTTTTAATTGGCTTGATGCTGGGCAGCCTGCGCAAAGTATGGCCCTGGAAGCAAGACATCGCCTGGCTAAAAGACGCGTTGGGCCAATACGTTTTGGATGGTGAAGGTTTACGGGTAGTAATTAAACAAATCAATATCCTGCCCACGTTATCTGCCCAGCAGGAAGTCATCCAGTTTATGGTGGCGTTGGCCTTGGCGTTGGTGGGCATCACGGCCGTTATTCTGTTAGACCGCGTCGCTAACCGCAAAGAGGAACAGGTGACCGAACGTGTACCCGCCTGAACGAACCACGGCCCGTATTACGGCCGTCATCTTTGACCTGGATGATACCCTTATTGATTGGTCTGGCCAGGAAATTCATGGGGCGGCCATCGGCTACCGCCATTTGCGGCAAGTGTATACCTATCTGGCAGCCCAGGGTCAACCTATGCCTGAACAAGATGAGTTTCTCCACTGTTTTGGCCAGGTGTTGGTCTATTCATGGAATGAAGCTAAAACTACATGGGCGGGCGTCTCCCTGGCACAGATCATGGCCCGTACCTTGCAAGAAAGCGGCCTGGATGTAAACCAGATTAATATGGAGGATTTGCTGCGTGCCTATAATTGGCAGCCGGTGCCCGGGGTACGGCCGTATCCTGACACCCACGCTACCCTGCAAGCCCTACGCCAAAACGGTTATAAAATTGGCCTCATTACCAACGCCATGCAGCCCATGTGGATGCGCGACCTGGAACTGGAAGTTTACGGCTTGCTGGATTACCTGGACGCGCGCATAACCTCCGGCGATACCGGCTATATGAAACCCCATCCGGCGATCTACCAGCATATTTTGGACCTGCTGGCCATTACCCCTGCCCAGGCCGTTTTTGTAGGCGACCGGCCTGAAAATGATATTGCCGGGGCTAACGCTGCCGGGCTGACCAGCGTCTTGCTCAATCCCCCCCATCTTCAATATGATTTAAACGGCACCCAACCAGATTACACCATTACCAATTTGAGTGAACTGCTGCCCATTCTGGCCGAACTGGCATAGCGTCTGGCCGGTAAATAGGAAAAATCATGGAAAAACCTGGAAGAAACGATCCCTGCTATTGTGGCAGCGGCAAAAAATACAAGCAGTGTCACCTGAAAGAAGACCAGGCAAAAGATAATGAACGGCGCGCGGCGCAAGAAGCGGTGCGTTATATTCGCCGTGATTTGCTCAAGTTTGCCCGCGACGAACGCTTCAACGAAGATTTTGCCGCCGCCCTGACGTTGTACTGGAACGAGTTATACACGTTTGACAATGCGGAAGAGATGAGCCAATCAGAGGCGCTGCGTTTTGCTGACTGGTTTATGTTCGATTATACCCTGGCCGACGGCCGTCGCTTGATCAACATCTACTACGATGAACGCCGTGAAGAGCTGTCTTCACACCAACAAGCGGCCCTGGACGAATGGCGGCACGCCCCCCCGTCCGGCGCCTATGAGCTCACGGGGTATGAAGGCCAAACCCTGTTCCTGCGTGACTACCTCACCGGCGAAGAAGCCACCGTCTATGATTCCGGCGGGCGTGGGGTAGTAGAAGTCGGCGAGGTGATCCTGGCGCGGCTGGTGCCGGTAGTAGGTCAGATGGAATTCAGCACTACGGCCGCTTATCTACCAGCCGTTGAAATTCAAGACATCAAGGAAAAAATGGTCGCTGCTGAAACCGCCTACAAAGTAGAACACCCGGATGCTACCCATGATGAGTTTATGCGCGCCCACAACCACCTGCTCATTCATCATGCCCTGGCCCAGGCCAAAGTACAGGGCCGCCCGCCCGTGGCCCGTCTGGACGCCGACCGACCGGACAAGAAGACGCAGAAAGTAGTACGGCAAATGAAACGCCTGAAACGGTAATCGGTGTTCGGTGTTCGGTCATCGGTAAATGATGACCGGCCACTGCATACCGTTTACCGGTGACGAATTACCAATCATAAACTCCCCACCCACGGCCGTAGTGAGAGAAAGTCATGTCTAAAAAACTGTTAGTACACCCCCAAACCACACCTTTACGGGGTATCATCACCGTGCCCGGTGATAAATCTATCAGCCACCGGGCAGTCATGCTGGCCGCATTGGCCGAGGGCACCAGCACCATTCGCCGCTGGCTGCCGGCCGGAGACACCCTGGCCACGCTGAACGCCATCCAGGCAATGGGCATCCGCGTAGAGATCGATAAACACACAGAGACCGCCTGGGATTTACAGATTGAGGGACGTGGGCTGCATGGTCTGCAGCCGCCGGCTGGACTGCTGGATTTACGCAACGCGGGTACGGGCATTCGCTTGTTGACGGGCATCCTATGCGGGCAGCGCTTTCCCGTCACCCTGGACGGCAGCACGCAGCTGCGCCAACGGCCCATGCGCCGCATTGCCGAACCCCTGCGGTTGATGGGCGCCCATATTGACACCACCAACGGCCGTGCCCCTCTGCACATCACCCCTGCTTCTTTGCAGGCCATAACGTATGAAATGCCCGTCGCCAGTGCCCAGATAAAAAGCGCGATCTTGCTGGCTGGGTTGTATGCCGTCGGGGAGACGGCCATCCACCAACCCGGCCCCGCCCGTGACCATACAGAACGGATGCTGGCGGCTATGGGCGTGCATCTAGAAACGGAGGGAGATTGGGTAAGGCTAAAGGGAGTGACGAGTGGCGCTCAGAGATTACAGCCGCTTGATCTGACCGTGCCCAGTGACACGTCATCGGCGGCCTTTCCCCTGGTGGCAGCGGCTATGGTGCCCCATTCACAAATCACCATTGAGAACATGGGCCTGAACGAGACTCGCACCGGCATCCTGACCTGGCTGCAAGCGATGGGCGCCCATGTTGCCTTAGCCAATGAACGGGTCACCGGCGGTGAACCGGCCGCCGACCTGACGGTACACTTTGAAGAACTACACAGCACGGCCGTGAATGGAGACGCCGTGGTACGGGGCATTGATGAACTGCCCATATGGGCCCTGGCTGCCAGCCAGGCGGCTGGCAGCAGCACAGTGCGTGACGCCGCCGAACTGCGTGTAAAAGAGGTAGACCGCATCGGTGTGCTGGCGGCCGAACTGCGGAAGATGGGCATTCAGCTGACAGAGTATCCTGATGGCTTTACCGTACATGGGCCGGTACGGCCGGCAGGTGCGGCTGTGGACAGCCATGATGACCACCGCCTGGGCATGACACTGGCCGTGGCCGGGCTGGTAGCCACCGGCGACACAACAGTACATGACGCCGCCTGCGTGGCCGACAGCTTCCCTGGCTTTGTGGAGACGATGCAGGCGCTGGGCGCCAATATGGCGTGGGCGGATTAAGCAAAAGTGTTCAGTGTTCAGTAGTCAGTGATCAGTAACTGACTACTGACTACTGAACACTGAATACTGGCAACTGACATCACTGCGGAGTTTTACCAGATCGCCAATGACCCATAACCCATTGCCCATTACCGGCGCTACCCAGCTCCTTGGTGTTATAGGCTGGCCCGTTTCCCACAGTTTCAGCCCGGCTATGCACAATGCGGCCCTGACAGAGCTGGGGTTAAATTACGTCTATGTGCCGCTGCCTGTGGCGCCAGAGGCGGTGGCCACGGCCGTGCCCGGCCTGGCCGCGCTTGGTTTCCGTGGTGTCAATGTCACCGTGCCCCATAAGCAGGCCGTCATGCCGCTGTTAGATGAACTGGAAGACGCCGCCAGAGCCATTGGCGCCGTCAACACCATTGTCATAGACCACAGGCCCCCGGGCGACGCCCCCCTGACAGATTTGGGCGTATCTATGACTGGTTATAACACCGACTGGTCTGGTTTCCTGGCCGATCTGGCCGGGTTAGGGGTGGCGGTAAACGGCCGTGACTGCCTGGTTTTAGGCGCGGGCGGCTCCGCGCGGGCAGTGGTTTATGCGTTGGCAACATCAGGTGGGCAGGTAAACGTTGTGGCCCGCCGGCCGGAACAGGCGGCGGCACTGGTCACCACGTTACGGCCGTATGTGGGTGATGGGCTGATGGCACGGCCGTATGCCGCGTTGTCTGCCATCGTCTCTGCTCTGACCGCCCCCCTCATCGTCAATACCACCCCGCTGGGCATGACCCCTCACCCGGAACAATCTCCCTGGCCGGATGCTCTACCCCTGCCGCCGGGCGCCTTTGTCTATGATCTGGTGTACAATCCCCGCGAAACCGCCTTCATGCGCCAGGCACAGGCTGCCGGACTTCAGGCGGCCAGCGGCCTGGGAATGCTTGTACACCAGGGCGCACGGGCCTTTGAACTGTGGACCGGGCAAACACCAGATGTAAAGTTAATGCAAATGGTGATTGGATGATGATACGCATTGCTCAAAAAGGGGACGTTCAAGCACTGACCCGGTTGGCCACCGAAACCTATACAGACGCTTTCGGCAAGTCAATGACGGCTGCTGAGTTGGCCGCTCATTTAGAGGCCAATCTCTCAGAATCACGTATCGAGACGTTCGTTCTGGAAGATGTTGTTTTGGTGGCTGAATGGGAAGGACAGATGGTTGGCTTTGTACACCTTAGCGATATCAACACCCCGGTACAAACACCGGTGAGTCAAAGCAAGAAGCTGCGCAAGCTATACGTCCATCAAGACTTTCAAAACAAGGGCATTGGCTCAGCACTCCTGGCTGCCGCCCTGGAACATCCTTTACTCAAAGAAGCAACGTATGTCTATTTGGAGGTCTGGGAACGGAACATTAAGGCCCAAAGATTGTACAAACGTTATGGGTTTGAAGTAGTTGATCAGCATCGTTTTATATTACCTTCAGGCGCAGAGGCTGACTTTGACTATATCATGGTTCGTCGTGCTGCTCCGGAAATGGGACATGATGGACAAAGCCGCTGCTAGCGAAGGAGATGGGTTATGCTGCAAAAACCATTGATGATTGTGATGGTGGTCATCACGGCCGTGGGTGCCACCTATCTGCTGCTGACCGGCCTGCAAACGGCCGTGGCCGCCTCCCCTACCGATGCCGTTGTCTTCTACGATGGCGCCTTGGGCGGCACGCCAGATACACAAAACATGGTCTACGGCGCCATTGACCTGGAATTCCCCTTTACGGTAGAGGCCACCCAAACGTACAGCGCCGCCATGCAGGCCACCATCCTGGACACCACGCCAGACATGAGTGACATGGCCGGGTATGGCGTCACCCCTACCATGGTACCCACACTCACCCGGCAAAACGGTTTCCAGCTTCACTTTACCCTGCGTATGGCCGAGGAAATGCACACCAGCCAACACCGTGCCGGCTTTAACGTCACCGTCATCAGCGCCGATTTGTTAGGTATTGAGCTGGCCTTTTGGGCCAACGAGGTCTGGGCGCAGGAAGGCGGTGACCCGCCGGACCTGTTTACCCACGCTGAGGGCGCTGCCTTTGACACAACGGCCGGTTTTACGGCCTATGAACTGGAAATCATTGAAGATGTATACCGGCTGTCCGCCGACGGCGTGCCCATTCTCACCGGCCCGCTGCGAGATTATACTGCCTGGGAACCACCCTTACCGCAATTCCCTGACCCGTATGAACAACCCAACCTCATAGCCCTGAGTGACAACACGTCATCGGCGCAGGGAACCGCCTGGCTGCGCTACGTGGGCGTAACACCAGACACGGCCCCGCTGGTAGATGTGATGCCGGCCAGCCTGACTATTTCAGAGACAGCCGGCACGGCCGTTTTAGACGTGCAACTGAGTTTTACATCTACCTTTACCACCACCGTCGCTTTTATGACCGTCGATGGCACGGCCGTGGGTGGCGTAGACTACACTGCCATTTCCGGCACGCTCACCTTCACCCCTGGCGTCACCAGCCAAAGTGTGGCTGTTCCTATTCTGGATAATAGCCTGGATGAACCAGACCGCAGCTTCACCCTGTCATTGATAGATGCACACTTCGCCCAATTGGGTCAATCATCAACGCTCATCACCATTGCCGATGATGACCCGACCGGTGCTGATCTGCCTGAACGCATCTTCTTACCTGTTGTCTTCAAACCTTAGGCTGTAAAAAAACTGGCAATCTGGCAAACGCCAACAGATTAACCAAGGGCACGCAAATGCCAGCGGCGGGTGACGGCCAGGTCTACGTCTATGGCCAGGGCCTCGGCCGTTTGGTAACGCTGCTCCCGCTCCTTGGCCAATACTTTTTGCATGATCTCATCCCACACTGTGGCTAGTTTAGGGTTTATCTCACTCACGCTGGGAATAGCGCCCTTCACCTGTGCCTTAGCCACGTCAATGGGATTATTGAAGGAATAAGGCAAGCGGCGTGTCAGGCATTGAAACAACACCACACCCAGCCCATACACGTCTGCGCGGCCATCTAGCTTTTCACCACGTACATGCTCCGGACTGGCATAATGAAGTGTGCCCACAAACATCTTTTTAGTCATGTGCGACGGGCGACGAGCAAATTTGGCCACGCCAAAATCAGCCAGGTACGCCTGGTCTTCGCCGTCATACAATATGTTGTCCGGTTTGACATCACGATGAATGATATTACGGCCGTGGGCTTCATCCAGCGCACCAGCAATGCGGCTGATCATCGCGTTCAGGTCTGCCAACGGCATCTCCCCCAGCCTCAAACGCTCTATCAACGTACCACCCGGCATATAGCGCGTGACCATGTAAAGCTGCTCACCGTGCAGACCAAAATCATATACCGGCACAATCGCTGGGTGGTCTAAAGCGGCAATGGCTTCGGCTTCCTGCTGAAAGAACTTCTCAAATAGGGGATCATCGGTATAGCGGTAGGCCATCACCTTGACCGCCACCTGCCGCTTCATATACGGGTCTTGCGCCAAATAAACCGCTGATGTCGCGCCTTCTCCTAATTCATCTACAATCTCATAGCGGCCTATCGTTTGCATTATCTCGCTCCAGTTATTATTGCCGCTATCCTAACAAATCCTCCTGAAAAACCCTATAGGACTTCCTGCATAAACAAAAGCGCCAACCGGTGAGGTTGGCGCCCTTTGATGTAGAAAAGGAGGGGAAAGGTTAAAATTAGCGTTGGCTAGTTGGCTTTAATTTCGATCCGCTTGGGTTTTACTTCCTCAGCCTTTGGTACGTTTAATGTCAACACGCCATTCTCATAGGTGGCGTCAACGGCATCACTATTTACCAAAACCGGGAAACGAATGCTGCGGCTGAAGCTGCCATAACGCCGTTCGCGCACATGATACTGCGCCTCTTCCACCGTTTCATCGTCCTTCACCTCCCCCTTAATGGTAAGAACATTGTCTTCCAGAGTCAACTCTACGTCATCGGCGCTAACACCGGGCAAGGAAGCTTTTACGATATAGGCATCTTCATTTTCAGCCACATCCAAAGCTACGTTCCATTCACTGTTCCAACGAGTAGCCGGCCGGTTAAAGGCACGTTCAAATTCGTTAAAAACATTCATCGGGTCTACACGATTCCAACGTACTATTCTGGTCATCTTGCTCATCTCCTTTTTGTCACTATGTTTCAGTATGATTGTTTATTTAATATGCAGCCTATTTTCTGCCGCGCCCGTTAGAAACGTGTATGCGACACATAAGAGAACTATCGGATTTTTGTATGAAAAATGTTAACGCCAGGGAATTTCTACATAATCAGATGCAGCAGTTTGCAGCCGCTGCCCGGTCGCCGGGTCATAGAAGCCGACGCGCAAAACCAGTTCACCATCTGGCATGTCCTCCGGTAACCGGAGCGTGTGGGCATCAAGAATATATTCACCAGGAACCCAACCGGTGGTGGGGCGCGTCCAGGAAGCCGGTTCACCATCGGATTGGGTAATGATTTGACCGGCTTCATCTACCAGATGGACAAAGACGCGGTAACTAGACGGGAAGGTTGATTCGGCTCGCCAGACAAAGACAAGCGGCGCGTGGAGATCAGCGACGGTATAGCCAACAAGGGAAACAAGCGGGGCATTATCAAGCTTAAAAGGGGTATTCACGGCCGTGGCCGCTGCCGGGGCCACAAATAATCGCTCAGGGGCGTGGATGGTGAGCGTGCCGGGCAGTGTTTCCCCAGCCACCACCAGGCGGTAGCCGCCGCTGGCCAAGGTGGCCGGCAGCCGCAGCATGTGCTGACTGCGGCTGCGGTCGCCAGGAGCCATGTTGCTGATGACCACCTGCCATTCATACACCGGGGTGTGCGTCTCATTGACCAGGGCCACCGGTACCAAACGCTGGGAAGAGACGGCCGTTTGCTGCCAAAACAACGTCAGCAAAAAAGGATCACCGGGGTTGGCTTCTGCGCGATCTTGATGGGTCCCCAGCAGGGTGGCGCCCACTTCCGGAACGGCTATAGCCACCGGGTATTGTGGGGCAAACACAGGGGGCTCATGGTAGCGAACAACCTCTATTTGCCCAATGACGGCCGTTGGCCCTACCACGTTTCCGGCCCCTTCTACCAGCGTCACCGGCTGCAACGTTTCTCGGTCAAACAACGTCAGCACAATGTCATAAAAGCCGGGTGGTGTGCCAGAAAGAACCTGTACTTCACGGCTGTCCCAGGCCCATTGGCCTGGCTGCCAGAAAATGGTGGGCGGCGTGTCTTCATACAGCCGGGGGCGAAACGTCTCCTTGTCGCTCCACAGCAGGTCATCTTCCGGCCCGGCCAGCCAGACATTGGACTGATAAGAGGCACGCGGCACATCTACGGCCGTCCAGGCCAGGTCAATATCAAATGTGCCGCCGCTTTCTACCTGCATCTGGCTGAGGTTAAAGCCGTTTAGCTGCAGCTCCCCACCTTGCAGGGAAACGGCCACAGACAGTGGTGGCTCTGCCGGGCGGCGCAGGGGGGTGTCTGTGCGGTCAACAACCAGTTTCAGGGCCAGCATGAGCAGGGAAAGGGCGATCAGTATACGGTAATCCATGGTGGGCAAGCCGCCAGACATTCCCACTGAATACTGACGACTGAATACTGAAAACTGTTTTGGACGTACAACAGCCAGGGCCAGCGTCACAACCAATGCCAGCAGGCTCACGGCCGTTAGCGTTGTACGTAGGGGGGTACTGCCCCATCGCACTTCCAGGGTATGCCTGCCGGCGGGTACGGGAAAGGTGATCAGGCCAGCCGGATCGCTGGGTGTAATGGGCACAGATATGCCATCTACCGTGGCCTGCCAGCCAGGAAAGGCAAAGGCCAGGTAGGTAATGGTAAAAGGTTCCGGGCTGGTGAGCGGCAGGGTAGCGGCCAGACGGTGGGGCACGGCCGTGTCCATCACGGCTCCTTCAGGCAAACTTGTTATGTCAAATCTTTGCGGGGTTTGCCCGGCCTGGTAATCTGCTTCTAGGGGTGATGCCTGCGGCCGTTTCTGTACCGTACGGGGGAAGTAACTGCCCTCCGGGTCAACCCCCACCAGCCCCGTTTCATGTTCGTATTGGTGAACTGTCAAGATTGTGGGAAACGGTTCTTCGTAGCATTCAGTAGGGTATAGGTTGGGGATCGCTTCTATCACCAGGAGCGGCATCACCAGGAGAAACAAAAGGCGTAAACGACCCTCCGTTTTTCGTGTGCCGTAGGCATCACTTGCTTCTGCCTGGGTCGCGCGCTGGCTGCTCATGCTGGCAAACGGCACGCCCGCCAACAGGGCCATCGGCAGCGCCGCCCGCCCCACAAAACGCCAGGGGAATTGGGCAAAGTCAATCAGCGGCACGTTTTCCCAGATGCGCACAGAAATGGCCAGAGACATACAAAGGAACACGGCCGTGGCCAACACCATGAGCAAGATATGACCATGCTGTTCCCTTAGAAGCGCTGGGGACGTGGGGCCTGGCGCTGGGCGCCACCAAAGCCAGCTAAACGCGCCTAATACGGCCAGGCTCGTGATCACCCACCCCAGGCGGAAGGGCAGCGGTGGATTGATAAGAGTGGGGTCTTCTGGGGCGACCGGTGCCAGGATCTCGTTTAAGCTGGCAAAATTATAGTGGAAGTCATTGTTGCGGGTGGTGGTAGACTGCTGTAAGGTAACGGCATCCATTTCCAGCAAGGCCCCACCAGTATAAAAGATGGTCATGCCCAGGCCCAGGCCAAACAGCAGACCAAGGCGGGCCATCACGATGCGCCACTCAACTTTATGTAAAATTGACAGGGCTAGCAAATAGGCCAGCAAGGTCGGCGTAAAAATAAGCAGGGAGATATTATGGCTCAAGGAAAGGAGCCCCAGGCCAAACACGGCCGTCAGAAACCAGACGACCCCACCTGTCAGCAGCCAGCGCCGCCCGCTCCACAGCAAAAAAGGCAGCAGCGGCAGCGCCATCGATTCTGGCGCATTACCACGCACCAGTGCATCTACCAGCACGTAAGGCGCACTCATATAGGCTACCGCGCTAACCATACCGGCTCGCGCCCCGAATACGTCACGCACCCAAAGAAACATGAACCACCCTCCCGCCAGAATACACAGACCGTAAAACAGATTTTCGGCAGCGGGCAGCGGCAGCCCCACCAAATGGGGCAGCAGCACCGCATAAAGCGGCGCTGGCTCACGGTAAACAAAAAAGGGGTAGCCGTAGCCAAAGGCCAGATCAGGCAGCCAGCGGGTAAAATACAGCCCGTTTTCCCAGGCATGCCGCATGGCCGCCACACGGTGGTAATGGAGGTGGCCGTCATGGGTGCAGGCGACGGCCGTCCAGCGCCACAGCGGCGTGAGCAGCGGCAGCCCCAGCAGGGTGACCATCAGCAGCTGCCAAAAGGCAGCTGGTATTTTGCGCCAGGCAGACATGGGGCGTAAGTGTAACGCGGTCAGCCGCGGCTATCAAAAGCCTACAGGATACGCTCACCGGCAAATTTGCCAGAATACGCCCGTTCGCCGGATAATTACTCTGGAAGTTGAGGCACATCCCATCGCCTCATCCTCCTATTTCCTGTTCATTTTCCACTGGAGGTCACCTTATGAATTCTGATAAACGCCGGCCGCACATTCTCATCTGCGACCAGATTCACGAAGCGGGTATTCACCGGCTGCAAGCCCACGCTGATGTTGACATAAAAACCGGGTTAAGTCCCGCAGACTTGTTAGCGGTTGTGCCCACCTATGATGGTCTCATCGCCCGCAGCGCCACACAGGTAACCGCTGAAGTCATCAAACATGGTCTTAACCTGAAAATTATTGGCCGGGCCGGTTCTGGGCTGGACAATATCGATGTAGAAGCGGCCCGTGCCGCCCGTATCACCGTTGTCAACAGCCCCAATGCCAATACACTGGCCGTAGCCGAGCACACACTGGCGCTGCTGCTGGCGTTGGCACGGCAGGTGCCGCGAGCGGTGGCCAGCATGAAGGCGGGGAAATGGGAGAAGCGCCAACTTACAGGTGTGGGGCTGGCGGGCAAAACGCTGGGGATTATTGGATTTGGCCGTATTGGGCGGCAGGTGGCGCTGCGGGCTCAAGCATTTGGCATGAAGATCTTAGTCAACCAGCACGCCGTCACCCCTGAATTGCAAATGGAGGCGGGGGTCACGGCCGTAGACCTGCATGACCTCTTGCGCCAGGCTGACTTTGTCACCATCCATGTACCGCTGAAACCGGAAACACACAATATGATCGGCACGGCACAGCTGGCGCTTATGAAACCAACAGCCTACCTCATTAATACGGCGCGTGGTGGGGTGGTGGATGAAGCGGCGGTGATAGCGGCTTTAGATGACGGCCATATCGCCGGTGCCGCGCTGGACGTTTTTACCAAAGAGCCGGCCATCAACCAGGCCGTGGTGCAGCATGACAAAGTCATCGCCACGCCCCACATCGGTGCCAGCACGGATGCCGCCCAGGAAGCGGCCTCGGTGACAATTGCGGAACTATTTATAGATTTCTTCCAGGAGGTAGACGTAGAAACGGTGCTGCCCCTGCGTGTGGTGTCTATGGCCCGTGTTTTCCCCCATGAAAATGTAGATGCCAAGCGTGTTAACCGGCTGGCCAAACGGCTGGATGAAGAAGGGCAGTTGGGCAACCCTCCCATTGTCACCGAAGTAGGCGACGGCCGTTACATGGTCCTTGATGGGGCTACACGCTCAGCAGCCATGCAGCAGTTAGGCTTCCCTCACGCCATCGTGCAGGTCATCAACTCTGAAGACGGGCTGGGTCTGAAAACGTGGTATCATGTGATTCAGGAAATTCGTGAAGGGGAGCTGATTGAATTGCTAAATGGTCTACCAGATGTGCGCCTGACAGCCATTGCCCCCACAGAAGCGGCAAAAGCCATGTTTGAGTATGGTGGGCTGTGTTACATACACACTGTCAGTAACCGGGCGTACCTGGTACAGCCAGCCTCAGGTGTTAACCGCCTGGACGCGCTTAACCAATTAACAGAAACCTATATCGAAGCAGCCCATGTAGATCGCACCTTAAACAACAATATCATCAGTTTAAAGAATGAGCTAGAGGGATTCACGGCCGTGGTCGTCTTCCCGGAATACACCGTGCCCCAGGTCATCCAGACCACGTTAGAAAGTGAGCGGCTCTTTCCGGCGGGCATTACACGTTTCATCATCCCCGGCCGTGTCCTGCGCCTTAACGCTGACTTATCTGTCTTGCGTTCCCAAGAAATGTCGTTACGCGAAAAGAACCGCTGGCTGCACCAGGAACTGCTCAAGCGCCAGGCGACCGGCGGTATCCGCCGCTATGATGAACCAGTCTACTTGCTGGACGAATAATAATGGATGACAACGTATGAACCGCGTTGATCGCTTAATGGCTTACCTGCTCTTATTTCAGAGCCGGGGGTTGATGCGGGCGCAAGATTTTGCTGCCCGGTTTGAAATCAGCGAGCGCACTGTTTACCGGGATGTGCAGGCGTTATGTGAAGTTGGCGTGCCCATCACGGCCGTGCCTGGCGAAGGCTACCGGCTGATGGAAGGGTACTATCTGCCGCCGATCAGCTTTACATCAGAAGAGGCCCGGGCTTTGTTTCTGGCTGTTTCCATGCTGGACGGCTTTACCACTGACGGCCCCACAAAGACGGCCGTGACGGCCGCTCTGGACAAAATCCGGGCTGTCTTGCCGGCGCGCACCCGCCGCCAGGCGGAAGCGCTGCAAGCCATCATACGCTTTTATGCCTTTCCTGCACCACCGTTAAACTTTGACAACGCCGTTTTTCTCAAGTTACAACAGGCGATTCACGAACACCGTGTGGTAAGGCTGCATTATCATGCCCAGCGCCGCAATGAAGTTACGGAGCGTGACGTGGAACCCTATGAGTTTGTACTGCTGGACAAGGTCTGGATGTTACAGGCGTACTGCCGGCTGCGGCAGGCACCACGCGCCTTCCGGCTGGATCGTATTGACCGGCTGTTGGTAAAGGCAGAAACGTTCACCCCACGGCATATCCCCAGCCGCGAACCCCAGCCCGGCCCGGTGCAAGTGGTGGTGCGCTTTGACCAAACAGTGGTGCGTTGGGTGCGGGAGAAGCAGCACTTTTCTTTTGTAGAGGAACGGCCGTTCCCCAACCACACCGGCGACGTGCTGATGACCTACCGGCCCTCCGGCAATTTTGACCAGTTTGCTCCCTGGCTGCTGTCATGGGGTGAGCAGATGGAAGTTGTGGAACCGGTAGAATGGCGAGGAATGGTGCGTGAAACGGCCGTGGCCATGGCCAACCGCCACGCTGCCGTAAAACACAGCGCCTAAGCCATAACCCCTCATCCATCATCTGAGCAGACGACGGATGAGGGATGGCCGGTTACTGGCTGCCAATTATGGCTGGGCCAGCACCCGTAAGATGTGACCATCAGGTGTATGGAAGAGGAACGTACGGCCAAACGGCATGTCTGTTGGTGCGCTCACCATCTGCACCCCAGCGGCCTGCCATTGGGCATAAGCGGCATCCACATCCTCAACATACAACGCCGCATCAAAATTCTGCTTAATGCCTTCCACTTCAAAATCGGTTAGCAGCGCAAAAATCGCGCCGCCCCCATTCAGGTTAAACTGCGTATACACGTTGGGAATGCTCTCCTTTTCATTCACCCCTAACCCCAGCTTCTCCTGATAAAACTGGGTGGACCCCTTCAGGTCTTTCACAACTAAACCAAGAAATGGCATCTGCTTGATCATCTTTTTTACCTCCAAGGTATAACTTTTGTCAGATGCCTACAGCATACAAAACCACTCCTGACAACCCTATGTCAGGAGTGGTATCAATTTGTTGATTTTATCAAAAAATTGATTACTATTTACCCGTCTGGCTTATTAACTACAAACCTGGCAGATTGCTGATAAGGATCAGCAATCTGTCAGGTTTGTCGAGTTTATGGAGGCTGCATATGAGTGAAGACAATAGTTTTGATGTGATGATGAGAACGGTTATGCCCTTAAAGCTGAACCGGGCACACCGGTTTGCCCTGGCACTGCAAAGACTTATCAATCTGCAAGAATACAACCCCATGGGAGGCGACCGCGATGGCTGACGTATCTACCATACCTGTCACCAGTGGGGCCCGGCCCCAGCTGGTAGTTTGCCACGTGACAGATAAGGGCAGCCATGACGCTTTTGCCACTGCCTTTGTCCTCACAGGAAAGGTGATCACTGCCTGGGGTGGGGAAGTTATCACGGCGGATGATCTGGCTGAACTGCCCAAATCGAGCCGCATCCACAGCGTTCAGATAGAAGACAACCTCTTTTTGAAACCACCAGAAGGTTCACAAACAGAACTGGCTGACCTCATTGTCCTTTCTCATAAACCCCATCTTAATGTGGTGGGGTGGTATGCCGGGCATTTTTCACCGTATCTGCAAAGATCCGTCGCCCGGTTAAAAGACCAGGAACAGCTCGTCCGGGGCCATCTGGTCAACAACGGCCGTAGACAGCCCATCAAGGCCATGTCATAAAGTGTATACGTTGTTCGTAGCCTGGCCACCAGCCCGGCTGTTTTGCGCTGTCGTCCTCATGCCATGAGGCGTTCCAAACGCTGTTTAGTTAAACATCAAAAGGAGACAAGAAAAATGGAAAAGCGATTAACACATTGGGTCTCACCCAAATTGGAAGCCCGGCCTAATACCGCCAAGGGTAATTTTGGCGTTTACGCCAAAGCGTTTATTTCCAAGGGTGAGTTAATTATCTGTTGGGGGGGTGATGTGGTTACCGGCGCGCAATTGGCCCGCCTGACGCCTCGCGAACAAGAACACAGCATCCAGATTGAAGATGATCTGTATCAAGTGCCGGTTCGCCAGCCGGAGACGGGTGACTACATCAACCACTCCTGCGAACCTAATGTAGGGTTGAGCAGTTCTATTACCCTCATAACGTTACGTGATGTGTGGCCAGACGAAGAAATTTGCTTTGATTACGCCATGTCTGACAGCACCCCCTATTGTGAATTTACATGCGGGTGCGGCACGGCCACCTGCCGGCAACAGGTGACGGGTGATGATTGGAAGCTGCCGGAGCTGCAGGCGAGGTATGACGGCTATTTCTCACCTTACTTGCAACGCCGCATTGACCGGATGCGGTGGGCACAGATGAGCCAGATGGTAGGCATGTCTGTAACGGCCGTTGCCCCTGAATAATCCCCCCAGGAGCGCCAGGCGCTTGCCTGGCGCTCCCTATACCGCCCCCCATGCCGCTAACTTATCACTCCGTTTTACTTCTTATAAGGCTCGCCAATACGGTGTAACTGCACCACTTCCGTCTCAGCACTAAGCCCTGTCAGCAATGCATCCATATGCTGTTGGTTCAGCGAATCGCCAGAGGACATTAACAGCATCAGGCTAAAAGCGCCCAAGACATCAAGCAGAGCAAATTGGCAGTGTCCATACACCTGGGTCGGCGGATAGTTAATGTGCTGCCCAGGCCAGGAGCCACTGGCCTGCGTCTTTTGCAGATACAGCACTTCATGCCAGTAAGGTACTTGCTGGTCAAGGGTTGTGTGCAGCGTCACCAGGGGGGAGTCTAATACCCCGGTTGTCTGGTAGTTAGCCTCCATCTCATTTAGCGCTGCCGGGTCTGCGGCAATACGCTGGATGCCCGCATTTAAAGCAGCATCATCGTTAGAACCACTGTATACACGGGTAGTATTATCAAAAGGCTGCCCCCCTAAAACCTCCGTCGCATTATTTGTGGCAAAGACGTTGTACCACAGCACTTCAGCGATGGAATTCGCCACCGTCGGGCCTGGGTTATTGGGATCATAGGGAATATCAGTGACGTTCACAATCTGGTCTACAACAGCCTGGTTTGATGGATGGCTGACCACAGGCCACACAGTTTCGTTGTAATACGTATCCCAGTTGGCAATCAGCTCTGGCGGAATATTTGTGGGATCACCGGGGATAAGGCCAGGAAAATAGTAATCAAATACGGCCCGGAAATCACCAAAGTAATTAATTTGGCCAGGAAAGTCCCCGATAGGACCACAAGTAGCCAGACCCGCATCAAACACATGGGGATACTGTTCTACGGCCAGGGTTGTAATTAAGCCACCTTCTGAGGCGCCAACGATATAGACATTGCCGGGCGCGCCATATCTAGCCGTGTACAAATCTACCAGTTCCACAACATCGGCCAGCCCTGGCAAGACTGCCAGGCCATTGACACTATAGCTGGTTGTGGCAAAGTTAAAACCGAGAAAGTTAACAATATCTGGGATGCATAGGGAGTCATTCAGGCAAAGCTGATCTTCTGGAATTCCCACAGGGCGCGTAAAGTCTACATACCCGTGCGCCCAAATGACCAGGTCACCATTATTCCCCCACCACCACGGCGGCCGGCAAATCCGATAAATGGCATCACTATTGTTATGGGGACGATCAGGGGTACACTTGCTAAATGTGCCTTCTAAAACGGCTTTTGTCGCTCTCTCTATACGAGGATCTACTTTTTCTGTCTGGGCGGTGACCTGTGTAGCGGCCGTCATGCCCAAACTCATAACCAGTAAACTAACAATAAAAAGTGTGAGACGTGCTGCTTTTTTCATGGGCTTCCTCCTAGCAACTAAAGAAATGGCCCATCTACAGAATGCATGTGTGCGGCTGAAATCTCGGAAACAACGCCAGTTTGTATGAAGTAACACACATTCTACTGGTGAGCCATATTGATAAAGTGGCTCTCCCCATGAACACGCTTATGAACACCACGACTACGCTGTTTGCCGGTCTTTTAGAGCGATCTGTTACATTATTAGGAGTCTGAATACAATACTGGGTGACCTCATTATACTGAATGAGGCATACATGTGGCAAACCCGGATCAGGGTAAGGGCTAAAAACCGGTTGTACATCATGCGTGTCAACAATTTAACGCACGCCCTGGCGCGATACAGGTTTACATTCTCATGGGCTGGCTTATAATAGGATTATTTATGATTGGTGTCTTTGGTAATCGGCAACAATAATTCAAAACTAAAATCGCTTCAGATATTGTCGATTCCTCGGGTAAACCGCACAAAACCGTGGCGCTGGATTTGCGAAAACTTTGTGCGGTTTACCTTACACACGGCCGTATCAAGCGGCGCTGTACTGTAACAGGATGATATGCCAGATCAAGCGTTTAAGCGGCTGCGGCTCTGCATCCAAAATGACAGGCAGATTGAAGCTAAAGTAGATGACGATGACCCAATTGTCAGCCATATAGACTTGTCTGACCTACAGTGGCAAACCATTGAGTTATTTGTTAACCTGCTGCGTGATGACCGCCTACGGCAGCAGGATGAATTAAGTATCTTTGGCCAACATCTTTACAACGTCCTCTTTAGCAATGGCATTGCCCCCACCATCAATCAGATTCTGGCCGATGCCAATGCCCCTGTGCACCTTTCATTGGAATTTGGCACCGAACAGCATGAGATGGCCGGTTGGCCTTGGGAACACATTTATTGCCCCACCAATGAGAACCATGGCTTTTTCTTAACGTCACGCACCAACCTGTTGTTAACACGTCATTTTATGCCTGCATTGGGGGAGGTGCCCAGTGACCCTCGTCTGGAGATTCCCGGTACCCGGTTACGCACGCTCTTTTTTGCTACCAGCCCAGAGGTGGAAACGCTGCCGGCCGTACGTTATGAAAAAGTTTTAGGAACCATACGTAAGCTAAAAGATCGTTATAAAACCGTGGAAGTCAAAGCTGTTAAACCGCTTACCGACAGCGGCGAGCCTTCGGCTACGTTTTACCGCTTCGGCGCAGAGGTAGAAGATTACCGGCCACACATTATCCACTTTTTGGGCCACGGCCGTTACGTGACCCAAAATGGCCGCTGCCTGAGCCAGATTGCCTTTATGACCGAAGATACGGAAGCTAGAGACATGAACCCCATTAATGAGGAGCAATTTGTCGAAATCATTGCCCGCAACAAGGACCTTAAGCTTATCTTCCTACAGGCCTGCCGCAGCGGGGGCTCGCGGTCAGACCAGGCTATCGCCAGCCTGGCCCAACGACTGGCCGAAATGGACATCCCGGCCGTGGTGGCCATGCACTATCGTGTAGACGAAGGGGCGGCCGACCTTTTTGTGCGGGATTTTTATAATACGCTGTTAGATGACAAAACCACACTGGAAACGGCCGTGCAAAAAGGACGCGACAGGATCGCCACCTTTTTAGACCAGAACCATAAGCCTTTTCAAGCCTATGGTCTGCCTGTACTCTATGCGCGGCAGCATGGCCTGCAAATTATTTGTCCGCTGCAAGAAACCGCGGCCGAACAGCCAGCCGCTGTGCAGCCGGGGATCATTGGCCACCTGGGGCGCGCCCGGTCTACCAATGCCGCCCAGCCAGAACAGCCGATGGCCGGTTTATCTGGAGCACCCGGTGAGCCTGACTACCAGACCGTCAGGATTCTGGTCTATGACTTTCTAAAGACTTACTTCGGTAGTGAAGGCGACTTTGTAGACCTGTTATTTTACGTAGATGTGAGCGAGGCGGAAATAAGCTCCGGCACCCTTATTCAGCGCATGGGTATGTTGATCAACCTGCTTCAAGGTCGCAATCGTTTACCGGAACTGGTGCGGATTTTGAAAGAGAAACGCAAAAATGTACCGTGGCCCAGTGAACTGGACAAATACCTGGCTATGCAAAAGAGCCTCGCCCAAAATACGCCGCCTATTGGCCCCTTACCCAACCTGCCCTCGGAAGATGCGCGTGACACCAAACCAAATACAGACAAACAGCACATTACGGGAAGCTGGCTGCGGCCTGACCTTCCTGACGAGGCGCAAGGGTAGTCATGTTGGTACAGTATGATCAGCCACGGCCGTTGCGCGAACTCTACTTTGAACTGGGACGTGCCCTCTTTCAGCAGGGCCAGCATGAACAGGCGCTGGCCTCGCTGAATCAAGCCCTGGCGTCCCAGGGCCAGCTTCCCCTGGCCTGGGAGATCCATTTCCTGCTGGGCAAGGTCTATGATGCGCATAAAGCGACCTCGCTGGCGCTGCGTCACTACCTGACCGCTGCCGCCGAAGAACCGGCTACTTGTGACCAACTGCTCCCCTTTGCCCAGAACCTGATCAATCGAGACACGCCCATAGCTGACCTTCATTGGATTTTGCAAGAGTGGGCCAACAGCCTGAACCTGACAGACCTGGATGACCAGGATGCCGCCGAAGTGTCTCTCCTTTTAGCCCGCGCCAACCTCTATGCCGGGCGTTACCAACAATGTTTCCCTTTGTTTGAGCGCTCTCAAGCTGTCTGGCCACAGGACCCGCGCATTCTGGAGGGGTTGGGTGAAGCCAACTGGCGTGTGGGCAACCATGACTTTGCCCTGATGGAACTCCAACAGGCGGCAGCCCTGGCCGCCAATGACCATCACCCGGAACGTCTGAACGCCATCACCTTAAAGCTGGCCCAGTTGTTAGAAGATCGCGGTGATTATGTGCAGGCATTACAACTTATCAAAGACAAACTACAACCTGCCTCCCCCTTCTACAACAAGATGCGCCTGATTATGGGGCGCAGCTACCTGGGTGTTAACCATGCCCAGGCCGCCCTAGACACGGCCGTGGCCATTTTGCAATCGGGGCCTGACAGCCCGGAACTAGAAGTGGAAACGCGCCTATTGCAAATTCAGGCATTTCTGGCCTTACAACGTTATGATGAAGCCCTGGACACCGTGAATATTGCGCTGGAAAACAAGCCTGGCCATCCTACCCTCACCTTCCAGCGTATCCAGGCGCTGGTGGAAGGGCAAATTGACCAGGAACAGGCTGTTCGTTTGCTGCGGCGGTACGTAGACCATTATGGTCTGGCTGATTTTATCCCCCAATTCCAACGACTGCGCCAGGTAACCTGGGGCCAAAGCGGCAACACCAGCTACTTCCTGGCGTTAGGGTACTTCCAGGTTTTTAAGTTACTCTCTACCCTGAATGACTCGTCGCTGCAGCAGTTGGTGCAGGCCGTTATGGGCAGCGAACCGCAGAGTGGCCTGGACGACCTTGTGTCAGCTGAGCCACAGGACGACCAGGCCGCGCCTGAAAGCCAGACGACACCATCAACCATGCAGCGTATGACCCAATTATTGAGCCGCGCGCTGGTCGAAGTGGGTCGTTTGTCTGATCAAACAAAGCCGCTGCTAACCAAATGGCTGTTAACCCGCGCTCTGGAAAAGGTAGAACAGGCCCTGGAAGTGGGCATGGAGGGCCAGGCAACGTATCCACAAATTCCGGCGTGGCAGCTAAAAGGGGAGATCCTGGCGGCGCTCAATCGGGAAGAAGAGGCCGGGCAGGCACTGTTGGAAGCCGGCCGTCACGCCTATTGGCAGGGTGATTACGATACGGCCGTGACCCATTTGCAGGCGGCCGCCCAATGTAACGACAGACTGGCCCAGCCTTACTGGTATCTGGCAGATATTTACCGCGTCCGTGCTAACACCAGTGACCCCCCTCATTACATTGATTTTGCCGTAGCCCAACAGGGTGTAATGTATTGGGAAGAGGGTATCCGGCGCCAACTGCCAGACAAGGCCACCTCCTGGGTATATCTGGCCCGTGCCCGCCTGTGTGAACTACTGTCTCGCCGTGGCGATGAAGGCGCACAAACCCAACTTTGGCAGGCGCTTGTCTGCCTGGAAAAAGCCCTGCTGCTTGAACCAGAAGTCCGTCGTTGGGCGCGCCTGGCACAAACTTATCGCTATCTTAACGCCGACATAAACGCCCTTTACGCCATTGAACAGGCTGTGGCCCTGGATGCCACCCATGAAGAAGTGATAGCTGAACGCGCTCCCATTTACATCAACGTGGGGCAGTATGACCAGGCGCTGACATTGGTAGACCAGCTGCAGCAGCAGGATGGGGAAACAACACGGCCGTTTTACGACGGCTGGCGGACCATTATTTATACCTACCAGGAACGGCACCAGGAAGCTTTAGCCTGCATTCAAAACTACCTGGAAATGTACCCCACCGATCTATGGGGCCGGGAAGTACACGCCGCCGTGCTGGATAACCTGGAGCGGTGGTCTGAGGCCCGCTCTGACTATGAATGGATAGCCAGCAAGCAGGAAGACCCTGATTATCAGAGTTATACACTCTCCTTCGCCAGCGCCGCCTATAATTTAGGCGATGTAGACACCGCCATCACCCTGGCCCAATCCCGGTTAGCAGAGTGGCCCAACAGGCGCTCGGCCATCAAACAACTGCTCCTGTGCTGGGCCAGACGGGGTGATTGGAAACAGGCCCACGAACGCTTCGATGAGGCACTGCGGCGTTCTGTACATCGCCAACACCTGGATAGTCTTCGCCTGGACATAGAGGGGTTGGCCAAGGCAGCCCGCAGAGAAGCATGGCCTCATGCGGCCGAGTTAGAAGCACACATTGTCAACTGGCGTCAGGCCGTTAGCGACAAGCTGCAAACATTGGCTGACTGGCCGTTACAAACGGGCATCTCCCCCATTGAAGAAATGGAAGATATTCTAACTTTTCTAGACGGCCGTGAAGACAATGACATCTGGCTGGCAGTGCAGGCGGGGCTGGCGCGCCTATATACTGCCCAGCAGGACATGCCCGCTGCCGTGCGTCTTTACACGGCACTCACCAAACATGGTCTTTTCCCGGAAGCCCGGCTGGGCCTGGCCCACATTCAAGAACAACGCATGACGGCCGTGGTCAATGCCCTGCAAGCCCGCCAATTCGCCCGCGCCCTGGTGTTGGCTGACCGGTTACGTGACGCCGATTGGGAGCCGGCACCGGCAGCCCAGGCCGCGCTGGAAACGCTGGCCGGGTCGGCTTATGTAGGTTTGGGCAATGACCAGGCAGCACAAGACTATTTCTACATGGCGCTGCCAAAACTGGCCCACAACAGCCAGGTGGAAGGGGCCACAGGCGAGGCCATAGACCCAGGGACAGCCCTGGCCACACTTTGCCTGGAGGCCCTGCCAGACCTGGCCCACTTCTGGCAGTTGTGGGCTGCCTGGCAGACGATGCAGGCAACTAACGATGCCTACGGCGCCTACCTGGCCGCGGCCCTGGAAGCCGGGCAGCACTACCTCCACCGGCGCTTCCGCCTGATGGCCGGGCAAAATGACGCCAGCAGTTTTTTAACGGCCGTCACGCCCATTGCCGTGGAAGCAGCCATAGATTTGATACCAGACGATACTAACACAGACACCTGGGTTCTGTTCACCGACTATATTCCAGCGATGCGTGCTCGCCTGAAGGAAGAAATGGGGATCACAGTCCCTGGTGTGCGTGTGCGCAGTAATGATACCGATATGCCCCCCGCCAGCTACTTGATCATGCTCGATGAAATACCACTGGTGTTGCGCTATCTGGAACCGGACAATTATTATTGTCCAGAATCGCCAGAAACGCTGGCAGCATTAGGTATTGCGGTGGCCCAAACCCAGGAGCGACCAGACCGTAATGCCCCTGGCTGTTGGCTTGAGCCGGCAGAGGCCGCCCAGGCTCAGGCACATGGCCTGACAGTATGGGAAGACCCCTGGTTGTACATTGTGCACCACGTTGAGGCGCTGCTGCGGCAGAACCTGCCCACCTATGTTGGTATACAAGAAGTGGCCGATTTGCTGGCCGATTACCGTGAAGCAGGCGGGGCAGACCTGGTAGCCGCGGCGCTGCCAGACCAGACGGCCGTGCTCCGTTTTGGCCGGCTGCTGCGTGCTTTGCTGGCCGAACAGGTCTCCATCGCCCCCTGGCAAACGATCTTGGAAACCGTGCAGCAGACGGGGCTGCCAGACGATGATGGGCACGATGTGCTGCGGCAGGTACGCTGCCGGTTAGCCGCCTACTTGCCCGGCAACCAGCCTGGCGACCAGCGTGTGCCCGTGCCCGCGGCTGTAGAGCAAGAGATAACCCACTGGCTGGTGAAACAAAACAACAAGCACTTCTTTGCTATTCCACCAGAGCAGACCCAGGAATTACTGGAGACTATCCGTGACCTTGTGGCCGAACATGATGAAGATGTAGTCTTGGTGACAGAAAGCGCAGACGTACGGCCGTTTTTGCGCCGCCTGGTAGAGTTGGAAATCCCCCATCTGCTGGTGATCGCCCGTGAAGAAGTGCGCGACCAGCCCCCGGACAGCACCTGATGGATACACTGCCTCCCACCCTTAACCTGACGTTAACCCTATCAGCCAAGCTGGCCAGGCATTTGGACCCCATAAGCCTGCGCGCCAGCGTCACCGAAGATGGTCAGTCATTGTTAGATCATCTGGGCATTCCAGTACAACTGGCCACGGCCGTGGCCGAACCCACGTCTCTGACCGGTTTTTCGCTCACCATTTCTCTGGATGGTCAGCCTCTTTGGTTTGCTGACCAGCTTCTGCACCGTGTCTATCATTGGCTCCAGGGAGTTCATCTGGGCATCACCGGCTTATGGCCGGCCGTAGCGGCCCTGTCACCCACAGAGGCAACCGAGTTTGTGCGCCTGGCCTGCCAGGAAATCTTGCGCAGCCAGCCCCAGTTGCTGTTGACCCCGTCCGGCGCTGCCCGTTACCGGGGAATGCTGGCCAACCATTTAGGGGATAAACCGCTGGATGTAGCCTGGCTGCACAGGGTATTAACGGCCGTTTTGCAACAGCGACTTTCCCTGGCAAATGTCACGGCCGTGGCCCGCGGCCTGGCAGAAGCAGGCATTCACCAGGCGGCCGCGACGGAAGCGATCATCACCGCCTTGCGCCCGGCTGCCATTAAAATTCATTGGGCACCAGCGTATTTACAGGCGCTGACAACCACCGCCACACCAGACGATGAGCAGGCGTTTGATCTGATGCGTGATGGCTTGTTTTATGAATTGGGCATTCACTACCCAGATATCGTCTGGGTGATAGATGCGTCGCTGCCGCCGGGGAGCTTTTACTTCCAGCTTAATGATCTGCCCACGCTGCCCTGGCGTGGCCTGGAACCAGAGCAAAGGCTGGTGAATGATACACCGGATCGGTTGAGATTGCTGAGCATCACAGGGCAACCCTTTCCCAATCCGGCCAACCGCCATAGTCACAGCATCATTCCCGCAGCCCAGGCAGATGCCGCCACCGCCGCTAGACTGACCGTCTGGACGCCGTGGGGCTTTCTTATTCTGGCGCTCAGCGCTGAGCTGCGCCAACAAGCTGCCTGTTTCTTCAGCCAGGCAAACGCAGCTGGCCATCTGGATGATTTACAGACACGGCTGCCGGCGCTGATCACGGCCGTCTACACTCGCTATGATCTGCCAACCATCACCCAGGTCTTGCGGCAGCTGCTGGCGGAAGCGCTTTCCATGCGCAACCTGCGCCAGGTTCTACAGGCCATGCTTGACTTTGATTATATTGTGGCCGATAGTGCCAAACATATCATTTTTGACGCACGTTTGTCTGTACAGGCCCCCCCCACGCCGGCCTGGCTGAATGATCCGGCGAACATAACGGCTTATGTACGGACGATGATGAAAAACTACATCAGCCATAAATATACACGCGGCCAAAGCACCCTGATTGTCTACTTACTGGACCCCACCATTGAGCAGCGGCTGCTGGAACATGCCGCGGCCGGAGCTCAAGCTTCCCTGGCCAACCTGAGCGCTGCGGAAAAAGAAGAGATTTTGACGGCCGTTGCCGACGAAATCACCTACATGCCGGCCGACTCTCAAGTGTCCGTATTGACCACCAGCGAGGTGCGCCCTGTGTTTCACGCCCTCATTGCCTCCCGCTTCCCTCACCTGCCTGTGGTGGCTTACCAGGAGCTTTCTCCCTGGCTCAACATTCAACCGATCGCCCGCATTTCTTTGTAAGGAGCCATTGAAACTTTCCTGCTTGCATGTTAATGAAACATGTCCTCCAGACGCACCTGGGCGAAACTAACCACAAAGTTATAGAGATATTTCAGTTATAATCACTGCCACTGACCTTTGGTTGGCAAACTGATGCCCGTTTTCAGTAATCAGTGGCCAGTGGTCAGTAAGGCCTGACACCCGTAAACGTCTGCTGACCACTGGTTACTGACTTCTGATGACTGGTACCAGGGGCCTGTCCATCCATAAGGTATGGTACTGACAGACAAACGTAAAGTGGCCTTACCTGCGGTAAAACGAGAATGGTTTTAGATGGTCACGAAGAGGAATAACTGATGACAGGTAAACAACATTCTTGTTACTTTACTAAGGCAGGCACTTTGGGCATGTTACTGCTCCTTTTGCTGGTGCCATTGATACTGCCAAATAGCACCTTGGCGCAGCAGGCTGATGATGACACCCAGCAAACAGAGAACTTACTCCTGGTGCGCGTAGGCTTTTACGAAAATCCGCCCAAACTATACACCGATTCGGACGGAAACATTGCCGGCTTCTGGCCCGATTTGGTCCATTTTATCGCTGCCGAAGAGGGTTGGCAGGTTGAATGGGTGCCTGGCACATGGGGAGAAGGTTTAGCAAGATTAGAACAGAACCAAATTGACATCATGCCAGATGTCGCCTGGTCAGAACCAAGGAGCCAAATCTACGTCTTTTCAACACAGAAAGTGCTTGTCAGCTGGTCTAGATTATATGCTCGGCCAGGTGTACATATTGAAACGGCGCTGGATCTGGAGGGCAAAGTTATTGCCGGTTTGGCTGGCAGCATCAACTATGATGGCCCGGAAGGTATCAAAGATATTGCTGCCCAATTTGACGTGCAGGCCACTTTTGTTGATATGCATGACTACACAGAGGTCTTTCAGGCATTACAAGACGGTGTGGTTGATGCCGGGGTAACCAACAAAGATTTTGGTAATCAAAACGAATCAAAGTACCATGTTGAACGCACCCCCTTCATCTTTCAGCCGGTCCATATTGAGTTTGCCTTTCCTAAAGATGGCGAATTAACAGCACTTTTGCTGCCGCGCATTGATGACCATATCAAAGCCTTAAAGGCCAATGAAAACTCTATCTATTATCAAGCGCTGGAGAAACACCTGGAACAAAAAGCAGCCGAAACCTTTGTGGAAATTATTCCCCCCTGGGTCAAAGATCTGTTATGGGTAGGGGGTGGTCTTATCCTTTTTCTGCTGGCGGTCAGTATGACGTCAAGGGCAAAAGTGCGGCGGCGGACATTCGAATTACGTAAAAGTGAGGAAAATTATCGGACGCTTTTTGAGCATGCTACCGATGGCATCTTTATCGCCGACCAGACAGGCCATTATCTGGAAGTAAACAGGCGCGCCTGTACCATGCTAGGGTACACACGTGACGAACTCTTGAGCATGCATATGACAGATTTGATTGCCCCGGAAGATTTAACGGCCACCCCATTGCGTATGGAAGAGCTGTTAGCAGGCCAAATGATTATCATTGAACGACGCCTGCTGTGTAAAAACGGGGCACGCCTGCCTGTTGAAATAAGCGGCCGTTTAATGCCTGACGGAAACCTGCAGGGAATTGTGCGTGACATTACAGAGCGCAAACGGGCAACACAGATCCTGGAAGAGAATCAAAAAATTCTTTCCCGTGCTTCAAAAATAGCAAGCATGGGAAGTTGGACGTCTTCATTCGTAACGAATGAACTGAAATGGTCGAAAGAGCTTTATGATATCGTAGGTTTGGATCCAAACACCTTCCAACCCACTCACATGAGTTGGAACATGATCGTTCATCCAGATGAACGTGACTATGTTCAGCAAAGATTAGAAAAAGCCATGGTAGGGGATGAACAGTATGATGTAGATTTTCGTTTTATTCGTGGAGATGGGGAGGAAAGGTTTGCCCGGGCTATCCTTGAAGTCACTTTTGATGACGATGGGAACCCTGTCAGCAGCCTTGGCGTGCTTCAGGATATCACAGAGCGAAAATTGGTGCAGGCAGAACGAGAGCGCCTGGCTGCCCAGATCCACAAGCAGGCCTGGCAGCTGAAATTGATCCTGGACACAGTGCCTGCTGGTGTGCTGCTATTGGACGCTGAGGCACAGATTTTACAGGCTAACGCCACCGCCGAAAAAGACCTGCCGCTCCTGGCCGGGGTGGCAGTGGGCGATACCCTCACTCGTTTAGGGAACCAGACGCTGACGGAACTGCTCACCTCTCCGCCCACCAAAGGATTGTGGCATGAGATTAAGGCCGACAAGCGTACCTTTGAGGTTATCGCTCACCCGGCGGAGACCGGCTCTGAACCTGGGCAATGGGTATTGGTGGTCAACGATGTCACCCAAGAGCAGGAGATTCAAACTCAGCTCTGGCAGCAAGAACGGCTGGCCGCCGTAGGTCAACTGGCGGCCGGTATTGCCCATGATTTTAACAATATCATGGCGACCATTATCCTCTTTTCTCAGATGCTGATACGGTCAAATGGGCTGCTTCCGCAAGAAAGGGAACGGATAACTACCATTAACCAGCAAGCCTGGTACGCCAGTCAGTTGATAACTCAGATCCTGGACTTCAGCCGGCAATCAG
Organism: Ardenticatenaceae bacterium; assembly: GCA_011525915.1. Taxonomy (GTDB): domain Bacteria; phylum Chloroflexota; class Anaerolineae; order Promineifilales; family Promineifilaceae; genus CAADGU01. The sequence goes on along the minus strand of WYBM01000071.1, from coordinate 127,665 downwards.
TGCTGCATCTGCACCCTCTAGACCTGCTGCCGCTGCTCAAAGAGCAGATCAAACTGCTCAAGCGAACGCTGCCAGAGCACATCGAAGTAGAGTTGGCCTGCAAACCAGGGGTGTATACCGTTAACGCTGACCCAACGCGCATGCAGCAGATACTCACCAACCTGGCCGTTAATGCACGGGATGCGATGCCGGATGGAGGTCGCCTTCGTGTCCAGATGAAACAAGTAGCCGTGGAATCGGGCGGATTGTGCACCCTGCCGGAAGTAAAACCCGGCAATTGGATCGCGTTGAATATAGAGGATACCGGTGCTGGCATTCCGCCGGATGTACTACCGTACGTCTTCGAGCCATTTTTTACCACCAAGGGGCCGGGTGAAGGCAACGGATTGGGGCTGGCCCAGGTGTATGGCATCGTGGGACAGCATGGTGGCCACATCAACGTGACCAGCCAACCGGGGCAGGGTGCGGCGTTCACCATCTACCTCCCGGCATTGGAAGCGCTCCCCGTCGAGCCAACCCCACCAAAGGAGGCCAGCTTTCCTCAAGGGCATGGCGAACTGGTGCTGGTAGTAGAAGATGATGTCACCTTACGGGCTACCCTGGTGACTGTTCTGCAGGAATGGAACTACCAGACGCTGCAGGCGACCAATGGCCGGAAAGCCTTAACGCTCATGGATAAACAAGGAGAGCATATCTCGCTGATAGTGAGCGACGTGATCATGCCAAAGATGGGCGGAAGGGCGTTGCTTTATGCGCTGCGGGAAAAAGGCTGGCACACGCCGGTAATCATGCTCACCGGTCACCCCATGGATGAAAACCTTGGCGAGTTACAAGCTCAAGGGGTGAGTGCCTGGCTGACCAAACCGCTCAGCCTTGAGCGCCTAGCCTATACGCTGGCGAGTGCCTTGCATGAATAAGGTGTGACTGCCTGCACAGACGGCCAACCGGAATGCTTGTAGGGGCTGCTCCATCCTAAACCTGGCCAACCCATTGGAGACATTGCCCAAACAAAGCGCCATGTACCGCTGCCTAATACCTGTTATAATCCCGCCGCTATGGGCTTTGCTGCAAGAGTTGACGACTTCCGGTTTGAGATCACGGCCGTAGATGGCACAACACAGGGTAGAAACGGCCGTTTTTATACCCCACACGGCATCATAAAAACCCCCGTTTTTGCCCCTGTAGGCACTCAGGCCACCGTCAAGGCCCTTAAGCCATCTGACCTGGTTGAATTAGGAGCCACCCTCATCCTCAGCAACACCTACCACCTGTACCTGCGCCCTGGGGATTCGCTGGTGCGCGACCTGGGCGGCTTGCACAACTTTATGCAGTGGCCAGGCCCTATCCTTACAGACAGCGGCGGCTTCCAGGTTTTTAGCCTCAGTGACACCCGCCGCATAGACGCCGACGGTGTCACTTTCCAATCCCACCTGGATGGCTCTTACCATCGCTTCACACCTGAAAGCAGCATAGCTGTCCAGGAAAATCTGGGGGCAGACATCATCATGGCTTTCGATGAATGTCCGCCGCCCACCGATTATGATTATGTCAAGTTATCATTGACACGTACCCATCCCTGGCTAGAACGCTGCCTGGCCGCCAAAACACGGCCCGATCAGGCGCTTTTTGGCATTATCCAGGGCGGTATCTTTCCCGATTTGCGGGCCGAAAGCGCAGCCTTTGTCACCGGGTTAAATCTGCCCGGTTACGCCATCGGCGGGCTGGCCGTTGGCGAAACAAAAGCACAAATGACGGCCACCCTAGACGCCACCGTGCCCCTCATGCCCGCTGATAAACCACGGTATCTGATGGGTGTGGGCGAGCCAGAAGACCTGGTAAACGCCGTGATACGCGGGGTAGATATCTTTGATTGTGTAGCCCCCACGCGGCTGGCGCGGCATGGCACGGTGTACGTTCACGGCGGGCGCTTAAACCTGCGCAACGCCAGCCACGCCAAAGACCCCGCCCCCATTGCGGCTACGTGTGCTTGTTATACCTGCCAGCACTTTAGCCGTGCCTACCTGCGCCATCTGGTACAGGCCAACGAAATCCTGGCACACGTCTTGTTGAGCATTCACAACGTACACTTTCTGGTGAACCTGATGCAACAAATGCAAGACGCCACCAGGCAGGGGACGTTAAAGCAGTTTGCAGACATATTTTTAAGTCATTATCAGGAGGTGAGAGAGTAGCACATGAAACGCCTTACTCTCTAATCTCCGATCTCTTTTAAGGAACTATGAGTGTCATCGAAGCGATCATCTTAGGTATGATTCAGGGAGCCACCGAATTTTTACCCATTTCCAGTTCCGGGCATCTGGTTATTCTACCAGCCATATTTAGCATGACATCACCAGACTTGACCATGATTGGTGTGCTACATCTGGGTACGCTGGTGGCGGTTTTGATCTATTTCTGGCGGGATTTGTGGGCCATTGTCATGGCCGTGCTGCGCGGCCTGGCCCAAAAACAACCATTCGCCACCACGGAAGCGCGTTTAGGCTGGCTCATTGCCCTGGGCTCTGTGCCCGCCGTGGTGTTAGGGTTACTATTTGCCGCTGCCCTGGAAGAGGTCTTCAGCGAACCGGCAGCGGCCGCCGTTTTTTTGCTGGTGACAGCCGGGCTGCTGGTCGGTGGCGAAAAGATGCTTTCCGGCAGCAAAATGCCGGCACAGATGAACTGGAAAGACGCCCTGACCATTGGTTCTTTCCAGGCCTTCGCCTTGCTGCCTGGTGTGTCACGCAGCGGCAGCACCATTGTGGGCGGGCTGATTCGGGGGCTGGATCGCCCTACCGCCACACGTTTTAGCTTTTTGCTGGGCGTGCCGGCCATCCTGGGCGCCGGGCTGCTTTCGCTGGTAGATATTTTGACTGAAGCGGCAGTTAACAGCCCTGCCACCTATGCTGCCGGGTTTGTGGCTGCGGCTATAACCGGCTATCTGTGCATCCACTTCTTGCTGCGCTGGGTGCGCAGCCACACACTTTACATCTTCGCTGTCTACTGCACCTTGATAGGTGGTGGTTATTTGTTGGTCACCTTACTGACATCACGGTAGGGCAAAACGTTGGTTTGGTCATAAAAACAGCCTTTTGTGCTACACGGGAGACACGTCATGAGACGTTTGTTACTTTTTTACCTGATCGTTTTCATGCTAGGCGCCACGGCCGTACACACCCAACGCACCGCTTCTGCCGGCGGATTGACAGTGGTCAATGCCAACCCGGCACCACGTTCACTGAGCGCGCCGGTGGGCACGGCCGTGAGCATTCAGTTCAGCCAACCCATCAGCCGCAGCACTATCATCAGCAGCACCGTGCGCGTCTTTGGCCGCTGGAGCGGGGCCAAACCAGGCGCTTTTGGCTTCGCCGACCTGGACCACACTGTCATTTTTACCCCCACCAACCCTTTTTCGGCCGGGGAACAGGTGATGGTCATCCTTTCAGAACAAATTCAGGCCGCTGACGGGTCGGCACTGACCGACGGCTACACCTTCCAATTTTGGACACGGTCTCAACCGGCCAACCTGCAATTCCAACTTGCAGACACCCTGGACGTGCGTGGTACAGCCGGATTGCACACGCAGGCTTACGGGGGTGTGGCCACCGACTTCAACAATGATGGTTGGCTTGATTTATCCATTGTCAATGAGATCACAGCCGACGTACGTGTCTTTCTGAACCGGGCCGATGGCTCTGGCCTGTACCAAGACTTTTTGCAGCCACCCGCGCCGGTCAATACCCAGGCCAGCCCCAGTGAACCGTCTGACTTTAACCTGGATGGCCACGCTGACCTGGCCGTCGCCAATATCGCCACCGGCAGCGTTTCCATCTTGCTGGGCAATGGTGACGGCACGTTTGCGCCCCAGCAAGAAGTTACCGTAGGGCCACAACCACGTGGCATTGCTGTGCTGGATGTGGACGGTGACGGCGACCCGGACATCGTCAACACCAATTCGGCAGCCAATAACAACGGTGGCAATCTCTCCGTCTTATTGAACAATGGCAGCGGCGTGTTTGGCCCCGCCACCTTTTTTGAAGGGGGTGGCACCCAGGAATGGGCTCTGGCAGCGGCCGATATGAATGAAGATGGCCGGCTTGACCTGGTGATTGGCACCCGCGCCAGCAGCAACCCTCAGGTTATCATTCAAACGGCCAACGGCGATGGCACATTCACCTTTGCCTCGGCGCAGAGTGCCGGTGGACGCGTGTGGATGTTAAACGTAGGTGACATGAACGGTGACGGCCATGATGATGTGGCCACGGCCAACAGCAACAACAGCACTGGCTCTATTTTATTGGGTGATGGTAATGGCAACCTGGCCGCCCCTATAACCACGCCCACAGACCCGTTCACACTGGCCACGGACGTGGGCGACATTGACGGCGACGGTGATCTGGATTGGATCACCTCCAGCTTCTCTGGCGACTGGCACCTGTTTTTGAACAATGGCCAGGGCAGCTTCACCCATTACCAAGCCTTCCCCCCAACTGACGCCGCTTCCTGCGCGTTGATGTTGGACATGAACAATGATGGCGTGCTTGATCTGGGGCTGATAGACGAGATCGCCGATGAAGTGCAGTTGATGCACAATGGCGCCCTGGTCATTTCACCCACCATAGCCATAACACCGCCAGCGTTCACCAGTACCCTGGTAGTAGACACGGCCGTGACCCACACCCTGACCATCAGCAACCTGGGCACGCTAGACCTGGCATGGACGCTGCATGAAAGCTCATGCACAGCCCCGGCCGACGTGCCTTGGGTCAGCGCTACCCCGGTCAGCGGCACGGCTGCTTACATCACTCCGTCTACGGTGAGTCTTGTGTTAGACGCCACCGGGTTAAGCGCAGGCACGTACAACGCCAACATCTGCCTGGCCAGCAATGACCCGGCCAGCCCGGAAACCCACATACCTTTGACACTCAACGTCTTGGAATTTGCACCTACCATCATGGTGTCGCCGCCGCTGTTGACAGATACGCTAACCACTAACACGGCCGTCAGCCACACCCTGACCATCAGCAACCTGGGCACGGCCGTTTTAGATTGGGATATTCATGAAACCTCATGTACGACCCCGGCCGATGTGCCCTGGCTGACAGCCACCCCCTTCAGCGGCACCACACCCATTTCAGGCACGACGGCCGTCACCCTTACCCTCAACGCAGCCAGCTTGATGCCAGGCAGCTACGACGCGGCGCTGTGCCTGGCCAACAATGACCCGGTTATCCCTGCGCTCGTGGTGCCGGTGCACCTGGCTGTGGTTGGGGAAAGATGGTGGCTGTATCTGCCGGCCGTGACACGGCCGTGAAATGGGCAGCCTGAGGAAAGCGTAAAACAAAGGTGCTGCCCTGATCAATACCGTGGCTTTCCACGGCCAGACGGCCGTGAATTTTAGCCGCCAGCTCCCAGGCCATAGACAGCCCAAGCCCCAGGCCGCGCCGGGCTTCTACATTCGAGGCCCGGCCAAACAGAGCAAAAATCTTTTCCTGCTCCCCGGCAGGAATGCCAATGCCACCGTCGGCCACGGCAATCACCACATCACCTTCTTCGGTAAAGGCATTGACCTGTACCCTGGCCGGCGGATCTGAAAATTTTAGCGCATTAGCCACCAGTTGGGTCACAATCTGCTTGATACAGTTTATATCCGTGATGATCGTTCCCTCGTCAGACATGCACACAAAAGCTACCCGTCTGTTATCTGGCAGGCTGGTACGTGCGGCCTCTTTTAACGTATCACACAATGTCTGCCAAGGCACGGCCGTGGGGGTCACTGGCACGTCGGCAATATTGACAATAAGTGAGACATCTTGAATTAGCTGATGCACAAAAACAATCGAATCGTTCACCTTTACCAACTGCTGCTGCCGTTGATCCTCAGAAAGTTTATCGGAAAACTGGGTAAGCAAGGAAACCGCCTGGGTAATAACCGTCAATGGTGTACGAAACTCGTGAGAGATAAACTCGATCATCTGCGACTTTAACAGGTGAAGTTCTACTTCTTTAGCCAGTGACTGCCGTAATTGAGCGGCCAGCTGTTTTTCACGCTGTAATGATTCTTTAAGTTCACGTGTGCGTGCGTCTACCAGAAGTTCCAGGTGATGGGTCAGGTCATACATACGCAAATGGGTGATCACCCGGGCCAACACTTCTTCTTGTTGAATGGGTTTGGTTACATAGTCTACCCCGCCCGCCTCAAAGCCTTTCACTTTATCTTTTGTGTCTGACAACGCGGTCATAAAGATCACCGGAATGTCTTTGGTTTCTGGCTGCGCTTTCAGGCGGTGACAGGTTTCAAAGCCATCCATCCCCGGCATCAACACATCCAGCAAGATAATATCTGGCTGGCCGCGGCGGGCCCGTTCCAACCCACTTTTACCACTTTTAGCCGTCAGCATATGGAAACCAATTTCCTTACCCAGGTAATCTGTGATCATTTTTAAGTTAACCGGGTTGTCATCCACAACCAGGATGGTGTAAATTTGCGGGTTGGTATGTGCTAGAAGTTGCATCATCTTCCTGGTGGTGACCAGCACCCTAATCGTCCCAGCGGACGCTGCTCCAGTTGACGCTGCTCCAGTTGACGCTGCTCCAATTGACACTGCTCCAGTTGACGCTGCTCCAGTTGACGCTGCTCCAATTCACAGAACCCCAGTTGACAGGATCAGACCCCGTCCACAGCAGTTGGCTGGCTTCAACGCCGGTGTTAGCGGTGGTCGTAGTGGTGCCATTTACGGCCGCGGCCACGTCCAGGTAGCCCGCCCCAGTGCTGCCTGGTGCCGGGCCGGCAAAAGGGGCGGCCGTGGCCATAAGGCGATACTTTACCTGATCAGGATTAAGGGTGGGTTCGTCTTGCAGCAGCAGGGCGACGGCGCCAGAGGTGACGGCCGCAGCCATAGAGGTGCCAGACAACCGTACATAGCGACTGCTGTAGGGCCCCTGTATCAGATGTGCCGGATGTGTGGTGGGCATGGCGCTGTCACCGGAGAGCAAGCTGATCAGGCTGACACCAGGGGCAACCAGATCTGGCTTGGCCAGACCACCGTCAATAACACCATAAGCCGAATATGAAGCCAGGACATCATCGCTGCGTACGGCCGTGTCCTGGTTATCTACCGCACCCACCGTCATGACAAACGGATCGTTCGCTGGGGGGTACAGGTAACCATCATTACCATTATTCCCAACGGCAACGACAACCACAATTTCATTAAACCAGAGAACCTCTACGGCGGCATCCAGCGGGCTGGTATGGTAGGATTCAGCCACACTGCTGTTGAAAGAGAGGTTGACCACACGAATGTTATAAGTGTCCTTGTTTTCATAAACCCACTGCAAACCGGCAATCACATCAGAGGTGCTGCCTGCACCGGTGCTGTCCAGCACTTTGACATCGACCAGATTCACTTGAGGCGCCACCCCCTGGAACGTGCCAGCAGAGTAGCTGCCACTGCCGCCAATGAGGCCGGCCACGTGCGTGCCGTGACCATAAAAATCTTCAGGGCCAGGACTGGTGCTGTTAAAGACGGCCTGGGTCAGGATACGGCCGTTCAGGTCAGCGTGTGCGCTAATGCCACTATCTACCACAGCTACCGTCACTCCCTGCCCTTGCAAATTGGCGGGAGCAGGCCATAGGGAAGTGACATTCATGGCCTCTAAATGGTCGTGGTCGACGGTAACGTAAGCAATTTCCACATTATCTACAAACAAAAAGCCATGTTGGAATGCCGGGCCCGTGACAAAACGCACCCATGTGTTTGCCGCAGCGTAAGCAGACACGTCATAACTCACGGGTTGCAGCATGCTATCATCAGCCGGCCCCTGGTAGCGCGCCACTTCCACCCAAGATGCGCCATTATCAGGGGACATTTGTAGGGCAACATAGTCGTCTGCACTCTGCAAGTTTTGGCGGCGCATCTCAAAGCTGAGCATGGCATGTGTTGCTGCCCCCAGGTTTGCGCTCCGCTGCAGGCTCTTACCTTCTTTATGGACACGCAGCTGGTTTTGTGTGATCTTTACGTGGCCGGCGGCTGGCCCATTTGTTTCACCCCCTTCCACCCATGCGCTCGCCCACACGGCCGTGCCATCATTGTTGTTGTAAGCGACGTTGTTAAATTCATCACGCAGGGTCTGCGGAGCACTACCCGACTGGTGTACGGGGGCATCTAACGAAACCCACTTCACGGCCGGGTGGCTGGCTACTGCCAGTACATGCTTTGCCGGTAAGGTGGCCGCAAAAGCGTTTATGAGCGATAAATCTCTGGTTACGGTGCCTTCCAGGCGGGTTACCAGGGCCTCGGCTTGCCGGGAAGCCTCTGTTTTTTGCACGATGATGGCTACGGTGTGGTGCGGCGCCTGGTGGGCCAGGCTGACAAGGGCAGAGTGGGTGTGTACGGCCGTGGAGTTAAATGCATAAAACGGGGAACGAACCTCGCTTAGCACCCCTAAGAGGATCAACAGTAATAAAAACTGGCGACGGATGAACATGTTAACTTTCTCCATTGTCGGTTTGGCCAACCTGGATGCTCACTGGCAGTGCAAACTATCGATGCCAGTCGACCAGAAAAGGTTATGCCACAATTAGAACGGTGGATTGACTAAAACCAATACAATGAAAGTAAGTTGATTGTTCTTTAAGCGAAGTGTGTTTGGGGCGGCTCCAATACCAAAAGTTTCTCTGCTTGGATCTGATTTGCTTAATCAGCTAGTAGTAAAAAAACTGTGCCGGGAAAACGACCCCCCGCTCCATCCACATGCTGTGATTAACAATACTTCACACCAAAATTAAAGCTAAGTGATCGTAGTTTTTTATGAAATTTTTGTCAAGACAGCTTACCCATGACATTCGTCCTAAGCAAAAGGTACTAAGCACTCTGTTTTAGAAGTTTTATGACCTATTGTAGAGGAAGGCCTTATGCCTGCCCCCGCTCCGGGCAACCACAAGAGTCGCCCCTACTTACTCACCCTGACGCCTGGCAAAAACGCTCTAATAAAGCAATGATTTCTTCCTCGGCAAAGGCGCTGATGAGCCGGCGTAATTCCTGGGCAAAAGCATCCCATTCCGGGTCTACGGTTTCATCAACCAGATAGGCTTCAATCGCCAGCAAGTCACCTACCAGCGCCCACTGGTAAAACGTTTCCAGTACCTTGGGTGGAGGAGGTGTGAGCGGGGCAGGCAGCGGTGAGGGGGGGGCTATCTGTGGCCTGGGTGGCTCATCGTAGGTCCATACCAGACCCAGCTCTGTCTCTAACAAATGTAACAGCCAGTCAGCATCCACCGGCTTAGAGAGGAAGGCATCACAGCCAGCGGCGATACTTTGCCATTGGGTGCTGTCAAAAGCGCTGGCCGAAATAGCGATGATTTTAGTGGGCTGTAAGGCCGGAATCTGGCGCAATTTCTGCACCACTTCAAAGCCGGTCATCACAGGCATGACTAAATCCAGAAAGATAATGTCCGGTTCTTCTTTGAGGGCTTTTTCTATGCCTTCCTGCCCGTTTATAGCTTCGCTGATCATAAAGCCCAGCGGCGTTAATAAGTCCACCAGTACAGAGCGGTTATCGGCCCGGTCATCCACAACAAGCACTTTTTTGGGCGGCCCCTGGTAACCAGTGATGGTACTTTCCTGGCGGTCTTCTGGGGTAAGCTCACCCATCGGCAAGGTCACATCAAACCAGAAGCGGCTGCCCTGTGCCACCTGGCTTTCCGCACGTAATTGCCCGCCCATAGCCTCTACCAGCTGCCGGCTGATGGCCAGGCCTAAACCAGTGCCCTCGGCCCTGGCTTCACCGTGGCTGACCTGCTCAAAAGGAAGAAAGATCCTTTCCAGGTCTGCCGGAGCAATGCCGATACCGGTGTCTACTACCTCAAACCGGAGACGGGCTTCAGTGACGATGGGTGACAGGTTACTCACCTTCAGCGAAACCTGACCGGCCGGCGTAAATTTAACAGCATTGCCCAGCAGGTTAATGAGGACCTGGCGCAATCGTTTGGCATCAGCCTCCACGGCAGAGGGCAAGGGGGTCACGGCCGTATACACCAGCGCAATGCCCTGCTGCTGTGCCCGCATGTGCATGATACGGATAACATTATCTAGCAGGCCAGGTAAATGAGTGTGCGTTGGTTGTAGATCTAGTTTTCCGGCTTCAATCTTGGAAATATCCAGGACGTCATTAATCAATGTTAACAGGTGTTCGCCACTCTGGTGAATAATATCGATCGCTTCCATCTGCTGCCGGTTCAGGTTGTGGTGTCGCTTGAGAATCTGAGCATAGCCTAAAATACCATTCAGCGGGGTACGCAGTTCGTGACTCATGTTAGACAGGAACTCACTTTTGGTTTGGTTGGCAATTTCAGCGGCTTCTCTGGCCATTTCGGCCTCTTGTTTAGCGTGACGCAGGGCTGTCTCTGCCCGTTCCCGTTCTCTAATTTCGTTCTCTAACTCTTCATTCTTGATCCGGAAGATATCGGCTTCTTTTTTAGCGGCTTCTGTACGATGAATCACTTCCAGGTTTTTGAGTTTTCCTTCAGTTTCTTCATTAAACACCCTTTTTTCCAGTAGATGAAACTGCTCGTAATGCAAGAAGGCGGCTTGAAAGTCATGCTTAAATTTATAGGCTTGGGCCAGCGCCTGGTGGCATAAGTACTGCTTGCGGTGTGCATTGATCGCTTCAGCCAGCCGGGCGGCTTCTTGCAGGTAAGGCAGTGCCTGGTCTGGCGCCTGCATTTGATTATAGACCTGCCCCAGGCCATAGAGAGTTTCCACAAGCAGCTCACGGTGGTTTACTTTTTTCACCTTTTGCAGATTAAGCTGGTAATACTTGAGGGCTTCTTCATACTGATGCTGGGCAGCATAAGCGTTGGCAATGTTGTCCAGCGCCCCGGCTTCTGTGAGTTCATTACCAATTTCACGGCACAGCGTTACACAGTCACGGCCGTAGTCAATGGCCTGGTCATACTGCCCCAGGTAGAAAGAGGCGGCAGCACAGTTGTTTAACATGGCCGCTTCCCCGCCCTTGTTGCCTGATTCGCGATAAAGTTCCAGATTTCGCTTGATATATACCAACGCCTGGGCTGCGTCGCCAGATTCACCGTAAATCATGCCAATACCGGTGAGGGCGTCTGCCTGCAGTTCCTTATCATCCAGGTGTTCAGCCAGTTCCAACTGCTGCAGCTTATAAGCCAGTGCATCAGGGTAATTACCCATGCGGGCATACGTAAAGCCGATAATCCCCAAAGCTCTGGCGCGGCCCACGGCATTATCTACAATGTTGTATTTTGCTAAGGCTTCTTGTGATTGCGAAAGGGCGGCCTGGTAATGACCCAGGCGCTCATTGATGCTGCTCAAATTCACCAGGCTGTCAGCCAACCCCTTAAAATAGGGGTGCCGTCCAAACGCTCCCTGAGTGGCCAATAAGGCAGCTTCCCTGGCCAGGGCTTGGGCACGATCCCATTCCGTACGTCGTAGTGCCCAGGCCAGAGCATTAAGCAGGTCAATTTTTTGTTGAGGACCACTGGCTGCCAACAACTGCGCCTCTAACTGCTGAATGTCATCTGGAATAGCTTGAAACACTATGACTCCTCATAGATGGCTGCATAGTTTGGGCATGGGTAAAACGTGAAGGTACCAAAAGTGATGTACCAGCATGGGGACTTGCTCCAGGCCACACCCACTGCTCAGTATAAGGAAATGCCAGGTAATGGTCAACGTACCCTGACTTAAATCCGATAGACAGTTTTGAGGGATGCGCATATAATTACGGCCGTATACAATCTTTGAAAAGATGACCCCTTAGCCGCTTATGGTTTGGGTCTGAGCAAAGCCTGGTCTTGTTGATCAGGCTTTTTTGATCGCTCATCTTAGGAACCGCGATTCCCATTTTAAATCACAAGGAGTGTTGGTATGAAGAGTCACCATTTTATTGAATTAGATGAAACGTATAGCGCCCATAACTACCATCCTTTAGATGTAGTTATTGAAAAAGCCGAAGGGGTGTGGGTCTATGACGTAGATGGCAAGAAGTATCTGGACTGCCTGGCAGCGTATTCGGCGGTGAATCAGGGGCATTGTCACCCTAAAATCGCGGATGCGGCCATTTCGCAAATGCAGAAAGTGACACTCACCTCACGGGCTTTCCGCAATGACCAGATGGGGCCGTTTTTAAAGGAGTTGTGCGAACTTACCGGTTACGAAATGTCCCTACCCATGAATACGGGGGCTGAAGCCGTGGAAACGGCCGTGAAGGCCGCCCGCAAGTGGGGGTATGAAATCAAAGGCGTACCCGATGATCAGGCAGAGATCATTGTATGTAACGGTAATTTCCACGGCCGTACCACCACCGTCGTTGGCTTTTCCAGCGAGGCCGCATACAAACGCCACTTTGGTCCCTTTGCACCAGGCTTTAAACTTATTCCCTATGGCGATCTTGAAGCCTTAAAAGCCGCCATCACGCCCCACACCGTCGCCTTCCTTATGGAGCCTATACAGGGCGAAGGCGGCGTCATTATTCCGCCCGCCGGGTACATTAAAGCGGCTTACGACGTATGTCAAGAACACAATGTCTTGTTTGTGGCCGACGAGATTCAGACCGGCTTTGGCCGCACGGGTAAGCTGTTTGCCTGTCAGCATGAAGGTGTCAAACCAGATATGACCATCATCGGTAAAGCGCTGAGCGGTGGGTATTACCCGGTATCGGCCGTGCTTTCAGACAGAGACATTTTAGGGCTGTTCCACCCTGGTGATCACGGCAGCACTTTTGGTGGCAATCCGCTAGGGGCAGCCATTGCCCGGGCGGCGATCAACGTGATGGTTGAAGAAAAGTTGGTGGAACGCTCTGCAGAGCTCGGCGCTTATTTCAAAGGGCGGCTGGAACGTATTGAAAGCGAACACATCAAGGAAGTACGCGGAAAAGGGTTGTTTATTGGGGTGGAACTGCATACAAAAGCCCGCCGTTTCTGCGAAACCTTGCAGGAAAGGGGCGTTTTATGTAAAGAAACCCATGACAACGTCATCCGGTTTGCCCCTCCCCTGGTCATCTCTAAAGATGAGATCGATTGGGCCATGGACCACGTAGAGCCGGTGCTCATGATGCCCTAATCACCGTGAAGGGTGCGTCCATCAAGGCGTAACGGCCGTGATGGACGCACCCGGTACATTGTGGGGGCACTATGTGTGGGAGCGCACACCCAATGTGCCCGACCACGTTTCAAACGGCCGTCCTTTACGTTCATGTTTCTTAAAAAACGCCATAAACGTCATCACATTAAAGAAAACAAATCGCTCATGGGCTAACGCCAATGCATGGACGGGATGCCAGGTACCAGAGTTAAAGTAAAACTGGTTGAGGGAATCATAACCCACAAAGATCTTGTCCAGGGGCACAATTTCATAATGATGTGTATGCCCATAGACAATATGCTGCGCCCAGCGCTCCTTGTAGGCCGGTTCTTCCAGTGCCTGGGCAGCAAATGAGGACTCGCCTCCCCAGAATTTATCGTTGATAAAACGCACAGCTTTGGCGGCCGTATCCAACGAAACGTTGTCATACAATTTAAGAACCACTTCCATGGCATCGACCACATCAAAACGGAACATCTTGTCCTGTTCCCGCACAAATTTGAGTTTGAGAAAGTTATTGGCCATTTCATCCCAAATCTCTTTGACCTGGTTGACCTGCGCTTGAGGGATTTTCATGCTTTGCAGCAGCGAGTTTATCCACACAGGTACCAGCAGCGACGGCCGTACGTTGGCCAGTTCGTTTAACCCTTCTAACAGCGGCTCTGGCAGTGTATTTCCCATACGTTTGCGGACTTCTTGCGGGAAGCGGTTGATCACCTCTACCACCAGGGCATCACCCAGGGTGGCAGCGTTACGCCCCTTTTTTTTATCATAATTAAAGGGATCAAAGATGTCACCGTGCCGGGCAAAAACGTTGTGTGCACGGTACAGTTCCATGAGCCAGGGTGTGTGTTCCGGGGCATGGGGAAAAGGGCCGGGGGGATTGGCCAGCCCCAGGGCATCACGAATCGACTGGCGAATGGCTTCGTAGGGGGCACCAGGCAGATGCAAAAACCAATCATGGTTGCCCACAACATAATAGATGTGCATAGGCACGGCCGTGCGCTGTTTTCCGCCGCGTTTTGTGGGCACGGTGATGGGGTTATCAGCCGTTAATCCCTTCAAAATGGCAAACGCTTCCTGGTTAAACAACAAGATAGCGTTGGTGACAACCTCGATCTTGGCAATGGTTGCCTGGTCATTAGGGTCATCCCACGGCCGCACTTTGTCCGCTGGTTCGTCTGTCCACTGTGTGGAACGGATGATGTCAAATATATCTCCCAACAGCACCAGTTCCATGCTTTCAATAGGTTGGTATGTGCCATCGGGCCGCTCAGAGGCATCGATGGCAAAGTTATACAGATGGTCCCGAAAATCTTCAAAGGCTCCCGCGCCAATGGTTGTGCCAGTTGTACCATCGGTCATGTGTAAATCACTAATAATCACAAGCATGAAGGTTCCTCCTGTCTATTGTCTGGCTGTGGGTAGGGTCGGGTGCCAACCATACCTCAAGGTACAAAGCCAGCCGGGGGGTCTGAACAATCAGTCACTATGATTTATTGTAACACTATCCTGGCATTTTTCGGGGAAGTGCTGTTATGGCGTGGGTTTAGGCAACGGGCACCTTTGAGGCACCCGCCACCTAAAATGAGCCGTTAGATTTTAGACGCGCCTCTAGTTTGCCGGCGCTCCGTGATTGCGCCACGCTATCAACGCATCAACAGAAGGGTTGTCACCCATTTCTTCTTTGGCCCGCCGGGCCAGTCCGGGTGATACATTGTGAATGTGCAGGTCTACCAACGCTGCGGCCGTGAGCTGGGGCAGCAGGGCTCGCATTTCCGCCGCATAGGTCGGAGAAACGCCATGAATACTCAACTGCACCACATCGTCAACGGTATAATCGGTAAAACCCAGGGCGCGCAGTTGGTGCAGGAGTTCAGGCTGGGCCTGGTGAATGGCCAACTGCACCACATCGTCAACCGTCAGGCCTTTTAACCCCAGTTGGTGCACCTCTTGCAACAGTTCCGGCCGCACATTATGAATGGCCAGCTGCACCACATCATCCACCGTCAGATCACCCATCTCCAGCGCCTGCATCTGGCGGATATAGTCCGGGCGGACGTGATGAATGCCCAACTGCACCAGATCATCTATATCAAAATTTAACCCCAGCGCGTGGATGTCACGCACAAGCTCCGGCCGAATGTGGTGAATGGCCAGTTGCACAATCTCTGCTACCGTCAGGTTGGCAAAACCCAATTCATGCAGTTGGCGCACATAACCTGGCGAGACGTTGTGGATTTGCAGTTCCCACAGTTCGTCTTCGGTGGCATCTAAACCCACCTCGGCCATAGCGCGGGTATAGGCGGGGGTGATGCGCCGGTGATGGCCGAAATGCGGGCCGTGTACCCGCGGCGGCGGGGCCGGGCGCGGCGGGCGCGGCGCTTTGGGCATTTTTGGCATCCGGGGCATAGAGGGTACACCAACAGCAGTTACTGCGCTCACCTTTTCTTCGCTGGCAGCCAGGGCATCCAGCAGTTGGCTGGCTTCGGCTGAGGTAATCTTGCCTTCAGACAGCATCGTTAAAATAAGTTTGCGTTCTTCATTCATCTCTTAATAACCTTCCTGCGTTTGCGGCAGCTGATAATCATGACCGGCCCAACCTTGCAACGCTGTACCCAAGCGAACCAGCCAGCTGCCACTGGCCAGTAACAACCGTTTACGAGGAGATGCCTGGCGTTTACGGCCGTCTGGGTCCAGCAACAAAGCGTGTCTCAGGGCCGCTTCTTCCTGCCGTGATGTGTGCATGACGTACCAAAATATATCGGGGTGAGTATCCATATGTTTGTTCCTTCCAAATTACAACAATCCATCCATTTCGCGCAGCACATCTGGGTCAAAGCCTTCCACAGCCATTTCCACCAGGTGGTCACCAGTCAGACCCTCCAGGTTAAGTTCTTTCAGGTGGTGGATAAAGTCAGGGCTGACATCTTCAAGGGCCATGGCCACAATATGATCACCGGTCAGGCCAGGGAGTTCCAGGCCATGCAATGCCCGAATAAAGTCCGGCGACACATCTTCCAGGCCCATTTCCACAATGTGGTCGCCCGTCAGCCCTTTAAGATGTAAGCCCTCTAACGCCTTGATAAAATCTGGGGAGACATCTTCAACGCCCATGCGCACCATATGATCACCGGTCAGGCCAATCATGTGGCAATGGGCTATGGCATGGATAAAATCAGGCGACACCCCCTCCACACCCATCGCCACAATGTGGTCACCGGTCAGGCCCTTTACCTGTGGCAGCATTTTGATAGCCCGTAAAAAATCTGAGGAGACGCCTTCCCGGTTAAGCTTCACCAGATGGTCGGCGGTGAGAAGCGGGGTACGGTCGTTTGTTTGTTTTTCAGGTGATGGGGCAGCCGCCGTTTTCGCTGGTTGTTGTTCTGCTTCACCCAGGGCATCTAGCAACTGCATAGCTTCTTCAGCCGTGATTTTGCCTTTGCTCACCAACTGTAAAATTTGTGTACGTTCTTCATTCATGTTCATTCTCCTGGCAAGGGGCAGCTACGGCCCTACGGCCGTTTGTTGCCGATAGTGAATTGCAAAAGGTTACAGGTTTTATGCTTGCGAGTGGTGCGCAACCGCACTCACACTTTCAATCTTTACACGCTAATGTGGTCTGAGCTGTTTGAGCATCTCCGTGGCTTCATCGACGCTGATGTCGCCCTGATCCAGGCGATTTAAAATGGTTTGCCGCTGTTCTTTTATGTCAACCATTGCTTCGGAAGGCTCTACGTTTTTCTTTTCCAGGCCCAATTCTTCAATAATCTCATTGATGCGATTACGTATGGCCCAGTAAGATTCACCCATCTCCCGTTCCATTTCTTTGACGTTTCCCTTGTTTTTAATGAACAACTCTAGAAAGGCCAGGTTTTCTGGTGAAAGCCGGGCAAAAATAGTAGGCTTAAACTCCCCCACCACACTGGTGCTACAGCGCACACATGTTTGTTGGGTCACAATGAGTTCTCCCGCACAGGCGGGGCACATTTCTAAAAGCTTGCGCATTGGTTTTACCCGCTTCTCTAAAAGCCTGTCCTGTTCCCCAGGCCTTTAGTTAAAATCTATCATGTTCAAGATGATTATTTTGGTTTCAAAGTCAAAGTTTAGCAAACTATAAACGATATTTCGTGGCTTGTCAACAAAATTTTTGATTATTCTTCAAAATATTTTGATTTTCATCAACATCTCACCGGTGAGTGCAAAATGGCGGATGATAACGGTAGTCTAGCGCCGCCAGCTTTCTTCAGCCCGCTGCCCCCACAGCCGGGGCGGTAACGGAAGTTGGTGTTGCGCCAGATAGTGGCGCACGGCCGTGTGCCGTTCCGCCATCAGCGCCTTTTCAGCCAACGCCAGCCGCGTCCCTGGCACATAATATACTTCCAGCACACCCGGGCTGTGAAACCATTCATTCCGTTCGCGAACCGTCTCGATGGTTAACGTCTGGCCTGCCTCACTGATGCCTTCCATTTTGAACCTCCTACGGCAAGGCTGGTGGTGTTGTTGTTAGCTGGGAAAGAGAACGGCGGGTAACGTAAGGAATATATCCCGCGGCGAGCGCATTGGCATAAGCGGTAGGCGCATAGTTGAGAGCGTATTCGCAGGCAAAACCCGGCAGTCCGGCATTGAGATAGGGTTCCAGATGAAAGAGGTAATAGTCGGTCAGGTCGGGATCATTAACCCAATCGTAACCGTTAGGATCATACCAATCATCGGTGGCATCACCATCAAACCAGATGCCCTCCTGGGCGATGGCGTCAATAACGTTGAAGAGCTGGGGACGGCCGTCGGCCAGCGCCGCCGCATTTTGTTGGATGATGAGGAAACCGGGCTGCCGCGCCTGGGCATAGGTGCGCATTTCCTGAATAAAAGCGATCATTTCCAGCGCCGGGTCAAGCCCTAACGCCTGGGCTGTCTGGGCGACAACTTCATTTTCGTACCCTTCCACCCAATCGAGATAGATGCCGTCAAAGCCGTCGTTAATGGCCTCGTCAATCACGCTCACGTAGTCACGGTCAGGGTGTGTGCCGGTGTTCTGGCCATAGATGATGATGTCTCTCCAGGCAGCATCCCAATAAGCCACCGGGTAATTACCACTCCAGCCATCCGGATCACAGGTAAGGATGTAGTTGGGCCAATCGGCCGGTTTGGGGCCGGTGCAGTCCCAACCGGTAGACCAATCCCAATACCAGCGCCAATCTTCGGCCTCGCCGATGTCTATATAGGCAATAACCAGCTTGCGATGCAAACCATCGGCAGCCAGGCTATTTTTGAGTTGGGTCACGGCCGTTTTCGTAGCAAAGTACCGGTCGTCCGATGACCAGTCTGTGCGGGTTGGTTCAATCACTAACATATCATAAGGGGAGGAAGCCAGTGCGTCTACCGCTCCCGCAGCACTGATGTCTTGAATCTGATAGGCCCAATAACGTACTTCGGTCAGAGGGAGGGTGGGTGAAGCGGCGGGGGGGGTGGTGACGAGAGGCAGGTACACGGCCGTGTCCACTTCATACGCCCCGATATCTGGCGCGCTGCCGGCAAAAAGCAGCCCCACATCCAGCCCGGCGTCAATTGCCGGGCTGTCCGGTTGCAGGTAAAAATCGCCCTCGGTTGGATCAATAAAGTGGGGATCGGCCGTGACTGGCTGTATGCCTGCCGCCCCTTCTGCCGGGAAGAAGAGGTTGTGGCTCAGCATACTGCTGCCCACCATATCGCCGGTGAGGTGCGCTTCTTCATTCAGCATCAGGATGTTGTTGGCCACACTCACATTTTGGGCATCTTCCAGCCGGATACCGGCGAAGGTAGTGTTATAAAACACGTTGTTGTATACTTGAATATTGGTCATTGTGCCGTCACCCGTGCCGCTTTCCTCCAGTTCATCCCAAAACTCCAGCCCATTGCCTACACTGTCCCAGATCATATTGCGGTATAGCCTCAGGTCAGAAAGCCAGCCGGTGCTTAAGTCACCCAGATCACCCACGGCTACCTGGATGCCACCGCCGTAATAGTTACCGTACAAACTGCCAAAGGTGGGCTGGTTGGGGCACAAATCTTCACCGCTGCCATCCCAAAAATAACCAGCCGCACGCACACGATTGTCCTGCACAGTCACATTCTCCACTTCGTTGATGTAAATACCCACCAGGCAGGTGCGTTCCACCAGGTTGTTGGTCGCCTGGCCATTGGTGGCGCTTTCTTTGATGTCAATCCCTTCCTTCAAGCTGTCGTGAACATGGTTGTCGCGCACGGTGAAGCCGTCTACGCCGACGAGGGAAAGGGATTCGTGCGCCCCGATTTGCACGTTGTTGTTTTCATCGCGCCAGCCTTGCTGTACAAAGCCAATGTCATTGGCGGCAATGGTTGCTCCTTGGGTATACAGAACCAGCGTACCGGCGTGACCCGTGCCCTTGACAGTTACATTGGTCATGGTAATGTTTTGTCCGGCGCTTAGGGTAACGCCCACAGCAATGATGTTTTGCACCGTCAGGTCACGCAAGACAAGATGGGTGCCACTCCTGACATTAATCATACCTGTTTCATCATCCCAACTGCCGGGCACATCGTTGACGCCACAGGGGAAGCCGGGGCACCCACCGTCAAAAATGACGCCGTCCCGGCTCTGGCCGCGGATGGTGATGGGGTTCACGGCCGTGCCTTGCCACCCGTCAACCACTACCTGCTCAAGATATACTCCGTTCTGAACGATGAGTGTATCGCCTGGCTGTAAGGCAGCCCCGGCGGCGGCAAAGGTACAAAAGGGCTGGCTAGCGCTGCCCGGCCCGTTGTCATCACAGGCAGCCTGGCCCAGGTAAAACGTTTGGCCGCTGCCCTGCCAAATTTCTAGTTCGCTGGTGGCGGGCAGGGTAATGGATGGGGGTAGGGCCGGGGTCACGGCCGTGCGGCTGGCCGCTTCATCAATCTGGCACATTGTCAGCGCCAGCAACACTGAGGAAATTGAGAAGACAGAAACAAGGCGTTTACACATAGTTAAGAACATGGGAATCTTCCTTCTTACTGCCAGATGGTTACCGGCAAGTAAAGCCAGGTAAACCGCAGAAACTATTCGGAATTCCCAAAGAGCGTAAACTGCGGTTTCCTCAAGGAATCGGCAACGCCCCAAGCGATTTTATTTCTGAATGATTGTTGCCGATTACCCAATATTATGGCCGCAGTGTAGATGTTACGGTAGTGGTTGGCGGCCAAAGCAAAAACGGGAATCCTGTATTCAGTTTATTCAGGATAAAGGAAGTTTGTTTATAGCCGGTGATTGGTAGACAAGCGGTTGCCAGGCCTGATAGCCGGTGATGAATGCCAAACAAATGAGTGCCCTTTTTATGCAAACGATTGTTAAATGAGTACTCTTTAACAGTGGACACTTTACCCACTTCGTTATAGACTGGGGATTTACTAGATGATTATCTAATTATTAAATGCATGCGGCGAGAAGCCGAGGTGGTTGTCTATGAGAAAAGCAACGGTGTATAGGCGATTGTTGGGCTATTTACGGCCGTATTGGAAACAACTCTTCCTGGCTTATGCTGCCCTCTTGATGGCTACAGGGTTTAACCTTATCGTGCCCCAGGTCATCAAACAAGCCATCGACGAAGGGCTGGCCTCCGGCAATAATCGTGCCCTGTTTGCAGCCGGGGGCATTATTCTGGGCATTGCTCTGCTGCGTGGGCTGGCCGGTTATGGGCAGCTCTTTTACGCCGAATGGCTCACCCACCGCGTGGCTTACGATCTGCGCCGGCAATTTTATGACGCCGTACAACACCTGCCTTTTGCCTTTCATGATCGGGCCCACACGGGCGACCTGATGAGCCGGGCTACCAGTGACATTGGGGAAACAGAACGTTTTGTGGGTATTGGCCTGGAAGGGTTGATCTCTACCATTTTGCTGATGGCCGGCGTGATCATTGCCATGTTTTTGGAATCACCACAACTGGCGTTTATTGCCCTGGGGCCACTGGTGATTCTGGTGTTGGCGGCGATACGCTTCGGCAATGTGGTCGAACCCATGTTTAAGCGCATTCAAGAGCAGATGGGCTTCCTGTCCGCCGTGATGCAAGAAAGCATGACCGGCATTAACGTGGTGAAGGCTTTTGCCCGTGAGCCCTATGAACTGGAAAAGTTTGACACCGCCAACAATGAATGGTTTGACCATCGTTATGAACTGATCAAAACCTGGGCCAATAACTGGCCTTTTTTCACCTTCCTGGTGGCGTTGAGCATCTTTTTGCTGCTGTGGTTTGGGGGGCCGATGGCCTTGGATGGCGTCATTACCGTGGGTACACTTTTTGCCCTTATTTCTTACGTCCTCATGCTGGGCCAGCCGGTGCAGCGGTTGGGCTTCCTGGTAAACCTGGCGGCGACAGCCGGGGCCAGCTCCAGCCGCGTCTTTGAGATCATTGATACGCCCAACGAAATCCAAGAGAAACCAGGTGCCCTACCCCTGGATCATTGCCGGGGAGCGGTGACATTTGCCCAGGTGGGTTTTGCCTATGCCGATACCCGTGTGGTGCTGGCGGACATTAGTTTTCATGTAGAGCCGGGGCAAAAGTTTGCCCTGATCGGGCCTACCGGCTCAGGCAAGTCCACCATTACCAGCCTGATACCACGCTTTTATGATGCCACCCACGGCCGTGTCTTGATCGACGGCCATGACGTGCGTGAGCTGCAGGTTAAATCACTGCGGCAGCACTTTGGCATTGTGCTGCAAGAGCCGTTTATCTTTAGCCAGAGCATCGCCCAGAACATTGCTTACGGCCGTCCTCAGGCCAGCATGGATGACATCATCGCCGCGGCCAAAGCGGCCCACGCCCATGAGTTTATTATGGGTTTTAGCGATGGGTATGAGACCCGCGTGGGGGAACGAGGCGTGACGCTGAGCGGCGGGCAGCGGCAGCGCATGGCCATTGCCCGCGCCCTGCTGGTAGACCCCCGCATCCTGATCCTGGATGACTCCACCAGCAGCGTAGATACCGAAACCGAACACCTTATTCAGCAGGCGCTGCAAACACTTATGACCGGGCGCACCACCTTCATCATTGCCCAACGGCTGCTGACATTAAAACATGCCGATTGCATTTTGGTGCTGGACAAAGGGCGCATCGTGCAGCAGGGCAGGCACGAAGAACTGCTGTCCCAGGGCGGCCTCTACCGGCAGATTTACGATTTGCAGCTGCGCGATCAGGAAGAGTTTTCCGCTTTAGAAGAACAAATGGAGCTTGGTGATTAGGTGAACCCTTAAACCGACCATCTTTAACCTTATGTCAACAAAAAATTTGTCCTCTCCACCTGAAAGGAAACAAAGCTGGATCAGCAGCGTTCTGCCGTCGCGGCTGAGCATGGAAGACGAAGAACGTGAGGCGCGGGAAGCGCGGGAAGAGCGCATACGGCCGCTGCTGCGTGATGAAGATGACCTGTTGGGTAAAGCGTATGACGGCCGTCTTGTACGTCGTTTGCTGGGGTTTATGAGCCCCTACCTGCGGCAGCTGGTCCTGGCCATCATCCTCATGATCGTCAGCTCGCTGCTGGCCGTTATCCAACCTTCCATCGTCGGGTATGCCATTGACAAAGGCATCGGCGCGGGTTCGTCTACCGTGCTGCGTTACTGGACCATCATTTTTTTACTGGCGGCCCTGAGCGAATGGATAACCAACCGCTGGCGCATCAAAATCATGGCTTTTGTGGGCACCAAAGTTGTGGCCGATTATCGCAGTGTGCTGTTCCGGCATCTGCACGCCCTGTCGCTCAACTTTCATAACAATTACAGCGTCGGCCGGCTGATGAGCCGCCTGATCAGCGATGTAGGCGTGCTGCAAGATTTTATCACCTGGTCGATCACCGGCCTGTTTCGCAGCTTTTTTACCCTGGTGGGTATTATCATCGCCATGTTGTGGATCAACTGGCGGCTGGCGCTGGTAACGTTTGCCGTGCTGCCTTTGATGTTCATACTCACCAACTACTATCGTGTTCATGTGCGTCTGGCTTACCGGGCCACGCGGCAGCGGCTGTCATTGATCAACGGCTACCTGAACGAATCCATTTCTGGCATCCGCGTGACCAAGAGCTTTGTGCGCGAAGTGGAAAATGCCCACCACTTTGATGATCTGAATCACTCCTTTCTAGACAGCAATATTGCGGCAGCGCGGTTAACGGCCGTCTTTTTCCCCGGCGTTGATTTTATGGGCGCGTTGGCCACAGCGTTGGTGGTGGCTGTAGGCGGCTACCTGGTCCTGGGTGACGCCCTGACCACCGGCCAACTGGTGGCCTTCATTCTTTACATCAACCGCTTCTTTGACCCCATTCGTGAACTGGCACAGCGTTACAACACCTTCCAGGCGACCATGGCCTCTAGTGAGCGCGTCTTTGGTTTGTTGGATAAAAAACCAGACCTGACAGACCAGCCAGGCGCCAGCACCCTACCCCCTATTACCGGCCAGGTAGATTTTGAAGAGGTCACGTTTAGTTATAATGACCAGGAGCTGGTACTGCATGGGTTAAACCTGCACGTCCAGCCCGGCCAGCGCATTGCTCTGGTAGGCGAAACGGGGGCAGGTAAAAGCACCATCATCCGCCTGCTTTCGCGCTTTTTTGACGTGACCGCTGGCGCCCTAAAAATTGACGGGCATGATGTACGCCAGGTGACACAGGCCAGCCTGCGCTCCCAGTTGGGCATTGTGCTGCAAGATACGTTCCTGTTTACAGGTACTATCAGGCAAAATATTCGCTACGGCCGTCTGGATGCCAGCGATGAAGAAGTGATGGCCGCCGCCAAGGCAGTGGGAGCCCATGACTTTATCAGCAAAATGCCAGATGAGTATGATACAGAAGTGGGCGAAAACGGGGTGAATTTAAGTGTGGGCCAGCGGCAAATGGTCTCCTTTGCCCGGGCCTTGCTGGCAGATCCGCGCATTTTGATCCTGGATGAAGCTACCAGCAGCGTGGATACCACCACGGAAAAACAAATTGAACGGGCCCTGGACCGGCTGATGGAAGGGCGCACCAGCTTTGTGATCGCCCATCGGTTGAGCACCATTGTCAATGCTGACCAGATTGTGGTGTTAGAACATGGCCGCATTGTGGAAAAAGGCACACACGAAAAGTTGCTGGCGCAAAAAGGCCGCTATTACAATCTGTACACCATGCAGTGGGCGGCACAGAATAACAACAAGGCCGGTCCGCCGTTTAGCAAAAACTAGTACCAGTTTTCAGTAATCCGTATATAGTTTTCAGTTATGTCAAATCACGAACCTACCAGGCGCTTCTCTGATCGAGTAGATAATTATGTTAAGTATAGGCCAACCTACCCTCCGGCTGTCCTTCATTGTTTGCAAACGGAATGTGGGTTGGCAAACACGGCCGTGATCGCCGACGTTGGTTCCGGTACGGGCTTGCTCACCAAGCTATTTCTGGACAATGGCCACCATGTTTTGGGCATTGAGCCAAACAAAGAGATGCGGGCGGCCGGTGAGCGCTTCTTGAAAGATTATGTCAATTTCATCAGTATCGACGGCACGGCTGAAGCCACCACCTTGCCCGCTCACAGCATAGATTTTGTGGTCGCCGGGCAGGCCGCCCATTGGTTTGACCCCGAACCAACGCGCCTTGAATTTCGGCGCATCCTTAAACCAGGGGGGGGCATTGCCCTGGTGTGGAACACACGTGACGTAGAAAGCACAGCTTTTATGCAGCAATTTGAGCACATTCTGGTAACGTATGCCCGTGATGACACCGGCCGCCCACGGCGCGAAGGGGGCCATGAACGCGGCCCGGAATATATTTTAGGTGACGCATACGTTCACCGTACATTTACCAATGAGCAATGGTTGGATTACGCCGGGTTAGAAGGGCGTACACTTTCTTCTTCCATGATGCCCCTGGCCGGTCAGCCCCAATACGAGCCTATGCTCAGTGCCTTACGCGCCCTGTTTGACACACACCAGGACCACGGCCGTGTGCCCATCCGTTATGTGACTGAACTTTATTATGCTTCTGCCTAAGCGTATCAGGTTGAGGACATGCCAAAACAAAATCGGGTAACCCCTTTCGGCGACATGATAGCCACCCCGGCACGAGGAACGTTGATGGGCAACCGTGGTGTACTGCATAATAGCCAGGGGCACATTGTACGGCCGTACCAGGTAAGCCGGTGGATTATTTGCCAGCTGGCCTTCAAAGGACGGCGCCGGGCAGTGATGACACCCGGCCGTTATACGGAACTGTTTTTTCTGGATGAAGCCACAGCCCTGGCCGCCGGACATCGCCCCTGTTTTGAATGCCAGCGGGCGGCCTATAAAGCGTATGGTGCTGCCTGGACGGCCGTCCATAGTCACATGGCGCCCAAAGCCGGCGATATAGATAAGGTGCTGCATCAGGAACGGATCAACCAGAAAGGAGAAAAAGTAACCTTTACCGCCCTGTTGGATGACCTGCCCACTGGTACATTTGTGGCAGTGGCTGGGAAGCCGTACCTTATCTGGCATGAGACTTTACTGCCCTGGTCACTCCAAGGATACGGCGCCCCCGCGGGCAAAACCAGGCGGCAAACAGTGCCTGTGCTGACGCCCCGTTCAACGGTGGCCGTCATGGCCTATGGCTATGCACCACAGGTTCACGGGAGCGCCATGCCTTAAAGCGCGTCCTTTAGACCACCTTTCCCCGCCGGGCCTGGGAATCCAACCAGTAGTTCCACACATAACCACCCCCTAACACGATCATCAACGGTAACCCAAAACGCAGCATAAACAAGAATGCTACCCAGAACACGGCCGTTGTCTCATTCATGACAATATCCTCCAGGGCGCTCGTAGAAGCCTATCTCTCTTATGTTTCTACCGAGGCCGGCAAAACCATTAACTTCAGCATAACCTGCCGCCTGCCGGCCGTCTATCCGGCAGCCGCGCCATCTTTCCACAGCAAACACCCCAGGCCCAGAGGGGCAGACACCCCATACACAGTGGGACAAAAACCTCACATGCAAATGCGGCGTGTGCTCCATTGTGGGTGCTTCGGCCGCGGTCTACACTGCCAGTAATGGGCAATCGGCCCATGAATGGGCAATCGGCCCAGTAACGGGCAATCGGCCCATGAATGACTGCACAAGGGAGGAAGTTATGCATACCAACTGGCTAAAAAGATGCCTGATAAGCCTGGGGTGGGCCCTGCTGCTGGGGTCAGGCACGGCCGTTATCACCCAGGCCCAAAACGCTGACCCACAAATTCCAGGGGATGATTGCCAGAGCTGTCACGGGCCTATTTATACCCTGTGGGAAAACAGCACCCACAGCCAGGCCGCCGCTCTCAGCCGTTTTGTCACTGCCTGGAAAGAACAGAGCAGCCCCACTGAATGCCTGGCCTGCCACACCACTGGTTATGACGCCACTACCGGCCGCTATGCAGCCGAAGGCCTCACCTGCCAGGTCTGCCATCCCTCATCGCCTGAGGAACACCCCCAAAAAATCATGTACACAGACACCTCATCCCGGTTGTGCGGCCAATGCCACATAGACACCTTTAACCAGCTGGAAAACAGCCCACACAACCAGGAAGGCATGGCCTGCATCCGCTGCCACAATCCTCATGACAACGGGCTGCGCGCCGGCGGAGTGCAGGATACATGCCGCGCCTGCCACCGGGCAGAAAGCCACTTCTACACGTTTACCCCCCATGCCATGGAAGGGCTGTTGTGTACAGACTGCCATTTACAACTGGCCGATGGCACAATGGGTCAGGGCCACGGCCGTCGCCAACACACCTTTACGGTTGGCTCCCAAACCTGCAGCGAATGCCACGGCCATGAAATGCATTACCCTGGGGAAAACCAGCCAACACCCACCGTCGCTGCCGATCCCATGATCTTGCAGGCCGGGTTTTCACCCCCACTGGGCGATGCAGACAGCCATCACCTGACCAGCCAGCCCCAAACCACAACCAATGCTACGATGAACTTCATTATTCTGGCGGCTATCACCGGCCTGTTATTTGGCCTGGTAGGGTCGCCCTGGGTAGAAAGGCAGTTCCGCCAGGCAAAAGAATCATAGGGCACCCCCTGGCCTGATATACCCTACACTAACCGGAGTTTTTACCATGAAGGATAACAAAATTCCCCGTCGCCAATTTATGAAGATGGCTGCCGCGGGCACGGCCGTGACCACCATTGCCCTCAATACCAAAGGGCTGCACCGGGCCATTTCCGCGTCACCACCCACTGAGAGCAGCCCGCACCAATGGGCCATGATCATAGACCTGAACAAATGTACCGGCTGTGGCAACTGCCAGCTGGCCTGCCAGGCGCACAATGATACGGCACCTGGCCTCTCCTGGAACCGTATGATCGCCGCTGGTGAACTCAATGATGAACCATTGTACGTACCTGTGCCTTGTATGCACTGCCAGAATCCCCCTTGTGAGGGTGTTTGCCCGGTGAAAGCCACTTACAAACGGGCCGATGGCATCGTGATGATGGATTATGAGCGCTGCATCGGCTGCCGTTATTGCCAGTTGGCCTGCCCCTACGGCGCCCGTTCCTTTAACTGGCAGGAATACACGGGCCAAAACACGGCCGTGCCGGAATGGGGTGAACCGGAGGTAGCGCGCCGCCCCCGAGGGGTAGTGGAAAAGTGTACCTTCTGCGTTCACCGCATTGACCGGGGTCTGGCTGAAGGATTAACACCCGGCGTAGACCCGCAGGCAACGCCCGCTTGTGTCGCCGCCTGCCCTGTGAGCGCCCGTATCTTTGGGGACCTAAACGACCCCCATTCGGCCGTGAGCGAAGCACTACAAAATTATCAGGCTATCCAACCACGCCGCGACCTGGGCACAGAACCACGTGTTTATTACTTACCTGCCAGCCGTACCGTTGAACCGGCGCCAGTTTGTGGGTAGAGACGCAGTCTGTAACGTCTCTTCGCAACGGAGGATACCCATGAAGACAAACATCAAACGTCACGCCTTCTCCTTATGGACCGGGGTGCTGCTTCTAATCTTTGGTTGGGGGCTGGTGGGCATGTTTCAGGTAATGACCCAGGGGTTGGCTATCACCAACCTGACAGACCTGACGCCCTGGGGCTTGTGGATCGGCATCGATCTGTCAGCCATTGCCCTGGCTGCGGGTGCTTTTACCCTTTCGGCGGCCGTCTATTTGCTGAAATTACATGCCTTGAAGCCGGTGGCGCGCACGGCCGTGTTTATAGGCTTATTGGGCTACACCATGGCCATGATGACCTTACTCATGGACATTGGCCGCCCAGATCGCTTCTGGCACGCCCTGGTCTATTGGAACATCCACTCCCCCCTATGGGAAGTGACCATGTGTGTGGCGCTTTACTTCATCGTCTTACTGCTGGAAGTGACGCCCATTGTCGGCCGGGCAGATTTTGTGCGACGCCGCTGGCCACGCCTGAGTCAAGGTCTGGGTTGGGTCCATGTGCTGGCCCCCACCCTGGCGGTCATTGGGCTGCTGCTGTCATTACTGCACCAATCATCATTAGGAGCGACGTATGGCATATTGGCAGCACGGCCGTTTTGGTACCGATCAGCCCTGGCCAGTCTATTCCTTGTCTCCGCAATGGCCGCCGGGCCGGCCCTGACAGTGTTGGCTTCTAAAACGGCCGCCGCCCTCACCCCTCACGCCTATGTGGACGGCTGGCGGCTGGACAACATCTCTCGTTTTGTTGGCTGGGTGCTGGTAGCCCTCCTTTACTTACGCTTGTGGGACACGCTGAGCATGGTATACACGCACCAACCAGGCCGCAGTGAAGCGCTGGAAATGCTCACTACAGGCGCCTATGCCTTTAACTTCTGGGTATTAGAAATGTTCCTGGGCATTCTGATACCCCTGGTAATTTTGTTAAATGCCCGGCTGCGAAACCGCCCTGCCTTACACTGGTTGGCCCTGCTTTTTGTTGTCATCGGCCTCTTTGCCTATCGTTGGGATACCAATATGGTTGGGCAATTAGTTGTGTTTAGCTACCTGCCAGAGCAAACGCTGCCCCTCTTCACCGGCTACACCCCGGCACTCATAGAGTGGCAGGTAGGGTTAGGTGTTATTGCCTTTGGGTTACTGGGGTTCACCCTTGGTGTTCGCCATTTGCATGTCGTAGACCATCGTTTAGGTAACACCATCCACCAACCATTAGCGACGCTCCACATGGCGCAGGCAACAGATTAAATCAGGAGAAACAGGCACTCATACTTTGCCAGTGCATTGGTCCTCAGGAGATTGCTATGAACGAGTTTGAAGCGACAGGTATCCTTGTTGTACTTTTTGCCTTACGCTGCATTATGCCCGTCCTTCTCATGTTTGGGGTTGGTTATCTGATGAACCGGCTTGTAGACCGCTGGCGGCTGGAAGATGAAGCTCGCCGGGAAGCCAGGCAGCGGACCTGCCCGGCCTATAAGCATTATGGTGACCGTTGTTGGTCAGCGCGCCTGACAGCTGAAGGCGCACTACCGGCCGAATGTGTAAACTGTCCTATTTACAGCCAGGCCATTCAGGTGGCCTGATTGGGTAATCAGGAGGTCCTGATTACCACTTCCTCCCTCCCTCCGTCTGGGTGAGCTGCACGGCCTGCCCAGACGCATTTTTTGATGTGACCTTCGTAACCAGCTATTTGTGATAAATTTCACTAACGGATTCTGCCCAAAGGTGCTACTCTGGAAACAATACTGTGCACTTTAGCCTGCATCGTTCCTATCTACCGTTTTTCGGAGCAGAAAATGGCTTCGATTAGGCCTAATCACAGCACAAGGAGACATAACGCTACTCGCAGGGTCAGCTTAACGGTTGACCTTGTCTTTCCGTATCCTATGTACTAGAAGCCCTACGCGGCCGCGTGGGGCTTTTTTTGTTCTATGCATTTTGGAGGAGGTGTCCTTTGTCCGTCCAACAATTTCCTACTAACGCGGAGACCCCCGTCAACTTTCTGGAAAAGGTCATAGCGGCCACACCAGGAGAGTCTCGCCTGGAGATGTGCATTCAGTGCGGCACCTGCGGTGGTTCTTGCCCGTCTGGCGAAGATATGGACCACACACCTCGCCAGATATTTGCCCTGATTCGGGCCGACATGGAAGAAGAAGTGCTGACCAGCAATACACCCTGGTATTGTGTGTCTTGTTATTACTGTGTTATCCGCTGCCCCCAAGAAGTCCATATTCCGGACATCATGTACACCCTTAAAACAATGGCTGTTGCCGAACATCGTTACCTTGACAGCATTGCACCAGACTGGTCACAAACGTTTGTAGATTATGTGGAAAACTACGGCCGTAGCTTTGAATTTGGCCTGGCTACCCGTCACTTCCTGCGCCACCGTCCTATGGGTCTGATGGACACAGCCCAAATAGGGTTGGGCATGCTGACCAAAGGGCGCATGGATTTATCGCCACATAAAATTGAGCAGGTAGGGCAGCTGCAAAAGATATTAAACCGGGCCAAGGAATTGGAGGCAGATACATGACCAGATATCTTTTTTACCCTGGATGTTCCATGCAGCGCAGCGCCCGACCCTACCTGAACTCCCTCATGGCGATCCAGGGCGACATTGGCCTGGAACTGGAAGAGATTCAAGACTGGAACTGCTGCGGTGCCACCGAGTACATCTCTGTCTCCCGCCTGCCGGCTTATGCATTAAACGGCCGTAACCTGGCCCTGGCCGCCCAACAGGCCAACGGGACACGCACGGTTTTGGCCGGATGCAGCGCCTGTTACCTGAACCTGGCAAAAACCGACCGCTACATGGGCAAAGATGCCCGTCTCAACAGCCAGGTCAATGATGCCCTGGCCGCAGGTGGCCTGCACTATGACCCCGGCACGGTGAAGATCCGGCATCTGCTAGACGTGGTCATCAACAAGGTAGGGCTGGAAGCAGTACAGCGCCAAGTGGTCAGGCCGCTGCATGGGCTGCGGGTGGCCCCGTACTACGGCTGTATGGTGGTCCGGCCGGACCCCGAAAACCGCTTCGGCAACCCGGAATACCCCACCGCGCTAGATGAATTGATGAAAACATTGGGCGCAGAAGTGATCGACTTCCCGGTGAAAACCCACTGCTGCGGCGGCCACATGACCCAGATCAGTGCCCCTGTAGCCTATGAACTCATTCGACGCCTGCTGTACGCCGCCGACGAATACGACGCCGATATTCTGGTGACCTTGTGCCCCATGTGCCAGCTCAACCTGGATGCCTACCAGGAAGACGCAAATAAATATTTCGGCACAGCGTACCACGTGCCCATCGTTTACTTTACACAGCTTATGGGCCTGGCGTTTGGCCATGACCCAACGACCCTGGGGCTGGGTAAAGAGTTTGTAGATGCCCGCTCGGCGTTGGCAAAGATTGGGGTACGGATTCAAGGGGAAACGGCCGTGCCCAAACACAAACCACGCCGCCGTGATGACCCCAGCCTGCCCATGCCCCCTCCGCTGCCACACAAGGAGGAAAACCCATGAGCACCCCAAACGCAGAAAAAGAGCGCATTGGCGTTTACGTCTGCCACTGTGGCAGCAATATTGCCGGGACGGTAGACGTGGCCGATGTAGCCGTCTGGGCGAAAGAGCGGCTGGGAGATCAAGGCGTAGTGATCACCCATGATTACAAATTTATGTGTTCCAGCCTGGGGCAGGAATTGATCGAACGTGACATCCAACAAGAAGGGCTGACCCGCGTGGTTGTGGCCGCCTGTTCCCCCCATTTGCACGAAAAGACGTTCCGCACAACCTGTGCCCGCGCTGGTCTGAACCCGTATCTGTGTGAACTGGTTTCCATCCGTGAACAGGTATCTTGGGTACACACCGACAAGCAGGCCGCGACAGCCAAAGCCAAAGCGGTCATCGCTGGCGGGGTCGAGCGCGTGATCCACAACGAACCGTTAGAGCCGCTGCACGTACCCATTCACCCAGATACGTTGGTGGTGGGCGGTGGCATTGCCGGCATTCAGGCAGCGCTGGAACTGGCTGACTCCGGCCATACCGTTTACCTGGTTGAACGTGAACCTTCCATTGGCGGGCACATGGCCCAATTTGACAAGACCTTCCCCACCATGGATTGCTCTGCCTGCATTCTGACGCCTAAAATGGTGGACGTAGGTGCACACCCCAACATCAGGCTGCTTACCTGGAGCGAGGTAGAGCGGGTGGATGGCTACGTGGGCAATTTCACCGCCACCATTCGCCAAAAGCCACGCTACATAGACACGACACTGTGTACGGGCTGCGGCATCTGCTGGGAAAAGTGCCCCAAGCGGGTGATTGATGACGTGTTTGAAGCCGGATTAGGCTACCGCAAAGCGGTGTACACGCCATTTGCCCAAGCCGTGCCCAAATACCCGATCATTGACCCAGAAAACTGCACCTATTTTATGAATGGTAAATGCCGCGCCTGCGAGAAGTTTTGCCCCACGGAAGCGATCCGGTTTGACCAGCAAGAACAATATCTCACTGTACAGGTGGGCAACATTATTCTGGCCACTGGCTTTGATCTGTTTGATGCGCGCCGGGTACCCCAGTATGGCTACGGCCGTCTGGCCAACGTCTTTACCAGCCTGGAATTTGAGCGCATGTGCAACGCTGCCGGCCCCACCAACGGCGACATTGTCCTGCGCGATGGCGTCTCTAAACCAGAATCCGTGGCCGTTATCCATTGTGTGGGCAGCCGCGACCGTAACTACAACAACTACTGTTCCGTCATCTGCTGCATGTCCAGCCTCAAGTTCGCCCACCTGGTGAAGGAACGCACCAGTGCCCGTGTCTACAACTTCTATATTGACATGCGCACGGCCTACAAAGATTATGATGAATTCTACCAGCGGGTGCTGGAAGAAGGCACCGTCTTTGTGCGCGGGCGCGTGGCCGAGGTGACAGACGCCGCCCGCCTACCCAGCGAGGACGGCAAGCTCATCATCCAGGTGGAAGATACCCTGGCCGGGAAGCAGCGCCGCATTCCAGTAGACATGGTGGTGCTGTCTTCCGGGCTGGAACCCCGGCGTGATGCCAAAGAAGTGGCCCACCGGTTTGGTATTTCTTGCAGCCACAATGGCTGGTTTATTGAAAAGCACCCCAAACTAGACCCAGTAGCCACCATGACTGAAGGCATTTACATTGCCGGGGCCGTACAGGGGCCAAAAGACATTCCCAGTAGTGTGGCCCAAGGGGCGGCCGCCGCCGCCCGTGTGTTGAGCCGCATTGACAAAGGTGAGATTGAACTGGAACCGGTGCGGGCTACCGTAAACGCCCGCCGCTGCTCCGGCTGCCGCATTTGCAACACGTTGTGCCCGTTTAATGCCATCATCTTCCATGAAGACAAGATGGTGACGGAGATTAACCAGGCGCTGTGCCAGGGCTGCGGCACCTGTGTCGCCGCCTGCCCGGCAGGGGCTATCAGTGGCAGCGGCTTCAGCAATGAGCAGATCATGTCCCAGATCGAAGGGCTGCTGTTCTTTGACCGGCCGAAATATTCGGTAATCGGTGAACGGTAATCGGTGAACTGATTACCGATTACTGATTACAAATAACCGGGAGAATAGATAGATGAATGATCAATTTGAACCTGTCATCATCGGCTTCACCTGCAACTGGTGCAGCTACCGCGCTGCCGACCTGGCCGGAACCGCCCGTGTTAAATACCCGCCTAACATCCGCCTGATCCGGCTGATGTGTTCCGGGCGCATGGATCCCACTTTTGTGTTTAAAGCGCTGGCCAATGGCGCCGACGGCGTGTTGATCACCGGCTGTCACCCAGGTGAATGTCACTACCTTGAACAAAATTACAAGGCGCTGCGGCGCACCTTACTGCTGCAGCGCACCATTGGCCAGATGGGCATTGAGCCGGCGCGGGTGAAACTGGTGTGGGCCAGCGCCGCCGAGGGTGTCAGGCTGGCCAAAGAGATCGCCAGTTTTGTAGAAGAGATTCGCACGCTTGGTCCGCTAAACTGGCCAGAACGGTTGGCAAGCGCCCAGGCAAACGGCCGTGTCGCCCTACCCCTCACCCTGACACCAGAGGAGGCACCAGTATGAGCCAAAATGACCAGAATTCCCCGGAAAAACCGAAGTTTGCCATGTATTGGGCCGCCGCCTGCGGCGGCTGTGAAATTGCTGTCTTAAACATTGGCGAAAAAATTCTGGACGTGGATGCCCACTTTGACGTGGCTTTTTGGCCAGTAGCTATGGACGCCAAGGTCAAAGACGTAGAAGCGCTGCCTGATAAATCTATCTTGTTAACCTTGTTTAACGGCGGCATTCGCCATGAAGAAAATGAACATATGGCCAGACTGCTGCGCCAGAAATCACAACTACTGGTGGCGTTTGGCTCCTGTGCTGTTGAGGGCTGCATCCCCGGTCTGGCCAACCTGTCATCCATACACGATGTGTTCAACGCCGCTTATGAAAGCGTAAGCACAGACAACCCCCAGCACCTGCGCCCTCAATACAGTTACCAGGTCCCCGAAGGCACACTCACGATTCCGGTGTTTAACCCTGTGCTGCGCACGCTGGATCAGGTGGTAGACGTGGATTATTTTATGCCCGGCTGCCCGCCCGAATCACACCAGATTGCGGCCGTGATTGACCTGGTGATCCAGGTATTACAAGGCCAAGCTGAACTCCCCCCTAAAGGGGCCGTTATTGGCGCCGGTGATGCTACCGTGTGTGAAGAGTGCCCACGCACGCGGAATGTGAAGAAGATCACCAGGCTGGTGCGCATTCACCAGATGGCAGAGGTAGACCCGGATGTGTGCCTGCTGGAACAGGGAATTTTATGCAACGGCCCGGCCACGCGCAGCGGCTGTGGTGCGCTTTGCCCGCAGGTGGGCGCGGTCTGCGTGGGCTGTTATGGCCCGGCGGCAGGGGTGGTAGATTATGGCGCACGGCTGATGACGGCCGTAGCCTCCGTCATTGACAGCCAGGAACCTGATGAAATTGAAGCCATCCTGGACGGCATTCCCGACCCCGCTGGCTCATTTTACCGCTTTACGCTGGCCCATTCGCTGCTGCGTGCAGCAAAACCGGCGCTCAATCATGCGTGATCGATCATCAGCAAACAGTCATCAGCAACCGATGACCGATCACCACTTATTGAGGCAGGAGAAATGACTATGAGCAGAATTACCATTGACCCCATCACCCGCCTGGAGGGGCACGGCAAAATTGAAATCTTCCTGGACGAAGCGGGCGAAGTCGCCAATACCTATTTCCAGATTCCAGAACTGCGCGGCTTTGAGCGCTTTTGTGTAGGCCGGCCGGTAGAAGAGATGCCCATGCTAACCAATCGTATCTGCGGCGTCTGCCCGGAGGCACACCACATGGCGGCGGCCAAGGCTGCCGACGCCGTCTATGGCGTTGTGCCGCCGCCCGCAGCTAAAAAGCTGCGTGAACTGCTCTACATGGGTTTTTACTTCACCGACCATACCACCCACTTTTATGCCCTGGGTGGTCCTGACTTTATCATGGGGCCAGACGCTCCCGTGGCCGAACGCAACATTCTGGGCGTCATTCACAAGGTAGGCCTGGAGATCGGCGGCAAGGTCATTCAGGCCCGCCAATATGGGCACACGATTGTGGAAATGCTAGGGGGGCGCAAGGTGCATCCCTGCACCTCTATTCCCGGCGGCGTCACCAAGGGGCTGACAGAAGCAGAACGGCAAGAGATCGAAAAAATGGGGCGCTGGGGCATTGAGTTTGCTCAATTCAGCCTGCAGCTTTTTAGCGACCTGGTGCTGGGCAACCCGGCGTACCTGGACTTGATCCTGGGGGACATCTACACGCACCGTACCCATTACATTGGGCTGGTGGACGCGCAGAACCGGGTGAACTTTTATGACGGCCGTGTCAGCGTGGTAGACCCTGACGGCAAACGGCTGGGAACCTATGCGCCACATGAATACACTGAGTGGATTGCCGAACGGGTAGAGCCGTGGACCTATCTCAAATTTCCTTACTTAAAAAAGGTTGGCTGGAAAGGATTTACCGACGGCAAGGAGTCTGGCATTTATATGGCCACACCGCTGTCCCGGCTAAATGCGGCCGAGGGCATGGCCACGCCGCTGGCACAGGCGCAGTATGAAAGGTTCTATGACACCCTGGGCGGCAAGCCGGTGCACCAGCGGTTAGCTACGCATTGGGCCCGGCTGATTGAGCTGTTATATGCCGCCGAACGCCTGGTGGAACTGGCCACAGACCCAGAGATCACCTCGCCGCACATTCATACCGTGCCCACCCAAACACCTACGGCAGGCGTGGGCATTGTGGAAGCACCGCGGGGCACCCTGACCCATCATTACTGGACGGATGAACGCGGCATTCTAACGCAGGTGAATCTTATCGTGGGCACCACCAACAATTACGCACCCATCTCCATGTCCATCAAAAAGGCGGCCCAAAGCCTTATTCACAAGGGCACGGCCGTTAACGAAGGTTTACTGAACATGGTAGAGATGGCTTTCCGTGCCTATGACCCCTGTTTTGGCTGTGCCACTCATTCACTGCCGGGGCAAATGCCGCTGGAAGTGACCATTCGGGATGCCGCCGGGGAACCGGTAGAGGTGCTGCGGCAGTTCTGTTAAATTATTATGAAAACATTAGTTGTAGGCTTGGGCAACCCAATTTTAGGGGATGATGGCGTTGGTTGGCGGGTAGCGGAACAGGTGCAGGCGCTACGGCCGTCGTTAGAAGTTGATTATCTTTGTGTGGGTGGCCTGAGTCTAATGGAACGGCTGATCGACTATGACCAGGCCATCATTATTGACGCCATGCAAACGGACCATGGCCGTGTCGGCACGGTTACCTGCTTTCCCCTGGCCGCGCTGCCAGACCTGAGCGCCGGGCACACCACGGCCGTGCATGATACCTCTTTACAAACCGCCCTGCGCCTGGGCCGCCAGATGGGCGTAAAACTGCCCGATGAGATCACCATCGTGGCCATTGAGGCCAAGCGGGTGGTTAACTTTTCAGACCATTTATCAACGGCTGTGGCCGCCGCCATACCGGCGGCCGTGACGGCCGTGTTTACAGAGATAGAGAGATGGCAAGGCCATCGTTGAGGCATGGCATACGTCACGCCCGATCTCTTATGCTCCACCATAGGAAAAAATCATGATTTCTACAGAACTCCTACGGCGCTACCCATTTTTCGGGTTCATGAATCCAGACGAACTGCGTCAGGTAGCCATGATCACTGAAGAGCTGGAAGTGCCTAAAAACAGTGTCCTGTTTGCCATTGGGGAAAGGGCCGAGGCGCTTTATTTTTTGCAGAACGGCCGTATTGATTTGCATTACATCGTAGCCGATAAACACTTACCGGAACTACGCAAGGATTTTCACATTGGTGTTGTCAATCCGGGAGAGGTGTTGGGCATTTCTTCATTGGTAGAGCCGTATGAACTGACGTCCACGGCCGTGGCCCATTCCCCCTGCACACTACTTAGAATTAACGCCGCCAACCTGCATCAGTTGTGTGAAAAAGATCACGCGCTGGCTTATGGTTTGCAAAAGCAAATTGCCCAAACGGCGATGGCGCGGCTGCACGCCACCCGCGTCTTATTGGCAGCCGCTACGGCTGCCTGACTATAACCACAAGCAGCAACCTGTTTTGATCTTCATACCGCCTTCTCTGTGACAACCATCATCACAATTTAATGACGAAAGTGATCCTTCCCTGCCTGAGTCTGATGTTACCATTCCACCATGCATGAAATGGCAATTACGCAGCAGATTCTGGAACTGGCACTGCACCACGCCGCTGCAGCCGGTGGTGGGCGAGTAACAGACCTGTATCTGGTCATCGGTGAACTTTCCTCCTTTGTGGATGATTCTGTCCAATTTTATTGGGACATCATCAGCCAGGGTACCGCCTGCGCTGGGGCACAGCTGCACTTTAAGCGCCACCCCGCCCGCCTGCACTGCCGGAACTGCGGCTGCGACTATGGCCTGGACCATGGCCTGTTAACCGTATGTCCTGATTGTGGCCACGGCCGTGTAGATATGCTCAGCGGCCAGGAGTTTTACCTGGAGAGCCTGGAGCTAGCTGACCATCTGACTCTATCACCTGACCATTAAAACTCGCCATCTTTTGGCGCAAATCAAAGGAATTCCTATGACACAAAACCTTAAACAAACTAACCCTCCCTCAGATGACAAACGTTGGCGTATTGTACAGGCCGCTATGCGCCGCAACGGGCATAAACGAAGCGGGCTCATTGAAACCCTACACGCCGTGCAGGAATCCTTCGGCTATCTGGATGAAGAATCTCTACGTTACGTGGCCCTCTCCCTGCGCA
The DNA here is from genome assembly GCA_011525915.1 of Ardenticatenaceae bacterium. Lineage (GTDB taxonomy): Bacteria > Chloroflexota > Anaerolineae > Promineifilales > Promineifilaceae > CAADGU01. Next base: position 89,284 of record WYBM01000071.1, on the reverse strand, counting down.
CACCCTTAAGCCGAGTGTATGGCGTTTCTACCTTTTACCACCTGTTTAGCTTGAAGCCGGCTGGCCGGCACAGCTGCGTCGTCTGCACCGGTACCGCCTGTTACATCAAGGGAACGCCCCAATTATTGCAGCAAATCCAGGAAACCTATGGCATCAAACCAGGCGAAACCACCGAAGACGGGCAGTTTTCTCTGCTGACGGCGCGCTGCGTTGGCTCCTGCGGTCTGGCGCCGGTGGCCGTATTTGATGGCGAAGTTTTGGGTAACCAATCGCCAGAAAAGACCATGGATAACCTGCGGAGGTGGAACGACAATGGTGTATGAACAATTTGAACAAATCACGGCCAAAGAACAGGCCATCGCCGCCCAGTTTGAACACAGCATTCATGTCTGTGTGGCGGCCAGTTGTCTTTCTTCACAAAGCGACAAGGTGTTGGAAACCATAGAGCAGCACATCAAAGAAAACGGCCGTGCCGGCTGCTGCCGGGTGAAAGGGGTTGGCTGCATGGGGTTGTGTTCGCGCGGCCCGCTGGTAGCCGTTACCCACAAAGATCAGCCTGAAACCAACACACTGTACCAACACGTCACGCCAGACAATGCGCCAGACATTGTCACAGCCCTGGCCGCCGGCAAACAGGCCACCGACATGGTCTGCCCCACAGACACGCCCTTCTTCCAGCGGCAGACAAAAATTGTACTAGAGAACAGCGGTGTCATTGACCCCGAACGGATTGAGGAGTATGTGGCCGCCGGCGGCTATGCAGCCTTGCTCACGGCCGTGACCGAGATGACACCCACTGACGTAATCGACAACATTGTTCGCAGCGGGCTGCGTGGGCGCGGTGGCGGTGGCTACCCTTCCGGTCTTAAGTGGATTACCGTGGCCAAAGCAGATGCCCGGCAGCGCAAATACGTCGTTTGCAACGCCGATGAAGGCGACCCTGGCGCGTTTATGGACCGCAGCGTACTGGAAAGTGATCCCCACCGGGTGCTGGAAGGCATGGCCATCGCCGGGTATGCCATCGGCGCCGACAAAGGGTACATCTACGTGCGTGGTGAATACCCGCTGGCGGTAGCCCGGCTGAAAAAAGCGATCAACCAGGCGCGGCGGCTGGGCGTATTGGGCAGCGGCGTTTGTGGCACTACGTTTAACTTTCAGATCGAAATTCGGTTGGGGGCCGGCGCGTTTGTCTGTGGTGAAGAAACAGCGCTTATTGCTTCGGTAGAAGGCAAACGCGGCCAGCCACGGCCGCGCCCACCTTACCCGGCAGAGTATGGTTTGTGGGGTGAACCCACATTAATCAACAATGTGGAAACGTTTGCCAACGTGGCTCCCATCATCCGTAACGGCGGCGACTGGTACGCCAGCATCGGCACAGAGGGCAGCAAAGGCACAAAGGTGTTTGCCCTGGCCGGGGCTATTAACAACACTGGCCTCATTGAAGTGCCCATGGGCATTCCCTTGCGGGAAATTGTGTTTGAGATTGGTGGCGGTGTGCCTCACGGCCGTGCCCTCAAAGCCATACAAACAGGTGGCCCCTCTGGTGGCTGTATTCCGGAAGCCTACCTGAATACACCGGTGGAGTATGATTCGCTCGTTAAGCTTGGCTCCATTATGGGGTCAGGCGGCATGATTGTTATGGATGAAACGGCCAACATGGTAGATGTAGCCCGCTACTTTATGGAATTTTGTATGACAGAATCATGTGGCAAATGTGTGCCCTGCCGTGTAGGCACCGTGCAGATGTACCATCTGTTAGACAAAATTTACGCAGGCAAGGCCACCACCAAAGACCTGGCCTTGCTAGAAAAACTGTGCACGATGGTCCGGGAAACCAGCCTGTGTGGGCTGGGGCAAACGGCGCCCAACCCGGTAAACAGCACCCTGCGCTATTTCCGACAAGAGTATCTGGATTTGTTGGCAGATGGTAAACCAGAAACGGCCGTAGCGCCTGCGGAGGTACACCCATGAAACGATCACACATTATCACCTTCAAAATAGATGGGCAAGACATCGCCGCCCGCGAGGATGAAACCATTCTAGAACTGGCACGGGAAAATGGTATTCGCATTCCCACCCTTTGTTACCTGGAAGGTGTCACCCCCTGGGGCGGCTGCCGCCTGTGTATGGTGGAAATTAAGGGCTCCACCAGACTGTTCCCGGCCTGCATGACCTACCCCCAGGAAGGCATGGACGTTAACACCACCTCTGAACGGTTAAACACTTACCGCAAACAGGTGTTGGACCTGCTCTTTGCCGAACGCAACCACATCTGCTCTGTATGTGTTTCCAATGGCGCCTGCGAGCTGCAAAACCTGGCTTATGCATTGGGTATGACCCATGTGGGCATCCCCTACCTGAACCCCAGCCTACCCCTGGATGCCAGCCATCCCTTTTTTGGCCTGGACCACAACCGCTGCATCCTTTGCACCCGCTGTGTCCGTGTCTGTGATGAGGTTGAAGGGGCACATACCTGGGACGTGATGGGGCGCGGTGTAGACACCCGCATTGTGGCCGACCTGAACCAGCCCTGGGGCGAAGCCATAAGCTGCACCAGTTGTGGCAAATGTGTGCAGGTGTGTCCTACCGGTGCCTTGTTTGAGAAGGGTAAATCTGTAGCCGAGATGCGCAAACGTACCGAATTCCTGCCTTACCTGCGCCTGATGCGCGAAGGCCGAGACGGGGATGGTGAGTGAGGTCATCGGTAAACGGTATTCATCGGTAAAACAACCGATGCCCGTTTTTAAGGAAGATACGAATGAGTAACAAAACAAAATTGGCCACCGTTTGGCTAGATGGCTGTTCTGGCTGCCACATGTCCTTTTTAGATATTGACGAGCGACTGATAGAGTTGGCCCAACTGGTGGACCTGGTGTACAGCCCCCTGGTAGATTGCAAACAATTCCCTGATATGGTAGATGTGACCCTGATTGAGGGTGCGGTCAGCAGCGAGGAAGATTATGAAAAGATCCAGAAGATACGGGCCCATACCAGGGTTTTGGTGTCGCTGGGTGACTGTGCCGTAACGGCCAACGTATCTGGCATGCGCAATCCATTTCGACCAGAAACGCTGTATGCTCGCGCTTACCTGGAAAACGCTCAGGTGAACCAACAAATTCCGGTGCAGGTTATCCCACCACTACGTGATATCTCCCTGCCGGTGCATCAGGTCGTTAATGTGGATGTTTTTGTGCCGGGCTGCCCCCCTTCGGCAGATACCATCTTTTATGTTTTGACCGAGTTACTGGCCGGGCGCAAGCCAGATTTGACCGGTTACACAAGATTTGGAGCATAACCCTATGAGCAAAACAATCACCATTGACCCCGTCACCCGCATTGAGGGGCACAGCAAAATCACCATCCAACTGGATGACAAGGGGCATGTGGCAGACGCCCGTTTTCATGTAACCCAGTTTCGAGGGTTTGAGAAGATGACAGAAGGACGGCCGTTTTACGAAATGCCCGCCCTCACTGCCCGCATCTGTGGCATCTGCCCCGTGTCACACCTTATCGCTTCTGCCAAGGCCGGTGACGCCCTGCTGGCGGTCAAGATACCGGAAACGGCCGCCAACCTGCGCCGCATTATGAACCTGGCCCAAATCACCCAATCCCACGCCCTTAGCTTTTTCCACCTCTCCTCGCCAGATTTTGTGATGGGCTTTGACGCTGACCCTGCCGAACGTAACATCTTCGGCGTTATGCAGAAATACCCTGATCTGGCCAAAGACGGCATTGCCCTGCGTAAATTTGGTCAATCGATCATCGAACTGCTGGGCGGCAAGCGGATTCACCCGGCGTGGGTGGTGCCCGGCGGCGTCAGTGCGCCGCTAACGGCCGAACACCGCGATGCCATCATGGCCCAAATACCAGAGGCGCGGCAGCGGGTCCTGCGTACCCTGGACTGGTACAAGGGGGTGTTTGGCAACTTTGACCCAGAAATCCGCAGCTTTGCCAACTTTCCCACATTGTTTATGGGGCTGGTGCATCGTGACGGCCGTATCTCCATGTATGGCGGCAACATCCGCATTGTAGACGCCGTAGGCAATATTGTGGCCGATCAACTGCCGCCGGAAAAGTACCAGGAGTACATTGCTGAGGCAGTAGAACCCGACTCTTACCTGAAGTCACCTTTCTACAAACCTTTGGGCTACCCGGAAGGCATCTACCGTGTGGGGCCATTGGCCCGCATGAACATCATCTCTCACTGCGGTACACCACTGGCCGACCAGGAGTGGGCAGAGTTCCGCGCTTTGCAGCGAGGGGTTATACTCAGTTCGTACCATTATCATTATGCCCGGCTGGTAGAAATGCTGTATTGTGTGGAACGTACCGAACAAATTCTGAATGATCCGGACATTTTAAGCCAGCATGTGCGGGCTTTTGCTTCCCCCAACCAGATGGAAGGCATTGGCATGTCTGAAGCGCCGCGGGGCACCCTGCTGCACCATTATAAGATTGACGAAAACGGCCTTATCCGCTGGGTGAACCTGGTCATTGCCACCGGCAACAACAACCTGGCCATGAATAAAGGGGTGCTGCAAGTGGCCCGGCAGTTCATCCGCTCAACCAAGATTGAAGAGCCCATGCTCAACCGGGTGGAAGCGGTGATCCGCACATTTGACCCCTGCCTCAGTTGTTCTACCCATGCGGTGGGCCAGATGGCGCTGCATGTGCAGTTGCTGGCCGCAGATGGCGAGGTGGTCGATGAGGTGCGGCGAGGGTGATCTGCTGATTTGTGGTCTCTTTGGTCAGGTGCTAAGATGAATGTTCTGGTTTTGGGCTATGGCAACCCGCTGCGTGGGGATGACGGTATCGGTTGGGCGGTGGTAGAATGGCTGGCAGAAAAGCAAGCCGTCACGGCCGTGGCTGCCCACCAACTGCTGCCTGAACACACCGACGACATTCAGCAGGCCATACACGTGATCTTTGTAGATGCCACCCTCAATGGCAAACCGGGTGCCATTCAGGTGCAGGCTCTGACGCCAGATACCACTGGCCCGGCTTCATCTCACCAGATGAAACCAGCGGTATTGTTGGCGCTGACAAAAGAGATTCACGGCCGTTGCCCTTCTGCCCACCTGATCACCATGACCGGCCAAAACTTCGGCCACAAAGAAGGCCTGTCACCACTGATACAAGACAGCTTACCTAAAATCGGCGAACTTGTATGCCATATCATTCACCACAAAACAGACAAGCCGGCGTAGGTTGGCCTAATCTGACGTTATGTAAATCAGGCAGGTGTAAATTATGACAAGACTTACCGTCGTACAAGAGATCATGAGCGCTAATGACCGGCTGGCGGCGCAAAACCAGGCCCTGTTAGACACGCATAAAGTGTTAGGGCTTAACATCATGGCGGCTCCTGGGTCTGGCAAAACCAGCACTATTTTGCGCACCATCGCCGCGGTTTCCCCAACCCTGCGCCTGGGCGTAGTAGAAGGGGACACAGCACCTGTCACCATTGACGCTGACAAGATCATCGCCGCTGGTATACCTGCCATCCAGGTAAACACCGGTGGTGCCTGCCACCTGGATGCGGTGATGCTGGCCAATGTGCTGCCGCAGCTCAAACTGGATGCGCTTGACCTGCTAATCGTCGAAAACGTGGGCAACCTCATCTGCCCGGCAGCCTTCACCCTGGGGACACATCTGAATGTGGTCATCGCCAGCGTGCCAGAGGGGGATGATAAGCCTTACAAATACCCCACCATTTACCGGGGAATTGACGCCCTTATCCTCAATAAGATTGATCTGCTGCCTTACATTGAGTTTGACACGGCCTACTTTCAGCAAGGCATTCAAATCCTGAACCCTAACGTGTCATTTTTTCCTGTTTCTTGTAAGACGGGCGAAGGCCTTGACGCCTGGGCGGCATGGTTGTCAACGAGGGTGTCTATCCATCGTCACCAGGAGGGTCACCGTTGACTGATGCATTGGCGGGCAGAACCATCCATATCACGGGGGTGGTGCAGGGCGTGGGCTTTCGGCCGTTTGTGTACGGACTGGCCTTGCGTTATGGGCTGACGGGCTGGGTGCGGAACACATCAGCAGGGGTAGATATTGTGGTAGATGGCCATACCACCGCCCTGCAAGCCTTCACCCATGCCTTGCAAAGTGAACTGCCGCCACTGGCCCGTGTGGACGCTTGTGAGATTGCCGAATGCCCGGCCAACGGCTTTACCCAGTTTGACATTTACCACTCAGCGCCAATAACCGGCGCTTTCCAACCCATCTCGCCTGACATGTGCCTTTGCCCAGACTGCCAGCATGAACTGTTTGATCCCACCGACCGGCGCTATCGCTACCCTTTTATTAACTGCACCCACTGCGGCCCTCGTTTCACCATCATTCAAGACATTCCCTATGACCGGCCGCAAACCACCATGGCGCCATTTGTCATGTGCCCAGATTGCCAGGCTGAATATGAAAACCCCCTGGACCGGCGCTTTCATGCCCAGCCGGTGGCTTGCCCGGTGTGTGGGCCGCAGATGTGGCTGGTCATTGGCAATCAGTTGCAGGAAACCGATGATCCCATCTCCGCTGCCCGGCAGCTGCTGGCCAGCGGCAGCATTCTGGCGGTGAAAGGGCTGGGGGGATTTCACCTGGCATGTGATGCTGCCAATGAAACGGCTGTGGCTGAACTGCGGCGGCGCAAAGGACGGGTAGATAAGCCGTTTGCCGTCATGATGGCGGATCTGGCCACGGCCACACGGCATTGTTATGTCAACGAAGCCGAGCGCGACCTGCTCACCAGCCGGGAGCGGCCCATTGTGCTGCTGCATCGTCAACCCACACCATCCCTGGCCACGGCCGTAGCCCCTCACCAGCATCAGTTGGGCCTGATGCTGCCATACACGCCGTTGCATATGCTGCTGTTGGCGCCGGAACCCGGCTACCCAACAGCCCTGGTCATGACCAGCGGCAACCTCAGCGAAGAACCTATTGCCTACACCAACCAAGAGGCGCTGGAACGCCTTGCCCCCCTGGCCGATGCCTTCTTGCTGCATAACCGGGCTATCCACGTGCGTTGTGATGATTCCGTAGGACGTGTTTTGGATTTAACCTCAAAGGATGTGGAGAGCGCACCGGAAAAAGAGAAGTCTGCGCCCGCTTTGCACTTTTATGTTCCTATTCGCCGTTCGCGTGGTTATGCCCCTGATCCCATCCGGCTGCCCCAAAGTTTGCCATCTATCCTGGCCACCGGCGCCGAGCTGAAAAATGCTTTCTGCTTAACCCATGACCGGTACGCCTTCATGAGTCAGCACATTGGTGACCTGGAAAATTATGAGACACTGCGCTCTTTTGAAGCGGGGATCGCTCACTTTGAGGGGCTGTTCCGCGTGAGACCAGAAGTGATCAGCTATGACAAACATCCTGATTACCTGGCGACACGGTACGCGCTGGCGCGGGCCGCACGTGAAGGCTTGCCAGCCATTGGGGTACAGCACCATCACGCGCACATCGCTGCCTGCATGGCTGAACACGGGCTGGCAGGTGATCGCCCGGTTATTGGCGCTGCCCTGGATGGTACAGGCTATGGTGACGACGGTGTCATCTGGGGTGGTGAATTTTTGGTGGCCGATTATGCGGGCTATACACGGCCGTACCACCTGCAGCCTATCCCTTTGCCCGGCGGTGACACGGCCGTACGTCAACCGTGGCGCATGGCGCTGAGTTGGTTGTGGCAAGCAGACATCCCCTGGGATGAAAACTTGCCTCCCGTTCGCTATGCACTGGCCATCTCCCACACATCCATCGATCCCCTGGCGGCTGTACGGCATCAGCTCACCACGGGCCTGAATGCACCGCTAACCACCAGCATAGGACGATTGTTTGACGCCGTCTCCGCACTGCTTGGGGTGCGGCAGGTGATCAATTATGAGGCCCAGGCCGCTATTGAGATGGAGGCGTTGGTAGACAAAACAGAAACGGGTGTCTATCCTTTTAGCATCATCCGTGACATACTCAACCCGGCACCCGTGGTGGCAGGCGTGGTAACAGAGCTACAAAAAGGGGTGAGCACGGCCGTGATCGCTGCCCGTTTTCATAACACCGTAGCCCACATGGTAACGGCCGTGTGCCGGCAAATTCGGGCGGCCACCGGCCTGAATGAAGTCGCCCTCAGCGGTGGTGTATGGCAAAATATGACCTTATTGCAGCGCACCATTCCGCAGCTTCAGGCCGCCAGGTTTACCGTTTACTGGCATCAAACCGTCCCTACCAACGACGGGGGAGTGGCCTTGGGGCAGGCGGTGATTGCCGCCAGGAATTTTGAGCATAAAGAACAGAGTGAGGAGAGCGGCCATGGCCGACGCTCCACGGTTCCCTTCTCTCCCTTTTAAGGGCTCGTTTACAATGAATATGGTGTTTTGAAGTAATCAGTGTTCAGTTGTTGAGTGATCAGTTGGGTTTTCTTCTGGACTGATGACTGATTACCGGATACTGCATACTGATTACCTGGCAAACGTCCCAAGTTATTTTGGAACGAACCACAAGAAATCTAAGGAGTCTATGATGTGTTTAGGTGTACCTGGAAAAATCATTGACCGTTACGAAGCCAACGGCCTGCCCATGGGCAAGATCGATTTTGGTGGCACCGTGCGTGAGGCGTGTCTGGCCTATGTACCGGAAGCGGTCGTGGGCGATTATACGGTTATTCACGTGGGTTTTGCCATCAGCCGACTAAGTGAAGAGGAAGCCCAGGCCACCCTGGAAACGCTGCGAGGCATCATTGAGTTAGAAGAAGAGATTGGGCCAGAGCATGCAGAACAGGGGTAAACAGCCAATCAATACCCAATCTTGCCGGAGGTAACTATGAAATATGTCACCGAATACCGTGACGCACACCTGGTACAGGCTGCGCTGCGTGAAATAAAACGGACGGTAACACGGCCGTGGACGATCATGGAAATTTGTGGCGGCCAGACCCATGCCATTGTGCGGCATGGCCTTGACCAGCTTTTGCCAGCCGAGGTCGAGTTAGTGCATGGCCCCGGCTGCCCGGTCTGCGTCACGCCGCTGGAGCTGATCGATAAGGCGCTGGCCATTGCCGCCCTGCCTGATGTCATCTTCACCTCTTATGGTGATATGTTACGGGTGCCTGGCACCCACCATGACCTTTTCACCGTGCGTGCCAACGGCGGCGACGTGCGCGTGGTCTATTCGCCGCTCGATGCCGTGAAGATCGCTCAGGAAAACCCCCATAAGCAGGTCGTGTTTTTTGCCATTGGTTTTGAAACCACAGCCCCGGCCAATGCCATGAGTGTCTTACAGGCCAAAGCGTTGGCTGTGCCCAATTTTAGCGTACTTGTCTCGCACGTTTGTGTGCCGCCGGCTATGCACGCTATTTTAGGGTCGCCGGCCAACCGGGTGCAGGGTTTCCTGGCCGCCGGGCATGTTTGCGCCGTGATGGGGTACTGGGAATATCCCCCCCTTGCCGCCCGCTACCAGACGCCCATTGTGGTCACCGGGTTTGAACCGCTGGATGTTGTCCAGGGCATTCTGGAGGCTGTGCGCCTGTTGGAAGCAGGCCAGGCCACGGTGGTCAATGCCTACCAGCGCGCCGTCACGTTGGCCGGTAATAAACCGGCCCAGGCGGTGATCGACCAGGTATTTGAACGGCGTGACCGTAAATGGCGGGGCATTGGCTTGATTCCACAAAGTGGCTGGGGATTGCGCCCGACATTTGCCGAATTTGACGCTGAAACCCGCTTCGACGTGCATAATATTCAGCCAGAAGAACCATCGATTTGTATTGCCGGGCAGATTCTGCAAGGATTAAAAAAACCACATGACTGCCCGGCGTTTGGCAACCAATGTACACCAGAATCACCCTTAGGCGCCACGATGGTGTCAGCAGAAGGAGCCTGTGCGGCCTATTACCGATACGGCCGTCACCTGGTTCTGGAAACTACGTTAGACGAGTCCACACATGAGACCCAAATCTAACCAAAGAAATAGGGAAATCCAATGTCTGAAGAAAAAGCAGTGTCTATGAACGGGCCGGTTTGCCCACTGCCCCTGCGCCATGATGAGAAGATCGTCTTGGGACATGGCTCCGGTGGCAAGATGTCTCATGACCTCATCAACGGTTTGTTTGTGCCGCCGTTGGCCAACCCCATCCTGGCAGTGGGAGATGACGCCGGGATCGTGCCGATAGCTAATGCCACCCGGTTGGCCGTCAGCACCGATTCCCATGTGGTGTGGCCGCTCTTCTTCCCCGGCGGTGACATTGGCAAATTGGCTATCTGTGGCACGGTCAATGACCTGGCCATGATGGGCGCCACGCCGCGCTACCTCACGGCCGGGTTTATCCTGGAAGAAGGTCTGGAGATGGCGCTGTTGGCCCAGGTGGTAGACGCTATGCGGGTGGCCGCCGCAGAAGCGGGTGTAAAGATCGTAGCCGGGGATACAAAAGTGGTGCAAAGGGGCAAAGCAGACGGCTTATACATTAACACGGCCGGTGTGGGCGTTGTGCCAGAAGGGGTCACACTCAGCGGCGCCAATGCCCAACCGGGGGATATCATCATCCTCTCTGGGCCGATTGGGGATCATGGCATTGCGGTGTTGGGGGCACGGGGGGAATTGGGCTTTGATGCGGACGTGGTCAGTGACGTGGCGCCGCTGAATCATCTGGTGGCCACCATGCTGGCGGCCAGCCGCCATATTCACGTCCTGCGCGACCCTACGCGGGGTGGTGTGGCCAGCACACTCAACGAGATCGCCCGGCAATCAGCCGTGGCCATTGTGTTGGATGAGAAGGCAATTCCGGTACGGCCGTCTGTCCAGGCAGCCTGTGAAATGCTTGGTTTTGACCCCCTATACATTGCCAATGAGGGCAAGCTGCTGGCTGTTGTTCATCATCAGGAAGCTGACCGGGTGCTCGGGGCTATGCGGCAAACACGCTACGGTGAGGAAGCTGTGATCATCGGCGAGGTGAAAGAGGCGCCCAAGACACGCGTACTGCTTAAAACGACCATTGGCAGCTTACGGGTGGTAGACATGCTGGCTGGGGAAATGCTGCCGCGCATTTGTTAAAGGCGTAGGCTGCCCCAACCCCATACTTTAATCTCCGATCTCAATCAACCCCTCTTTAATGGCATACTTCACCAAATCTACCCGGTTGTGCAGGTTTACCTTGCGCATAATATTTTCGCGGTGACGATCCACCGTTTTGGCGCTGATCACCAGCCGGGCAGCGATTTCCGGGTTGGTTAAGCCTTCAGCAATAAGGGTGAGCACTTCCTGTTCGCGTGGGGTTAGTTCATCCAGGGTAGATGCCTCGGTTGTGTCAGACTGGCCCAGATAACTTCGTACCAGCCGGGCAGCCAAAGAGGGGTACAAGAACACTTCACCGCCGCTGACAACGTGGATGGCGTTCACCAACTCGTCAGGGGCGGCCCGTTTGGGCACATATCCGGAAGCCCCGGCACGGAGCATTTCAAAGAAGTATTGGTCATCTTCGTGCATGGTCAGGGCCAACACGGCCGTGTCTGCAGACATCGCCTTAATTTCCCTGGTGGCCTCAATCCCGTTCATGTCTGGCATTTGAATGTCCATCAAGACAACATCGGGCCGATGCAGCCGCACCTGATGCACTGCGGCCGCCCCCGTTTCTGCCTCGCCGACAATACGCATGTCTGGTTGGGCTTGCAGCAGCATACGTAAGCCAGAGCGGACAACGGCATGATCATCAACAAGGAGTAAGCGGATTTGTGTACTCATCTATACATCACGGTAACCACAGGCGGCGTATGGTTACTACGTAACCTGCACAACGACAGACTTGCCCATGAGCGCTGTTTCTGGGGCCAGAGGAATGCATATGGCCACGGCCGTACCCTGGCCCGGCTCTGCCTGGATCTCACAGCGGCCGCCCACCAGCGCCACCCGTTCTTGGATGCCCAACAGACCCCAGGCGCGGTGGGGTTGGTTGTTGGCGGCAAATACATCTTCTGGCTGGAAGCCACGGCCGTCATCCTGCACCTGTAAACGCACAGCGTCAGGCGCAAATGCCAGCGTTACGGTGGCATGCCCGGCCTGTGCATGTTTGGCCACGTTGGTCAAAGCCTCCTGAGCAATGCGGAAAACAATGGTTTCTATATCTGCGGGCAGGCGCCGGGCACGGCCGTGGATGCTCATTTCTGCCCTGACTCCTGTGTGTTTGCCAAAGGTTTGCACCTGGTTTTGCAGGGCCGGCACCAAACCCAGGTCATCCAGCAGCGCCGGCCTTAAATCCCGAATAAGATCACGCAAATCGGCCAGCGCCTGGGTACTCATCTGTTTTAATTCACCCAGTTGGGCGGCGGCAACTTCCGGGTCTGTTTTTACAGTTTCGGTGACGGCGGCAAAGCCCAGGCCCAAGGCTGTTAATGCCTGCCCGGCACCATCGTGCAGATCACGGGCAATGCGCTGCCGTTCCCGTTCTTGCACCGCCACTGCCTGGTGCAACAACTCGCCACGCAGGGCCTCACGGGCCTGGCTTTCTTCATAACGGGTGGCATTTTCAATGGCGATGCCCAACTGCCCAGCAATAGCCTTTAACAGGGACAGGTCACGTACCGTAAGCGTGGTAACGTCAGGGTGAACGTGCAGCACCAGGCTGCCTACGACCCGGTCCTGTACCATCAGGGGAATGCCCACGGCACTATCCGGCGTGATCGTCAACAGAATACCATTGGAGGGCTGAGGGTCAGGGGGTAAGGTCATGATCTGGCCATTGCTGGCACATACAGGCACGGCCGTCTCCTCAACCACGTGGGTAATGGTCTGGGCTTGTTGGCAAGGGGACGTGGTTTCGCAATCAGGGTGGCCTGTGCAGGCGGCGCATTCCAAGGACCGCCCCGGTTTTTGCCGCAAGACAATAATGCCGCGAGCAAAACGAGGCAGGTAACACGTAATCTGGTTAACCGCCTGGCGCAGCAGTGCCTGGTGGTCCAGGGTGGCAGCCAATGTACGTGACAGATCAAACAACAAGGTCAGGTCTTGCACGGCCGTCTGCAGCTCTTCGTTTAATTTTTCTGTTTCTGCCCGTGCTGTGGCCTGTACAGCCAACGCCTGACGCTGGGCCACCAGTCGTTCCTCATGGGCCCGCGCCAGGTTGCGCTGCCGCTCTGTTTCAAAAGCGCGCAGCGCCCGGATGACAAAAATGGCCATCAAACAGGCCAGCGCCGCCCGGACTACCTGTATGGGTAGGCCAAACAGGGCTATAAACAACCCGGTATGGATGAGGTTCGCCGGGAAGAAAAAGCTGGGTGCTGTAAAAATCTGGCCGACAAGACCATAGAGCAGCAAGGCCAGCGCTGCCCGCAGCAAATCGCGGCCGGTGTCGGGCAGATCATGGGCGCGGAACGTGCGCTGTTCCAGCACAATGGCCCAGGCAGCCAGCACAGCCCCTGGCACACCCAAAATGTAACGGGAGAGCACATCAACGGCCGTGAGAAAATCATCTCGCCCGGGCTGGTAAAGCCAACGGGTCACCAACACACTCACCAACCATACCAGCACCAACGCCCCGGCGGCGGCATAGGCAAACAGGCGCTCGTTGCGCTGGTCTTCGCGGGTAGCAAAGATAAGGCGGGTGCCAAACATCACCAGGAGTACAAAAGAGATAACCAGGTGGCCAATGCGCAGTTCGTCCATCAGCAGCCAGGCAGGGATGTCGGCAGCTCCGGCTGCCCCCAACCGCTGGAACATTTCAAACCATTCGTGCAAGCCATGCGTGATGCCAAAAGCCGCTAAAAAAACCAGTGCCCGCGCCAGCCGAAAAGCCGAGGCGCGGCGCGACTCAACCCAAACAACCAGCCCCATGCAAAAGAAGGCCAGGCCATAAAAGAAATACACAACCACCATGTTGTGCTGAAAAAAAGCGGAAATGGTTGCCATAGGCCATGCTCACCTGGGCACACCATAGGTTTTTCAGGGGATTAAGGGTAGTCTCGATTGGCACAAAAAGGGTATGAGCTTTGTCACATCTGGCTGGTCACGGCCGTCTCCCCTACCTGCAGTGTGGTGCCGGCCTCCAGAACGGCTGTTTTGACATACCCCAGGGCCACAACATGTTCCCCGCCTTCGGCAACCGAGGTAATGGTGCCTGCCTGTTTGCCGTCAGCCAGAACAGCCGCCCCCGGGTCTACCGGCGCGGCCAGGTGCAGCTTCACCAACCGTTTTGCTAATTTGCCCCGGCTTTCCATGCGGGCGATGATCTCCTGACCAATGTAACACCCTTTGCTAAAGGAAACGTCTGCCCATAGATCGGCTTCCAGAGGGATGTAATCGCGGGTAAGTTCACGGCCGTAACGCGGCCGCCCGGCCTCGATCCGCAAATAATCAAAGGCGGCCTCGTCAGCCACCACAAGGTCATTCTGCACCAGGTGCTGCCAGAGCGCTTCCCGCTCTGGCAGTTGGCACATGACAAAGTAACCGTCGCCGTTGATGGGGTCGGTGCGGTGCAGGTAAGCGGTGAGGCCGTTCACCGGGCACTGCCGCCAGTGGTGCAGAGGCAGTGCCTGATCAGGGAAACCGGCCGCCACCAGCCTGGCGGTGGCCTGGGGACCATAAACGGCAAACACGGCCGTGTCTGCGCTCAGGTCTTGAATGTGAAAGTCATCATTAAAAAAGACAAAACGCATCAGGTAGCGGGCGATGTTATCAGCGTTGTTCTCACTGGTGAGGCCATAGACAGCCTCACTGCTGGCGTATAACAGCAGGCGGTCAATGATACGGCCAATATCTGTGGTCAAAATGGTGGCCACACCTTCACCTGAAGCCAGGCCGTTAATCTTATTGGTAGACATGCGATGCAGCAAGTCCAGCCGGCTCTGCCCTGTAAATTTAAGCATGCCCAAATTGCTGCGGTCTACCAGCACGGCCCCCTGGTGGGCAGCTTCATGAACAGTTGGTGTGATCTGCCTTGGCATCTTGGTGTCCTTTGCGCACTGTGCGCCTCATTCCTCTGGCGGCGCTTGCACGGTCACGGCCGTCAGGGGAATGACCCCACCTTGGGTGGCCGACCTGGCCGCCCACGCCTGGGAAAATTGCTCCATCGCCGGCACATAGCGGCGTTCGTTTTCAAAGGTGGCCTGGGCGATCAGGCTGGTCAGGGCACGGCCGTTTAACCACTTGTACCGTTTCTTGTCCGTTAACACCCGGTCGTCAAACATTTCCAACCACTCTTCCAGTTCCAGCCGCACCTTCATTAAATCATCAAACACCAGGTCCAGGTCACGCCCTTTGTTTTCGGCGTACCGTTCCCGGTCATAATCATCGGCCTGAGCCAGTGCCGCCAGCAGCCGGGTTGGTTTTTTGCGCTGATCCACCTGCATCAACGCCGTCACTACCTCTGATTCCCACACTGTCAGGTTGACTAACACGTCGCCAACAGACCACTCACCTACCACGCCTGGTTGCCCCAGCGCTTCATCGGGCAGGGACTCAATGGCTACCAACAACCGCTCACGGACGGCATCTAACTCCGTTAACAAACGCTCAACTGCACTCATAACAAAGATTCTAGCACCGGGGTACGGCCATGACAACGTGTACCTTTATGACATCCATCACGCCATAAGCATGATCTCTCACTGTCGTCAGCCACCGCCTGGAACCCTATACTTACCCCAATGTACTTTACCATCACCCCCATCCATGACGCTGGCCCACTATTGTAGGGGCGACCACAAGGGTCGCCCTGAGCGGGGCAGGCACAAGACCAGCCCCTACCAAAGGTCATAAAATTTCTTTACCAGTGTACTTACTAAATAGAAAAAAAGTTTTATCCTGTAAAGCTAACATTCTATGTAGATCAGCGGTATAATGACCTGTGACAATTTGACCAGCACACCTTTAACAAAGCAGGCATATGCTTATGACTGATTCTACGCTCCCTGTTTTACCCTATGATCCTGGCGATGCAAAACCAGGGTCAACAAGCCCAACGGCCAAAAGCACCACCCCTGGTGGGCGTGGTGAGATCACATGGAAAGCTGTCGCCCAGGCACCTGGCATTACACCCGCCACCATCATTGCCAACCGGTTGCGCAGCGAGGGGATTCCCGCACGCGCCTGGCAAGAAGGGGCTGGGCAGGCCTTGGGTTTAACCGTTGGCTTGTTAGGTACAGGCTACGTTGTGGTGCCCGCAGAGTACGAAGCAGAAGCGCTGGAAATTCTGGAAGGAGATGAAGGCAGTTTCACAAACGAAGGTGAGTGAACCATAAAGTCATGAATTTTACGGATCGCTACAGATGTGTGAAATTGGTGGCTGTTTCACAGGAGCAAAAATGGCAGATACAACCTGGACAAACCAAGGTGATACCTTAACTGAAGCCCCAAGTAACCGTCTTAAGTTTATTGTGGGCGGCGTCATTTTGCTGGCCGCCATTGTTTTCCTGGTGGTCAACGCCATGAGTGGCAACACCCAGCTTTATAAAACGGTAGACGAATTTTACGCCGAGCAAAGCCGCCTTACCGGGCGCGACCTGCGTGTTGCCGGGTGGGTTATTGGTGACTCCATCCAATACACAGAAATTGACGCTACCACATCCCGTCTGGAGTTCGACATTGTAGACGACCTGAATGACCCCACCGCCCCCCGCCTGCATGTTGTGGCCATGAACGAACCCAAGCCGGACCTGCTGCAAAACGAGGCCCAGGCCCTGGTTGAGGGCCACGCCCAACAGGATGGCATTTTCTATGCCAACCAGGGCGGGCTGCTGCTAAAGTGCCCCACCCGCTATGAAGAAATAGACCCGGCTCTGCACAACAGCCAATAGGAATGGCGAATGATGAAGAATGCATGACAAACCCATGCACCGTTCACATTCACCACTCACACTCATAAAACCTCATGATTCCTGATCTAGGTTATGCTGCTTTAGTCCTGGCCTTTGCCGCCGCTGTTTACGCGGCCGTGGTTGCCTGGTATGGCAACCGCACCAACCAACCCCGTTGGGTGGAAAGTGCGCGCAATGCCACCATTATCACGCTGCCGCTAGTAACTCTGGCCTGTGGTGTGCTGATCTACTCACTGCTGCGCGGCGACTTTTCCCTGGAGTATGTCTGGCGTGTGAGCAGTGTGGGCATGCCCGCCTACCTCAAGGTGACGGCCCTATGGGGCGGCCAGGCCGGCTCGCTGCTCTTTTGGAATTTGCTGCTGGCCGTGTTTACGGCCGCAGCTATGGCCCGTAACTGGCGCCGCCAACGCCCCCTTATGCCCTATGCCATCATGGTAGCCAGCTTTACCCAGATATTCTTCCTGGGCATCTCTCTCTTTGTAGAAAACCCGTTTGCCAGGCTGGCGGTAGTGCCCCCTGACGGTAATGGCTTAAACCCTCTGCTGCGCCATCCTGGTATGATCATCCACCCCCCCATGCTTTACCTGGGCTTTGTGGGCTTTACCATTCCTTATACCTTTGCCATGGCGGCGCTAATGTCAGGCAAGCTAGACGATGCCTGGATTCGCCTGACGCGGCGCTGGACATTGGTGGCCTGGCTTTTCTTAAGCCTGGGGCTGATTTTAGGCGGGCGCTGGGCCTATGACGTGTTGGGCTGGGGCGGTTATTGGGCATGGGACCCGGTAGAAAATGCCTCCTTTATGCCCTGGCTGGCCGGCACCGCCTTTCTGCATTCGGTGATGATTCAAGAAAAGCGGGATATGTTTAAATGGTGGAATATGATCCTCATCCTGATAACGTATCTCCTGGTCATCTACGGCACTTTTATTGTCCGCAGTGGTGTCATATCCTCTGTGCACTCTTTTGCCCAGTCAGCTATTGGGCCGTTGTTCTTCGGTTTTTTGGCTTTTATGCTCGTTTTTTCGGTGGTATGGATTGCAAAGCGAGGTGATGAATTAAGCTCAGAAAACCACCTTAAATCTTTCTTGTCCCGAGAGGCGGCGTTTTTGTACAATAACTTCATCATTATGGCCATATTGACGATTATATTTCTGTTTGTCAATTACCCCATTTTTTCGGAATTGTTCACAGGCGAAAAGGGGTTTGTAGGGCCGCCGGTGTATGAACAAGCCACAGGGCCGCTGTTTGGCGTTTTGGTGCTGCTGATGGGGGTAGCCCCGCTGACGATGTGGTACCGCACCAGCGCGCAGCGTATTGGTATGGGCCTGCGCTGGCCGGCGCTGGCCGCGCTGATTTTTGTAAGCCTGCTGGCGGTGTGGGGCATCCATGATTGGCGGGCGCTGCTGGGGCTGTGGATTGTCTCCTTTGCGGCTATACTGACGCTATTGGAGTTTTGGAAAGGGACACGCGCACGCATGAAAAAGGGGGAAAATCCCTGGACGGCTTTTACCACCCTGATTGGGCGCAACCGGCGGCGTTATGGCGGCTATTGGATTCATATGGGGGTTGTGGTGATGGCCTTTGGCATCATCGGCATGGAGTTGTTTCAGGAACAGACTCAAATTCGCCTCAACGTCGGTGAGACAGTGTCCTTGGGGCGGTATGAGATGCAGTTCCTGGGGGCAGAACGTTTTCCGGGCCCAGATGATTTGCTGATCACCCAGGCAACCGTAGATGTGTATGACAACGGCCGTTACGTAGGTCAATTCCATCCGCGTACGGAACTGTATACCCGCACCAATCAGCCTATGACCATCCCCGATGCCCGGGAGACGATCAGCGAAGATTTCTACATCTTGATGATTAATTGGGAACCAACTTCTTCAGACCAGGCGACTTTCCGCATTTATGTAAACCCGCTGGTCAATTGGGTGTGGACTGGCGGCATCATCTTTGTCATTGGCACGCTCATCGCTGCCTGGCCAGATCGCAAAGAAGAGCTGGTGACGGCCGTGCGCCCCCGCCGGGCAGTGGCAGCGTCTGGTGATTGAGGGGGCATGAGGTGATGGATGTGGTGAAAAAAGGTTTATGGCTTACGGTTTGCAGTTTGCTTCTGGGGCTGTTTTTGCTGGCAGCCGGCGTGGCGTGGGCCCAGACCCCAGCAGTGACCGATGATGAGGTGAACGTAGTTGCCAAAGATTTATTTTGCCCGGTATGTGAAAATGTGCCGCTGGACGTGTGCCCCACACAGGCCTGTGCTGACTGGCGTGAACTGATTCGTACTCAACTGGCTGAAGGCAAAACCAAAGCAGAAATTCATGACTACTTTGCCCGGCAATATGGCGATGGGGTGCTGGCTGACCCGCCCAAACGGGGGTTTAGCCTGATTTTGTGGGTGCTGCCCGTGGTGGGTGTTGTTGTTGCTGCCGGGCTGTTTGTGCAATACATGCGACAGCTGCGACGGCAAGGGGAGAAGGGGGCTTCACCACAGGGGCCAGGCGCACCGCTCAATGCCCAGGCTTTCCCTTCCCCGACCCCTTCTGCCCGGCAGCCGGCTGCCCCGACCGAGGCCAAAACAGATTACATTGCTCGCATAGAAGAAGAGCTTTTAACCAGAAAATAGCAGGTGAATCATGACGGAATCTATGCAAATGCCAGATGCATCTACCATTGAAGCAGCACAAACACCAGCGAGTGCCCCGGCGAAACGTCGTGCTCACTGGCTGACGGCAGGCATGTGGTTTGTGGTGTTGGGGGTGCTGGCGATGCTGGGCTGGGGATTGGTAAACAGCACATCGCCCCGGCCAGAAGTGGGCGAGCCAGCACCAGATTTTAACCTTGAATTTTTTGAGGGGTATGAGTGGAACGGCCGTGCGGCGGCGCGCCTCTCAGACATGCGCGGCAGCATCATCGTCCTCAATTTTTGGGCTTCCTGGTGTGCAGAATGCCGCTACGAAGCCGAAGTTTTAGAGAATGCTTCCCGTAAATATGCCGACGACGGCGTTATTTTTCTGGGTGTTGCCTATGCCGACGTAGAGCCAAACTCGCTGGCGTATATGCGGGAATTTAATGTCAGCTACCCCCATGCACCAGACCTGGGGACTGATATTTCACAGGACTATGAAATCACCGGCGTGCCGGAAACGTTCATCATTGGCCCCGATGGCAAGATTGTTTATTTCCAGTTAGGGCCCCTTAACCAGGCGACGTTAGAAGGCACTATTGACCAATTATTAGAAGGAGGCTAGACCCATTGGCACCTGTCAATGGTTAATTGTTTATGACTGCAGGTTCTATTTTACTGGGTCTGGCGCTGCTGGTGTTGGTGGCCTTGTTTGTGGCCCGGCCTTTATGGCAGGGCGACGAGCAGGGGCAGCGTACCCGTACAGATCGCCAGCGACTTTTAGACCAAAAAGAAGCGATCCTGGCGCAAATTTCGGCGCTGGATTTTGATTATGACACAAGCA
This sequence comes from Ardenticatenaceae bacterium, assembly GCA_011525915.1. Taxonomy (GTDB): domain Bacteria; phylum Chloroflexota; class Anaerolineae; order Promineifilales; family Promineifilaceae; genus CAADGU01. Next base: position 69,024 of record WYBM01000071.1, on the reverse strand, counting down.
AATTGCCGGCCGAAGTTTATCAGCCGCAGCGTGCGGCCCTGGTAGCTGAAGCCGCCGCTATCCTACAACGCCTGGATGCGCTGCCGCACCATGACACAAGGGATGCAGAGATTGAAGCGGCCATTGCCCGGCTGCGCGGGCAGGTAACGGTGCCGGTTAATGGTCACGGCCGTTACTGTTCTCAGTGCGGCACGCCCGTGGACCCGGCTGATAAATTCTGCGCTCATTGCGGTCACAAAGTGACTGCCCCCATTTCAGAGACAACCGCCGCTTAACCCTGGCCCGATTGATTCGCCGGATGAAGGGCATAGGCACTGTCTCTTTGTCCTGTAAATCTTGTTAACCTTGCTTATGATAAAAAGACACCTGTTACGAATATGCTCTGGCCGGGTCACGGCCGTCTTGCTGATCAGCCTGCTCTTGGGCATCATGGCCCGGATCACAGGCGCCCAGGAACCTGTATTGCCCATAGCCCCCCCTGACGCCGAAGCTGGCCTGGCCCTATACAATGAACGATGTGTGGTGTGCCATGGGCCTTTAGGGGCTGGTGACGGGGAACAGGCGCTGGCCGCCGGGCTGGAACCGCGTAACTTTACCGATCCGGCGTTTCAACGCACAGCCGACCCTCAGCGCATGTTTGACATCATCACAAACGGCAGTATGGCCAGCGGCATGCCTCCCTTTGGCCCGGCTTCTTCTAACCCCATTAACGAAGGCGATCGCTGGAACCTGATTGCGGCCGTTTACAGTTTTGGCGTTTCCCCGGCCACATTGGAAGCGGGCCAGGCGCTGTTCGCCGATTTGGGAGGGGACGTGGCGAACATCCCCGGCCAGGAGTATTGGTTTACACACAGCAATGAAATGGCGCTGGCTGATGTGGGTAATTGGGGCATAGACGCCTCTGGCCTGACGGACGAACAAAAGCAAGCTGTGGTGGATTACGGCCGTACTCAATCCTACATGTACGCTAATCCGCTGGCGGCTTTTGAACCCATTGCGGCAGCCACCATCACCGGCCTGATCGTCAATGGCAGTACGTCCCAAGAGGTAACAGACGCCGTGGCTACGCTGCGTGCCTTTAATGCCAATTTTGAGCCAACCCTATCATTGACCACGACAGTAGACATTGACGGCCGTTATGCCTTTAACCTGGAAAATGTGCTGCCTGAATGGGTTTTTGTGGTCACCACTGACTATAATGGGCTGACCTTTAACAGCAGCCCCAGCCGCATTAACCGCGCCGAGCCAGAACTTAACCTGCCCCTCATCGTCTACGACACAACGGCCGATCCCGGCGGCATCTCCATCGGGCAAATCCATATGATCCTCACCTTTGTGCCTGGCAGTGTTCAGGTTTCTGAACTGTACATTTTTAACAATGATGCCAACGCCGTGTTTGTGGGTGAATCAGGCAGCCCGGCTGGTGGTGTGGTAGATATTCTGCTGCCGGCTGGCGCTGAAAGCATTGACTTCCGGCGTTCCTTTGGATCGTTAGAAAGTTTTTCCCCCGCTCCTGAAGTGATTCAAACCGAGACAGGGTGGGCCGACACGGTGCCGCTGCGGCCGGGTGCGGGCAGCACCAGCCTGTTGGTGAGTTACCAACTGCCCTACGAAGACGGCCTGCGCCTGGCTCACCCGCTGGCGTACCCGCTCAGCGGGGCCACCGTCATTCTGCCTGATGCTGGTGTGCGCCTTAGCGGCGATGGCTGGGTCAACCAGGGTACCCAGGCTCTGTCTGGTGGCTCATTTGCTACCTACATGAATAACAGCCTGGCCGGGGCAGCAGCGCTAAGCCTGGAACTGGACGGCCGTGCCCGCCAACTGCTAGATGCCCAGGGGAATGCTGTTGTTTCCCGCAACACAACCCAGGAGCTTATGATGGGGGCGTTGGGGTTGGGGCTGGCGTTGGCGGCCGCCGTGGTGATGGTAAGAAGGTGGCAAACAGCCCCCCTACCCCCTCCCCCTGACCCCCAACAGCTGCTGCAGGCCATTGCTGATCTGGATGACGCTTATGCCAACGGCCGTCTTAGTGAAAACCACTATACCGAGCAGCGGGCACACTTAAAAGAACAATTGCTGGCTATCTGGCCAGCACAAACATAACGCCAAGGAGCCTACCCTGCCCCATGTTTAAATTCACCACCGTCTACCGCAAAGTTGACGATGAACAAAAACTGGAAGCGTTCTTTTCTGGCACACACCTGCCCCTGGCCGAGCAGCTGCCTCATCTGTACAAACGAGAAGTCAGCCGTATTGTCCGTAAACCTGGCGGCCAATCTCGGTATCACCTGATGGTAGAGCTTTACTTTGAGAGCGAAGCTACTTTCCAACAAGCCATTGCCAGCGAAACCGGCATACAGCTCATCCAGGCGCTTGAACCTTGGGCTGAGGCCAGACTCATCACCTGGTTTTTTGCCGAATCATTTGAAGAGTAAACCGACCTCAGGGAATGCACAACACCTGCCCGGCAAAGATACGGTTCAGGTTAAAGATCTGGTTGGCTTCAGCAATGGCAAAAGGACTGACCCCATACCAGCTGCCAAGTTGAATGAGGTTCTGCCCCCAGACCACGGTGTGGTGGTAGCGGCATCCCGGTTGGGCTGGGGGGGGCGTGCCTCCACCCGGCGTCTGGATTACGCCAGGAACCCCAGCCGGAATAAAGAGCACTGTTCCCGCATAAATAAGATGAGGGTTCACCAACCAAGGGTTGGCCAGCATGATGGCCGGGGCGGTTGTGCCGTATCGCGCCGCAATGTGAGAGAGAGTATCACCCCATTGCACGGTGTAATAAAACCCTTGTGCCTGCTGGGCGGCTGGCCGTTCGCTGGGGGCGGCGGCCACGGCCGTGGTGTTAACCGCCAGGAACAACAATACCATGACAAACGTTAACATAAAACAGTGCGTCAGGGGGGATGGTTTTTTCATCATTTCTCCATGGCTGTCAATCTGTTTGGGAATGCACCTCCCGCAGGTTCTGGGGGATAGGACCCTGCGGGAGGTTGCCCCTCTGCCAAAATGTTTGACATAACGTAACAAGACAGACTATAACATACTCTTGGAGAACGGTGCAAGAGGGAAGTTTGCTGGAAACTAAAACACGGCCGTCTGGACGGCCGTGCCTACAGTATGTGGCAAACGTGAGAAGCTTTTAAAATCCTTCAGATTCTACCTTACCGCGGTTATCTTACGCCCGTGTAATGTATTCACCTGTTTCCGTATTCACTTTAATGCGATCCCCTGTATTGACAAAAAGGGGCGTTTTTACCCTGAGGCCTGTCTGGGTAGACACCACCTTTGTCGCCCCGGTGGCCGTGTCTCCGGCCACCGCATTTTCAGCTTCTACCACCTCAAACTCCAAGGTTTTAGGCAGAATGTAGTCTAAGATTTCGCCTTCGTAAGAGAGCAGTTCCAATTCCATATTATCAATCAGGTAGCCCTGATCTGTTTCCATGACGGCGTGGGGCAGCTGCTTTTGCTCGTAAGTGCCCGTGTTCATAAATACATAGAATGCACCATCATCATACAGGTATTGGAAGGTCTCTTTTTCCAGCCGGACATCCTGAACGCGGTCACCAGAAGAAAAGGTAAGCTGCAAATTGGACCCGGTGCGCAAATCTTTCACACTGACGCGAATAGTCGCTTTGCCCCGACCAGGTTTATTGTGGCTGTATTCCGTTACTCTATAAAGGTTGCCGTCGTGTGTAAAACTAATGCCGCGGCGCAATTGGTTCACATCAATCATGTTGCCATACACTCCTTGTGATAACTTAAAGGCACAGGCACAAAAACGCAGAGAGCAAACTCTCTGCGGCTTTATGTCTGTACATTGTTTCAGGTGTTAAATGAATGGGTCTTTTTGTGCGCGCCTGTTCCACCAGAGTACGGCCGTAGACAAAAGCACCAACAGCAGCAGCCCACCAACAAACCACAAAACTTCAGCCAGAGGCGTTTCACTGCGAATGGTAAAGTCACCCAGTTCAATAACCAGGAGCCGCAGGTAAAAGGGCGTACCCATAACCACACCAGTTTATCACACATAAAGCAGCGTTGGCAAAAGCCCCACCATTCAGCCATTCATAGCGGTCCGCCCATGATCACTTGCAACTTTTCCCATTCTATCTTGTAATAGGGGCATAGGGTTATGATATGGTGCAAGATGACGAGCCAGAACTGCTGCGACAGGCACAACGAGGTGATGAGATGGCGTTTGCAGAATTAGTACGCCGCCAGCAAACGGCCGTGTTTAATGTAGCTTACCGTATGTTTGGCCGTCGTCAAGATGCCGAAGATGCGGCCCAGGAGGCGTTTTTACGGGCCTTTCAGGCGTTAGACCGGTTTGATGTCTCACGACCGTTTGCCCCCTGGATCAAGCGCATTACCGCGAACCTGTGCCTGAACTGGCTGGAATCAGAACGGGTACGGCCGCAGTTGACGGCCGCAGACATAGCGGTGGCCACTGAGGCCCCGCCCACCATGGACAAATGGGCACACCAGATGCCCACCCCGGAACAGGTACTGATACACCAGGAACAGGCCACCCGGTTGCGCGCCGCTATTTTACAACTGCCACCACACTATCGGGCAGTGATTGAGTATCGTCATTTCCAGGAGTTGAGTTATGATGAGATCGCGGCGGTGATGGGCCGGCCGCTCACCAGTGTAAAAAGCGACCTCTTTCGAGCCCGAAAATTGCTGGCCGCGCAGATGAAGGAGGGCTGAATGTTCGGGCCAATAAAAATATGCCCCCGGACTCTTAAACACCTATGAACGAGATCGATGACACACGCTTAAACGAATACCTGGACGGCGCATTAGACGCAGCCACCCGGCAGGCAGTAGAGGCACAGTTGAAACAATCCCCGGCGGCACAGGCGCAGTTGGCAGAACTGCAGGCGCTTTTTGCCGCCTTTGCCACGGTAGAAGACTTGCCGCTCACCACCGATTTAAGGCCGCTTGTTGCCGCCACCATAAGGGCCCAGGCAACGCCCTGGTGGCTGCGCTTTTTGCCGCTGGCTCAGGTAATAACCGCCGGTACGCTCATGCTCATCTTCTGGAGAACGCTGCAACCAGGGTGGCAGCAGGGGCGAGCTATACTACGCCAAGCCTGGCCACCCATTCAACTGCCTGCACTAACGGTGGGGGAGACGGTAAGTAACTGGGTGACGGCCGTGTGGCAAAACGTTCACATCACACTGCCTCAAATTGAACTGCCCACTTACCAGTGGGCGCTGATTATGAGCCTGGTTCTGGTCATCTGGCTGTGGGGCAATCGTCTGCTCTTTACCAATCCCAATGGAGGTTCACATGGGTGAAATGATGGCGCTCTTCGCAGTGATCACCGTCAGTGCAGCCACAACAGCAGCCTTGCTGGTGTTACTGCCGTTCCTTATCCCCCGCCGTGTAACACAGGTAGGCCAGATCATGCAGGCCATGCCAGGGCGTTCTTTTATCATCGGGCTGGTCAACGCCCTCTTCTTTCTGGTGATCGCTGCCGTTCTTGCTCAGGGTGGTGATGGTGGTGGCCTGCTGGCGCTGCTGCTGGTGTTGGCCCTGCTGGCGTTAGCTGCCGTTGGCCTGGCCGGGCTGGTAATGGTGCTGCGCCAGCGCATCTACCCCCAAGCGGAAAATGTCACCGGTATGCAGCTTCTGATAAAAACGGCCGTCCTGCTGGTAGCGGCTGCCCTGCTTCCCTTCCTTGGCTGGTTTGTGCTGGCCCCCATCTTGCTGTTGATAGGCTTGGGCGCAGCCATTATGACACTGGTACGCCGCCCGCCGCTTACTGAGTGACCGTCTAAAATGGCTTCCCGTTTTGCCGAAGAAAAGGTCACTTCGAGCGCGCCTGCCCATGAATTCGGCATTGGCAGACGCGCCCTTTTGTACACAGCAGTGTATTAGTAAACTTTCTCAAATTGCAGTTGATAAAGGCGGCGGTAAAGGCCATCGGCGTCTAGCAGCAATGCTTCATGGGTTCCCTGGGCCACAATGCGCCCCTGATCCAACACCATAATCTGGTCAGCATTTAGCACCGTGCTGAGGCGATGGGCGATCACAAAAGAGGTGCGGCCGTGCATCAACCGCTCCAACGCTTCCTGTACCAGGCTCTCGCTTTCACTATCTAATGACGAGGTGGCTTCATCTAAAATGAGGATACGCGGGTTCTTGAGAATGGCTCGGGCAATGGCCACCCGCTGGCGCTGGCCGCCGCTGAGCTTCACCCCCCGTTCCCCCACCAGCGTCTGGTAACCATCCGGCAAGTCATTCAGGATAAAGTCATGGGCATTGGCCGCTTGTGCGGCTGCTTCAACCTCGGCCATCGTTGCGGCCAGTTTGCCGTAGCGGATATTTTCCAGTACGGTGGCCGAAAAGAGAGACGTCTCCTGGGGCACAATGCCGATCTGGTCACGCAGGCTGTGCAGCGTCACATCACGGATGTCATGGCCGTCGATGAGCACACGGCCGTCAGCCACATCATAAAAGCGCGGAATCAGGTTCACCAACGTGCTTTTACCGGCACCGCTGGGCCCTACCAACGCTATTACCTGACCGGGCACGGCCGTAAACGACACCCCTTTTAACACCGGCACCGCGGCCACATAATCAAAATCCACCGTTTCAAACGACACCTGCCCTGTTACCGGCGGCAGGGGGTAAGCATCTGGGCGGTCAGCAATGTCTGGCGCTGTGTCCAGCAGGCCAAAAACCCGCTCTGTAGAGCCTAAGGCCGCCTGAAATTGGGTATACAAACCGGCCAATGTGGCAATAGGTGTGGCCACCATCATCGTGTAAATGAGGTAAGCTACCAGGCCCCCGGCCGTCAGATTGCCCTGGATCACCTGGTAGCTGCCCACCCACAGCGTGATCGTAATGGAAGCAAAGGCTAAAAAGCCAATGATGGGCGCCAATATGGCCGAAACTTTGGCCCGTACCATCGCCGCAGCAAACGTTTCGTTCACCTTCGCTGAAAAACGGCCAATCTCATAACTTTCACGGGCAAATGATTTGACAATGCGCACGCCAGAGGTGGTTTCTTCGGCCACGTTGGCGGCTTCTGCCAGCGCATCTTGCACCATTTTGGAGGCGTGGCGAATGCGGCGGCCCAGCACCACCATGGTCAGTGTAATCGGGGGAATGCCCAGGAGGATGATGGCCGTAAGCTGCCAGTTCAGCCAGAAGAGCAGGGCCGCCGCCCCCATCAGGGTGATTGCCTGGCGCAGCAGAGCCATGACATTTTCAGTGATGGCCGCCTGCAGTTGGGAAATGTCGTTGGTCAGGCGGGAGATGATTTCGCCGGTGCGGTTATCGGCGTAGTAGCGTAAGGAAAGCCGTTGTAAGTGTGTGTACAGCGCAATACGAATGTCGGCGATAGCCCGCTCGCCCACAAAAGCCAATGACAGGCGGTGGGCAAAACTGAAGATAGCTTGCACGATGAAGATCACAAACAGACCCGCCGTCCACTGGTTCAGCCGAGACAGGTTACCATCCACCAACACCACATCTACCAGGCCGCGTACCACCAGGGGCAGCACCAACCCCAGCAGGGTACTAAAAACAAGGGTGATGATAGAAATGGTGAACCAATGACTGTACGGCCATACATAGGCCATCACCCGGCGGAAGGTGTGAATGCTTTCCCGGTTCAGGCGTCTGGCTTCTCTGTTTGGGTCAGACTCATACTGCCGCCCCAGGCGGCGCAGGCGAAACGTCATCGGGATGTACGGTACAGCATAGGGCCTAACGGCCGTCCACCCATCAGGTGCATGTGCACGTGAAGTACTTCCTGGTGTCCGTGTTGGCCACAATTAACAATAAGCCGGTAGCCATTGTCGGCAATGCCTTCCTGGGCGGCAATCTGCTGCGCTGCCAGGAACATACGCCCCAAGACAGCTTCGTCTGCGGCCGTTACGTCATTTACCGAGGGGATTTCCTTGTTGGGTACGATCAGAATATGTGTGGGCGCCTGCGGGTTGATGTCCCGGAACGCGGTCACCAGGTCATCCCGATAAACAATATCACCTGGAATCTCCCCGGCGATAATTTTGCTGAAAATTGATGCCATTTCTGCCTCCACTATTTTTAATATTTGATGATCCGTGTTCAGTGGTCAGTATTCAGCCGCTAAACACCGCTTACGGGTTACTGAACAGTGATAACTGCCCACCGATGACGACCCTACTGTTATATTCCGTTCTCCAATACTGGCAAGCCTGCTATAATCACCAGTATGAATCAACCACCCCTCCCCGCCGGCAATCCTCCTTTGCGTAGCATTACGCCCACCATTGACGTGTACATTAAACTGGCACAATATCCCATCCTGGCTGACCAGGTGCGGGTGCGCATGCGCGAAGAATTGTTCCGACGGGGCATCATTGACCAGACAACCTTTGAACGCGAGGTTAAAAACAAGGCTATCGAGTCACAACGCCGCGAAGGGTTACATGACCCCTTTGGCCAGGAGCAGGCCAATATCTGGCAAAAACGCAAAGACCGTGTCCGCGACTTTCAAACAGACGCCTACTTTGCCAACAACCTGGGCATTACGCTGCTGGATCAAATCATTGAAGAAGTGCGTAACAACCAGCCAGGGCACGATGACTCCATCGAACTCACGTTTAACCCGGAGATTGCTCCCTGGGAATTACTATTTCGCCAGGGGGAACTATATGAATCGCTGTCGCCACCAGAGCTGGAACAAGTGAAGCACCATCTGGAAGAAATCAAGGTAGTGCTCATCAAAGGGATGATCAGCGACCAGCTGCGTTTTATTGGCGTGGCCAAAAAAGTTTTTAGCATTGCCGACCTGCGGCGCATTTACCGGCGCCGCATTGGCGGTGGCAAGATTGGCGGCAAGTCAGCAGGTATGATGCTGGCCTGGAAAATATTGCAGCAAAAAGACCCAGACATAGGGGCAGACATTAGTGAACAGGTGGAAATCCCCGATTCTTTCTTCATCGGCAGCGAAGTGATTTACGACTTCCGACTGATGAATAATCTAGACAACGTCATGAACCAAAAATACAAGACGTTGGAAGATATTCGGGCACAGTATCCCAGCATTGTGGAAGCACATTTACGCGGAGAGTTCCCTTCAGACGTGGTAGAACAATTGGGTACTGTTTTGCAGCGAATGGGGGATGATCCGATTATTGTGCGTTCGTCCAGCCTGCTGGAAGATAACTTTGGCTTTGCCTTTGCTGGAAAATACCATAGCTACTTCTGCCCCAACCAGGCGACGCCAAGCGAAAACCTGACAGATTTGATGAATGCCATTAAGCGTGTCTATGCCAGTTCGGTAAACCCAGACGCTATTTTGTACCGGCAGCGACATGGGCTCATTGATTACGACGAACGGATGGCCATTTTGATTCAACGGGTGCGCGGCAAGCGACACGGCCGTTACTATTTCCCTACCCTGGCGGGCGTCGGTTTCAGCCGTAACCCCTTTCGCTGGAACGCCAAAATCCGCCGCGAAGATGGGTTTCTGCGCATCGTATGGGGCATTGGCACTCGTGCTGTTGACCGTGTAGACAACGATTACCCGCGCATGGTCGCCCTCAGCCATCCCCAACTGCGCCCGGAAACTACCGCCAAAGCCGTGCGACAATATTCTCAATGGTACATAGACTTGGTTGACCTGGAAGAAAACCGTTTTAAAACTCTGCCCGTCGACGATATTTTGGATCACAATTATCCGGAGCTGCGGTTTATAGCCTTGTTAGACAAGGGAGACTATTTACAAAAGATCGTATCAGTGGGTGGGTTAATGGCCGAGGACCGGTTCGTGTTAACCTTTGACTACCTGATCAAAGATGAGAAGTTTACCAGGTTGATGCGTACAGCTCTCAGCCGCCTGGAAAAGGCCTATAAGACGCCGGTAGATATTGAATTTGCCATCGAGATCATCGCCAAGTATCCATACCCCGATTACAAGCTGCACCTGCTGCAATGCCGGCCGCTTAGCCACCGCGAAGAGGCGGCCGTCACGATTCCCAGCGATGTGCCCGAGGCAGACGTCTTGTTTTCCTCACGAGGTCTTATCCCCGACGGTAAAGCGGAACAAGTGCAGTATGTGATCTTTGTGGACCCAGAAAAGTACGGCCAGATTCCAGATATCACCACCAAACTGGAATTGGGTCGGGCTATTGGCCGTTTGAACAAACTGCTGGAAGATAAATCCTTTATTCTGGTGGGGCCTGGCCGCTGGGGCAGCGCCAACCTGGACCTGGGCGTACGCGTGACGTATGCAGACATTTTTAATACAAAAGTGTTGGGGGAAATGGCTGTAGCCAAAGACGGCAAGCCGCCGGAGCTTTCTTATGGCACCCATTTTTTCCAGGATTTGGTGGAGTCAGGGATTTATGCGCTGCCACTGCATTTGCATGTGCCCGGCAGTTATTTTGACTGGGCTTTCTTCCGGAAATCGCCCAATGTGCTGGCACAGTTATCACCGGAAGATACCAGGTTGGGGGAATGGCTGCGGGTGATTGATGTGCCGCTAGCCAGACACGGCCGTGTCCTGTCTATCTTCATGGACGGCAAGGCCGACGAAGCGCTGGGTTTTCTGGTAGAACAAAAAGATAAGACCCTGGTCAGTAAAGACCAGGCCTCCATCAGTTTACCTGTTTAGGTAATCGGCCAAGTGACAGCCGCCGGTGGGCTTTGCTCGCCGGCGGCTGTCACTTTGAGCTTATTCTTTCAGAAAATTTCGCAAGACGGTATGCAATATGCCGCCATTACGGTAATAGTCCACTTCCACAGGTGTATCAATGCGGCAGGTGGTCTGGAAGGTGATTTGTGTCCCGTCAGACCTGACAGCCTGCACGGTAATGTCTTGCAGCGGTTTCACCTCATTGGTCAAATTTACCGTGCTGTAACGCTCTGTGCCATCCAGCCCCAGCGTCTGTGGGTTTTCCCCTGGCTTAAATTGCAGCGGCAGCACCCCCATGCCCACCAGGTTACTGCGGTGGATACGCTCATAGCTCTCAGCAATAACCATTTTTATACCCAATAACAACACACCTTTGGCCGCCCAATCACGTGAACTGCCCATGCCATAATCCTTACCGGCCAGCACCATTAATGGGGTACCGTCCACTTTGTATTTAAGAGAGGCGTCATACATGCTCATCACTTCATTGGTGGGCAGGTAGGTGGCCCAACCGCCCTCTGTACCAGGGGCCATCTGGTTGCGCAGGCGCACGTTGGCAAAGGTACCGCGCGTCATCACCCGGTCATTACCGCGCCGTGACCCATAGCTATTAAAATAAGGTGGCTCTACGTCATGCTCAAGCAGGTATTTCCCGGCCGGGCTGGTACGAGAAATGGCTCCGGCAGGAGAGATATGGTCAGTTGTCACCGAGTCACCCACTTTCACCAGGACACGCGCATGGTTAATATTGGTGATGGGTTTCACCTCCGGCGTCAGATCCATGAAAAAGGGAGGTTCCTGAATATAGGTAGAATCCGGATTCCATTCATACAGCTCACCACCACGCACGGGGATTTTGTTCCACTCAGGATTACCATCATAGACATTAGCATATTGCTCACGGAACATATCGGCCGTAAGCGTTTTGGCAACCGTTTCCGCCACCTCCCGGTTGGTAGGCCAGATATCTTTTAAGTAGACAGGGCGGCCGTCTGCATTCAGGCCAATGGGTTCTTTGTCCAGGTCAATATCGGTGCGACCCGCCAGGGCATAAGCCACCACCAGCGGCGGCGAGGCCAGGTAGTTGGTTCTTGTCAGCGGATGGACCCGGCCTTCAAAGTTGCGGTTACCACTCAACACAGAGGAGACCACCAGGTCACCTTCCTGGATGGCCGCACTGACCGGCTCTGGCAAGGGGCCAGAGTTGCCAATGCAGGTGGTACAGCCAAAGCCCACAATGTGGAAACCTAACTGCTCCAGGTAAGGCAAAACTCCCGCTTTTTTGAGGTAATCTTCTACAACACGGGAGCCGGGGGCCAGGCTGGTCTTGACATAAGGGGGCATACGCAAGCCGGCCTGCACCGCCTTTTTAGCCAGTAAGCCTGCACTTAACATAACGTATGGATTGCTGGTGTTTGTACAGGAAGTGATAGCGGCAATGACCACCGCGCCATGCCCAATTTCCGTTTCCTGGCCATTTCTGACCACGGCCGTTTTTGTCAGCTCTGCTTCCCTGAGCCCAATCCCTTGCGGCCCAGCCGGTGCCAGCAGCGTTTGCTCATACTTCTGCCTCATCTCACTGACCAGAATGCGATCCTGCGGCCGTTTTGGCCCCGCCAGGCTGGGCAGCACCGTGTTTAAATCCAATTCTACGATGTCTGCAAAGTCTGGGTCAGGGGTGCTGTCTGTGCGAAAAATACCCTGCGCTTTGGTGTATTTCTCTACAAGATCAACCAGCTCATCTGGCCGTCCCGTTTGCCGCAAATAACGCAGCGTCTCATCGTCCACCGGGAAAAAGCCCACGGTGGCCCCATATTCTGGGCACATATTGGCAATGGTCGCTCTGTCAGCCAGGGTCATATTGCTGAGGCCAGGGCCAAAGAATTCTACAAATTTCCCCACCACACCTTTCTGGCGCAGCAGCTGGGTCACCACCAATACCAGGTCAGTCGCTGTTGAACCCTCTGGCAGCTTACCTATCAGCCGCACCCCAATGACTTCAGGCGTAAGCATGTAAATAGGCTGGCCGAGCATAACGGCTTCAGCCTCAATGCCGCCTACACCCCAGGCCAATATGCCCAAGCCATCAATCATCGTCGTGTGAGAATCGGTTCCCACCAGGCTGTCAGGGAAGGCCACCAGGTCATCCCCTTCGGGCACCGTCATGACCACCTTGCCTAGATATTCCAGGTTCACCTGATGCACAATGCCCGTAGCCGGAGGCACGACGGTAAAGTTTTTAAATGCCTTTTGTCCCCACTTGAGAAATTCATAGCGCTCGCGGTTGCGCACAAACTCTTTCTCGGCGTTGATAAAAAGCGCTGCGGCCGAACCAAAAGCGTCTACCTGCACGGAATGGTCAATAACCAGGTCTACCGGCACAATGGGGTTAATTTTCTTGGGGTCGCCGCCCAGCCGAGCCATGGCGGCGCGCATGGCGGCCAGGTCTACCACGGCCGGCACGCCGGTAAAGTCTTGCAAGATGACACGGCCCGGTTTGAAGGGAAGTTCAATTTGCGCCGGTTTTGCGGCGTTATAGCCGGCCAGGTTTTCCACATCCTGGGGGGTGACGGCGTAACCATCACAGGTGCGCAGCAGGGCTTCCAGCAGCACTTTGATGGAAAAGGGCAGCCGGTCAATAGCGCCAAACGAGGCCAGCTTGGCCAATTGGTAATAATAAACATTGGTCCCCGGCAGTTGGGCACGGGCACCAAAATGGTCAAATGAGTTACGCATGTGTACTCTCCTCTTATCTATGAGAATAAAGATCAGGGTGTAAAGATTAAAAACAAGCAGGCATCTACGCCCCAATCAGGGGGGTCAATCTTTTTGGTAAGGTTTATTATAGCGGAAATGTGCTGGCGGGAAACGGCCGTGTCTGACTCCCCGCTGCGGTGCATTTCATCGCAGCAGAAAGTTGCCTTTGGCTTAACTTGGCGCTATGGTAGGCACATTATTATCCTGTGCATCAATGTATGGAGGAAAAGATGGTCAGCACCGTTGTTTTGTTAAATGTAAACCCACCACAAATCAACCAGGTAGCCGCCGCTGTGGCCGAGTTTGACGGTGTGAGCGAGGTTTTTTCCGTAGCCGGCCGCTTTGATCTGGTGGCCATTGTGCGCGTGGCCAACAATGACAAGATGGCCGAAGTGGTCACAGAGAAAATGCTCAGTGTGCCCGGCATCATTCGTTCGGAAACGCTGATCGCTTTCCGCGTTTTCTCCCGGCATGATCTGGAGAACATGTTTTCGATTGGCATTGAATGAGCTGGCGGTCAGGCTGATAAGCGGGGCCGCAAAGTATTCCAGCACCTGCTTCCAGACAGTGTAGATGGCGTGATGGCTTTCATCAATGGCGATGAAGTCAAAAATTTCGATGGGCGGTTTTGCCGGTAAAGCTAGCTGATGATGCGTGGCAGGCCTTATGCCTGCCCTCCACATAGGCTATCAACACCATGAGATCCCAAAGAACCAACGTTCCTAAATCATTTCCCAGTCATAATTATTCATTGGCCACACGAACATCATCTACATATGTCGTTGCAAACGAGCCAGGCGGACGAGCAGACTCTAAAATACGGTTAAAGCGGGCCTCTTTTAGCGCAGATGCATCTTGGGGATTAATAGACCCAAGTAATTGATCATCAGCATAACAACTGAAGATCATCGTATCGCTATCTAACTCAAGACGGATGGTGTACCATTGGTCATATTGTGCCGGCTGTGTCACGCCTATTTCATCACCGCCAAAACCTTCGCTAAAGACGTTAAAAAAAGTGCTTACTCCTTCAGCTTCGGCGCGAATGCCACAAGTTGCCCACCAGATCCCACTCGGTAAATCATCAGTTATAAAAGTGATTTCCTGTGTAACAAGTTGGCCGTTATGATCGCTGGCTACTTTTACCCTTGCCTCAAAAAGATCCAACTGATCAATAGAAACTTGTGTTTGTCTGACATATAAAAAGCACCAGCCGCCTGGAAAGAGCAGCACCCCCTCATGTTGAGCCACGTTTTCACAACCGTCTCCTCGTGCCCAGCGTGTCGCATCAAGGGTTCCATCGTAAGTGGGGTTGTCAAAGTTGTCGTAGACATCGTTGCTATTGTTCGATATTGTGGCTGGTGCTTCGGGCAGAGAATCACCCAATGAGACCTCGATACGCAGAACTTCGCCGCCATGAGATGGGAGAGCAAACGGTTGGCTTACCGCCAGCAAGTTACTTCCCTCATTTTCGTATACCAGCCAGCGGAAAGGGCCATCCCCTAAATGCTCCTCGCCAACATACCACAAGACGCGCTGGTCTAAGTTGAATGCCCCCTGCCAGCCTTCGGTATCGTGCCAACCACCCTCCGCATTCTGCCACTGAACACCCGTCCATAACCCGGGCTGTAGAGGTTGGGCATGCAGCTCAATGAAAGCACCTGACAGTTTGGGATAGAGCAGTTGCGTCGTGGGCACAGTCATAGTGACAGCACATGGGCCTGGACTGCCGTTCCCCGGCCACCAGACCGTTCGCCCGGCAGAAAGTGGAGAACAAACAGTCGCTGCCTGAACAGTTACTGTAGAGCCAACAGCCCCCATTGTTAGGACAAAAAAGAGAAACAGTGAAAGATAGAAATGTTTTTTCATAGGTCCGCCTTTGACACCTTTGTACATTCAGCTGCACATACATACGCATTTACAAAGACACCAGGTGAGCCACTTTTGTGAAGTCATGTTGTTTGGCAGTCCGGGTGTTGTGTTTGCGTGGACTGCTGGGGTGCGTGGCCGATTGCCAAATACCATCGGGACGATAATTCCTTAAAATTGTATAACAAATTGGATTATTTGTTTGACGCCAAAATGCTGTTTAGGCTACGCAAATTGCACGAGGTTATCGCCAGTGTGGCCGCAGGAGGCGCGGCCGTTCTCATTGTACAAGGCAGAAACAAGTTTTATTCCTTTAGTCGTTTGACCAGAAGGGTAAAATTCGTGCAATCTGATTCCTGCAGGTATATTTTGTTAGAGGTAAAGGTAACACTAATGAAATCAAAACCTGAAACAACAACATTTGGCAACAAGTTAAACCGTAAACTCAGGGAGCAAAACAATCAAGTGCGTGATTGACTGGAGGCGGCCCTGCCTATGAATACAGACACCCTTTTTGATGAGTTTCCGGTGTTGGAAACGGAACGCCTGTGGCTGCGCCAAATACGGCCGTCTGACGCCCCGGCCATCTTTGCCACCTTTAATGACCCGGAAGTGACCCGTTATTATGACCAACCCACCTACACAGACATGGCCCAGGCGGAAGAACTGGTAGCCCGCATGCAGCAGCGTTTTGCCGAGCGGCGTACCATTCGTTGGGCTATCGCCCGCAAAACGGATGATCACGTTTTAGGCACCTGTGGCTTTGGTGAGTGGAAGCACCACTTTCACTGTGCGGCCGTAGGGTATGAATTGGGGCAGGCCTATTGGCGACAGGGAATCATGACAGAAGTGTTAACAGCCGTGCTTTCCTTTGGCTTTACCCAGATGCAGCTCAACCGCATAGAGGCTTATGTCATGACTGGCAATGAACCCTCTATGACGCTGCTGCGCAAACTTGGCTTTCAGAAAGAAGGGCTGCTGCGTGAATATGGTTACTGGCAGCGCGCCTTTCATGATCTACACCTGTTTGCCCTGCTAAAGCGAGACTACACCGGGATATGACCTTTCACTTCGCCAAATACAGTGCCCTGGGCAACGACATGATCGTCATTGACCCGGCACGGTGTGACATACCCTTAACACCGGCGAATATCCGCCTGATATGTGACCGGCATTTTGGCGTGGGCGCGGACGGCATTTGTTACGGGCCGTTACCAGGCACGGCCGTCACCACCCCTGCCCTCCGCTTTTTTAACCCCGACGGCAGCGAAGCCGAACGCAGCGGCAACGGCCTGCGCATCTTTGCCCGTTATGTGGCTGACGCTCACTACCAGGCGGGCAGCGAATTTACCCTCAGCATGGGCGGCACGTTCATTCCCGCCCAGATAGACGGTAAAACAGGCAGTGTGACCTTGCTGATGGGTGAGCTGCAGGTTCATTTTCTGGATAAGGCCTTCCATGTGGGTGAGGTGTTAGTACAGGCCACGGCCGTGTCTATTGGCAACCCACATTGTGTCATTTTTACCCCTGAGCTGGCGCGCATTCATACCTGGGGACCGCTCATTGAAACCGCGCCCTCTTTCCCACACCGCACCAACGTACAGCTGGCCCATGTGCTGGATAACCACACCCTTCAGATTGAAATTTGGGAGCGCGGCGCCGGTTACACGCTGGCCTCTGGCACCTCTGCCAGCGCGGCCGCGGCCGCGGCCGTGCGCACCGGGCGCTGCACACCCGGCAGCCCCATTACCGTGAAGATGGCCGGGGGAGAGATGACCGTAGACGTGCTGGCCAACGGGGTACGCCTGATGGGGGCTGTCACGGCCGTGTACCAGGGCCACTTTGCCCCCGATTTTCTGGCCATGCTCACTACCCCTTTACCCACCTGACTACTGCCTTATTGTCCCCCAACCAAACTGTTGTTAAATTACTTAGATATGATCCAGATTAAAGATGTGACCAAAACCTTCCCTGTTGGTGATGGTGAAATCACCGTCCTTAACAGCGTGTCTCTAAGCATTGGCCGGGGCGAATTTGTGGCCATCATGGGCGAATCAGGCAACGGCAAATCGACGCTGCTCAACATGATCACCGGCATTGATCATCCTACCAGCGGCGAAGTCATTGTCAACGGCCGTACTCTCACCAATATGAGTGAAAATGACCTGGCCCTCTGGCGCGGCCAGGAAATGGGCATTGTTTTCCAATTTTTCCAGCTGCTGCCCGCCCTTAATTTGCTGCAAAACGTCATCTTGCCCATGGATTTCACCAGGCAGCGGCCGCGCAAAGAACGGAAAGAACGCGCCATGCACCTGCTGCAGATGGTCGGGTTGGCCGACCAGGCACTAAAACTGCCCGGCGCCGTTTCTGGCGGCCAGCAGCAGCGGGCAGCCATCGCCCGTGCTCTGGCCAATGACCCGCCGCTCATCGTCGCCGACGAACCTACCGGCAACCTGGACACCCGCACCTCCAACGAAGTATTCGCCCTCTTCACCCATCTCACTGAAGTGGGCAAAACATTGGTCATGGTCACCCACAATGAAACGCTAGCCCAGCAAGCCGGGCGCTTACTAGAGGTTAAAAATGGCCGCATCGTCCGCGATGAAGCCTTGGTAAAAGCAAAAACCAACGGCCGTGTGCCCGTTCTCAATCACTGATCACGGTCTACTGTCTACGGGATACTGTTTATGGACGTCATCTGGTACAAAGTATGGTACGACCTCTGGCATCACAAGGCTCGCACGCTGCTGGTTATTCTCAGCATCACCGCCGGCGTCTTTGCCATTGGGGCCATTTTTGGCATGGTAGACCAGCTTTTGTCTGGCATGGACACTGCCCATCGTGCTGTGAACCCTTCGCACGTCAACATCTTTCTCAACACCCTGGTAGATCGTGACACGGCCGAAGCATTGGCAGACGTTCCCGGTGTGGCCGGCGTCGATGTCATGAACCGTATTAACGTGCGCTACAAAACCGCGCCTGACGCCCCCTGGCGGGGCGGGGCCATCACCATGCGTGAAGATTTTGACGCTCAGCTTTATGACTTGGTTCTGCTAAAAGATGGTGAGTGGCCCACAGACCTGTTGATCGGCATTGAACGATTGTCCAGTGAAAACTTTGGCATTAACCTGGGCGACGAGATCATTTTTGAGATGCCAGGCACAGATCGCGCCTTTATCGTCAACGGCCGTATCCGCCACCCCTTTGTCGAACCCCCCCAATTTGGCGGCGAAGCCCACTTCTTCACCGACGCCGACGGCCTGGCTCGTCTGGGCATCCCACCTGGCCATTATGCTGAACTGCTGGTGCAGGTGCAGCCTTACAGCCGTGCCCGTGCCGAAACGGTAGCCGGGGACATTCGTGACCGGCTGGCCAAACAGGGGCTCAACGTGGCCGTCACCATTTACCAGGAACCAGAGGCCCATTGGGGACGGCCGTTTGTGGAAGGCATCATGATTGTGCTGCGGGTTATGGCGGTGGTGTCACTCATTCTCAGCGTAGTGTTAGTGGTGAATACACTCACGGCCGTCATCACCCAACAGACCAACCAGATCGGCGTGATCAAGGCCATTGGCGGTGTCAGCGGCATCATCATCAAAACGTACCTGGCCGGGGTGGCCGTGTATGGCTTACTGGCGCTGGTGGTTGCCCTGCCGCTGGGGGCGCTGACCGCCTTTTACACCAGTCAATGGTTCCTTAACCTGTTTAATATTGATTACAACCTGTTTCAACTGTCTGCACAGGCTGTACTATGGCAGGTGACAGCCGCCACGGCCGTACCCCTGCTGGCTGCTCTCTGGCCTGTATTGCAAGGGGCAGCCCTCACTGTCCGTGAAGCTATTGCCAGTTACGGGTTGGGGGGTGATTTTGGCAGCACTCGTTTAGATCAGTTGGTTGACCGGTTCAGCAACCGTTACCTGCCTGCTGTTTACGCTGCTTCGCTGGGCAACATGTTTCGGCGTAAGGGGCGGCTGCTGTTGACACAGTTAGTCCTGGTTATTGCTGGGGTGATGTTCCTTATTGTCATGACCCTGGTGTCATCTACCAACCAGACATTGGACAATGAAGTGGCCCGCAAAGGGTATGATGTGCGCATCGGTTTTATTCGCGACCAGCGTGTAGAGCGGGCCACGCACATGGCCCTGGCTATGCCGGGGGTGGTATCAGCAGAGATGTGGTTTAGCCGCAGTGCTACCATTTTGCGCGCCGGCGAACGGCTGCAAGATTCCGCCGGGTTGGGGGCCCAGCTTACGGGTGTGCCCCCAGAAACGACCATGCAACGGCCGTTAATCATGCAAGGGCGCTGGCTGCAGCCGGGTGACGGCCAGGTTATTGTCATCAGCCAGGATTCGGCCGAGGAAAACGGTATCCAGGTAGGCGACGTGATCCGCCTGGACCTGGGTTTGTTAGGGGATGCGGCGTGGCAGGTGGTAGGCACCTATAAATTTATTGCCGGGGCCGACTTTGTGACGGAAGCAATTTACGCACCGCTGACCGCCGTGGTAGACGTGACCAAACAGGCAAACCGGGGCAATGAGCTTTACGTGACAACCACAGACAAAACGCTGGCCGGAGCCACGGCCGTGTTTACCCAATTGCAAGATGTATTTGAAAAAGCGCATATGGATGTGGCCTTGTACAGTTCCAGTGTTAAAGCACAGGAGCGGGTAGATATTGACACCCAGTTTGCCAGCGTCGTTTCCATGCTTTTGGGGCTGGCTTCTCTTATGGCCATCGTCGGCGGCATTGGGTTGATGGGCGCCCTGGGCATTAGCGTGGTGGAACGCACACGGGAGATCGGTGTACTGCGGGCCATTGGCGCCCCTTCAGGCCAGATCATGCTGTTGTTCATTGGGGAAGGGGTCTTACAAGGGTTGTTAAGCTGGCTGATGGCCATTCCACTGGCTTCGGTGCTGGCCCGCCCATTGGCCCAGGCGTTAGGGCAGACGATGTTGGGGGTAGACCTGGATTTTGCCTTCAACGGCACGGCCGTGGGCGTCTGGCTGGCGCTCATTCTTGTCATCTCCACCCTGGCTTCTATTCTGCCTGCCCGTGCAGCCACACGTGTCAGCGTCCGCCAAAGCCTGGCTTACGCGTAAACCTTCTTGCCAGGTTGTGGTGACAGCAGCAAACATCTACCCTTCAGGTTCAATAGTAAAACGGAAAGGAAAGCCTTCCAATCGGGCCGCCATTGTGGCTTGCCCTACTTTACGCGCTGCCTCAGCTTTGGGTAAAACATCTACCACCGACTGCCCCTCATTGTGCACCTGCCACATAATCGCTTCCGCAAAAATCAGGGGCTTATGGAATACCTGCACCATGATCCGCACCACAAACTCCATGGTTGTCACCGGGTCATCATGGGCAATAACCTTCCAAAGCTGGCCTTCTGTGGTGTCGTCGGTAATAAGCGGGTCTTCGACGATATCTGGTTTGGTAACACCAGTCAAGTTTAAGCATGGGATGGAATGTAACATCATCTTCATAACCTGCCTGCGCCATTTCCAACATAGTAACGGCGATGGTTTGAGTTTAGCGAACGGCGGTAAAAACAGCAATAGAGACAAAGTTAAATACTCTGCTAACTCTGGGCCCAAGAAGCTTCAGCCATTAGGATGGGGTGACAGAACTGTTATTAGAATACGCCCATAATTTGTTATAATTTGCCCATGGCAGCAACAGATTACCATGCCTTATACCAATCTGAGAAAGCCAAACGGGAACAGGCAGAAACATTAGTACGTGTGGCCGGTCATCTTAATGCCCAGTTAGACCTGGATGCATCACTGGACGTCATCTGCCAGTCAGTGGCGAGCATGATCAATGCCCCCATCGTCACCATTAGTCTGTATGATGAGTCACGGCAAGAATTATGCCTGGCCCATGCCGTTGGCCTGCCCTCAACCTTGCGCCAGATGTTAGGCCCGTTACCGCGCGAAGTTTACAACCGCTATACGCAAGAATCCGGAAGCATTATCATTGTATCCAACGTTCAGGATTTGTCCGACCTGCCCAACGCCGACATTTACCGCCAGCTGGATTTGCGTACCACCGTGGGCATCAGCATCTTATTGCATGGCCAACTCATTGGCCGTATGAACATTGGTGTTGTCGGCCAGATCCGTCACTTTACCGAACGGGAAATCGCCTTACTTCAGGGTATTGTAGATCAGGCCGCCGTGGCCATTCACCGCGCCCAACTTCACCAGCAGATGCAGCAGTACGCCGGTGAACTGGAAGAGCGCGTGGCGCAGCGTACGGCCGCGCTGGCGGCCAGCAATCATGAAAAAGAAGAAGCACTGGAAGCGCTGCGTGCCTATACCGATGAACTGCAGGTACACAATGCCGAATTAGACGCCTTTGCCCATACAGTGGCCCATGATCTGCACAGCCCGCTTTCTGTATTAATTGGTTATACCGATTTGCTCATGGCAGAGGATGAACCGCTGTCACCGGAACTGCAAGCCCACTATCTCCGGAAAATCATGCAGCAAGGGTATCGCCTACACAATATTGTGAATGAGATTTTGGTGCTGGCCAGTGTACGTAAGGCAGAAGTTCAGATTGAACCCATCACCAATATGGCTGATCTGGTGGTCAACGCGCTGGAACGGGTCAGCCGATTGGTGGAAGAGCACCAGGCCAAGATCATTATGCCGCCCACATGGCCCACCGCCTTTGGATACGGCCCCTGGGTGGAGGAAGTGTGGGCCAATTACTTGAGCAACGCCGTGAAATATGGCGGCCAGCCTCCAACATTGGAACTAAAGGCAACGGTAGCCCATAACCTGGTACGTTTTGGCGTTCAAGACAACGGTGCTGGCCTGTCTGCTGAGGAGCAGACGCGCTTGTTTGCCCCTTTCACCCGGCTGCACCAGGTACGTATTAGTGGGCATGGTTTGGGGCTTTCAATTGTACAACGGATCATGGATAAGTTAGACGGCCGTGTTGGTGTCATCAGCCAACCAGGGCAGGGCAGCTTTTTCTACTTCGAATTACCCGCTGATAAATAGGTTCTACATCTCTGCGGGTGCTTTGTGTGCGCCTCACCCTCCCAAACGGTACATCTCTGCCCCTTTGGCGGGAACACGCGTAAAGGAGGTGCGTAGTTCTGAATAGCGATCCGTGCGCCGCCGCCACACACCGCCGATCAGGTCCAGCATCTCCTCATCCGTGGCCCCGGCCCGCAAAGGGCCGCGCAAGTCAGTGCCGTTGTGAGCAAAAAGGCAGGTATAATACTCACCCGCACTAGAAAGCCGGGCCCGTGTACAATTGCCGCAAAATGGCTTTGTGACTGAGGCAATCACTCCAATTTCCCCTTCACCATCCAGGTAACGATAGCGGTTAGCCACTTCACCAGGGTAATTAGGTGGTGTGGGTTCCAGGGGCATGTCGGCACCAATCAGGCGTAAAATTTCATCGGCCGTAACTACATCATCCATTTTCCAACCATTCAGGTTGCCCACATCCATGTATTCAATAAAACGGACAATGTGCTCTGACCCTTTGAAGCGCCGGGCCAGGGCCACGATGGTATGGTCATTAACGCCGCGCTTAACCACACAGTTGATTTTAATGGCCTGAAAACCGCTGGCTTCGGCCACGGCCAGCCCGGCCAGAACCCGGCTGACGGTAGATTTACGGCCGTTCATCACCTGGAACACCTCGTCATCCAATGAATCCAGGCTGATGGTCAGGCGGTGCAGCCCTGCCTCTTTCAGTTGCCCGGCATATTTAGACAGGTAATACCCATTGGTGGTCAGTGCCAGGTCTTGAATACCTGGAATCTCTGCCAGCCGGGCCACCAGTTGGGGCAAATGCGGCCGTACCAATGGCTCACCACCAGTCAACCGGAATTTGGTAACGCCCATTTGGGCAAACAACATGGCCAGCCGCACGATCTCTTCGTCGCTCAACAGTTCATGATTGGTGAGAAAGTTATAGTCTGCCCCAAAAATTTCTGCCGGCATGCAATAGGGACAGCGGAAATTACACTTATCAATGACGGAAATACGCAAGTCACGAATAGGGCGATTAAATTTGTCAGTTAGGGGAGTGTCCATTACATTTACGTCTCCATTTCTTACCCCTAATTATTCTTCTGTATGGGGTTAAAGTCAAAGCATTTTTATCAGCTTTTTCTTTTTAATAGGCCGAAGCGCTGGAATTCTTAAATCTTACCGCCCCATATACCTCATTTTCGCTTAAGAGATGATAATACGGTGCCCGGGTCGTAGGGAAATCACTGCGTGTTCACCCTGACGGCCGTTGGTTTATGGGTATAATCGGGCCACAGACTTTACATCATCTGGGGATTTTATGCTGAGCCATAGCCCCAGGCGGCTCATACATGAGGAAGTACATGTTTCGATCAAATCAAAGTATATTACCCGGTTGGTTAGCCTTTGCCCTAACCATTGCTTTTGTCTTTTCTGGCATCGCCGTCTTGATCTTTGCTTTCCTGACCGTGCAGGTCATCATGCGGCGGCCTGTAAACCCCCTGGCTAACTCTGGTGTGCAGGTAGCTTCTATTGATCTTAATTATGATCAAACCGGCCCTGCTGCCGTTCCCACCATGCCCATCGGCCAACCTACCCCCACCCTCATCCCCACAAATGAACCCTGGCAGGGCACAGAGCGCGTCAACATCTTGCTCATGGGCATCGACCGGCGACCTGGTGAGGCCTTTATCTCCCGTACCGATACGATAATGGTAGTTTCTGTTGACCCAACTACCCAGGCTGTCTCCATTCTCTCTGTGCCCCGTGATTTATATGCCGCTATTCCTGGCTATGGCCAGGACCGCATCAATACTGCTTTTGTCTACGGCGCTCATGGGAACAACCCCATAGGCGGTGCGGCATTAGCCATGCAAACGGTGGAGTATAATCTGGGTGTGCCCATTCATCATTATGCCCTGGTAGATTTTAGCGCCGTCACCAACGGCGTCAATGCGCTGGGCGGCATTGACTTAAATGTACCATACACCGTTAACGATCCCACGTATCCGGACATGAATTATGGCTATGATCCCCTTTATATTCCGGCCGGGCAGCACCACATGGATGGTGAACTGGCCTTAAAGTATGCCCGTACCCGGCACGGTGATAGTGATATCCACCGGGCTCAAAGACAGCAGCAGGTGATACTGGCGGTGCGCAATAAGGTACTGGCTTTGGGCGCCGGTGAGTTGATCAAACGGGCTCCCATTCTGTACCAACAACTTGAAAAAGGGATTATGACTGACCTGAGCCTGGAACAGTTGGTGACACTGGCCCAACTATTGAGCGATATCCCCACTGAAAATATCCGCAATGAAGTGCTGGGCTTTGAGTATGTCTCTAGTTACCGCACCCCACAGGGCGCCTCGGTACTGGTTCTGAATAACCAGGCAGCCGCACCGTTGATTGAAAGCCTGTTTTTCAGCACAAGCCAAAGCAGCAATTAATAGAAGCGATGTAAGCAGCTTTTGGCTGCTTGCATCACCTGTACACCCTATGGGAGGCATATGAACCGGGAAGCATTTCGGGCGCAGATTGCGCTACGGCCGTATCTGTTAGATGGTGCCATGGGTACCTACCTGCACGGCCGCGGCGTGTCTGCTGACCACAGTTTTGAAAACGTCAATTTGCAACAGCCGGCCCTGGTGGCCGACATTCACCGCAAATATATTGAGGCCGGCGCTGATATTATTGAAACCAACACCTTTAGCGCCAACCGTTATAAACTGGCTGAACATGGTCTACAGGAAAAAGTCACCACCATTAACCATACGGCCGTAGACATCGCCCGCCGTACCATTGAGAGCAGCTTCAAAGAGGTGATGCTGGCCGGGTCAGTGGGGCCGTTAGGGGTGCGGTTAGCCCCACTGGGACGCACGTCCCTGGCCGAAGCAGAGGCCGCCTTTCGTGAGCAGATTCAAGCCTTGGTCACCGCCCCGCCGCGTGGTGTAGATTTACTGGTGCTGGAAACGATGTCTGACCTGTATGAAGTGGAAACGGCCGTCACTGCCGCCCGCCAACTGGCCCCCCACATCCCTATCATCACCACCATGACCTTCACTCGTGATGACCGCACCTTGCTGGGGTACACGGCCGATGTCATGGCCCAAAAGCTGGCCGCGCTGGATGTAGACGCCATGGGTGTTAATTGCAGCGGCGGCCCGGCGCAGGTGCTGCGGCTGATCATGATTATGCGCCAGGTAGTGCCTGAGCTGCCCATTGCCGCCATGCCGAATGCCGGCTGGCCAGAATTGACGGCCGGGGGGCGCGTCATGTACCCGGCCACCCCCGCTTACTTTGCGGACTTTGCCCTGAAGCTTACCGCGGCGGGCGCCGCCATTGTTGGCGGCTGCTGTGGCACTACAGAAGCGCATATCGCCGCTATGCGCCGCGCCCTGGACGGGCCGCGCCCGGCGCACATTACCCTGCCAAAGGTGGAGATCGTCCAAGAGGCAGAGCGCGTCACGGCCGTGACAGACCCCCCGACACAGCTGGCCCACTATCTGGAAGACCAGACCTTTGTGGTCACCGTAGAGATGCGCCCGCCGCGCGGCATTGCCACCCATCGCCTGCTGCAAGGAGCCCACATGCTGAAAGAAGCCGGGGCCAACTTGCTGAATATCGCCGACACACCCGTGGCCCAAATGCGCATGAGTGCCTGGGCTGCTGCCCACCTGGTGCAGCAAGAAGTAGGGCTGGAAACGGTACTGCACTTTCCCACCCGCGGCCGGAATCTGCTGCGCATTCAGGGCGACCTGCTGGCGGCCCATGCGCTAAGCATTCGTAATCTTTTTATAACCATGGGCGACCCCACCCGCATTGGTGATTATCCGGAAGCGATGGACAGTTATGACATTGTGCCCACCGGCCTTATCCAGGTGATCAAGCAGCAATTTAACGCCGGGCGGCAGCAGTCTGGCGCGGCCATTGACCAGCCTACGAATTTTGTGGTGGGGTGCGCCCTTTCCATGACACCGCCAGATCCGGCCAAAGAGGCCAAACTCCTGCACAAGAAGATTCGCAATGGGGCTGACTTTGCCCTGACACAACCTATTTTTGATCCCCAGGCAGCCAGAGACTTTGTAGCCCTTTACAAAAATACCATTGGTGAGCCAATGATTCCCGTCATTGCCGGGTTGTATCCCCTGTATAACGGCCGTAACGCCGAATTTCTGCACAATGAGGTGCCTGGCATGGTCATTCCGGAAGAATTACGCCAGCGCATGCACAACGCAGCTGACCCGCAGCAAGAAGGCGTGTTGATCGCCCAGGAGATTTTGCGCGCCTTACGGCCGTTGGTGCAAGGCATCTATGTGATGCCCGCCTTTGGCCGCTATGATCTGGTGGCCGACGTGTTAGATAGCTTAACATGAAGTGCCTATATTCCCCCTGTCAGACAGCGGTGAATGGGCTACAATGGTGTCACCTGCATACGTACATCATCGTATAGAGGGCTGTGATTCTGAGATGGCATTAAGAACACAGCTTATTTAAGGAGGCGACATGGAAGCTTTAGGTATTCTCTCCCCATTCTTTTGTATTATCGTGGTCGGCGGCGCAGTGTTGTTGTTTACGGCCGTGCGCATCGTGCCTGAATATGAGCGGGGGGTTATTTTCCGGCTGGGGCGCATTTTAGGCGTTAAAGGGCCGGGCCTTTTTCTCCTCATCCCGTTCATTGATAAGATGGTGAAGGTTGATTTGCGTACCGTAACCCTGGATGTGCCCGCCCAAGAAGCCATCACACGTGACAATGTAACCGTCAAGGTAAATGCTGTCGTTTACTTTCGGGTAATAGCCCCTACAGAAGCCATTATCCAAATAGAAGATTTTCGGCGGGCGACCTGGCAGATAGCCCAAACCAGCCTGCGCAACGTTATCGGCCAATCTACCCTGGACCAACTGTTACAAGACCGCGAACAAATCAATGAAACGTTGCAGCATATCATTGATGAATCCACTGAACCCTGGGGGATTAAAGTATCCATCGTGGAAATCAAAGATGTCGAGCTGAACCAGGCCATGGTGCGGGCCATGGCTCGCCAGGCAGAAGCCGAACGCGACCGGCGGGCCAAGATCATCAGCGCCGAGGGTGACTTCCAGGCGGCCCAAAAGCTGTCTGAAGCGGCCGAAATTATGGGCCGTGAACCAGGTGCCATGACCCTGCGCTATCTGCAAACGTTGGTGGAAATTGGTGTAGAACACAACACGACCATCGTCTTCCCGCTGCCCATCGATTTGATCAAAGAGTTTATGGGCCCCTCTTTGAAGTCGGGTACTGAGAGCAGTAGTCAGTAATCAGAAGTCTGTCATCAGTTTTCGGTAGACTATTTCCAGAGCTAGGCCAACACTGAAAACTAAACACTGGAAACTGATAACTGATACTACTGCCTTTGAATCACTGCGTTAAGTGTAAAACGTAAAATGTGCACGGGGTGCATTTTACGTTTTACGCTTTAAAAGACCAGACCCTTGCGCCGCCAACCCTTCTTCCTTCTTTTGCTTATGTTACTGCCCGGCCTGGCCTGCGCCCTCTTGCAGGGGCCACAGCAGTTAAATGTCCCCCCACCCCCTACACCCCTTACAATACTGCAGGAACTTCCGGAAAACACCATTGTTGACCCCCAAGGCACGCTTATCGCCGGTGCCGACGCCGATATTCTAACCCTGATACGGGGGGTCTCGCAGCAAAATTTACTGGCCTACGTACAGACGTTGGAAAACTTCCACACGCGCAACACTTTTAGTGTCACAGACCAAGAAGGGCGGGGCATCGGGGCTGCACGGCGCTGGATTTTTAATGAGTTCATCCGTGTTGGCAACAGCCGCCTGCTGGCAGAAGTAGATGAATTCCCCTTCAACAGTGGCGGCATCACGACCAACCAACAAAACATTGTGGCTACGCTGCCGGGCACAAATCCCAAGGCTGGCATGATTGTGCTCTCCGCCCATTATGATTCGCGCACCTTTGACCCCAATGATGGCGCCAGCTTTGCCCCCGGCGCCAATGACAATGGCTCTGGTGTCGCTGTTTTGTTGGAAACGGCGCGCCTGCTCAGCGCCCGCGAGTGGAACCAGACCATCGTCTTTGTAGCCTTCGCTGCCGAAGAACAAGGACGCTACGGCAGCCAGCACTTTGTCACCGACAAGCTGCTGGCCGGGTGGCAGATCAACGCTGTTTTGAATTATGACATTGTGGGCGGGCGGCCAGGCATCGCGCAATCTTTACGGGCTATCACGCCTGGTGATGCTGGTTCTGCTACCAGGGAGTTGGTACGTTACATGGACTTTGTACGTGCTTTTTACTTGCCTCAGTTTACACTAGATCATTTAAATGCTGAAGACCGTGAGGGGCGTTGGGGTGATCACATGAGCTTTTTGCATGCGGGCATACCGGCCGTTCGCCTGACAGAATCACAAGAAGACCCCAACAGCCAGCACAACAGCAGCGACACATCTAACCAACTGGACTATAACTATCTTAGCCAGGTAACTCAGTTTAATGTGGCCGTTGTGGCCACCATGGCTGGGGCACCGGCCCGGCCCACTGCGCCTACTATTGCCGCTATGGCCGAGCCGGGCACATACATCATAAGCTGGCTGCCAGACGCGGAAGCCGCCGGTTATGCTATCTCTTTCCGGCCCATGGAGTCTGATGTTTACCCTGAGTTTCGCTATGTCAATTTAGAACAGTCAGGCAACGTAGCCCTGACCAATATTGAACCGACAGGGCAGTATGCGGTGAGCATGGCAGCACTGAACCGCAACGGCCGTATCAGCCTCTTTTCCCCGGAAATCCTTATCGGCCCACCCCAACCGTAAGGCCGCCCGGCCTGCTAGAGTGAAAACGGTTCGTCTATGGCGGGGATGATGGGCTTTGTTGACGTATTGGCCCGTACCTGATTGGCCCAATCTTCCGCGTCTACCGCAATCACTGGCCAGGTATTGTAATGGCAGGGAACGACCACTTTCGGATTCAGGTATTCCAACGCCAGCAGGGAATCATCTGGTCCCATCGTATAATTATCGCCAATTGGCAAAATGGCCAGGTCCAGGCCGTCTGCGCCGATCATCACCATATCTGAGAAGAGCGCTGTGTCACCAGCAATGTAGAGGCGCAAGCCGCTCACCGTCAACAGATACCCACCAGGGTCACCACCATAGGTGCCGTCAGGCAAGCCGGAGCTGTGTAAGGCCGGTGTCATTTTGACACGGCCGAAGGGGAAGTTATAGCCGCCACCGGTGTTCATAGCATGGCAGTTTTCATGCCCATGGCTGCTGATCCAATTCATGATCTCAAAATTGCAGATGACTTGTGCCCCGGTGCGTTTTGCCAGTGTCAGGGTATCAGCAATATGGTCACCATGACCGTGCGTTTGCAGGATATAGTCAGCAGCCACATCAGCCACGGCCGTCTTCGCTGCCGGATTATTACCCGCAAAAAATGGATCCACTACAATCTTTGTGCCGGCAATGTCCAACGAAAATGTGGCGTGCCCATGCCAGGTAATAGAAACTGTCATTGGAAACCTCCTTTTTGAATCATCATGCTCAATGGTTAATGAGGTGGCTAGTATAAGTTGGTGGATGCCGGGCGTCAAACAGGGAGGGAAAACAAAACGGCCGTCTTGTGGAAGACGGCCGTTTTCAGATCAGCTTAAGGCCACACAGCTATTCCAACCCTAAACGAGTGGCGGCGCGGGCACAACCGCCAGCCCCGCCAGCCGCCAACCATTCATTTAATGTCTGGCTTTCAGAGTGCCCGGCAGCAGCATCCTCGTATATCCCTTTTGCCCATCGGTAATAACGCTGCGTCTCATTCGGCCAATGATCCCAGTTTTTCACCGCATTACCTGGACCCCCGTTATAACCAGCAAAGGCCAACCCAGGCTCGCCAAACTGCACCAATAAATCGGCTAGAAACGACATGCCTCGCCGGGCATTGGTATCAGGGTCAAAGGCATCCTCTCCTGGTTGGAAGTGGAAAGGCATTACCTGGAATAACCCCTGGGCCCCAGCTATAGAGAGGGCGGAAGGGTCACCACATGATTCAATCTGCATCACTGTGGCCACCATATTCGGATCCAGGCCATACTGCTGGGCCCAGGCCAGAATCTGCGGCGTCCAATATTGCACTTCTGGCGTAAAGAGGGGGGAAATGCCACTGGCGATGCTCTGGATGCTGGTGGCATTTCCGGTGTTGGCGGCACGGCCGTGACTCACGGCTACATTCCCCTTGATACGCGGTATTGCCAGCCCGGCAAACAACAGCGCCCCCACAAATACAAACACCAGGATAACGACCATACGCTGCTGTACAGAATTCATATCAGGTGAAGTATAACCGCCGGGCATGATATGATCATCTTCAGCATAGAGATACGCCGCATCATCTTCCTCTTCAAGATCAAGCGGCGTTGTGACTTGCCAAACAGTTGCAAATTGTTTCTGGTAAACCGTCATGGCTGCCTCAAAAAGTGCCTTCCCCGGATATTGTTCTATAAATCGGGGAAGGCATGACTGACTCTGTCATTAATGCCGGTTGCGCGGGCGGGCCTGAACACCATTGATGGCCGGCCGACGCATTACATTGGGGCGGGGCGGCCGCTGCCGAACACGTGACGAAGGCTGGGTCTGTGGTTTTGCCACAGGGGGTGTTGTTTGTGTTGGCTGGGCCATAATAGGTTCATATTGAAGTTCTTCAACAAAATTTGACGTCGCTGGCGCAGGTTTGGGCGCGGGCCGGGCCACGCGGGCACGCTGGGGTACAGGTGCCGGTCTGCGGGTACGGGTGGCATTGACCGCAGGAGGTGAAGCTGCTTTGGGTGCCCCTGGTTGCGGCTGGCTGCGCATGGCATTTCCCATGGTATGCATTTCAAAGATATGCTCACCAGCTACAGAGAAGGCACCAATGAATAAAATGCGTGTCAACCAGACCAACACAGCCACAAAGATAGGCACATACAATAATAGTTGTTCACGGCTGAGAACTTCGTTGCCAAAGTTATGGTTCAGCAAGGCCAGTGATATGGCCCACCAGGTCAGAATGGCATTCATGGTTGCTCCCAGCAGCCATGCGCCGGTAAGATACCATACTTCTTTGGGCTCATCGCGGCCACGCTCCGGGGTAAAGATGCGAATCAACCCGGCAAAATCAATGGCACAAAAGGCTATTGCCAGGATAGTGGCCCATTGCAAGCCAAGGAAACGGATCTCTCCTAGCAAATTACGCAGCGCATATTGGCTGGTATCGAAGTTAAAAATTTCAAAGGCTATCAGAGCCACCAGCAGGACAGCGCCAACCAGGAACTTTTTAGGGATGGTGGACCCCAAGTCAGTGAGGCGGCTGCCCACCGCATTTCTTGACTGAACATATTGACTATTTTTCATGGCTAATCCTCTCTTCTTTATCCTTAGCCCCTCTGCACAGTGAGGCTCTAACCGATAATCCTTATAATGTGAAGTTGGTGAGGATAACTGGGGGCGCCTCCAGCTATCCTCATAAGGAAAGTGTGCGGAACATTTGTTCTAAGCAAAAATAGCACACGTGTTCTACGAAGTCAAGCGGGAACTTGCCGATTTGTGGCACTAGATGTCACATGTTAGACAAGGCTGCCAAATTTTCAAAACCTTGCCCCTTTATATCCCTGGTATAATGAAGACATGCGGTTAATCTTAACTCATGAAAATGCTGATTTTGACGCTATTGCTTCACAGCTGGCGGCACACAAACTGTACCCAGATGCCCTGCCGCTGCTGCCGCGGCGCATCAACCGGAATGCAGACCAGTTTCTAACGCTCTATTGGGATGCCTTTCCATTTATACGGCCGTCTGACTGGCAGCGGCGTAAAGTAGATGAAATTCTACTGGTAGACACCCAGGCATTAAACTCGGTGCGGGGAGTGGTGAAACGGCCGTCTGTCCAGGTGATCGACCACCATACCGGCCACCAGCGCCACGAACGCTGGACATACCAGGTAGAGGCCGTGGGCGCCACCACCACGCTGCTGGTAGAAGCATTACAGGCTTGTGGGCTGGCACTGGCAGCCGAAGAAGCCACACTGCTGCTGTTGGGCATTTACGAAGATACAGGCTCACTGACATATGACACCACCACGCCACGTGACTTGTCAGCCGCCGCCTGGCTGCTGGATCATGGGGCTATGCTGCACGTAGCCCGCGGCTTCTTAAACATGCCGCTCACCGAAACCCAACATGCCCTCTATGATCAGCTGCATACGGCCGCCACCTGGCATGAGTTACGCGGCCAATCTATTGTAGTCACGGCCGTATCGGCCCCGGATGAGTTTACTGAGGAAGTCTCTTCGATTGCCCACCGCCTGCGCGAGACATTGACCCCGGCCGGGCTGTTTATGCTGGTACAGATGCACAAAGACGTGCAGTTGGTGGCCCGCAGTACCAGCGACAAAGTGGACGTGTCTGTCATTGCCAAAGCCTTGGGCGGTGGCGGCCACAGCCGGGCCGCCGCTGCTCGGGTGATTGATAGGCCATTGGCAGATGTAGTCCAGGAAGTTATCCAGCATCTGCCGCAGGCCGTCCGGCCTATTGCCAGAGTGTCTGAATTGATGTCTTATGGTGTACAAACGGTGAAACCCACAGTCACGGTGGCCGAAGCGGCCAGCCTGATGCAGCGCTTTGGCTATGAAGGTTACCCGGTGGTAACCCCAGAAACCGGGCAGATTATAGGGTTGGTCACCCGCCGAGCCATTGATCGGGCCATGAGCCACGGCCTGGCGCAGCTGCCGGTGAGCCGGGTGATGAAAACCGGGTCAGTAACCGTACGGCCGTCAGACTCCGTAGATCATTTGCAACAGTTGATGCTCACCGAAGGCTGGGGGCAAATTCCAGTGCTGGCCGATGGCGATCACGCCGCCCCCAATGGCCCCATTGGGGTGGTCACCCGCACGGATCTGCTTAACTATTTATTTAAAACGACGTCGCGCCCTACCGAATCAGATATGCGCCAGTTGCTGGCCGAAAAGCTGCCCCCTACGCTGTGGCAGATGGTGTGTGTCATTAGTGACGTGGCCGCCGAAGTGAACCTGCCTCTTTATTTCGTCGGCGGCATTGTGCGGGATTTGTTGTTAGGCCAGCCGCCCACGGACCTGGACATGGTGGTAGAGGGTGACGCCATTAAACTGGCACAGCAGCTTAAACAACGTTGTGGTGGCCACATTCACACCCATACACGCTTTGGGACCGCCAAATGGACGCTGGACACGGCCGTGTGGCAAGCCATCCTGGCCACAAACCCTCCACCTGAGCACCTTGTACCCTCCACCATAGATTTTGTCACGGCCCGTACTGAGTTTTATACCCAGCCTTCGGCTTTGCCTGAAGTGACACACGGCTCCATCAAGCTAGACCTGCACCGGCGCGACTTCACCATTAACACCCTGGCTATCCGGCTTGATGGCGCCTTTTTGGGCCAACTGCTTGACTTTTATGGCGGCCAGCGTGATCTAGAACAAGGGCTGATTCGGGTGCTTCACAGCCTGAGTTTTGTCGATGACCCCACCCGC
The DNA here is from genome assembly GCA_011525915.1 of Ardenticatenaceae bacterium. Taxonomy (GTDB): domain Bacteria; phylum Chloroflexota; class Anaerolineae; order Promineifilales; family Promineifilaceae; genus CAADGU01. Next base: position 35,208 of record WYBM01000071.1, on the reverse strand, counting down.
ATTTTACGCGCCATCCGTCTGGAACAACGGCTTGGTTTTCATATCGAAACACGTACGGCCGAGCTGATAACCAGCGCCTTACCCTTACTAGACCGGGTTTCCGGCTCACGCATCCGCCACGAATTTGAACTGACCTTCCGCGAAGTGGAGCCGGATCCGGTGATGGCCCGGCTGGCAGAACTGAAGGTATTAAGCCATATTTATCCGGCGCTGACGTGGTCAACGGAGACGGCAGCGGCCTTTGCCAGATTACGACGGCTGCTGCAAGACCCCATCTGGCAGCCTGCCCAGGAAGATGAGACACCGGCGTTTTTATACTTTGCCGTGTGGATGGCCCCTTTGCCGGAAGAGGTGCAATCAGAGGCGATGGAGCGGCTGCGGGTGCGCAAAGCCACTCGCGCTGACGTGCAGGCGTGCCGCCAGATGCTAACGGTGATGCACACCTTACCGCTAGAGGCAGCGCCCAGCCAGGTAGAAAAGGGCTTACGGCCGTATCGGCCTCGTGTCTTATTGGTCGTCAGAACCCTACTGCAAAACCCGCATCTGATCACGCTGGTGGAACAGTATTACCGGGAATGGCGCTATGTAAAAACGGCTATCACTGGCAATGACTTGCGCGCCCTGGGCCTGAAGCCTGGCCCCTTTTATGCCACCATTCTGGACCGGCTGCTGGCTGCCCGCCTGGATGGCGAAGTGGCCGACGAAGTGGGGGAACACACCTTGGTGAAGCAGATGCTTACCCACCGTGACCTTCGCCCACCCAAATGATCTCCTGCAAGAACAGCCTGAGCTATAATAACGGGCATGAACATAAAAATGATCGAAGATATCTTGGCCGGGTTTCACGGCCGTGTCGGCCTGGCCGCCCTAAACCTGCAAACCGACGAGCAGCTTCTATACCATGCCAACGAAACGTTCCCCACCGCCAGCACCATCAAGCTGCCCGTGTTGGTGACGCTCATGCAGCAGGTTGAAGACGGTCTGTACTCTTTAGACGCCCCACTCATGCTGCGCCGCGCCGACCAGATCGGCGGCAGCGGCCTTTTGCAATACCTCACACCCGGCCTGGTCATGCCCATCCGCGATTGGGCCTTCCTGATGATGAACGTCAGCGACAACCTGGCTACCAACGTACTCATTGACCATGTCGGCCTCCAAAACGTGCAGGCCTGGCTGCAAGCCCATGAGTACCCAGATGTGCAGTTACACCGTAAGATCGATTTTACCGAGTTAGCCCAAGATATTAAACACCTGGGCACAGCCACCCCGGCAGGCTTAAACCGGTTGATGACGGCCGTCTTCCGCCGCCAAATTCTAACCCCGGCCACCTGCACGGAAATGCTGCGCATGATGAACAAAGTAGGGTCTGACCGGGTCGGCCGTTACCTGCCTTTTGAACCGTATGGCGACCCTACGCCGGACAGCGAAAAACTGCAGTTGGCGGGCAAAACAGGCTCCTTAAAAGGGTGCCGGGCCCAAACGGCCGTCATCTGGCGCGGTGCCGGTGAAGCAGCCCGTGGCTTTTCCCTCACCGTGATGACAGATGAAGACCCCACCCCCGAAACCTGGAGCATTGATGCGGCCGGTGTTTTGCTCATCGGCCGCATTGCCCAGGCTATTTATGATCAGGTTTTTCCTTAGTGACCGGTATTCAGTTGTCAGTGATCAGTTGGGTATTCTTCTGGACCGATGACTGGACACTGCTGACTGATTACCTGGCAAACGCCCAAAGTTCTTTTTGAACGAACGCTTAAAACGCCAGGAACACCTGGTCTATTTTGCGAACCGCCACCCTATCGTTTCAGCACTGCCCAGTTGATCGGCGTCGATCTTGGCCGTATAGTGGGTGCTGGTAGGGCCGCCACAGACGGCCATGACGGCTAACTCAATCGTCTGTGATTCATGCACTTGAATCCCGGCCGTTTCCAGGCTGGTGACGGCATCTTTTGCTGTGGCGTACGTCAGACCATCCTCACATTGCTTGCCAGCGGGGATAATCACCCACACCTGCCCTTCACCAGCAACTTCAAGGCCGGGGTAGGGGTCATACGCCGGCAAAACTTCCGGCTGCGGGTAGCCTTCGCTTAACGGAGCTGGTGTTGGTTTCATAGGGTATCCTTCTGCCATGGGTGTCATGGTAACCCGTGGCACTACATCTTCCTCGGCGCCTGTTGGTTCTTGTAAAGCTGGGTCTTTAGGCGTCTCTGTGGACTCCGGTTCTACATTGCTGGGGCCACAGGCTCCTAAAAAAATAGCTGCTAACAAAAGGACAAACAGGTAGAGATGTCGTTTCACAATAAGTCTCCTTTTTACAGTTTTTGCGAACGGAGCGAGATTGTAGCAAAATACACGATGCACGCGAGCAACGGTGCAGGCTGGGCAGCGGATACTCATGAGATATTCCATTTTGCGCCAGCATACTGTTTAATACAACGTTTGCCAGGTTGGTTTATGGAACCAGGCTGGTGAACTTTAAGGAGACCTAGATGAAGAATTTGTTATTGTTATTAGTCATGGGGCTGTTGGCTGCCTGTGGCTCAGGGGGCGCGGTTGAGGGGGAAACGACCGTGACCAGCAGCACAACCGCCACCGGTACGGCCGTGCCTGAACCGGTGGAAAGTGATGCCAACGCCCCCACATCCGCCGATGATGCTGCCGGCCCTATCGTTCACTATCCTGTAGCTGGCACCGTCATTGAAGCCGCCGAAATTCGGGAAACCGACTGGGCCAAAGGCGCAGCGGAGCCGCTCGTTTCCATCATCGAGTATGGCGACTTTCAATGACCGGGGTGTGGGGTGCTTTCTCCCACCTTGGCGCGTCTGGTAGACGCCTATCCCGATCAAGTTCGTGTGGTTTACCGCCACTTTCCCTTAAACGATATTCACGCCAACGCCCAGAAGACAGCCGAAGCTTCAGAAGCGGCTGGCGCACAGGGCAAATTCTGGGAATTTCATGATGCTTTATTTGCCAGCCAGTCTGCATGGAGCAAATTAGATCAGGCTGCCTTGCATGATTTTCTCATAGATATGGCCGATGACATGGGGTTAAATGTTGACCAATTCGCCGCCGACCTGGACAATGGCGCTTATGCTGGCTACGTGGCTGCTTCTGAACAGGAAGCCATTGGCCTGAGCATGCCCGGTACCCCCAGCGTTATTCTAGACGGTGAACTGCTGCCTGGTGTGCCCAACGAGTATGCCCTTTGGGAAGGGTATGTTCAGGCCCAAATTAACCTGGCTGGCCTGGCCGAACGCCAATATGAAAACCCGCCACCCATGACCATTGACCTGGACAAAACATACATCGCCACCATCCACATGGAAAATGGCAGCGACATCGTCATTGAATTATTACCCCAATCTGCGCCCCAGACAGTGAACAACTTTGTCTTTTTGGCCAGTGAAGGTTGGTATGATGGTGTCACTTTCCACCGGGTTATTCCTGGCTTCATGGCCCAAACAGGCGACCCCACCGGTCTGGGAATGGGAGGCCCAGGGTATACGATTCCCGACGAATTTGACCCTACGTTGTCACATGATGGGCCAGGCATTGTCTCTATGGCTAATGCCGGGCCAAACAGTGGCGGCAGCCAATTTTTTATCACCTATGCGCCGGCCGCACACCTGGACGGCCGTCATGCTATCTTCGGCCGTGTGATTGAGGGCATGGAGGCGGTGGAAGCCATCACCCCTCGTGATCCTCAAGACCCGGCGGCCCTTGAGGGTGATAAGATAGTGACCATCACCATTCAAGAGCAGTGAAAGGGTATCGGTAATTGGTCAACGAACCACCGATTACCGATACCGTGATACCAAGTGCCGGCTATGCCAAAAGGAACCCACGGATTCATTACATTGACCGTCATGCTGCTGCTAACAGCATTGGCTTGTGGTGTGCCTGGGTTTCCCAGCGCCACACCCACACCGGCCCCCTTCACCCCTGGGGACTTCCTCACCTATACCATCATTCCACCGGCGTATACCGTCTCGTTAAATCCTGGCGATCATGTCCCCGGCGCGCCCTTACAATACATCGGCCAGGAAGGTGATACTTACCGGGTGCGCATTGGTGGTTTGGAAGCTGTCAAGCGGGTTGGTGATTCTTTTGCCTGGGCGGGCATCATTGCCCCCAGTGTCTATGCCGAATACAACCTGCGTCTGACAACCACCTTGTTGGGGCCACTGCCAGTTACAGGCGGCGTTGAGTTAACCATTTTAGAGTGGCAGCCATTGGAAGTTGCCTTTTTACCAGATCTCTCTGAAGCAGTGCATTTCGGCAATATCCTGGTAAATTACAATGTACCTGCAGCCGAAACCCTGCCCGCTTCTACGTTGGTTTACAGCGGCGTCTATACACAGGGCAGCCAGCAGTTTGCCCGTTTTTCTGGCTTGAGCGCGCAGCCTTACTACGCCCAGGGAGATTCCCTGGTATGGACGGGGCAGCTGCGGGAAAATGTATACGTCCGTTACAATTTGCGCGTCATTTCTTTTGATGAGGATAATGTACTGTTGGGAGGCACGGCTGAATTATGGTTAACAGAGCAAACCTACCCTTAGGCTAAACTTCTGGAGAAAGCGACGATCATGAACACAGCACATGCCCGACCACCTCATCCCCTGGTTGACCGCAACCGGTTTCGGGGCCAACCGCCTAACCACTCCTCAGAGATTCCGCCGCTGGAGGCCATCAAGGAACAGTTACCTGAACCGGTTTTGCCTGAGCAGGCAACCTGGGCAGCGTTGTACTGGCGTGCCTGGGAAGTGTTATGGGCCCATCTGGTTCAACCCACGGCAGAAAATGGTTTTGTGACCAACTACGTGGCTCCCTCTGATCGGGCTCATTTGCTGATGTGGGATGCGGCCGTTTTGAGCCAGCCAGGACTTTACGGCCGTCGCGCCTTTAACTTTATGGGCACACTGAACAATCTGTACGCCCATCAGCATGATGATGGCTTTATTTGCCGGGGCGTTGCCCTGGCCACCGGGCAAGATGCCCATTATCCTTTTGACCCCAACAGCACCGGCCCCAACATTCTGGCCTGTGCCGAGTGGCGCTATTACCGTTTCAGCGGTGATGACCGCCGTATTCCTGAGGTTTTCTGGCTGTTACTGGCACTGCATGATTGGTACCGCGACAACCGCACCTGGCCAGATGGCAGCTATTGGGCTACGGGTCTCAGCAGCTACATGGATAACCAGCCCCGGGTACCCCACAGCCGTGACCATCACCGGCACTGGACATGGGTAGACACCACCATGCAGGCGGCCCTCAACTGCACCTGCCTGGCGCAAATGGCCGCCCACCTGGGTGAAGACGAACTGGCTGTACAGTTAAAAGAAGAACATGTGCAATTGGTAGAATTGATTAACCGGCGTTTGTGGCACGAGGAAGCGCAATTTTACCAGGATATCTCGCCCGACGGCCGTTTCAGCCGTGTCAAAAGCATTGGCGCCTATTGGGCCTTGCTGGATAACGGCATGGTGGCCGAAAAACGGTTAAATGCTTTTGTTCAGCCCCTGCGTGAAAACTGGGCCTTTAACCTGGCCCATCGCATCCCCAGCATGTCCGCTGATAGTGAGGGGTATAACGCAGACACAGGTAACCGTTGGCGCGGCGGTGTCTGGCCTTGCATGAACTTTATGGTGTTACAGGGGCTGCGCAACGTGGGGCAGCACACCCTGGCCCACGCTATTGCCGTAAACCACCTGCAAAACGTGCATCAGGTTTATATGGATACCGGCTACTTTTGGGATTATTATGCCCCGGAAACGGCCGCACCGGGCGAACAGGCCCGCAAGAACAGCCTCAATGCGTGTATTACACCCATTGCTTTACTTCTGGAAGATGTGATCGGCCTGAGTGTCGATTGGCCACACCGCCGCGTGTATTGGGACCGCCGCTTGCAAACAGAACAACCCTATGGTGTACGCCGTTATCCATTGGGACCAGATGGTACACTGGACATTATGAGCAACCAAAACAAAATTACCCTGACCACAAACCAGCCGTTTACACTGGTCATGCGCGATGCTACTCAGAGCTTGCAAACGGCCGTAAGCGCGGGCAGCACTGACATTGATCTATCTTAGGGTATCGGCAGCCATCATTTAACTTCAAAATCGCCTTAGGTGCTGCCGATTACCTGGCATTTTTCAGTGAGCTCATTGATTAAACTTTCCTCATGACTCAGATCACCGTGGCTACCATCAACCTGCGTCACCGGGCTGACCGCTGGCGACAGCGGCGACACTTGTTGGTAGCCCAACTTTTAGACACCACGCCAGACATCATTAGCCTGCAAGAAATTAGTTTTTCCATTGGCCAGGGACGTTGGCTTCGCAACCAGATTAACGCCCGGCTGTCGGCCAGCAAACGGCCGTACAAACTGGTGCAAAAGCGCAAACACCATTGGCAGTATCGGGGCGAAGGGGTGGGCATCCTCAGCAACCTGCCTATCCTTTACCATGATTATGTCAATCTTGGCTATTATGGGCGTATTGCCCTGCGGGCCAATATCGAACTGCCTACCCGCCAAACGGTGGATTTTGTGGCCACCCATTTGCACCACGTAGCCCATGATCACGAAGCGCGCCAGGAACAAGCGATGTTACTCACGGGCTGGCTGCGGGACACACGCCCGGTCAAATATCAGATCGTGGCTGGCGATTTTAATGAAGTGCCCGAAGGTCTGGCCATTCGTTACCTGAAACAATTCTTCCGTTCAGCTTATGAACTGCGGCACGGCCGTGAACCTCTGGCCACCTTCCCCACTGCCCTTTACCCTACCAATGGGTGGGCTGGCTGCCTGGACTATATCTTCGTCTCCCCGGCCATTACCCGTATAAACCACGCCGCCATCTTCTGTGATAAACCCGCCACCAATGATGATACCCTTTACCCTTCCGACCATGTCGGCCTGATTGTAACCCTGGAGGTTGAGTGACCATGCCACACGTTACCGGTCTGCGTTGTGTTCTATGCCAGACCCTATACTCACCCGATGACACGCTGTACGTTTGCCCTAAACATGGCAATGAAGGCATCCTGGACGTAGAATATGACTACGCCGCCATCTCCAAATTCCCTGTTCACCCCACCACCAACATGACGGCTGGCATGTTTGCTTACCGTGCGCTGCTGCCCCTGGCTGCGGAAACCCCGCCGCCGCCGCTGCTGGTAGGCGGCACCCCCCTCTATAACACACCGCGGCTGGCACAGGCGGCGGGAGTAACACAGGTGTGGGTAAAAGATGACGGCCGTAACCCCACCGCCTCCCTCAAAGACCGGGCCAGTGCCATCGCCATCATGAAAGCCCAAGAAGTGGGCGCCCCCATCGTGACAACGGCCAGCACCGGCAATGCGGCCGCCGCCCTGGCCGGGCTGGCAGCCAGTGTGGGCCTCAAAAGTGTCATCTTTGTGCCCGCCAGCGCTCCCGTCGCCAAAATTGCCCAACTGCTGACCTACGGCGCCACAGTGCTGCTGGTAGAAGGCTCTTACGATGATGCCTTTGAGCTTTGCCTGGAAGCCAGCCATGAATTTGGCTGGTACTGTCGCAACACCGCCTACAATCCGTACATGGCCGAAGGCAAAAAGACGGTGATTTTTGAACTATATGACCAGATACCACAAACGGATACCCGTTTGCCGCTTACCCACATCTTCGTCTCCGTTGGTGACGGCTGCATTATCAGCGGCGTGCACAAAGGGCTGCGTGATCTGGCCGCCATGGGCCGCCTGGCGGAAATGCCGCAGTTGATCGGCGTGCAGGCCGCCGGGTCTGCTTACCTGTATACAGCCTGGCGCCACGGCGAGGATGTGCGCCACAAGCCCCCTATCGTCGCCCATACCCTGGCAGACAGCATCAGCGCCGGCCTGCCACGGGACCGTGTAAGGGCGCTGGCCGCCATAGAGCAAACAGACGGCGCATTCCTCACCGTTACAGATGCCGAAATTCTGGCGGCTATTCCCGCCCTGGCACGTGGCAGCGGTGTCTTTGCTGAGCCAGCGGCAGCGGCGACTTACGCCGGGCTGCAAAAAGCAGCCCAAACTGGCCTCATCGGTCCTGACGCCCGCGTGGCTCTGCTTGTCACCGGTAACGGCCTAAAAGATGTAGGCGCGGCCATGCAAACCAGTGGACAGGCCCCAACAATTCTGCCAAAATTAACGGCCGTGAAAAAAGCTCTGGAGGAACATGGAGGCTAATATCAGTTTTCAGTCATTAGTGTACAGTTTTCAGTGCAGGCCTACCTTTAGACATAGTCTGCTGAAAACGGATGACGGGCTTCTGATAACTGGTATTGGGGATGTGCGCCTGGTGAAAAACCAATCGCTGCCCATTGGTCTCTAAGACACACAACATGATCTCAATTGTAGCCCCTGTTTACAATGAAGAACCCGTCTTACCTGAACTGCACCGTCGTGTGGCCCAAGTGATGAATGAATTGGGGGAGCCGTGGGAATTGGTATTGGTTAATGACGGCAGCCGTGACCGTTCTGCGGCTGTCATTAATCAACTGCACGCCCAAGATCCACACGTCAAAGGCGTCAGCTTTTCGCGCAACTTTGGCTTTCAAGTGGCTGTCACCGCCGGGCTGGACTTTGCCACTGGTGACGCCGTCATCCTGACAGACGCTGACCTGCAAGACCCACCAGAGGTATACCCCCATATGCTGGCCAAATGGCGCGAAGGCTATGACGTGGTTTATGGCGTGCGCACCAGCCGCGAAGGAGAAACGTGGTTTAAACTGTTTACGGCCAAGCTGTTTTACCGCCTCATTCGCCGCATCACGCGCATTGATATTCCCCTGGATACCGGCGACTTCCGTTTGATGGACCGGCGGGTGGTCAACGCCCTAAAGCGCATGCCGGAACGCAACCGCTTTATTCGGGGGATGGTACCCTGGGTTGGCTTTCGCCAGGCGGGGGTAACCTATGAACGCGCCAGCCGTTTTGCCGGGCAGTCAAAATTCAGCAGTGTCAAACAGATGCTGCCTTTTGCCCTAGATGCCATCACCAGTTTTTCTTATTTACCGCTGCAGCTGGCCATGTACCTGGGTTTTTTAATGGCCGGTCTGGCGGCACTGGCCATTGTGGCCGTGATACTGCTGCGCCTGTTTGGGCCGTCTACCCCACTGTTAGGCCAGGCCACGACGCTGGTAGCAGTATTATTCATGGGGGGGGTGCAGCTCATCTGCCTGGGCATCATTGGTGAATACCTGGGGCGAATTTATGATGAAGTGAAGGGACGGCCGTTATACCTGATTGAGCAGATCTGGGGGTTTGACGAGACCAACGGCCGTAAATCCTGACAGTAGATGTCATAATTACGCAGTAGTCTCGGCAAACTACGTCTTTTGGAGGAAAACCATGAATCAACTAATGGAAACATACTATCCCACTTTTGAGATGTATCAGGCCCTGCGCCAACAGTTATTAGAGATCCTGACCGATGCGGATCTACCGTTTCAGCCCGGAGGCGAAAATCTCTCGTTGGGGGCCTTGTGCCGGGAACTGGGTGAGGTCGAAGCAGCCTACATAGAATCCTTCATGACATTTCGTCAGGATTTCTCTTACCGCCATCCTGACGCGAAGGCTATGGAAACAAGCGTCGCCAGGCTGACCGCCTGGTTTCAGGAACTGGATACCCGCCTAAAAACGGCCGTTGCCGCGCTGTCTGACGAAGAGGTAGATCACAAGATGATTGAGCGTGGGCCGGGGTTCCAACTGCCGCCACGTATCCAGTTGGAGGTATACAAAGAAGCATTATTGATTTTCTACGGCAAGGTGACCGTTTATTTAAGGGCGATGGAAAAAGAGCGCCCGTCTCAATGGGACGAGTGGATTGGCTAGTATCAGTTTTCAGTCATCAGTGACCAGTGTTCAGTGCTGGCCTGGCTCCGGGAACAGTCTATTGATCACTGGTGCTAGTATCAGTTTTCAGTCATCAGTGGCCAGTGTTCAGTACGGCCTGACGCCAGCAAATGTCTACTGAACACTGACTACTGACTTCCGACTTCTGATAACTGGTGTCAGGGTGTTTGACAGAGGCACGGCCGTTTGCTAGAATCTGCCTGCATAGCAACCCACAAGGTTGTGAGCCCCGTTCGTCTAGCGGCCCAGGACGTAGCCCTCTCAAGGCTAAAACAGGGGTTCGATTCCCCTACGGGGCATTCGGCTACAGAGCCAACACGTTTAATACCAGGTGGTGACATCGATATAGGTGCTTCCGGCACTGTCCGTCTCACGACTTTCCTGGCATGTTTCCCCGGCACGCTTCCCCTTTGTCACAAATCAACTGATTTTCTTAATAACCTATACTGAGAAAGAAAAGCATCACTATCATGCTCACCGCGTTAGCCCCGATAGCAATACCAACGGTATTGGAAGGCGTATGCGGCCACTTCAGTAACCGGGCTATGAACAACATGGTTAAGCTGTCAACAAATATCATAAATACAGGCAAGAGTGTAAGAAAGACTTCTTCATTACGGATATAAGCATCACTGATTACGAGAATGACAGCGATGCATATGCCTATGAAGAAGGTCGCCAAATTCATCATAAAAGAGATAGCCGCTGCCGGTCGGAAGCGGCTCCACCTGGTTCGCCACAAGACCAGCGTTTCACAGATAAAGGCTATAGAAAAACCAATTACCCCCAAAACCGCGAACGCGAAAAAAGCCAGAGCCTCTGACTGGTATGAAGGTGAAAAAGCCATGGGTAACGCTCCTTATGTGTTTATTGTGCCGCCGGGAAAGTGGACCCACCTTACCGGCAGCGGCTTATGCTGTGATCTGTGTTTCATCCTAGCGAAAAGCCGGCAAAGTTACAGAGGGCAGCACTTAAATCCACTCAACGGCTGCTTAAATCGCGGGCATCGCCCGCATTCACCAGTCAGGGTGATGGGTTGCAGATGCCGATACGGATGTCCTGGCGGCAATCCCCCCGAAGAAGCCCCAAAAGGGTTGGTAACGGCTTGAGCAGCTATCACCGTCTCAGGGGCGATAGCTCCGGCGCCGGAGCCAGGAGAGGGGCCAGGCACAGCCAACGAACGCCAAAAACCGGGAAGCCCCTTACCCCTGTCAGCATGGGGGACGGGTTCGGGGCGCTCGCGGGGAATGGGTTTTGGGTAGAAGGGGAGGTTATGGGGTTTAGCCGGACGAGAACTTAATCATATCATCGCAAGAATGGCCTATCCTCCCATAGTTTCTCTTGCAATAATGTCAGCCACCCTTGCCGCAGGAAATACAATACCAGGTTTCGCACGAGGGCTGGCTTGCCCTCATCAGGCCACATTTCATGGTCTACACCCAACTCGAAGCAGAGCCGGTACAGATCTTCCTTGTTGAAGTATTCAACCAACTGCCGCTGTAAAGGACGCGCTGCCCGCTCGTCTGGAGATTCAATGCCATCGAGCAGGGCATATACATCAACCTCCAGGTCATTGTCAGCATCATAATAGGTGGCTTGGCCACGTTTTTCCAAGTTCAGCAGCGCGCGGTATTTAATGGCTTTGCCAGGATGATCTGGCATCGGCACCCACTCCTCTGCTTCGAGACGAGCGAAGGAGGTATGGATTTCGTCCAATTCAGCGCGGATGATGCTCAGCAGGCGGCGATGGGGTGCGGGGCCATCCAGAGCGACGGTCAAATAGCCAGCCGTGGCGTCGGCCACGACCAGGGCACGGCAGTCGTCTTGGATCAGGGCAATACCATTACGCCAGCGTTTGTTTTGCCAGGTGTGGCTGTGCAGCCGCACCATCAGCCGGGAGAGGATGGCCGCCGGCAGGATGGCATAACGATACTCCAGCATGACGGGCGCAGTGGCTGGCCAGTCAAAAGCAGGACGCTCTTTTGGCAGCAGGCCGGGGATAAGATAACGCTCACCATCCCTGACGCCATCACCAAGTGGGACACCTAGTTCGAACCTGCGCATGATGTCCAGCAAGAAGGGATGCTTTTCCAGCGGGTAACGGCCGTGGTCGAGGATGGCATCCAGGTCGCCCAGCCGCAGTAAGCCATTCTCCTGCAGAGCAGGCGCATTCATGATGGCATAAATACCGCTGGTCACCCACTCCGGGTTAAGGACGTGTGTCCCTGCCAGGCGGCGGTCATCCTGGAAGTTGAGCACTGCTCCCAGGTCATGCAGGAAACGAGCCAACGTGCGCTGGGCTGCTTCGTGTTTAATGCCTTCAGCCAGACAGTGATCAATGTAGGTTTCGTAGGGCAAGTAATCTTTCGCTTTGGCCAGGTCTGTCAGTTTGTCTTTGACCGTGTACCAGGTTACCGGTATCCAGTCGTTGAGGTGTGGCAGGTTGGCCATCGCTTGTTCGATGGCCTGGCGCAGTGCCGGAATGCCCTCGCCAGTGGTACAGGAAGTGTGGACGATGGCTTTGATGGCCTGATGCTTAAGCATCAGGCCGCGCTCATCAAGGGCCAGGCGGCCATCCTCGCTCTCGCCACCCTTCGCGGGCGGCCTGATCGATGAGGTGGAGGAGTTCGTCTTGCGTCATAATGTGGCCACGGCCGTTTCTTTCTGCTGGATTTTGCTCCACTTGGCAGCAAATTCTTGTGGTGTCATTGGCGAAATCTTTAGTGACTGTAAAGTGATAAAAAGAGCCACTCAGGGGTTGGTGCTGCCAGCAGCGCTCAGCGTGCGAGTCCAGTAACGGCCGTGTGGGTGGCTCAATTTAATCAAATCAATTGTATAAAAAGTGCTGTCCCGGCAACACGGCCCCTAAAGGCTGAATGGACTCGCCCGATTAAAATAGCATAAAATGCACAACTTTGCTACCAGGAAAATCGCTTCTATCAGCAGGGTGCGGTTAATTTCTGTGTATGACTTGAGAGAGCTTTCCAGACCAACAAGCGCAATCAGTCTGGCTATACACAACTTTTAACCGCACCCCTATCAGCATGTTTTATTGACATGCAATTTCCTGGTATGGTACTCTCTTCATGTGTACCTGCAATAGGGAGAAAATAATATGACTGCCAGACCTAAAGAAGATTTGAGAATAACCAAACCTATTTTTGACGCGGCGGCTCGCCCCAGCGTTCACCAGCACCATGAATGGGATTTTTTGAAACGGCCGGAAACAGCCGTCCAAGTGTATGTGAATGCTTTGCGAATGTCGGTCATTAACAATCTTCACCTGATCCTTCTCAAGGAGATCACTGGCAATAAATATCTGCCAGTATGGGTAGATCCACAAAAGACAATTGACATTTTGAAGCAGTTGGAAGATACCCCCACTGGTCATCCACTTCCCTCCGATGTGATGGTCAATCTGTTGATCGCTGGTGACCTCGACCTGGAGTATGTCATCATTGATGCTTTGGAAAATGAACTCTTTCAGGCCAGCCTGGTTGGATATCGCCGCAGTATGGATTTTGAGATTGCCGCACACCCGTCGGACGCAATCAGTCTGGCACTGCAATTAGGTGCACCCATTTATGTAGACAACATAGTTATGGATGCAGCCAGTGTTTTGCTGGAAAAGAACAGTGATGATCAATTGATAGTAACAGCTGATGAAAAAATTGAGAATAGTCAGGAACTTCTGTCACCCAAGACGTCGCAGCAGGCCCGGCTACGGCAATTGATAGCGGCTGCATTCAACCTGGATGAGCTTCGCGCCCTCTGTTTTGATTTAGGGATTGATTACGATGATCTCCCCGGGGAAAGTAAGCTGCGGAAGATCATCGAACTCATTTCATACTTTATGCGTCAGAATACGCTGGTGCAGTTCTTGCAATATCTTGCCTTGGCGCGCCCCAATGTGATCTGGACTTAGTTGCCTCAAAAAAAGCCACTGACGGCCGTAACCGTCAGCGGCTGACACCATCACACAAGCACCAAAACACTAACTCACCACCGCTTACATATTGCCATCCTGCACGGCCGTGTGCTGAATCACCCATTGGCTTTTCTTCAGCAGCCGCAGTTCCTGCCCGGCCTGCATGTAGCCGAACAAACGGCCGTCATGCGTGCGGATGATGGTCTCATCGGCGCTCAGGTTGAACCAGCCCCTGTTCTGCCATACCGGCGTTCCTCCCTTTTGTCACAGATCTACTAATTTTCTTAATCAGCTATGCTGCGAAGGAGAAGCATCACTAGTATGCTCACAGCATTAGCCCCAACTGCCACATCAATGGTAGTGAAAGGCGCATGCGGCCACTTCCGACACCGGGCTATGAACAACATGGTTAAACTGTCAAATGCCGTAAATGTAAGCCCAAGTACTATAAAAATTCCTGCACCAGAGGGGAGATGCTCGCGTACAAAAATCCAACAGGCAAAGATGCCTATGCCTATGAAAAAGGTCGCCAAATTCATCATAAAAGAGATAGCCACTGCCGGTCGGAAGCGGCTCCACCCGGTTCGCCACAAGACCAGCGTTTCACAGATAAAGGCAATAGAAAAACCAATGGCCCCCAAAGCCACAAACGCGAAAAAAGCCAGAGCCTCTGCCTGGTATGAAGGTGAAAAAGCCATGGGGAACACTCCTTGTATGTTTATTGCGCTGCCGGGAAAGCGGATCCACCCTACCGGCAGCGGCCTATGTTGTGATCTGTGTTTCATCCTAGCGAAAAGCCGGCAAAGTTACAGAGGGCAGTACTTAAATCTGCTCAAGGGCTGCTTAAAGTGCAGGCATCGCCCACGTTCGCCAGGCAGGGTGAACGGCCGTTACAGCCAACGAATGTAAAAAACCAGGGAAGACCCTTACCCAGGCCGGCATGGGGACAGGTTCGGGGCGCTCGTGAGGAATAGGTTTTGAGAGCATAGAGGGAAAAGAGGGTTATCAGGCGGCCCAACCCAGTTTGAGCATCACTTATCGTCAGGCAGCAAACAAAGCAGCGTGGATAGACATCATAAGAAAGTTGTGACTTTTGCCACTAGACACCGTGTGCCAGCCAATTAGGCTAGAGTTAGAGATAGGTTGTAGCAGATAGTATCACTTCTATGCGCATTAGGTAATCGGCAAAAAGTTTTTGGAAAAAGAGCGAGCGAATCGCGGCCGATTACTCGGGTAAACCGCAAGAAAACGCCTCTTTTTACATCTGAAAACTTTTCGCGGTTTACCTAAACCCCGAAATCACACCACCCAACCACATAATTGCCTATGGGGAATAACTTAAACTCTATTCTCGGCAACGCAGTCTTCTCTGTTCCTACACATATCATACGAGGAGGTATGCCCATGAAAAGGGTAACGATGTTTTTCATAAGCATCATTTTGGCAATGACGTTTCTGTCTGCAGCAGCCAGTTTTTCATCACATAAACTGAGTGCGCAAGATAATCACCCATTTTGTTTATACAGTCAGGGGTATGACTGTGCCTTTGTAACCTGGTTTGGGTCACGCTTTCAAGATGGTTTTACACCCAATGTTACACAGCAAGCTACCTGGACGTTTAGCGAAATCTGTCGTGCAGTTGATCCAGGTTGCGCAGCAGATGATTCATATTTATGTATCGGCACATCTCAGGGCGGGTGTGATATCCGTCGTTACGATAAATTCAGCACTCCGTATGATGAGTTTGGAGATTATGGTGTATTTACCGCGCAGGCAAACACAACCTATCATTTGACTTACTACAGGGACTTTGGCTCCATTCAACGCTTAAATGGGGCCATCAATTTCCATCAGAATGAGTGGGACCCTGCTGACGATGTTTGTGGCGAACCGGCCGTTTTTTCGTTTGATGTAGGCCATTCCATCTATGGTAAATTGGAATTTAGCGGCGACGAGGATTGGCATTTGCTGCATGTGCATGATTACGGTGAAATGAATGTTACCTTGGATGTCCCTTATGATAAAAACTACGAATTAGAAGTATGGAATGACCAATGCCAACCATTACAAACATCTAATGGCCCCACAGGCGCGGGTGAAAGTGTTCTGATCGGGGTCCAACCAGGAAGTTACTGGGTGCGGGTTCGTGGCTTTAACCCCAACATTGATTTTGGCCATACCTTTCTTCCTGATCAACCAGACAATGTTACGTATCATGAAGCTTCGGTTTTTGGCACCGGATTGGGAGGGGATCCGGATGATGATGCCTGTGAATATCCGGCTACCTTTGTCTATCCTGTAGGTCATTCGGTCAGCGGAGACCTTGAGATGAGTGGTGATAACGATTGGCATTTGATCCAGATTCCAGAGGGAATCTCTGTGGCCAAAATATATGTAACACTAGATGTGCCCCCCCATAAGAACTATGACATAGCGCTTTTAGATTCGTCTTGCCAGGTACTAAGAAGCTCACAAAAAGGCACCGGTTGGACGGAATATGTAGGCCATCTTGTTACAGGCGGGCAATCGTATTGGACCCACATCTATGGCGCAACGCCAGGTGATTTTAATGACCCCTACGTTGAAACATCTACCCTTGTTTTCCCTCCCGTCCCATAGAGAGACGCTGTGTTACAGCGTCTCTCTATAAAAGAAAAGACCGCCTTTGCAAGCGGCCTCTTACGGGCTTTGACCAACATAAGGAGAGGGCAGACAGATGCCATCCGGGGGGACAGTAACCGTCCGAGTGTCGCTGCCCTTTACCTGTCCAACCTGTGTTATTCTAGTTGCATTTCTTTGTGTCAGTTTTTTGGGGGTGATGGAAATCCATCACTTTTTCCTCATGTTGTTGGCTGGCCAGGAATACGCACATGATACAGATTTTTTGTATCTCTGCAACTCCTATTTTGTGATTGCCCATTACAGTAGCGTTTCCCCAACCGCCGTATCCATCCGTTTGAGCACGGGGTTAAAGGTCAGGCTCAGGGTGGTAAGCAGGTAACAACTACCCACCGCCAGGAGAGTGGGCACCAGCCCGGCCAGTTCGATGGCGTAGCCGCCTAACAGCACGCCCAGAGGCATGGCCATCCAGGCGCCGGCGGTGATGGCCCCAAAAACACGGCCGCGCATATAAGGCGGGATTCGCTCATATTCAACCGTGCTAAGAATCGGGTTGATGGGTCCGGCGGCGATGCCAGAGACAAATTTGGCCAGCAGTACAACCGGCAGAGGCGGCAAACCGGCCAGCACAAAGATGGGCAGGCTGACGGCGATGAAAGCGCCGACAAAAACCCAGCGGCGCGAATAGTTGTGACCCACCATCCCATACATTAGGGCGCCCAATACAGCCCCGCCTCCAGAGAGGCCAAACATGAGGCCCAGAGCAACGGCCGAATGGTAGACATCACGGGCATAGACGGGCAGAACTACAGAACTTATGGCGGCGTCGAGAAAGTTAGTCACCATCACGACGCCAACAATGATCAGAAGCAGATGATCCTGGCGTAGAAAACGCAGCCCTTCGGCCAGGTCGGCGGTATAACGCTTCTTTTTGGGGGGAATGACCCTATGGGCGGCCGGAACCAGGAAGGCGACCATGACGGCCGATAGGGCAAAGGTGGCCGCGTCGAGCCACAAAACATTTTGCGCGCCCATAACAGCTACCAGCAGCCCCGCCAGCGGTGCCCCGATCAGACGGGAGGTCCTTTCTACAATTTGCAGCCAAGCGCTGGCCCGCTCCAGAGGCATATTGGCCGCTGCGGCCAGCTCAGGCACCAGAGCAGCCCTGGCGGTGGCGCCGGGTGTGTCAAGCAGGGCGCTCAGAAATACCAGGACCAGCAGCATCCAGAAAGGGAGCAGGCCCAAGCCAAACAACAAGGGCACAAAGATCACTGTGATGCCGCTGGCAAGGTCAGCCACAATGCTGGTGCGCTTGTAACCCAGCCGGTCTACCATGGTTCCGCCAAAAAAACTGGCGATGACAATGGGTAGAATGTTAAAGAAGGCGGTCAGGCCGGTTTGGGCGGCGCTGCCGGTGGTTTCCAATACGAACCAGGGAATGGCAATAAGAGTTAACTGGTTGCCGATAAGGGAGATGGTATTGGCGGCAAATAAGAGGTAGATGGCGCGACGGCCGTTTTTGTGGGCTGTGCGGTCAGTCATCACTGCTGACGGTGGTAAGGGTTTCATAGGTATCACGCTTGAGAATGACGTCATAAGTGGCATTTTCTGCCACGCTGGCAAAGGCAATGACAAGGGCCGGCAAACCGTTATGATCAATTTCCCGTGGGGGCAGGGTACGGATGCGGGGATGAGCCTGGATAAAGGCTCTGCCTTCCGGCAGATTTAAGGCAAAACCATCTAACGATTCATAAGAGCCAGCCCGGCAGTGGTGACAGTACACATGCATGCCACGCATGGCCCGGACGGTGGGTGGGGCGTAATGGGCGATGGTGCGCTGCAGCGGCAGGGAACGGCCGCACTTACCACATGGAAGAAAGCCCTGCCGGATGGCGGTCCGGAAAAGATCATCCATGAGAACGGAGAAGCGCTTGAAAGCCGGGCGAAAAGTTTTGAACTCGGCATCAAAGGGATAGTCACGACCACTTTGGGCGTGGAAAGAGCCAGGTTCATCGTTGCAGTCAGGGCAGCGCAGAGCAAATTCCGTCTCGTTTAATCTACCCATCAGACGGCGCTGGCCACAGGCAGTGCACCAGATGCGGGTTTCCTGCCAGCTATCATTGGCCGTCAGCAGCCCAAAGGTGGCCGTTTCGGCTTGCAGTTCGTTGGCCAACACTTTTTGCAAAGCCAGCTTGCCCCGATGCAGCCGCACGGCCACCACATTTTCGCTGATGCCAAGCTGATCAGCGATGGCGCTGTGCGAGGCGTCTTCAATGTATTTTTGCACCAGGATGGTCCGGGTTTCGGGCGGCAAGAGGGCCAGCGCCTGTTCCAGCAAGCGCGCCAGGTCGGCACGATCCAGCGCCACCTCAAAATCAAAGGAAGAAGGAACAACGGCCAGAATGTCGGCCGTTGGCAACGTCGTCTGCATGAGTGATAGATCGCGCCCTTGCTGCTGCCACTGCCGCCGGCTCATATTGCGGGCAATGCCAGCAAGCCAGCCGCGGAATGCCTGGGGATCACGCAGGTGTTCGATTTTACGCCAGGCTTCCAGCAGCGTTTCCTGAACCACGTCTTCCGCCGCCGCAGAATCGCCCAACCAGTTGGTGCAAAGTCGAACGAGGCGCGGCCGTTCTTTTTCCAGCGCCTGGTACAAATTGGAGGGTTCTGATAGATAGGATTGGTGCATATCTTTTTGTTCCTGTCAGAAAATGAGCTGTATGTTCATTTGTAAGTCAGACAAATGAGGCAAATTATTACACATTTTTTTACTTCCCCTCAAAACCAACGGCCGTCACCGCAGCGGCCCCGGAATGTGGGAAACAAAACGGCAGCCATACTGGCCACAGTCGCCCAACGGGTTAACGGTCCTGCACGTAGGTACTGCCTACCAAGGGCGCGTATCCAGGGTCACATCTGCTTATATTTCCCGGCACAATCAGTTACAATAGATGCAGGTGTTTTGACCATGAGCGAATTAAAGCTACGGCCGTCCCAGGCCAAAATTTTAGCCTACCAACACGGCCGTCTGGCCATCAGTGCCGTACCAGGCAGCGGGAAGACGTTTACGCTCTCATTATTGGCGGCGCAAATCATCGCCGACGGCCGTATCAACCCCCATGCCGGGCAGCAAATCCTCATCGTCACCTACCTTAATGCCAGTGTAGATACCTTCCGCGCCCGCATCCGCCAGCGCTTGGATGCCATGGGGCTGCCGCCGCTGGGTTTTGACGTGCGCACACTGCACAGCCTGGCCAACGACATCGTCAAAACCGCCAACAGCGAATTCGGCAGCGATGTAGGCCTGACAGTCGCCGGAGATGCCCAGGCACGCCACTTCCTGAACCAGGCCATTGAACAATGGATTGACCAATACCCTGACCATTGGCGTGTCTTCCTGCCCGATGACAGCCCGCAAACGCGCGCCCGCTGGCGCGATGAAACCACCCGTATGGCCCAAAGCTTTATTAGCACCGCTAAAAATGAGCGCTACCGGCCCGAAGCCATGTTAGAGAAATTAGAAAGTGGGGCCCTGCCCTCAGCGCCAACCGTCAACAATCGCTCTTTAATCTCTCAATCCCCTCTGCTGCACATGCTGGCCGGCATCTACGGCCGTTACCAGACCATCCTCAGCCGCCAGGGGGCACTGGACTTTGATGACCTCATCTGGCAGGCAGCTGATCTGGTGCACCACCGCACCGGGTTGGCAGAGACACTGCGCGCCCGCTGGCCCTATGTTTTGGAAGACGAAGCCCAAGACAGCATCCCGCTGCAAGAATTGCTGTTGGCACAATTAACCGGGGAAAACGGCAACTGGGTGCGTGTGGGCGACCCCAACCAGGCGATCACCAGCACCTTCACTGCGGCCCACCCCCGCTTCTTCAACGCCTTTATTGACCGCGATGATGTACGGGCCCTGCCCCTGCCTAACAGCGGCCGCAGCGCCCCACTGATCATTGGCGCCGCCAATGCCATGCTGGATTGGGTCATTGACAAACACCCTGTACCTGAAGTACGCAGTCATACCTTCCGTCGCCAGTCCATTGAGCCCACGCCTCCCGGAGACGGCCAACCTAACCCACCAGACAGCCAGGCTGACATCCGCCTGACGGTCTACCGCCATCGTGAGGACGAAGAACTGCCCGGCGTAGCCCAAAAAGCGCTGGCTTACACTCACCAACACCCAGAACATACCGTGGCTATCCTGGTGCCCACCAACAACCTGGGCTATCAGTTGGCTGAGCATCTGGACGAACTGGACGCCAACTATGACAATCTGCTGCGCGGCGGCACCCGTGAGCGGGAAATTGCCGCCGCCATGCACGCTATCCTGGCGATATTGGCCGATCCGTTGGATACCCGCGCCATGGTGAACGCCCACGCCAGCCTCTACGCGCTGGGGCACCCTGCCGCCTTGCTGCCCGAAGAAAACAAAGAACACTTTCACACGCTGCTCAAAAGTGTCCATCAGCCAGAACGGCTGCTGTTCCCCTGGGCCGATGGCGACCTGGAAGCAGCCCTGCCGGCCGGGGTGGCCACTGCTGAAGATATCGTGGCCATGGCCCGTTTTGCCGCCTTCCTGGCGCAGCTGTTTGCGTTACGGCCGTTGCCCATTGATGACCTGGCGCTGGCCCTGGGGGATGAGTTGTTTGCCTGGGGTGACATTCACGAAGGCGACCTGGCCATTGCCTACCAGATCGCCACCTTGCTGCGCCGCTGGCGTGACGCCCAACCCGACTTACGCCTGCCGGAACTGGCCGCCGAGCTGGAAGGTGTCGTTTCCGGGCGGCGCGCTTTCCCCATTACCGGCCCCGCCGATTTTGGCTACGAACCACAGCCAGGGCGCATCACCCTCAGCACCCAGCACAGCGCCAAAGGGCTGGAGTGGGACGCGGTGTTCCTGGTAGGCATAGACGGCGGCTGGATTCCCGGCAGCCTGGATGCTTACTTTATGGGCGTCAGTGACCTGTTAGGGGGTGACCCCACCGCAGAAGCGGTGGCCCAATTACGTTACCTCATGGCCGGGGATGCCGGCATTTATGACGGCCGTACCGCCACTGAATCTGCGCACATAGACATCATCAGCGAACGACTGCGCCTGCTTTACGTGGGCATTACCCGCGCCAAACGCCACCTATACCTCAGCCGCAGCCGGGCCACCCGCAGTTACAACAAAGAGCGTGACGCCGAGCCAGCCACCGTGCTGGCGGTGCTCTACCAATACCTGAAACAGACCCACGGCTAAAGAGAGACGCTCTTAAGCGCTGCCGCCCTATCCTGAAACAATGCTTGGTACAAACAGGCATTGACAACAAAGAACAAATGTTCTAAAGTTTGGTGTAATTTTGCACACAAATTGGTATAGAAGAAACAACACCATCTGCACCAATATGAATGAAAGAAAGCCAACCTCCTGGAGATTTTATCCTAGATGACCTTGATCATGGGAGCCTCCAGAAGGTTATGTTTAAAGGAGACCCATGCCCTCTCAAATAAACAACAAATATTTTACCCAGGCGCTTTATGGCCTGCTTGATGAAACGTTTGATAATGTGCATGGCTACTTCCTTGATAAAGGAACGTCTATGTTTGAAACATTAGCCACCCTTTCGGCAGCGGAAGCGTCAGTACCTGTAGGTGGCAAATGCGCCACGCTGGCGGCGCAGGTAAAACATGTGGCTTTTTATCTTGATGTGTTGGAGAAGAGTGTGCGCACACAACAATTTGAACGGCAAGATTGGGAAAAGATATGGCAAGAGACAGGCGCGGTAACACCTGAGGAATGGGGGGAGATCAAGGGTTCTCTACGGGAGAGCTATAATCGTATTAAGGCGCTTATCAACGATACCAACGAATGGACAAGCGCCGCGCAGATCGGCGGCGTCATGGCTACCATTGTGCACACGGCCTATCACCTGGGCGAGATTCGGCAGGCGTTGTGTACCCTGAAGCCATAGTTAATGTTTGATGGCAGCTAATGGTTTTGGGCAGGCCCCACACAGACAACGTACCATGGACCACCAGATTCAACAAGGAGAAAATTATGAGCGGTGTAAGAGTGTTGGTTGGCACGCGCAAGGGCGCGTTTATCCTGACGTCAGACACCAGGCGTGAACAGTGGGATATTAGCGGTCCTCATTTTGCCGGGTGGGAGATTTATCACCTCAATGGGTCTCCTGCTGATCCAGATCGGCTGTATGCGTCACAATCCACGGGCTGGTTTGGGCAGTTGATCCAACGTTCTAACGACGGCGGCAAAACATGGGAACCGGTAGGTAATACGTTTACTTATGACGGCGTCCCCGGCACACATCAATGGTACGACGGCACACAGCACCCCTGGGAGTTTAAACGTGTCTGGCTTCTACAGCCATCATACACTGATCCGGACGTGGTTTACGCCGGAGCAGAAGATGCCGCTCTCTTCCGTTCCAACGACGGTGGGCAGACATGGCAAGAGTTTCCAGGGCTGCGCAGCGCCAAGGGGCATCTGTGGCAGCCCGGCGCCGGGGGGATGTGCCTGCACACCATCGTTTTGGATCCAGGCAAGCCCAACCGCATCTTCATCGCCATTTCGGCGGCGGGGGCGTTCCGCACCGATGACGGCGGTGCCACCTGGCGGCCCATCAACCACGGCCTGCAATCTCCGTATGAACTGCCTGACCCTAAAGCAGAAGTAGGTCATTGTGTGCACAGCATCGCCATGCACCCCGCGCGCCCCGGCGTGTTGTTTATGCAAAAGCATTGGGATGTGATGCGTAGTGATGATGCGGGTGGTTCCTGGCATGAGATCAGCGGCAACTTGCCAAGCGACTTCGGATTTCCTATTGCCGTTCATGCACATGAGCCAGAAACCATCTATGTGGTGCCGATCAAAAGCGACTCAGAGCATTACCCGCCCGATGGAAAGCTGCGCGTGTACCGCAGCCGGACAGGTGGGAACGAGTGGGAAGCGCTCACCAAAGGGCTGCCGCAAAGTAATTGTTATGTTAATGTGTTGCGGAGCGCCCTGGCTGTTGATTCGCTCGATTCGTGCGGGGTGTACCTGGGTACTACCGGTGGGCAGGTATATGCTTCAACCGATGCTGGCGACACTTGGGCGCCCATTGTGCGCGATCTTCCAGCTGTGCTGTCTGTTGAGGTCCAGACCCTGCCATGATTCACGTAGTGCTGCCACATCATCTGCGCACGCTGGCAGGGGTCGAAAGAGAAGTCCAGCTCCAGGTGGCAGGGCCACCCACGCTGGGCGCAGTTCTAGATGCCCTGGAAGCCCGGTATCCTATGTTACGGGGAACTATCCGCGACCAGGTGACACAACAGCGACGGCCGTTCATTCGGTTCTTCGCTTGTGGGCAAGATTGGTCCCATGAACCACCGGAGACACCACTGCCTGAAGCAGTGACAATGGGTATAGAACCTTTCCGGGTGGTGGGAGCTATGGCCGGTGGTTAGCGTACATCTGGCCAGGACACCCATGATCATCTGCATACTCTGTCACTTTGCTACCTTGTCTTTACACCAACCTGCCACTAAAATTACAATCTATGAACAACGACAATCCTTTTTACCATCGTGGTGCCATTCGGCAGGTGGAACAGTTTTGTGGCCGCGAAGCCGAGACCGGCCAGATCTTGGGACTGTTGCGTAATGGGCAAAGCGTTTCGCTGATCGGGCCTCGCCGGATTGGTAAAAGTTCGCTGCTGCTGCACTTGATTCGGCCTGAAGTGCGCAAAGCCGTGCAGATAGACCCCCCTCATGCCCTATTTGTGCATATTGATTGCCAGGAGTTTGGCGAATCACCGCCTGAGGAGTTGTACGAGGCGCTGTTTGACAACCTGATGGACACGGCCGCTGAGGCTGGCCTGCCGACTCAGCCAACGGATGTACCCGGCAGCTATCGTGCGGTTGATCGGCTGCTGCACCAGATCAGCAGGGCGGGCACGGCCGTGGTTGTGCTGCTAGATGAATTTGAGTTGTTAGCCGCCAACGCCCAACTGACCCCTTACTTTTTTGCGCGCCTACGGGGCCTGACAACCAAATATGGGTTGAGTTACCTGACGGCCAGCCAACGGCCGTTGTTTAACATTACGGCCGAAGAAGAAATCCTCAGCTCTCCCTTTTTTAACATTTTTGTCACCCTACCTCTAGGGCTGTTCAGCGAAGATGAAGCCCGCGTCATGCTGGCCCAACGACTGGCCGAGGGAATACACAACTTCTCACCCGAACTCATAGAGTACCTGTTGTTCCTGATGGGGCCACATCCGTTCTTCCTGCACATTGCCGGCTATCATGCATACCAGGCATTGACCCAAGACAAGCCGCTGATCACGCCCTCTGATTTTGCGACGCTGGATGATCCCATTGAAGTGGAGGCCGCATCTCACCTGAGCTACTTGTGGCAAAATCTCTCCGCTGAGGAGCAATATGTCCTGGCCATTAGCAACGGGCCGGTAGATACATTGCGCCTGTTAGAACAACAATGCCTGCTGCAAAACACAGGCAGTGGTTACAGCTATACTAGTGAAGTTCTGCGCCGATTTGCCCGCCGTCAGAGTGTGGCCGGGTTGATCCAGGCAGGCCCATTTGTCATTGATCAGCAGCGGCATCAGGTATGGGCTGAAAACCACGAACTTAGCCTGACAACCTCACAGTTTGCTATTTTGGTGCGTCTGTGTGAAAACGCAGGCCAGGTAGTACACAGCGATGATCTGGAAACGGCCGTGTGGGGTGAAGTACTGGTAGATGATCCGGACAGGTTAAAGACGCTGATCAAACGCCTGCGCCGGGCTATTACGCCTTATGATTCCTGGATCATCAGCGAACGTGGGGTGGGCTACGCCCTGCGCTCGCCTGATTAGCCGGTCATCAGTAAGCCATAAACCATCAACCGTAAACCGATATAATACCTGCTACCAATAACGGTTACCAAAGGCAACGGTTACCAAAGGCAACGGTTACCAAAGGCAACGGTTACCAAAGGCAACGGTTACCAAAGGTAACGGTTACCAAAGGCGAGACAAAGAGCCATTGCGGATAAGTGATTGCGGATTACGGGATATGAAAACCCCAGCTTTCTCTTTATTAAAACAGATGGTGCGCCAGCTGCTTTTGTTGGCATTTTTTGGGGGGCTAACCGCATCGACACTAAACGCGCAGCCCCCCCCTAACAACGCCTATTGGCATTACTCAGCAGCCCGCCGCCTGACACACGTTATGCCTGCCGACGTCAATCAGGATGGGGTAGATGAACTATTATTGGCGGCGGAAAATGGTAAGATCAGCCTGCTTAATGCCCATGATGCTTCAGAAGAGTGGAGCTACCTGGCAGGGGAGTCGGTACGAGCATTATCTCCTGTCAACGCGCGGGGGTCGGCACAATCACCTCTGGAGGTGGCCCTGGTAACGAGGACCCAGCTTGTTTTGCTAGATGATCAGGGTGAAGCCCTATGGCATGTGCCCTTAACGGCCATAGCCCCCCCCCCGGCCGGCGCTATCACCGGCCAGGGCACCCTGGATGATTGGTACACGCGCTTTAATCTGGAAGCGCGCCAGTTAGCGCCCTTTGATGCCACCGGTGACAACCATGACGAAATTCTTATCCTTTTTAATAACGGCCAACTGCACCTTTATAATGGCGCAGGCAGCCTGCTGCGCCGCATTAATGACCATGTTGTCTATGAAAATACCCAACCATGGTTACAGACCGGCGATCTTAACCAGGACGGCCGTAATGAGATCATCCTTGGTTTGTTTAACCCCACCAAGAAATTCAGTGAACTCTTTTTATACGATCAAAGCGGCAGCCAGATTTGGGAAAATCCCATCCCCCTTTCCGGGCATATCACGGCCCTGGCTTTACCCCCTTTTGGTGCGGATGGTGACCGCCAAATTGCCGTGGGCACAGATCGCGGCGAGATTTCCCTCTTCGATTACAATCGCCAGAAGCAGTGGACACCACGCACACTCAATAAGCCCATTACAGCCCTGGCCGTCGCCCAGTTCCCGGAAGGCCCGTCACTCATCGCCGGTACCAATACCAGTATGGTCGTCGCTTACGCTCACAGCGGGCGTCGCTTCTGGACGCGCCGCCTCACCAATGACGCAGAACGCCCCGTCATTGGCCTATCGACCATCCCTTATATACCCCAACCACGCCATCCCGCTGTGGCCGTTGTCCTGGGGCCTCATGTAACACTGGGCGGTAACCAGCAGGTAAAGCTGCTTGATGCTGTGGGGCTGGAAGTGAATACCTTTGAAGCAGGCGAAGGGGGAGCGGCCCTCACTCAGTTATTGGACGTTAACCGCGATGAACATAGCGAACTGCTGCTGACGCGCTTCGCCACAGTGGAACTGCTGGGGTTAGGCCTGGGCGCCAGTGAAACGGCCGCCGGTTGGAGTTATTCGCTGGATGCCGAACCAGGGGCCGTTCTGGTCGTTGATTTTGACAAAGACGGTCGTGATGAACTGCTGCTGGGAGCCCAAAACGGCCGTTTGCACTACCTGATCAACGACAATATGCTAGGGTGGCTGCATGCTCCCGGCGGTGCCATCACCCAACTGGCGGCGGTGGACCTTACCAGCTTGCCTGAAGCCGTCACCACCATTGTCGTCGGCCGTAACGCCACTACCCCAGACATAGAAGATCCAGAAGCGCCCCAAAGTTGGGTGGAGCTGCGTCATACCAACGGCGAGCGTATTTGGGAGAGGGAACTGGATGCCCCCATTACCGATCTGTTAATATCTAACGTCAATAAAGTTGGCGACCCGGAAATTGTTGTGAGCAGCGCCAGCGGTCAGATATTGGTCTTTGACACTTCCGGCAACCTTACCTGGCAAACCCACATTCCCCAGGCAGAGGCTGCCGATGCGGCGATCCAGCAGTTGTTGATGATTGACAGCCCCAACGGTAAGCCGCTGATTGTAGCCGCAACACCCCGGCATCTTTACACCACGGCCGTTGGTTCCCAACGGCCGCCCTGGCTGACAGCCACCTTTGAGGCTATGCCCCTGCAAAAAGCCTTCAGCCTTAGCCAACCAGGCACAGAATTTGCCAACCGCATCCTGACATTGACCGATAGTGCCCACGGCTTAAACTGGCGCAGCCGCCAGCTTGCTTTCTGGCCTTTAGCGTTCGAAGGACTGCCCGTTACGGCCGTGCGCGCCGATGATCCCGTTCAGGAAGTCTTTGCCCCCAACACAGCCGAATCTTTCCTCATTGCTACCAACGCTGGTGAACTGCTGCGCCTGTCCGTACAAGATAATAAACCAGAGATTCTCTGGGCATTAAGTGCCATGCCCAACCTGTCGGCTCTCTATTGGGGGGATCTTGACGGCAACCGGCTGCCAGAATTTGCCACCGGTGATAATAACGGCTCTGTAAAACTTTACAGCAATATCCCACCTCAGCCGCAGTTTCTGGATGAACTTGACCTATCCAGTGGTGTGTTTGCCCTGACAGCCCTGCGGCGCGGTGAAGATAACCGCACAGACCTGTTGGTTGTCACTGAAAACGGCGAGGTACAGCTTTTTAGCGCCCAGGAAAATCGCCCGCCTTTGTTAACCAATCCGTCTACCGAAGTTAACCAGGGGCAATATGGTTTTAGTGTCCTGGTCATGGATGCCGAAAGGGATGAAGTGCGGGTACGGTTGGAGATTCAAGACCCGGAAACGGGTGCCTGGGCTGCTTATCGAGAATCGATTGTGAGCAACGGCAGCGGTCCCGTTTTTGTGAATGTGGCCAATCCGCCGGCCGCCGCCAATGGGGTACATTACCGCTATCATTACGCCGATGGCTCTCATGAAGGCACCATTTACCCACCGCCGGGGCCCATTCCCATGACCCTATCCCCCCTGGCAGAAGATTACGTCTGGATTCTGGTGTTAGCCGGAGGGCTGGGGAGTATCATCCTTTTCTTGACGGGGCGCCAGATACAGTCATCGGTCATGCGGACGCGCCGCTTTTACTGGCGCTTACGCCGACGGCCGGCCGAAACGCTGGTCCGGTTAGACAATCGTTACATCAGCACCAATGGCTCCCCAGACTTTTTGTTGACATTGTCTGGCCTGGCCCGGCAACGCGATGATGAACCCGTGAGCAGTCTGGCTGATGGCTTGTTTTTGCTGGCTGACCGGCCCCAAGCAGGTGTACCGCTGATTATGAATGCCTTGGAGCGCGCGACCCACTATGAGCCACGCTGGCAGGCCATTGACCGCTGGCTGCTGCTTTTTAAGACGGGCCAGGAACTGCTGGCAGCGCCAACATTAACAGAATTGAGCCTGGAATGGCCCCAATTACAAGAGACTTTAGAGACGTTAGATAAATGGGGCTACTGGTCGCCTTCTTTGTATGCGCTGCTGCCAACGCTGACAACCATTCGGGACAGCGAACGGGTAGACCGGCCCGATGACCGGCTGCTGTATTTGCATGAGGCAGCAGCCCAACTGCACAGCATACGCCAGGATTTGCCCGATTATGACACGGCCGTAGAAAAGCCCCTGTCGCTGGCCATAGCTCACCGTTGGGCTGGGCTGGTCAGTGCCGAAACAGAGGAACTGGAAGGCCGGGCAGAATTGATAATTACCCTCAAAACACGGCGCATTATCCCCGGCGAACCCACTCAGGTAACGTTTGAGATCACCAACAACGGCCGTGCCCCCGCCAACAACATCCGGGGGGCATTAACCGATGATCCCGCTTACGCCAATAACGGCGCGCTCCAAGCCATTACGTCATTGCCACCTGGCCAATCGCGCACGGTTGTGTTTGATATTCGCCCACTGGTGAGCGACCGCTTCCGCGTAGGGCTGACGGTTACGTTTGATGACCGCAACCAGGAGGGCAAGGTGATGGCTTTTGGCGATCAGGTTCATGTGTTACCACCACAGCGTGATTTTACGCCCATTCCCAACCCGTACCGGCCAGGGACACCGCTGCGCCAGAACAGCACCGTGTTTTACGGTCGTGAGTGGCTTTTTAACTTCATCAATGAAAATGCCGGAAACTGGACACAACGTAACGTACTCATCCTCATTGGCCAGCGCCGCACCGGCAAAACCAGTGCGCTGCTCAACCTAGAGCAGCACCTGCCTGATCACCTGCTGCCCGTGTACATTGACTGCCAGTCGTTGGGGGTCATACCGGGCATGGCGGCCCTCTTCCACGATTGGGCCTGGCTCATTGCCGATGCACTGGCGACCCGCCAGATTACCCTGGATGTGCCGGCTATGGCAGCCTGGGAAGCTGACCCGGCCGGCCAGTTCCAGCGCCACTTTTTGCCGGCGGCACGGGCCACATTACCGTCAGACACCACCCTGCTGTTGGTATTTGATGAATTTGAGGTTTTTGAGCATCTGGTAGATGATGGCATTTTACCACCGACGTTTTTTAACTTTTTGCGCCATTTGATGCAGCACGGTGATGGCCTGAGCTTTGTCTTTGTGGGCACACGTCGCCTGGAAGAGATGAGCGCCGATTATTGGTCAGTGATGTTTAATATTGCCCTTTACCAGCGCATCACTTATTTGCGCGAAGAATCGGCCACCCGGCTAATAACGGAACCGGTAGCCCCCCATCTGGTGTATGATGACCTGGCAATGGATAAGATTTTACGGGTAACGGCGGGGCATCCTTACTTCTTGCAGCTGGTATGTTATACCCTTGTGCAGCAAGCCAACAACCAGCGCAAGGGGTATGTGACTATTTCTGACGTCAATGCTGCCCTGGATGAAATGCTCACGCTGGGCGAAGTGCATTTTGCCTACCTGTGGCAGCGATCATCATACACCGAGCGGGCCATTTTAACGGCCGTGGCTCACATGTCTGACCGTAATCATCCTTTTCACCCCGAAGCATTTGGGCAATTTTTAGCTCCTTATGGCATCCACCTGCACCCCACAGAAGTCACGGCCGCTCTTAATGCCCTGGTGGAACGTGAAATCATGGGGGAAGTGCGTGATGGGGCTACAGCACAATATGAACTACGCCTGGGGCTGGTAGGGTTGTGGGCCGCCCGGCACAAGAGCCTGAGCAAGCTTCACGCGACGCCGACCAACGGCGCCGGCCAAAAAGGCAAACAACAGCAGCAGCAGACAAAGCCGGCCATGACGGGTAAGTAGCGCCGCGTTTTTCAGGCTGGGGAGAGTTGCAAGATGCTTCGGGCTTCGGCAATGGTAGCTACTTCGCCGCCTACCAAACGCACCAGGTCCACGGCCGTGGCCACACAGGCCCCATTTGAAGTTGCCAGTTCGCCATTGGGCAGGTAGAGGTTATCTTCCAACCCCACACGTATGTTGCCTCCCAGGGTAATGGCTGCCGCCGCCAACCGCCATTGGTGGCGGCCAATGCCAATCACCTGCCAATGGGCCCCTGACGGCACCTGTTCAGCCTGGTGCAGCAAATTTTTTGTTGTGGCTGGAATGCCCCCCAACACTCCCATGATCAGGCTGAACTGGAACGGAGGGCGCAAAATGCCCATATCTATCAGTGGGTAGCTATTGTTGATGTGCCCGGTGTCAAAACACTCCATCTCCGGGCGGGTACCAGCTTCGTTCATCACTTCCAGGAAAAATTGAATGTCCTGGAAAGGGTTGGCAAAGATGCGATCGTGGTAAAACGATTTGGTTTTACGCGAGTAGATGGCGTAATTCATGGACCCCATATTAAGGGCCGCCATGTCTGGTTTTAGGGCCCGAATGTGGTGAATGCGGGTTTCGCGGTCAATATCAATGGCCCCGGTGGAGTAATTGATGATCACGTCTGGGCAGCGTTTTTTTACTTCCTCATCAATACGGGCATACGTTTCCACGTCAAACGCGGGCAGGCCGTTGTCCTGCCGGGCATGAATATGAACGATGCTGGCCCCGGCGGCTACACTACGCTGCGCCTCCTCGCCAATTTCCGCGGGTGTGTAAGGAATATAGGGCGACTGCTGCCGATTTGCCAGGACGCCGGTCAGGGCGGCGGTGATGATCGTTTTGCTCATGCAACTGCTCCTAGAAAGCGCAAAACGTAAAACGTGGGGCGTTTTACGTTTTGGGAATCAGGCATTCATCATGGCTCTGGTTATGGCCGGGCTGTTCCCCAATCACGGTCGTCTATCATCCCCGGCGCATCCGCACTCAACGACCCCGGCGCCACAATTTCCACGACGTCTACCCGCACGCGGCAAAGATTACGTGCCAACTCTTTTAACTGGGCAGTCACGGCCGTGCCATTCACCCCATTTTCTACTTCCGCTTTTAATACAAAATAATCCTGGTTATCTGGCTGTGTCACTACTCCTTGCACTTTCAGCACCCCGGGCACCTGTCGGGCAGCAAGCGCAAGCTGGTTGGGATGTACAAACATGCCACGCACCTTCACCGCATCGCCGGAGCGGCCTATCAGGATAAGACCACGTTCTGTTTGAGCACTGCTTCCCGGGTTGGGGTCTACATTGATGGCCATATCCCCCGTACCCAGGCGGATGAGAGGGTAGACCCGGTTGAAGTTAGTGGCTACAATCTCGCCTGCTTCGCCAGGCCCTACCGGCTGGCCCGTCTCCAAGTCTAACACTTCCACAATAGGTTCGGCAAAAAGCCGGAAGGGTAATCCCGGATCACTGTTCAGGGCAATAAGGCCAAAATCGGCAGTGCCATACGTGTTGCTAATCTTCACGCCAAACGCTTCAATGGCGGCTCGCATCGGCGGCAGCAGGGGTTCAGCAGAAACAATGGCATGATCAATGGGGAGTTGCAGCCCTTGTTCTTTGGCCTTTTCTAACAAAGTCAATAAAAAGCTGGGCGTGCCCACATAGCCCCTAATTTGCATATCTCTGATCATTTTGATCTGCAAATCGCTGTTCCCAACCCCGCCAGGCACCACGGTACAGCCCAGGCGCGTTAAGGCACCATCAAACAGAAGGCCGGCAGGAACCAGATGGTAAGAAAAGCTGTTGAGTACAATTTCGCCAGGCTTAAAGCCACTTTGAGCCAGTGCTTCCCCAGCGACTGCCCAGGAAGCGGCCTGAGGATCGGGGGCAGGTTCGTAAATAGGGCCAGGGGAAAAGAAGATGTGGGTCACCTGTTCACGAGGCACACCCAACATATTACCAAAAGGGGGATCGGTCTGCTGCAAGTGGATGACCTGATCCTTGGGTAATACGGGGATTTTAACCAGGTCAGCGACGCTCTGAATGTCGTCAGGCGTAAGCCCGACCGCATCAAAGCGCTGTCTGACGGCCTCAGCATGTTCATAGGCATAGGTTATCAATTCTTGTAACTGTTTATCCAATTTACTCATGTATGTTTCTGCCATTACTGGTGGTTTTAGAACCAGCATCTAAGACAAACGTTTGCACCTGGTGTTCGCCAGCTTACCTATTACCCCAGCCACCGCTTGCGCCGCTTATAATGTTTAACATCACGGTACGATTTGCGCTTGCCCACGGCCGTTAACCCCAGGTAGAACTCTTTAATATCGGCATTACTTCTAAGCTGTTCGGCGCTGCCATCCAGCACAATACGGCCGTTTTCCATGACGTAGGCGTATTCAGCCGTGTGCAGCGCCACATTCGCATTTTGCTCTACTAACAATATGGCCACGCCAGATTCTCTGTTTATCTGGCGAATAATTTCAAAGATATTTTGCACCAGCATGGGCGCCAGGCCCAAAGAAGGCTCATCCAATAACATTAGTTTGGGTCGGGCCATCAATGCCCGGCCAATAACAATCATTTGTTGTTCACCACCAGACAAATAGCCGCTGGTGCGGTGACGAAACTCCTTTAAGCGAGGGAAATAATGGTACACCTGCTCAATATCTTGCTTGAGATCATGACCAGATACCCGGCGGGACAAGGCACCCGTCATCAAGTTTTCTTCCACAGTGAGATGGCGGAACAACGGCCGTCCTTCCAATACCTGCACAATCCCCAGCTTTACAATTTCCTCGGGCAGCAATTGGTCGATCTGTTGTCCCTGAAACTCAATGGAACCCCGCGTCACCTCGCCTTGCTGTGCATGCAACAAGCCAGAAATTGCCTTCAATGTGGTAGACTTGCCCGCGCCATTCGCCCCTAACAAAGAGACAATCTGCCCATCGGGCACCTCCAATGAGACACTGCGCAAAACCAATACCACATCACTGTAGACCACTTCAACGTTGTTGACTTTTAGCATCAGGTTTTAGATGTAGGGGCGCGCTATGACACGCCCCTACATATAACAAATCACTATTTACTAATTGGCCGGCGGCCGTGTGTCTGGTAATTCAAAGAAGTCTGTCATCGGTACATCCATCATGGTACCATCTTCTTGTAACTGCCATTGGCGAATCTGGGCCTTATTGGGTGCCCGGTTTTCACCGCTGAGATCAAACTGGAACAGACCGCGTGCATCTACCACGCCAATATCGTTGGCAGCCTGCAACAGCGTCTCACCACTGAGATTCTCGAAACCATACTCAGAGATGGCATGTTGAATGATGTCGCGCACGGCAAAAAACGTGGCATAGGTCAGCAGATAGGTATTGGTGCGTTCCGTTTCCGGGTACTCGCCTGCCTCAAACGCGGCCATCGCTTCCTGAATAATGTCCGCATCGGTGTCAGCCCAGGTCAAATGGGGCACCACGCCATAATACCCATCGGCCAGGGCGGCATTTTGACCCAGGAAGTTTAAGACATCACTGTTAAATGACCAGCTTACACCACCCACAATGACATTATCCCAGACACCTGCAGCACGCACCGTGCCAATCACTTGGGCCACGCTGAAGGAGAGATTCTGATTGTAAATGACGTTTGCACCATTAACCAGCATATTCTGAATCTGGCCAGATACATCTGCGTCTGGGGCCACTGGTTGTTCCTCTAAGGGCAATACCGTAATGCCCAATTCTTCGGCATAAGCCAGGGCCTCTTCGGTCGTGGCGCCCGCGCCATAGGCATTTGCCCAACCAATAACACCCACCACAATATCGTCACCAGCCGATTCCGGCTTCACATCGGCCCAGTTATCATGCAGCCAGCTCAGAAAACCGGCAAACTGGTCAGAGTAGATAGGTATGTCAGCAACAGTGTACCCGTTGCGCGGTACGTAAATAGCCGGGCCGTTCACCCCGGCCGCAAACGACAAAATCTTGTCTTCGTTAAGACGCTGCGCCAGCGCTACTGTAGCACCGCTGCCATATGTAAAAATGAGAATGGCGTCGCCGCGAGTTTGTTCGTAAACGGCCACTTCCTGTTCAACGTCGTAGTTGGTTTCGTTAAACACAACTTCCAACTCTGCCCCACACACACCACCGCTAGCGTTGATGGCTGTCAGAGCATCTTCTGTAGCATAGGCAAAGGCTTCACCTAAAATGGCGGCAATGGGGCCTTCACGGCCAGCCTGCTGATGCAGGGTGATCGTTTCGCCAGTGAGATCAACATTGCAGCCTTCCATCATTTCGCCTTCAGCCATTTCTTCGCCTTCAGCCATGGCTTCACAATACTGCGCAAACTCACCGACACAAACTTCTTCCCAGGTGCGGAAACCGTCGGCAATCACCGTCTCGGCAATGTTCTCCTTGGTCACCGCTATCGGTGTCAGCTTCATGAACGGGATGTCATTGGTCCCGTTGTTGATAGTGTCGCTGGTCAGGGAGGCTACATCTTCGCCATTCAGCAGGGCAATGGCCGCCGCGGCCGCCGCTTCAGCCTCTAGCTTAATCGGTTTGTACACCGTCATCGTCTGCCAGCCAGCCAGGATGTTCTGGATGCCTGCGGCTGTCGCATCCTGCCCACTGAGAGGCAGTGGCTCCAGCCCCTGGCTCT
>WYBM01000070.1 GCA_011525915.1 Ardenticatenaceae bacterium | reverse complement strand
TTAGGGTAATATCTGGGTTGATGTAACGGGCCCCATTCTCATACCCTTCTTTGAAGGCCACAACCGGGGGTACCAGGTCCGTGCCCAAAACGGCCGCTACTGTGCCAGATTCGCTCAGCATGGCTGCCAACGCCCCGGCCAGGAAACCCGATTTATCTTCGCTGAAGATAAGGCCAGCGACATTGGGAATCGTTTCACCCTGGAACTGGTCTACGCCAATAAACATGATGTTGGGGTATTGGGCAGCCGCTTCGGCTGTGGCCTCGCCCAAAGCAAACCCAACGGTCACAATCACGTCATAGCCATTATTGGCGAACAGGCCAATATTGTTGGCGTAATCCTTAGCATCCTGGGTTTCAATAAAGTCAATCGTGGCGCCTAACTCAGCTTCGGCTCGCTGTACGCCTTCCCAGGCAGACTGGTTGAAGGACTTATCATCGACTTCACCCACGTCTGTCACCAGACCCACACAAAAAACATCGGGGCTGGCACAACCAGCATCTGTTTCTTCTTCCATGACTTCTTCTGGCTCTTCTTCCATGACTTCTTCGGTTGAGTTCTCCTGTTCTGTGGTACCTTCGTCAGCAGCCGGCTCTTCACCGCCACCTGATGAACTACAGGCAGCAAAGAGCATTGCTAACATTAACAACAGGGTTAACCATAAAATTGATTTGCGCATGTTCTACTCTCTCCTTTTTGAGTCTCCTACCTCAAGGTAAAATTTGGTAAAAGTGGTCTGATTATAGTTTGCTCCCTTCGTTATCGCAAAAAGAAAACAAAACCGCCTGCAGGCGCCATGCATACGGGGATCTTTGGCATTACGCCTGGAAGGATCTACCTCTTGGTAAGCGGTATCGTATTTAGGGCAAGTGAAGAAAACGATGGATGGCGGTCACAATCGTTTCGTGCTCGGCAGCGTGCAAACGGGCGGCAAAGTCATCCAGGGTATCTTCGGGGTAAATGGGCACTTCAGCCTGGGCAATCACGGGGCCCGCGTCTACTTCAGGCACGGCCAGGTGCACCATGCAGCCGCTGTGGGTGATCTCACCACGTTGGTAGGCGGCAAAGGCCCGTTCAATGGCCTGCGTGCCGGCAAACTGCCCTGGCAAGGCCGGATGCAGATTGATCACTTTTTGGGGAAACTGCCTGAGAAAATCGGCGCCCAAAATGTGCATCCAGCCGGCCAACACCACAAGGTCTGGGCCAAACGGCCGTATCTTTTGCGCCAGATCGGATTCATAGGCCGCCCGGCCCTGTCCTGCCTCCCGGTAGGGCCTGAGGGGGTGATAGAGGGTGGGAATACCATGTTCAGCGGCACGTACCAACCCCTGAGCCGCCTTACGGTTGGAAACAACAAGAATAATTTCGGCGGCCAGGTGCCCACTATTGATAGCATCTATAATGGCCTGCAAATTGCTGCCAGAGCCGGAGATGAAGACGATTAAACGGGGTTTGGATGACAATAGTTTCTCCTGACAGGTGATCCGCACTCTCCAGCCAGAATGCCGAGATAACGGGTTACAATAATTTAAGAATGACGGATAATGACACCATCCAGGCCAGCCATTATTTCCCCCACCTGATAGGCATTGGCTTCTCCCAGCACAGCCAGGGCCGCGGCCGCGGCCGCGGCTGGTACGATGATGAGCATGCCCAACCCCATGTTAAAGACGTGAACCATTTCTTCGTTGGCAATCCTACCGGTTTCCTGAATGAGCGCAAAGATAGGGGGTATGGGCCATGAATCCTGCCAGATGGTGGCCCCCAACCCATCCGGAAAGATGCGCGGTGGATTGTCTATGAGGCCGCCGCCGGTAATGTGCGCCAGGCCATGAATGTCTATGTTTGCTCGCCACAACTTTTGCACCTCAGGCAGGTAGCTGCGGTGCGGCGTCAGGAGCGATTCACCAATGGCGGCTTCCAGCGCCGAATGTTTTTTAACCCAATCCAAACCGGCCAGCGCGGCCCGGGCCAGCGTGTAACCATTGGTGTGCAGCCCGCTTGAAGGCAGGCCAATGATGACATCGCCAGCTTGGATACGACGGCCGTCAATTACTTTTGCCCTGTCCACCACCCCCACTACGGTACCAACCAGGTCTATCTCACCAGGGGCATAAACGCCGGGCATCTCCGCCGTTTCACCGCCCAACAGGGCACAGCCGGCGGCACTGCACGCCAGCGCAATGCCGCCGACAATCGTGGCGATCTGATCTGGGTCTAGTTTAGAGGAAGCGACGTAATCAAGGAAAAACAACGGCCGTGCCCCCTGCACCACAATATCGTTCACGCAGTGGTTGACAATATCATGGCCGATGGTATCCCAACGGTTCATGGCCGCCGCCACTTTTGTCTTGGTGCCCACGCCATCGGTAGAGGCTACCAGCACCGGTTGTAACATCCCCTTCAAAGACGATATGTCAAACAACCCGCCAAATGACCCCACATCAGACAACACTTCTGGGCCATAGGTGGCCTGCACGGCCGCTTTCATTAACCGGGTGGCTCGGCTGCCGGCGGCAATATCTACCCCTGCCTGGGCGTATGCGCTCTTTTGTGTCATGGTGCCTTTCCTAAAATAAATAGTCTGGTCGCCGTTAACGCACATCACATGCGTTCTGGGATTTCTATGCCTAACAAGGTAAGCGCCTGTTCCATTACCCGCCGGAAGAGCTGCGTCAGTGCCAGCCAGGAAGCCTGCACACCGGCATCTTCCTCACGCAAAATGTGACAGGTGTTGTAGAAGCGGTTAAATTCATTGGCCAGTGTATACACATAATCGGCCAGATGGTTGGGCATGCGTGTCTCATAAGCCATGTGCAGGGCATCTGGCAGCTGCGTGATCTGCAACATGACCAGGCGTTCGGCGGCCATGGTGGGCGGCCGTATGGGGCCGGGGGCCAGCCCTTGTTCGGCCGCCTTTTGCAAAATAGAGTGAGCCCGCACGGCCGTGTATAACAGGTAAGGGCCGGTACGCCCCTCAAACGACGAAAAACGATCCAGGTCAAAGATATAATCTTTGGAACGCTGGTTCATCAGATCAGCATATTTCAGCGCCGCCAACCCCACCATACGGGCAATTTCTTGCCGTTCAGCGTCGTCGTAACCCTCAGCCACGTGGCTTTCTGCCATACGGGCCAGGGCCGCCGCCTCTACCAGTTCGATCAGGTCTTTTAGCTTCATGACACCGCCGGCACGCGTTTTAAACGGCTTGCCGTCTTTGCCATTCATCGTGCCGAAATAGTTATGTTCCAGGCCTACCTGAGCGGGCGCGATACCGCTTTTGTAGGCGGCGCGGAATACTTGCTCAAAGTGCTGCCGCTGACGATGGTCTACCACGTAAAGCAGCAGTTCAGCGGCTAGCTCTTGCACGCGCATCTCAATGGTGGCCAGGTCTGTGGTGCCATAAAGCACGGCCCCGTCTGACTTACGCAGCATAAGCGGGGGCATGGGCTTCTTATCATCCGGCTCAGAAATATCCATGATGAGGGCTCCGTCACTTTCCGTAGCGTACCCCTGTGCTTGCAGGCGGGCGATCATAGGGTCAAGGAGCTCCTGTACGTCGCTCTCGCCCAGCCACAAGTCAAAATGAATGTTGAGTTTGTCGTAATCTTCTTTCAAACCAGCGACAGAAATATTGCGAAAATGCTGCCAGAGCGCGCGGTAGCCAGGACGGCCGTTTTGCAGTTCGGCCGTCGCTTGCCGCGCAGCTTCCGCATAGGCCGGGTCGCTTTTGGCCTGCTGGCTGGCTGCCGGGTAAATCTCTTCCAAGTCTGCCAGCGTGATAGGGGATTCTTGCGGGTAGGGCCCGGTGTAGTCGGCCTCAAAATAGGGTAAATCTGGCCGTCGCTGGGCCAGTTCCACAATGATCTGGCCCATTTGCGTGCCCCAATCACCCAAATGCACATCACCGGTGACATGATCGCCCATAAAGCGGAAGAGCCGTTTGAGGCTTTCACCAATAATGCCCGCCCGCAGATGACCAACGTGCATGGGTTTGGCCACATTGGCGCCACCATAATCAACCAATACTCGCCGGGGTTGGCCCACAGGGCCAACCCCCAGCCGCTCATCATCTGCCATCTTTTGCACAAACTCCGCCAGAAAGTTATCGCTGAGCGTCAGGTTAATGAAACCTGGCCCGGCCAGGCCAATCTCTTTGAAGATGGCTTGTGTTTGTAACCTGTCTGCAATGTGTTGGGCAATTTCCCGTGACTGACGGCCGTATGCTTTAGCGGCCGGCAGCGCCCCATTACATTGAAAATGCCCCAAATCTGGCCGATTGGAGACCGTTACTTCGCCATAGTGGCGGTCATATCCGCTTTGCGCAAAGGCATCGCTGACCAGAGTGGTTAGGTGTTGAGTCAATGATTGCATGATGTTTCCCACGTTTTGGTAGAGGCAGGCCTTGTACCTGCCCCACTCAGGGCGACCATAAGGGTGGCCCCTGCATACTTGTAAATTTTTGCGTTACAGTGTACTAAACGGTTTGCCGATGTCCGTGCGATAGTGTGCCCCGGCAAAACGGATGTGGGTCACACCATCATAAGCCCGGGCCACGGCCGTAGCCAGATCATCACCGCGGGCACTCACGGCCAGCACTCGGCCGCCGCTGGTAACGGTCTGGTGATCCTGCACGGCCGTGCCCGCCTGAAACACTATCATATCTGACGGGACATCATTCAGGCCAGTAATAGGCACCCCTGTAGGGTAACTACCTGGGTAACCAGCAGAAGCCATCACCACCGCCGCACAGGCTCCGGCATGGGTTTGTACCATCTCCGGCGACAATTGTCCCTGGATACAAGCCAGCATGATCGCCGCCAGGTCGCCAGCCAGCAGCGGCAGCACCACCTGTGTTTCCGGGTCACCGAAGCGGCAGTTAAACTCCACCACTTTGGGTCCATCGCTGGTAAGCATCAACCCGGCGTACAGCACACCCACATAAGGTGTGCCCCGCTGCGCCATGCCTTGAATGGTGGGCTGAATGATAGTGGCCATGATCTTGTCCACAAGCGCGGGGGTCACGTCGGGCGGCGGCGCATAAGCGCCCATGCCACCGGTGTTGGGGCCTTTGTCATGATCATAGGCACGTTTATGGTCGCGGGCAGGGGGCAGCGGCACGGCCGTGACCCCATCTGTCAGCACCAGTAAAGACAGCTCCGGCCCAAACATGCGTTCTTCAATCAGCACTTCGTCGCTGGCCGCACCAAAAGCGCGGTCCAGCAGCATCTGCTGCAGCGCCGCCGCCGCCTGGGCAGTGTCATCACAGACGATGACCCCTTTACCGGCGGCCAGCCCGCTGGCCTTGATGACCACCGGACCTGGCGCATGCGCCAGGTAAGCTTGAGCTTCCTGATAATCGGTGAAGACGGCCGCACGAGCCGTAGGGATATTCATCTCCTGCATAAACGCTTTGGCAAATGCTTTGGATGACTCCAACTGCGCCGCCG
Organism: Ardenticatenaceae bacterium; assembly: GCA_011525915.1. Lineage (GTDB taxonomy): Bacteria > Chloroflexota > Anaerolineae > Promineifilales > Promineifilaceae > CAADGU01. The sequence continues at coordinate 28,441 of WYBM01000070.1, read as the reverse complement.
CCTGGGTAGGACCAAAAACCGGCAAGCCGGCGGCCGTAAATCTATCCACAATACCGGCAGCCAGCGGCGCTTCCGGACCCACCACGGTCAGCCCAATGGCCTTCTCACGGGCAAAAGCGATCAGCCCGGCAGTATCATTTTCGCCGATGGGCACATTTTCAGCCAGGACGGCCGTGCCCGCATTCCCTGGGGCTACAAATATCCTCTCAACCAGCGGCGACTGCGCCAGCTTCCACGCCAGCGCATGCTCCCGTCCCCCACTACCTACTAAAAGCAGTGACAACTGGTTCATAATCTATTCCTGGCCAGTATTTAGCAGGTTTCAGTAGACTATTTCCAGAGATAGGCCAGCACTGAAAACTGTACACTGATTACTGAAAACTGATACTAGGGGCCGTCTAAAACAACTGCCTGTTTTACCGAAGGTGAGGCCATGTCAATCGCGCCCATTCGGGCACGCCCTATTGTTGCCGATTACCTAACCCCACGCCTCCTCGAAAATCAACTTTTCCTGATCCCGTTCATCGCTAAAGAGCCATTCGGGGATGGGAATGGGATAGTCACCAGAGAAACAGGCGGCACAGTGGCCGGTTTGTTGGCGAATGCCGGCTTTTACTGCATCCATCATCCCTTCCAGACTCAGGTAAGCCAGGCTGTCGGCACCGATGCGCTGGCGAATGGTTTCCACGTCTGCATGGGCTCCAATGAGCTCCTTTTTTGTGGCCATATCAATACCCATAAAACAAGGGTTGGCCACCGGCGGCGAGGAGACACGCACGTGGACCTCCTTGGCACCGCCATCACGGATCAGCTGCACCAGCGGCCCGGCGGTATTGCCGCGCACAATAGAGTCATCAATCAGCACCACCCGCTTGCCCTTCAGGTTGGCTTCCAGCGGATTATACTTAATACGCACCCCTTCTTTGCGAAGCTGATCATCCGGTTGGATGAAGGTACGGCCGATATACCGATTTTTGGTTAACCCTTCGGTAAACACCAGCCCCGATTCCAGGCTGTAGCCGATGGCTGCGGGGGTAGCCGAGTCTGGCACCCCTACCACCACGTCGGCATCGGCGGGGGCCTCACGGGCCAGCATCCGCCCCAAGCGCTGCCGTACTTCATGGATGACCTGGCCTTCAAAGATGGAGTCGGGCCGGGCGAAATAAACGTATTCAAAGATGCACAATGCCCGCTTTTGCGCTTTATAACCAGTAAAGGAGGTAACCCCTTCTTTGTCCAGACGCAGGATTTCACCAGGCATAATTTCACGCAGATATTCAGCGCCAATGGTGCCCAGGGCACATGATTCAGAAGCGACAACATAACCACCACCTTGCAGCTGTCCCAGGCACAACGGCCGTAACCCCAGGGGATCCCGCACCGCATACACTGCCTCACGGGTGAGCAGTGTCAGTGAGTAGGCCCCTTCCGCTGTCTGCATCAGGGCCCGCAGCCGGGCAATCCAGCGGTCTTGTTCCTGGCCGTTCAGGTTATTGCGTTCGGTCGCCCATACGTCGGCGGGCGCGGCCAGTATCTGGGTGATGATTTCACTGTCGCTGGTGGAGGAAAGGCCCACACCTCGTTTGAGCAATTGATAACGCAGATGAAGGGCGTTGGTCAGGTTGCCGTTGTGGGCCACACCCAATGGGCCATAAATGGTTTCTATCAGGTAAGGCTGGGCATTGCGTAAATGGGAGCCGCCCGTGGTAGAGTACCGGTTTTGCCCAATCGCCAGGTGACCCTGCAACGGCCGTAAATTCTCCTCATTAAACACCTGTGACACCAGCCCCATGCCTTTGTGGCTGAACGCGGCATGGCCGTCACAGGTGGCGATGCCCGCACTTTCCTGCCCCCGATGCTGCAGGGCATAGAGGCTAAAAAATGTCAGCCGGGCTACGTCACGGTTGGGGGCATAGATGCCAAAAATGCCACATTCGTCGTGGAATTTGTCGTGGTCATGGAAGTCCAAATGATCCATTACGTCTCTCCCAAAATAGAGAATGGAGGTTGGATGCCAGTGGTCCCTGCTCTCCACTCTTTACTCTCTAATCTGTCAACACTCTTCTGGCCTGTCTCACAATTTTCTCGGCTTCCTCTATAGTATCAGCTAAAGCCGTCATATGTCCCATTTTACGTCCAGGACGTGCTTCTCGCTTGCCGTACAAATGTACTTTTAAGTTGGGAATCCCTAGTACGGCCGTCCATTCTGGTGCTTGCTTTCTGGCTTCTGCATGTAGCCCCTCTGCAGCTTGGTGGGTAGAAAACCACAAATCCCCCAACAAATTTGCCATGGCTGCCGGCTGCCGGTACATTGGGCTGCCTAATGGCAAGCCACACACCGCCCGCAGCTGTTGTTCAAACTGGCTGGTAACACAGGCTTCAATGGTCAGATGGCCGGAGTTATGCGGGCGAGGGGCAATTTCGTTGAGCAGCAGTTGACCTTCAGCCGTCAGGAAAAATTCCACACACAAAACGCCCACCACGTCCAGGGCAGCCAACACAGCGTGGGCCATCTCTATGGCATCTTGGGCCACCCCGGGCGGCACGCCTGCCGGGGCTTTGGATACATCCAAAATATGGTGGTGATGGCTGTTTTCGATAACACCATAATGGGCAAAACGGCCGTCGATCCCCCGGGCACCCACCACCGACAGTTCACGTTCAAACGTCACCCAGCCTTCCAAAACACATGGCACCTGGTCCACAGCCTGCCAGGCGGCCGCCGCTTCGTGCGGGTGCATAAGTTTAATTTGTCCCTTGCCATCATAACCAGAGACGGCCGTTTTTAACACGGCCGGGCAGCCGATCTGCGCCAGCCCGGCTTGCAAATCAGCCAGCGAATGTACCGCGGCAAAGGGGGTGGTTGGCAGGCTGTTCGCGGCAAAAAACGCCTTTTCACGCAGTCGGTTTTGGGAGATGTGTAAGGCCTGCGGCCCTGGCCGGAGTGGGGCAAACTCCTGGCAGGCAGCCGCCGTCAGGGCTGGCACGTTTTCGAACTCATACGTTACCACATCTACCTCGCGGGCAAACGCTCGCACCGCATCCAAATCTTCGTAGGCGGCGCACACTTCTACATCTGCGATCTGCCCTGTAGGTGTGCCTTGCTCGGGCGAGAAGACGTGAATGTGGTAGCCCAACGGCCGTGCCGCCAGGGCCAGCATGCGGCCCAACTGCCCGCTGCCCAACACACCGATGGTTGAACCAGGAAGGATTACGTCAGCCATACCCATAACACCAACCATTTGCCTCTGCAACCCACTTGTTATGCTTTCTCATCTGTGCCACTATTGAGAGGTAAGATCCAGATACCAGCGAAATAGATTGATCGCCAATAATAACGCACCTTCCCAGCGTGCCAGCCGCCAGCCACTGCGCATCAGAATCACCACAAAAATCACCATGCCGCTGAGTAACAGCAGGCTGCTCAAGCCGGCCGGGTCAATGATCATCGGCTCGATTTGTATCACCCCGGCCAGCCCTAAAACGCCCAGCAAATTAAACAAGTCACTGCCGATCAAGTTGCCAATAGAGATGTCAGCATGACCGCGCAGCACCGCTACCAATGACGTGGCAAATTCCGGTGCGGACGTACCGGCGGCAATGATGGTGACACCAATAGCCCATTCTGATAATCCAAAAAAAAGCGCCACCTCTATCGCCGAATCCACCAAAAAACGGCCGCCAGCCAGAATCAGCGTCAATCCTACCAGGAAAAACACAATGTCTCGCTTTTGGAACTCCCCCTCGGGAATTTCGTCCGTAGGCGCTTCACGTTGGCTGGCCAGATACGCCAGGTAAATGACCAGACTCAGCAGCAAAACAGCGCCCTCATAGGGCTGCAAATAGAGATCACGCATAAAAAAGAGCAGCAGCAAGGTAGCCCCAATGAGCATCATGCCATCCCGGTAAACCACCTTGGGGGACGTAGAAATGGCACGAATGGCGACGACACTGCCTAAGATAAACCCCAGGTTAAAAATGTTAGAACCAACCACATTACCTACGGAAATATCAGATTCCCCTTGCAGGGCAGCGGCAATGGTCACAGCAAATTCCGGCGCCGACGTACCAATGGCCACAATGGTCAGACCAATCACCAGCTCTGAAACCCCAATTCTGCGGGCCATGCGGGCCGCCGATTCGACCAGTAAATTGGCCCCATAAGCCAGGGCTATCACACACAAAACAATAATACCTATATGGAGTGCTATCATGAACTACCTGCCTACAATGTGTCTGTTAATAACGCTCAGATGAGCGGGTGGTCTGGTTACGGGTGAAGACCACGGCCGTGGATCTACACTGGTGGCAAAGTATCTGCCAATACCTTCTCTGTCTGTTCTTGGCGAAATTGGTGCAGCTTGTGGCGCAATTCCGGAAATTGATTGCCCAAAATGGCAACGGCCAGCAGCGCCGCATTTTTGGCCCCGGCCTGCCCGATAGCCAATGTACCTACGGGCACACCGCCCGGCATCTGCACAATAGAGAGCAGCGAGTCCAGGCCGTTGAGCGCCCGACTGGACACTGGCACCCCCAACACCGGCACGATGGTTTGCGCCGCTACCATACCCGGCAAATGGGCCGCCCCACCTGCGCCAGCAATGATCACCTGTAAACCACGAGCTTCGGCCGTTTCCGCGTACGCGGCCATCCACTGCGGCGTGCGGTGCGCGGACACGACCTTGGCTTCATAAGGGACCCCAAAATCATCCAACACGGCCGTGGCCGCGGCCATCGTCTCCCAATCAGACGTACTGCCCATAATGACCCCAACAAGTATTTGATCATTCATAACCGTTCTCTGGTAATTGGCAATAATACTTCAGAAATAAAATCGCTTTAGGCATTGCCGATTCCTCAAGGAAACCGCACAGAACTGTAACGCCGGATTTGCGAAAACTTTGTGCGGTTTACCTAAAACTTTGCTTCCACGTAATACTTAAGCATGTCGCGCCAGGTGGGCCAATCATGGGGCATGTCATACCCCCAGATATCCAATTCATGGGGGATGCCTTTGGCCGCCAGAATACCGGCCAGCCGCTGGGAAGCATCCGGGTTTTCATAGCTGCCCTGCCCGGTGACAATGTGAATGTGCTGCTTTTGCCGTAACAGCGGCAGGTAATGGTCATCGTTCAGGGCAGGCAGATAATCCACCGGGTTGTTAAAATAAACGTTTTCATCGTAGTAATCCTGTTTGTAGTAACCACGAATGTCATAAGAACCGCTCATGGCAATCATACCAGCAAACAAGTCTGGGCGGCGAAAGAGTTGGTTGGCGGCATGAAAAGCGCCCAAACTGGCTCCGGACGTGATAATGCCAATTTGTCCCTGGCAGCTATGCCAGATATAGGGCACCACCTCGTGGCAAATGTACGCATTATACTGCTGCTGCCGTATCCCCATGTAACGCGCCGGCACCTGGGGGTTGAGCCATGCTTCGCGGTTGATGCTGTTAATAGAAAAGACCTTAACCTTACCGCCGTTGATAGCGTCAGCCAGCACATCAATCACCAAGAAACGCTCATATTCCAGGTAATCGGCGGCGGCTGTGGGAAACAGCAGTAGGGGAAAGCCATAATGACCGTAGGTAACGATCTCCATATGTCTATCCAGGCTGGGGCTGTGCCAGCCGTCTAAATGGCGGTTCATGTGGGTCCTCCTGTGGTGTGAGAGAGGAGATGGGGAAGTTCACAACCTCTCTATCTCTCTTCCCTGCTCTCTATCAATCCTTTTTTAAATGTCGGGCGATCCGTTCAACGGCCGGCTGTTCACCGGGTAGGAATGGTTGCCCGGTAAGCTTTTCATACGCGGCAATGTAACGGGCGGCAATGTGGGCAACAAAATCAGGGGGCATGGCCGGGGGCGCCCCGTCGCCGCGGTAGCCCTGGGCAGCATACCATTTACGCATAAATTCTTTATCGAAGTTTTCCGGCTCTTCTTCAGAGCTGATGGGTTTGGTACCCTGGCCGGGTCTATAGGTTTCGGCCAGCCAGTAGCGACTGGAATCAGGGGTATGCATTTCATCAATAAGCGTCAGTTTGCCCTCTACCAACCCCATTTCGTATTTGGTGTCTACCAGGATCAGCCCGGCTTTAGCCGCCACGGCCTGCCCATACTTAAAAAGGGCCACGGCCGTTTCCTCAATGTCCAACCACAATGCCCGCGGCAATAACTTCTGCCCTAAAATGTCTGCGCGGGTCAAGGGTAGATCATGGCCGCCCTTTTCTGCTTTGGTGGTAGGGGTAATGAGTGGTTCGGGCAGGGGGTCATTCTTTTGCAGGCCATCAGGGAGCGTAAAGCCATACGGCCGTCGCTCTCCCTGAGCATACAAATACCACAACGATGTCTTGGTGACGCCAGTGATATACCCTCGTACGACTATCTCCACCGGCAGCGGTTTTGCCTCGTGCGCAATGGTTACATTGGGGTCAGGCACGCTGATGACATGGTTGCGGGCAATGCTGGCCGTTTGGGCAAACCACCAGGCGCTGAGCTGGTTCAACACCTGTCCCTTATACGGAATGAGACCCAAGACCCGGTCAAAGGCCGAGACGCGATCAGTGGTAATAAGAAAGCGACGGCCGTCTTGCACGTACACGTCGCGCACCTTCCCTTCATACTTTTCCCCCAATTCAGGGAAATCGGTCTCTTGTAATACGGTAGGTATCGCGGCTAATAAAGCTTCATGCGTGAGCATCATAGTCACCATAGTCAGGCGCAAACGCGTCATGATGACACATTTACGCCTGTTTGATCCCGTTCACAAACAAAGACAACCCTGACATACCTCGTTCGTGGCGGTGGGCACGAGGATGCTGCCAGGGGAAAATGTGGTTTTCTGGGTGCGGCATCAACCCCAAGACGTTACCGGCCGGGTTACACAAAGCGGCAATATTCAGAACAGACCCGTTGGGGTTGGCCGGGTAATGGCTCTCTGGCCCGCTGGCGACCGCAGTAACCTCTGTGTCGTGGTCTGTCATCGGTTCACGGGTTTCGGCAGGCGCATGTGGCATGGCGGCATACGTCAGGGGAATGAGGTTTTGCGCTTGAAGGGAACGCGCCACCGCCTCATCCGCTACTGCCAGGCGGCCTTCACCGTGGGCTACCGGGCAGTAAATGGGGCTATCTAACCCTTGCGTAAAAAGGCTGGGACTGTGGGGGTTGGGCTGCAAATAGACCCACCGGCACTCAAACTGATCAGAGCGGTTAAACGTGAGCGTGACCGGGCGTGAGGCGGGGGCGGCATCGGTGGCCCAACCGGGCAATAGCCCGGCTTTGACCAATGTCTGGAAGCCGTTACAGATGCCTAAGACAGGACGGCCGTCCTGAACAAACGCCGCTAATGCTTCCCCCAACGCATAGTGCAAGTCCAATGCCCACAGCACGCCGGCCCCCAGGTCATCACCATAGGAAAAGCCGCCAGGGATCACCAGCATGTGATAGTCGGCTAGCTGCCGTTCCCCGGCCAGAAGCTGGTTCATATGCACGATCTCTGGCGCCCCGCCTGCCAGCTGGCAGGCCAGTGCCGCGTCATGGTCACGGTTGCTGCCGTTGGCATGCAGAATAAGAACCTTGGGTTGGTAAGTGGGCATTCGCGGCCGGTAATCGGCAGGCTGTTTACCAGCGACCGATGGTTGATGGCCGTTACCCGATGCCTGGCTGCTGCTTACCGTCCCTCGCCAGGCCTGCTCCATCTCGACCACGGTAAGGGAAAGAAGGGCGTCGCCCGTACGGCCGTTGACCACCAATCTGTCACCCCCCACCACACCAATGCATTCATGGGGAACGTCATCCAGGATGGCCCGGAACGCCGCTTCGTCTTCCGGCCGCACTTCCACCAGAAAGCGGCTCAACGATTCGGCAAAGAAGATAACCTCGTCACGGGCATAGTTGGCGTGGTAATCACGCGGGATTCTCATCAGCTGCACTTCCAGGCCCACCCCGCCAGCAATGCACATCTCTGCCAGGGCCACAGCTATGCCCCCTTCCGCACAGTCGTGGCACGCCTGCACCAGCCCGGCCTGCATGGCCTGATGCAGCCGGCGCATACGGGTCAGGCTGTCTTTCACCGGCGCTGGTGGAGTGTTGTTGCCTTCGCTGGCCAGGTCACCGACCAACGTATAGTGGCTGCCGCCCATCTCGGCACGGGTGTCACCCACCACAAACAGGAAATTACCCGCCTGTTTTAAATCCATGGTCACCGTTTTGTTGACGTCCGGCACAATGCCCAGGGCAGAGATGAGCAGCGTGCCAGGGATGGCGTGTTTCTGGCCGTCGGCATCGGTGTACTCATTGTTCAGGCTGTCTTTGCCGGAGATGAAGGGGGTGCCAAAGGCCAGGGCCGCGTCGTAACAGCCCTGGGCACAGCGCACCAGGGCGCCCAGCCGGTCTGGCAGGCCGGGGTTGCCCCAGCAGAAGTTATCCAGAATCGCCACCTGATCAGGGTCAGCGCCCACGGCCGTGACATTCCGCAATGCCTCATCCACGGCTGCCCAGGCCATCTGATACGGGTCAAGGGCGGCGTAATGGGGGTTGATGCCATTAGCCAGAGCCACCCCTTTTATGACGTCGGGTGATGGGGGACCGGCAGCCTGTACATGTTGGGGGATAAGGACGGTAGCGTCAGCAGGACCGTGATTATGGATACCCGTGAGCGGTTTTACGGCCGTGCCCCCCTGCACTTCATGGTCATAACGACGAATGACCTTTTCTTTAGAGCGAATGGTGGGGTGGGCCAGCAGTTTTAACAGCGTATCCGGTAAGCTGTTGTCGTCAAGGGGTTGGCGGTCTACCGCCAATGGGTCCATGATGTCTGGCTTCCAAACAGCCTGTAAATGGCGCGTGGGAATGCCCTCATGCAAAAAGTGTGTGCTCAGGCCGGCCACCACGTTGTCGCCATAGCGAATCGTGAGACGGCCGTCGCCTGTAAACGTCCCCAGCACAATGGCTTCTACGTCTTGCCCGGTGCAAAGGGCTTGCAGCCGGGCCAGGTTTGATGGGGGCACGGCCAGCACCATGCGCTCCTGAGCTTCGCTTAACCACATCTCCCACGGCCGTAAACCAGGGTACTTCAAAGAGATGTTTTGTAGTTGGATGGCGGCGCCCAACGTTTCCGCCATCTCGCCGATGGCCGAAGAAAAGCCACCGGCGCCGCAATCGGTGATGGCTGTATACAGCTTTTCATCCCGGGCGCGCACAATGACCTCCTGCACCTGTTTTTCCATGATGGGGTTGCCAATTTGCACGGCCGTGCCGGCAATATCGCTGGTGGCTACATCCATTTCCATGCTAGAAAAGGTTGCCCCGCGCAGGCCATCACGCCCGGTACGGCCGCCGATGGCCACGACCAGGTCACCTGGCTGTGGCTCTGTCACGTGCGCTCCCCGCGGCAGTATGCCCAGGCAGCCGCAGTACACCAGCGGATTGGCCGTGTAACCGGGGTGGTAATGAATAGAGCCATTGACCGTAGGAATACCCATCTTGTTGCCGTAATCCTCAATGCCATGAATGACACCATCGGCAATACGCCGTGGATGTAATACACCCACCGGCAGATCATCGTGAGGGGTATCTGGCAGGCCAAAGCAGAGTACGTCTGTATTGGCCATAGGCCGGGCACTGACGCCCAGAACGTCTCGCACCACGCCCCCCACCCCGGTGTTGGCGCCACCAAACGGCTCCAGCGCCGAGGGATGGTTATGTGTCTCCACTTTAAAGGCCAGGTCAAAGTGCTCGTCAAAAGCGATAATGCCCGCGTTATCTACAAACGCCGAATGTACCCAGGGCTTGTTTAGCTTTTCCGTGGCCGCCCGGATATAGGTATTGAGCAGACCATTGATAGTTTTTTTACCTTCCGGCCCTTCATACTCAATGATGGCCTTAAACGTTTTGTGCACACAATGTTCGCTCCACGTTTGCGCCAGCATTTCTAGCTCCACCTCAGTGGCCGGCCGTCCCTCCTGGCGATAATAAGCCTGAATGGTCTGCATTTCGGCCAGGTTCATAGAGAGGCGGCGCGCCTGGCTTATGTGCTGCAGCTCGTCATCATCTGCTTCACGCAGGTCAATCAGATCAACGGTGTCATCGGCTGCCTGATAGGCGACAAAGGGGGGAGTAATGGCCTGGCCGATGGCATAGCGCTGAATGATGGGGTTGGCCAGCACCTCTACAGCCAGACGGTGTGCCGCATCATCGTCGATATCGCCTTCAAGGTCGTAGCGCAGGCCGGTGGCGGCCCGTTTAACCCCGGCCACACCCACCAGGTGGGCCGCACGGATCAGGTTTTCGGCCGGCGGGTCGGTAACACCAGGCAGCAGCGTGACTTCAATGGTGAGGGGGGATGGGGCAGTGGGCACCCTATGGTGATCACCCATGACCACACGCTCAGTCACCGGATCAGCCAAAATGTCGTGGGCGATGCGTGTGGCTTCAGCAGCGGTGAATGCTCCCTGAATGAAGTAGAGGCGGCTGGGGTAACAGGCAGTCACGGCCGTCAGGCCAAGCTGGTGTGCCGTTCTGACAAGTTTGGCACTGCTCTGTGGGCGGCGTGGCCGGACTTCAATGCGGTAGGCAGCCACGGCTGTATGGGTTTCAGGCATAAGGTTCTCCTCAACCATTCATTTCTCTGAAAACAAATAAAAAACTCCCGTCAAGTTGGGTTGAGGGGAGTTTGCGTTTGGTAACTTAACGGGCTACGGGGCAACCTAACCTTTGTATCCGGCTCCATTTTAGCGCATGTGCGGCACGTAACCACTGCCATGATCGCCGAAAATCGGCACATAAGCTTGTGCTTTTTGTGCGAACCGGGTACATGATCATCAGGTGATGAAAATGGTCATCAGGTGGCCGGCTGACGCAGCGCCGAGCGCTCGTAAACAAAGTCAAAAGCCATCTTCCACACAATTTCATGTACCGGATCAAAGGGACGCATTAGTTCATGGCCGGCGTCAGGGAATTGTTTAATGCGCTTATCTGGTCCGGGCAATACCGCATACAATCTTTCCACGCTGCCAGATTTTAAGGCCGGGTCATGACCGCCGTGAAAGATGAGGGTGGGGATGGTGAGTTTAGGGAAGAGGGTACGGCCGTAGGTTATCATCTTTAACATCTCCACCAGCGAGGCCACCGGCAGGCGGGTCATTTCGGGGATGCGCTTTTGCACCTCTGGGTCATCTACGTCCAGGTCTGGGTAAAAGTCTTGCACCCGCTCACGCACCAATCGCTTCAGACTGCGGCTGGGTAAGTTGGCTGGGTAAAACCAGGTCATAAAGGGACGCAGCACTTTCATCAGGCTCAGGCGGCTGTCGGGCGACTCGTATACTGGGGTTAACATAATCATACCAAGTATATCCGGATTTTGCAGCGCCAACCGCGCACACAAAACGGTGCCCATGGAATGGCCCATCAGAAAAACCTGGTCACATAAGGTGCGAATGTGCGCCAAGCCTTCTTCGGCGGCGTTGATCCAATCATGGCGGGTAAAGCCTTTTAACTTATCTGGCCAATGACCATGCCCTGGCAGCAGCGGGCAATGGACGGTAACCCCATGTTCGGCCAGGTAACAGGCCATAGGGTGCGAGCTAAGCGGGCTGCCCATAAAGCCGTGCAGCATCAGAATGCCCACACGGCCGTTTTCCCCGCCGTTCCGGGCATGTTCTGTATAAGGCAAACGATCGTCAGGGACGGGGTAGTCCGGTTGAAAAGGCATAAATCATCTTCCCAGGCATATGTGCAGATTCATAGTATTCTTTACAAGGGGGAAGTATATAAAGAAGCTAGGGGAGGAGCAAACAAAACCTGGGGACTTTTCTGCTTTTACCTTACTTAAGAATGGTCAAAAGCGAGAGCGAGACAGTAATAGCGTGGCTGAGGGCAGCGATACGGCCGTCTAACAACGCATATCGCAAATCCAGCAGTGGCACCCACTTCAGCTTAAACCCTTCCAGGTCATTGTGGTTAGGGCTTGTGATCAGGCGGGCTTTCTGGGCGCAAAAGAAGTGACCTACGCCAACATGTCGGTTCGGGTCTACAATATAGCTCCCCAGATAATACCATTCATCGGCATGGTACCCGGTTTCTTCGATCAATTCCCGCTGTACGGCCGTGAGGGGATCTTCTTCTGATTCGATATACCCCCCCATGGTTTGCCAGGCGATACGCCCGGAGCCATGTTTGTAACCTTCTAAAATCAATGCTTCATTGGCTTCATTAACGATCAAAGCGTTAACATAATCATTCGTGTAGATTTTGGGCCACTCCGGAACCGTCTGCCCATCCGGCAAACGCACCGTTTCCATCGCAATAGAGACAAATGGATGTTCCAATACAGACTCTGAATCAAGCACTTCCCAATTGGATTGGCCAGCTCCCATATCTGTCATCAACTATTTCCTTCACCTATATAATCCCCTTCCCCGATTAACTGATCTTAGAATTTACCATGCAAAGTACAGAAAACACCAAAATGTTTTCTCCGGTTTTCCCGTGCTTTTTTGCGGTTACATAGGTTTTGTCAATCAGGTCTTCTTCCTCAAAAGCATTTTGCAACGGGATTATTACAATTAAGGTTTCGTTAAATTCGGCTCTTTGGAGAAAACAGGTACCTGTTCGACCTGTTCACGCCTGCTAGACAGAAGATAGGCGCTGGGTTATACTATCGGCCATTCAACGATTAGTTTTTGTTAGGTAAACAGTGGGATCTCGCCCCGCAGCCAGTGGGGTTATCTGGTTTCATTTTTTGGGGTGGTACACTTCTAGCGGCGACGCTGTATTGGCACGCAAGTCCATAAGGTAAGATTACAAAACGGGCAACCATACCAAAACGGAGGGTAATGGCCAGCCATCATCTGCGGAGATTTTTGTCATGATTGAACAAGATGTCGTCTACTTAACCGAAGAAGGATTACAGAAAATTAAGGAAGAACTAGCTTACCTAAAAGGTGACAAACAGGTAGAACTGGCGCAAAAACTGGAGACGGCCATCGCTCAGGGTGATCTGAAGGAAAATGCCGATTATCATTCAGCCAAAGAAGAGCAGGCCTTTGTAGCCAGCCGCATTAGAGACCTGGAAGATTCGTTGCGTCGGGCGCAAGTTATTACAGACCCTGGTTCTTCAGACGTAGTACGGGTAGGCAGTGTGGTTACTGTCGTCGAAGATGGCTATGATGAGGAAGAGCAATATTATATCGTGGGTGCACATGAAGCAGACCCGGCCAACGGCCGTATTTCCAACGAATCTCCCATTGGGCAGGCACTCTTGGGGGCTAAAAAAGGGCGTGTTGTCACCGCCCGTACCCCCAGCGGCGACATTCGGCTGCGCATCAAATCTATCTCTTGATCGGGCATGGGTTCAACAATATGAACGGCCGTCTTTGGGAGACGGCCGTTTTTTATTTACCTCCCCCTTCATCGGCCAACACTTTTGGCGCTTCGCCAACCAAACACGCCCGTAACTGTGCTTTGTCACGCCGCCGCACAAAACAATTCACCACATCCCCTGGCTGAAATAGCGTATCTCCATGAGGGATAATGAGTTGGTGCTCACGTTGTACTGAAACAAGCACACACTCCGTCGGTAAATGGTGGGCTACCGCGGCCAGGGTATGGTTAGCGGCCATACCATCTGCCTCAATGATCAGCTCCACAAATTCCAAATCTTCTGCATGTTCCAGGTTTTCCACGCCCTCATATAACTGCCGGCGAGAACGCCGCGCCAACGCCAGGTTATAAGCCTTTACAATATCCTCGCGGCGAATGACCCCCACCACCCGGTCTGGTTGTTGGTGTGTCACTACCGGCATTTTGTTCACACCCCGCAGCGCCAGCCGCTGCACAGCATCACTCAGTGGCTCGTCCTCATAGGCCAGCAGCAGGTTCCCCATAGTGGCGATGTCGCTCACCTGTAAGGCTGCTACATCACCAGCTTCCAAGGCACGTTCATAATCACTGATACTCACCATGCCCACCAGCTTAGAGGCATCATCCACCACCGGAAAGCTGTGGCTGTGCGTTTGTTGTAAAACCAGTTCCAACTGCGTTACCCGCATATTCATGTGTACCAGGCGTGGGTTTTTGGTCATCGCTTCGCCCACACGCAAGCTTTGCATTAAATCCATGTCCCGCCCACGTTGTAAGGTGATACCCCTTAAGCGCAGTTTGTAGGTGTAAATGGACTCGGCAAATAGATGCTCGGCCAAAAAAGTGGCAATGACCGTGGAAAGCATCAAGGGCAATATCAATTTATAGTCGCCGGACATTTCAAAGACAATGAGCACGGCCGTGATGGGCGCCCGCGCTGCACCACTAAAAACGGCTGCCATACCTACGATGGCATACGCCCCTGGGTTCACCACAACTTCCGGCCACAGGGCATGCCCTATGGAACCAACGATTCCCCCTAAGACAGCTCCCATAAACAAGCTGGGCGCAAACACCCCCCCAGAGTTGCCAGATCCTAAAGTAAAACAAGTCGCCGCTAACTTGGCAAAAAGCAATACCACCATGAGCCATAGGGCCATAGAAAAATCCTGGGCAATCGCTTCACCGATAAAATTTAACCCCGGTCCTAAGACATTTCCGCCGCCGGGCAGCAGCAGGGCCACACCGGCAGTCAACAACATGCCTACGGCCGTCTTCAAAGCCGGGAACAGCTGCCATTCGTCAAAAATGCCCTCAACAAAATAAAGTGTGCGAATAAACAGCACCGCCACCAATGCGGCCAGGATACCCAGTAAGATGTAAACGGGCGTTTCGGCGGGTTGAAACGGATAGGCCGGCACTGCAAACGCCTGTTTTTCCCCTAACAACGCCTGCGCCGTAATGGCGGCGGCTACAGCACTGATCACTACAGTGCCAAAATAACGGGCGGTGAAGCTGCCCAATATCACTTCCAGAGCAAAAATCACCCCGGCGATAGGCGCATTAAAGGTAGCGGCAATACCGGCCGCGGCACCACAGGCCACCAGGGTGCGCACCCGCGCCCCGGAAAAATGCAGCAGTTGGCCAATGGTGGACCCCAAGGCCGCACCGGTCTGGACAATAGGTCCTTCACGCCCGGCCGAACCACCGGTGCCAATGGTAATGGCTGAGGCCAATACCTTGACCGCGGCCACTCTGGCCCGAATACGGCCGCCACGCAAAGCCACCGCTTCCATCACTTCGGGCACACCATGCCCCTTAGCCTCCGGAGCCCAACGGCTTACCATGTAACCCACAACGAGGCCGGCCACTCCCATGGCCAGTAACAAACCGGCAGTGTCACCCACTCCCTCCTGAGTACGCCCCGCCAACAGGCGAATCTGTTCCAGCAGCCTGACAAAGACAACAGTTCCGAAGCCGGTACCCACACCCACCAACAAGGCTACTAATACTAATACCAACACGTCTGGTGGTTCTATGGTGTCAATGGTGTGCCGCAGCGTCGTGCGTACGGCCGTGGCCCATGACTTCTTTTCACTATCTACCAAATCATTCATCAATCTGTCTCCAAAGGTAACAGAACCCCTGACGAAGAACCGACTAAATATCTCTTTTGTTCGCTCACGTGCTTGCAATTATACGCAATCGTCTTAAGTTGACTTCCATCCCATGTTTCTGCTATCATGGCCGCCACATGGCAAAGTTTTGTTATGCTGACAATTTATAGAAAAAGGCGATGAAGGGGACATGTTGCCGGAACGTCTGATGCCCAGAGAATGGCCCAGGTGTATCATACACCAGCTGCAAGAGCCATCACCAGACCCCAGGCAATGACACCCCAGAGCTGAACAGTGAACGGTGAAAGCAAGTGTCACTTAGTAGCTGAATTCGGGAGGCGCCCGTTACTGCGTCAGGCTCGTGAAGCTAAGTGAGGCCCTGGGTTACCAGGGCAAATGGTGGTGGTACCACGTGTGATATAACCATTATCGCCCGTCCTCCAAATGAGGGCGGGCGTTTTTGTTTTTACATCCCCTCACGAGCCGTATTAAGGTGAGTGATACCCACCTGGTACCAGTGAGCAGAAGTCAGTAACCAGTGTTCAGTAGACAGTTATAGGCGTCAGGCCCTACTGAACACTGCACACTGATGACTGAAAACTGATACTGGGTGTATGGCTCATAAACGGCGGTGGCACCGCGGGGTAAAGTCCTCGTCCTCCAATAGGGCGAGGGCTTTTGTTTAGATGCAGCACGTATGACGCCAGCTGTATGGCTTATACCCACCAGGGTCTGCAGCTGATGGATTACGGTTGACAAATTTATGGACTGGAGGTTTAAGATGCACACCATTCGTACTGTCGAAGCGGCTGCCTATGTGGGACAGCCCGTACGCCTGACCGGCTGGCTGCACAACTTGCGCCAGCTCGGCGGCGTCAATTTTATTGTCTTGCGTGATGGCTGGGGTGCGATTCAGGCCGTCACTGAAAGCGAGGCCGACCTGGAACCCCTGGTCGGTCTTGGCCTGGAGTCGGTGATCGCCCTGACCGGGGTAGTGATAGCCACGCCTCAGGCACCCGGCGGTGTAGAACTACACCAGCCACACATTGAAGTGATCACGCCAATCACTGAAACAGGGCCTGTGCCGTTGAATAAACGCCAGATCCAGGCTGGGCTGCCGCTTTTGCTAGACCATGCCGTCGTGGCCAACCGCCACCCGGCGCGACAGGCTGTCTTCCGGTTGGCCGCCGGGGCAATGGCCGGCTTCCGGCAGACGCTGCTGGCCCACCACTTCACAGAAGTGCAAACGCCCAAACTGGTAGCTTCGGCTACCGAAAGTGGGGCAAATGTGTTTGAATTAAACTACTTTGGCCGCCCGGCGTACCTGGCACAAAGCCCCCAGTTTTATAAGCAGATCATGGTGGGTGTGTTTGCCCGCGTGTTTGAGGTGGGGCCCGTGTTTCGCGCCGAACCACATGACACCACACGCCACATCAACGAGTACGTCAGCCTGGACGTGGAATTTGGCTTTATCGAGAGCCATTTCACAGTCATGGCCCTGGTACGGGCAGTATTGGCCGGGCTTTTTAGTGAACTGGCGGCCCACTACCAGGCGGAACTGACCTTGCTGCAAGCCAATCTGCCGCCCGTGCCGGAAAACATCCCCCATCTTCATTTTGCCGAGGCGCAAGAACTTATCCTGAAACAACACGGCGTGGATGTGCGCGGCGAGCCGGACCTCTCACCACAAGATGAACGGTGGCTGGGCGAGTGGGCCCAACAGGAACATGGCAGCGACTTTTTATTTGTGACAGGGTACCCGATGGTCAAGCGCCCCTTTTACACCCACCCGGACCCAGCCAACCCCGCTTACTCTAATTCCTTTGACCTGCTGTTCCGGGGTACAGAGCTGATCACTGGAGGGCAGCGGCTGCACCTTTATGGCGACTACCTGGCGGCCCTGGCCAGGGCCAACCTGCCAGCGGCGCCGTTTGAAACGTACCTGGAAGCGTTTCGTTATGGCATGCCGCCACATGGTGGTTTTGCCATTGGTCTGGAGCGGCTGTTAATGCAGCTGCTGGGGCTGCCCAACGTGCGTCTGGCCACGTTGTTTCCACGGGATCAGAAACGGTTAACACCGTAGCCGGTAAGTGGTAAGCGGCTAAGAACGCCGCCGCTTACCGCTTATCGTTTACTGATAACAAAAGAAAGGGCTCATCGGCACCGGTGGGTATGTTCTGGCAGGGACCAGGGTCGCAGGTATACGGATCAAACCAGCCCAGGCGAATGTGGGCCACGTCTGCCAGAGGCATGGGTATCTCATGCTTTTGTAGGATGAGGTCACCCGGCTGCCAGTGCGGAAACCAGAGTGATTGGGGATCGGCCGTATCAAAAGCGTAGGCATCGGCCAGTTGGTTGCCGTGGGCATCCAGGGTGTGAATAAAGAGGCGGCGGGCACTGGTGGGCACGGCCGTAACCTGCCAATAGGTGATAAGGTGTGTATCCAGGTCATAGCCCAGGAAAAGGAGTTCCCTGCCAAACAGGGCGTTGACCGGAAAGTGAGGGGTGACAGCCGGCATAGAAGGGAGGGTGTATTGTGTCATACGGCGGCTTTCTATAACTTCAGCGCCCCAAACAGATAATTGAGCTTCCCAATAAGCGTCTAGCGGCAAATCAGACGGCCGTAGGATCCTTTTACTGGGAGGGATGATAAGCGTACCCTCTTGCGGCTGAAAATGGCTGATAGGCGTGTCATTGTGCTGGCGCAAAAGGGTCATGCTGGGGCTGTCCATTGTCTCTGGCGACCAACCGGCCAGGGCCACGGCCGTGGCCTCTGAGGCATCCAGGTATGTTGCTACTTCGGCAAAAGCCGATTGCCAGACAAAAGGCACATCACCCCCCACCGGCCAGACGTTAAAAAGCAAATAGACCGTTCTGACACCGTAGCGTAAAAAGAACGTAAATGCCAGGATTGTCAAGACCACTTTTACCAATTTTGTGGATAACTGGGGGAAATCTGTGGATAACTCAAGGAAATTGTGAATAAATAGGGCTGGGAATATACTCACCACCACCAGGGCATTGACGCTGCGAATGTGACTGGGGGCATTAACAGTCACCAGGCTGGGGGCCAGGCTGACAAGCAGCCAGAGCAAGATGAAGGCGTAACGGCCGTCTCGCCAGCGCCGTATACTTAACATAACGCCTCCATAAAACATGATAGCCAATAGGGGCTCAAAAACGGGCACGCTGGGCACACCTTCTCGCCACAACGGATCTCCCACCACGCCAAACATGCCCGCCAGCTTCAGCCCGTTTTGCAGCACCGGCAGCGGATCACCGGCCAACAGAGCGTCAAGCGGGGCACTCACCTCAGCCACCCGGAATTCAGCGCCCGGGTGGGTTTGCAGGTAGTAAAAAAGGGGAGAAGCAGTAAGCAAAAAAACGGCCGTCAGCCACATCACGCCGCGCCACCGCCCCTTTAACGCCCGCCGCTGCCCCCCTACCAGATACATCATAAACAAAGCATAAAAAATCGGTACCGCCCGCGCTGCCAGATAGGTGTAGAGGCTTAACCCGGCCAGAAAACCAGCCAGAATCCACGCCCAGGGGACGGCAAATTTCTTAAGCGCCATCGCCTTGTTATGTGGCCATGCCCGCCACCAATAAATTGCCGACAAGCCCGCCACCACTGGCAGGGAGATAGCACGCAAAGCCAGACGGCCGTAAAACACCGGCCAGAACAACACGGCCAACAGCCCAGCCGCCAGCAGCGCCACGCGCCGGCCAAACAGCCGTTTTGCCAGGGTGTATGTCACGGCAATGCCCAGCAAACCGCTAAAGGCCGCCGGCAAACGCAGCGCCAGCAAATTGTCACCCAGCAGGAAAAGAAAGGCCGCTTCCAGGTAATGGTAGCCCGCTTCGTGGCCATACGCTTCGGTGAAGTACACAGCGTGACGGCCGTCGTCCAGAATGGCGCGGTCAATCAGCCAATGGGCGACCTCGTCATGGGCCACACCCGGTGGCGATTCGCCCACCACACCGATGATACGCAGGGCAAAGCCTGTCAGGAGCATGAGGAGGATAAGGGGGTATGGGGGACGGGTCACGGCCGTCTCCGGTGGCCCATGACCATCTGCGGCAGGAAGGGAGAGGGCATATACCCGTTTATCGGCATCATGAAACCAACCGCAGCCGCCGCGCCACCCGCGCCGGCAAAATATCGGCCAACACTTTGCGCTCCTCCGGCCCTATCACCCGCAGCAGCAGCAGCCCTGCCGGGTACAGCAGCAGGCCCAGGGCGCCCACCAACAGGTGCACCTGCCCCCCGGCATACATGACAGCAACGGTCACGGCCGTGACCAGGCCGGGCTTCGCCAAAAACCGCCAGCGCACACCCGGCATGCGCTGGCGTAAATAGTAGCCAAACACTAACAGCAGCACGACCTCTGACAACATCGTCGTCACACCGGCCGCCACATAGGTGAACAGGGGAATAAACAGTAGATTGGTCAGGATGTTAAACAACACCCCGGCCGTAAACGCCCGCGGCTGCATCCGCTCCAGCCCCAGGCTGATGAGAACGTAATTGGTGACACTGTTCATCCAACCGATGGGGATAGACCAGATGACAATTTGCAGGGCAACGGCCCCATGCGGCAGGAAATCGTCACCACCTACCAGCTGCACCAGGGGATAAGCCAGGTACCAGGTCACTGCGGCCACCGGCAGCGCCAGCAGGTACATGATCTTGATCGCCATGCCGTACATCTTCCGCGCCGAGTCCGGCGACTGCTGAATCTCACGGGTGATAATGGGGAACAGCGCCAGCGTAAAAAACGACGGGATAATCTGCAAAGCATTAAACCATTTATAGGCGCTGCTGTACCAACCCGCTACCTCTTGCCCATTGGGCAGCATCACCCGCAGCAGGTAAGTATCAATGGAGATAAAGATCGTTTGCAGCAGGTGAATGAGCATGAGCGGGAAACCGATGTGCAGCATGCGCCGCTGTAAAGGCCAGTCCAGCCGCCAGGGGCCAGGCAGATCATAGTTGCGCAGCGCCAGCCCGGTAAGCATGATCAGGGTGATCACATTGGTCAAAATAGAAACGGCCGCCAACCCCACAAAACCATACCCCGCCAGCAGCACCATCACGCCAAAACCTACCTTCATGATGGTGGTGGCGGTGGTCATCGCCGCCGGGGTCTCTGCCTCTTCATGGATATAAAACAGCCCAGTCACCCCCTTGCTCATGCCGGAAAAAACCATGCCCGCCATGATCAACAGCGTGGCCAGAATTTCGGCCGGGGTTAAGGGATTACTATCTGGTAGGCGATTGGTGGCAAAGATGAGCACAAAAACCGGCAAAGCGGCCAGAAAAGCAATGCCGATGCGCAGGATGGTGGTATTTAACAAGTAATGGGTGGCCTTGCGGCGGTCTGGGGACACATCGCGGATAAAGAGGATGTCCAGCCCATAATTGGCCACAATGTCAAAGACACCGGCCGTGACAATAGCTGTCTGGAAGCTGCCAGCACCTGCCGGCCCCAAAACACGCAGGTAAAACATAGCAAAGACAAAGTCTATAAATTTGTTGAATAGATTTAGCACCATCGGTGCCACGCTATTCTTGGCAATGCTGCGGGTTTTGGAGAGGTCACCCGTGGGGTGATAGAAGGCCCGCCAGCCCCACACGGCCGTGCCAAACGTCAACACCACCACAGCCATGGCACTGGCCAAGCCACCCAACTGAAAGCTAAGCGGGCTGTAACGAAAGCGCACTTCCCAGGCACCGGATGCCAACAGTACACCACGAAAATTACCATTCACCGGCGTTATGTCTACTTGCTGCTCCGCATCTTCATCCGCCCCTACTGGCTTGACAAACGCTTTCCAGCCAGGGAAGTAGCTGTCATTAAGGATCAGCCAGGATGGTTCCGCAACGGCCGTTTGCACAATGACCTCAATGTGACCGGTGGCCAGTATCTCAGCCGGCTGAAGCGGGACAAGGGGCGCGGAACGAGGCGATGCTTCTACCAAATCTTTACGCGTTAATGTCCAATCTCCCTCTTTCACCACCACAAACTGGCGGGGATCATGCGCGGCAGTCATGGCCGCTAGCGGGGTATCAGTGACGGCCGTTTGCGTTTGCGGCAGTGTATAAGCGCGTGGAGCCACCCCCCGGTTTTCATAGACACGCAGCCCCTCCCCTTCCCAGGCAAGCTGGTACTTGGGCAGGTCAATGGTCTCGGCGGTGATCACATACTTCACCCCCAGCACGTCTAGCAGCGGCGAGTTAAGCGACTGCCACTGTTTGATCGGCTGCACCCGGTTATGCGGCAGTTCCTGCTGCGGCTCGATAGCCGCCATGTAATCGGTGTACTGTTTGGGGATGATGGAGTCATAACCACGCACATCTGCCAGGTTAAACAGCCAGCCCGCATTGGCGTGAAAGGGGGTATCCCCGTGTGGCGCAAAGCTAGTCAGCCGCCAGGGGCCTGGCTGCCCCGCCAGCCACTGCACCAATGCCGGTTTGTAGGCCAGCAGCGCCGGATCATTGGCCGCATGGAAACCAACATTGGCTGCCCACAAATCAAGCGTCATCAGCCCCGCGGCCATAAACAGCCAGACAGGCCGGCCCCCACCCCAACGCCCGGCAAAAATGGGGCAGCGGCTGACACGCAGCACCGCGCCTGCGCCCACCAACATCAGGCCAAACAGGAAAAGCTGGCGGTATTCGTAGCTGTAGAATGTGCGGGCGTCTGGGAATGCGGTTGCTGCCTTAGCCAACCCTAAAAAGATACGCTCAATGAGTGGCGCTAGCTGGCTGTAAAACAGCCGCGAGGCCCACAGCCCAACCAGCATCAACAAACCGCCGCCAAAGGCCAGGCCGGCCAGCCCGGTGATGAATGAAGGCCTGGCCCAGAGGAAAAACGGCCGTGCCCACCACGGGGCAGTGACATCACTGGCAAAAACGTTCGGCGCGGCGTGATGAGAGGCGGGTGCTTGACGATCCGTTCGCCATGCCTGTGCAGTCGGCCATTTTCTTGTGGCCGCTAAATAATCTGCGCCAAAGCCAGCCAGCACCGCCACCGCCAGCGACAGCGGAAACACCCAGCGGAAGGGCGTGTGCAGCTGGTTCACAAAAGGCAGCCCATAATACAACAGCGCATACAACGGTGTGCCGAAGATAAAGGCTAACGAAAACAAAGCAAGCAGCAAATAGAAGACAGTTAGCCCACGTCGCCCACGGTAGCGGCCAGACAGGCGGCCATTCCCCACACCAAACGAGCCACCGCCCTCCCCCACATGGCCCTGTTTTTGCAATCCGCCATACACCCCCAAAATGGCCAGCAGCAGCGGCAAGATGCCCAGATAAATGCCCCCTTCCACGTAATTTTTAATGCCCCACTCTGTTGTGGTGATGGGCTGTTTATCATAATTATGGGTAATGGGTATGGTCTCACCGCTGAACACATCAACCACTGCCTGGTGTGCCGGATTGCCAAAGAAGTTGGGCAGCACCAGGGTCAGCACCCGCCGGTAGGGGAAAGCGTAACGACGTACTTCGGCCAATGAAGCCGATTCCTGGCGGAAGTTTACCTGCCCCAATTCATACAGAGGCACAAGCTGGACGGCCCCCAGCATCAGGCCCAACAATACCATCCCTGTGAGCCACAGAAACGGCCGTACCCTGTCATTCACGCCGGTTGCGGCCGGCCACCACTGCCAGACAGCATATGCCGCCATGACCAGCAGCGTGTAAATGGTGAACTCGATATGACCGGCGAGAATTTGGGCACCCAGGGCCACTGCGCCCAGTCCGGCCCACAGCCACGTTGATTTTGACTGGCTGACAGCGCCGGTCACCACCTTTTGAATACAGGCCAGCAGCAGCGGCAGCCAGACCACCGCACCGATGACCATAGGAAACACGGCCGCACTGACCACAATATAGCCCCCACCCTGGTAGACCAGCCCGGCCAAAGCTGCCGAACTACGCCGCATGCCGGTCACACGGCCGTAAACGTACATCAGCACCCCTGCCAACCATAACTGGCTGACAGTGTACCAACCATACGCCTTGCTCAAGGGCAGCACAAGGAACAGCAAGCTAAACGGATAATAAGCGCCGTGCTGCCCCGCGGCCAGAAAGGGCACACCGCCAAACAGGTAAGGGTTCCACAACAATGATGTAGGGCTGGTAATATTCTGGCGAATGAACTGTTTCCAGGCGTAATTTTGCAGGATGAGGTCCGTAATAAGGGGGTTATGAGGGGAAGCCGCGCCGTGAACGGCCGTCCACGGTGCCCATTGAAACAAGTTATCAACCGGGAGCATGGTTTTGCCACCCAGGGTCACATCGCCAAATAACAACAGGGGCAGCACCCAAAAGCCCAGAATGATCACTGTGTCTAACGTTAAGCGTGACAATCGTTTCATAACTGTAGGCGGCTTAAAATGCCTGATTTTCTCCGCCGGCAACCCTTGCTCACGTCCGGCCCGGACGGCTAAAACAAAATCAGGGCTGCCCAAAACCCTGACACTCATAAACTCTATGCGATTCTATCAAAAACAAAGGGGATCAGGTAAACGATGGTAAACCCATGGTGGCCTTTTAATGTATTATGGCTGCTGCCTGCGCGGCTGGCCATGAAGAATTTTTAACGGCCGTACGCTAGAGTCGGCGGCTGGCCAAAGATTCAAACAGCTCTTCTAATGAAGCGACCTGCTTTTCACGTGAAGCCAGGGCAGATACCCGGACTGTCAGCCGCTCCGATTCTGGCAGTTCGTGCAGCCGCTGGCGTTCCAATGCCGGGTAAAAGTATTGAATAGAAGGCTGCAGCCGCACCAGGCAGCGCTCGGCTAGTTTTTGGCTGCGATCAACGGCCGTGATAATTACAAAATCACCCGAATCGGTATGGCCAATAAAATCTTCGCCGGCGCCACTCTCCTGCACAGCATTGGAGATCATAAGCGTGACTGCCCGTGAGACGTCATCGGCGGCAACAAAACCAAATTTGTCACGGAACTTGTTCAGGCCATGAATCCCAGCCAGTACAATGCCCCATTCCGGCTGTTTTAACATCTGTTCCAGGCGTTCTCGCACCAGAACACCCTCCGGTAAACCAGTCACCGGATTCTGCAATGTACTTAAATGTGCCCGCCGCAAGGCGTTACGCACTCGCAGCCGCAGTTCCTGGATGTCAAACGGCTTGGTAATATAATCAACAGCGCCCAGTTCTAAACCAGCCAGTTTATCATCACGATCACGTTTTTCTGTTAGAAAAATGACCGGCAGGTTTTGGGTGCGACGTGTACGACGTAAACGGCGACATACCTCATAGCCATCAATATCTGGCAGGCGAATGTCCAGTACAGCAACATCGGGAATCTCTTTGCTGATCGCCTCTACAGCGTCCTCACCGCGCGAGGCCGTCTCCACTTCATACCCTTGTACCCGGAAATAGGCACTCAACATTTCCGATAAATCCAGGTCGTCTTCAACAATAAAAATCTTGTGCCCTTTTTTTTCGTCACTCACGCGCTTCGTTCCTTCAAAAGCCATCAATCATCATGCTTCTACTTAATCGGGTCTTTATCTATCCGAAACACGCAGGCTTCATCCCCCATTGCCTTGCATGCTGCCTGATCCACACGAAATTCCAGCCCCCCGCTTACCCAGCGTAAAGTCTCTTGCAAAATGCCCACCGCAATATAACACACGGGTCTGTCTGTCGTTTGTTGCCAACATTCGGAACATCGTTCAACAGTATAACGAAAATGATCATCCAGCTCTTCAACATGACTTGTCTGGTCGCTGAATTGCGTAAAAATGCGAGCCACAGCCGGAACACCAATTTTTAGTTTTGTCTTTAACGGCAATACTTTAAAAGCCAGGTCACTGACACCAGCCAAAGCGCCGAACTGCCTTAGCCCCCGTGAAAAGATTGCCCGGCCACCACGTAATGCCAGACCACGCCCCCCTCTGGGGCCATAGATCTCGCGTAAAGCTTTGTTTAAGTTACTGATATGTGCAAAATCAAATTCCCTTTCCAGGTTGTCTGGGGGAAGGTCTTGCATATACTCACGCAAGTCAATCAGGTTCAATAAAGCATTAAGACCATTTTTTCCCATCACTTCTTCCATAGAAATGAGCAGGATACGGCCCATTTTGTTGGGGTAATAGTAACCACCAGGGGGTACTAAATCTTTCACACAAACCTCCAACAATGCCTTACTTGAAAATCATATGGATTATATGCAAGAAAGTTGCCTCTTGCCCTATTGCTTTTGTTTGGGCAAAGCATGCACAAGTATAACAAGCTATTTGGCATGGGCAAAACAGCGTGTTAATCTCGTAATCCATAACGGCCCTCTGCCAGCTACTAAGGGCTGGCAGAGGGTCAGGTGGAGAGAAACATGGCAAAGGCACAGATGATGTTCCCGGCAGGTTTTCGCTGGGGCACGGCTACGGCCGCATACCAGGTAGAAGGTCATAATACCCACAGCGACTGGTGGGCATGGGAACAGGTAGACGGCCGTATTCTGCACAACCATAAGGCCGGCCAGGCCAGCAACTGGTGGGCAAACGCTGAAGCAGACCTGGATGCCGCCGCCCACATGGGGACCAATGCCCACCGCCTTTCCTTAGAGTGGAGCCGCATTGAACCTGAACCAAGCGTGTTTGACCAGAACGCCCTCGACCGCTACCGTCAAATCTTGCAAGCCCTGCATGATCGGGGCATTGAGCCCATGGTCACGCTGCACCATTTTAGCAATCCGCTGTGGCTGGTTGAAAAGGGTGACTTCAACAGCCAGATTGTGGTGTCCTACTTCCAACGTTACACGGCGAAGGTGGTGGCGGCTTTGGGCGACCTTATCCCTTTATGGATCACCATTAACGAGCCGATGGTGTACATGTTTATGCGCTACCTGGTAGGGGCTTTTCCCGCGCCGCAGAAAAAGGGACTACTGGCCGGTATGGAGGCAGTGAAGCATATGCTGCTGTGCCATGCTGCCGCTTATCACACCATCAAGGACAGCTATCCGGCGGCGCAAGTGGGGGTAGCCAAGAACTTCCCTGTCTTCCAGGCTAAACCGGGCAGCTATTTTCCGGCCAGGTGGTGGGCTGGCCAGGTAAACTTCTGGTTTAATGAGCTGTGGATGCAAGCCATGGTCAACGGCCGTCTGCGCACTTTCATCGGTTCTACCCCTATTGCCAACCTGGCCGGGTCCTTTGATTTTGTCGGTGTCAATTACTACACCAGGTTTTATGTCAAGTTTCCGCCGTTGGGTGGTTTTTATGACCCCTCCTGGGGGCCGGAAGCAGTGGTGAGTGATGGCCATTATGGCGAGGTATACCCCGCCGGGCTGTATCAGGTCATTCAAAACGCCCTCAACTATCACAAACCAATTTACATCACAGAAAATGGCCTGCCAGATGAGGATGATGATTTACGGCCGTCTTTTATCCTCACCCATCTGCGTGAAGTGTGGCGAGCCATCAGTTTTTGTTACCCGGTCATGGGCTACTATCACTGGAGTCTGGTCGATAACTTCGAGTGGGACCGCGGCTGGACCCAACGGTTTGGCCTTATATCGCTGGACCCGGAAACACAAGCCAGAGACATGCGCCCCAGCGGCAGGTTGTACCGTGACATTTGCCACCTGAACGGCATCAGCAGTGAGATGGCCGCGCAATACACCCCGGCATTGTTGGCCACCATGTTTCCCGGCGAGTCACCACAAAGCCCGGCCTGGCAAGGATGATAGTATGACCCGTTTACACTTTCAGGTTTATGGGCTCAAAAATTAATATCACCTTCGATACTCATGAATTGGCCTAAACCCACCCAAATGCACGACGCCCACGGCCGTGCTCGTTTTGCTTTTGTTACCCTTTTGACGCTCAACGACAGCTACCTGCCGGCGGTACTGCTGCTGGCGTATGGCCTGCGCCGTCAGCAAACGGCCGCAGATATTATCTGCCTGGTGACGCCAGAGATCACCACCGCGGCTCGGAAAGCCCTGACGCTGCTGTATGACCAGGTGTTGGAAGTAGAGCCTATTGTAATTCCCCATCGATTGGCCGGCTCACGGCCGTATTTGCCCCTGGTTTTCACCAAACTACATGCGCTGCGCCTGGGGGCCGATGGCGACCTGGGCCAACATTATGACAATATCTGCCTGCTAGACGCTGACCTGCTGCCCTTAAAGAAGTACGACCACCTCTTTACCCTGCCCGCCCCTGCCGGCACCATTAACGAGCACAAGCGCCATGTCATGGCATGGGGTGACGACGGTAACTTTATCATCCCCCCCAGCGTACACCAGGACGGCACCTGGCATTGGCACCACATTTACGCCGACTGCCCACACGGACAGCCTATCCCTCAAGCTATCACCGATCGTGTGGCCGTCGACCCCACCAACATGGGTGTCATCAGTTCGCTGCTGGTCATTCAGCCGGCGCTGGCTGAATACCAGGCCATTCGCCAAGACCTGGCCCGGCCAGCCGTACAGGCACAAGTAGGCGGCCAGTTTGAATGGCCAGAAATGCAATATTTAACGCTGCGCTGGTCAGGTCGGTGGGCTAACGTGGATTTGCGCTTTCACAGCCTGAACGGCTACCCGGACCCTTCTGTATTATTCGGCATTCATTACACCGGTTTTAAGCCGTGGCAGTTTCGCAAAGCGGGCTCTATGCAGCGTTACGGCCGTCGCGCAGACTTCCAGCTCTGGCACCAACGTTACCGTCAGATGACCCATGCTTATCCTGACCTGCTCGCCTTCAAAAAGCTGCGCTCCTTGCAAAAAGAAATAGAAACATTTCAAGATCCACCGTCCCCTGGCAAATCAGATAAGAAACAGACGAGAAAGTTGGGTAACGGCCGTGCCAGGGTAATTCCAAAGTCCAAAGAATGAAAAGATGAAAAGAACCTCCAATCAGTTATTCTTGTAGGTAGCAACCAAAAGAAAAATAGAAGGAGGTTCAGATGCAACCAATGATCTTGGAAGACATG
>WYBM01000069.1 GCA_011525915.1 Ardenticatenaceae bacterium | reverse complement strand
TGAAAAATTAGGGTTTTTTGCGAGCAAATTTCGGCCGTTTATGTGCGTTTGAATCCAGTGCGGAAAGTGTTGGTGTATGACGGTTTATTGCTTCCCAAATGTGTAACCTTTTATCTGGCCGGGTCCAACTGAAACCTGTACACTAATGACTGAAAACTGGTATTAGTGTGCTCTGTTCATTCATTAGCGGCATCCGTACCTCCATTTCAGGAGATAAACTATGTATACCGTGGCGGTTAAACGTGACTTTGTGGCCCAACATTTTTTGATCGGCGGCGATTGGGGTGCCGAAAACAGATGGCATTCGCATCATTACGTTGTTGAAGTGCAGCTGCATGGTGAAACGTTGGACGCTCACGGCTACCTGGTGGATATTGTGGACATTGAAAATCACCTGGAAGCATTGGTCAACCATTACCGTGACAAGACCCTCAATGATTTACCTGAATTTACAGGGTTAAACCCCAGTATCGAGCATTTTGCCCGTATCTTTTGTCAACACATGGTCGAACGCATCCAGGCGGAAACGCTCACGGCCGTCAGCGTCAGGCTGTGGGAAAATGAGATCGCCTGGGCTTCTTTTCGCTGCTCAGTAGGTCGGTCACTGGGGGCTGAGCGGTAACGGCTATGAAGGTAGGGCTTATCATTTACGGCGCGCTGGACACTGTTTCCGGCGGTTACCTTTATGATCGGAAACTGGTGGCCCATTTACGCGCCTGTGGTGATGAAGTGACGGTGTTGTCATGGCCATGGCAGGGGTACGGCCGTCACCTGGCCCACAACGTCTCGCGCCGCCTGTGGCATACCCTGGTGGCGGCTGATTTTGACGTGCTGCTGCAAGATGAGCTTAACCATCCCTCTCTCTTCTGGCTGAACCGTTGGCTGAAACGGCGTGCGGCCTACCCCATTGTTAGCATTGTGCACCACCTGCGCCTTTGTGAAGCGCATCCCCGCTGGCCCATGGCGCTGTACCGCCGGGTGGAGCGCGCCTATTTGCACTCAGTGGCCGGCTTTGTATTTAACAGCCAGACAACACGGCAGGAAGTGGAAAAACTGGTCGGCTCACGGCCGTGTACGGTGGCTTACCCTGGTGGTGACAGATGGCCCCCGCTGATGACCAATGCCGCCATCATTCGCCGCGCCCATGAACCAGGTCCGCTGCGGCTGCTGTTTGTGGGTAATCTTATCCCTCGCAAAGGGTTACATACATTGATCGATGCGTTATGTCAATTACCATCAACGGATTGGCGGTTAGAGGTCGTGGGAAACACGGCCGTGTCGCCGGCCTACACACGTCACATTCAGGTCCGTCTGCCGGCCCAGGTTACCCTGCATGGCATGCTGCCAGATGAAGCCCTGGCAGCGTGGCTGTGCCACAGTCACCTGCTGGTGGTGCCCTCGCACTATGAAGGGTTCGGCATTGTCTATCTGGAGGGTATGGGCTTTGGGCTGCCGGCTGTCGGTGCCGCCGGCGGCGCTGCCAGGGAGATTATCACCGAGGGTAAAGATGGGTATATTGTTGATGGGGCAGACACGGCCGTATTGGCCCAAACCATTCACCGCCTGCACCAGGCACGTGAGCAGTTGGCTTGTATGGGATTAGCCGCCCGGCAGCGATTTTTGCGGCACCCAACCTGGGAAGAAAGCATGGCCACGGTGAGAATGTTTCTTCAGGAAATAACGCCTGCGGCAAGCGGGTAAGATTGGGTGAAGTGCGTATGGTGTACGATTTCACACGTTATCTGGCGGCCAAAAAAACGGTAGATGACCGGGCCCTTAACAAGGATGTCTGGCGCGCTTTTAAGGCGCTTCTGCCACCGGCACCAGCCGTTATTGAAGTGGGGGCGGGCATTGGTACGATGATTGAACGCCTGGTTGAACAAGGGTTCATAAATTGCGGCAGGTACACAGCCGTAGATAATCACCCCCCCAATATCGCCGCTGCCCGGCAGCGCATGGCCTCATTGACACCCACCCTGCACGTGGAACTGGAAACGGCAGATGTGTTTGAGTTTGCAGCCCGGGTACACGGCCGTCAAGCCTGGGATGTTCTTGTGGCCCACGCCTTCTTGGACTTGCTAGATATTCCCACGGCGCTGCCGCTGTTGTTTTCCTTGCTTAAACCGGGGGGCATCTTCTACTTCAGCCTCAACTTTGACGGGGCCACCATCCTGCAGCCGGCCATCGATCCCGCTTTTGACGCGCTTATCGAGCAGCTTTACCATCAGACGATGGACGAGCGTCTGACCAACGGCCAACCCTCTGGGGACAGCCGCAGCGGCCGCCACTTATTTCCCTACTTGCGGAAGGCCGGGGCCGACATTCTGGCCGCGGGCAGCTCTGATTGGGTGGTTTTTGCTGGCGAGCACGGATACCCGGCCGATGAGGCATACTTTTTACACTTCATCCTCCACACCATGCACGGTGCCCTGCACAAACGACCAGAGCTGAACAAAGCCCGGTTTAATGCGTGGATAGCCAAACGTCACGCCCAGATTGACCGTGGCGAACTGGTCTACGTGGCTCATCAACTGGATTTCTTGGGCCGGCTTCCGATGATTAAAATGGCTGCTCTATGAGCGACCATAACCAGGCGCCGGCTACGCCGCCCACAAACCCAAAAAAGTGACCTACATTTGAAACCGGCCCTTTTTTGGGAATAAAAACCACATGCAATAAACCATAGTAAAAGGCTAACACCACCAGGGCAATGATCACGGCCGTGGACTCTCTGGTGAAAAAGCCACGCAGCAAGATAAAGCCAAAAAACCCCATCACCAGCCCACTGGCGCCGACAGTGGCCCCGTTGCGGGCTTCAAATAGCCAGACACCTACATCTACCAGCATCATGATCACGGCCGTGGCTACCACAAATGCTTGCGGATCAGGCAAGGCAATGATACTCCCCATGATCAGCCAGGGAAGGGTGTTCCCCCATAAATGCTGCCAGCTAACATGAATAAAGTGGTTTAAAGGCCAGGCCAGCGCCCGGTTGCCGTGGCGGGAACGCAGCCCCCATAAACCAAGCCGGCTCACCAGGCTGTCTCGGAAAATGATCCAATCAATCAGCCGCATGACCAGCATAAACCCGTACAGCGCCAGAACGCTTTGCAAACCGGGGGGGAAGCTGGTAAACAGCTGCAGCAGTGGGTTGTTATTCATGGGCTGCGGTGGATGGCTGGCTTACGTGTTGTTTTTGTCCAGCCAAAGCAAGATGATGAGGACCAGCTCGATGCCTTTATCCAGCAGGCCAACAGGCCCCCAGATGTCCGGCCAGTTAAAGACGAAGTAGAGAATGAAGGTCACGGCCGTGTAGCCGATCAATGCCCAGCGGACGAGCGCACGCTGCCCCGCCAGTTGGGGTAGAAAGTACAGGGCCACAATCAGCGCCAGGTACCCCACCCCATTCAAAACAAAGAGCGCGTTGATGTCCCCCCCTCCTACGAGCCCTAATCCTAATATCAGGTGAATCACGGCCGTGACCACGGCCAGGCCCACCACTATCCACTGCCGGGAACTCAAAGATGCTTTCATTGTGTTGTCTCCTTCCAGATAAACAAGACACCAGGACAAACAAAACTTGACTACTGTAATGGAAGATGCACAGATGGGCAACAAGTTCGGTTGGGGCGGTTGGGGTAGTGCCAGGCACCGGCATCAGGCTGTGGCTCAACAAGAAAGGTATGCTCACTGCCTGACCTTACCGGGCACGGACAAACCGGCTGCCCCACCCCAGACCCGCCACGGCCAACAATACGTCGCGGGCGCGAATGAGCAAACTGGTACCAATGCCCAGCGCTGGACTAACCCCCATCAGGCCCAGGGCAAACACCTGGCTGGCCTCTAAGGTGCCCAGGCCGCCTGGCAGCGGCAGCAAATAGGCCAGGCGCATGGCGGTCAGGGCGACCACAATGTGTACCGGGGACAGCGCCACGCCTAAAAAGGAGAGCATCAGGCCATACTCGGCTATCATCGTGCCCCATCCGGCCAATGAGATCAGCAGCACCAGGGTAAACAGGCGCGGCGATTGGTGGCAAAAGTGGTAGGCCAGGGCTTCGCTGGCGGCCATGCCTTGCACGGCCGTGGCATACCACCCTGGCCATGCCGGCCGCTTAAATACAGACTGTGCCCTGTGCATGAGTCCTGTTAGCGGCCGTTTTCCCCGCCAGATGCTTACCAGATAAACGACGGGAACCAGCAGCAAGACGGCCATGACGACCGTTGCCTGGCCGCCCCAGGTGGCGTCAAACAGCCCAGTGTGCAAGGTTACCAGCACGCCCACGGCCAGGAAAAAGAAGTTAACCAACAACTCCAGCGATTTATCTAGAGAGATGGCGGCCACGGCCGTGACTCGCGGCACGCCATGCACCTTTTCAGCCAACAATACCTGCACCGGTTCCCCGCCAAAGTGTGGCCCCGGTGTAAAGTAGCTCACCCCAAATGCCGCCAGCCGGTGACCAACGGCCATGCCAAAAGGCAGCCGGTGGCCCAATCCCCACAATATCAGCCACCAGCGGCCGGTCAGCAGCGCCAGCGCGGTCCCGTTGAGGGCTACCAGCGTGAGCAGTTGCGGCCAATGAAGCTGCTGCAGGGTCTGGAACACGGCCGTGACCGGCACCAGCCGCAGCAGCCACCCCAGCAAACCCAAAGCTGCCAACCAGGGCAAAAGATGAGATGTACGTTTGAGTGTTTTGACCATAGGCTATTGTACGCCAGCGGCAGCAGTCCTGACAGGCTGTTCACCCGGCACAATGATCCTATTTGGGCGCTATAAGGCTTGGTTAAAATAGGCCAGCATCTCCTCCATGACAGCCAGGCGACTTTCTAACTGGCGGCGCTCCGCCAGCAAGGGCTTTAGCCAGGCCTGCCCTAAGAACAGACAGTTAACCATATGGCTCACCAGCGTCAGTGTAAAGAGCCGTGGGAAGGGTGAACCAGTAGACAAAAACAACGGTGTCACCAGGCCAAACTGATACAAAGAGACAAGCACCATGCCGCTGATAGACAGGAACGAACGGGGATCTTGTATGGGGTTAAACGGCGCGCCCAGATGATGCACCACCACCAGGATCGCCGCGGCCTGAATGATAAAAAGGTAAAGGAGTTGCCAGATGACACCCCAGGTATGACCGCTCAGACCAGCCTGCGCAAGCAGCCAGGAGATGATAAGTATCAAGGCCGTGGCACTCAAGCTGGAGCCCACCCCCACCAGGCCGGCCGTTTTGCCTAACCGGATCAGCCAGGCGATGATGCGCTGGTCAAGTTGGCGTAAGTCGCTTTTGACACGCAGGTATTCGCTGCGAGCGTGGGCGGCCTTTTGCTGCCTGCTTGGCTGGTCATACGGCCGTCTATCTGCCTGGGTGGTTCGTTTTGTGTTGGCTGTGCCCGTTTGCCAGCGGGTGCTGTTTGGCGGCGGCGGCAGGGTGGCGTCATACTGCTGCCGTTTGGTGGCATCGCTGAGGATCGTGTAAGCCACGTTAATCAGCTTCAGCTTCTCTTCACTCTGGCGGCGCACCTGGGTTGATGCCTGTTGTAGGCGATCTGGATGGTGTTTTTTTGCCAGCGTGCGGTATGCTTTTTGTATCTCTTTTTCGGTAGCCGTTGTGGGCACCTGCAGCAATGTGTAATAATTCATGATCCTGCCTCCTGAGAGACAGCATAAAAAGCCTCAGGGGAGACAAATAATCAGCACGAGACGGCCGTTTACGGCCGCAGGTATACGTTTGTTTTATCCGTTTGGGGACTTATGTTGGGGTTCTTACTAGCATTGTCCAACCTCCACCGGGGCAGCATTGTGGCCAGTTATGTTGGCCCAGCCCCTGTCGGCCAACGCATATAAACCACGCCAAGTTATAAATAAAGCTTACCAGCGGCCACACATGATGGCCACTGGCAAGGCAATTACCAAGAATTACGAGGCGTTTGCAAAAAGGTTGCAGACGGCGCCCTCAGGGCGGCGCCTTCAGGGCGGCGCTTTTAGGGCGTTGGTAGCTTTTCCTTTAACTCTGATTCTGTCAGGGCAAACGGCCGTTGGGCCACAAACCCGCGCAGCACCAGCAGACTGCCACTGCCAATGAGGATGACAGCACCCAATACACTGGCCCAACTGGAAAGAATGATAGTCATCATCACAAAGGCGCCACAGGCGACAATGCTGAGCATGGTGCCGGCCACTACCAGGCCGTGCCGTTGGGCTAAATGGCCGGGAATCAGCAAGGCCAGACCCGTTCCCAGCAGCACACCTGGCCACAAAATAGCCCAGGTTCCCCACCAACCGGTTGCGGCCGTAAACTGCAACAACATACCGGTCACGCCAATCTGAACAGCCGGTACCAGGAACCAGACAACACGCATAAACACGGCCGTCAGCGCCAGCCCCAGGGCCAACGCCAGCAATATCATAGGCCAGAAATGTGACCAGATATCCCACTCGTGAAAAAAGCTGGCCCACAACAGCAGCATGCTAACCATTATTATGGGAAAGCCAGGAATAAATAAGGGTGACAGCGCACGGGGATTTTCAGACAAGAAGGGGACCACCACCAGGCCCAGGCCCACGGCC
This sequence comes from Ardenticatenaceae bacterium, assembly GCA_011525915.1. Lineage (GTDB taxonomy): Bacteria > Chloroflexota > Anaerolineae > Promineifilales > Promineifilaceae > CAADGU01. Next base: position 151,845 of record WYBM01000069.1, on the reverse strand, counting down.
GTGAGCAGCAGCGGCCATAGCGCGCCGTTTATGCCCATCCAGTTGAAGATCGTGCTGTTTAATAGGGCTACGGCCCCTAACAATACCAGACTAATACCCATCACATTTGTCATTCGCCTGTTCATCAGTTTTGCTCCTTCATGCACGTAGGACAAACAGTGGCAACCTCAGAAGTGCCTTTGTCCATCGTTTGATAATTTACAAACAGCTTAGGGGATTGTGACGGCCGTTGCCTATCGGCTGCCTAACCATTGGCTAACAATTTGGGGGAACTTTGCCATGTTTGGGGCCTGCCTAATCCACAAACATGGCCACAAAAGCCATGACGATGGCGCCGATAAGGGAAATGCGCCTCAGGCGGGCCCCCAGGTGCCGGCGCCAAACCTCTGAATTTTTCCGCACCCCAGGGTTAAACGTATACCAGATGACCCCCCCTACCAGGAACGGTTCCAACGGCCACAGGTAGCGCCAATGCTCCCAGTGGCCACTGGTGTTGTAATAGGCCAATAAGACGCCGTTGCCCAAGAGGATACCGGTGGGTATGAGCAGCCAGAGGCGGCGTGTCTTGTGCATAATGTGCGCCAGCCCGGCGGACAGCAAGAAAAGCTCTATAGGCCACCCCCGGCCAAAAACATCACCAAAAGGACCGATCAGCATCACCATGATCAGGTTGCCGGCCATAAGCAGGGCCAGGGCGGTCATGATGGCGCTCGTGACGACCTTGCCAGTAACAGGCGGCAGGGTTTTGGGCGGCACAAGCGGTACGGCCGTGTCCCCTGTGCCCTCTGTTTCTCTCTCTTTCTCTTTGAGATGTTCCAGATGGGCTGTCCATGATCCATCCTGAGTGGCGGCGGTGTCGGCCGCCGCAAAAGGGGCATCTTTCAGGCCAAGCCGCGACGGCCCAGAGTATACGGCCACCGACTCCGAGGGCGCTTCTTGTGTCGTAAATGACATGGGCAGGGAAATGCGTTCCGGCAAGGTGATGCCGGCCGCAACAGCTGCCTGCTGCAGCGCCTGGGCCATCTCTGCTGCCTTTTGGTAGCGGTCTTCTGGCTGTTTAGACAGCCCCTTTAACACAATCCGCTCAAACGCTTCCGGGATGGAAGGCTCAATGTCACGTGGCAGTGGCAGCGGATCATTGACGTGTTTCATCAAGATGGCCAGGGGTGTGTCGGCGTCATAAGGAGGCTGACGGGTCAGCATTTCATAGAAAACCACGCTCAGAGAATAAAGATCACTGCGGGCATCACTGACGCCCTTTAAGCCCTGTTCAGGGGCCATATAGTTTAGGGTGCCCAGCAGCGCCCCGGAAACAGTGTGCCGGGTGCCGCCGACAATCTGGGCAATGCCAAAATCAGCCACCACGGCCTGTCCGCGCCGGGTTAACAACACATTGGCGGGTTTGATGTCGCGGTGAACCATGCCTTCTTGATGGGCGTAAGCCAGGCCATCGAGCACGTCTAACAAGATGCGCACCATGTCACCATAGGGCATTGGCTCGCGGCGCACACGGTACTCATTCAGGCGGGCGTGCAGGGTGTCACCATCCAGCAGTTCCATGACCATGTAGTAAATGTCATCTTGGGCGTCAAAATCGTAGACCTGGATGATGTTAGGATGGCGCAGACCAGCCACAGCCTGGGCTTCACGGCGGAAACGGCCGAGGAAAGCTTCATCATCCACCAGGTCTGAACGCAGCACTTTAATGGCTACAAAACGGTCTAGCTGGGGATGATAGCCGCGGTAAACACGAGCCATGCCGCCGCTGCCTAAAGGTTCCAATACACGATATTTGCCCAGAGTTTGCCCTTCTAATGAGACTGCCATTTTTTGTCCAGTAAGGTAACGACACTGTTTCAGAAGTTTTATGGCCTATGGTAGGGGCAGGGCACAAGACCTGCCCCGCTCAGGGCGACTCTTGTGGTCGCCCCTACCGAAGGGTAATTTTTATGAAACAGCATAATAACTTTATATCAGGTAAATCCTTACCATTTTATGGCTGGGGATGGCATAAAACCTAACCACAGGCTAACAACCGGCTATCAAATAGAGAGTTTGTAGCCGCGGCCACGAATGGTCAACAGCATTTGTGGCGAAGCCGGGTCTGGCTCTAGCTTGGATCGCAGGCGGCGTACCAGATTTTCAATCTGGTAATCAAAGACACCGTCCTGGTATTCCGGCCACACGGCCGTGCCGATTTCATCTTTAGAGCAAACCTCACCCTGCCGGCGGTAAAGATAGGCCAGCAGATCAAACTCTTTGGGGGCCAGGGCCACGACCTGCCGGTCTACCCGCACCACGCCGGCCACCATATCTACCGCCAGCTCTGGCCGTGTTGTCTCCTGGGTGGTGACTTCTGGATCGTGGAAGGTAAAGACCACATCGCCTACCTTGATCTGGTCACCGTCACGCAGCTGCATCGGCGCGAGCAGGCGCTCATCGTTGAGAAACGTGCCATTGGTGCTGCCCAAATCCTCCAGCATTACCCGCCAACCCTCCCGCCGCACACAGGCATGCTCCCGTGACACGCGCTTGCTGCTGATGACAATATCATTTTCCACGGCCCGGCCAATGATGATGGCTTTGCCGGCTAAAAGATGTTCACGCCCGGTGGGGTCTTTGAGGGAAGGCAGCGCTTTGCTCATGATCTTCGCCTTCAAGGCTACGCTGATCCGGGGAAGTTGTCAACGGATGATGAGCTTTAGTAGCCTGGCCATGATTACCTGCTAACATTCTGGCTTATGCGACGCATCTTAAAGGCGATGGTGAGTTTTGGGTTGCTGGGCTGGCTGGCTTTGTCTCTGGGAAAAGCTATTGATACCGCGTCGGCTTCCGTCACCAGCGAACCACATTCACTGTTGGCTGACCACTCTGTCTCCCATGTACAAGCGACAAGCAACATGCGGCCATGGGCGGTTACCAACACATCGTTGCTCACCACGTACTTTCCCATTCTCCTCAAGCCACCTTCGCCAAAGCCGCTGCCGCCGCCCGTGCCCTATATGGCCACGCCCCCCATTAACTTCACGGCCGTGCGCGCCGAACTGCAACTACAGGGACTAGACCTGGCCTTTAATAAGATTGGCTTTCACACCGGTTATGGCGGCAACATTGAAGGCTTAGACGAGTGGATGACTGCATTGGACGCGGCCGGCGTCCCCATCTTCCTTAAAAGTGCCGACAACGCCGAACCTCTTTTTTGGGCGCAACAACTTTGGCAGCAAAGTGGTGTGCCCCATATCCTCATCTTTCGGCGTACCGGTCCTGAGTATGATGTGCCTGATTATGACCTGCCGCCCCAACAGGCAGCCGCGCAGCATTGGGCTTTACATAAAGCGGCCTGGCCACCAGAGTTAGACCCGGCGCTGGTATGGATTGAAACTGTCAATGAGGTGGATAAAAATCGGTCTGCCTGGTTGGCGGAATTCGCCCTGGAAACGGCCCGGTTGGCCCTGACCGATGGCTACAAATGGGCTGCTTTTGGCTGGTCTGGCGGCGAACCGGAGCCATATCATTGGGAAATTCCGGAAATGCGGGAATTTTTACGCCTGGCCGGTGATCACCCGGACCAACTGGCCATTGCCCTGCACGAATACAGCTTTGATGTCAATGATATTGGTCGCTGGTATCCACATTTGGTGGGGCGGTTTCAGGCGCTGTTTCAGGTATGTGATGCCTACAACATCAAACGGCCGTCGGTGTTGATCACTGAATGGGGGTGGGAGGCCACCCACGTCCCCCCACCTGAGGCAGCCTTGCAGCACATGATGTGGGCAGCCTGGCTGTATGCAGCGTATCCTCAGGTGAAGGGGGCGGCCATCTGGTACCTGGGTCATGGGTTTGGCGGCATCGCCGATGAGGCCCAACAGCTGCTCGCCCCGGTAACGGAGTATAGCCTCAGTCACTACTTTGCTTATACGCCCGGTGTGGGCACTGTTGACCCCAGTCTGTTTACACCAGAATAACAATATACCTTTCACTGATGACTGAAGACTGACCTACTGATGACCGTGTACTCAATCTCCCACAGCTGCAGTCTGGGACACGGCCGTAGGAGGCGCAAATGCCTGGTGGAACTGTTCTTCTTCTGTGGATCCTTTGAGGGCGGCCGTGGAGGCCAGACCGCCGGTTACCACCTGCTGCACTTCATCAAAATAACCAGCACCCACAAAGCTCTGATGTTTAATAGCCCGAAAGCCGGCGCTCTCCATGGCAAACTCTTTTTCCTGCAGGCGAGAATAGCCAGCCATGCCTTCTTCTTTGTAAGCCTGGGCCAGTTCAAACATGCTGGCATTTAGTGAATGGAAGCCGGCCAATGTCACAAATTGGAATTTATACCCCATCTTTCCCAGCTCTTTCTGGAAAGAGGCAATGGTCTGGTCATCCAGATGCAGTTTCCAGTTAAATGATGGTGAACAATTGTACGCCAGCATTTTGCCAGGGAATTGGGCATGGATGGCTTCGGCGAACTGTCGCGCTTCTTCCAGGTCTGGGGTGGAGGTTTCGCACCAGATCAGGTCAGCGTAAGGAGCATATGCCAGGCCACGGGCGATAGCCATCTCGATGCCACCGGTGATATGGTAAAAACCTTCGTGGGTACGTTCGCCTTCAATGATAAACGGCTTATCCATGGGGTCAACGTCACTGGTAATCAGCTGGGCTGAATCGGCATCGGTGCGGGCAATAAGAATGGTGGGCACGCCCAATACATCGGCCGCCAGACGGGCAGCCACCAGCTTCTGGATAAATTCGCGGGTGGGCACCAGCACCTTGCCACCCATGTGGCCGCATTTTTTGGCGGAAGAAAGCTGGTCTTCAAAATGAACCCCGGCCACCCCTGCTTCTATCATCATTTTCATCAGTTCGTGGGCATTTAAATTGCCGCCAAAACCAGATTCGGCGTCAGCCACAATGGGTGCATACCAGTAGATGCCGTTTTTGCCGTTCATATGATAAATCTGGTCGGCGCGCTGCAGGGCAGCGTTAATGCGGCGGGCCAGATTGGGGGCACTGTCTGCCGGGTAAAGACTTTGGTCAGGGTATGTCTGCCCGGCCAGGTTAGCATCGGCGGCTACCTGCCAGCCGCTGAGGTAGATGGCTTTGAGCCCTGCTTCCACCATTTGCACAGCCTGGTTGCCCGTTTGTGCGCCCAAAGAATTGACATAATCATCTTTGTGTAAAAGATGCCACAACCGTTCGGCACCCATACGGGCCAGGGTATGTTCCACCACAACGGTGCCCCGCAGTTTGCAGACATCATGGCCGGTATACGGCCGTGAAATGCCCTGCCACCGCTTATCAAATTTCCAGCTTTCTTCCAGTTGTTTGACATCGTACTGTTTTAACATGAGACTATTCCTTCGTGAGTTAGGGGATTTTATTGATGGTGACGGCTGCCAGGGCCACCATTAACTTAAATACTCGTAGGCCGGCAGTGTCATAAATTCGGTAAAGGTATCGTCGGCAATAATGTGCCGGAACAGGTCACCAGCCAGGGTATATTGCCCACCTTTGAACTGTTCTTCGCCTACCATGTCCTTAATATCATTAAGCACCGTAGGCATCATGTTCATGACAAGTTCCGGTGTGATCGCCCGGCCATCGTCCAGCTTTGTACCCGGGTTGTGTACCCACTGCCACAGCTGCGAACGGGAGATTTCGGCCGTAGCGGCATCTTCCATCAGGTTATAAATAGGCACACAACCATTGCCCTCCAGCCATGAAGCCATGTATTGAATGCCTACATCCAGGTTTATGCGCAGCCCATTTTCGGTAATATACCCTTCGGGTACGGCCAGCAGATCAGCGGCCGTTACCTGTACATCTTCACGTTTGCGGTGAATCTGGTGAGGGGTAGGCATATAGGTATCAAACTGCTCTTTGGCAATGGCCACCAAACCCGGATGGGCCACCCAGGTGCCATCGTGCCCATCTTTGGCCTCGCGCTCTTTGTCGGCGCGCACCTTACTCAGCGCCACGTCATTTGCTTCGGGATCATGTTTGATGGGAATTTGGGCAGCCATACCACCCATGGCGTGGGCGCCCCGCCGATGGCAGGTCTGAATCAGCAGCAGGGAATAAGCGCGCATCATGGGGGTGGTCATGGTCACATCGGCGCGGTCTGGCATGACCCAGCGCCGGTGGTTACGGAATTTACGGATGGCGCTAAAAATATAGTCCCACCGGCCGCAGTTCAGCCCGGCGGAGTGGTGGCGCAGCTCCCATAAAATCTCATTCATCTCGAACGCAGCCAAGATATTTTCGATGAGGACGGTGGCCCGAACGGTGCCGCGGGGAATACCTAGTTCATCCTGTGCCAGGTTAAACACGTCGTTCCATAGGCGGGCTTCTAAATGGCTTTCCAGCTTGGGCAGGTAAAAGTAAGGGCCGCTGCCTCTGGTGAGCAGCGCGTGGGCATTGTGGAAAAAGAACAGGCCAAAATCAAAAAGGGATGCAGAAATGGGACGGCCGTCACACAACACATGTTTTTCTCCCAGATGCCAGCCACGTGGCCGTACCATGAGCGTGGCCAATGGTTCATGCAATGTATAAAATTTGCCGTCAGGATTGGTAAACGTGATGGTTCTGTTCACGGCGTCACGCAGGTTGCGCTGCCCTTCCAGGGTAGCCTGCCAGGTGGGTGAATGGGAATCCTCAAAATCGGCCATGTAGACGTTTGCCCCGGAATTGAGGGCATTGATGATCATCTTACGGTCAACCGGGCCGGTGATTTCCACACGCCGGTTTTGCAAGTCAGCCGGGATGGGGGCTACCGTCCACTCGCGGGCCCGGATGTCGGCCGTTTCCGGCAAAAAGTCTGGCATCTTGCCGGCATCAATGTCTGCCTGACGTGCCGCGCGCTGTTGCAGCAGGTCACGCCGCCGCGGCCCAAACGCCCGCTCCAGCTTTTCTATAAAAGCCAACGCCTCTTCGGTCAAAATATCAGTATACGGAGATAACCGTCCGTTAGAGATTTGCAAGGTTACTTTCTCCTCCTATGTATGACCATCATCCTAAGCATCTTTAACTTCCAGGGCCTCTAAAAACGAATCAGTCTTGTGTTGTATGCGAAAGAGCGCTTATTGTGCAAATTTTCCCTTAGCGAATTTTCGCTACATGTGAAATAGTGTACAAATTCACCCCCGCTTCTGTCAAGGGATTTCGCAGCGATTTTCGGCATTTAGCGAAAATTCGCTATACTTGTGCTGCAGTTGACCTGCCATGGACCATGAGGTCTCTACATTATATAGAGGCGTATGAAGAATTGATTGCACGTACATATAGTTGTGACAAGTAATGGATAACTTGCCGCTAACAATTGGCTACATAAACGATGAGCGCAAACCTGGTGAATATTATTTTTGGCATGAAAATGCGTCAGGCACGGACAGAACTGAACATGACGCTGAGCGAATTTGCCGCCGCCTGTGACCTCTCTCCTTCCTACGTGACGGAAATTGAAAAAGGGCGCAAATACCCCCGTGCCGACAAGATCATGAAGATCGCTGAGGTGCTGGGTAAGAGTTACGATGAATTGGTGTCTATCCGGCTGGATCCATCGCTGGCTCACCTGGAAACAACACTGTCATCGGCCACGTTTCAACGTTTTCCATTTGAGGAGTTTGGGCTGGAACCGGGTGACCTGGTGACGCTGCTGACACGGGAACCAGAAAAGGCCAGCGCCCTGCTGCATGCCGTCATCGCCATCGCCCGCCGCTATGACCTGCAGGAAGAAGAATTTTTGCGAGCAGCGCTGCGCTCTTACCAGGAAATTCATGAGAATTACTTTCAAGAGCTAGAAGACGCGGCCGTTACCTTTACCGCCGATATTGGTGAGAAGTATGACCTGACAGGGCAGATTCCGGTGCATCGGCAGGTATTGCAGACGATCTTACGCCAGGAGTATGGCTATGAGATTGACACAGCGGCCATTGCCGAAGACCCACGGCTGCAAAATTACCGCTCACTGTTTGTAAAAGGACGACGGCCGTATCTCTGTGTTAACCCAGCCTTGCATGACAACCAGATCAACTTTGTGCTGGCACGGGAGATTGGCTACCAATATCTCAAACTTAAAGAACGCTCCTTGGCCTCCACCCCCAGCCGCATAGACTCTTTTCAACAAGTGTTAAACGATTACCTGGCGGCCTATTTTGGCGGCGCCCTGCTCATGCCTCGCCAGTCGATGCTGGCCGATTTGCAAGACTTCTTCGGCCGTACACGGTGGAAACCCCAGGCACTTCTAGATCTGCTCACCAAGTATGACGTTACGCCAGAAATGCTTTTTTACCGGTTCAGCGAATTGATCCCTCAGTTTTACGGCATTCGCCATCACTTTTTACGCTTCCACCAGTTAAGCGACGATCGCTACGTGCTCTACAAGCAGTTAAACATGAACCAGCTAATTGTCCCGCATGGCATTGGCCTGCTGGAACATTACTGCCGGCGCTGGCTGTCTGTGCGGCTGCTGCGGCAGCAGCCTGAGGGGGTGCCGACCTATGATAACCCGTTGGTGGGGGTGCAGATGTCAGAGTTTGTGCATACACGGGAGCGGTTTTTGTGCATTGGGGTGGCTCGCCCACTCACCTTGTCATCCGGGGTACAAAGCAGCGTCATCATCGGCTTCCGGGTAGATGCAGAATTGAGCCATACTATCCGTTTTGCCGATGATGCTGCCATTCCCAAGTTGTACATCCATGAAACATGTGAGCGCTGCCCCCTGACGGCCGATCAGTGTAGTGACCGGGCAGCCGCGCCCACTATCTTACAGGCAGAAGAAGATGCTGTCGCCCGCCGCCTGGCCCTGAGCCAGCTGCGAGATCGGCTGCGGGCGGCCTGAGAATGTGCCAGGTGAGCAGCCGGCCACCTGGCCGGCTGCCTTTTACTGCCACAGCTCTAAGGCGTCACGCCACAGCTTGGTTTGGGCGCGAATTTCTTCCCGTTTGCGTTCGATAAACACGGCCGTGACCACCAGCGCCAGCCCGACGCCCAGCACCACAATCCAGCGGCTGATCGCCAATACATTCACCAGCACGGTCACCTGAGCCAACACGTTCAGCACACAAGCGCCCATGCCCATGAAAAACGGAATCTTTATCCGCTGCAGCGCCGCCCAACCCATGACGATCAGGCTTTCGGCCAGCAGCAGCACAAAGTAAGGGAACCCAGACAGGCCATGTAATGACTGGATGAAGCTGGTAAAGAGGATGATGGTCAGGCCAAACCCTTCCAGGTAGCTGGCATAAAATGGGAGGCTGTGGGTGTGAGATGCCTTAAACCGCCGCTCCATCTGGCCTACAAACACCAGATACAGGCCAATAGGCAGGGCATACCACTGCGGCTGGTAGATGTTCCAATCAAGCAGCAGCACAACCCAGGCAACTTCCATGAGCGCCACGCCCAGGTAACTAAGCCAGGCCGTGCGTTGGTGTACGGCGCTGGCCAGGAACTGGGCCCCGGCCAGGATCAGCGTTAACGCCGCCATAGAGGGCGATGTAATGAGCAGAGGCAGCGCAAGGAACAGGGCCAGGGAAGTCACGGCCGTACCCATATGCCGTAATGGCGCCGACCACAACATCCCTATGCGCCCCACGTCCAACCTCCAACCTAAAAGGTAAAGCGCTAACCCGGTCGCTGCCGCTGCCGTCACGGCCGTCCCGGGGGCCAGGTTTAAGTCCAGCGCCGCAAATACGGCCGCTAATACGGTAAAACATAGCGCCCCATAAGGCAGCAGCCGATCTCGCCATAGCTGAGCCAACAGCCCCAGCAAAAAGGCATGACCAGCGGCGATAACCACGGCCGTACTCATGTCCAGCGTGGCCACCATCTGCCATACCATCACATCCAGCACAGCAAACAACAGGAATGGCTGGGGCCAGGCGGGCGTAGCAAGGTGATAAGTTAAAGGAGTGAAGGCGTGAATCTTTGGCTGTTGTACCCTGGTCGCTTTTTGACTCAACACATACCCCGCCCAGGTCAACAGCCAGGTTAACCCGTGAAACGGGTAGACCAGCGTATGTGAGGCACTGCTGGTAGGGTTGATGGTAAAAAAGGAGGCTAGCGCTGCATGAACGGCCAGCAGGGCCGGATACAGCCACAGCCAGGTGTTAAACATGAGGGCCGCTTCAAAATAAAGCAAGGCTGCGGCTGCCAGAGCTATGGTACGGGGCAGCGGCGCACCCCATGACTGGCCAACCATGAGTACGCTTAACACATAAGCGGCCAGGAAAAATGGCGCTTCCCATTCGGCCGGGTTAAGCCGTCTTCGCAGATCAGCCAGAGAGCCTATTTCCTGGCGTTCACCGCCAAAGGCCACCTCGCCAATGAGTAAATAGACCAGCAGCAGCGGCAGCCAGGCCACCCCCATCCATATTGGTGATACGGGGATAAAGCCCAGCGCCAGGTAATAGGTGGCTGACGTCAGCAGCAGCGCCGGATACAGGAAAAACGAGGTACGGAATGCCCAGGCAGAGATGCCATATAACACTGCGCCGGCGCAGAAAAGCTGGATCATAAAACTGCTTTGGTTGACATAAAAAGAAAGCAGCAGCGCCGCTACACTAAGTGGATAGCCGTACAGGTAAAATGGCAAGGCAAAACGAGAGACATGGGGCAGCGGCCGTCTGCCCCTATCTAGCAAGCGTCCCATCCCCACATATACACAGGCCAGAGCCATCAGGGAAACGGCCGTACGGGCCGCCGTCAACCAGCCATGATCGGCCAATACCAGCAGCACAATAACCGGCAGCAAGCCATTGGCCAGGTAAAGCCAGCCTGCCTGCCGGAAGAGCAGTGTCGACACGAAGTACAGCCCAGACACCATGCCCAAAACAACGATGGCTATCTGCAGATCTCCCGTCAAGATGGGTAGCAGAGGGGCAACGGCCGTCAGGGCATACCCCGCCGTAAACAAGGGCCAGCCATACTCCCGCCGCACCGGCTGCAGCATGACACCCATCGCTACGTAGAGAACGGCCGTGCTGGCCAGCGCCAACCCCAGCCAGGCCAGCCCCCACCCCTGCCACAAAAACAACCGCGCCAGCCACACCGGGAAGGCGTAGACAGCCAGAAATAGGAACCCGGCCCGGAACAGGCGCACAGGCACCTCCGCTGGCTTTGGCCACAAGAGGAAACAAAGTTCGGCATAGGTGTTGTGCTGTCCCGTGTGCACCAGCCACTGTGACACCAGGGCCATGAAGATGGCCGTGCCTAACACCACAGCCGTCACGGCGTCATTGGGCCACGCCCAGACCACCGCCACCGCCGTCAGGCCATACCCGCCCAGATAGGCGCTGTGGGCGTAATCTCCGTGAGCGTGGTCCAGCACAAACCCGGCCAGCAGGTAAAGGCCTGCCAACCCCAGCCAGACCAGGCTGTATTCAGACATCGTTAACGGCCGTCCCAGCAGCACCGGGCTAAAGACAGCCGCAGTGAGCGTTACCGGCCAGAACAGCAGCCAGGGGGCCAGGAACAACGGCCAGCGCATCTGGTACAGCCGCGCCGCCAGGATGAGGGTGAAGACGGCCAACAATTGGGCGACGATGGTGGGCCCGGCCATCTGTTCATCCCCCCTGCCTAAAATCATGATGGTGCCTGTTACTGTGACCAACAGGCTCCAGCCCCAGGTGATGGCCGCCGCCGCCTGCAGCGGCCGGCGATAGATCTGCCACCAGCCCCGGGTATCTGTTTGTGTCTGCGCACGGGTGGCCAACATCCAGCCGGCCAGCAAGCAGGCTAGCGCCAGCACGCCATAGGCAACCGGCACGGTACTCTCAAGGAATGCACCCAGCACCTTGTGGACAACTGGCATGACCATCCAAAGGAATGGAGGCTCGATATAAGCCAACTTGAAGGCCTGGATGCATAGGGGAATGGCTATAAAACTTTCAACTTCGCGGCCATAAATGGCTGACAGCCCCCCTAAACAGAGTATCGTCAGGATCAGTGTTGGTAACCAGACGTATGCCGAAAAAGTAAAAACGGCGATCCCCAGGGCCACCAGCAGTAGTGGGTACACGGCCGTGTGCCAGGGCAGACGATACGCAGTGTGCATTGGCGCCACTATCTGGCCCAGGGCCAGGTAAGCCAGCGCCAGCCCGGCCAGCCCTACCCCCATCAGCCGCATCAGATCTCCGTCTGGCCAGGCAACGGCGACCCACACGGCCGTTAACAGCGGCACCGGCCACAGGTAAAAGCTGCGCGCCAACCGGGGTGGCAAATCGCTGTTGAGGTAATAGGAGATGGCCGGGTAACGGCCGTGATGATGCAGCGCCGCTGACGCCAGGTACAGCCCTATAACACCGGCCAGGGCGCTCAGGGTTGGTATGGTCATCCATCCCCAGGAGCGCAGCATAAAAACAGCCACCAGCCCTACCAATGCCAGCCACGCCAGCAGGTGTGCCCAGACGGTCAGCCACACGGCCGTGCCCAGAGGAAAGTGGCGCACGGTGAAGGCAGAAAGGTCAGCCGTAAACAGCCAATGATGGCAGGCGATGGCCAGGAAAAAGTAGATGAGGGCCAGGCCCACCCAGGCCACCATAAGCCATGCCCCTGGTTGGGGCAGATGCTGCCATGTCAGCCAGCGGAAGAAGGCCAGTGAGAAAGGCACAATAAACAACCCCGCACCGCCTAGAACCAGGCGAGATTCCTGATGCTGCCAGGCCAACGCCAGCACCAGTGCCGTTGTCAGTGCCAACCCAGTGACACCGGCCCAATAGTCAAAGGGCAGCACCAGCAGGCTGATGGGCAGAGCCAGCAGCAAGTATACCCACGGCAGCCGCCGTGCCGCCCGTGCCAGTTCGGCCCACTGTTTGCCGGCGTGGGCCAGCCCGTAGGCCAGGGGCAAGATGAGGAGGGCGGTCAGGGCCACGGCCGTGATCAGCCATCCCACAGAAAGCCCTACTGCCAGCATCAGCGCCATCATGGTGCTGGTAAAGCCGAGTAAGGCAATATAGCCAAAAAACTCAATGGGGTAGCGCCAGGCGGTTAGGGTATACACGGCCGTGCAAACCAGGGATGCCAAAAGCCAATACCATGCTATGTCTACTCGCCCCACCAGGCCTGAAAACTGGTAGACGGCGGCAAAATCTACGGCCACCAACACCGCGCCGATGCCCATCAGCACGCCACCCGCCTGCGGCAGCTCTAATTTTTGCCGCACCCACCAACCGGCGGCATAAAACAGGGTAGGAACCGCAGCAATAAACCCCAACTGCGCCCCGACTGGGAAAGCATCCCAGAAACGCACCACCAAAATGGTCAGCGAGACGATGATCATAAACGCCCCCAGGTAGAGCAGCCCGCGCAGCAGTGTGCCGGATACGGCCGCTTCCACCAGCCTGTCTCCCAGGTTGTTCCAGTTGATCCTGGGCACATGGGCATCATCAATGGGCGGCGGCACAGGTGGTTTAAAGCTGCTGGGGGCAGGGTCTGGGAGGGGGGCTGGCACGTCATCTTTCACAGGCGGCGGCGCTGGTGGCGGTATGGGTGTTATGGGTGCCGCCGGCACCTGCGGCAAAGGCGGTGGTGGTGCCGGCTCTGGTTCCGGCTTTGCCGCCGGCAGCAAGGCAGCCAGTAATGAGTCCCGTTCCTGGATGACGCTGGCGCGCAAGGCTATATAATTGGTCAGGCTTAGCTTGGCATATTGCTTCTCCAGCCAGACCAGCAAGTACTCCAGATGGTGCAGCCGTTCCAATTCGGCCCGGTCATAGGCCGTGTGGCAGCGGTTACACCTCAACTGGTTCATACTCGATTCGTACTCACACTGTGGACATTTCATAATTCATCTCCATGTGCAGCCGGCGTTGCGGCGCCGTTAACTAACCTGGCAAAGCCAGGGTAAGCAGCTTCTTGGTTTTGTTAACCCGTTCTGCTTACGGTGGACCAAGCTCCTCTAACTCGTTCCCTCGCAGGCCTGTCAGCAAAACATCACCTGACTTGGAAACGCGTAATTCTGCATAACGTGCATTGTTGTAATTCATTGCGTGTCCCTCCTGAAAGAAAAACGACTCTGGACCAATGAGAACATCGAAAGCCCGCACGCGAAAAGGCAGCAGCAGTTCATTTTGAGCAAGCGTTGTGTGCTGGTCATGGATGCGTACGTACTGGGCGATGTCGTTTATATCTAAGCGAACAACTATAAGCCCATTCCGTTCGCCAATGTTATTGTCCACTTCCCTGGAGATAGCATACTGCAGACGCATATAATCCCCTTGAATCAGCGAGCGGGGGTCCACCGGGGCAAGCTCTAAAAAGAGTACCTGCCCGTGTGTTAACAATTGCTCTTTCTGAAGAACCAAGACATTGACTACCCCCAGTACCAACAAGGCAAACAGCCATAGGGGAAGATTGTGACCTTTCACGATGCACCTCCGCGCGCAAATCTGAGCAGAATGTACCGCAATAGAAACAGAATGGCTCCGGTACCCATGAGCGCAAATGACTTCACCAGCAGTGTCCATTGCAGTGAATAATAATAGGCGCCCAGGTAGAACAGTAAGAATGCAGCTGCCAAGCCAATCAACAGGCGGGCGTTTCGCCAGAAACCAAGCAACAGAATGAGTAGTGCGCCCAGAATACCAGGCATACGCACTGCGGGGATGAGCAAGAGCACACAGCCAATGCACAACCAGAGCACTGCGCCGCGGTGCAGGTCAAGCCCTAAATCAGCGGCAATTTGGAGTACAAGGAATAATAAAACTGCTAACAGTAACACGGCCGTGATCCACCATAAATCAAAATACTCCAACAGTGGCAGAAGCAGTAACCCCAGCAGAAACACCGCCAGCCCATAGCTTGCTGATTTCGCGGGGCCTTCAAACCCGGCAACCAGCAAGTGATTCTTTTTATAGGAAAGCGCCATAACACCAGCCGCCAGCCCAAAGATAAACAGGTGAACCCCTACCGTAAATTCTAGGTCAAAGAGTATGGCTAAAATGGCCCCAAGAATCACGAGTGTTGAGATCATTTGGTGCAGCTGGGCATTATAGGCCCATAACAGTACTAACTCCAGAATAATCATGCCCAGGGCAATGGAAACTATCTCCATATTGGACAGGCCAAATAACCCAATGAGAAACAATAGCTGTCCTACCAGGCTAAGCGCCAGACCAAACTGACTTAGAAAATCATTCCGAGGCCCGAAACGATGTAACCCTACGGCGAAAGCACAAACGAGTAGCCCCCAAATCAACCCGCTTTCTTCATTCTGAAGAACATTAGCGGTGAACAAAAAGGCAACAAAGAGAATGGCTGCAATCCAGGCGCTTAAGCCCACAAAAAGGCGTAGATACCACGGGGAGCCTACTACCTTTTTTTCTAATTGCAGGCCTGTGATAACGTTTTCGTAATCATCAGGGAGGGCAATCCCTTCAGCTGCTAACTGAGTTAATGTCTCTCGTAAAGTTAATGACGTATTCATGTTTTTTGCGCCTCCCACGATTCTGACAGTTTGCGAAGCCAGATTACGACCAAAGAAGCCTGCCCGATAAGCAAGCCACTTAGTAAGAGCAGCAAAAGTTCTTCCAGAATCCTTAACACCTCCACTACCCAGACGTCAAAGGTAATGATGAGGCTGGACATGCAAATCGTCAGCATAAACAGGTCGAGTGTTTTTTGTGAATATACATAAAGAACCAACAAACTGGTTGCAATGAATAAAACCAGCATCAAGAATAACCAGGGGTCGTTTTTTAAACTCCATGTGGATGAATTGATGATCAGGATAAGTGTCGGTTGTACCAACATAGCAAAAGCAGGTAATGAGAGCAGCCGGGGCGTCCACCGGCTTTTCAGCCATGTAACGCCCTGGTCGTGGGTGATTTCCCAAATCAGAATGGCCCCCCCATTTAAGAGAAATAGCCCCAAATACAGCTTGCCAGACGGATTCCCAACCATCTGCATCCAGTAAAATGCCAGGCTTAAATTGAAAAGTAAGATCCACACAAACCATAGGGGGGTGAACTTACTGACCAATACCCAACCCGTGATCAGTAATGCCCAGCCCAGGAATAGCTGGTACGAATCTGCACCGGTTTGGTAAACTTGTCCATAGAGGGCTAACAGCGCGCCTACAATGAGCCCCGCCCCACTCAGGGCGATCTTTCCTGAAAATCTGTCCAGACCACACCAAAATGCCAACCCCACACTTATCAACACGGCCGTCTCCAACAAACCTAGCTTAAGAAACCGGTGCATACTGACCCAGTTAAAGGCGAAGAAAAAGAAAATGCCACTGACAGTACACCCGGCGCCTAACACCAACAGGAGTACTTTTAAGAACCGTACCCACCCCGCCGCATCGGGTGTGTCATTGATGATTTTGAGGGCACGCCCTAAAGCTTCCGTGCTTAACACACCGGTTTTTGCCAGATGGCGCAGATTTTCTGCTGTTGGTGGTAAATCCAATTTCATTGGTATGCCTCTTTCATAAATCGGGCATCCTTGCCCGAGTATCCGGACAGGGATGTCCGGACTACGAATTTTCATTCATGGTGGTCGGCAGCCGCCGGTGAAGTCTCCTGTATGAGTGAGAAGGCCATCTTGTGCAGGCGTTGGCAAAAACGGCCATCTCTGAGGTATCATCTGGTCACACCATAACCGGTTTGGTGTCGACGTTAAACAGGGAGGCACTTAAAATCGCTTAAGCGGTACTTAAATGGATTCATTTGGTCATCTTCTTCGCACCTATCGCCGTCAAAGTACAGACCCTTTACGAGGCGGCATGTTGACCCAAGCCCGGCTGGGGGAAATGGTTGGGCAGCAGTTAGGGCACATAGGGTATTCTGGGGCAGCCGTGTCAGACTGGGAACGAGATAAGAGCAAAATCCACGCCGATGACCGTCTGGTGCTGATAGCGTTGGTTGCCGTTTTCCGCCAATGTGGCGGCCTGCATACACTTGAGGAAGTCAATACCTTTCTGGCGGCCGGCAATTACCGCGCCCTGGATGAGGCTGAACGAGACCAGGCCTTCCCCGAATGGGCCGCCGGGCAAAAGGATGGCGCAGCGGAGGCGCAAAAGCGCTTGCCCCACACCGGCGATCACCCATCATCCGTTGTCCCTACAGCTGCTGGCCTCCTGCCGCCAGCGCTCCCCGCCCACCGGCGCAAGCAGATCATCTTGCTGGACAAGATGGAGCATTTCTGGGTTAAAGGCGTGTTGGAAAAAGCGGTAGGGGAAGGACTGCTGCTGGATGTGGCCTGGGAACAATGTGACACGGCCGTGGCCCACCCGTGGCAAGATGTGCTGGATGCGGCCGTGATGCCAACCGCGACATCGGACATTCTGGACACTTTTTTTGAGGCTGATCGGGCTTTGCTCATTCTGGGCGCACCTGGCAGTGGTAAAACCTTTAGCCTTATTACCCTCGCTCGCGACCTGATAGCCCGCGCCCGTGCTGATGAGGCACAACCCATTCCCGTCATCCTTAATCTGGCCTCCTGGGCTGAAAAGCGCCTGCCGCTGGAAAGCTGGATTGTGGAAGAACTTACGGCCAAGTATCAGGTACCACGCAGCGTGGGCCGTGAATGGGTGGAAACAGATGATCTGGTCTTGTTGCTTGACGGTCTGGATGAAGTCAACCGCACCCAGCACACCCTTTGTATTGAGGCCATTAACCACTTTCGCCAGACGTGTGGCCTGGCGGGCATTGTGGTGTGCAGCCGCCTGGATGATTATCTAGCGCTGGATGTGCGCTTGAAGTTAAGCGGTTGTATCAAACTAACCCCGCTGTCACCGGTCCAGATTGAGGCGTATCTAACGGCCGTAGGCATTCCGTTGGCGCATACCCGTGAAGTGATTACCCGTGATGCCGTCCTGCGTGAGATGGCGCAATCGCCGTTGATGCTGCGGGTATTGAGCAATGCTTACCGGCCAGACACGGCCGTAGAACCCTTACCAGACACGGACATGGTCACCCGTCGTCGCCATATATTCACTGTTTATGTCAACCAGATGTTTGCCCGGCGCGGCCCAACCATCTATTCGCCTGACCAGACCAGCGCCTGGCTGGCCTGGTTGGCACGCAAAATGAGCCAGCACAATCAGGCTGTCTTTTTACTTGAGCAAATCCAGCCAAGCTGGCTGCCCACATCCGGCCACCGACGCGCCTTTATCCTTACATCCCGACTGATAGACGGCTTCTCGTTAGGTGTGGTCATCTGGATGTTCTGGTTGTTGGTACGCTTGACATTAGCGGACTTTGATTCGGTCTGGTCAACGGCCGTGACCAATGCCCTGCCTATTCCCGTGCCTCCGTTTAGCCTCATCTTGTTCATTCTGATGTTTCTGATGTTGGGGCTGCTGGCCGGGGCGGTGGATATAGCCTTTTATGAGCGGCGCGCCCGGCTGGGTGAAGCGTATGTGCCTCGCTATCGGGATGAATGGGGACAGACGGCCGTGGTTGTTCTGGCGGTTTCGCTGGCCTCTTTTGCCCTGGTGGGGTTGTACCGCTCACCCCTGGTTGGCCTGGCATCCAGCCTGTTTACCGGGGTCTCTTTTGCCCTTACCACGCACTTCATCCACGGCTACAGCTACCGTAGTGACATCCGTACCATCGAGGTGCTCAGCTGGTCCTGGCGCGGCATGGTGGCCGGGATGATGGTTGGGCTCATAGCCGGCACTATCTTTGAGATACTTGAGTATCAGGTGGTGGGGCCTACCCCCATCTTCCGCACCGTTTTTAGCATTACCCTGCTTGCTGTGCTCATGGGCGGTTTGCGCGGCAACCGTCTGCCAACCACCAGCACTCCCAACCAGGGCATCTGGCTGTCGGCCAACAGCGGTCTGGCTGCCGCCGGACTCTTGGCCATTGTCATGAGCCTGGCCACATCCCTTTTTTGGGGCGGCGCATTTGGCGCCCTGGCCGGCGTAATAACGGGGTGGATCGCGGCAGCCTTGTATGGTGTGGGCAGTGTGCTCAACCACATCTGGCTGCGTTTCTGGCTGGTTCGGTTGGGGCGTATGCCCTGGGCCTATTCCAACTTTTTAGATGAAGCGGCCAACCGGGTTCTTTTGCATAAGGTAGGTGGGGGGTATATTTTTATTCACCGCCTGCTGCAAGAGCACTTTGCCCAGATGCCCGCCGAGGACACCGGGACCAGTCGTCAGAAGTCAGTAACCAGTGTTCAGTAGACTGTTTCCAGAGGTAGGCCAGCACCGAAAACTGGTCACTGATAACTGAAAACTGATACTAGAGGGAGATGACCAACATGTGGAAACGCTTCCTTTAGCCGCGCCAACCGGCAAGGGGGTCTTTGCAGGGGTTTGCCTGAAAGCGCAGGAAGTAGTCTTCTGTTTCCCCATATGAAAACCCTTGAGGTGGGCCGCTGCCATCGGGCATTGTTGCCGGCATCTCAGAGAGGGTGAGACGTACCCATAACGGGTCATGACGATGACCTCCGAGATTGGTAGTTGTAAAGGAAACCGTACCGGTGATAGTGCCGGTGATCCCACCTGTGGTGACCTGGTGATTCTGTACAGCCCATTCCCCGACCTGGCCATTTTCACACACATCTATAGCGCCCCAGGCGCCGTCCCGATTAAAATCAAGCCATACATTTAAGTAAAAGGGGGTGTTTGCGGCTTCAATCGTTACGGTATATGGAAGACTAACAACACGACAGGGAGTCTCGATCCCAAAAAGGAAACCAAGGCCATCATCCAGGGCATCACCGTCGGCCAGGTCCAATGGCGGGTTGATATTCATCTGCCCGTCGTCGTCAGGCAGCAGGTGGGCATTTAATTCCTGGGACACCGCCTGGCCCAGATAGGCCCCTTGCCCCGGGTTATGATGGTAAGGTCCGGAGGGCATACCCAGTACATAAATGGTAGGAAAGTTAGCTGCTACTGTGGTGGTTGCATAGGTATAGGCGGTCATCGGCTGTTGGCGGCTGTCTGGGGCGTCACCGGTCTCCCCCCCCATTTGCTGAATAGGCCCGCCGGGCCCGCCAAATATAGCCAGCGGTATGGCCAGTGGATGATTGCATGGTGTTTTACCCAGATCAACACAGGCCAACCTGGGATGCAGGGCAAATGCCTGGTTCATCATGAATAACCAGGCAAAGGTACTGCTGAGTAAACCTAACAAAACGCACCAACGAACCCCTTTTCTTGTAACTGTCAACATGCACCTCCAATGATATAAAGGCGGCTAACACCAACGGCCGTTGGTGTTAGCCTTTCTGGTAAGTTAAATCCTTCGCTGCCGTCTAGGAAAGCCAGGCAGTGCCAGGACCAGTCGTCAGTAATCAATGTCCAGTATTCAGTAGGGCCTACCGCCAGTCAATGTCTACTGAAAACTGGTTACTGACTTCTGATGACTGGTACTAGGGCATTTCCCAGCCATTAGGTTGGGCCTGGCCATTGGTCACAAACCGGCCGGGTATATGCTCAATCTCTACATTTTCGTTCTTTTCACTCACATATGCCCCTACCTGGTCGTCAATGTATGAGCGCACGTAGACGGCGATAATATCTAAGGGCTTTTCACTGATGATGTTGACAAAGCCATCCCTCAAGTCCGGCGTGGGGCCTAAATGATTACAATCAATGGCTGTCGCGTTTAACCCGGGCAGCGTCATCATAGAGGGATTAAGCCCCGTTAACCCCAAAGATCCTGCGGGCCTGACAACCGTCGTCCCGGCCACGGTGAGCACGCCGTTCATAACCACGAGCGAGTTGGTGAAGCTGGGATTAAAAATGTTGATCACCGTGTTACGTTCACGGTTCCCCTGATCATCGCAGACGAATTTTACGCTGTAGCTCCAGTAATTGAGTGGTAATGGTGGCGGAACCGTAGGCGCCGGGGGTACCGTGGGCTCGGTGTCACCTTGGGATGCCTGCGGCAGGGTGTCAGCGGGCACCTCTGCCGCGGCAGCCTGAGTCAATACGCCAACCAGTAAAACCAGTAAGATAACGGTACAAAATAACAGAGGCCACCGGTGATTTTGCCAACATACACGAAACTTAAACATGATCCTCTCCTTAACTATTTTATGTGGAAACGGGTTGATAAAAGTGTGGTAATAGCTATGGCCACTTGGCTAAACTCGTTAACTTATCTTCAGGGTAACGGAGGTCATGGTGACGGCCGTCTCATGTCAGCGTGATTTTGTCGCAAAGAGAAAGGCCCAGGTCATTGTCTTCACTAGAGCATATAACCGATCAAACCGGCATTCCCGTCTCATAAATAACAAAATTTGTCTCATTCCGCCTTGTAATTTGCTAAAATGGCAAAAAGTTATGAGGAATGGGCTATGAAGATACGTGAAAGCCAGGGCGACCAGGAGTCCCCGTTTCGCCAGCAACTGGTGATTGCCCTTGAGAATTTTACAAATACTACCTGGATAGGTGAAAACTCTCCCCTGGCGACACCATACTTTCTAGGGGAGCAGTTAGCCCGGCAGGCTAATAACTACACAGCCCACGGCCGTGGGCAGGCGTTGCAACAACTCTTGCGCAGGATCGCGCTTGAGATGGCCCAGTCAGGTGACGATGGCAAATACCTGTATCGCCTGCTGGATCTTACCTTTTTCCGGCCCAAGCCACTTACACAAATCTTGCATGAGCTGGGCATTTCACGGGCGACCTACTACCGGCCCAGTCACCGTCCCCGGGCCATTCGTGAACTAGAAAAACGGCTTATTGATCATCATAAACCGGCACTGCATTTAGAAGCGCCGCCCAAACCGGCGCGCCGCCTTATCGGTCGTAACACTGTCACGGAACAATGCCTTCATCACCTTCAAGGCAAGAAGTGTACAGCCCTGACCGGGCAAGGCGGTGTTGGCAAGACAATGTTGGGCGCCCATATCGCCGCTGCCTGGGCACCCAGCCCTGTTTTCTGGTTTACCTTTCGTACCGGATTAAATGATCATCTCAGTACCTTGTTGTTCTCACTGTCCTACTTTTTGCATTGTTATGGCGCATCGGCACTCTGGTTGCAATTAGTGGCAGACAATGGCCAAATCAAACTTGAACTTATTCCTGGGTTGATTCAGCACGACCTGGATACCCTGCACAAAACGCTGCCTTTACTATGTTTTGATGAAATTGGTTTGTTAGCACCAACAGAGGTGGAAGCGCATCAGCAAATCATTACATTTATCAGTACCCTTTGTAAGTTATCGCCGGTGCTAATCATCGGGCAGCATATCCCTTTTGAACCAGCCCATCTACTAAAGTTAAGCGGCTTATTGCCAGAGGAAACCGGGCAGCTTTTAGCCCAAGACAACATCACCCTCACACCTGCTGAACTGGAAACCGTGCATCATTACACCCAGGGAAACCCGCGTCTGTTAAAGCTGTTTGCCACGC
This sequence comes from Ardenticatenaceae bacterium, assembly GCA_011525915.1. Lineage (GTDB taxonomy): Bacteria > Chloroflexota > Anaerolineae > Promineifilales > Promineifilaceae > CAADGU01. The sequence goes on along the minus strand of WYBM01000069.1, from coordinate 129,533 downwards.
TGCACCGCTCTGGTGAGCCATTGGTAGATCTGTTAACCGAGTTGGCGGCAACCCCTACCGTAGAGTTTTTGCTCAACCGAATCTGGCAGCATTTACAAGAAGAAGAGCAAAATCTGTTATGTGCTATTGCCGTCTTTCGCCGCCCGGCACCTCAGGATGCCTGGCAAGCAGATCAAGCCGCCCTTCAAAATCTTTATGGGCATGATTTGGTGCAAGCTGATGATCACGGGGGCATTGCCTTATTACCGGTCTTTAAGGATGTGATCTACCATTCATTTACCTCACGAGAAGAAGCGGAGGTTTACCACCTGACCGCGGCAGAGATACGGGCCAACCACGGTGAATACACGGCCGCTGCCTACCACTATATACGAGGTAATCAACCCCACATGGCCATCTGGCAATGGTATACCCACCGTGATCAGGAAGTAAACCAGGGCCAGGGTGTGGCTGCCCTGACCCTCTTTGTCACCCTTTCACACAAGCAACTGCCAAATCCAGAGAAGGAGGTTCTTCTTTTATTACGCAGCGAACTGCGGTTGTTGGTGGGTGAGTATGCCAAGATCAAGCAGGATTTGCACCAGACGTTATGGGAAAACCCCTTACTTAAAACGCAGGCCAAGCGCATTGAAGGAATGATGGCCTATGACCAAAGCCGTTTTGATGAAGCTGTGCAAGCTTACCGTGCCGGGCTAAACAGCTTAAACAACGTTAACAAGGAAGCGGCGCTGCTGCACAAACATTTAGGCGAAGTTCACTGGCAAAAACGAAACCTGGAACAGGCCTGGCATGAATCGCAGTTAGCCCGTTATGAAGTGGAGCATTTACAAGGAGACGTGCAATTTGACCTGGGTCATTATGACAAAGCGCAGGCGCTGTACCAAAATGCACTGACACTTTCACAACACATTGGGTATGTTGAAGGCGAAGGGCGGACGCGGAACAATTTAGCCTGGCTGCTGCTCCGACAAGGGGATAGCAAAGCCGCCAATGCCCATTGGGACGTTGCCATTCAATGTTTTGAAAAGGTGGGGCGGTTGGCCTGGCAGGCAGGCATAAAAATTAACCAGGCTGGTGTTTATATTGACACCGGTCAACCACAGACGGCCGTGCCCCTTTTGGAAGAAGCGGCCAATGTCTATGAAACGCTGGCGCATCCACGTGGCCTGGCTACCGCAGCCATCAACCTGGCTGAGGCGCATCTAAAGTTAGCAAACCTGGAAAAGGCTGAGCAGTATGCCTGGCAATCTTTACAAGTTGAAGAACCCAGCCTCATGCCTGCTAATTTTGGCGTTTTGGCGGAAATTAAGCTGAATCAAAACGATCTGGACGAAGCAGAATTGTACGGGCGAAAATCGCTGGCCCTGGCTGAACAAAATCAGGATGCGTTTGTTTGTGCCCATTCGTGGCGCACGCTGGGGCAAGTTTTTATGAGAAAAAACAGTCTCGTAGAAGCGACAGCAGCACTGACAAAAGCGCTGACACTCTATGAAGAATTGAGCCTGGCCGATCAAGTGGAAAAAACGGCCAGGCTCATGGCTGATATGGCTACTTTTTTACCCCGTAAATGATCTCCGAAGGGAAGGTCATCTGGCTGAGATAGTAGCGTTGGGTTTGGCCAAACCCGGCGGCCTGTACGTAAGGCAGCAGGGCCACCCCACGGCAGCCGCCCATAGCCGCCGGTTGAACACGATAAATGGCGTCCCAAATCTGGCTGTACCAGCGCTCACCTTTGGCCATATTCACCAATACCAGCCGCCCACCAGGTTTTAACACCCGGTTAAATTCGGCCAGCACCTGACCAAAATGTTCTTCCGGCAGCAGGTCAAACATGTAATTATTGACGAGCAAGTCAAAAGTGGCGTCAGCAAAATCCAGAGCATAGGCGTCACCGACCTGCAGCCGGTAATTGGTGGTGCCGGCTGCGGCTGCCTTTTGCCGTGCTTTGTCCAGCATGGCTTCTGTCAGATCAAGGCCTTCGTTACGGCCGTGGGGGTTCTGCTGCAAAATACGCTGAAAGGTTAACCCGGTGCCTACGGCTACTTCCAGCACGGCTTCGCCATTCTGAATGTGCGCCAGTTCCAGGCAGCGGGCCTGGGCTTTGGATTCGGTCAGCCGCCCCCAATAGTCATACACCGCTGCTTTACTTTTGTAAACGAGAGGAATTTGTTCTTTGCCCACTTTGGCAGGCAGAATAGGGGTGTGAGAGGTGGTCATAGTTCTCCTGACAGCTTCACGGCCGTGATCCGGGCACTAAAAATTCTGGCCGGTCCCATGTCTTTAGGTAGGCCGGCCAATTCTACGTCTGGGTTGGCTTTGTCACGGATAGAAATGTGGTGGAAACCGGCCGCCTGCATCCAGGCCACATAATCTGCCACATCTTCGGCACCGGTGATGCAGCCTGCCCAAAGGGACATGTCGGCGCGTTCCTTAGGGGTGAACTGGCCCTGGGTTACCATGTCAGACACCGCTACCTTGCCCCCTGGTTTGAGTACACGGAAAGCCTCGCGAAAGACGGCCGTTTTGTCTGGGCTGAGGTTGATAACACAGTTAGAGATGATCACGTCTGCGGTGTTGTCATCAATGGGCAGGTTTTCGATGTGGCCATAGCGAAATTCCACGTTGGCTGCCCCTACCTTTTCTTTGTTGCGGTTGGCCTTTTCCAGCATCACCTCGGTCATGTCTATGCCAATGACATGACCCGTCTCACCTACCCGCTGTGCGGCCAGGAAGCAGTCAATGCCGCCGCCAGAACCTAAATCCACCACCGTCTGGCCTGGCTGCAGTTCGGCAATGGCAATAGGGTCCCCGCAGCCCAGGGATAGGCCGGTGACGTCAGCAGGCAGGCTGCTGACGTCTACGTCGTAAAACTCCGTGCCACAGAAGCCGTCGCTTACCGTGTCGCCACAACAGGTGCCGGCCTGCGTATTGGCCGCGGCCTGGGTATTGGCCGCAGCCACATCTACCTTAAATTCGCTGGCCAGACGGCCGTAGCGGGCCTTCACCTCTTCATGAATTTGTTCGGGAGATAACGTTGTCATCTTGAGCCTCCATATCGATATATTTAAGTTTGTCTATATGTTTGGTTAAAAAAAGAGCCTAATCCAGTAAGTCAGAAGTCAACAACCAGTGTGCAGTAGATTATTTCCAAAGATAGGCCAGCACTGAAAACTGTTCACTGATACCAGTCAATGACGGGAACATGCGCGCGCCCATTTCCCATCACTTACTGGCCAATATCTACTTGAACTTCAGGCGCAAATATCTGCATAATGGCTCCACAGCAAACAGCAACGGCGGCCTGATTAAGCGAATAATATATCTGTTTACCGTCACGGCGGGCGTGTACCAGCCCGGCGTCACGTAAGATGCCCAGGTGGTGTGACACCGTAGGCTGCGTGACATTACCCAACTGCTCTACGACGTCACTGACGCACAGCCACTGACAGCAGAGCAGCCGCATGATTTTTTGCCGGGTTTCGTCGGCGATAGCTTTACCAAAAGTTACAGAATCCATTATATGAACATATTGAAGTTTATCTATACGTCACTCATTATACTTATTCTACGCACCATGTCAAGCGGCAAATGTGCTGCGTTTTAAGCAGCCAGGCAAAAGAGGTCATTTGCGTTAACCTTCACCCACCGATAGAATCCGCCAAATTTTAGACCAGTCAGGTGTATGAGGTTTTATGCGTATTGTAGTAGATGCGATGGGCAGTGATAATCGGCCAGAGCCGGACGTGGCCGGGGCCGTATTGGCTGCGCGTGAATTCGGCGAGACCATGATCCTGGTGGGTGACCAGGTGCGCCTGGCAGCGGAACTGGCCAAGCATGACACGGCCGGGCTGTCGTTGGAGGTATGTCATGCGCCTGAAGAAGTGACCATGACAGATAAACCTTCGGAAGTGGTCAAAGGCAAACCAGCCTCTTCACTGCATGTGGGGTTGGCCCTGGTGCGTGATGGTAAAGCCGATGCGTTGGTCACTGCTGGGAATACGGGGGCAGTATTGGCCATTGCCACTTTGCGCGCTGTAGGTGTGGGCCGTATCGCCGGGATCAAGCGACCGGGGTTAGGGGTAGTGTTCCCCATTAAGGAACGGCCGTTTCTTATTGATAGTGGCGCTAATGCAGATTGTAAACCAGAGTTCCTGTTGCAGTTTGCCATCATGGGCAGCATTTATATGGAACGGGTACATCTTGTGGAAAATCCGCGGGTGGGCCTTATTTCTAATGGCGAAGAAGAAGGCAAAGGTACAGAACTGGTAAAAGAATCTGGCGCCTTGCTGCAAGCCAGCGGCTTAAATTATGTAGGCAATATCGAGCCCAAAGAGTTTATGAGCGGGGCGGCTGACGTGGCCGTGACCGATGGCTTTTCCGGCAACCTGATCATGAAAACGTCAGAAGCGATCGCTAAATATATGTCTGACACCATTCGGGAAGAGTTGATGGCCGGGCCGCGCACTATCATCGGCGGTTTGCTGGCGCGGCCGGCGTTTGGCCGGGTACGGCGGCAGTTAGACCCGGAAGAAGTGGGCGGCGCGCCACTGTTAGGGGTGAATGGGGTTGTCATTATTGGCCACGGCCGTTCGGGAGCCTATGCTATCAAGCAAGCGGTGAGCCAGGCACGGGTAGTGGTGCAGAGCGGTGTGGTGCAGGCGATTGAAGAAGGCATCAGGTAAACCGCACAAAGTTTTTGCAAATCCAGCGCACCAATTGTGTGCGATTTGCTCAACTGAAAGAGGGCGTGACAATGGAGATAAACACATTTGACACAAAGGGTCGCCCACGGGTGGTGGTCACAGGCATGGGGGTGATGAGCCCGGTAGGGCATACGGTGGCCGAAACATGGGCCGGGCTGCTGGACGGCCGTTCCGGCATCGGCCCCATCACCCAGTTTGATGCCAGTGGCTACCCCTGGCAGATCGCCGGCGAAGTGAAAGGGTTTGATCCCCGGCTGTACATTGATTTTAAAGAAGCACGGCGCATGTCACGAGTGTCTCAATTAACCGTAGCTGCTGCACGACAGGCGTTGGCTGACGCCGGCCTGGCCGACGAAAAAGTGCCAAACCCGGAACGTGGGGCTACGGCCATTGGCGTGGGTGTAGGGGGCATTGACGTGGCCTTTGAGCAGTGGGAAGTCTTAAAGGCCAAGGGTTACGGCCGTGTTAGTCCCTTTGCCATGACCGGCTTTCTGCCGAACATGCCCACGTACCATATCAGCCTGCTGGCCCAAACCCAGGGGCCGGTGGCCACCGTAAACGCCGCCTGTGCCACAGGCACCCAAGCCATTGGCGAGGCGATGGAGTTTATTCGCCAGGGCCGGGCAGATGTGGTCATTTGTGGGGGGGCGGAAGGGCTGATCATTGAAGCGGCTATTGTGGGTTTTGGCCGAATGCAGGCGCTGTCTACGGCATTTAATGATGCCCCCGAAAGGGCGTCACGGCCGTTTGAAAAAGATCGGGATGGTTTCATCCTCAGTGAAGGGGCAGGTGTGATGGTCATTGAGCGCCTGGACCATGCCCTGGCCCGCCGGGCTCCCCGTATCTACGCGGAACTGCTGGGCCATGCTTCCTCGTCTGACGCCTTCCATGTGGCTGCCCAAGACCCAGACGCCATGGGCGCCTTACGGGCCATGAAATGGTCTCTGGATGATGCTGCCGTCACCACAAAAGATGTAGATTACATCAATGCTCATGGGACGGGCACGCCTATGAATGATAAAACCGAAACATACGCAATTAAGCGGCTGTTTGGCGAACGGGCGTATGAAATTCCGGTTAGCAGTAACAAGTCGATCTTCGGTCATGCCATGGGTGGGGCCGGGGCCATAGAAGCGATCATGAGCATTTGCGCTTTGCAGCAAGGCATCATCCCCCCTACATGGAATTATGAAACCCCAGACCCGGAATGTGACCTGGATTACGTCCCCAATGCCCCCCGACCAGCCGAACTGCACGTGGCGCTTTCTAACTCCTTTGGCCTGGGCGGGCAGAATGCGTGCCTGGTGATGGGGACATATACAAATGGAGATGATAAGGGCTAAATGCCCTATCGCTGATTATGATTATAGTACGTGACTACCAAAAGATTGCCCGGTTTCGTACCATCGGCCAGGTTACCAGTTTTGCCGGTATGGCGGCGCTGCTGGGGGGCATGGTATTGATTTTTGTAGGAGACCCCGAAGATGTGCTTTGGGTGCAGTTGGCGGCGCTGCTGGTGGGCTGGGTGTTGTCCCAGGTGGGCATTTATTTTGCCAACCGCTACCTGCGCCGGCCACGCCCGGACGAAGTTTTAGATGAGGCGTTAGCCAAGGCAGCCAAAGACGGCCGTCTTTATCACTACATTCTGCCCACACCGCATGTGCTTTTGCTGCCCAGCGGCATTGTGGTCCTTATTGCCAAATATCAAGGGGGGCAAATTAGCGTGCAGGATGATAAATGGCGGCAATCTGGGCTGGGACTGCGCCGTTTTTTTGGGCAAGAAAACTTGGGCAACCCCACCAAGGAAGCCGAACATCATATTGGCCTTATGGCCAACTTTTTGAAGAAAAATGCCCCAGACGTGGCCGAAGTGCCCATGGCGGCGTTGATTGTTTTTACCACCAAGGGATTAAAGAACCTGGATTTAAAGGGTTCTAGCATTCCTGCGCTCCACTACACCAAGGTGAAGGGCTTCTTAAAACAACAAAAGCGTGACAAGATGCCGCCAACTGACTACGATGCAATTCGTGCCGCCTTTGACCAAAAAGCAGGGCATTTAGTAGAGGATGCGGAAGCTGCGGCCTGACCGGATGCGGTTGGATTGATTGACAATTGACCAGTGACCATTGACAATATGGAAGTTTTACCAGGCATACATTGTATAGAAGCGGGTGGCGTCAACATGTATCTGTGTGTGGCAGAGGATGGTTTGACTCTGGTTGATGCTGGCATGCCTAAAAAAGAAAAATTGGTACTGGACAAGATCGAACAGATAGGACGGCCGTTTACCGATTTACACCAAATTCTTATCACCCATGCTGACCTGGATCATGCGGGCAGCCTGGCGGCCATTCAACGGGCCACAGGCGCGAAGGTTTACGCCGGTGAAGAAACGGCTGACCTGCTGGTCAAGGGAGCCTCGCCGCGCCACATGCCCTGGTATGCCCAATATGTGGTGGACCATTTCCTTAAATACCAGGCTGTAGCCGTAGAAACCATTCACATCATCCACGATGGCGACCGGCTGCCCTTTTTAGGTGGTGTACAGGTTATGGCCTCACCTGGCCACACCCTGGACCATCATTCATTTTATTGCCCGCAGCCAGGCATTTTGTTTGTCGGCGATGCCCTCAATACCAGAAAAGGCCGTATCAACCTTACGCCTAAACGGATCACAGCGGATCAGGAAGCGGCTAATCGTTCGGCCATGGTTCTGCTGACATTGGCGCCCGCCGTGTTGGCTTGTGGGCACGGCCGTCCCCTGAGCGGCCACACTTCTGATGACTTAATGGCAGCCTTCAACACGCTCAGACGTACCTGAACAGCCACGTATTCTTGGAGAGAAAAATGTCTTCCTTAGGTAATCGTTCGATTTTAGATAAAGAACTTAAAGAAGTAAAAGATAATATCCTGCGCCTTTCCAGCATGGTAGATGCGGCCATCAGCAACGGCATGCTGGCTCTTTACCAGCGCAATGTCCCCTTAGCACAGCAGGTCATTACGGGTGATGATGAAGTTAACCGTTTGCGCTACACTGTTGAGGAAGATTGCCTGGCCATTTTGGCGACACAAGCCCCTGCCGCCCGGGATTTACGCACTGTCATTGCGGCCATCCATATTGCCGTCGAACTGGAACGCATGGGTGACCATGCCGCCGGTATTGCGCGCCTAGTCGCCCGTATGGCCGAGGAAAGCGAGATTGAATCTTTGCACAAACTGCCCAAGATGGAAAAACAGGCCCATAAAATGCTCCAGACAGCCATAGAGGCTTACATTAACCATGATTTGGAGCTGGCCCGCCAGATCATTAAACGTGATGACAAGTTGGATAAACATTATCGCCGGCTTTTTCAAGAATCTTTAGAAGAAATGCGTGACGATGCCTACATTCGGCGAGCCACGTATTTACTCTGGGTAGGGCATAATCTAGAACGCATTGGTGACCGGGTGACAAATGTTGCCGAGCGGGTTGTTTTTATGGCTACAGGCGAATTTATAGAAACCGTTGAAGATGCCCTGCCGGAGAAGCCTGACGATATAGAAGGGCTATAGAAGCCACGGCCGTGTCGAAAGTTGACAACCAGGAATAATCAAATAGAATCCTATCGCCAAAAGTGGTTTGCTCACACCTGAAAAAACAAGGAAGGAGGTGAGGTTACAGACAAAATTTTGGATCACGCTAAACAACACGCTTGTTAACCAACCCCTTTATCCATATTCTGTTTAGCAAATTTCTTCATATATGTTAGGAGGAGAATCCCATGAAACGTTTTTTGCTTCTTGTTGTTGCTGCCTTGTTGTTTTCATTTGCCCTGGCGGCTTGTGGTGGCGCCCCGCTGGAATGTGAAGACGCCATCGGCTGTGTAGAGGTTGCCCCAGACGAACCCATTCGCATGGCCTATATGCTCACCATTTCCGGTGCCACTTCCTTTTTGGGTGAAGATTCCCGTGGTGGTATACAAATTGCCATCGATGATCGTGGCGGCAAATTACTTGACCATGACATCGAGCTGATAGGTGAAGACTCGCTCTGTAGCGCCGAAGGCGGGCAGACGGCTGCCCAGAAAGTAGCTGCCGATACCCAGGTTGTGGGCATTATTGGCACCAACTGCTCTAGCGCCGCTACTGCCGCCCTGCCCATCATCAGTGAAGCTGGCCTGGTGCTGATTTCACCTTCCAACACCGCCCCGGCACTGACTGACAAAGAAGGCACCTGGCAGCCTGGTTACTACCGCACCGCCCACAATGACCTCTTCCAGGGCCGCGTAGCCGCCGACTACGCCTACAACGAACTGGGCGCACGCAAAGCCGCCACCATTCATGACGGCAGCCCATACGCCGACGGCCTTCAGGCCGTGTTCGTGGACCGGTTTAAAGAACTGGGGGGCGAGGTCACCTTCCAGGGTGCTGTTAATGTCGGAGACACCGACATGCGTCCTATTCTCACCAACGTGGCTGCCGATGCCCCTGACGTTCTTTATTTCCCCATCTTCCAGCCGGAAGGCGACCTGATCGCTGCCCAATCTGCGGAAATTGCCGGCCTGGAAAACACCACCCTGTTTGGTGCTGATGGTCTGCTGGTAGAAGGGTTCCCCGCCAGCGCCGGTCCGGCGGCTGTAGGCATGTTCCTCTCTGGACCCTATGTCACGGGTGATACCTATCAGGGGCTGTTGGACAAATGGGATGCAAAGTTTGGCGGCGCGCCGCCCAGCGGCTTCCATGCCCATGCCTACGACGCCACCAACATCTTGTTAGACGCCATTGCCAAAGTGGCTGTGGTGGGTGATGATGGCACCGTTTTAATCCCACGCCAGGCACTGCGTGACGCTATTACCGCTACCTCTGGCTTCCAGGGCATCACCGGCACATTGAGCTGCAACGAAACGGGTGACTGCGCCACCGGCGAAGCATTGGGCATCTACGAAGTTACAGATGCGGAAGTAAGTGGTGGCAACTGGCCGCCGGCCGTAGTCTGGACACCGTAGTTTGTTTTCTTAAAAACAGTGATCCCCAACCACTGTTTTTGAGAACGTAGGATCACCTTTTAATGAGCCAGGGAGTTTGTTCCCTGGCTCATTCTGCAACTGACACTATTTGAGGAAGAGGTGACTTTATGAGGGAAGATTTACAGAGCGCGCCTGATCAATCCAGCCGCTTTAGAGGATTTGCGAACCAAAAGCTTCAATCTTTTAGGCTCTGGCTTGACCGTGTTTCCTGGGTGGATATATTCCTTTTAGGCTTGCGAATCCTTATCATTGTGCTGGTTATTATAGGGGCCACCAATACGCTTTTATCAGAAAAGTATACGGTGGGTAACTGGGTTAGCCTGACAATTTCCGGTCTGGCGCAGGGCAGCATCTACGCGCTGATCGCCCTGGGTTATACATTAGTCTATGGCATTTTATTAATGATTAATTTTGCGCATGGGGAAGTGTTTATGGCCGGGGCATTCACGGCCGTGTTCCTGGCCAATTATTTTAATCGCATTGGATTCCTCAACAACTACCCCCTGCTGGCTATATTAATTCTGATCGTTTTTGCGGCCGCCATTTCTATGTCTATTGCCATTTTATTGGAACGCATTGCCTACCGCCCGCTGCGCGGCGCGCCCCGGCTGGTTCCCCTCATTACGGCCATTGGTGCTTCATTTTTCTTGCAGTACACGTTCCGTGGGTTCTATGGTTCTGGTTTTCAATCCTACCCGCCGGTCAGTGCCCTGAGCGGCTCTTTTACCGTTGGTGCCGTTACCATCCCTGTGGTACAGGTGGTGGTCTTTTTTGCCGCCCTCATTCTTATGGCTGCGCTCTATTGGCTGGTTGAAAGGACCAAAATGGGTATGTCTATGCGGGCGGTGTCAGAGGATAAGGAAGTGGCCGCTTTGATGGGCATTGACATCAACCGGGTCATCATCTTCACCTTTGCCGTCGGTGGCGCTCTGGCGGGAGCGGCGGGGGTGATTAACGGCCTTTACCGGCCCCAGGGTGTCTACTTTTTTATGGGATTTACGCCAGGCATCAAGGCATTTACCGCCGCCGTGCTGGGGGGTATTGGCAGCGTGCCCGGTGCTATGCTGGGCGGCCTGTTTTTGGGGGTTATTGAATCTTTGGGGCCCAACCTGGTGTTGGAAGGGTTAGGTATTACCGGCGCGCACCAGTTGAAGGATGCCATTGCGTTTACAATGTTGGTGCTGGTTCTCATCTTCCGCCCACAGGGTATCCTGGGTGAGCGGTTGAGCGAGAAGAAGGCTTAAGGCAGGTGAGAGATGGCACAAATGGCACAATTTAAAAAGACACAGGCAAATGAAACTGGTTTTGATGTGGCCTACATGATTAGGATGGGCCTGTTGGCCGGGATTGTCGCCGCCTATGTGGCCGTTATTGGCATGGTTAGAGTATTCAGTGAGCGGGAGTTAATAGCAGGACTGTTTACATTGGGGCAGGTCCTTCTGTTAGCCCCACCTTTGGGCCTGGGGTATTACATGGCGCGCCAGAAGGGGAACGGGTTGCCAGGCATAAACCTGCTCTCTGGCTTCATCATTGGCATTGTCGCGGCCCTGCCGCTGGTTCTGCTAATTATTATGGAGCAGACTATCGCCAATATCCGTACAATGTTTGTGAATATATCGCCAGATTTGATCACCGTTCTGACCTTCAACCGCGAAAATATCTATAGCGGCAGCCTGATCTTGTTGCTGGTGATGGGCATCTCTGGCCTGTTGGGGGCGGCCCTGCCGCTGCTGCCGGAGCGATGGCGTAAAGCCGTTGTGTTGGGCACTGCCTGGACGCTGGGCCTTGGCCTGATGAGCGAACTGCTGATTAACGTTTTACGGCCGTTGTTAGGCACTGGCTTTATTCGTCTCATTTTCCAAAGCGGGGCGCTGCGCTCGTTCACGGCCGTGAACATCTTCCTGATCGCCTTTGCCTTTTCCATTTTCTGGCAGACTCAGGGCGGTGTTATTCGCATCCGCTACCGTAAGGTTGTGGCCGGGCGCCCCAAATCAGTACGCTACGGCGGCATCAGTTTGGGTGGCCTTATACTGCTGGCTCTGCCCTGGATCGTGGGTACTTTCCTCACCGATGTGTTAGACAACATTGGGTTATACATATTGATGGGATTAGGCTTAAACATTGCCGTAGGTTTGGCCGGGTTGTTAGACCTGGGCTACCTTACCAACTTCGCTGTCGGTGCATATGTGGCTGGTGTGCTGACCTCCACGGGCCAATACGGGCACGCCAATTTGAGCTTTTGGCTGGTTATTCCCATTGCTTTGCTGGCGGCCATGCTTACCGGCTTTGTGCTGGCTCTGCCCGTCTTGCGTATGCGCGGTGATTACCTGGCCATTGCCACGCTGGGCTTTGGCCAGATCATTGGGGCGCTGGCCCTTTCTGACTGGCTGGCGCCTTACATCGGCGGTGCTCAGGGCATTTTGGCGATACCCAACCCCACCATCTTTGGTTTTAGCTTTTCACGTCCCGAACATTTTTACTACATTATCCTGGCCGCTTGCCTGACCATGCTCTTTGTCTCCGTACGCCTGAACAATTCGCGCACGGGGCGGCAGTGGATGGCCCTGCGGGAAGACGAAGATGTGGCCGCAGCCATGGGTATAGATACCACCCTCACCAAACTACTGGCCTTCACGCTCAGCGCGGCGGCAGGTGGCGTGGCGGGGGCCATCTTTGCTGCCAAGTTGGGGACGGTTTTTCCGCAAAGTTTTAACCTGCTGGTTTCCATCAACGTGTTGAGCATTATCATTGTGGGCGGCATGGGCAGCATTCCCGGTATTGTGCTGGGAGCCTTTGTCCTCATTGGCGCACCAGAGCTGCTGCGCGAGTTTGCTGAATATCGCTTACTTATTTATGGCGCCTTGCTTATTGTGGTGATGCTGCTGCGGCCTGAAGGGTTGTGGCCCTCGGCCACACGCCGCCGCGAGTTATATGATGCCATGGAAGCAAACGTGGATTTGACTGCTCCCCATCCGGACGCCATCAGCCATGGTCAAACGGCCGAAGCACACAAAGTGGATTAGGGAGGGAGACGACAATGACAAATGATATTCTCGTAGCCACAAGAATGACCAAGCGCTTTGGCGGCCTGATAGCGGTAGATTCGCTGGACTTCCACATCCAGGAGGGCTCTATTGTCAGTATCATTGGGCCGAATGGCGCCGGTAAAACGACGTTTTTTAACCTGATCACCGGTTTTTACAAGATCGATGATGGCGAACTGCTGTTTGATGGGAAAGTGTTAAACGGCCGTACCTCTATTCAAATCACCCGCCTGGGTATTGCCCGTACCTTTCAAAACATCCGCCTCTTTAATAATATGAGCGTCATTGAAAATTTGATGGTAGGGCAAGAGCGCCATCTCAAGTCCACCTGGATAGGCGCCATCTTGGGCACACCACATACCAAAAACGATGAGGCCTCTGCTGAAGAAGAAGCCCGCCGCTTGCTGCGGTTTGTGGGCTTGCGGGGCAAGGGTGACCTGCTGGCTAAAAACCTGCCCTATGGTGACCAGCGCCGCCTGGAAATTGGCCGGGCGCTGGCCAGTAAACCAAAACTCTTGTTGCTGGATGAGCCGACAGCCGGTATGAACCCTAAAGAAACAGCCCAAACGACAGCTTTCATTCGCCAGTTACGTGACGAACTGGGCATTACCATCATGCTCATTGAGCATGACATGCGTGTGGTCATGGGTATTTCTGAACGCATCATCGTTATGGATTTTGGTAAGAAAATTGCCGAAGGTATGCCCGCCGAAATCCAGAACAATCCACGAGTCATTGAAGCTTACCTGGGCAGCAGCGCTTTGGAAGATTTTGGCTTAAGAGCGGAGGCATAATATGGCACTACTGGAAGTTAACGACATTCACGCCTATTACGGCAATATCCATGCCCTCAAAGGCGTTTCGCTGACGGTGGAAAAGGGTGAAGTTGTCACTCTCATTGGCGGTAATGGTGCCGGTAAGACCACCACGCTGCGTAATATCTGCGGGTTGTTACGGCCGCGTGGCGGTAACATTGCTTTTGACGGTGAAGATTTGAGCCTCTACCCGGCCCATCACCTGGTTGCCAAAGGGGTGGCCATGGTGCCCGAAGGGCGCGGTATCTTTTCCAAACTAACAGTGCGTGAAAATCTGGATATGGGTGCGTATATCCGCACTGATAAAGCCGGTATCGCCCAAGACTTAGAGAAGGTGTTCCAACTGTTCCCCCGTTTGTCAGAACGGCGGGCACAGATTGCCGGTACCCTGAGCGGTGGTGAGCAACAAATGCTGGCCATGGGCCGTTCACTGATGTCTCGCCCTCGCCTGCTGCTGCTGGATGAACCCTCTATGGGGTTGGCACCCGTGCTGGTAGACCTGATTTTTGAGACGATCAAGAATATCAACCGGGAAGGGACAACTATCTTGCTGGTGGAACAAAATGCACACAAAGCGCTGCAGGTTGCCCGCCGGGGCTACGTGCTGCAAACAGGCACAATTCGCCTGAGTGACACGGCCGTGGCGTTACAAAATAACGAAGAGGTGCAAAAATTATACCTGGGGATGGATTAGGTAAACCGCACAAAATGTAAAACGTGGGGCATAAAAGGTCACTGTGGTCTGCGTTTTATGCTTCCTAGAGCATGAAGCTACGAATTTTATCTGCCGAAGATGTCAAACGGGCGCTGCCCATGGTCGAAGTTATTGCTGGTATGAAAGCCGCCTATGCCCAGTTGTCTGCCGGCAAGGTCGTTGCTCCTTTGCGAGCGCACGTGGAGGTGGCCCCTCACCAGGGCACCACGTTGGTAATGCCTGCCTATGTGCTCTCAAATGATGCCCTGGCGGTAAAGATTGTGTCTGTATTTCCGCAGAATGCTCAGCGGGGAGAGCCGGTGATTTATGGGATGGTGCTGGTATTAGAAGCAGTGTCAGGACGGCCGTGTGCCATTTTGGAAGGTGGTACGCTCACGGCGATTCGTACCGGGGCCGGTTCTGGCGCTGCTACCGATCTGCTGGCCCGGCCAGATGCCGCCGTGGTAGCTATTTTAGGCAGTGGTGCGCAGGCGCGAACGCAGTTGGCCGCGGTTTGTGCCGTGCGCGCCATTCAGGAAGTACGTGTCTACAGCCCCAATCAGGCAAATGCGGCTGCGTTTGCCACAGAGATGGCCGGGGCCGACCCTATACCGGCCATGGTGCGTGTGGTGGCAGATGCGGCCACGGCCGTGGCCGACGCCGATATCATTTGTACGGCAACCACCGCCAGGACGCCCGTCTTTCATGGTAAAGATCTCAAACCAGGGGTCCATATAAATGCTGTCGGCTCCTTTCAGCCATCCACTCAGGAAATTGATTACGAAACAGTGCGCCGGTCGTTGGTGGTGGTGGATTCCCGCGAAGGGGTACTTAGTGAAGCGGGTGATCTCATCGTTCCTATTCAGCAAGGGGTCATTACGGCTGAGCACATCCACGCCGAGCTGGGGGAGGTTGTGGCCGGTAGGCGGCACGGCCGTACCGACGAGCAGCAAATCACCCTGTTTAAATCGGTGGGTACGGCCGTGCAAGATGCCGCCGCCGGGTGTATAGCCCTGGCCAACGCCGAAAAGATGGGGCTGGGCACCATCGTGAGTTTGTGAACGAATTAAAGTTCGCTAAGTGCTTCCCCGCACCCTGGTACCTCACCACCTCGCTATCTTGCCATCCCCTCTCCCCTTGTTATACTCCGCCTCTATGTGCTTAAAGGATTGGCTTATGAAAAGGTTTGTCCAGCTGTGGTTGCTGGTTTTACTATTGTTGACTGCTGGTTGTGGAGAGCCAGGTGAGGCGGTGGCGGTGACGGCCGTGTTGTCTACCCCTACGTCTGAGCCCACCCCAATGGCTGCTCCCCAACGTGAACAAGACTTTATTATTGTGGCTACAGATGCGCCCCATCCACCCTACACCGTCTTCGACGCTTTTGGGGTGGTAGATGGTTTTGACAGCCGCGTACTGGAAAACATTGCCTCAGACGCTGACCTGGAGTATGAGCTTATTGTTACCCCTTACCAAGGTGTGCTGGACAATATTGCCAACAGTCGTAACCGTGATTTTGATGCTGTCATTGCTAACCTGGTTATTCCTGAAGACCCGCCTGCAGGCATTGTATACACCCAGCCGTACCTGGAGGTGGGGCAAGTGTTGGTGGTGCTGGCCGACAATGAAGCCATCCATGGCTATAAAGACCTGCAGCCAGGGATGCTGGTGGGCGTAGCCCATAACAGCCAGGCAGAAGTGGTGGCCTTAAAGACGTTAAATCTGACAGAAGCTGATATGCTTAATCATTTTGAGAATGGCGTACAGGCGCTGCAAGCATTGATCGATGAGGCGGTCACGGCCGTTATTACAGACAGCTATACAGCGAACTTTTATGCCGAGAGCTTTCCCGATCAGCTTAAGATTGTAGGTGGCGACGGCCGTGATGCCTGGATCAGCACCAAAGCCTACGGCATTGCCCTGGCGGCTGATAACACCTATTTGCTGGCAAAGTTTAACGCAGCCATTGCTACCATGCAGCAAAGCGGGGACATCCAACGTGAAGTCATCACCTGGCTCATCCCTAAAGACACGCTGGAGCCGGGTGAGTCCCGTGTGGGCACACCTGCTGACGAATTGTTTATTGGTCTTCTGGGTCAACTGCCAGATATGGATCCTGCCGCCCAGTCTGACCTCATCGCCTGGGAAGTGAAAATCAACACCATGAGCGGCCTGCTTGGTTTTAATAGTAATAATGAGCTGGTGCCCATTCTGGCTGCCAGTATGCCTGCCGTGTCTGAAGATGGCCGGGAATATACCGTCACCCTGCGGCGCAACCTGCGCTTTCCTGACGGCAACGAGCTGACGGCCGATGATGTCAAGTGGTCAGTGGATCGCGCCCGCAGCCTGGGTAATTTTAGTGTGAATGCTGTCCTGAAGGACAGCGATGACAACTTTTACGCCGATGATGATGCGGTGCAGATCGTTGATACATACACCGTGAAGTTTGTGCTGCAAGAAGCCACATCCTATTTCCCGGCACTGCTGGCGACGCCGCCCTATTTCCCCATCAGCAATGCCTGTTATGCGGAGTCGTGGGACACGCTCAGCACCTGTGGTGGCATTGGGCCTTATGCTATTGTAGATTGGGTGCCGGGTGACCGGATGCGGCTGCGGGCCAACCCAGAGTGGCCAGGACGGCCGTCGCCTGCCTTTGCCAACATCACCCTGCGCTTTTACGATGACCTGGGCAGTTTGCGCCGCTCTCTAGAAGAATTTGGTTCTGTGGATATTGCCTGGCGAGGCTTGCCCTACAATGACTTTGTTGAACTGCAAAGTGTAGACGCCAGTCAGGATGGCCAGCCTGATTTTAAACTGTGGACAGGTCCGGCTGATTTTAAGAGTTACCTGATGTTTAATCATGAGGCGCCCCCCTGGGACAGTGCCCTGGTACGGCAGGCGGCGGCCCTGTCTATAGATCGGGATGCCCTGGCCACCACCACATTTGCTGGCAGCCGTACGCCCCTCTACAGTCCCATACCCGATGCCGTCCCCGGTCACCTGTCGGTGCTGCCTCAACGCAACCTGGTGCAGGCCCGGGCGTTGCTGGGGCAGGCAGGGTATAGTGAAGCAGTGCCGTTAGACATTGAGTTGTGGTATGTCAGTGACGGCCGTTACAGCCCTATTGAGGAGACTTACGCCACCACCCTTAAAACCCAACTCGAAGAAACCGGTGTTTTTAAAGTCACTCTGGCCGGTGCCCCTTTTGAACAGTTCCGCGCTCAAGTAAATGAGTGCGCTTATCCGGCGTACCTGCTAGGCTGGCCTTCACCTGGCCGGCCGGTAGATTACCTGGACGTCATGGCCTGGAGCGAGTTCTTTATTACCAGCAACAGCTTTTGCACCAATTACGAGAGCCAGGTCATGGATGACCTGGTGAAAAGCGTCCTGGAAGAAACCGATAATAATGCCCGCCTGCTGCTGTATGCGCAAATGCAACAAAAATGGGCAGCCGATTTGCCTACCCTGGACGTGTTGCAGCAACCAACCTATGCCATCTCTATGCCAAACATCAACAATGTACGCATAGATGCCCTGGGCCTGATGCATTATGAAGTTTTAACCAAAGGAGGGGGGTGAAAGATGCCGGCAGCAGGTGGCAGGTAGGAGTATTCCCGGCCACCTGCCGACGCTTAACCTAGCTCTTTCGCTTTCGGTTTTCTTTCCAAGCGTTTAGCCCGGGGGCCAACGACGCGTTCGTTGCCTTCCAGCAGCCGCTTGATGTTAGGCCGTAAAGCCCAGGTGACCACCGCTAAGGTAGTCAGCCCACCAACCATATAAGCTACTGTGTCGGCGTAAATGGGTGCCCCGGCCAGGTATAAAATGATAAAAGCCGCGGGAATAACCGCGCCCATCATTAAAGAAGCCACGGAAGCCATGCCGACACCCACCATCATCGTGATCATGACGGCCACTGCCAGCGGGAGCATGGGCGGCCACACGGCCATAGCCCAGCCTACGTTTGGTCCTGTGCCTGCACCACCGCGCCAGTTTAAGAACACCGACCAATTGTGGCCGATAACTGAAAACACACCCGCTGTCACCGAAATCCAGGGAATCAGCGCCTCGCCCACGCCTTCTCCTAAGAAATAGCGCGATAACCAGACCGCCGCAAACCCTTTGAGGGCGTCGCTGATCGAAGTGACAATGCCCACGCCTAAACCAGCGGCG
This sequence comes from Ardenticatenaceae bacterium, assembly GCA_011525915.1. GTDB lineage: Bacteria > Chloroflexota > Anaerolineae > Promineifilales > Promineifilaceae > CAADGU01. The sequence continues at coordinate 111,104 of WYBM01000069.1, read as the reverse complement.
CGCAGCGAATTTGTGCCACCCGTCCGGCCGCTGCCTACCTGCCGCAAATCAATCCCCTTACGCCAGTAGACATAAATAAAACCAAATGGAATAGCACCACAGATGTAGCCAATGAGGGCAGCCAGGACAAAGTATACAAATTTTTCCATATAATCCTCTATGAGGTTGTAACTGGGAAAACATCTGCTTTACCAGTTGTAAAATTCTTTTCCTCTTCTGCTGGTCTATAAAACCCACGTATCTATTGAAGGTTGCTCAATACGTATATTCGCTTCGTTCACCACCCCGGCAATAATGGTGAATCCTTTGATAACAGGATGGTCGTAATTTTTTAAGGAGACAATGATATAAACAGCTTCTGGGTAATAGGCCTGGGTGATGTCGGTTTCGGAGGGAAACGGCGGGCTGTCCGGATGGGAGTGGTAAATGGCCGCTAACGTTTCGCCCTGCGTTTCCATAGCCATCATCGCTTTTATCTGCATTAACGGGTCCATTTCGTAAGCCGTAGGGCTTCGTAAAATATTGTCGATCGGGTAAATCTGCATGGCCTGCCCTTCCTGACCGGAGACCAGACCACACCCTTCTTGGGGGTACACAGAACGTAAGTGGTGCAGCATGTGGGCAGCCAACGGCCGTGGCAGGCATAGTAACATCCCACCTTTATAGCACAAAAAAAGCCACGAGCGAATCGTGGCTTTTTAGCCTGAGCCAGAGCTTTGGCTTACTTACTCTGCGGGTTCAACGGTGAAGGTGCCCACCATACCACCGGCCGCATGACCAGCAATATGGCACACAAATTGGTAAGTGCCCGGCTCCGGGGCAGTAAAAGAGATACGGGTACTTTCACCAGCGGCCACGTTCCCCGATGTAGCGCCGTTAAGCACATCGGCTTCGGTCACGGTCGCAGGTTCCATGTCAGCCGGCACCAAAAGCCAGCTGTGTTCCAGTGCCCCTACATTCTCTAGGGTAATCGTCACATTAGCACCGGCCGGTACGGTAAGCGAAGGTGGATCGTAATCAAACGAATCCAGGGCCTTTACCGTCTGCCGAAACTGCTGTGGCACCGCTGACTCTGGTGCGCCGCCACCACAAGCGGCGGTCACTACCGCCACCAGCGCCAACAAAAACAGACAGGTCATACGTTTCATGGAAATTTATCTCCTCAACTTGTAACTTTCTTCACAAAACATTCGGCTCAATCTTAGCTAAAATTCCGTACCTGTCAGGAAGTGCCAATCTGCCACTCATACTACTACTTTTGTATCCCCCCTTCCGTCAGGTTATGCACATTCAGTAGACGATCTGTTTCATCGGCAGATAGATAGCCTTTCTCCACGACCACCTCACGTACAGTACGGTTGGTGGCCATGGCTTCTTTTGCCACTTCAGCGCCTTTCTGATAGCCAATGACCGGGTTTAAGGCGGTCACCAGGATGGCGTTTTTGGCCAGCCAGCCGGTGGCCTTTTCCCGATTGGCCTGTACACCCACCAGGCATTTGTCTACAAAAGCATTCACGGCGTTGATCATAATATCCATGCTTTGAAACAGATTATAAGCGATGATCGGCATCATCACGTTCAGCTCCAACTGGCCCGCCTGCCCGGCCATCATCACTGTCAGGTCATTGCCCATGACCTGGAACATGGCCATGTTCAGCATTTCCGCCAGTACGGGGTTTACCTTGCCAGGCATGATAGAGGAGCCAGGTTGTACGGGCGGCAGGCGAATTTCATCCAGACCCGTGCTGGGCCCGGAAGAGAGCAAGCGAAAATCATTGGCAATACGTGCCAGGTCTTGGGCCAGCGTCCGTAGAGCGCCGCTGAAATGAACCGGATCCCCCATGCTCTGCATAGATTCAAACAGGTTGTCTGACTCAGACAATGGTAAACCAGTCAGGCGGCTGAGGGTGGTAATCATACGGGCATGGTATTCTGGGTGGGCGTTTAATCCGGTGCCTGTGGCTGTGCCGCCAATGCCCAGGCGTCGCAGACCGTCAGCTGCATGCGCAATTTTTTCACGGTCTCGCTCTATGGCACAGGCGTAGGCGTTGAACTCCTGGCCCAATCGAACCGGTACAGCATCTTGCAAATGGGTACGGCCGCTTTTCACAATATCATCGAATTCGGCGCCCTTTTGCCGGAAGGTGTGAGCCAGTTTATCCAGCGTGGCCAACAGATCATCCAGGCGCCACAGGCAGCCCAGGCGAATGGCGGTGGGGATAGTGTCGTTGGTAGATTGCGCCATATTAACGTGATCGTTGGGGTGCACTGGTTTGGCATTGACGTTGAGGCCATACCCTAAAATTTCATTGGCGCGGTTAGCGATCACTTCATTGACGTTCATATTGTGGCTGGTCCCCGCGCCTGCCTGGATGGGGTCTACCACAAACTGGTCAGCCAGACGGCCGTCAATGACTTCATCAGCCGCCATCATGATGGCCTGGGCCATGGCATCACCAGAAACTGACTTGCCCGACACCTCTTTATCGGCAAACAATCCCAGGTCAGCGTTGACTTCAGCGGCCGACCGCTTCAACACAGCCATGGCCCACACAAAAGCAGGATAGGGCTTTAACCCGGTGATGGGAAAATTTTGGATGGCGCGTTGTGTTTGTGCCCCCCAATAAGCATGGGCCGGTACTTCAACCTGTCCTAATGAATCTTTTTCTACGCGGTACTCAGTCATCGTAACCTCTCAAACTAAAAAGCCGAATTAGCTACCATGCACAATTGTGCCAGCGCTAATTCGGCTTTTTTAAACGCGCCCCTCGTAGGGGTTTTTACATACAATTAATCAAGAGCGCTGTAACCAGGGCCTTCGGAGAAGAAGTCGTAATTCGGGGGAATATCCTCGGTTAGATCTAGAATTTCACCCCCAGACAGCTGCTTAGCATTCAACAGTTTTACCTGATGTCCGTCCACTTCGCCTTCAAAAGGGGCGCCATCAGGCAGTAATTCTTTGGTGTTGGCAATCCAGACGCCGGCAGTAGCTTGATAATCAAATGGCACTTCTTCTTCAGGGAAAATCGCTTCATAAGGGCATTCCGGAACGCAGGCGCCACAGTCAATGCAGGTATCGGGATCAATATAAAGCCAGGGCCATTCCTCTTCCGGTTTGCCCAGCACCATACACTCCACAGGGCAAACATCAACGCAAGCTGTGTCGCGCAAACATAACCGGGTAACAATATGCGTCATCTGTACTCTCCTTCTAGCCTTGAGGTCAATTTGTTTTAATGGCAGTCACTGACCAAGTGGTGATTGTTACAATTTACACAGATGGCCAATGCCCTCATTCTAGCCCCAAGGTTAACCTTTGTCAATTTTTATTGAAGGGGGAAATCAGGGGAAAAGAGAGGTGACGCGGCCTAAAATGAGGGCGGTAGAAAGGTCTGTAAAGTCGGTGGTTTCGGCCCGGTTATCCCCTTGTAATTGGCAACGGCCGTCAGCGCTGACGGCCGTGACCCGCTTGATGATCTTTACGCCTGGCTGCGCCGGATGCCAGGCCACCACAATATCCCCTACCTGCGGTCCATGCCGGCGGTATGCACGCCAATCAGCCAGCACTTCCTCCCCCGGTTTGAGCAGCGGAAACATCGAGGCTCCGGACACACGATAACGCCGCCGGAGCCTCAATGCCCAGAGCAGCAATTCTCGGTAGCCGCTCTCCTTAAGTTCGTTGACCATCGGTAATAGGGTGACAGGCTGCCGATTACCGATAAGAGATGACCGCCAACAAATTACGCGGCCGTGTAATAGGCCACATCACGGTTCTTGGTCGCCCAGAAAATGTTGTGGATATCTTCAATAGCGGCCATAAGGGCTTCCGCTTTTTCCAGGCTCACTTCCACTTTGGAGGCAGAACACAATTTGGCGGCGTGCCAAAATTTGGTATGCAGGTCTGGTGTCTGTTCCAGGTGCTGCGGCTTAAAATAATCGGTCCACAGAATCAACAGCTCATCTTTGGCAATCTGTGCCTGCTCTTCCTTGATGGCAATGTAGCGAGAGAGGGTGTTGGCAGTAGCATGGCTGTTGTCACCAGGGTTCAGGGCCAGAATTTTTTTCGTCATCGAAAGCACGGCCTCGGCCGCGATGCGGGCGGAAGCCGGGTCATAGACGCCACAAGGCCCGTCACAATGGGCGCTAACTGGTTCGGCTGGGAACCACTTTTTGTACAAAGAAACTAGCTTTTTCATGTTTCACTCCTTCTTGTAGTCTAAACGTGGATACACACAATTATAGTTTTACCGGAAAACCGGGCGGCTGTCCATCCGTACAGTTTTAAGGATCGTCTGACCATGTTTTAATGAATTGCACCAACGTTTCCAGCAGGTGATCAAACACTGACAGGCGGGCTACCTCATAACCGTGGCTGTTTTCGCGGACGTGGCCAACACAGGCGATGCGCGGCGCCAGGCCAGCGTAGGCCAGCAGGCTGGCGTCGCTGGCCGCACCATCGTACACGGCCGTTTGCAATTCCGTCCCCACTGCCAGCGCGGCCTGGCAAAATTGCCGCAACAACCTCTGGTCATACGTGGCCAGCCGGTCTTTACTCCAAATGGCCGGACGGCCGTCAATCTGTAACGGTACCCCGGCCGGAATGGGGGCACCATCCACGGCGACAAATACCGTCGGCTGCTGGCGCTGTGCCAGGTGCTTGGCCCCATGTCCGCCAATTTCTTCGCTGGTAACAAAGGCGATCAGCGTGGGGTGATACGGCCGTATCCCTTCCTCTTTCAGGCGTGCCAGCAGCCGCAGTAAGGTCATTACCCCGGCCCGGTCATCAAACGTCCAGGCGGCTACCAGAGGATCAGCCATGTCGCCAAAAACAAACGGCCCCCGCATCTCTGGCACGGGCACGCCGGCCGAACCCACCCGCACCCCTTTCGCTTGCAGCTGTGCCGGCGTTAGCCCGGTAAGAATATGCACATCTTCCCAGGTGATGGCCCTTTCCCCCAATTTACCGCCGTGGGTAGACCCCATGGCCAATACGCCGGTGATCGTTTCCCTATCCCCCAAAATTTGCACGGGTGATTCGCCCAGTTTCCAGGGCAGCAGGCCGCCGCTGGCCGCCACCTGCAATGTGCCATCGGCGGCCACGGCCGTGACCACAAACCCGATCTCGTCCATGTGGCTGGCAAAGATGCACAGCGGGGCGACAGGGTCACGGCCGTCTAACCACACCAGTACATTCCCCGCCGCGTCCCCTTCATAGGCATACCCCATCTGGCCCAGCTTTTGCTGCACCACGGCCGCCATGCCGCCCTCCCACCCCGAAGGTGAGGGCACAGCCAATAGATCGGCCAATAAAGTCACTGCTTCATGTGCCATAATAGCCTCCTTCTATGAACCATTATTCCGCTTTGACTACGATGGGCAAATATACCTGCCCCTGGATGCGCTCTTCAACCCGTGCCATGACCTCGTCTATTGTCAGGCCGGCCATGCCGGCCACATCCAGCACATCTAACTCCAACTGGATGCGAGCCGCCAATGATGGGCTGGCATGATCGCGGATGCTCGTCAGTGCGGCTACTGCCTCATCTGCCATGCCCTGGGTCACAGTGATGGTGCCGCCCCCGCCTACATCCGTCGTGGCGATGGCCGGCGTCCACGTTTCCAGGGCATCAAATGTAGTCCATAAGACGGTAGGCTTTGTGGCCATCATGGTGGTCACTTCTGAAGTGTTGTTGTTGAACAGGGCATGATAATAGTTCCAGGAATCGGATTGACGCAGATCGTTCAATTGTAAATGATGCAGCATCCAGAAAGAAGTATCAAAGCCCAACAATTTTAACAGCCAGTCTACAAAACAGAGTGAGCAGATGGTGTCACCAGCCCCGGCATTCACGAAAGTGAGGTGGAGGGGGTTGTGCAAACGGCGTGATGGCCCAACTGTGCCTGGCTCTGCGTCCAGCGTAATCGTCATGGCCTCGCTCAGTACCGGCTGAGGATTGGCTACCGTCATAGTCCCTGTCTGCTGCCCGGCGTTAAAGGGAATGGTCTGCGTTATCACGCTGTTGGCTGCTTCTATGCGCGCCTGTACATCTACTGGCCCCGCCGGGCCAAAGGTGAGCCAGATGGGTAGGGTGGCTGGCCCCACCTGAGCCCAGGGATACACCATATCCCCTGCGTCATTCTGGCGTGCGTCGACGTCAAACCAGGCCGAGGGGATGCCAAACCCGCCGCGAAACCAGACGCCGTTGGCGCCAAAGTTCCCAAAGAATAGATCGTCGTCAAAATCCCCATCAAAGTCACCCACGGCCACGGCGTAGGTAGCGGCCGTATCCAACGTCTCGGTGGCCAGCGTGAAGTTGCCGGAGCCATCATTCAGCCATATTTCGTCGGGGTTAGGTGTCCATTTAGCCACAATAGCATCCAGATCATTATCGTAATCCAGATCCACCAGGGCTACGTCCATACTGCCGTTGCCGCTGAGAGATTGGCCGCTGTCACTGAATTCGCCTGTCATGCCGCTCTGTGCGCCACCCTGGTTAAGCCATACGGTGTCAGCGCCAATCCAGGTGGCCAGGAAAATATCCAGGTCGCCATCGCCGTCCAGGTCACCCAGGGCTGCACCCTCGTTCCAACTGGTAGCCAGCAACTGCCCGGAAGCGGTGAAGATGCCGCCGTTATTCAGCCACAGTTCATCGGCTTCAGCCCCGGCACTGCCGTTGGCTACGTAGGCATCCAGATCATTGTCGCCATCCACGTCACCCAGAACTACGTCATGGCTTATATCGTTTCCGCCGAGTGTCTGGGAAAGGGTGAACACGGCCGTGCCGTCGTTAACCCACACCTCGTTCAGACCGTCGTTAGCCACAAAGGCATCCAGGTCATTATCGCCATCCACATCCCCCAGGGCTACATCCAGACTGTTGGCGGTGGGGTTCATCATTTGTGGCAAGTTCGTGAACGTGCCGCTGCCATTGTTCAGCCACACCTCATTGTCGGCGCCATAGTTAGCCACAAAAGCGTCCAGGTCAGTGTCATCATCCAGGTCACCCAGGGCTGCCCCTTGGCTGTTTTGGGTGCCCGGTGTCTGGCCGCTGTTGCTAAAGGCGCCGCTGCCATTATTGAGCCAGACACGGTTGTTGGTAAAGTTGGCGGCAAAGGCATCCAGGTCATTATCACCATCTACGTCACCCAGGGCCACGTCATAGGTATTATCACCTCCCAACGACTGACCGCTGTTGCTGTATAATCCCCCGGCCAGGAGGGCGGCTTGTCCCAGGAATAGAAGCATAAACACGGCCGTGCCCCCTACGACCCCACTCACTATCTGGCGCCTGCTTTTCATGCGAATACGTCCTTTGTCACCGTTCAGTGTTCAGCAGACAATGTGCCATAGGTTTTAGAGGATAAAACTGAATAGCGACTATTAGTTATGGCTGATATAGGTTGCTACTCTAAGATACACTGAATAAACGTGGCGGTTCAACCCCTTTGCTTTACACTTGGCCGGCGTATGGGAAACGGTTATAAAGCGTCAAACTCCCGTCAACCGGCTTCGATGCAGGTTCACTAACGTATAAGTTCAACAGCCTCACAGAAAAAGATATCGTGAGATCAGGGAATGGCAAGTGGGCTAACCCGCAAAGCCAGCCTCTTTTTCTCATACGTAAAGGAAACGCTGAACATGAACCGCATCCCCCTCTTGATAAGCTGCTTGCTGTTGTTTCTGCTGGCCTGCAATGCCTTTACGCCCACGGCCGTGGAACCAACCGCAGCCCCTGGCCTGATCGTTCCGGCCATCACTACGCCAACCATTCAGGCTGCGGGTACAACTACGGCCGTACCCACTGTGACCCCCTTCACCCTGGGCACAGAGCCTACAGTTGTGCCCACATTTGGGGGGTTGTACTTTGCCAGGCAACCCACGCTGCCTGGCCAGACGGCTTTTGCGGCTGGAACAGAAGAGGTGTTTGCCATCTGGCAGTACGCCAATCTGACCGAGGGTGACCTGGTGGAGCGGCGCTGGTTCAAAGATGGCCAAGTATGGTTAACCCGTGAAGAAGCATGGCAGGCCACCGTCTACGGCGTTAGTGGTACACGTGTCGACGTTTCCGTGTACGACTTTGAAGGTAGTGGGTTGGAACCAGGCCATTATGCACTGCAGTTGTTCATCAATGGCCAAGCACAAATCAGAGCCGAGTTTGATATCCTCCCGCCAGGCGAAGCGGTGATCACACTCAGCCAATCTAGCGAAACCCGCATTGCTCAGGTGTGGAACGGCCGACGGTTGATGGTGGTCGGCAGGGACGGCCGTGAACGGCAGCTGGCCCAGGTAGAAGGTGAGATTGTGGAATTAAACTGGCTGCCAGACGGCCGTCACTTGTTGTTTGTGGAATTGGACCGATCTGAACAGATAGCAAACAGCAGCATTGGCCTGAAGCACGCATTGTGGCAGGTAGATGCCGATACAGGGGCGGTGACCCAACTGGGTTCCTTTGCTGAAGACCTGCACGGGATGAAGATAGCTCCCGACGGCCGCTATGTGGCCTTTACCACCGGCACAGAGTATGGTGACGCCTGCTTTGTAGACCGCCACTTGCGCGTTATGGCCCTGAGTGATCGTTACCAGCGGCTGGGGCTTTATGAGCGGGCTGACTTTGCTGGTGCGCCCAGTAGTACAATACACTGGATCTACCTGGACTGGGAAAACAAAACCAGCTGGGACAATCATAAGACGCTGCGTGTGGCCTTTGCGGTCACCTGCCTGGAGCCATCTCAGGCAACGCCGGCAGAGTTGCGGCTGCCCGGCTATTACTTGCTGGATATGGAGACGTTTACGGCCGTGCGCACTGGCGACCTCCCCTGATACCGTTATTTTTTTAACTTATGCAGTGCGGCCTGCAATTCACGCACCTCTTTGCTCATCCAATAGAGGGTGTCAATGGTTTCGTCAAGATGATAAATGACTTCAGTGAGCAGACCAATGGCCAGCATGGGCTCTTTTTGGACAAACTGCCAGAAGGTTTTGTGGTTAAATTGCACCGCGCGGACCGGGGTCGCAGCCATGCAGTTGGCGTTACGAGGCGTCTGCATAATCATAGCTAATTCGCCCAAAACACTGCGCGGGCCGCGTTCGCCAATGGCGCTGACATCTTCAATTTCTACCGCCACCCGGCCGTCAACCACCACAAACAGATTATCGGTCAGGCCATCCTGGCGAATGAGCAGGTCACCGGCCTGGAAAGTTACTTCTTCGCCGGTCAAGGCGATTTCCTGTAATAGTTCCTCAGGAATGTGAGCAAACAGGGAGGTTGTTTTGAGAAAAGCCAGGGTTTCTGGTGATACCGTCATTGTTTTATCCTCTTCCATGTTAGGTAATCGGCCACAATAATTCAAAAGTAAGATCGCTTTAGGCGTTGCCGATTCCTCAAGGAAACCGCACAAAACCGTGGCGCCGGATGTGCAAAAACTTTGTGCGGTTTACCTGATGGCATAGATGATGGGATTATTATAGCCGCAGTTAACCGTGGGCTCAATGCTGCTGCGAACACGGCCGTGACTTTGCCTGGCCGCCGGGCCATAATACGGGCATAACATAGATGCATTGTTTCTCCCTGAAAAGCCGGGCATCAGTTAAGATAAATGGGATAGAATGCCGTAAGTGCCGGCGTTTCCGGGTTAGGAAGGGGTAAAAATGGCCACAAATGTAGAGGTAAATGATGAGGTAGCCGGGGGGATTACTCTGTTTTCAGCCTGGGTAGAGGCCCAAATGGCCTACCGAGGGCTGCCGGGGCTGGCTGTTGGTGTGGTGACCAATCAGGAATTAGTATGGGCCCAAGGGTTTGGGTTTGCTGACACAGCCCGGCAGCTCCCGGCTACCCCACAGACCATCTACCGCATTGCCAGCATCACCAAGTTGTTTACGGCCACGGCCGTGCTCCAGCTCCGCGATGCTGGCAAACTGCAATTGGATGACCCTGTGTCCAAACATCTGCCCTGGTTCACCATCCAGAACGACTATGACGATGTGCCCGTTATCACTCTCCGCCACCTGCTAACACATACAGCCGGGCTGCCACGGGAGGCCAGGTTCCCGTACTGGACGGACCAGCGCTTCCCTACCCTGGCCCAAATTGAAGCCAGTATTGGGCAGCAGCACACGGCCGTGCCCACCGGTACCCGTTGGAAATACTCTAACCTGGGGCTGGCGCTGGCCGGGGCGATTGTAGCTCAGGTCTCTGGCCAATCCTATGAAACGTATGTGCAAACGCACATCTTACGGCCGTTGGGCATGACCAGCACGTTTGTAGAGACCATCGCTCCCCATCATGACCGGCTGGCTGTGGGCTACGGCCGTCGCCTGCCGGGCACCCTGGCCCGGGACATCATGCCCTTCACAGACAGCAAAGGCATTACCCCCGCCGCCAACATGGCTACTACGGTTGCTGACCTGGCCAGGTTTGCCATCTTCCAACTTGGGGATGGTGCGGTGGGTGAAGCCCGCCTCCTGCGGCAAAGCACCCTGCGTGAGATGCAGCGCATTCACTGGTTGGAACCGGGTTGGCAGGCTGGCTGGGGGTTGGGCTTCCGCATTATGCGCCAGGGGGGCAAAACCACGATTGGGCATGGCGGCGCTGTGCTGGGTTACCGCACCTTGTTGGCGATCCGGCCTGAGGATAATGTTGGCGTCATTGTACTCACCAACGCCGATGACGGTGACCCCTTAGGCTTTGTGGAAAAAGCGTTTCAATGGATTGCCCCCCCTGTGATCAACGCCATGAAACCGCCGTTACAAACCAGGCAAATGGACCCTGCCTGGGCCAAATACGTGGGCAAATACCGTGACGCCTGGGGTGACCTGCAGATCGTGGTACATCAGGGGGAACTTATGGCCATGGACCCTTCGCTGCCAGACCCCATGTTGATCATGGCCCGGCTTATGCCGGAGGGGGAACACACCTTCCGCATGGAGACGGAGAATGGGTTTATGGCCCCTGGTGAACTGGCAATTTTTCATGTTGATGAGGCGGGGGAGGTGGTACGCTTGCAAATGGGAGAGAATTTCCGAGAGCGCATTGCGACCTGGTAAGAAGTTAAGCAAAGCGCAAAAATTTACACGCTTGACAGAAAAGCATGTTATCCAGTAGAATGTGACCGGGTGGTCATATGACCACCCGGTCACATTCAGGACGAGGCTATGCCCAAAGAAACCTTTTTTAACCTGCCTCCTGACAAGCGGGAGAAATTTCTAGAAATTGCTATCGCCGAGTTTGCCGAAAATGACTACCAGAACGCTTCTATGTCACGCATCGTGTCGAAGGCCGGTATCGCTAAAGGCAGTTTCTACCAATATTTTGTGGATAAAGAGGAGCTCTATCGGTATCTGCTTGATCTGGGGATGCAGGAAAAAGCGCGGTTTCTAAGTACCCCCCCCCCACATTCGCCAATGAATGTCTTTGCCTATTTGCGCTGGCTGATACAGGCGGGGGTGCGCTTTGAACTGGCTAACCCATACTTAAGCCAGATCGGCTATCGGGCCGTAAAAAATGGGACGCTGCCAGATGACCTGATGGTGCAGGCACGAGCCGGAGCGCAGGCTTTTTTTGGGCAGCTGCTGGCCCAAGGGAAAAAGCAGGGTGACATTGCGGCTGATATTGATGAAGACCTGGCGGCGTTTATGTTCCAGGCCATTTTTACAGAGTTGGGCGGTTATATCATGAAGCGTTTGCCAGCAGATGAGACGGCCGCATGGGCCAACGGCCGTGCCCTTGCAGACGACTCAGAAGCAAAAGCCCTGCTTGAGCAGGTGTTACACATTTTTGAATCTGGCCTACGGCGCCAAAACAAAGAAACGCCACCCATAAAAGGACAGGCATCGTAAGAGGCGTTACTACCCCACAAAGTAACCGATAAAGGAATCGGCATGAAAACGTTAATCCTTACCATTGGTTCGCGCGGCGACGTGCAGCCCTATGTGGCCTTAGGCCATGGCTTACAGCAAGCGGGGCACCACGTCACCCTTTGCACGGGCACACTGTTCAAAGAGATGGTTGCGGCCTATGGTCTGGCCTTTGCGCCCATGGATGATGAGATGGTCCGCCTGGCTGACTCTGCTGAAGGCCGGCAGATGATGGAAGGTGGCGGCAACCCCCTGAAGGCTATCCAACTGGTGAAGCCGATGATCCGGCGTATGTTGGATGATATCTGGGCCGCAGCGCAAGCTGTGCAGCCCGACCTGATCATTTACCACCCTAAAACGCTGGGGGGCTACCATGTGGCAGAGGCCCTGTCTGTGCCGGTCATCTTGAGCATGGTCTTGCCCCTGTATACACCCACACGCGACTTTGCCATACCGCTGACGCCGGCCAACCTGGGCGGCCTGGGCAACCGCCTGACCTACAAACTAGTCCCGCTGATTTCTGCGCCCTACAGCAGTGTGGTTAACGAGTTTCGGCAAAACTTGGGGTTAAAGCCCAAGGGGCGTATTTTTAAGGAAACATGGCTGCCAGACGGCCGGGCCATGCCTGTCATGTATGGCTTCAGCCACCACGTCATCCCCCGTCCGGCCGATTGGCCGGAAACGACACAAGCCACCGGTTACTGGTTTTTACCGGCAGACAACACCTGGCAGCCGCCCGCCGACCTGCAGGCCTTTTTGCAGGATGGCCCCCCGCCAGTTTACATTGGCTTTGGTAGTATGGCCGGAACACAGCCAGAACGGCTGGCCGACGCGGCTATGGGCGCCTTGCAAAAAACCGGGCAGCGGGGCATTCTGGCCACCGGATGGGGTGGGCTAAAACCGGGTGATTTACCCTCCACCGTGTTTAAGTTGGAAAGCGCCCCCCATGATTGGCTGCTGCCCCAAATGGCGGCGGTGGTGCATCATGGCGGCGCCGGCACCACCGCCGCCGGGCTGCGCGCTGGCAAGCCCAGCCTCATCTGCCCCTTCCTGGGCGACCAACCTTTTTGGGGCGACCGTGTATACCACCTGGGTGCTGGCCCCAAGCCGATCAGGCAGAAAAAAGTAACGGCCAACAATCTGGCAGCAGCCGTTGCGCAGATGATCAACACGCCAGCAATGCAGCAGCATGCGGCCGCCCTGGGCAGGCAGCTGTGCGCCGAAGACGGCCTGACCAACGCCGTTGGTTTTGTGGCCAGGGTCGTGGGTCAGCGATCAAGGACTGGTGATTTTGCCAGGTCTGGTTCAAAACGGCCGTCGCTGTAATTGTTGAGATACCAGGCGTAAAGGATAGGCAGAAAGGCGGCCGCGGCCGTGATTAACCCGGCGATAAACAAGACGGCCGTGGCGGCCATTACCTGGGCATACACCAAACCGACTAGAAAGGCGATAAAGCTCAGGGTCAACAAAACACCGCCGACGGCGCCAATACCCAGTGACCAACGGCGCGCCTTTTTCATAGAGGCTTTGCGGCGGCCCACCACGTTGCCCGTTTGCCCGTGAATGTAAATGGTATGGGTTTCCCCCTCATCATCGGTGTAAGTGCTGGTGTAAATGGGGTAGAGCAGCTGCGTCCAATGGATGTCGCTAAAGTGAGGCTGCCATTTGTACTGGCGGCTGTGATTGGCGGCGGCAGCCTGGCGACACTCCTCGCCGGCGGCCTGCATGAAGGCCTGCTGCGCCTCTGGCCAGGCGTCATCGGGAGGGCGGTTGGGCAGGCGAACCAGGGCATGGGTGATATGGTTCGGCTGGTACGGCCGTGATCCCTGCCATTCAAACCGGCCCAGCCGGGCCTCAATCTTTGCCTGCTCTTCTAGAGCTGGCGCAAAGCGGTTGTTAAAATGGCGTTGCAGCCTCCCCAGGCGTGGTTCCCAACGGGTGCGCGTCTCTTTGACCTGGCGTGTATGCCATTGGCTGCCACGGTACTCTTCTTTATGGCTGACCACCTGGTAGTCAAAGCCCATCTCCGCCTGCCACTGCGCCCGCACATCGGCGTCTACCAGCCATAGGGGCAAGTAAACGGGGTGCAGACGACTGGTTAACCGTTCGGCCTTTAAGTCTGGCGGTGCAAACCAGGCGCTCTGAGCAAAAGCCCGCAGCTTTTGCTGGGCCTGCGCGGTGTCTACCCGGTAGGGTAAGGTAAGTTCTGGTGGCCGGGTGTAAATTGGCTTGTCGGCCGTTTCATCCATTTGGGCCAGGTCTGCCTGAGCGCAGTGAGGGCAAACGAGCGGCAGCTGGTCCGGCGGCAGCAAAAACAGCCAATCACACTGTTCGCAGCCTGCTAACACCAACGCCGTTTGCCAATCAGCTATCCACTTTTCCATCGATCAGCCCCCTCAGATGTCATCCATTTTCATCGCCCGCGTTGCCGTCACCCCGGCAAAAGCCAGCGCCGCCGCCGCCAGCCCAAAGGCCACAAACAACACCGTATGGCCATCTTCGTTGCCGGCGGCCAGCAGCCAGGCAGCCAAAATGGCCACAAACACAGCCGGTAACATGACCCCGCCGATCACCAGGGCGATCTTTCGCCAGTCTGCCGGGCGCTGCCCGACCACCTGCCCTGTCTGCCCGTTTGCCAGGATTTGAAAGGGCTGGTTGTTATAATGGTAAACGGCGATGTACAGAGGCAGCAGCATATAACGCCAGCTTTCAGCGCTGAAGTCCAGGTTCATGCTAAAGTTGCGCATCCGCCGCGAACTGGCCTGGCGCTGGCACGCCTCTTTTGTCTGGGTGCGCATGGCCCGGCGCGCTTGTTCCCAGGCCGTATCCAGCGGTACGTCATACGCCTGGGCCTGGATGCCTGCCAGGTAACTGGGAGCGTAGGCCACCAGCGCCTGCAAATTAAAACGGCGTACCTGGTTGAGCAGCACAGGGCTGAGGTTGCTGGCCCCGTTGACGAGCAGATCATCAAAGGTCTGGCTGGCCTGGCCTGATTCCCAGCGCCATTCGGTATACGTATGCGTGCGCCGATTTTTGCCGAAGCCGGTGGTGCGGGTTTTGGTGTGGGCGACCTCCGCTTTCCAGGTAGCGCGGGTTTTAGCGTCAAACGTCCAGGCCGGGATATAGATGGGGGTGAATTCTGTGCCCCGGGCCAGCCGCTGCAGGTCTTTGGGCAGCAGCCAGCTGCTGCCCATCCAGACGGCCGTTTGCGCCCGGACGGTGTTCACATCCACCTGAAACGGCACCAGGAAGCGCGGGCGCAGCACGTCTTGCGGCGCTTTTACCTGGACCACCTGGTTGGAATGGCAAAAGGGGCAGACGTGTGTCAACATGTCTGTGGAGAGGGTGACATGGGCATTACAGCGGTTGCACGCCAATTCATGACGTTCGATGCCCCAGCCCTGCGCTACTCGCTGCATAGTGGCCACGGTGAATTCAAACTCTTGCGCCCCTTTGCCTACAACTTCCGTTTGCGGGGCTTCGTAGTAGCCGCAGTAGGTACAGGTCAGGCCCCCATCATCGGTGCTGTAAGCGGTGGCGGCGTCACACTGAGGGCAGTGGAATTCAACCACTGCCTGATGTTTCTCATCCGGCGGCCGGGGCATCCAGACCTCAATGCCGGGCACGGCCGTGTCTGTTTGTATGTAACCTGGCGGTGGAAAGCGTTCACTCATGGACTGTCTCGTAAACATTACTTTTATCGTCGCTTGTAGTATGGTAGTAAACGTTTGTACGAATGACAAGCCCACGAGTTGCTGCTAAATGTTAAATCAGGCCTGGCGGATGGACTGGTTCCGGCTAAACAACGGCAGCTGGTAGATTTGACACTTATGCCGCCCCGATATAAACTTCTACCTGACAACTGCACAAATTTGACACTCATCCAGAGAGGCAGAGGGACCGGCCCGATGAAGCCTCGGCAACCTTTCAGTAATCAGTTACCGGTAAGCAGCAGCCAAGACCAGCAAACTGATGACTAAGGTAGGTGCCAATTCCGGCAAGCCAGGCAGGCTTGGAAGATGAGAGACCACCTATACTAAAAATGGCCTCTCATCATGAGAGGCTTTTTACTTTTTACATCGTGGTGTTTTTATGGACATCTGGGGTATTGGTAGTTTTGAGAATGCTATAGCGGTAGATTGGCTGCATGACTTTGCCGTCAATGATTTCCGTCTGATTGACCGCACGTTAGCGGGCATCGCCGCTATGCAGGCCGTTGATCAATTAGACGTAGAGGAAGCCCGCGAAGTGCTGGCTGCTGCCGAATGTATAGCGGCGGCTTTGGGATTCCCCGCTGCCGACCTGCCCCATGAGGTAACAGATTGGGTAACAACCAACAGCCCCATCCAGGTGAAGCCGGCGTATGTGCATATGGCACAGACGGCCGTGGCCCGCGTGCGGGCTGATTCTGAACTGAAGGAGCTGTGGGCCAAAACGAAAGATTATGTGTTATGGGACACGGTCGTGGCTGAGCTGCAAACAAGATTGGAAAACGCCAAACCATAAAGCACCCTACCAGGAAACTTATGAACCGAACAGAATTACTCAAACAACAATTACAAGAACGCATCCTCGTCATTGATGGGGCCATGGGTTCGCTCATTCAAACGTACCAGCTTGACGAAGCCGGGTATCGGGGCGCGCAGTTTGCCAGCCACCCGCAAGATGTCAAAGGCAACAATGAAATCCTCAACCTGACACGCCCAGACATCATCCATGCTATCCACACCGCTTACCTGGAAGCCGGCGCCGATATCGTCACCACCAACACCTTCAACGGCAACCTGTTTTCCCAGGCTGAATATCAACTGCAAGCGTATGTTTATGACATTAATCGGGAAGCTGCACGTATCGCCCGTGATGCCTGCGATGCATTTGCTTCTGGCTCAGAGCGCCACCGTCCGAAATTTGTGGCCGGCTCGCTGGGCCCGCTCAACCGTACCCTCTCGCTTTCGCCAGACGTCAATGACCCTGGTTACCGGGCCGTAACGTTTGATCAGGTAGCCGAAGCGTATGCCGAAGCGGCCCGCGGCCTGATCGACGGCGGCGCCGATATTTTGCTCATTGAGACGATCTTTGACACGCTTAATGCCAAAGCCGCCATCTTTGGCGTGCAAAACGTTTTTGCAGAAAAGGGGATGGAACTGCCGCTCATGATCTCCGGCACCATTACCGATGCCAGCGGCCGTACCCTCTCCGGGCAGACGATGGAAGCGTGGTATACCTCTATCCGCCACGCCGACCCCTTGATCGTAGGCATGAACTGCAGCTTTGGGCCGGGTGCATTACGGCCGTACCTCACCAGCATTGCCGCCATGGCTGACACCTATATCAGCTTCTACCCCAATGCCGGGCTGCCCGATGGCTTTGGCGGCTTTGCCGAAACCATTGAAGAGATGACACCCGTACTGCGCCAACTGGCCGTAGAAGGGTTCCTGAACATTGTGGGTGGGTGTTGTGGCACGACCCCGGCCTTTATCAAAGCCTTTGCCCAGGCTGTAGAGGGGCTGGCCCCACGCCCACGGCCAAAACGCGAAAAACGTTTGCGTTTGAGTGGGTTGGAACCACTGACCCTGACCCCTGAACTTAACTTTGTGAACATTGGTGAACGCACCAACGTCACCGGCTCACGCCGCTTTGCCCGCCTCATTCTCAATGGGCATTATGATGACGCCCTGAGCGTCGCGCGTGATCAGGTAGAAAATGGCGCTCAGATGATTGACATCAATATGGATGAAGGCATGCTCGATGCCGAAGCGGCTATGCCTCGTTTCCTTAACCTGATCGCCGCCGAACCAGATATTTCCCGCGTGCCCCTGGTCATTGACTCCTCCAAATGGAGCGTCATTGAAGCTGGGTTAAAGTGTGCCCAGGGCAAATGTGTGGTCAACTCTATCAGCATGAAAGAGGGGGAAGCCGAGTTTATCCGCCAGGCGAAGCTGGCGCGGCGCTACGGCGCCGCTGTGATCGTGATGGCTTTTGACGAGGAAGGGCAGGCAGATACGTATGAGCGTAAGATCAACATTTGCCAGCGTGCCTACCGGGTGTTAACAGAAAAGGCCAAAGTCCCGCCTGAAGACATCATCTTTGACCCCAACATTTTTGCCATTGCCACCGGGCTCGAGGAACACAACGAATATGGCCGGGCCTTCATTGAGGCTACCCAATGGATCAAACAAAACCTGCCGTATACGCATGTCAGCGGCGGCGTCAGCAATATTTCCTTCAGCTTCCGCGGCAATGATGTGGTACGTGAAGCGATCCATGCTGCCTTTTTGTACCATGCCGTACAGGCGGGCATGGACATGGGCATTGTCAATGCCGGGCAGCTGGAAGTGTACGAAGAAGTGCCCAAGCCGCTGCTGGAACGTGTGGAAGATGTGTTGTTTAACCGCCGCCCGGATGCTACGGAACGGCTGGTAGAGTTTGCCGACGGTGTGCGCGGTGCGGGCAAGGAAAAGCAGGTAGACCTGGCCTGGCGTGGAGCCCCCGTGAACGAGCGGCTGGCACATGCGTTGGTGAAAGGTATCACCGACTACATTATTGAGGATACGGAAGAAGCGCGGCAGGCGGCGGCACGGCCGTTGGATGTGATCGAAGGGCCGTTGATGGCAGGCATGAACGTTGTCGGTGACTTGTTTGGCGCCGGCAAGATGTTTTTACCACAGGTTGTTAAATCGGCCCGAGTCATGAAACAAGCGGTCGCTTACCTGGTGCCGTTTATTGAGGCAGAAAAGGTGGCGCTGGGGCTGACTGAGCAGAGCAATGGCCGTATTGTCATGGCCACTGTCAAAGGTGATGTACACGACATCGGCAAGAACATTGTAGGTGTGGTTCTGCAATGTAACGGCTATGAGGTGATAGATTTAGGCGTGATGGTTCCGGCTGAGAAGATTTTGCAGACGGCGCATGACGTGAAGGCGGACATCATCGGTCTTAGCGGCCTGATCACACCTTCCCTGGAAGAGATGCGCCATGTGGCCCGCGAGATGACACGGCAAGAGATGGAGCTTCCATTATTGATTGGCGGGGCAACCACAAGCAAAATTCATACGGCCGTAAAGATTGAGCCGGAGTACCTGAGCGGTCCTACCATCCATGTGTTAGATGCCTCCCGGGCTGTGGGCGTCGCTTCGCAGCTGCTAGGAGACGCCAAAACGGGTTTCCTGGCCGAGGTCAAAGCGGAGTATGGCATGCTTCGCAAACAACACGGCAACCGGCGTGAACGTACTCGCCTCATTCCCATTGCTGACGCCCGCGCCAACAAGTTCCAGACCGATTGGGCCCGTTATACGCCGCCCCGGCCGCGCTTCCGTGGCGTCCAATCATGGGATGACTTTGACCTGAACCACATTCGTACCTACATTGATTGGACCCCCTTCTTTAAAACATGGGAATTGGTGGGCTCATTCCCACGCATTTTAGAAGACCCTGTTGTGGGCGAATCGGCGCGCCAGCTGTATGTGGACGCCCAGACCATGCTAGATACGCTCATTGCTGAGAAGTGGCTGACAGCAAAAGCGGCCGTGGGCATTTTTCCGGCGGCCAGTGTGGGTGATGATGTTGTGGTTTTTGAGGCAACAGCGTCAAGCAGCAAAGAGGCAAAAGAGCTAACAAAGGTTCACTTCTTACGGCAGCAAATGGAAAAACCACCGGGCCGGCCCAATATGTGCCTGGCCGATTTTATTGCCCCCCAGGAAACAGGTTTAGACGACTATCTGGGCATGTTTGTAGTGACGGCCGGGGTAGGGTTGGCCCAGAAAGTGGCCGAATTTGAAACTGTTCACGATGATTACAACGCCATCCTCTTGAAGGCCTTGGCTGACAGGCTGGCGGAAGCGTTTGCCGAGCTGCTGCACCAATGTGTGCGCCGTGAATATTGGGGGTATGCCGCCGAAGAATCCCTGGACAACGAAGGACTCATTGCTGAAAAGTACCAGGGCATCAGGCCTGCTCCTGGTTACCCTGCCTGCCCTGACCATACAGAAAAAGGCACTTTATTCCGTGTGCTGGATGCCCCTGGCCGCACCGGCGTTTCTCTGACTGAAAGTTTTGCCATGTGGCCGGCCGCGGCCGTGTCCGGCTACTATTTTTCCCACCCCCAAGCGGCTTACTTTGGTCTCGGCCGTATTAACCCGGATCAGGTGGCCGATTATGCCCAACGCAAGGGACAGCCTGTGGACATTACAGAACGATGGCTGGCGCCCAATTTGGGGTATGAAGCCTAGTATCAGTTTTCAGTGATCAGTGTACAGTTTTCAGTGCTGGCCTATCTTTGGAAATAGTCTACTGAAAACTGATGACTGATTTCTGATTACTGGTGTTTGGCCAGGCTGTCAGGCAAGTGTGTGGTGTGGTCAGCGCTGTGGGTGGGGGGCTGGTGCAGGCGGGCCTGGTAAGCCGTAAGAGCATATTGTTTGTGTGTATCAAAGTGCCCTTTGCACCAGTCTGGCGAGAAGGCGGCTTCGCTGATGTTTGGGTGTTGTTGGAATTTGTGGATTTTGCGGCGCATTTCCCATGTTTCCAGCCAGTGGCCAACGGGTGTGCGCAGGGGAAGCTCGGCCAGGCAGCGCAGATAATGATGCGGGACACGGCCGTTTGTTACCTGATGGGGCAGTCCAGTGGCATTGGGTAAAAACACATCCGTCCAGTTATTGATCTGACGTACCTGCCTATAAATCTCCAGGCCAGACAAGGGGATCATTTGGGCAACTTCGTGCGCTGTATATAAATTATGGTCAGGGAATTCCAGAGCGCGTTCAGCCAGGATGTAGTTGGGGCATAACGAGGTACCACGGTGCTCAGCCAGGCGCACAATGGCAATGGCAAAAGCGCGGCTGAGCCAGACACGGCCGTTGCGGGCCACGATCAGGTAATCAATATCAGCCCCTTCGTCGGCGTTGTTCATGGCCAACGAGCCGGTCACGGCCACCATACGCACAAAAGGCAGGCTGGCTATCAGCCGGCCATAATGCTGCGCTGCCGGCCATAGACGGCGGGCGACGGTAGCGCGCGCTTCGCGCACGGCGACCGTGCTTTCACGGCCGGCCAGCGTGTAATAAGGACCGATATGGGCCAGATAATGTGGCAGAAGACGGCCGTTGGCCAGCACTTCTTCCACTTCGGCCACGGTTGCCGTGACGTTTTCCAGGTAGCGGTGAATTTCCCTGGCCGTCAACGGATAGTCAAACACGTCTACATAAGCAACCGCCCGCCAGGCAGCTATTTCCAACGGTGTCAGCGCCGCTGGCGACAACACGCGCTCTACCTGCCAGTTTGGTAAAGGTGTTATCATCATTTCACTCCTCTGATCAGTAACCGGTATTTATAGCCGCAGTTGTTATGCTCCACCCGGCTCAGCGGATGGGGTTGATGAATCAGGGTTCAGGTATAACAGACCACATGGCGGCCACCACTGCCAACATGATCGCCCCCTGCATGGTAAAAAGTGTCGGCTCTGGCTGCAGCATACTAATGGTGAACATGGCCAGCCACACGGCCGTTTGGGGGACATAATGGCGCAGCAGATCAGGGCGCGCCAGGGGTGCCACCAGGATCAGCATCCAGCCAACCAGGCCCATGAGTCCCAACTCCACCCCCACCAGTAAGGGAACCACATGAACAAGCCCGGCAAACGGATTAATTTCGGTGGCCATTATGGTAAAGCGGCCGAGTCCCACGCCTTGCCAGGGGTTGGCCAGGAACAATTCTCGGGACAGATGGATGTCACGTACCCGTTCAAAGACGGGCATGAGCTCTGTGCCGGTTGTGGGCTTGGTTAGCCGGGCATGTAAGATACGCCGGTAATTGATAGCAAACAGGCCCAGGCTGCCTGACAACACGCCTGATAACACCAAAAATGCCCGTGAGGGCCACCGCCATGACGCCCCCTGCCACCAGGAGAGCCCCTCCGCTAAGCCATAGACACCTATGCCCACCGCCAGAGCCAGCCATGCCGACCGTGATAATGTCACTACCAGTCCGGCCAGGCCCACGCCAAGGGCTGCCCAAACCATGCCTCGCCGCCAGCCAGCCACGGCCGTGCGGTAGGGCCATAACATCAACAGCAGCAGGACCAGTTTCCAGCCCAGCCGGTTGGGATGGCTGTTCAGACCATAAGCCCGCAGCCAGCGGGCGTCACCATTCATCACCACGCTGATGCCTCTTTGAGCGGGGTCCAACGCCATTTCGCCCAACCAGGTCAGCCCCAGATCATGCTGCAATCCAAATTGGATGATCCCCACACCGGCCTGAATGATAATTACCGCCACTAAAACGAAGATAAACCCTATCCATGATGCCCGTTTTGCACAGAGGTTGATCAGGCCCAGGTAAACCAGCCAGAAAAGGGTTAGCATGAGTAAGGTCGTGACCAGCCGCATACCCACAATATCTGGCAGCATCAGCAGCGTAATGCCCAGAAATGGCACTGTCAGGCGCAGTGACCCCCAAGACCATGATGCCCGTGACCGCTCCGTCCACCACAAGGCCACCAAACCGCCTAACAGTAACAGAGGCAGTAGGCTCAACGGGCCAATTTGCCAGAGCATACCAGGGATCATTGGCGCTCCCCAGGTGAAAGGCCCTTGCTGCCAGCCGTTAGAGTGGCTGAGCAGGGCCAGCAGCAAAAAGAACAACAAAAGAGCCTGGCTGCCGTGTACCAATGATATGGCGCTAATGCTGCCAACCCTTAACCAGCGTTTCTGCGTGATAACGGCGGCGCGCGCTTCACGTACGGCAACCGGCTCAGTGACAGTGGGTTGGTCTAAAGAAGGAGAATTCATACATTACCTATCAAAACCCAGAAGTTTCCGGTCGTTGGTAGGTGATCAGGCGATGGAGCGCCCGCAGTTCAATGGGGGAATGGTAAATACGTGTATGATAACGCCACGAAGAAACAAATTTTAATATAGAGCGGTGCAGCGTGGTCAGCTTTGTATCGGTAAAGGTGGGGTAGTACGCATTGAGTACCCGTTCGAAGTCATGCAGTTGTTGGCGCAGCGGCCGTTTGATCCAGGGCATGGTCAGGCTGCGCCGCTGCGAAAAGTTTAACCAATCTGGGGCTACCCATTCTTCAAGCGTAGCTGGGAAGGCAAACCCTTCTGACTGGGCCTCATCGTACAGGTCACCGGCCAGCGGTACTGGCGTATACAGGTACATAATAATCTCTGCCGCCGGATTGATATGTTTTACCTGGCGAATGAACTCCATCGTCTGTTGGGCGTCTGCTTCTGGGTCAGGCGGGCTGCCCATGACAAAAGAGAGTTCAGGGACGATGCCATAAGACTTCATTCGGCGCACCATCTCCAGCGTCTTTTCCGGTGTCATCTGGCCGCCTTTGTCCATGCGCTTGAGCGTTTCCATACTGCCAGACTCGGCGCCCAGAAAGACCATCTTCAGCCCGGCGTCACGCATGAGTTCCCAGGTGCGGTCCGAATAATGCATCATGGTGTCAATGCGCCCTTCACCCCACCAGGCAATGCTTAAATTCATGATCCTTTCGCTGAATTCAGCCACACGTGCTTCCTGGGTGAAGAAGTTGTTGTCATAAAACTCAATGGCATTAACCCCCCAGCGCGCATGGTAAGTGTGGGCAATATGGGCGACGTATGCGGCCGTTTGCGGCAGCCAACGGCCGTTGACCATATTCACGACTGCGCAAAAGTTACAGAAAAACGGACAGCCATAAGACGAATGATAACCCAGGGTACGGCTGCCCAAAAACGTGGGGCGTACATATCTGGTTACCGGCACGCGGTCAAAGTTCCAGGGCGGTAAACTTTTGGGTGCTGGAATGGGAGCCAGGGGGTTGCTGACGGGATGGCCGTCGGCATCTTTATACGCCAGGCCGGGGATAGATTGCAAAGCCACCGTGGGTGTGCCAGGTATGGCAATGGGGAGTGCCTGGCCCGTTAAAAGGTCCAGCAGCTGCCGGAAAGCATATTCACCGTGCCCCCGAATAACGTAGTCTACAAAGTCAGACCGCAGGCAAACGTCCCAATGCTGTGTGGGGAAATAACCACCCCAAATGATGATAAGATGGGGATGCCGCCGTTTTAACTCCTGGCATAGGGGAACGGCCTGCTGTAACTGGGGACCAGGCATCACGGTAACAGCCAGCACCGGGAAGGCGCCCGCCGTCTGCAGACAGCGGTCTAGCGTTGCCAGGGGATCATCTTCCAAATTCCCGTCGACGATCTCGTAATTGTACCGGTCTTCCAGCACGGCACCGACAGCCAACAGGGACATAGGCAGGATTGGCTTACGGTTAGCAGAAGATTGTGGATTGTAGAATACAATCATAGCGTGCAGAGTATAGCACATCTAATTGACCGTGCTAAACATGCCTGACCGGGTCGTCAGGTAAGATTGATAATGTCCCCAGTGGACGTGCAAACGGCCGTTATGCAGTTCCCAAATCTGGGTCGCCAGTGCATTTATCAGATACCGATCATGGGACACCAGCAAGATGGTTCCCTGGTAGGCTTGCAGGGCTGCCTGTAACATTTCTTGGGTGGGGATGTCTAGATGATTGGTTGGCTCGTCCAGCAGCAGGAAGTTGGCCTGGTGCTGGGCCAGTTTGGCCAGCGCCAGCCGCCCGCGCTCCCCGCCGCTCAGGGCCGCCACCTGTTTAAATACCTCATCGCCACGGAAAAGGTAACGTGCCAGATGGTCTCGGGCGGCGCTGAGGGGCATGTTGTGGGTGGTAAGTAGTTCCGCTAACACTGTGTTTTCTGGATGGAGCGTTTCATGGGCCTGGGCAAAGTAACTGGTTTGTACGGCCGCGCCATATTCCACACGGCCGTGCAAGGGTGCCACTTCCCCCCGCAGCACTTTCAGGAAAGTGGATTTGCCCGCGCCATTGGGCCCAATCAGGGCCGCCACCTCTTGCCGTTGTAATACTAGATCATCAGCCATAAACAATGGATTGCCAGGATACCCAACGAGTAAATCCTTGGTCCGCAAAACCACCTGCCCGCTGCGATGCCCACTGTCGAGTTGTATATGAATACGCAGGCGGCGCGGATTTGGATTTTTCAGCGCCCGAATGCGTTGCTCTACCTCGGCCGTGTTCCAGTCACCCCCCTGATAGCTGCAATCTGTGGTGGCCAAGAATTGCGACCAGGTTCCCTCCAGCGCCTGAGCCCCACCGTATTCCACGGCCTGTACGTCACGTACCAGGCGGCGCAGTTCCCCTTTGGCCCGGTCTGTGGTGCTGGCGCGGGCAATATTACGCTTGATGAACGCTAATTTTTTCAGGAAATGATCACGTACGGCCGTAAATTCTTCTTCTCGACGTGTCCATCGCTCTTCACGCTGCCGTTGGTAGGCCGAGTAGTTACCACGATACAGCTCCAACCCATGGTGGCTCATCTCCCAGATGTGGTTTACCACGTTATCCAGGAAATAGCGGTCATGGCTGACAATGAGCAGCGCACCTGACCACTGCCGCAATATTCCTTCCAACCACTCCAGGATGGCTGCGTCCAGGTGGTTGGTCGGCTCGTCCAGAATGAGCAAATCGGGCTTCTCCAGCAGCAGGCGGGCCAGCAGCGCCCGGGTCTTTTGCCCGCCGCTGCTGTAAGCCAGGGGCATGCTCCACTGCTCCCGCCCAAAGCCCAGGCCTGTTAAGACTTGTTTGATACGTGTATCATAATCGTAACCGCCGGCTTGTTCAAAGGAAGCTTGCATGGCACCATACCGATCAAGCAGTTCGGCTGAACAGTCACCCTGGCTCATCACCGCTTCCATCTGATGCAGGTGGCTTTCCGTGTCTGCTAAAGAGGCAAATACGGTCAGCATTTCTTCAAAGATCGTGTTTTCATGGTTGGCAAAAGCCAGCATGGCCTCCTGCCGCAAATAACCGACACGCCGCTCCTTGGCCAGGTGAACACGGCCGTGTAACGGCCTGTCTAACCCTGCCAGAATGCGCAGCAGCGTGGTTTTGCCGATGCCATTTGATCCCACGAGGCCGATTTTACCGTTTTGGGGAATGCTGCCTGTTAAGCCGTTAAAAATGGGGGTAGCCCCCAGTGTTTGGCTCAGGTTGTTAAATGATAAGATAGACATAATGTTTTCCCATTACTACAGGTGATTATCATGAGTAAAGTGACAATCACGACATTTTAGTAAGCGGCCGTTGCTGCCCACCATGGGAAAACAAAACGGCCGTAGCGGGGTGCGCTACGGCCGTGAATAACAATGCATTAGAGACTTATGTCAATCTGTCGGCAGGCACACTCCGGGTACACCACATTGCAGTGGTCTGGTCAGACCGTGAGGGGGGGATGCAGTTGTGGGTTGACGTGCCCCGGAGTCATGTCTCCTTCCTTTTGGTGTAGGATGATTTATAGCTGCCATGTGCAATTTGGCAAAGCAGCAGCAGTATAACAGAAGCGGAAAACGGCCGTCAACCATTTGGCTAAAGTGGGCTTGCCGTTTATCATTCTGTTATGAACAAAGAAACAGCCTCCTATGGCGCTTGGAAATCCCCTATCACTTCTGATCTTATTGTGGCCGGCACAGTGGGGTTGGGTGAAATTCAGCTGGATGGTAACGCGATCTATTGGCTGGAACTGCGGCCATCAGAAAACGGCCGCAGCGCCCTGGTAAAATGGACGCCAACCGGCGGCATTGAAGAAATGAGCGCGGCCGGTTTTAACGCCCGCACACTGGTTCATGAATACGGCGGCGGTTCATATACCGTATACAATGACACCCTTTACTTCAGCAACTTTGTAGACCAGCGCCTTTACGCCCAATATCCTCATGCCGAGCCCGAACCTCTGACGGCCAGCGAAAGCCTCCGCTTTGCTGATGGGAGCATTGACCCCTCTCGTGGGCGGATGGTATGCATCCGTGAAGCTCACCTGACGCCGGGTGAAGAGGCTGTCAATTCCCTGGTGAGCATTCATCTGGACGGCAACGGTGAAATTGGTGACACTCTGGCTGCTGGCAATGACTTTTACGCGGCGCCAAGCCTGAGCCCCGACGGCAAACAACTGGCCTGGATCACCTGGCAGCACCCCCGTATGCCCTGGGACGGCACTGAACTGTGGGTGGGAGAATTAAATGCTGCCGGCACGGCCGTGACCAAGCCTACCCTGGTTGCTGGCGGCGAGGGCGAGTCTATCTTCCAACCCCAATGGTCGCCTGACGGCCTCCTTTACTTTGTTTCTGACCGCAGCAATTGGTGGAACATCTATCGCTGGCGCAACGGCAAGGTAGAGCCGGTCTGCCCTCTGGATGCCGAGTTTGGCAAGCCGCAGTGGGTGTTTCGCATGTCCACCTATGGTTTTGCTAACGCCCGTACTATCATCGCGGCGTACACCCAAAATGGCATCTGGCGGCTGGCCCGGTTAGACGTGAACAGCGGTCAGTTGACGAACTTTGACCTGCCCTTTACCAGTATTGATTACGTTCAGGTAGGCAAGGGCTTTGCGGCGTTTTTGGGCGGTTCGGCCACACGGCCGTCGGCCATTGTCCGGCTGGATTTACGCAGTGATCAATGGCAGATCTTGCGGCAATCCACGCAGTTAACGGTAGATACGGCTTATCTGTCTGTGCCGCAGCCGATTGAATTTCCCACGGCGCATGGGCTGACTGCCCATGCTATATACTACCCGCCACAAAACCAGGACTTTGTGCCACCGTCAGGGGAAAAGCCCCCTTTGCTGGTCTTGAGCCACGGCGGCCCTACCAGCGCTACCAGCACAACCCTCAACCTGGGCACACAATTTTGGACCAGCCGGGGTTTTGCCGTGGTAGATGTGAATTATGGGGGCAGCACAGGGTATGGTCGTGAATACCGTCAGCGCCTTAATGGCCAATGGGGCATTGTAGACGTGGAAGATTGTGTTAATGCCGCCCGTTATCTGGTAGGCCAGGGGCTGGCTGACCAACAGCGTTTGGCTATTCGTGGGGGCAGTGCAGGTGGCTACACCACTCTTTGTGCCATCACCTTTCAAGATATCTTTACCGCCGGCGCCAGCCACTTTGGCATTAGTGACCTGGAAGCGATGACAAAAGAAACACACAAGTTTGAGTCTCGTTACCTGGACACTCTCATTGCGCCCTATCCGGATGGCAAAGAGATTTATATCGCGCGCTCACCCATCCACTTTATTGACCAGATTAATTGTGCGCTCATCCTCTTTCAAGGTCTTGAAGATAAAGTGGTGCCCCCCAACCAGGCAGAGATGATGTTTGCTGCCGTAGACGCCAAAGGCTTGCCCGTAGCTTATGTGCCGTTTGCGGAGGAACAGCATGGCTTTCGCCGTGCCGATAACATCAAACGTGCTCTGGATGGCGAACTGTATTTTTACAGTAAACTGTTTGGCTTCGGCCTGGCGGATCAGGTAAAACCCATAGAGATTAAAAACCTTAAGACCTGACAGATTTGCAGACAGCTTTTGGTCATTAACCTGTTGGGCTGACGATTGACAGCCAGGGGGCAACGGCTATAATTGGCGCATATTGGCCCAGGTGGCGGAATTGGCATACGCGGCAGGTTGAGGGCCTGTGCCCTTATGGGCGTGGAGGTTCGAGTCCTCTCCTGGGCATAAAAAGCCAGGGATTAATTCCCTGGCTTTTTTCGTTGGACACTATGTTGTTTTGCTTTAGGGCTTGGTGTCGGGCGGGTGCACACAAAAGAAGTGCCAAAAGTTTCAGCTACATCTGGTGAAAACGGCCGTCTTCCTTTAATATTTGCTGCAATCCTTTCGCCAGGTTGGTAGACGGCCGAAACCCCAGCAGCATCTGTGCGCGGCTGATGTCGGCCACCAGCCGCGGTATGCCCCCTGATTTTTCCGGATTGTGCAGGCGATGAATGGCCTGCCCCGTAACAACCTCCATCTCATCCACAAGCGCGGCAATGCTGGTTTCCAGACCCCGGCCAATGTTGATTACCTGGCGGTTTACCCCGCCAGCCGTGGCCGCACTAACCAGCGCGTTGACCACATCTGTGATATACACAAAATCGCGCGTTTGCTGCCCATCACCAAATAATACTACTGAGCCGCCGGAGAGCGCCTGTTGTAAAAAGCGGGGAATAACGGGTGCGTGAGAGGCGGGCAGCGGCTGCCAGGGGCCATAAGCGTTAAAAATCCGCAGGGCCACGGTTTCAATGTGCCATAGTTGGCCGATGGTGTGCAGGTATTGTTCGGCTGCCCATTTGCTGACGGCGTAAGGCGAGTCTGGTTGGGGGACGTCGTTTTCATGAACGGGTTGTTCGGGCTGACGGCCGTAGACCGCCCCTGAGGATGACAGCACAACCCGGCGTACACCTGTATCCCGCATGGCTTCCATCAGGCTGACTGTGCCCCCTACATTCACCCGGCTGTAATCACGCGGGTGTAAGAGCGACTCCGCCACCGATACCCGCGCGGCCAAGTGGTAAACACAATCCACGTTGCGCAGCAATGACCAGAGCAGAGGGATATTGTCTACATCCCCTTTGGTAAATTGCACGGCCGTGTCCAAACGTGTGGCGTCACCATGGCTAAGGTCATCTAACACGTGGACGTCATGCCCATCATGCGCCAGCCGGTTAGCCAGGGCCACGCCTAAAAAGCCGGCGCCGCCGGTTACTAAAAATCGCATACCGGCAATCATACCCGAATTTAGGGTTTGCAGGTCCCGTCAGTGAGCAAATACTCCCTCAGCTTGACAAAAGTCGTAAAAATGTATTATTCTAGTATTAGAATAATACGAGGTGAACCTATGACCAATGCTGAATTAGCTGTTCTCAGCCTGACGGCGGAAGCCCCCCATCATGGCTATGAGATTGAGCAGATCATCGAAGCGCGTGGTATGCGTGAGTGGACCGAGATCGGCTTCTCTTCGATCTATTATGTGCTCAAAAAATTGGGAGAGGCCGGGCTAGTTGAGAGCCAGGTCATTCCCACACAGGGACGTGGTTCCGCACGGCGCGTTTACCAGATCACCGCCGCGGGCCGGGCGGCGTTAACCACCGCCACATTGGAAGCCCTGGCGCAGCCCAAGCGAAGCTACTCTCCCATTTTGTTAGGGTTGGCAAATTTACCCATCATCACCGCGGCACAAGCTTTAGGCGCGCTGCGATCCTACCACGAAGGAGTAACAACACGTCTAGAGCAAGTTACGGCGCGGGCTGAAGCCCAACGCCCTTTGCCAGATCATGTCGAACTGCTTTTTGATTATAGCCTGACGCTGATGGCGGCAGAGAAGGCGTGGGTTGAGAACGTTATAAAAACCATGGAGGCAAAAAATGACAAAAGTTGATTTTAAGAAAACCTTAAAGCATCTCTACTATCCGTCAAGGCAGTTTGAGACCGTAGACGTGCCGGAGATGCAGTTTGTGATGGTTGATGGCCACGGCGACCCCAACACGGCGCAGGCGTATAAAGAGGCTCTTGAGGCGCTTTATGCGGTGGCTTACAAGATAAAGTTCCTTAGTAAGGATAGCTTAAAAAAGGATTACACTGTCCCCCCGTTGGAAGGGTTGTGGTGGGCCAAAGATATGGCTACGTTTCTCACGCGTGAAAAATCTGCCTGGGACTGGACGATGATGATCATGACGCCAGAGTGGATCACAGCCGATATCTTTGCTGAGGCCATAGAGCAAGTGCAAAAATCCAAGAGCCCGGCCGCGCTGAATAAAGTTCAGCTGGTACGTTATCATGAAGGGCTTTCGGTGCAAATTCTGCACATTGGGTCTTATGATGATGAGGGGCCTACCGTGGCTAAATTGCATCATGAGTTCATTCCAGAGAACGGGTTTATAGAAAACGGCAAGCATCACGAAATTTACCTTAGCGATCCGCGGCGGGTGGCGCCGGAAAAGTTAAAGACCGTGTTACGTCAGCCAATACGTGTCTCGTTTCCACATAGCAATCCTCTAGAAACCACGGCCACCGAGGTGGCCACCACGGGGCGCTAATTTTAGACACCTACCCGGCAGGCTGTAAACCACATAAGTACAAGGGTGTCATGCTGAGCACAGGAAGCATGATACCCTTCTTTTACTATGGGCTTGTGCTGCGGCCGTAACTCTACTATGATCTTTGCCTATGTTCAGGCAGCGTCTGGTAATCATTACGCAACTGTTGCTCATGTTTGTGGCTGGTTTGCTGCTCTTGGGGCGCGAAGGGCCGGCGTTTGGCACGGAAGAAGACCAGATTAACGCCATTGTTAACCAGCAGCAGTTTGATTATGTGGCCTGGGAGGGGGCGGCCTTGGGGGCCAAGATGCGGGCCATGTTGGCCAACGGACATACCTTTCTCACTGAAGCAGAGCGCCAACAATTTGTTTTGGATTACCTGGAACTGCTGCGCCAGGCCCAGCAGCTAGATGCCGATATCACCCGCCTATACGTTGACCCGGCGATCACAGACCCGGCGGCCGCTTCCGCAGAACTCCAGTTAACCCTGGCTCAGAAACGTGACCATCTGGCCGAACTACAACCCATGGTTGAAGCCATAGTACAAGACCAGGTGGCGGTTGTGCTGGCTGAAGAGGGGTTTGGCCTGGGTGGGCGGGCGTGGCCACCGGTGATGATGCACATGACGGCCGTACCCAACTTGCTTGTGGTTTCCCCTCGGGACCAGATCGAACGGATTCACCAGCGTTCCCTGGAACCGGGGTTGACAACACCGGACAAAGAAAATATTGAGACGGCCGTGGTAAACACGCTTGATCTCTCTGCGCTGGTGGTGCCTCTGGGGGGCATTGGCACCTATCCTGCCATGATCCAGGAGACTACCAGCATTAACTGGCTGGCCGAAGTCACAGCCCATGAATGGGCCCATCATTGGATGGCTTTTCATCCTGTGGGGCTCTATTATGGCGACCCACAAGTACGCACTATTAACGAAACCATTGCTTCCATCATAGATGTGGAAATTGGAGCGCAGGTTATTGAACGCTTCTACCCGGAGTTTGTGCCCCCACCGCCATCGGCAAACGTGCCTTCATCGCCGGAAACCAGTAAAATCACGCCGTCCCCCTTCGATTTTAATACTGAAATGGCCGCCACCCGCATTCACGTAGATGCGCTGTTAGCCGAAGGCAGCATTGATGAAGCAGAAGCTTATATGGAGGAACGGCGACAGCTTTTTGTAGCCCATGGCTACCTCATTCGCAAGCTTAACCAGGCTTACTTTGCGTTTTATGGCGCTTACGCATCCCGGCCGGGGGCTACGGGCAGTGACCCCACCGGCCCTATGCTGCGTGATATTCGCAACCATACCCCCACCCTGCGGCACTTCATGGATACTGTCGCCTCCATCGGCAGCCTGGCCGATTTGGAGCGTGTTTGGCAGGAGACGGTGAATGGGAATCAGTAATCGGTGTTCAGTAGGTCAGTGTTCAGTAGGTCAGTGTTCAGTGGGTCAGTGTTCAGTAGGTCAGTGTTCAGCGTAGAGTTGGCTGTATATTGATTACCAACCACTGGTTATGGCGCCTCGTCCAGGTCGGTCATAATGTCTCGTAAGATGGCGACCATGCGTTGGGCTTCCTGGCGATATTCATGCCAGGAAGATTGGTTCAGGTAGGCTTCCAGGTCTCGTAACGCTTCAGGGTAATGCCCGGCTTCTTGCAGCAGCAGTCCCCGGTTCAGCAAGGCGGGTGCAAAAGTCGGGTCTTGTGTTAGAAGAGCATCCAGATCAGACAGCGCTTCTGGAAGGCGGCCCAACTCACGCCCCAATAAAATGGCCCGATTCAAACGGGCCATACGAAAGTCGGGGTCTACTTCATACGCTCGCGTAAAGTAATATACCGCACGTTC
The DNA here is from genome assembly GCA_011525915.1 of Ardenticatenaceae bacterium. Lineage (GTDB taxonomy): Bacteria > Chloroflexota > Anaerolineae > Promineifilales > Promineifilaceae > CAADGU01. The sequence goes on along the minus strand of WYBM01000069.1, from coordinate 78,486 downwards.
ATGTTCAGATGGCATGGCATTCTGATTGCCAAAGTAGCGGTGCAGCCCCCCCCAGGTGTATAACAGCCATGATTTGATAAAGCGCCATCTCTTCACGGTCATTGGTGATCGGTCATCGATGACCAATTACTCAGCGCAAGCGGCCATCGACGACTGGTTATTCTTGCTGTGCCAGCCACTTTTCCAGTTCCATACCGGCGCCCGCACCCTGGCCGACCGACGTCGTGATCTGGCGGAAGTGTGGATCTTGAATTTCCCCGGCGGCAAAGATACCAGGCACGCTGGTACGGTAACGTTCATCGGTGATGACATACCCCTCTTCATCCATAGCCAGTTGGCCCACCAGAAACTGACTGTTGGGGTAGTGCCCAATAAAGATGAAGACGCCGTCAGTTTTTAGCTGGCGGCTCTCGCCTGTTTTGACATTCTTGACCTTAACGCCTTGAACCACGCCATTGCCTACCACTTCTTCCACCACACTGTCCCAGATAAAGGAGATTTTCTCATTGGCGAAGGCACGTTTTTGCAAGATAGCGCCGGCTCTTAGTTCATCACGGCGGTGGATGACTTCTACTTTGTTGGCAAATTTGGTCAGGAAAATGCCTTCTTCCATGGCACTGTCGCCGCCGCCAACAACCACAACGTCTTTACCCCGGAAAAAGAAGCCATCGCAGGTGCCGCAATAGCTGACACCGCGGCCGGTATACTCTTCTTCACCGGGTACTTGGAGCTTGGTAGGTGAAGCGCCGGCGGTAACGATGACACTGTCAGCCAGGAACTCTTTGCCATAGGTCTTAATATGAAACGGCCGTTGCTGGAAATCCACAGCCACCACTTCATCGTACTCCAGGCGGGCACCAAAATGTTCGGCCTGCTTTTGCATGACTTCCACCAGTTCCGGACCGGTGGGGGTGTGATCAGGACTCCAAAAACCGGGGTAGTTTTCCACCTCGCCGGTAATGGCGATCTGCCCGCCGATTTGGGTACCGGCAATGACCAGGGGGTTTAACATAGCGCGGGCGGTGTACAACGCGGCCGTTAACCCGGCCGGTCCAGAACCAATGATAATTACTTTTTCTTTCTGCATGAGTATTACTTTTCCTATAGGTGATGTTTTATTACTAGTACCAGTAATCAGAAGTCCGTCACCGGTTTTCAGTAGACTATGTCCAGAGATAAGCCAGCCCTGAAAACTGTACACTGATTAGTGAAAACTGATACTAGTGTTTTACCAGACAGGCGTCAGGCCTGCAAAGTGTCTTTCAAAATCACCTGTTAGATGAAAAGAGGGTCAGATTTCTTACGCTCAAGTTTAACATGGGGGAGGGGAAAGGAAGGCCCACGGCCGTAACAAACTGAGAACAAAAAACGGCCCCTTAGGGAGCCGTTTTATCTGGCTATTGTGAAAGTGTAACGATGATTATTTGTTGGGCAGGGTGAAGAGCACGCTGTTGTTATCGCCATGTTCGTTAGGCCAGTAAGCGTCAGCCGACTCATCGTTAACCCATGTCTGGCCATCTACCAGATAACGGAACTGAAAACGGCCGTCTTTGGGCAGACGCACTTTGGCGCGGAAGGGGCCGTTTTTGGCCGGTTTCATGGCCATGGGTTCCCACCCATTAAATTCGCCCACAACAGCCACTGCCTCTACATTCTCGGCTTCGAACTCAAAGGTGACTTCACATTCTTCGTTGGTTTTGAAAAACTTTTTCTTTAACATAGATATGTCCTCCGTCTTGACATACAAAAAGCCGCCCCAATAGAAGAGCGGCTTCTTTTGTTTAACTGCTTTCCAGGCGGACAAATTTGCCTGGAATTATCTATGATTATAGGGATTCTGGTTGACATGTCAACTATTTTGGTGAAAGATTAAAGGAAAATGATCGCCTTATGTCTGGAAACTGCGGATGAGAGCCTCTGGGTTCAGCCCTTCTTCCCCAATCAGGATGGCAATAATCTCGGCTGCTGGTTGACCTTTTTGCCATAACGGCCGTAAAAAAGCCCCAGTGCCTGCTGAAACCATCCAGTCTTCGCCAATACGGGCCTCTAGCTGCGCGGCTATTTGGGCGGTCAACATCCAGGCGCGGAAGTACTGCGCATTATAAAACCCGTCTTCTACATCCAACAGATAATAAGCCGGCGAAACGTTAAGGCCCAAATGTTCAGCTAACAGAGAGGTATACAATGTCTCAGGTGTTGGCGTGCCGGTATGCAGCAAATTTTCATACAATACCGAGATGGCGCATCGCCGTATAAGCCAGAGACGCATGAATTGTATGTAATCTACAAACGTTTCATAGTCGGCACTCCCCAGCAGCTCTTGTAACCAGATGGGATTGCCAGGCAGTTGCTCAAATAAAAAGGCAAACGCTTCACCCACAGAGTCATCGCCCAGATAACGAACAGCAAAAGGCAGGTCAGCCGGAATGTGCAGCCCGTGCAAAGCATGACCCAGTTCATGAAATACGGCGCTGTAATCCCGATACCCCCCGGCAGGGTTAACCACTAACTTGATATCATCAGGTACATGGATAAAAGCACAAAACGGCCGTAAAGATTTCTGCGGCCGTGCGGCCAGGTCAATTTCCAGGCCAGGTTGGTTTACCAGCGGCAGGCCCAAGAAACTGGCCGTGTTGTTAACAGCCAACGCCAATGTCTCCGGTGGGAATAAGATGTCAAACTGGGCGCCGCGCATCATGTAGAATCTATCGGCGGCATCTGGTTTTTCTGTGCCCAGCATTGTCTGGCTCCAACGAGAGAGTCTCTGAAAGTAGGTGTCGGCCGTTTCCTTCAAAAAGGATTGAGCCATAAACTGTAAACTCACCAGGCGCAGCCCACGCATCTCGTTGCACAACGCATAATACGTATCAAAGCCTAATGCTTCTGCCTGGGCGGTGATGGCTTCCCATCGTTGGCGCAGGGTGTCATTTTGGCGGGCAGTGAATTGGCTGCGGCTTAAATAAAGGTCTTTGCGTCGTGCGGCATCAGGCTCCGTGGCCAAGAGGGGGGCAATGGCAAAAAACGGCAATTCGGTACCGTCCCAGGGGATAGTGGGCTGGCCCAGCTGCCTGAAAAGCATCTCATCATAGGGCACGGCCGTCTGCCGCAGATAGCGCATGGTAGCAAATTCCGCCACGTGCCGATAATGGCTGTCGGCTTGTGACCGGGCCATGTCGACGAGTGTACGTACCTGCTGTAATGTAAATAAATCGGCAAACTCGGCATATACCTTGTCTAGTTGAAGCGTCTCTACCAGGCCAGCCTGTGCCTGGTACAAAGCTGTCGTTTCCGCTTGCCAGAAAGCCTCGGCCCGCGTTTGATAGGTCATGATATGCTCAGTGGGCAACTGTACTGCCAGCATTTACTTCTCCTGAAAGGTCCGCCACTTCATGGCAAACACACCGGTTATTGTCAACACCACCCCCCACAAAGCTAGAAGCAGCCCCACGTCATAAAGGTCTGCCAGCCCGGCCGTGCTGGCGCCGGCAGCCAAAGCGGCGCTGCTCACAACCATAATGACACTAAAGACACGGCCGATCATGTCGCGTGGGGTTTTCTCTTGAATGACGGTGCGCATGCCAATCATCACCGCCGCATTACACGCTGCCCCTAAAAAGAAAAAGGGAAGGGAAACGGCCATAAGCAAGGTACTGTTCACCATTCCCGTCCGCATCAGGAGGCCCGGGAGCAAAACAGCAAAGATTTGCCCTACCCCCATGCCGACTACACCCAGTGCCAATAAACGGCCGCGGGTTACATTGGCCGAACGGCGGGCCAGCACCAAACCGCCAAAGGCAATACCCAGACCAAATGAGCCCTCTAACAGTCCATACCCAAAGGGCCCAGCGCCCAACACATCCTGGGCAAAAATGAGCAACAGCGCCTGTGTACCCCCCAGGGCTAAAGGGGCAATAAAGCTCAAAAGGACAATGCCTTTTAAAATAGAAACCGACCCCACATGGCGGAAGCCGGCGCGAATACCGTTGATAATAGATTCTTGTCTTTGGCTGGCGTTGTCCGGCTGATCAGCAGAAGACAGTTGCATCAGGGCAATTAGTGCCGCAGAAATCAAAAATGTAGCACCATCAATGAGAAAGGCCGTCTGAGTACCCACCAGGCCAATCATGGCCCCGGCAGTGGCATAACCGAAGAAGGCAACCAGCGTCATCGTTGACTGGTCAAGGGAGTTGGCCGCCATGAGTTGTGAATCATTGACAGTGTCTGGGATGGTAGCTACTTTAGCGGGCACGTAGAATTGGCTGACGGCCGTGGTGCAGAACCCAACAAGATAAAGCAAGATCAACTGCCCATTGATAGGCAGCGGCAGCACAGAAATAACCAGAATAGAGATGACCAGCCCGGCCCGAATCATGTTGGTGCTGATCATCGTGCGCTGGCGGTTCCATCGGTCAGTCATGACACCGGCAAACAACCCAAAAATAAGCGTGGCCAGCGTTTGTACTAAAAATGCTAACCCCAGTTGCATGGCCGAGCCGCTCAGAGTATATACCAGAATAGGGATCGCGATTTCTGTAAACTTGTCACCAAATGTAGAAATGGCCTGCCCCAACCATAACAGTCGGAAGTTACGTAAAGCCAATAACTGTCGCGGCAAAACACGCACTTCAGTTGTAGGTATAACACCGCTCATAAGTTAATCCTCCCCTGCCCAGGTTGATAAGTTTAAGAACAAATAGAATGGTTGGGGTTTTGAAACCCCAACCATTCTACGTGGGTAGGTGAAAATTAGCCACCTTGCCCCGATACCCAACCGTAACCATACTTCATAATAAAACCTCCTTCCTCGGTTAAAAGCGGTTACGAATATTAAAGACTTGTAGTCTGTGGAACTACAAGAATACAACACAAAACCATAGGTATTACATATATGGTGGATACTGTTAACTTATGTCAACACCCTATGGGTATTTAATTAATACACTACAGAGGAAACTAGAAATACAGAACCTATTATCCTTAATATGCCGCTTAAGTGCAATAATAAAAATTCCATAAATTCAATGGGAGAAAAGTCATCTATCTCTTGTCCTATTGAGAATAATTGCGCGGACCATCATAATATTCGTAAGGGTTGGAGCATCCTCCCCTCATCGTCGAATCCATAGTAATCACAGGAGTACAAAACATGAAGCGCGTAGCAGTTTTCTTCGCCATGATAGTTGTTTTAACGGCTTTGGTGGGGGCATTTGTCTTTACTTCCTCACAAACCATTTCGCTTGTTGTTCAAGGAAATTCTATAGAGGCGGCCACAACGGCCGTACAAACCTATGGTGGTCAGGTTCATGAAGAGCTGGCCATCATTAATGCTGTTTCGGCGGACATCCCCGTACAGATGGTGCGGGCGTTAACCGCCGATGAACGGATCGTGGCCGTTTATGAAGATGGGCCGGTGGAGGCCAGCGGCAATGCCCCAGAGATGTACGCGCCAGAAGTAATGGGCGTGCCTGCCGTCTGGGCAGCCGGTTATGATGGTGAAGGGGTGGGCGTAGCCGTGGTTGATTCCGGCATTAGCAAGATGGGCTGGAACCACAACCGTATTGTCGCGCGCTATGACGCCCTGGACAATGGCCCCAATCAGGAAGACCCTCACGGACACGGCACCATGATGGCCAGCCTGATGGGCAGCAATCATGAAGATTCCAATGGCCCCATTGGTGTTGCCCCACGTATAAACTTTATCGATGTGCGGGTGTTGGACGGCGAGGGCAAAGGTACCTACACAGACATTATTGAAGGACTGAACTGGATATTACAGAACAAAAATGCCCACAACATACGGGTGGTTAATCTTTCTCTGGTAAGTGGCATCAACAGCCCCTATTGGGCCGACCCCATTGACCAGGCGGTGGAAGCGCTTTGGAGCGCAGGGGTGGTGGTGGTGGCTGCGGCCGGCAATGAAGGCCCAGACCCAATGACCATAGCGGCACCCGGTAATGACCCCTATATCATCACGGTAGGCGCCTATACTGATAACTTCACGCCGGCAGATGAGAGTGATGATTACCTGGCCCCGTTTAGCGGTGCCGGCCCCACCGAAGTAGGCTTTGTCAAGCCCGATGTAATAGCCCCAGGGGCGCATATGGTGGCTATGACCAAGGTTAACTCTAATTGGGCCCAGCAAAACCCGGCATTCCGAATTCGGGGGCAGTTCTATAATATTGCAGGTACATCGTCGGCCACGGCCGTGACCTCTGGTGTGGTCGCTTTGATGATAGAAGCCAACCCCAGCATGACCCCCAATCAGATCAAATATGCGCTGATGAATTCAGCCCGGCCGGCCGCGTATACTGACAGCTCGCTGGTTTGGAGTATCTTGCAACAAGGCGCAGGGCGGGTGGACGCCAGCACCGCAGTATTGGCCCCGCCAGCCGGTGAAGCCAATGTGGGCATGGTGCCTGGCCAGATGTATGTAGGGCCGGTGGCTTACCAGGACGGGCAATTTGTCATCGTTGATGCCAATGGCTACTCTATTCCGGATGCCTCTGGCTACGGTTGGAACGGCGGCTACGGTTGGAACGGTGGTTATGGCTGGAATGGCGGCTACGGTTGGAATGGCGGCTACGGCTGGAACGGCGGCTACGGCTGGGCTTCTGGTTATAACTGGGTAGGTGATGCAAATTGGCAACAATGGGTTGACGGTAACGGCTGGCAAAGCGGTTATTCCTGGATACCCGGCAGCTATGGTTGGAACGGCGGTTATGGCTGGAATAGCAGCTACGGCTGGAGCGGCAGCTATGGCTGGAGCGGCAGCTACGGCTGGAGCGGCCTGACCAGTTACGGTAATTAACGCCCAATTCTGGGTGATCTAACCAGCATAGGGTATAGTTTGCAATGTCCAATCCCTATGATGTCCTATAGGCATCATGGGGATTTTGTATTAAAGTATGTGCCGTCACAGTTTGTTTGCTGTAATAAAGTGATCTTGTTACCAAATGTAAAAATGTATTTGTAATACTTGTCATGCTCAAACTACGCAAGATTTATACGGGATTGCTGGCCCTGGCTGGCCTTGTGATTGTCCTCTGGGGCGTGATCCTAATCCCGACCTATGAAGATTCGCTCACCCTGGTGCTTTTACTAGTGGTGGCTATCGGCGCACATACAACAACAACCATATTGGTGGGGGGGCGTGTTAATATTTCGGTAGGCAGTGCCATAAGTTTTGCCGCTGTGGGGCTGTTTAGCCCGGTGGCGGGTGCCATGGTGGCGGCGCTGGCCGAAGTAGGCATCTGGTTAATTAATGTGTATTCGGGCCAGCGCATCTGGTGGTCTGAGTTAGAACGGTTAGGCGCTAATGGCGGTATGCAGGCCATTTCCATTCTTGTGGGTGGCCTGGCGTTTACCTTGTTTGAAAACTGGTTAGGGCCAGGAACGTTTATGGGCCTTACCGCCCCCTGGGTGATCGGCGCCATTGTCAGCGATCAGGTCAATTTCTGGCTGCTGACGGTCATCATTTATATGGCCCATAGCATTCACCCTATGGAAATGTGGCGGGATACCCGCTGGGCGGTCCCCATGAATGTGACCGTCATGGCGTTGGGTGGTGGGCTCATTTACACGGCCGTCTACGTTTTTGGCCTGCTTGGTTTAGCCATCTTTGTGCTGCCCATTATCCTTTCTGCGTACTCATTTCGTATTACCGTGAATAATGCTAAAAAGCAGATGGATAACCTGGAAGACCTGGTGGCCCTGCGCACACAGGCGTTGGCTGAAGCCAATGACCAACTGGAAAGATTAAACAAGGAAAAAGATCAATTTCTGGCCGTCTTAACCCATGACATGCGCACGCCGCTGACCAGCATCAAAGGATATGGCAGCATTCTCCGTGACCGTGAACTGTCCCGTGACCAGCAGACACAAATTGCCAAAGTTATTTTACGCAGCCAGGAGACCTTGTTGGAAATTGTCAACAATATTCTTGACCTGGAAAAATTGGCCTCTGGCGCCGGGATGGAGCTGGAAATGTCAGACTTTGACCTCTCTTTGCTGGCCAAAAGCACCGCTGAAGCGGTTCAGGCACAAGCCCTGGAAAAACAGATCAAACTGGACTTTAACCCGGTGCCCACGCCCATTATGATCACGGCCGATGAAAAGAAGATTGAACGGGTATTAACAAACCTGATCTCCAATGCCATCAAATATACACCTCAAGAAGGTGTTGTCTCGGTGACGGCCTCCACAAACGGCCGTTATGCCATGGTTGAAGTGACAGACACCGGCTATGGCATTCCTGAGGATGAGCTTGACCACATTTTTGACCGGTACAGCCGTGTCAAAGGGCACCAACAATTAGCCATCGGCACCGGGTTGGGGTTGGCCATTGTCAAAAGCCTGGTGGAAGCCCACCTCGGTTTTATTTCCGTGGACAGTGAAGTCGATGTAGGCAGCACGTTTACCGTGCGCCTGCCTCTTAGCCAGTTATAGTTCAGGCTCACGGCCGTCAATCACCTGCCGCACATGCTCAATAAATGCCGCTAAGGAAACACCTGACTGCTGACGGTCGTGCCGTTCCCGCACGGAAATCGTCTCCTCAGCCATCTCCTGATCACCCACAATCACCATGTAAGGCACTTTCATGTGCTGCGCCTGCCGCACTTTGGCGCTCATTCGTTCGCTGCTCATCATCGCTTGCGCCCGAATGCCTGCCTGCCGCAGGTGGGCCGCCAGCTGAGCGGCATAGGCCTGGTGCGCGTCCGTAATGGGAATCACCCGCACCTGCTCAGGCGCTAACCAGACGGGGAAATGACCCGCGTAATGTTCTATCAGAAAACCAATGAACCGTTCATGGCTGCCCAGCGGCGCACGGTGGATGCACAACGGTGTTTCCGGGTTGCCGTGCTGGTTCGTGAACGTCAGGTCAAACCGGGGCGGCTGCACAAAGTCCACCTGGTTTGTGGCCAACGAAAATTCCCGCCCAATAGCGCTCCATACCTGCACATCTATTTTGGGCCCATAAAAAGCGGCCTCATCGGCTGCTTCCACAAACGGAATATGCTCACTGAGCATCACCTGTCTGATCAATGCCTCCATCTTTAACCACATCGGCTCATCATCCACATACTTCTTGCCTAGCCCGGCCCGGCTGTGTTTGCTGAGGCGCATCACATATTTTTTAATGCCGAACAGGTCAAAGTAACGCCGGTACAAATCCATAACGGCGATAAACTCTGAAGCCAGCTGAGATTCAGCACAGTAAATATGGGCATCATTTTGTGTTTGCCCCCGCACACGCAGCAGGCCAAACAAAGAGCCACTTTGCTCATAGCGGTAAACTGTGCCATATTCAGACAGGCGCAGCGGCAGGTCACGGTAGCTGCGCGGTTTGCTGGCGAAGATCTTGTGATGAAAGGGGCAGTTCATGGGCCGCAGGTAATAGGTGGCTCCTTCCCGATTCATCGGCGCATACATCTCATCTTCGTAATAGGGCAGGTGGCCACTACGCCGGTAAAGGGCTTCTTTGGCAATATGGGGTGTGGAAACACGGGCATATCCGGCGGCATCTTCCATCTCTCTGGCCAACTTTTCCAGCTCCTCACGCAAAATGTGGCCATTGGGCAGCCACAACGGCAGGCCGGGCCCAATCTCTTCATCAATGATGAAAATTTCCAGGTCACGCCCCAGTTTACGGTGGTCACGCTGCCGTGCTTCTTCTAACAGCTGCAAATGCTGCCGCAGCTCCTGCTTGTTGTGCCAGGCCGTGCCATAGATGCGCTGCAGCATGGGCTGGCTTTTGTCGCCGCGCCAATATGCCCCGGCAATGCTCATCAGCCGGACGGCGTCTGGGGCGATCTGGCCTGTATGGGCGGCGTGCGGCCCTCGGCACAAATCTTCAAAACTGTCTTGCCGATAGGTGCTGATCACCTCGCCGGCCTGGGCCAGTTCGGCGATCAGTTCCAACTTATAGGGCTGGTTCTGGAATAGGTGCTGTGCTTCCGCCACGCTGAGTTCACGGTAAACAAGCGCGTGATTACCGGCGATGATCTGACGCACGCGTTTTTCCAACTGCGGCAGGTCGTCTGGTTTGAAGGCGCGCCGGTTCCCGGCCGCATCAACGCCCAAATCAAAATCATAGTAGAAACCATTCTCGATGGGGGGGCCAATGGCTAGTTTTGCCTCTGGGTACAGCTCTGTAACGGCCTGCGCCAGAATGTGTGCGGCCGTGTGTCGAATACAGTACAAATCAAGCTGTTCAGGGGGGGCGTTATTTCTCTCAGACATCATGCTCTCCTGGTAGGGCAGATGGTATCTTGCCCTGTGGTAATAAAAAAGCCGCTCTTGTGAGCGGCCACTAAATCCTGATTGATTAAGGGTATAAACCGCTCATAGCTCTAGGCGCTTGGTCTTGATCAGGGTTGTTGCCTGGGTGATAAATTCAGCCACGGGCAGTGCCCCACGATCTTCCTCGTCGCGGGTGCGCACGGCTACAGCCCCGTTCTCCATCTCTTTATCACCAATGACAAGCATGTATGGAATTTTCTGCAACTGGGCATTGCGGATCTTTTTGTTCATACGGTCGCTGCTGTCATCCACGGCCGTGCGCAGGCCCGCTGCCCGCAGTTTCCGGCTTACGTCATGGGCATAGTCGTTGTGCCGGTCAGCAATGGGTACCAGCATCACCTGCACGGGGGCCAGCCACAGGGGAAAGGCACCATTAAAGTGCTCAATGAGAATGCCCACAAAACGCTCCATGCTGCCAAACGGGGCGCGGTGAATCATAACCGGGCGGTGCTTTTGCCCGTCTTCGGCCGTATATTCCAGGTCAAACCGCTCTGGCAGCAAAAAGTCCACCTGTACCGTACCCAACTGCCACTCTCGCTTGAGCACATCACGGAAGATGAAGTCCAGTTTGGGGCCATAAAAGGCGGCTTCACCCTTTTCTAGGGTATAGTTCATGCCCACTTTGTCGGCGGCCTGACAAATGGCCTTGACACCTCGCTGCCACATCTCTGGCGTGCCGGCGTACTTGTCACTGTCAGGGTCGTTTGTGCCCAGACGGGCGCGGAAGTCATAAAAGCCCATGGTCTGGAAGATGTGTTGGATCAGATCTATGACGCCGATGAACTCTGCTTCCAACTGGTCTGGCGTGACAAACAGGTGGGAGTCATCTACCGTAAAGCCGCGTGCCCGTGTCAGGCCATTCAGTTCGCCGCTTTGTTCATGACGGTAAACCGTGCCAAATTCGGCCAGGCGCAGGGGCAGGTCACGGTAGCTGTGGGCTTCACTGCGGTAGATTTCAATGTGATGCGGGCAGTTCATGGGTTTAAGCATAAACTTCTCCCCATCTACGTCTATAGGTGTGTACTGGCTGTCTTTGTAGTAGGGATAGTGCCCGCTGGTGATGTAGAGATCAAGCTTGCCGATATGGGGGGTAATGACGGGCAGGTAGCCGCGTTCCAGTTGGGCCTGGCGCAAGAAACTCTCCAGCGCTTCACGCAAGATAGCCCCGTTAGGCAGCCACAAGGGCAGGCCAGAGCCTACCAGTTGGGAGATGTGAAACAACCCCAACTGCTTGCCCAACCGGCGGTGATCACGGGCTTTGGCTTCTTCCAGAAGCTTCAGGTACTCATCCAGCTCCTCTTTGTTGTGCCAGGCCGTGCCGTAAATACGCTGCAGCTGCGGTTTGTGTTCGTCACCACGCCAGTATGCGCCGCCAGTACGCAGCAGTTTGACAGCATTGGCTTTAACCTGTTTGGTATATTTAACATGGGGACCACGGCACAGGTCTACAAAGTTGCGCTGCGTGTAGATGCTAACTTCACTGGCGGGCACGGCCGTTGGTACGCCATTTTCGTTCAACTTACCTGCGGCCAGGTCTGCAATCAGTTCCAGTTTGTAGGCCTGGCTGGCAAAGAACTCCTGGGCAGCCGCAATGGTCATGCTGGAATGTTCAAAGGGGGCATTTTGTTTAAGCAGTTCTTTCATGCGCTGCTCGATCTGCGCCAAATCTTCCTCAGAAAATGTGCGTGGTTTCCCGTTTTCGTCTTTGCCCAGGTCAAAGTCGTAGTAGAAGCCATCTTCTACGGGTGGGCCAATCGCCAGCATCGCTGCGGGAAAAAGCTCCAGCACCGCTTCAGCCATGACATGCGCTGCCGAATGGCGAATGCGGTACAGGTCTGATTCTTCATAGGGGATATTCACGTCAGACATAGTCATCTCCATCCATTTGGATATAGTCACAATCTCCACAATAAAAAACGCCATCACCCACATTGGGGCGATGGCGCATCGCGGTTCCACCCAATTTTGGTATTCAGTACTCAGTTGTCAGTATTTCAGTAGAGAGTCCACTTATCTGAATACTGGTCACTGGTGACTGCATACTCTCATTGACGGCCGTTAACGAGGCCAACCGGGTCTTCTTAATAAGTAAAGTAGGGCAGACAAAAAGTCTGCCCTGAAGAGGGCAAACCCTATAGTTTGCCCATACCTTCTTTGGTAGCCTTTTCTGAAGACCACTCCTGGGGGGTGTTAATTATCGTTTGGTGATGGCGGCTTGCAGCCTATGGCCGGCCACTCTCTGGCACTAACCTGATAATTTACGCATCCCAATCAGCGTTTTACAAAGTACAATTGTGTATTTGATTATAAAGAGGTCTGTCTGCTTGTCAAGGCACAATCTGTGACAGTGCTGGTCACAAAAGCGTGTTATAATCACATTATGTTAAAGGATAAACCCGGCCCTCGCCTCGCCTTTTTACCGGCAGCTGATAGTGAGCCACTGGCCGAATGCCTGGTAGCTCTGGCCAATGGTGATGGGGGCATCATTGTCTTGGGTCTGGATGAAAACGGTCATCCCACCACGACCATCTGGGAAGAAGAAGCCGAAGGGGCGCTGCGCGAAGCTGCGGGCATGTGCCGCCCGCCGGTGCCGGTAGCCTGGCAGTCGGTAGAAACCCGCAACGGCGTTCTTATTAGCCTGAATGTGCCGCGCAGCACAGATTTGCATTCGTTGGATGACGGCCGTGTACTCATTCGCAGTGGCAACCAGAATCGGCCCCTCTCCGGCGATGAAGTGCGTGATCTGGCGGCCAGCAAAAACACCGCCGAATATGAAACTGAAACGGTGCCGGGTGCCCGTCCTGATGATCTGGATGCAGACATTATCCGTGACTACCTGACGCGCCGCGAAGAACGCGGCGCCCCCCGCGCCCTGGATGTGGCTGAGCTGCTCTATGAAATTGGGGCCACTGACCGTGAAGGCCAGCCTACCACCATTGGCGTCTTGCTTTTTGGCAAGAAGCCGCAAATGTTTTTTCCGCAGAGTGGTGTCACGTTTGTGCGGTTCCCCGGCAAAGAGCCACGTGGGGAAGATGGGGGCATCGGTTACGGCCGTCGTGACGAAATCTCCGGTAATCTGGCCCGGGTCATCGAACGCACCTGGAACGTGATCTTTGAAGAGATGCGTGTTGGGGCCACGGTGAACGGGCTGGAGCGTGCCGAATTGCTGGAGTACCCCCGCTATGCTGTGCGTGAAGCCCTGGTGAATGCCGTAGCCCACCGTGATTACCGTATCCGCGGCCGGCGTATTGAGGTGCGTATGTACGCCGATCGGTTGGAAATTATCAGCCCCGGGGGTTTGCCTGGCTATATGACCCTGGATAACCTGGTAGAAGAACATTTTTCACGCAACCCGCGCCTGGTCAGCGGCCTGTTCCAGTGGGGCTACATTGAAGAGTTAGGTCTGGGGATTGACCAGATGATTGAGGAGATGACCCAGGCCGGACACGAGCCGCCCGAATTTAAAGCCACGTCACACCTGTTTACCGTTATCCTGCGCAACAAACGGGATCGGGCCCCCCGCCCCAAGTGGACCCACAGCATGAATGAACGCCAGGCACGTGCCCTGACCTTTGTGCGTGAAAACGGCAGCATCACCAACCGAGACTACCAGCAGTTGTGCCCCGATGTCACTGCTGAAACCTTGCGTCTAGACCTTAAAGACCTGGTAGATCGGGGCATTCTCCTTAAAATTGGTTCCAAAAAGGGCACCCACTATATTCTCAAATAAAGCTACCTCATCGTTAACAAGGCTGCTCTCTTTTATTTGGCATGAGTTACTGCGGCAAAACCCAATGTTGAGTTTGTGGTTCAGGTGTGGAAGCCGATGCTGCTGGGGGTGGTTTGCCCGGTGCAGATGGTGATATTTCCCAACCTTTTCCCAAAAGCTCCCCCGATTTCCCAAATTTTGGTTTGGGATAAATTTGGGATAAATGGCGCCTTATCCCAAATCTATTTCCCCGCGCATTCTCTTAATCCTGGTATAATCAATCCCTACAATGTCTGGCGGCATGGACAGGGCAGGCAATGACAGACGTTTGCTGGCTCCCATGACCACGCACTCACCTCACCTTTTCACCGATTATTGGTGGCTGTTTACTGAATTACTAAAATGACACTTACCCAGCAGTTTTTTCTTATATCCCTCCTGCCACTAAGTTTTTTTATCATGATCATCTACCTGTGGCGGGCGAAAATGAAGCGGAGACGGCTCTATACACGCTGGACACTGACGCTGTTGATGGCCGCCTTGTGGTCTAGCAGCGTCTTGCGGTTGTTTGGGGGTGACGCTTTCCCAGAGATCGTGGTCTATAACTGGGGGATTTTGGGGACGTATGCCTTAAATCTTACGGCCGTCTCCCTCTTCCTGGCCACCGTTGTCTACCTAAACATTGCCAAGGGGCATAGCCGGGTGGCTTCCGTGGTCAGCCTGGCGTTGTTAGGCACGGCCGTGGCCCTGGACCCGGAAATCTGGCGCTTCTATCTACCGTTTTTTAACGTAGGCGGCCAGCGCATTACCCAATTTGATTTGTGGGGCGCTGTGTGGATTGCGGCCTGGTTGGTTCCTGTTGTCGCCTCCTGGATTTTGACGCAGCAGTTAAAGTCTAACCTGCTTACTTCCATTTACCGCAACCAGATCAACTATTGGGTGTTGGTCATTACCCTGTTTTTTATGGGCTTTGCCTTGTCTTCCATCCGGCAGTTAGATCAACCCGGCTGGCAGCAGTCAGGGATGTTGGTCATCATTCTGGCGGGTGTTGTGGGCACCTTGACCCTGACACGCCCCCATTTGCCAGAACTGCAGCTGGCCTCCCGGCAGGCGTTGAGCCGGCTGTCTGGCACGCTTATTATTTTTGGCCTGACCTGGCTGGCGCTGTCCCTGATTGTGCAGGCCATTGCCAATTTACCAGCGGAAACGGCCGTATCTGCTCAAACCCTTATTCTAACCATTGCCGCGGCCCTTTTTGCCGCCTTTTTTACCCTGGTCTACCGGTGGGTGAATGAATTTACACGGCGCATCTTTTTACGTGGTCAGGGTAAACGTGAAGTGGTGTTGGCGGACTTCAGCAACGTCATCGGCAACATGCCAGAACCCGCCCAACTAGGCCAGATGTTTTTGCGCCTGGTGCAGTCTAACCTGGCCACAGATGACGCCTGGCTTTTTAAAGCGGATGATGGGCCAGGCGGGCGGTTGGTATTACGGCCGTTGGCCAGCCTGGGCAGTTTGCCCTACTTTGTTGCCGACTTTAGCCCGTCTAGTCCTTTTAGCCAGCACCTGCGCCAGCATCCTGGGCTGTTGGTGCAGTCAGACATGGATTCCCTGGAGATGTACGATGGCATTCCCGAAGAGGAACGGGAACTGCTGCGTAAATGGCAGCGCGTTTTATACAAGCCGTTGCGAGCTGGTGACAGCCTGATTGGCGTGCTGGCTTTGGGCGTTAAATATACGGGTGAAGGGTATGATAACCACGATCTGGCGTTGTTGGATATCTGGACAGGGCAAATTAGTCCACTGCTGGCTCAGGCGCATAACCTGGCCAGTTTGCGCCAGATCAATGAGTTTGTCTTTCGCCAAAACCAGACGTTGATGCGCGAAAAACAGCACCTGCAGGAAGTGGTAAAATTGTATGCTGACTTTATTGATATGATTTCGCCAGAACTGCGACGGCCGTTCACGGACATCAACCGTGAGATGCAGAAGTACCAGACCAAAGCTGGTGAAAAAGAGGGCCAGTTTGTTGGTGAAATCAGCCAGCAGATAGCTGCCCTCCGCGCCCCCATAGATAATCTTATCACCATCTCTGCCCGCATCCAGATGCGTAACCAGTTTGAGTTCAAACCCGTCCATTTAGACCAGATCGCTCAGGAAGCGATTCGTAACCTGCATAGTATGGCCGAGGCGCGCCGGGTAAAGGTTGACCTGCATACAGACCCTACACTTTCGCTTGCCCTGGGTGATGTGCCACAATTGTTAGAAGCTACGCAGCATTTGCTCCACAATGCCATCAAGTTTAATAAAATTGGCGGCATGGTGATGGTGGAATGTGGTAGTGAAGGTAGTGAAGTGTACTGTCGCATTCTAGACAACGGCGTGGGTATTCCGGCAGAACGGTTGGAAAATCTATGGACCGGGTTAAATCCTGCAGGCAAAAATGCCAACGGCCGCCGTACCGGTCTTGGCCTGGCGCTGACCCAGTTTATTATTAAAGCCCATGGTGGCCGCGTCACCGCCGAGAGCAAGTATGGTACCGGCAGCACCTTTACCATCTACCTGCCGTTTGTCTATGAAGATTAGTCATCGGTCATCGTTTTCCTGATCACCGATGCCCAAATACCAAATACCGTGTCTTTTACCACTCCTCTTGCCTTGCTGCTGCTGGCGGCCATTCCCTTTGTTGTATGGGTTGGCTGGCCGCGCCGTGTACAAAGACGCGGCCGCTGGCGCGACTGGGCCACTCTAAGCATCCGTGTCGTGGTTATATGGCTGCTGGTATTTGCTCTGGCCGGAGCGCAACTGGTGCAGGCCAATGACACGCTCGCGGTTGTCTTCCTGGTAGACGCCTCTGATTCTGTGGGCCCAGAACAGGCCCAACAAGCGGAATCGTTTGTACGGGCGGCCATAGAAACGATGACAGCCGAAGACCAGACGGCCGTCATCCTCTTTGGTGGCAATGCCCTCGTTGAACGCCCCATGAGCGGCCTGGCCGAATTAGCGCCTATTACCTCCGTGCCCCAGCGTTTACAAACTGATCTGGCTGAAGCCATTCGCCTGGGACTGGCGCTTTTTCCGGCGGGCAGCGGCCGGCGCATGGTGATATTAAGTGACGGCACGGCCACAATTGGTGATACCGAAGCCGCCGCCAAACTAGCTGCCAACGCCGGGGTGGAAATTAGCTTTGTGCCTTTGACCCGCAGTGCTGCCGGCACCCTGGCTGAAGCCTGGGTTACAGATGTGCATGCCCCTACTCGCATCAGTCAGGGGGAAGTGTTTCGTATTGACATAACAGCGGAAAGTACGGCCAATATGCCCGCCACCATGCGGGTGTTATCTGGCGGCACGGTGGTTTATGAGGAACCCATAGATTTGGGCCGCGGCGTCAACAATTTTTCCATCCGCTTGCGTGCTGGGGAGCAAGAGTTTGCCCGCTACCGGGTACAGATCGAGCCGCAAAGCGATACCTACTTCCAAAACAATGAGTTGGCTGCCTTTACAGAGATCATCGGGCCACCACGTGTGTTGATTGTGGCCCATGATGGCACAGCGGCCGACGACGGCACGCCACAGCCTGACGAATCCCCCCAATTGCAGCAGGCCTTAGAAGCTGTAGGCTTGCAGGTAGACCGCATCACGCCGGCCGATTTGCCCGCCAGCCTGGCCCAATTAAGTAACTATGCCAGCATTGTGTTGGTTAACGTTAATGCCAAAAATTTGTCGCCGCGTAAGATGGAAACGTTACAAAGCTATGTGCGTGACCTGGGCGGCGGCCTGGTGGCGGTGGGTGGGCCGCAAAGCTACGGCATGGGCGGCTATTTTAAAACACCGCTAGAAGAAACATTGCCGGTGGAAATGCAAATTAAAGACCAGGAACGTTTCCCGGCGGTGAGCATGGTTATTGTCATTGACCGTTCCGGCAGCATGGGTGCAGACGAAGGGGGCGTGGCCAAAATTCAACTGGCGGCTGAAGGGGCGGTGCGTGTGGTGGAACTGCTGAACGATTTTGACTATATTACCGTCATCCCTGTAGACACGGCCCCAGACAACCCCATTGGCCCTTTGCCGGCCAGCGATAAGGAGACGGCCATTACCCTGATCCGGGAGATTGGCGCTGGTGGTGGTGGCATTTATGTGCGCACCGGGCTGGAAGCGGCCGCCAACGCCCTGGCAGAATCACCTACGCCCATCAAACATATCATTGTCCTGGCCGATGGTTCTGACTCTGAACAAAAAGAGGGTGTGCCAGAACTGTTGGCCGGGCTGACGGCCGAAGATGTCACTATCTCTTTTGTGAGCATCGGTGGTGGACCAGATGTGCCCTGGCTGCAACAAATGGCGGAGCAGGGCAACGGCCGTTTCCACCTGACCGACCGCGCCGCCAATTTGCCCCAAATCTTCACCCAGGAAACCACCAACATCCAGCGTAGTTACCTGATCGAAGAACGCTTTTTCCCTAACCTGAACAGCAACAGCCCGATTTTGTCAGGCATTACGGCCGTGCCCCCTCTCTATGGTTACGTGGGCGTCAGCCCCAAGGATACAGCCCAGGTGATTTTAACTACCCATCAGGGCGATCCGCTGCTGGCGGCGTGGCAGTACGGTTTGGGGCGGTCAGTCGCCTGGACCTCTGATGCTACCGGGCGTTGGGGGCGTGATTGGGTGCAGTGGGAAGGATTCCCGGCCTTTTGGGCCCAGGCTGTGCGCTGGACAGTTTCCCAAGATCGAGACAGCAACATTGAAACGGCCGTGACTTTTGCTGAAGAGCAAGCCACCCTGACGGTAGACACACGTAATACGGCGGGTGCGTTTCTGAACAACCTGGTCATGGAAGCCAACGTTGTGGCCCCTGATGGACAGGTGCAAAATATAGCTTTACAGCAGGTGGCTCCCGGCCGTTATGTGGCCCAGTTTACGCCGGAGATAGATGGCGCTTATTTTATACGGGTGGCGGGCGCAGGACCTGCCGGGTCCACGGAGGAAGAAGTCACCATCGGTCAGACCAGCGGTTGGGTGTTGGGGTATTCGCCCGAATATAAACAGTTTGAAGCCAATCCCGGTCTGTTGGAATCTCTGGCAGAACGCACGGGCGGCCAGGATTTATCTGCCCTGGAAGGGGATAATGCCGCCGCCGATTTTATCTTCAACCATAACCTGCAAACAGAGCCCGTTTCCCAACCGATCTGGCCCTGGCTGGCGCTGCTGGCCGTGCTGCTGCTGCCGCTGGATATTGGCCTGCGCCGCCTGGTGATCACCCGCCGTGATATGGCCCGGGCCTATGCGGCCACGTTTGGTCGGCTGCTGCCGTCACCAGTATCACCTGCCCCACAAACAGAGCAGGTGTCGCGGCTGTTTCAGGCCAAACAACGGGCAGGGGTGCAAAAGCAGACAGAGACACAAGAGGCAGCCAGCCCACCGCCTATTCAGCGCGCGGATGCCAGTCGCCCTGATGCTCCTAAAGAAGAAAAGAAGGAAGCGGTACGGCCGTCTGCCCCGCCACCGCCAAAGCCAGCCTCGCCATCCGCCACCCCACCGGGTAGTACCCTTGCTTCTCGCCTGCTGGATAAAAAACGCCGGCAAGACCAGGATCCATAAACAACCGAAGCCAGAGTCTTATGGAGGCTGTTCTTTGTCCTTAAAATACAAGGCGGCCGCTTCACCAACCAAAATGCGCTTTGATGTGCTGCGCTGCGGCCATTGGTGACAGATGCGTGTTGTCCAGCTTTAAATAGTGCCCATCAACGGCCAGATCGCCGGTGGAATTCATCTGGTATTTTGCTTCCAATTCCAGTAAATGCTTTTCCGACCATGTCACATCCCGCTTTGTTGGTTTTTGTGACAGACGAAACGCTGTTTTGTTGCGCACCAGCCGCTCCTTAAGCGCAGCCTGCAATTCCACATAATAAATCTCGCTCCCGGCTTGCCGAAAAATAGCCGCCAGGCTTTGCAAAAACAGACGATCGCTTTGTTGGTCCAGCGCCCACACATAAGTGAAGATCAGGCCGGGCAGGTCGCTTTGGGCTACTTCTTCGGCAATCATGCGGCGAAATGTGGAGACTAAACGGGAAAATGCTGGCGTGCCAAATTCAAAAAATTGAATAACCAGTTCAATGGTCATGTGGTTATGAAACAACTTCATGCCGGTCAAGGCACTCAACTCTTTGCCTACGGTCATTTTACCTACGGCCGGAGGGCCAAACAAAATGAGCAGCTTCTTTTTGTCCATATCACGCACTATATCCCTGCATCTTGTCGGCCGCAATCATGCTATCTTGCCCTGCAGCATTGGTGTCAAACGGCTGTTAACACGGCCGTACAAAAGAGGATAAGCCCCGCACAGGCCACATTCACCACCAAAAGCAGTTTTTCTTGCCGGGCCAGTTTTGCCTGCTCTGCCTGGGCTAAGTGAGGCTTTTTGGCGGCCAACACGGCCGTGCGCGTCACTGCCGGAAAGTAGCCAAACTGCCAGTACACCGCCACCCCTATTACCACCAAAAAGACCATATGCTTGGCCAGCAGCGCCCAGGCCCATGTGCTGTCAAACGTCAAAAAACCGCGGTAATGGGTATCCATGGTCATCTGCACAAAGCCGGTGAGCAGCAGCAGCACCAGGCTCAAATTGAGCCAGGGCAGCAGCCGTTTTTGTAGTTTAAGCCAGGGATTACCCGCCAGTGAATGCTGCTGGAAAGCAGGCACGGCCGCCGCGGCCATCACCAACACACTGCTGCCCCACACGGCCGTGGCCAGTAAATGGACCCAGTAGGAGAAAACAAGAAGCCAAAACATCACTGTGCAGTTACCAGTAATCAGGATACAGTATTCAGTTACTGATCACTGAATACTGAACACTTTCACTTCGCCATATCCCGCAGCGCCGCATATGCCGGGCGGGGGGTGCCGTCCGGTAAAATGATAGACCACCAGTATTGTTCGTGCTGTTCTGGCTGCCAGTCGGCGTCGGCCATGTAAATAGTTGTCATCAAGCCAATCCACGGCTGCCAATGTTCTTTTGCCCACAAATAGGCATCTGCCAGATAGGCCGCCTGCTGTGTTTCTGTCACCCCATGCCAGGTGTAGCTGGGGTGGAACTCTTGCTGCAGCATCCAGCCCATTTCCAGCAGCACCACCTGTTTATCAGCATCCCCATTGGTCACCATAATCTCACGCATATCTTCTACGTGACGGAACACAAACCAACGGCCGTTGCCCCAACCTAATGCCGGGTTTGCCCCATCCGCCGGTGATGTTTCCGGCGGCGCTTTGTAACCCGGCGCATTCAAACCCAGGGCATCAAAATAGGCGGCTGCCCCGGCATCATACATCCCTTGCAAAAAGTCTGTGTCAGGCATGGCATCTGGTGGCGGTGTGCCGGTGGGCGCCAACCCGGCCGAAATCACAATCGCCTGTGGATCGGCTGATTTGATGCCTTCATAACACGTCTGCAGCAGCGCCGTATAGGCTGCCGGGTTGGGTGGTTGGTCACCCCACTCACGGCTCAGGTTTGGTTCGTTCCACACCTGATAAGCGTGAATGCGGCCTTGATACCGCCTGGCCAGGGCATGGCAGAAATCACCAAAGTCCTGATAATTTACCGGCGGCTGGTTAGCACGGATTAACTCATCTGGCAGCGCTCGTACAGACCACAGTGGATGATGATCAAGGCGCACCAGTAATTTTAGCCCGGCTGCGTTCACCTGCTCCACGATGCGATCTGTACGGTACCAGTTATACTCCCCTTTGGCATTCCCCTCAATATCACGCCAGGGAAAATTTTGTTTCACCCACCCAAAACCCATCGTCTGGGTCAGTGCCAGATCACGGGGCAGCACGTCATCTACGTGCCACCACTGCGAAAGGTGTATGCCATATTCGGGAGAGTGGAAAACGGGCCCTGTGGACAGCGGCGTGGGGGCTGGGGTTATGGCCGGGGGCTGCGGTTTGGCACACCCCATGAGTAAAAACAGCGCGCTTAACAGCGTCAGACGGTGAATCATGACTGTTGAGACCCGGCAGGTTTTGTCAACCTGCCGGGCCAGTTGGGTTAATCCGATTTTTGCATCTCTGCAATGGCCCCAAAAGCGGGACGAGGAATGCCATTGGTGTCTACGATGCTGTATGGTACGGGGTCATCTGTGGGGCCGCCGCCCTTGTTGCCGAAGTCGAAGTTAAACAAAAAGGCCAGCCACACGTTACCGGAATCATGCATTTGCTGGAACGCCTGGGTGATGTACTGCGCCTGCTCGGCCAGGGTATTGTCATTGGCAAACTCAAAGCCGGTGGGCACAGTGTCATACCCTTCGCTGCTGGCCCAGCCAAACTCCGTAACGCATAATTGGGCGTTGGGGTCAATGGCTTTGATCTTTTGGGCGTAGGTGTCTAGTGTGGTCTTAAAACTCCAACTGTGGTGCGGATTGTCAAAGGGGCCGCGGAATTGGGCCGTGGCCGCCTCGGCGGTGCTGCCCGCCTGGTCAAAGGGCACATCTGGCCCAATGTTGTAGCCATTGTGATGCACACCTACACAATCGGCATAATTTAACAACCCGGCGGCCAGCGCCCGATCTAACCAGGCAAAGTCATCTGCCCAACGGACCCAATCGCCGTCGCCGGTGGGGGCCAACGCCCCGCTAATAACGATGATATTAGGATCGGCTGCTTTGATAGCCCCATGGGCTGCCTGTAAAAAACGCACGTAGTCTTCCGGGTTGACGCCGTTGGCCGTAGCCCATTCCCGGTCTAGATTCTGTTCGTTCCACACCTCAATGGCTCCGATCTTACCGGGGTGGCGGTTAATGAGTTCAGTCAGAAATTGAGTGTAATGGTTATAATCATCTGGCGGGCCATTTTCGCCGCCGGCGGCCCGTGTCCAGGCTGGGGCGCCCACTACGCTCAGCATCAGGTTCAGGTCATGTTTTGCCGCTTCGTCCACCACAGCGTCATAAAAAAACCATTGCCCGGCGTCTGGTGAGGGGTGCACAAGCCACCATTGAATTTGTGCTTTGATCCAATCGAGGCCTAGTTGATGACGTACCACGTTCATGGTTTCGGCCGGGTCACCAACGGTGGCGTTGCCATGAACCTGAACGCCATAGCCAAATTTGTTACGGGGCCACGGCCGTAGAATGTTTGCTTCTGCGGGGGCAGCTTCTACGGCCGTGCCTGCTTCTTCGCCGGCCACGGAAACGGGTGGTGGTGGCAGCGTTGGGGCCGTTGTTGGCTGCATCGCCAACGTCGGCGACGCAATCGCCGCTGGCTGTTCCTCTACGGCCGGTTCTGTGGCCTGGCCACCACAAGCGGCCAGCAATGCCAGCATCACGAACATCACAAATAGCTTCCACGTTTTCATTTATCACCTCAATTAGACCGGACAGTTTGCCAACCGCAGGCTGATAAACTGCACCGCCCACTCGCTCAAAACAAAAAGCGCATTCAGGTCATCCCCAAATGCGCCCTCTTTTCAGTAATCAGTATTCAGTGGTCAGCCTTCAGTTCATCGGTAACTGGTTACTGAAAAGTACCTACTGATTACTGAATACCGTCTGTCATCGTCCCATCACCTGGCCCAACGTGCTGCATGCCGGGCAGCTGCCATCTTTACGGATCATGGCGTAGCCAGCCTGGGGATCATCACCCCAATGTGTAAAGTCCACATTAAAAACGATGACCATGCGTACCCGGCCAGTGTTGGCGGCCGTGCTGACAGCCTGTGCCAGCCAGGCTGCGTGCTGCTGCACGGTGGTGTTGGCTGCCCATGAGAAGCGGGACGGTACACCACCGTAATCTTCGCCAGAGAGATAGCCTAATTCGGTAAAACATACCGGCTTGCCCAACTGGGCATACACGTTTAAGGTGGGGATAAGGTACCAACTGTAATGGTCGCTGCCGGTTGGGTGGCCCGTGTTTTGTGTAGGCGCCGTGGCCCCAGCGTTAAAGTGGGCGCCGATGCAGTCTGCATAATTGCCGCCGCCCGCTGCAGCCATGCCGGCCATGTAGCGGGCGTCTGACCAGGCGTTGGTGCCATTGTCAAAACCGGTAGGTGCGGGCGCGCCGCTAATGACCATCACATTGCTGTTGGCTGACTTGATGGCGTTGTAAGCCGGGGCCAGCATATTATTGACGTAGCTGGCGGGGTCAATTTGCCCGGCCGGCCATTCAAAGTCAATGTTCATTTCATTCCAAATCTCGATAGCATCGGGCCCCAGGGCGGCAACGCCGCGCAGGAATTCCACATAACCGTTAAAATCAATGCTGCTGGGGTAGGTATTCCCGCCGGGAATGCTAAGCAGTACTTTAAACCCGGCGCCGTGGGCGTTGTTGATGCGCCCGGCCAAGTCAGCAGGATTATCGCCCGGTCCCCATTTGTGTTGGAACTTCACCCAATTCATGCCGGCAGAAGACATTAACTGCGGGTTGGCAAAGGAGTGTGTTTGCCCGCCCAGCTCAAAGCCCCCCGCCGCTACCGGTGGGGCGGCTACTGGCGGCGGGGCACCAGGAGCGCCGGCCACTTCAATCACTTGCAGGGCATTGACGTTCAGGCTCTTGTTGAGTTCCAGCACCTGAATGTACATCCAGCCTTCTTTGTTATCAGGCAAGACAACTTTAAACCAGGTGGCAGCCGCATTACGGCCAGTGATATTCACTTTGGTGCCGGCCGCTGCACCGCCGGTGATGGTACCGTATTGCAGTCCTGGGCCCGTGCGTACATTGGCCAGGGTCTTGACCACGGCATCGGCGTTGCCGGGATCATACGTAATGTTACTGGCGGCTGTGGTGGTGCCGGGGGTGGGTGCCGGGGTGGCCGTGGCTTCGACCACTTCTTCAACTTCCGGTTCAGCCACCGTCACTGTCATGACGCCCAGCGGGATGATGGTTTCACCCAGGGCAAAGTCTGCATGTACGGTATAGATGCCGGGTGCTTCACTTCCTTCCCAGGCAAACGCCAGGGAGCCACCACTTTCGCTGGCGATCACACTTTCGCTGGCATCACGCACTGTCCAGACGATGGCCGCGCCTTCTGTTTCTGGTGGGGCACCAGGGCCAAGGGCTGCCAGGGCAGCGGCGTAACCGGCAGGGCTGGGGATGGTATCCAGGCCACGCAGGGCTGCGCCGCGCAGGTTATACCCTTCGCCAATTTCCAGGCGCTGGCCTAAAGCTGCGGGGTTGCCCAGCCAGACAAAGTATGTCTGCTCGGCTGGCCCCTGATAGCTGAAGCGGTAAGTCTGGCTGGCGCCATCCCATTCCAATGGGCTGGCTTCACCGGTGAGTGACAGGTCCACGGCCGTGGCTGGTTCTACCTCCATGCCCTCTTCTGCGTTCTCAAACGCGCCAAAGTTACTCAAAGCGGCTTCATTGGGAATTTCTACCAAGGATTCGCCCACACGAGAGATGGCATTGGCGCTGCCGAGCATCATTAATTTGGTGCGGTCAATGTGACGCACGGCATAATCAAGCAGTTGTTGGGCCAGGCCATTTTCACCGTAAGCCAGTGGGTCAAGGGGCATTTGCAGGTACACCTCGTCGGCCAGGGCGCTGAGGGCGGCCCAATTCTGACCACCAGTATCCCAGGCATTACCTGCCTCGTGCGGCGTACCCAAGGTGATGATCAGCTTAAGGCCCTGGGCCTGTAGAGCACTGGCCAGACTGCCGACAAAGCTGGTGAAGGCGTCGCGCTGTGAGGGGTCTACCCCCTGGTAATCCAGGTTGACACCGTTGTAGCCATTGGACACGGCCGTGTTCACCAGGGCATTGATCTGGTTATCTTGAGCTGCTGAATTATTCAGAAAGGCGGAAAGCGAAGCGATGTCTACCACGGCGCCGCTGTTGGTTACGTGCAGAGTGCGCGCATAAGCGCCTTCAGGCACGGCAGCCAATTCGCCCTGCAAGTCCCCATTGCCTACCAGAAGCAAAGCCCCGATGTTAACGGCGCTGAGGCGTTCCATGATTTCCGGTGCCAGCACATGGCCGGGTTGCACCTCGGCGCTGAGGGCATAGGTGGCAGGTGCGCCAGGCTGTACCAGGGCATAGGCTTCATGTAAGCTGCCCGGCTTAGACACAACCTGACCGTTGGCTGCTATATCACTGGCTATAAAGTGCCAGGCGGTGCCATCCCACCCATACAGGTCGCTGGTGCGGGCGTCCGCGCCGGCAGGCAGGGTAACAGCCACTTGACCAGTGGGCGCGCCGGCATAGGCCAGGGCATACAGATTGCCCAGGGTTACCACGTTGGCGGGCAGTTCACCAATGCCGGCAGCGGCTATGCCCGCAGGGGTCACGGCCGTCACATTGACGGCCGTCTCACCTGTGGCCGATTGCACGCCCGTGACTTCAAATTCACCAGGGATGGCCGGGTTGTTCTTGACCGTTTCCTGGGTGGGGGCGGCGGTAGGGTCATCGGCCGCGGTTGTGGCGGCCGTACCACCGGTTAATCCCAGCCGTTCCCCTAAAGAAAAGGGCGGCAAAGACAAGCCAATCAGCACCAATATAGCGACGACCACAAAACCAATGATGATGAACTTCGATGATTTTCCAGAACCATTATTGTCAGGGGTTGGCTCCTCAGCCGGGGTGTGTAACGTTTCTTCCGTTTCTGTTAACGGCCGTTCCTCTTCCATACTTTCTGTACCTCCATCTGCGTAATTGGGTAACTGGATGGTTGGTAATACCCAAGAGATAATTACCCCCTTGCCTGGTTACCAGGGAAGCGCATGATTGATTTTTACCTCTTCCCGTTTGCATCCAGAGTATCTGGTGCAAAAAATTGCTCTGGCAAGAAAGATGGGCCAGAGCGTCGCAGATTCTAGCGTAGGGGCAGGCAGCGCGCAAACCGGAGGAGGGCGGCGTAGGGGAGTTATCGCTATTTCATTGAGGAAACGTTAAGTTAAGGAACATCGTGAATATGGCGCAGTGCGGCATGATGATGCTTGACACGGTTACGGCCGTTGTTATACTCACACCTACGAGACCAGTTCCCTGCCGTGCGGCGGGCACAAGAACAAAAATAGGAGAACAAAATGACGACACCTGCTGAAATTTTTGCGAAGATGCCGGCAAATGCTGATGCCAGTAAACTCATGGGCGTCAACGCCACTGTCGTGTTTGACCTGTCTGGCGATAATGGCGGACAGTGGACAATAAAGGTGGCCGATGGTCAGTTGGCTGTGGAAGAGGGCGCTACGGCGGGCGCGGCGTCGACTATCAAAATGACCTCTGCCGATTACGTGGCCATGATGAGTGGCAGCCTTAACCCGATGATGGCCTTTATGTCCGGCAAAATTAAGGTCGAAGGTGATTTAAACACGGTGATGAAGCTGCAATCGATTATGGGGTAAATGAGAGATTGCAGATGGTCTGCTCGCATTAATCCATAAGCATAAGAGCTGCCTGGACACCTAAAAAGCCCGCGTTTGTTAGAGCGCGGGCTTTTTTTTGTTAGGTATATAGAGAATGGCCTGGTATCAGTTTTCAGTCATCAGTGTTCAGTAGGGCCTAACGCCTGTAACTGTCCACTGAACACTGGTTACTGACTTCTGATGACTGCTGCTAGGGAGTGCGGCCAGCGTTCAGGGCGATCTCGGCATATTCCTGTCGTTCGGCCGTGTCCAGTGTCACGCCAATTTGCTGCACCATGTCGGCGATAAGACCCGCTTTCCGTTCGGCGTCTGTACGCGACCAGGTGCGGGATTTAATTTCCAGGAAGTAGCCAGGTATGTCAGGTAGGATAAGCCTGTCAAGGTTGATGGCGAAGTCCGTGTCCTGGTAGACAATGTGCCATCGCAGCCGGTCTTTGCACACCTCTAGCTCTTGGGCCGGAGCAAAGTATTCCCGATAGAAGCGCAGACTGCGGTCAGCCTCTGCCAGATAACGGGAGCGAGACAGCATAACAACGTTGGGGAATTCTTGTCGTTCGGCCTGGCTGGTCAGGGTCAGGCGTGAACGGGTTTGGTACGCTTGCCCATCATCGCCGATAAACTCATCCTCACGGTGGCGCAGGCGGGCGGCGTCCGGGTCATTGCCGTCAAAGATAAAGTAATGGTCATATTGTTTGTAATGGGCATGTCTGCTGATTTTGCAATGGGCACTCTGGAGAAATTGCAGCACGGCCGTTTTGTCTATGTCTGGCACTTTTACCTGCACTTCAAAGCTTTCCTGGCGCTTGACGCCGGAAAGCAGCACCAGTTTGTTATACGGGCTGGATTCACGTTTGATGACAAAGGTGTCAATCTTTCTGGCGACTTCAGCCGCCGCCGCCAGGGCGGCCGTTTCGTCTACAGTCAGCAAGGTGCGGTTTTGCATCAGCCAACGGCCGTTGACCATCACGTGCACAACATCTCCCGCCTTCGCCGCGTAAATCAGCCGCGAATAGACGGCATCCGGGTTATTGGCAAAGTGAGGCCGGTTGTGTACTCCGTCCATGGCCACAATGGCCAGGTCAGCCCGTTTGCCTGGTTCCAGGCTGCCGGTTATATCACCCATGTGCAGCGCCCGTGCGCCGCCAATGGTGGCTATCATAAACGCCTGCCGTGCCGGCAGGATGGTAGGATCATTGCTTTTGGTTTTGGCCAGCAGCGCCGCCAGCCGCATCTCCTCAAACATATCCAGGTCATTGTTACTGGCCGGACCATCAGTGCCCACCCCGACGTTCAGCCCAATTTCCAGCATTTCGCCTACCTCGGCAATGCCGGAAGCGAGTTTTAAGTTACTGGTGGGGCAGTGGGCCACGCCGGCATTGGCCTTTTTTAAGGCGAACATTTCGCTTTGTGCCAGGTGCACACAATGTGCCGCCAACAACTTTGTTTCCAGTAAACCGTGGCTGGCAATCCAATCTACCACAGACATCTGGTTTTGCTCATGGCTGTTTTCTGCTTCCAATGCGGTCTCGGCCACGTGGGTATGCACAGGTACGTTGTAAGCGCGCGCCAGGTCGGCGCAGGCGCGGTTCATTTCTGGCGTGCCGGTGTACCAGGCGTGAGGGGCCACGGCCGGTTGGATGAGTGGGTGACTGTGCCAGCGTTCAATAAAGCGGCGGCACAACACAAGGGCATCTTCGTAGGTAGCGGCGTCTGGTGCGGGAAACACGAGGACAGTTTGACCCAGTAAGGCGCGCATGCCAATGGCGGCGGTTTCTTCAGCAATGGCGTCTTCAAAGTAATACATATCAGCAAATGCGGTGACACCAGAGCGGATCATTTCCGCACAGGCCACCCGGGTGCCTAACTTTACAAATTCGGGGGTCACAAATTCCCGTTCCAGGGGCATAAGGTAGCCCAGCCACACATCCAGGCGCAGGTCATCATTCAGGCCGCGCAGCAGGGTCATGGGGATGTGGGTGTGGGCATTGACCAGGCCAGGGATTATAACCTGGTCAGTACAGTCTATGATGTCATCGGCCGTATACGCTTTTTGTATTTCAGCGGCAGCACCCACAGCGACAATCGAATCATGGCGAATAGCCACCCCGCCGGCGGGGTAGATGTCATAGGTGGGGTTCATGGTTACGACCGTGCCCCCCAACAGTATTATGTCAACTTTTTCGGGCATAGGTTTCTCCTTGTGACAGCCTCTTAGCATACATGTTCCTTGCCATAAAAAGGCTCTCGTTTTATTGGCTATCATTTTTTCATAGGCATTTCCATCCGTTTGGTGGATAGGGGGTGTCTCTTTATGGCCTGGATTATAGCGGAATCCTGTTATAATCAGGAAACTTGGGTTAAACAGCCAGACACGCCACATAAAGGCCCTGGCTAATCAGGATAGTTGATGGCGTGCCTGGCGCTACTAGCAGAGGTTTCCCACAATGAGAATGGTAGACATTATAGAAAAGAAAAGAGACGGCCGTGAACTCAGCACTCAGGAAATCACCTGGTTTATCCACACGATGAGCGCCGACCGCATGCCCGATTATCAGGCAGCCGCCCTGCTTATGGCCATCTACCTGCGTGGTATGACACGGCGAGAAACGGTAGACCTGACCCTGGCCATGGCCCGTTCCGGTGATCAGTTAGACCTGCATGACGTGGCTCCCTTTGTGATAGACAAACACTCCTCCGGTGGTGTAGGCGATAAGACAACGCTGGTAGTACAACCATTGGTAGCCGCCTGTGGCGTGCCCGTGGGGAAGATGAGCGGGCGCGGCCTGGGTTCCAGCGGCGGCACCTTGGATAAGATGGAATCTTTTACTGGTTGGCGGCCAGATTTGACCCTGGCGCAGTTCAAAAAACAGTTAGCGGACATCGGCCTGGTGTTGGCGGGGCAGACGGCCGTGCTGGCCCCTGCCGACGGCAAGTTGTATGCCCTGCGTGATGTAACAGCTACGGTAGCCAGCATGCCCCTCATCGCCGCCTCTATCATGTCCAAGAAGCTGGCAGCTGGGGCCGACGCTATTGTGTTAGATGTAAAAACAGGCAGCGGTGCTTTTATGCCAACTGTTGCCGCGGCACAAGAGCTGGCCCAGATCATGGTGGATATTGGTACAGATGCCGGGCGCAAAACGGTGGCCCTTCTGTCAGACATGAACCAGCCGTTGGGCCATGCCGTGGGTAATGCGCTGGAAGTGAAAGAAGCTATCGCTGCCCTACAAGGAGGTGGCCCAGCCGATTTTTGGGCCCACTGCCTGGAGGTGGCCGGACACATGCTGTTGTTGGCGGGGAAAGCGGGCAGCCTGGATGAGGCCAAAGCGATGGTGACTCAGGCGCGGGATGACGGCCGTGCCCGGCAAAAATTCCGGGCGATGGTCACGGCACAGGGCGGCGACGGCCGTCAGGTAGACGACCCAGCGCTGCTGCCCGTGGCCTCGCTGATTGAACCAGTTCTAGCCTCGCAAGCGGGCACGGTGGCGGCCATCAATACGGCGGCCATAGGCTGGGCGGCGGTGCATCTGGGCGGTGGCCGGCTGGTAAAAACGGACAAGATTGACCATGCTGTGGGCTTGATTTTACGTACCAAGGTAGGCAGCCAACTCCAGGCCGGTGAGCCTATTGGCGAAATCCATGCCAATGACCCGGCCAAACTGACCCAGGCGCGGGCTGAGGTGTTGGCGGCCATAACCTGGACAGATGAAGCCGTACGGCCGTTGCCGCACTTCTATGGCACGCTGTCTTAACAGCCGCCGGCAGTTTAGGACCAGTGATCAGAAGCCAGTAACCAGTGGTCAGTGGACAGTTACGGGCGTTAGGCCCTACTGATTACTGGCCACTGATAACTGAAAACTGATACCAGTAGCAGTGATCAGAAGTCAGTAACCAGTGTTCAGTGGACAGTTACGGGCGTTAGGCCCTACTGATTACTGGCCACTGATAACTGAAAACTGATACCAGGGTCTTACGGAGCAGCGACCCATCAAGTAATGAAGATGAAACCTATGAAAATTGGACTGGCACTGGGTGGTGGTGGAGCAAGAGGCGCAGCACACATTGGTGTGCTGCTAGAGTTAGAACGGTTGGGCGTCTGGCCAGACATGGTGGCGGGTACCAGCATTGGCGGCCTGTTGGGCGTGTTGGTGGCGGCTGATTTAACTGCCGAACAGATCATGGCCTTTTTTCAACAATTGCAGCTGGAACAAGTGTATCGTCCGGCGGAACTGCGTGCCCCGGCCCTGGCCAGCAGTGGACCTGTTGAAAAGTTGTTGGAAAAGAGTATTGGCCGTCCCACTTTTGCTGAGTTAAAGCTGCCGCTGGCGGTTGTGGCCACAGACCTGGTGAGCCGGGCTGAGGTAGTGCTGCAAGATGGGGATGTTATTACGGCCGTGTTGGCCACCATTGCCATCCCCCTGGCATTGCCGCCGGTACGGCTGAATAACAAGATATTGGTGGATGGTGGCATCAAAAATAATACACCGTTTAATGTTGCTCGCCAGATGGGTGCCGATTATGTGCTGGCTGTTGATTTGATGAACACCACACCCTTTTTGCCCGCGGCCCGTACGCGTCCTATCGGCCCATTGACCAAAGCATTTGACCTGGTGCAGCGCCAGGAATTCTGGACGATTTTGTCGGCTACCATTGACGTGATTACCGCAGAAAATACCGCCCGTCACCTGGCTGAAGCACCGCCAGACCTATTCCTACAGCCGGAGATCGGCTCGATTGGCATGTTCGATTTTCATCGCTGGCAGGAAGGAGTATCGGCCGGGCGCACGGCCGTATGGCAGGTGGAGCATCTGTTGGAAGAATTGGCAAACCGTGACCCGTAGTATCAGTTTTCAGTCATCAGTGGCCAGTAATCAGTAGGGCCTAACCGCCAGTAACTGTCCACTGGACACTGGTTACTGACTTCTGATGACTGCTACTGGTATCAGTTTTCAGTCATCAGTGGTCAGTGTTCAGTAGGGCTTAACGCCCGTAAATGTGCACCGAACACTGGTTACTGACTTCTGATCACTAATAGTAAGCTGTTGTCTGACGCGGCGCACGGCTCATAGATTATGGAAAAAGGAGAGTAGGATGATCGCACTGGGTATTGACATTGGCGGTTCAGGGATAAAAGGGGCGCTGGTGGATACTAAAACGGGTGAACTGGTCAGTGAGCGCCTTCGTGTGGACACGCCGAACCCCTCTAAGCCCGAGGCCTGCATCGCCCTCATCAAACAAATGGCACAGACGCTTAACTATAAGGGACCCATGGGAGTAGGTATTCCCGGTATTGTCATTCAGGGTACCCTGTACAGTGCAGCGAATATTGACAATGATTGGATTGGTTTAAATGCCGAGGACGCCATTGCGCGGGAAACAGGGTGTGCAGTGGTGGTACGTAACGACGCCGATGTGGCGGCTGTGGCCGAACTGAATTTTGGCGCGGGCCACCAACAGCCGGGGGTGGTGATGATGTTTACGTTGGGGACGGGCATAGGGGCGGCGATGTTTGTCAACGGCCGTCTGGTCCCTAACCTGGAACTGGGGCACCTGTATCTGCGAGGCATGAAAAAGGATGCCGAAGATTATGCCTCTGACCGCATTCGCCAAAAAGAGAAGCTAAAGTGGAAAGAGTGGGGCGGGCGGCTGCATGAATACTTTCAGCACATTGAATTCCTCTTTTCGCCAGAACTGATCATCATCGGTGGTGGCGTGAGCAAGAAACACGAAAAGTTCCTGAAATACATTAAAACGCGGGCAGCTGTGGTGCCGGCAGAGCTGCGTAATGAAGCCGGGATCGTGGGGGCGGCGGTCACGGCCGTGTCCCATTAACCATGGCGCTGCTTGATGATTTCCATCACGAATTAAAAAAGCGTACACGGGGGGATCTGCGAACAGATGCCGTCAATTGTGTACTATACAGCACGGACGCCAGCATTTACCAGGTTATGCCGCTGGGGGTTCTTATCCCTGAAACAGTTGATGACGTGCAGGCGGCCATAGAATTGGCGGCCCAGTACCAGGTGCCCCTTTTACCCCGCACCGGCGGCAGCAGCCTGGCTGGTCAGGCGGTTAACGCCGCGCTGGTCATTGACTTCAGCCGACACCTGGACGCCATTCTGGAAGTGAATGCCGATGAACAGTGGGTGCGGGTGCAGCCTGGTGTGGTGTTGGATGTCCTTAACGCCCATCTTCAACCGCTTGGCTGGCAATTTGGTCCTGACCCCGCCAGCAGCAACCGCGCTTGCATGGGGGGCATCGTGGCCAATAATGCCACCGGCAGCCACTCTATTCTCTACGGCATGACAGTCGACCACCTGTTAGAAATGAACGTGATGCTGAACGATGGTTCAGCCGCCCGCCTGGCCCCCTGGAATGAAGCAGAATTGGCGCAGATGATGTCCGGGAACGGCCGTCTGGCCACCCTTACCCGCGCCCTTTACCAGCTTGTGCAGGACCCCGGTCATCAAAAGGTCATTGATACCCAAACGCCGCGTCACTGGCGCCGCTGCGGTGGCTATAACTTAGACCGTTTGCTGAACGCCCCGAACACAGACAATGCCTCTGGGTCTTTGCGGCCCGGTGTGCATGATAGAATTCCCAAAGACCCCCGTTTTAACCTGGCGGCATTGCTGTGTGGTGCAGAGGGGACGTTGGGTGTGATGACGGAACTAAAATTTAGGCTGACGCCCCGTCCCAAGCTGACGGCCCTGGCCGTTTTAGGGTTTGCCACGACACATGCTGCCCTCACGGCCGTGCCCACCCTTCTGGAGACCAACCCTTCGGCCGTGGAACTGCTAGATAACCGCCAACTGCAGCTGTGCCGTCTGAACTCGGCCACCAACCGCCAACTCAACAGCTTTATAGAAGGGGACCCACACTGCTTGCTCATTGTTGAGTTTTATGGCCAGAGCCAGGGGGAATTGCAGGCAAAGCTGGCCGGATTGGCCACCCACGTAAAAGGCCAGGGGGTGGCGGCCACGGCCGTGACGCCTATCCTTCAGCCCCAACAGCAGGCCAACGTGTGGGCCGTGCGCAAAGGCGGCCTTGGTTTGCTGATGAGCTTGCCCGGCGATGCCAAGCCAATCCCTTTCATCGAGGATTCGGCCGTGCCGGTGGCCCATTTGGCCGCCTATGTCGATAAACTCACCGACTTTTGCGCTGACCTGGGCACGGAACTGGCCGTTTATGCCCACGCCAGCGCCGGCTGCCTGCACATTCGTCCGCTCATCAACACCAAAAAAGCTGAAGAGGTGGCCAAAATGCCCCACATCGCTCGTTTTGTGGTGGATTTGCTGCGTGGTTATGGCGGCGCCTGGAGCAGTGAACACGGCGACGGCCGCAGCCGTTCCTGGCTCAACGAAACCTTCTTTGGGCCCGATTTATACAGCCTGTACCAACAAGTCAAACACATCTTTGACCCGGACAACATCTTTAACCCCGGCAACATTGTACACGCCGGGCCGATGACCGAAAATCTGCGTTTTGGCGAATCGTATACGGTCATCCCTTTGCAAACACATCTAGATTTTCAGGCGGAGCAGGGTTTTGACCGTGCCGTGGAGATGTGTAACGGTGCAGGTGCCTGCCGCCAACAAGCCAATGGGGTGATGTGCCCCAGTTTTATGGTGACACGTGAAGAAGAACACAGCACACGTGGCCGGGCCAACGTGTTGCGTGCCGCGCTCTCTGGCACGCTGCCGCCCGCAGCGCTGACCAGCCCACGCATGTATGCCGTGATGGCGTTGTGCGTGGCCTGTAAGGCATGTAAGTCAGAGTGCCCATCTTCAGTAGATATGGCCAAAATCAAGACAGAATTTTTAGCGCATTATTACGCCGTACACGGCCGTCCCCTGCGTGACTATCTTTTTGCCCATATGGAGGCCATCAGCCGCATGAGCAGCGGCCCGCTGGCGCCACTAGCTAATGGCAGCTTGCGAAACCGCCTGGTGCGGCAGGTGATGGCACGGACGATGGGCATTACCGCCTTACGTCCGCTGCCGGCCTTCGCCCGCCAGCCGTTTACCGTTTGGCATAAACGCCACTACGCCAACCGGCATTTTCACGCTGCCGATCGCCAGGTAGTTCTTTTTGCCGACACCCTTTCTACCTATCACTACCCACAGATTCCCATAGCCGCCACCGAGGTTTTGGCGGCAGCGGGCTGCCGGGTCATCCTGCCCGGTGTCACGGACAGTGGCCGCCCGGCATTCAGTAAAGGGATGATGGCGGTGGCCCGGACATTGGCGCACCGCGTGTTAGCCGCCCTGACCCCCTTTGCAGAGCAGGGGCTGCCCATCCTTTTTCTGGAACCCAGCGATTTGTCTATGCTCATAGACGACTACGTCACACTGCTGCCGGCCGACGGCCGTGTCCCGCTCGTGGCCGCCCAATGCCTTAGTTTTGAACAGTACATCATGCAGTTGGTAGCGGCCGGGGCATGGCATTTGCCATTTACCGACGAGGCGCGCCCGGTCATGTTACACGGGCATTGCCACCAGAAAGCACTTACCGGTACGGCCGTTACCAAACAGCTCTTGGGTCTGCCGCCTCATTACACCGTCACGGAACTGGATACAAGCTGTTGTGGCCTGGCTGGTTCTTTTGGTTATGAAGCAGAACACGCCGATATTTCCCTAAAAATGGCGGAGCGGCGGTTATTACCGGCCATCCGAGCCGCAGATCCGCAGACCATTATCGCCGCGCCCGGTGTCAGTTGTCGCCAGCAAATTATGTACGGTGCGGGTCGTGCCGCCCGGCATCCGGCAGAAGTGCTGCGGGATGCGCTTGATCTATCTGAAAATGGCAAGTTTTCCAGAACGTAAAAATCAGCTATGCTTGTAGCACCTGAACAATAACATTCTGAGTCTGTATTGGTAACAGGTCATGCCCATCAAAAATCCCTTACCCAATCTACAAAGTTATGTGCCTGAACCCATTGTGCAGGCGTTGGCCCACGGCCGTATCCCCACTCAGGCCCCGGAACAGGAAACGTGGTCCACGGCTGTACTCCTGGTAGATATTTCCGGCTTTACGGCCCTGACAGAAAAACTGGCGGCGCGTGGCCCTGTGGGGGCAGAAGAACTATCACGCATCCTGAATGCCCTCTTTGATTACATCATCCAACTGGTGACAGCGCAGGGAGGGCAGATTGTGCAATTTGTCGGTGATGCCCTTATTGTTGTGTGGCCGGCGGCCGATGATCCTACCGTAGAGATGGCGTTGGCCACCGCCACGCAGCGTGCCTTGCAATGTGCCCTGCTGTTGGAAAAGCAGTTAAACGGCTACACTGTCCAGCCGCAGATGAAGGTGTATCTGAAAACCATTGCCGGCGCGGGTGAAGTGATGGCCACCAGTGTAGGCGGTTTGCGTGATCGCTGGCAATACCTGATGACGGGACCCCCGATGGCCCAGATCAGCCAGGCCGGACCATTGGCTGCCCCTGGTGACGTTATCGTTTCGCCGGAGGCGTGGCGGCTGGTACAAGACCGGGCGAAAGGGGAGATACTGCCTGGTGGGGCCGTGCGGTTACAAACGATGACGGACATACGGCCGTCACCCACCCCTGCCTATCAGTTACCGCCGGAAACCGAGCCTCACCTGCGCCGTTACGTTTTTCACTTTGTGCAAGATCATCTGGCAGCCAGCCGGCATGGCTGGCTGGCTGAATTACGCCGCCTGACCATCCTTTTCCTTAACATTAGCCTGGATTATAACGCCCCCCCGGCGCTGGCACTGTTACAGCGGGCGGTCACGGCCGTGCAAGAAGTTCTCTACCGTTATGAAGGTCACTGGACACGCATCGTCGTGGATGAAAAAGGTACCACCTTGCTCATGGTGCTGGGGCTGCCACCTTATACACATGAGAATGATCCTCTACGCGGCATTCAGGTAGCCCTGGCGCTAAACCCTGTATTCACCGCTTTGGGCATCAGCGGCACCATGGGCATTACGACCGGGCGTGTGTTTTGTGGTGAGCAGGGGAATGCACGGCGGCGGGAGTACACTTTCCTGGGTAATGTGGTTAACCTGGCAGCCCGGTTGATGAACGCAGCCCGGCCGTTCAGCCAGGGGGCGGGCATTACCGCCCTGTGTGATCAGGCCACCTACCAGGCTACGCATACCGCCATCAATTATGACATCGTGCCGCCGCTTACGCTCAAAGGGCTGACCGACCCTATTGCTGTTTATTGGCCGTTGGCCCCGGCACCGGCGAAGCTGGCGGCGCGGCAGGAGATCAGCGCTGCCTGGCCGCTGTTAGGGCGAGAAGCGGAACTGGCGTTCCTGCGGCAACAAATTGACGCGGTCGTCGCTACCGGGCAAACACGGGTGGTGGTCATTGAAGGGGAAGCGGGTATCGGTAAATCACACCTGGCAGAGGTCGCGCTGCACTATGCCAGCCAGCAAAACATACCCGGCTTGTTCGCCCACGCTGACGCCATAGAAAAGGTGACACCTTACCATGCCTGGCGTGACCTGATGAGCCAGCTTTGGGGGGTGGGTGGCAGCGAAGGAGAGTACATAGACAGCACGGCCGTGCAGCGGCAGTTACAGGCGCGTTTTGCCCACTCGCCAGAGCTCTTGCCCCTGCTGCCCCTGTTAAATCCGGTGCTGGGGGTGGATATGCCGGACACCGACATAACCGCCCAGATGAATCTGGAAAACCGGGCCGATAATACCCGCCATTTACTGGTGCTGCTGCTGCAGCAGACGGTTAACGTGGCACTGCCCCATGTGTTGTTGCTGGAAGATGTACAATGGATGGATTCGGCATCATGGCGGGTGCTGGTTGGGGTGCGGGAACGACTACGGCCGTGGCTCATTCTCCTGACCGCCCGCACCTATGCCTTACAGAGTACGACCTTGCCTGATGAAGCCAACCGTTTGTTGTCTGCGCCTGACACCCAACACTTGAAGCTGGAAGCGCTTGACAGCGACCACAGTCTGGAACTGGTGCAGCAGCGGTTGGGGGTCAAGAGCTTACCCACCAGCGTCTCGGCTCTGATTCGCCAAACGGCCGAAGGCCACCCCTTTTTCAGCGAAGAAATCGCCTATGCCTTGCGTGATGAGGGGTATATTGTCATTAAAGATGGCCATTGTCGCCTGACACCTCAGGCCACTCATTTGCAGCAGATTGATTTTCCCACAACCATTGAGGGGGTGATCACCAGCCGCATTGCCCGCCTTTCCTCTGAACAGCAGCTTACCGTTAAAGTTGCCAGTGTCATCGGCCGTATCTTTGCCCTGACCGTTTTGAGCGGCGTTTATCCTATTCCTGAAGAGCGTGAACGTGTCCCCGCTTATGTTACCGATCTGGACCAGTTAAATATCACGCCATACTACAGCGCCGACCCAGAGATTTCTTACATCTTTCGCCATATTCTCTCCCGCGAGGTGGCCTATAACCTGATGCTGTATGCACAGCGCCAGCAAATACACCAGGCTGTCGCCCACTGGTACAAAATTGCATACGCGCATGATCTGAACCGTATCTACCCGCTGCTGGCGCATCATTGGTATGAAGCGGCACGCATCGGCCAGGATGATGACGAGGTGTACCGTCAGGCCATCATCTATTTGGACAAGGCCGGGGGGCAGGCTTTGCGTAACGGCGCCATGCGTGAGGCCGCCAAATTTTTTGGCAATTTGCTTGATCTCTTTAGCCAAATCCCGGTCCATTCGCCCATTCACCAGGAGGTGTCGGCGCTGCAGCACGGCCGTTGGCAGCGACAAATGGGACAGGCGTTGTTACAGTCTGGCCAGGCGGCCGCAGCCCGACCATACCTGGAGCAGGCATTACACTGGCTTGGTTTCCCGGTGTACAGCGCCACCACCCGCCTGGTTGCAGGCACGATGGGGCAGTACGGCCGTCAGGCGCTGCACCGTTTTTTCCCCGGCCGGTTCCTGCAGCGCCAGGGTCAGGATTCGGAGCGGCTGGTGGAAGCAGCCTATGTGTATGATTATTTGGGCGAAGTTCATTTTATTGCCAATGAAACTTTGTCCGCTATGTACTATTCGATCTGCCGCCTGAATGTGGCTGAAGCGGCCCGGCCATCACCACAGTTGGGGGCTTATGCCAGCATCTGTATGACCATGAGCTTGCTCACATTTGACGCACTGGCCGAGCGATATGGCGCGCTGGCCATTGCCGCTGCCGAGGGCATGGATGATTTGGCTGCACACGGTCTGACCAAGCTGCGGGTGAGCGCTCATTACATTGGTTATTGTCGCTGGCCAACGGCGCGCAAATTGGGCCGCGAGATTGACGCGATTTGTGAACAGTTAAGCGACTGGCAGCTGTGGGCTACCAACGCCGGACTGATGGCCGCCGTGGCCAAGTATACCGGCAGCTTTCAGGAAGCGTTGGCGGTAGCCCAGCAGGGTTATGATTACTCTCAGCGCAGCGGCAACCGCGTGCATGATACCTGGAGCCTTAAGAACCTGGGGGAAATTAATGTGGCTTTGGGTCATCTGGAAGAAGGGCTGCACATTGAGCAGCAGATTCTGGATATCCTGACGGAGTATCCCAATGAATCTGTCGAGCTCAGCACCTACGGCACGTTGGCGCTGGCGTATTGGCGGTTGGGGGAGCTGGCATTGGCGTATGACGCGGCCGTTAAAGGGTTGGCTATGATCAGCCACACCATACCGGTGGCCTTTTTTACGCTGCCTGGTTATAGTGGTGCCGCCGAAGTATTGTTACGGTTGCAAGCCACGGACTTTAAAACGCCAGAACTGGCCGCCCAAGCCAGGCAAAGTGTCAGATCATTGCGGTCATTTGCCCGTTCATTTCCGGTAGCCCGGCCATACCTTCACCTTTGCCAGGGGCTGGAAGCTTGGCTGGCCGGCAAGGAAGCCAAGGCGCTCAACATATGGCAGAAAGGTGTGGCCGTGGCGGAAGGGCAGGGAATGCCGTATGAGAAGGGATTGTTGTTGGCGGCCTACGGCCGTGTGCTGCCCGCATCTCATCCTCACCGTGAACAACTTCTGGCTGAAGCCACACACATCTTTGAACGGTTGGGCTGCCAGTATGACCTGGCACAAGTGAAGGCAATCCGTGATCAATAATCCCTAATCTATGGGTTCGTCTAAAAACAACGCTGGACTTTTGCCAGGTAATCAGTCATCAGTGTCCAGTGATCAGTTCAGAAGAACACTCAACTGATCACTGACAACTGACAACTGATCACTTTAAAACACCAAGTTAATTGTAAACAAGCCCGATGTATCATTTACCAATAACTAAAAACAGGAGGTTCCATGTTCTCATCATCCATCCCCTGGTATTTCACCGGGATTGAAATTGGCGCCTATGTGTTAACCCTCATATTGCTGACCTATGCCGGGCGGCAAGGACGTTATATGTTCCTTACCCTGGTCATGGCCTTCGTTTATGGCTATCTGCTGGAGGCTACGGACATCCGGCAGTATCATGCCTATTATTACGGCCAGTTTCACATTATGCTGCCGGGGGGCGTGCCGTTGGCTGTCAGCGTAAGTTGGGGCATGATCTTTTACGTGGCCATGCAGACCAGCAATAAACTTGGCTTTGCCTGGGAGCGACGGCCGTGGCTGGATGGCTTGCTGGCCGTCAGTATTGACCTGTGTATGGATCCCATTGCTGCCGCCTTAGGGTACTGGGTATGGACACCGCCAGGCCCCTGGTTAGGCATTCCCCTGGGCAACTTTTTTGGGTGGCTGGTGGTGATCACTGCCTTTTCCTATGTTTGGCGCGCCGCCGACCACCGTTTCGCCCCAGAATCAGAGGGGATCATTCGCCAACTGCTTACGCTGGTAGGTGTCATGGTAGTCTCGTTACTGATCTTGTTTGTGGCCCTGGCTATCTTTGAACGAGTAGCGGTACAGCCGGTAGAGCGCCTTTGGCTCCAGGCGGTACTGCTGGTGGTGTGGGTGATGGTGGCTATAGCCCTGGTAGCCCCCTACTTCCGCAGCTTTAACCGGGATAACCCGCCGGACTGGGCGATACTGGCGCTGCCCATCTTCTTTTTGGGTTACCTGACGTTGATGGTGTTTACGGCCGTTCAAAACCCGGCCACCGGATTGATTGTTAATACATTGGTCACGGCCGTGATCGGTCTGTTTCTTTATGCCGTTCCTTATTCGCAGAAGTGGTTGGGTAATCGGCGACAATAATTTAAACTTAAAATCGCTTTAGGTGTTGCCGATTACTCGAGGAAACCGCCCAAAACTGTGGCGATGGATTTGTGAAAGCTTTGTGCGGTTTACCTAAAAGGATAAAGCGCCGGGCGTAGGCGCGTCTAGATGAAACGGGCAAACGGCCAGGGAAACGGCCAGGGATTTGTCCTGGCAGCAGCCGTATTGTGGGGTACTACGGGCACAGCACAGGCGTTTGCGCCAGCGGGGGCGACGCCGTTGGCAGTAGGCGTGGTGCGCCTGGCCATAGGTGGGGCGGCGCTGCTGCTGTGGGTTTGGGGGCGGGGTGGGTGGCCGGGTCACGGCCGGGCCTGGCCCAAACGGCCGCTGCTTGTAGGGGCTCTGGCCATTGCCGCCTACCAACCTTTTTTCTTTGCCGGGGTAGCCCGTACCGGGGTGGCCGTAGGCACGATGGTGGCTATTGGCAGTGCGCCGGTCATGGCCGGCCTGTTGTCATGGGGCTTATGGCGGCAGCGGCCGTCAGGGCGCTGGTTTGTGGCCACCGGGTGCGCCGTAGCCGGGTGCGGCCTGTTGGCGTTGTCTGGTGGTGATACGGCCGTTGCCCCTGGTGGCGTTTTGCTGGCCGTAGGTGCCGGCGCCAGTTATGCTCTTTTTGCCCTGGCTGCCAAGGAACTGTTGGCGGCCCAGCCACCAGATGTGGTCACGGCCGTGTTGTTTAGCTTGGGGGCGCTGCTGCTGCTGCCGCTGCTGATTTTTGTTGACATAAGTTGGCTGGCCCAGCCACGTGGCC
Source organism: Ardenticatenaceae bacterium (assembly GCA_011525915.1). GTDB lineage: Bacteria > Chloroflexota > Anaerolineae > Promineifilales > Promineifilaceae > CAADGU01. The sequence goes on along the minus strand of WYBM01000069.1, from coordinate 36,206 downwards.
TGGCGGTGGCCCTGGAATTAGGGTTGGTGGCCACGGCGCTGGCTTATTTGTGGTATACACGAGGGTTGGTGACGGTGGCGGCGGCCACGGCCGTGACCCTCTCACTGGCTGAACCCTTGACGGCTGCCCTTCTGGGACTCTTTTTACTCGGCGAAGTTGTCACCTGGCCTAGTCTAGCCGGTATGGGGCTCATTTTTGCCGGACTTTTAATACTCACATACCGGCGATCATAAATCAGCCGCCTGGTTGTTGGTGTCCTTTCCATTGTGGGGCGCGTTTCATCATAAAACTTTGAGCCCCTTCCAGAAAGTCTTCTGTATTAAAGAGCTGACTTTGGGCCCAGCCTTCCAACATCAGCCCGCGGTCACTGTCGTTCAAGCCGTCGATCACCCGCTTGGCCATGCCCACGGCCAGCGGCGCGGCCTGGCTGATCTCGGCGGCCAGTGCTTCCGCTTTGCTTATCAGCAAATCGGCGGGAACCACATCATTGACAATGCCCCAACGCTCGGCTACGTCTGCCTCAAACTGGCGGCCGGTGAAGATGAGTTCTTTGGCACGAGCGGGGCCCACCAGCCGCACCAGCCGGGTGGTACCGCCCACGTCTGGGATCATGCCCAGGCGGGTTTCAGGCAGCCCCATGATGGTGCCTGCGGCCGCCAGGCGCAGGTCACAGGCCAGCGCCAGCTCCATGGCCAGCCCCAGACAGTGGCCGTGCAGCAGCGCCAGGGTGGGCAGTTCCAGCCGTTCCAACCGCGTCAGCACCCGTTGAAAATCATCGGTGACGGCCCGCATCCGCGTTTGCCAGTGGGGGCCGTAATGGTCGGCCATGCCCAGCAGCGCGGTCACATCGATGCCGGCCGAAAATACCTTACCTTCGCCGCGAATAAAAACAGCGCGCAGGCCAGGGGTACGGTTCGCCTGCTGCACCGCTTCATCAAACTGCTGGAAAAGCGCTACGTTAATGGCATTACGCTTATCAGGCCGGTTGAGGATGATTTCAAAGATGGTGTCACGCTGCCGGGTTAAAACAAGATCGGTCATGGCTGCCTCCAGTTAAGGAATTTTGCCGGAAGGGTACAACGAATTTTAGGAAGGGGCCAATTTTGGGGAAGGGGGGATACAGCCGTCCGACAGACATCCCCATCTTGTACGGGCACTCTCCTGCTTGTGTCTAATCCCACAAAACCAATTCTACCTTCACAGCACTTGCTACTTGAAGCCTTGATTCGTTTAAAGCCAGTTGCAAAAACTGGCAGGTAGCTTCAATAATGGCCAGGTCAAAATCGGGCATATAGCGTACCTTTTTGAGTTCCCCTGGTAACTGATTTTCCAGCCGAGCTAATAAAAGAACTAGGGCATCGTGTTTATGGTGGTCGTTTGAACGTGATTCTACCCCAATAACGGCCTCAACAAGATCGACCATTTGCCTCTGCTGCAATAAATTCTGTAAATAAGGATCAATAAATTGGCTCATGTAAGCAGTTTCTCCAATGCGGCTAAAGGATTTACAATACCTCTCCCGTACCGATGGACAAAATCTGGATCAGGCAGTGTACTGCTTGCCATGAGTGCATCTTCAACTTCGGCAACCGAAGCATCGGGTTTTGCCTGAAACAACAAAGCCGCCACACCGGCTACATATGCGGCGGCCATCGAAGTGCCGTTAGCCAATGAAGTAGTACCTCCTTTTTGCGCTACCTTAATCTGATATCCAGGGGCTACCAGATTAGGCTTTTGTACATCATCAGCGCGACGAAAATGCTGGCTGCCGGAAAAAGCGGGTACATCCCCCTCCTTATTCACGGCACCTACTGAAAGTACACCAGGGTAATTGCCAGGAGAGCGGCTTTTGCCTATGCCCCCGTTCCCGACGGGGGCAATGGGCAGTATCCCTCGGTTTCTAAATTGAGCCACTGCCGAGGCAAAAACGGGGTTATACCCCGGCACACCTAATAACATGCAGAGAATACGGATATCATGTTGCAAAAGCCATTCCATCCCGGCCAAGATACGCAAGATTTCCTTGCCTCCCTCTATGACAGCGCCGGTATACAACCTGGCTTCTGGAGCTACTTTACAAATAAGGCTGGCTGTTTGGGTGCCGTGTTCACCGGTGTCAAAGGGGGAGGGTGTGGTAACGGCCGTGCCGTCTTCATCAAAGTAACAAAATGCCGCTACCTTGCCCCGCAAAATCGGATGCGTTATGTCAACCCCTGTGTCCAGATGGCCAATACCAATCCCTTTACCAGCAAATCCCTTTTGCCGAAATGTGTCAAGCCAGGTTTCATTGTGGATATGGAACATTTTATGTTAGGTAAACCGCACAAAGCTTTCGCCAATCCAGCGCACCCGTTTTGTGCGATTGACTCAAGTAATCGGCTGTGTTTTACCCACTCTTTGGTTAAAAAATGATGGCCGATTGATTGGGTACAATTGATAAGAAAGATACATGGCTGACCTGGTATAGAGCAGGGGCAACCATCATGGTTGCCCCCTAAACCCTTCATTACGTTGTAGATGGGAACATGGAAAAGGCATAGGCTGTCTCAAAAAAAACAAGATCAGCCGCCATTAACACACCCAGGCTAATCATCTCACTACCTTCTTCCACCTGTGCAATTCTCAAAAACTGCAAAGATTCCGGGAGTACACTAGCTATACCCGTTACATACTCATACCACTGCCACCCCTCTTTAACAGCGATAATGACGATGAGCGCAACAGCGGCCGTTCCTAAAACCGTATCCAGATAAGGTGCCAGCCACGATGGATCTGAGAAAAGCGTGCCCCCGCCAAATAGCTTAAAACCAGTATCTAAGAAGGGAAAAACGCCTGTTGCTAACAAAAGCCATGCATAAAGACTCACCTCTTTGCCTTCTACAAATTTAGTGATCAAATTGGCAACCAGCGTTGAAAGCCATTGCATCCACTCGATGCCAATGATAATCCAATCAAATACACTGGCAACCATTTGCTTAGGCCTTGGTAGCTCCAAAAATGTTGTAAATCCTGGGACTTTCAGCGGATCCTTCCCAGGGGATGTTATTAACCCCCAAAGGCCTCCGATTAAATCAGCCCCAGGTGTTAAAAGCGCTAATGTCAGAAAACCTGAATTATAAACCGCAACATTATACCCCGCCTTTATTGCCTCCCAGTCTGTGCTCAGGGCCAGTTTGGTGTATTTTTCAAACGGCGCTTTACCAGTCAAAATCTTAGAGACGACTGTAGCCGGGATGGCCATAAGCCAGGAAATCAAATTGAGGAATGTCAGTTCTTCACCACCGGTAATATGTGCGTAAAGATCAGAGATAAAAGGGATATGCCAGGGTGTAGTCAACACATCCTCTAATTCGCCTAGTACGGCTTTCATGATTTCGAATAAATCATGTGCAAGTGCGCCTACCACATCTATCGAGAACTCAGCGATGCCTTTGATAATTTCCAATAGACCAGCCAGTAACTTTTTCGGCGTACGTTCATCATTGACATTAAGTGGTGACAAAAAACGCCACGCGTCGTTAAAGGCTGCCTGCACCTTCGGATCATCGATTGCTTTTTCTATCGGGTTTTCTAACTTATCAAGGAGGGAAGATGACACCTTACTCTTTTCAGTCGTTTTCATGTCACCTATGCTGGCATGGGGGCTGTGCTCAACAAGCTTTGCCATAAACCATGCATGTTTTTCGCTGGCGCCGCTCAAGGCTTTGTGAGAAGAAACCATCGGAACCTGGGCAGAACGATTGCCGGTAATTTTGTCGATGGCAGCATCAAACTTATCTTCAATATCATCTCCAACTTCTTTGAAGAACACGTCAGATTTCTTTTCTGCATCGTCAATATTATTAATGACGATATCTAAAGACTTACGCACCCCCTGCACTATCATCTTTTGTGTCACCAACATATCATCCCAATCAAAGACAAACTGCAACCAGTCTATAAACTTTTTGAGCTCAACACCTATCTTATCTAAGATCGCTTCCACAAGTTGACCCACCTGTTCAGCCAGTTGAACCGTAAACTGCACCGCTTTATGGACGCCATCTTCAATAAAGTGAATGGTCGCTTTTGCTATCTTGATGATTTTTTGGATGCCGCTGCTTAATTTTTGCTTAACAGTGTGGATGACAATGTGTGTCACATCAATGGCGTTTTGTTTAAATTTTTCCCACCAGGTTGTCTGCGCTAACTGCGCATCCAGGTCAGCAAATTCGACAGCTTCCTGATTGATTTGCAAAGCATCATCCAGGCTAAGAGGTTGATATTTGGGTGTTGCACCCAGGTCCAGCAGCCAATGTGCATCGGCCATTTTCCCGGCATCAACAGAGCGCATATGGTGTGACCCAAGGGAAAATCGGGTCTCATCGTAGCTCAGCAGCTGGCTCAGTTGCACCATGCCATTCTGCACACTATCAATATCCTGCGCCGTATACGTCTTACGATCAACGATGTGCTTCCCATCCACTTTGGCTTGCCATAGGGCACGATCTTCCATAGTAGCCAGGCGTTCGTGGGCGTCCTGGTCGGGGTACACCATAAAAAATTCGTCAAGCGGCATGGTGTCTGTGTGCATTTTTAAGCCGGGCAGCCCTAACTTATCTGGCTTGACTGTCACAACAAGTTGGGACAGGTGGTTTGGCACCACAGAAACACTTTTAACGGCATCAATTTTGTGATCTTTGCCCCCCACATTTATTTTAGTCTCTTGGGTGGCGGTGATCTCAACGGTTGTTACATCAACGGGTAACTGGATGATGCTCCGGTATGTACTATAACTTTTTACTTTACCTTTACCGGCAGACTGATAATCTTCGCTCAGGGCATTCATAACAGTTACCCCAGCACCCTCCGGTGGTTCTATAGTAAAAGCATGCATCGCGTGAATTGATTTACCGGTGATCGTGTTTGAGTCTAGTTTGGCAATAGGGGTCATCACATTCACTGTTTTACCGCCAAAGAAATCTTCGGTAAACAAGGTTGCATTGGTTCCCGGCCCTAACCGCAAAGAGGAGACCTCATCATGAAAATCAGGGATCTGGGAAAAGTCGGCATATTTTTGATGCAAGACCCAGGTTTTACCTTGATAATTGCTTTTCTCGTAAAAGGCAACTTCCTGGTTTTCTAAAGCACCCACCAAACAATGATGTTCGGCTACTTTAACGGCTAGGTGAAATATTTCCCGGTCGTTGTATTCACCTATGTCAAAATGGTCTTTATCTGCATGATATTTAACCCATTTATTGGAGTCAGGGTCTTGTAACGAGAATTGCCGTAACCCTTCTTCGGCCAGAATAAGCTGTGTTTTATCTTTGGTTGCTCGCAGCCCTCCATCACTTATGCCCACATACAACCCCTGTTTGGGATATTTGATATGCACTTTGCGGCGGTTGTCTCCGGCGTCTCCATTATCTTTAATTTGAAACTCGGTTGTGTCATGTACGTGACCATCTGTTCGGATCTTGTCATGATCACTTTCCCCCCGTAGATATTTGGGAAGGGTAATGAGCATCCACAGTTGGCTGTCCGCGCCTGTCCATTCATGCTGTTGCACATTGGCATGGTCACTTGTGCTGCCATCATGTACATCCAGCACCAGGCCGCTGTTTTTGTTGATGATTTGGTGATATCCACCGGCAACCGGTTCCACTTTCCACTTTTGATTATCACCGTCATGCCAGTCATACTGCTGTACATTGGCTTTATTCTCTATGCTGGCCCCCTCTACATCCAGCACTTTGCGGCTGTTATGGTTGACGATCTGGTAATATCCATCCTCCACTGGCACAAGCTGCCACATCTCGGAAGTGATATTTCGCCAGTTATCCTGATCAACATTGGCTTTTTTATCTTTACTGCCTCCAGCTACATGTAGCACTTTAAAGCTGTTTTTGTTTACAATGATGTAATCGCTGGAGGTTGTGAGTTGTATGGCCCAGTTGCCTTTGTATGGTTGTTGCGAAGCGATATAGACCTTGGCCGAGGAAATGGTATGGCGCCCAACGGCCGTGTCTTTGAGTGACGGGATATTATCATACACCTCCATGCCAGCGCTGTCATAATTATTTCTATGGTAAACCGTAGCGAGTGTATCTGGCCCTATGGCAATGGAAGAAGCCATATCATCCATCGCCCCAAACTGCTTAAATTCAGGAAATTCGCCATGAAGCACAAACGCCTTCCCTCCATAGTTTTCATCTTCATACAAAGCCATCTCCCCTGGCAAGAGTGATCCTACCTCTTCGGCACCATCTACAGCCCGGATAAGCAGCGTGAAAATCTGGCGTGATTGCTGATCCGTCAATACAAAGTCATCCCCTTTTTCTTCATAACCCAGGTAGGTTGTGCCGTCTGTGCGCAGCGAGAACTGGTAATTGCCTTCATCGATCATGGTCCATACGGGTCTATCTTCAGGGTTCTTGCCTGTAAGCGTCACTTTATTACCCTGGACGGCCAGCAGCCGGTCATTTTCAGGGAAAACAACCTCAACAACACGATTGCCTTCAGCCGTTTGGCGCACAAAATGAAACGCTACCATTTGCTGGGAGCCGATCTTACCCACAATCGTATCTGGTTTGAGCCGCTTTTCATCTTGACTCAGGTAGCGATTTTCCCTAACACCCACAACCCATTGACCCGAAGCAAACGCCTCGCTTACTTGCTGTATCCGCCATTTCTGATTACTGCCATCATGCCAGTCATACTGTTGTACATTGGCTTTATCGTTTGTGCTGGCATCCACCACATCCAGCACTTTGCCGCTTTTTTTGTTAACAATTTTATGATAACCGTTGCCCACATCATCTAGCCGCCATTTTTGATGGTCCTCGCCTTTCCAGTGAAATTGTTGCACATTGGCTTTATTATCTTTGCTGGCGCCTTCCACTTCCATCACCAGGCCGCTATTTAAGTTTACAATTTTGTAATACCCTTCATCGTCCAGCGGCCAAAGCTGCCATTTTTCGCTGTCTATATCAGTCCACGTAAACTGGTAGATATTGCCTTTATCTTCTGTGCTGTCCTTCGCTACCATCAGGACCTTTTTGCTTTTTTTGTTTGTAATCCGGTAAACAGCTGTTGTTTGTATGCTCATTTTTTCTCTCCTAATGTAGGTATTTAGTTTATACGTCGAACTCCCTAACTAACAGCAGTTAAGCTCTCTTGGCACACCAGCCGGGGGCAGAAACTGTGTTAAGCATGAGGGCATTATAGAAAACGGCCGTAACACGATCGCAAAAAAAGGCGTAAAATAAAGCGCAAAATGCAAACCGGTAGAAACAACATGGGGCAGTTGCGGCTGTTGCTTTTAGGCACGCCACAAATCCAACGGAACGGAACGGCCGTTCAAGTTCAGACGCGTAAAGCGGTAGCACTGCTTGCCTACCTTGCCGTCACGGGCGACATACACAGCCGAGACAGCATGGCCGCGCTGCTCTGGCCTCAATTTGACCAACAACGTGCCCGCACGTCACTCAGGAATACGTTATCCTTACTAAAAAGAGTGATAGGGGCTGACTGGCTAACCGTCGATCGCCAGGCAGTGGGGTTAAACTGGGACCGGGATGTAGAGGTTGATGTGCATCAATTTCGACGTCTAAATGCCCAAACAGACACCCCTGATCACGTAAGTGCGCTTGAATCCGCCATCTCACTTTACCGTGACGATTTCCTGGCCGGTTTCACCCTGCCAGATAGTCCCGCATTTGACGAATGGCAGTTCTTTGAAACAGAGCATTTGCGCCAAGAACTGGCACAATCATTAGCCACAATCATCCTCCGGATGGAAGCAAATGGTCAATCGGCACAGGCCATACCTTATGCCCGTCGTTGGGTGCATGTGGACTCGCTGCATGAGCCGGCACACTACCACCTCATGAAGCTGTACGCCCAAACGGGTCAACGAGCGGCCGCATTACGCCAGTTTGACATCTGTCAGCACACCCTAATAGAAATGTTAGGCATCGCGCCTGGCGACGAAATCGTTGCCTTGCACAAACAAGTTCAACATCAATCCTCTGCCCCACCCCAAGAGCCGCTAAAAGTGGCAACCCCCGGTCCAGAATTTGCCGTACATCATGCACCTGTGTATGCCACCTCCTTTGTTGGGCGGCAAGCAGAAATGGCACAACTGGCTGACCACCTGACAACCTCACAATACCCTTTAGTGACCATTACCGGCACAGGGGGCATTGGCAAAACGCGCCTGGCCTTACAGGTTATCAGGCAGTTAACAGCGGCATTTACAGATGGGATTTACTACATAGATTTGGCGCCACTCCGCTCTGTACACCAACTTTTACCCACAATCATAACAGCCCTGTCCCTTTCTTTGCATGGACCTGATACACCACAGGCGCAGCTCATTCGTTATTTACAGCACAAAAAGATTTTGCTGGTGTTGGATAATTTTGAACATCTTATGAATGGCGTTGATATGATTGTGTCGTTATTACAATCTGCGCCGGACATTCATTTGCTCATCACATCCCGGGAGGTATTGAATCTACACCAGGAGTGGGTTTATCCATTACATGGTTTGCCGGTGCCCGACCCCTCTACTACAATGCCGGCGGCGATGTTCAGTAGTGTGCAGCTATTTATACAGCGGGCGCGTCAACTATGCCCTGACTTTGCGCCCACTGTTGAAGAAAAAGATGTTGTTAAAATTTGCCAATTGGTTGAAGGCATGCCGTTAGGTATTGAATTGGCGGCTGCCTGGATACGTTTATTACCTTGCCATCAGATTGCGCAGCAGATCGAAAGCAATATTGATTTTTTAACCAGTATGCAACGAGATACAGATGACAGGCACCGTAGTTTACGGGCGGTTTTTGCGCATTCGTGGGCCCTCCTATCACCGGCCGAGCAACAAGCATTTGCCCAATGTTCACTGTTTCGCGGTGGGGCTACACTGGCGGCGGTGCAGGCGGTGACACAGGCGCCATTGTTTACATTGTACGGGTTGGTCAATAAGTCACTGCTAAGACTGGAAGAAAACGGCCGTTACACCCTACACGAACTCATGCGCCAATTTGCCAGCGAAAAATTAAGCTCCAGTTCAGAACTGCAGCCAGAAACCATGCGTCGCTATTGTCATTACTACGCGGGCTGGCTTCAACAACAAGAGCCGCATCTTTTCGATGCCCAACAAGAGAAGACACTCAACAGCATCAAACAAGACATTGCTAACGTGCGCCAGGCATGGGAGATAGCCGGCCGCACACAAGACCTGGATGCGCTCAAACAAAGCCTGCATAGTTTGTATTGTTATCATATGGTGCGTTCCTATTATAGTACCGGTCAAGAGCTCTTTCAGCAGGCCGCCGATGCGTTAGCACCATACGCCACCACAGAGGAAGCGCAAACGATTTTAGCGAAGCTGCTGGCACGTCAGGGAGAATTTACCCATATGTTAGGGCAGGCAAATGAGGCCAAACTCATTTTACAAAAAAGCCTGGCTTATGCCGAGCCCATGCAAGCGTTCCATGAAATAGCCCTGTGTGGCCGTTTACTTGGGCTCATTGCCTATCGTCAAGGTCTTTACCAGGAAGCACAAGCCTACTTGACACAAGCCATTCCCCTAACCCAACAATTAGGCGAAGAACACAATCACGCTTTGTTACTGCTTTCACTAGGTGCAGTGGAACAAGCGTTGGGACATTATGGAAAAGCAGAAGCCAATCACACGGCTTGTTTGCACCTGTACCAACGATTAAATTATCAATGGGGTATTGCCCATGCCTTACGTTTTTTAGGCAAAACGGCGTATCATTTACAAGCCTTCGCCAGGGCCAAAAGCTACTATGAGGAAAGCTATCACCTCTGTCAGACTATCCAACATGAAGCGGGCATGGCGTTGGTCCTGAACGATTTAGGACTCTTGTATTTAACACAAGGGCAATACGATGAGGCCCATGAAGCATTGCAAAAAGCTCTCGCATTAAGTCATACAAGCCAGGCAGAATCAGTACGGGCAGAAACATTAAAAAATTTAGGCGCGCTTATGATCGCCTGGCAAGAGCTGGCGCAGGCACGGGGTTATTTGCGGCAGGCATTGCAAACGGCCGTTTCTGCCCAGGCAACACCCATCATGCTCGCAATTTTACTGGAGATGACCCAGGTGGCCTCGCTGCCCTCAGAAACCACCCAAAAAACCTATGCCTTCATCCAACAGCACCCGGCAGCGGATTGGACAACGCACAACAAAGCCAGGCAATGGCAGAAAAACTTACCACATCCCATTGCCCTACAGCCTATGGACAAGGTAGATGAAGACAAACTATTTGTTATGTTAATAGAAACGTATCTTACGTAAAAGGAGATAACCCAAATGAGTTCTGCTTTTTCAACCCAACCCGGTGGTTTTTATGTTTCAGATGACGATGCCACGCTTGTACACCAATATTGGACCAAGACACCCAAAGCGCCTATCATTTCATCTGATGGTCAACTCTCGCTCACACCCGGCTACCCCATTGCTGTCGCTGATAGCAAAGAAATTGATGTTGGTAGTGTCCTCGTCATTAGAAATGCTTTTTTACGCATTGACCATCTTGCCATCAACCCTAACGAAGGTACAGAGCTATTTCTCAATCGTTTGCAGTTTACCTTGGGCGATAAAGTCAACACCTGTCCTGATACTAAGTCAATTACTAAGAAATTTGAGATCGATGTACATGATAACAAAGGGAATAAACTGAATACCAACCGCTGGATTCTGTATACCCAGGCACAGCCGGATGATCCGACCCCTAGCTTGAGTACCCAACTCAACACTAATCTCACCATGAGTAATACCGGCTACGATGCGACCAACACACGCACGACTTTGTATCTCATGGACAGTGACAACCAAACCTGCTACCAGGCCCAATTGAATGAGAATGGCTTAAAGTCGTTTGAATTTGGCATTCATACAGGGGAGAAGGCATGAGTAAGTGGTGGAACCACAGGAGATGAGCAAAGGTGTTTTGGTCGTTGTCGGCACAGGTATCCAAGTTACCACCCATATGACAGCCCAGGCGGAGTCCGTGATCCGCCAGGCAGACAAGGTTTTCTATACCATCCCTGACCAATTGGGAGATGCGTGGATGCAGGCCCTAAACCCCACAGCGGAATCTCTCAGCTCCCTCTATAAAGGACATAAGCGCCGGCTTGACACTTACCAATTAATGGTTGAGCATATTGTTACGGCCGTACGCCTGGGGCTTAACGTATGTGCTGTCTTTTATGGGCACCCTGGTGTATTTGTCTTGCCCGCCCATGAAGCCATTAAACAGGCACGGGCTGAAGGCTTTCGTGCCTGGATGTGCCCTGGTATCTCTGCTGAAGATTGCTTATTTGCCGACTTGAATATAGACCCGGCCACATACGGATGTCAATCCTATGAAGCAACCGACTTTCTTATCACTCATCCACAAATAGACACCAGCAGTCATCTCATCGTGTGGCAAATTGGGGCTGTGGGGAATATGCAAGAGCCGCATAAACGAAAAGAGCAGGGCCTTCAGATTTTAACCGAGGTTTTACAACACCATTATCCCCCAAGACATCTTGTCACGGTCTATGAAGCATCCCCTTTACCTCGCTACAGCCCACGGATACAGACTCTTCCGCTTCATCAGCTGCCACAAGCTGCTGTTTCCTCTCTATCGACGCTCTATGTGCCGCCATGCCATAAAAAGTCGCCCGATTATGCCATGATGGCCCGTCTTGGCATTGACCCCAAAGATGTCATGAAAGATTGGTGACATCCATAAAAGCGCTTCAACCGATTCAGGCTGATTTCCAGATCAAGCAGTTGTGCACTTTCTCCATCGTTTCTTTCATTTTGTGCATCTACTCAGGAGAGCAATAGTCGGTATTTCAGGCCGCTGCCGGTGTTAAAGACCAGCACACGTTCGTCAGGGTGAACCCACTTTTGGGCCACCAGGTCTTGCACGGCCGCTACCGTGGCGGCCGCTTCCAGAGAGACAAAGATGCCTTCGGTGCGGGCCAGTAGTTGTTGGGCTTCGAAGATACGGCCGTCAGACACGGCTACGCTCGTACCATCACTCTGCCGCAATGCCTGCAGCATCAAGCGCCCGCCAATGGTGACCGGTACACGCAGCCCTCCGGCCAGTGTAGAGGCATTTTCCCACGGCTCGGTGGCTTCCCACCCTTCATGGAACGCTTTGACCACCGGTGCACAACCATCGGCCTGGGCGGCGACCATGCGTGGCCGATGGGAACCAATCCACCCCAAGGCTTCCATCTCTGCAAACGCTTTCCACATGCCAATCAGCCCGGTGCCGCCGCCGGTAGGGTAAACGATAACGTCCGGCAGTGCCCATTCAAAGGCGGCGGCCAGCTCATACCCCATGATTTTTTTACCTTCGACACGGTACGGCTCTTTTAATGTAGAGACGTCAAACCAGCCGCCGGCGGCGGCATCAGTGGCGGCTTCACGCCCCGCATCATTGATCAGGCCGTTGATCAGGTGCAAATCGGCGCCGGTCACCTGGACTTCGTTGATGTTGATCAAAGGGGCATCTTGGGGCATATAGACGTGGGCGCGCAGCCCGGCGCGGGCAGCATAAGCGGCCAGCGCCCCACCGGCATTCCCGGCGGTGGGGATGACAAACTCGGTGACGCCCAATTCACGCGCCCGGCTGACAGCGGCAGCCAGCCCCAACGCTTTAAAACTGCCGGTAGGGTTTTGCCCTTCATCTTTTAAGTAGAGATGCGGCAGCCCCAGGTGGCTGCCCAAGTTGTCCAGTTTAAGGATGGGTGTACCACCTTCGCCCAGCGTGGTAATACATTGGGGGTCCCGCACAGGCAGCATTTCGCGGTAGCGCCACATGTCACAGGGACGGCGCATGAGGGCATCGCGGTCCAATTCGGCCCGCGCTTTTTCAAGATTATACCGGGCCAGGAGGGGCTGCCCCGCTTCACTGAGGCGAATGAGGTGGTCGGCATCATAAGTCTGCCCGGTCAGGGAGCATTCAAGGTGAGATAAGTAGCTCATGGTTAATGGTTTATGACCCATTAAATCGGCAATGGGTTAGATAAAGGCGCAGGCCACGGCCGTGTTCACGTGCCCGATGTGGTCCGGCTCGCCCACGTATTGGTGCAAGACGGCGCGAATCTGGCGAATGTCGGCCGGTTTACGTAGAAAATCCAGGCAGCCAGCCTCTAAAGCGGCCTGTTCGGCTTCATCATTGCCAAAAGCGGTCAGGGCGACGATGGGAATGTGGCTGAGCGCGGGGTGTTGTTTGATGCGGCGGGTGAGGTCAAACCCGGTGACGCTGCCGGGCAGATGCAGGTCCATAAAAATGAGGTCGGGTTGTTGACTCACGGCCGTGAGCCACCCTGTCTCTGCATCCACAGCGCCCAAAAATTCTAAACCCTCTGCCTGCACAATCCGCTGCACTAACAGCCGGTTATTGGGGTGATCTTCAACATATAAAATGCGCTTGCTCATATCTGCTGCCTCCCGATGGTGGAGATGAGACCATCAGGCAAGAGATTATCACAGTTGTATTATAGTCTCAAGGCGATGTTAACTATGATAACTATAGATAGTACCTATTATTGATCGACTTAAACATTGTAGCCACGCACTTCCATGGCTATCGCCGGAAACTATCCAGCCTAAACAATGTGCCGTCATCGTCTAGTTGTAAGACATGTATAACACAAGCCAGATACGAATATAGGAAATTTGCCCCTGCTTCTTCTACTGCTGCAGAGAATTGCGCTATACTAATTTGTACAAGTTGCACAAAAAGGTCGAGGCCACAACAATGGAATTTGGACAACTAGAAGCATTTCTGGCCGTCATCAGGGAAGGCAGCTTTACGGGAGCTGCTGCCCGCTTGAACCTGACACAGCCATCACTTAGTGCGCGTATTCAACAGTTAGAACAGAGTTTGGGTGGTGAATTGTTTCACCGCGATCGGCGCCCAGTGCAGTTAACACCGTTAGGCCGCATTTTTGTGGATTATGCCGAACGGGCGTTGGGGATTTTAGATGCCGGGTACACGGCCGTGCGTGAAGCGCAAAAAGGGACAGTGGGCCGGGTAGCTGTATGCTGCCCGTTTTCACTGGCTACCTATCTGATGCCTGAGGTTGTCAACCGCTTTGGCCAGGCACACCCCCAGGCAGAATTATTTATTGAGGCCGGTCATTCAGATTTTGCCGTAAACCAGTTATTAGATGGCGTTGTGAATCTGGCATTGGCGGCCGCTTTTCCGCGTTATGCGGCGCAAACCCAGACACTATTGCGGCTGCATGATGAGATGGTGGTGGCTGTCTCGCAGGAGCATGTTTTGGCAAAGGCCACGGCCGTACCCATTTCCCAGCTGTGGCAGTACCAACTGATTGTCATTCACTGGGGTGCAGCCTTTGACGCTTACCTGCATAGTTTGCGCCAGATGAGTGAAGCCCCCGGGCCAACAGTACGGGTGCCGCTGCCGGCAGCCCTGTCTATGGCCCAGTTACCTAACAGCGTGACGTTTTTGCCGCGCCGGTTAACAAACGTTTCTGATCTGGTAGAACTTGATGTGCCCGAGTTTCAGTTTGACTGGGATGCCATTGTGGTCACCCGCCGCGAGCGGCAGCTAACCGAACTGGAACAATCATTTGTAGATATTGTAGCCGCTGTATGGCACCGGACACGGCCGTAAGCTGGCAAACAACAATCGGTTATCGATTGGCGGAGAGCGTATCATGAGTCTAAAACGAATTGAACCGGGACCGGGCCAGGAATCGGTGTGGGATTACCCCCGCCCGCCGCGCCTGGAAAACAGTCATAAACACATTCAGGTGATATTTAATGGCTCGACCATTGCCGATACACACCGGGCAAAACGTGTGCTGGAAACCAGCCATCCGCCCGTCTACTACATTCCCCCGGAAGATGTGCAAGTGGATCATCTGATTCCCCGTTTTAATACCTCGTTTTGTGAGTGGAAAGGGGAAGCACATTATTACGGTGTTATGGTGGGGGAGCAGGTGGTGGATATTGCTGCCTGGTATTATCCCCAACCACGTATGGGCTTTGAAGATATTGGGATGTATATTGCTTTTTATGCCCAGTATATGGATGCCTGCCTGGTAGATGGTGAAGAAGCGCTGCCCCAGCCCGGCGGCTTTTATGGCGGCTGGGTTACCAGTGATGTGGTGGGGCCGTTTAAAGGGGACGCGGGGTCAGAACTGTGGTAATGGGGTTTATTCATCACCAATGGCAAAGATGAACACACCATCCTGAGCATACAGCATCTGCAAATTTGGGTTGCGGGCCAGGGCCGCCGGGTCTAGAAACCCTCCACGAGCGCCGACAAAGATGTGGGTATAGCCCTGCTGGTGCAGCCAGTCGGCCGTATCCGGCGCAGACCAATCGGTGACGGCCGTAGCCGCTTCATTAAAGGCGTTCACCTGCTGGTACAAAGTGTGGCTGTAAATGTAATCGGCCGGGGGCGTACTGCTGGCCCGGCCTGTGAGCGGCACAATCCAGGCGCCACCATCAGCCCCGGCCCATGTGCTGCCCAACCATTTCCAGGCATTCACCACCACTATGGCCTCAGGGGGCAGGTTTGTCTGGAGCCAGGTGTAGGCGGGTATGTCTGCCGGGCGAACAAGAATGGTTTCCGGGTTGAGGATATTGATTTGTTGTTGAATGCCAAAGAGTGTCACGGCCGTCAGGCAGCCCCCGGCGGCCACATACCCCAGCAGCACCCCCAGCCAATGCCTTCGCCGCCACCAACGCCACCCTTGATCCAGCAGCACCCCCAGGCACATGGCCAGGGGCAAAAACAGGATGATGTACATGCTGTTTAAATTTACCAGCGAGGTGCTGGGCAGCCCCAAATACTCTCCGGCCAGTAGTAAAAATAACAAACCTACCCATGCTATCAGCACCAGGGGAAACATGGCCCAACGGCCGTAGGCGCTTGTGAGCGTGGGAAAAGGGAATACTTTTAAATCTCGCTTCATCAGCGTGGCCGGCATGAGGATGCCTGATCCCAGCAAAACAGGCAGTGATAAGGTCACCGCCAGCCAGATAAAAAATCGGTCCCAGCCGGCGCGGTAATAAGCAAGAGGGAACTCATTATAATTAGGTAAGTTATGAGCCAGTGTTTTTAGGGGATCGGTGATGGCGTTCAGGTAAAACACCCGGGGCAGCACCAGCAGCCCCCCAGCGATGCCCGCCAACACCAGCCAACGGCCGTGTCGCCCACCACTTACCAGCCACAACACGGCCACAAATGGCCCGTAAAAGATAAACACCCGAAAGTGGATCAGGAAGACCCCGGCCGCCAGCAGCGCCACCACCACCCAGCCCCTTTGCCAGCGCCGCCCGCCCCGCACCAACAGCCAGGTAAAAGCCAGCAGCACCGGCATCACCAGCATGGCTGTCAGCTGGGTGAACCGCCCCCAGGTGGCGTAATAGGCCGGAAAGAAGAAGGGCACGGCTACCAGAAAGGCGGCTAATAAAGCCGCGCCGCGCCGCCGCACCATCAGCCAGACGGCTGTGTACACGGTCAACGGCACCAGCGCATTCAACAATTGCCCAAACACCAATAACAGCCGTGGCAGTTCCCAGCCAGACATAAGCGTCAGGCTGGCCGAAAGGGTATGGAAGCCAAAGTGGTAAGGAAAGCGCACCACCGGCAGAAAGGGCGTGTAATCGGTGATGGTGCGGCCGTTTTCCACCATGACGGCCGTGATCAGCGCGTGACGACCGGCGTCTACCCAGGGCGGCGCCGCCAGATCACGCACCGCCAGCAGGCGCACGCCCAGCCCACTGAGCAGGATGAGTAAAAGGAGCAGGTGATGGCCGGATGGGGTGGGCCGCCGGCTGCTGCTCCGGAAATAACGGATTAGGCGCCGCCGGCCGCCAACGATCACCAGCAGCCAGCCGCCGAGTACCCACGCCCACAGCAGCCAGCCGGTAACCCGGCCGCCAACCAGAGAGAAAGCGTACCAGACCAGGGGCCATGTAGCCGTGCCCAGGGCCAGCGCCGTCCCCATCTGCGCCAGCCTATCCCACTGCCGCCAGGGCAGCGGGCGCAGCCGCTGCAGCAGCGCTCCCGGCAGTAGCAAAAACAAAAGCGCCAACAGGATGATGGCCCCATCGTGCCATAATTGCCGGGCCAAAACCATGACAGCCGCCCGCCAAGTGAGCTGGTAGCGCGTGATAAAACGCAGGTCTTGCACGGCCGTGTCTGGGGCGGGCTCGTCGGTGGCAGCCATCAGAGTCATCTGCCCGTTATCATAGACATCCAGGTCATAGCCCCACACGGTTAACCGGTTTGTTTGATTGCCGCTAAGTTCCAGGGCATATCGCCGTCCGGCGGCGTTAAACTGGGTGGGAAACGCGAAGGTATAGGTGTCATTGTGGTGGAAATGGCGGGTGAGCAGTGCCTGTTCTGTGATGGCCTGGCCGTGCTCATCAAAGAGGGTGAGGGTCAAACGGCCGTCTTCCTCTGGGTCTGGTTCGCCGTTACGAGCCAGGATCAGCTCAATGGCGCTGAGGCCATCATGCCCGGCGACAAACTCCTGGCGGATGCGCCACCTGCCGCCCGGCGCTGGCGGCACAGCATTTAATCGGCCCTGGCTGATATCGTTAGCGGTGATGGGGGCGGTCATCGCCGCTATGCCAGACGGCCGTGCCGGCTCACCATACCAATCCCAGGCAGCTACGGCGAAGACGCCCAGTAAGGCAAAGAGCCAGCCCCACTTTTTTAGCATCGTTAATGGCGGCATTGTTGCTCGTTCATCATAAACCAATGATCGTTCACAGGTTACGCACTACAGACAATAAAAAAGGCCACCCTCATGGAGCGGCCTCCGCATTTTAGTGGCGCCAACTGGATTTGAACCAGTGACCTAGGGCTTATGAGTCCCTCATTCACTACCGCTGTGGAGGCCGCTCCCGGTGGAGGTTTCTATATCATTATCAGGAGTATACGCAGCATCGTAGGAATCATGCAATTGAATGGGGTTAAATTTAGTGTAACGTTCAGTCGTGTGAACATCACTGTGACCTAATAATTGCTGCAGCACACGAATGTTCACGTTGCGCCGCACCGCTTGCGTGGCGAAGAAGTGACGAAGCATGTGCAGATTGATAACCGGGATGTCTAGCACCAAGCAGTAGCGGCGCATGACCTGGTAGAGTGCGTGAGATGTCCAGGCTGTCCGGCCATTTTCTGACACAAAGAAGCGGTCAGTAGGCGCCTTCTTTGGACGCTCATTTTGCAGATAATCCCGCAATGCTTCGGCCGTCCTCTCATCAAATGGTACATAGCGGCTTTTGTTTCGACCGCCGCGCCCCTTCTCTCTCACAAACACCCACCGTTCGGGCAAATTGACATCTCTCAAGGCCAATCCTTCCAGGCCACAAGCCCGGATCCCGGTGGCCTGTAACAAACGAATGGCTGCGTAGTTTCGTTTACTCTGGCTCCTGGCGTAATCCAGCAGCTTCCTCACGTTGGCTTCGGACGGTGCCCGGGGTGGCAATTCTGGTGTCGGTGGCGGCTCCAACAGAGAAGCCGGGTTGCTGGTGATGTACCGGCGTTTTCCCAACCAGTTCCACAATGTCTTCACGGCACGAATATAACCATGCAGCGTTTCCGCCGAGAGACCCCGTTCTATCGTCTCCCGATACTGGTGGTTTTCAAACAACGTATCCTTGGCCGAGAGTTCGCTATACCAGAGTTCCAGTTGCCAGATTTCGATTTCGTCCAGGTTGGTATCTGGTCCGAGGAACCTGATCAAGTTACCAAGTCGCAGCGTCAGCCATTCCCTATAAGAATTAGACAATTTTCCGACATGCAGGACAAGAAAGGCATCCACCGCTTGCTGGAGGTTTTTGGGAGGCAACGTTAAATCGATTGCGTTGGTAGCAAAAACTACTGCGACTTTGCTCATAAGTCCCTGTTCAGTTTGATTTTATTTGGTGTTTACGGTCTTGGTAGGGCCGCTGCACAAGTGTGATGCGAGTGGTAGCGCATTCGCATCACATCCTAAATCTTACCCGGTAATCCGGCTATGACAAGCAACGATTTTACTTCTTTTTCTGACCGATAACACAACTGTACTGCCCTTAGATGAATAAAACCCGATGAATCAAGAGGAGGACACATGTTTCAATCAACCGCACACTTGCTGCAAACCCTTAACGACCTCCGCCTGCACGTCCTCATCACCATGATCGTTTTGGGGCCCGAACTGCCCGTATCCGAGCAGCGGGTCGCCGACTATGTCGGCTGCAACCGGGATACGGCCAGAAGTCACCTGAGGAAGCTTCAGATCCTCAACCTCACCCAGCAGCTGCCAGGGCGAAAAAATGGTTGGACGTTGACCAGTGAAGTGCAGCAACTCCCCCTACCTCTCCTATGGCGGGGATATACTGAAAATCTGGCGGCGGGCACACAACCGCCTTTGACAACCATTGTTGAGAGCACACAATCTCAACCCTCAGAACTGCGGAAAAGTTCCGCAAATATGGCTGAGAGCACACAATCTCAGCGACCAGAACTGCGGAAAAGTTCCGCAAATGTGGCTGAGAGCACACAATCTCAGCGACCAGAACTGCGGAAAAGTTCCGCAAATAACGTTGAGAGCGCACAATCTCAACGACCAGAACTGCGTAAAAGTTCCGCAAATCATGTTGAGAGCACACAATCTCAACCGTCAGAACTGCGTAAAAGTTCCGCAAATCGGGAAAAACTGCGGAAAACTTCCGCAGAAACGGCCGAATTGCGGAAAAGTTCCGCAGTTTTTGCCCCTATTAATAAACATGCTGTTGTTGTTGGAGATCAATTAATTGATGAACAGCAACAGCAACATGTTACGGCAGATTTGCGGAAAAGTTCCGCACATGCGCCGCCCACGGCCGTCTTCCTGGCGGCCATTGGGCTGGACGAACCTATCCCCTCAGACTTCGCCGGCTTCCCCCTGGAAGCGGTGTTAGGCTACTGGTTCTACTGCCTGGCCAAGAAGTTTGTCAACCCCCAGGGGTACATCCGGCGGCGGCTGGAGCAGGACCACCAGAAACCGGTGGCCGACTACCTCAAGCTGGCGGCTGCCTGGCTGCAGCTGGATGACGAACAGCGGCTGACGGTGCGGGAGGAGCTGGAAGGCCTCATCTCCCGGTCACAGCACATCTGCCTGCCCGAAGATTTCCCCTGGCTGCCCTACACCCCCCTGCTCAACGCCTGGCATGGCGCCAGAGAGACCGGCACCCCCTTCCTGCCCCTCGCGCTGTTTCCAGATTTTGCGGAGGAGGCAGAAAACGACGAAGGAGGTGATGGCGGCGCTTAAAAGCCCTGACGGCGCTTAAAGCCTCGGCGGCGCTTAAAGCCCCGACGCTTAAGGCGGTGCATGATGCCCCCTGTCCTCGAATCCCTTCCCGGTGAGCAAGCTGTCTGCGCCCACAGCGGCCTCACCCCCACAAAAAAAGACCAGCCCGAAGGCTGGCCTTTATCACAGTTAGGCCGTCAGACGGCCGTGCGCAGATTGTAACACAACGCCCACCGAAGTGGGAACACGGCCGTCTCTGGCAAAGGGCGACCGTCTGGTGAACAGCAGACAGTCGTCAAGGAGACACGTATGAACGACTTAGCAAGGAATATTCTGAAGATGATCGGCTACCTATTTGCCATCCTGGTGGTGGCCTTCACCGGCTTTCAATCCTGGTCCCTGTTACACGATGTCAGCCGCAACCCCTATGTGGCCACCCTGGGCGTGGTCTTGTTTGAAGGCGGCATGATCTACTGGTGGTACGCCTTCCAGAAAGACGCCGAAGGGCTGGGGCAGATGGCCGTCTCCCTCCTGGGCGCGGTGTTTGGCCTCCTGCTTGTGGGCGGGGCCACCGCCCTGCACCTGGGGGCCGTTGACGCCCAGGTCTTTGGCCCGGCCACCCCGGCCCGGCTGGTGACGGTGGCGGCCATCGTCAACCTGGTGCTTAAGTTCCTCTACCCCCTGCTGCACCCGGAC
Source organism: Ardenticatenaceae bacterium (assembly GCA_011525915.1). Taxonomy (GTDB): domain Bacteria; phylum Chloroflexota; class Anaerolineae; order Promineifilales; family Promineifilaceae; genus CAADGU01. The sequence goes on along the minus strand of WYBM01000069.1, from coordinate 15,224 downwards.
ACCTTCAGCCATATCTGGCTGCGGGCGTTAGAGGGGAAGATCAGCTTCAAAGCGTACCGGGACGCTGACGGCAAGACGGACGATATCGCCGGCAGCCTGGCGCATGAGATCGGGGAAGAGCTGGCGCGCCGGGTGAAGGTGAAGATGCTGACCGACTTCGGCCTGATGCATGATGGTGTTTCCCCCCCGCCGCTGGCCTTGCCGGAAACGACCACCACTGAGCCACCCCCTTTACCCGAAGACGCCCCCGCCGGCGCGCAATGGGCCCAGGTCAACCTGGGCAGCGGTTTCCGCTGGGTGTTGATGTTTCCGCCCGCCGACGCCGCCACCATCCCCTACATCCGCCAGTCCGTGGCCGCCGCCAACGGCGCGGGACATTCTGGATAACAGCAATGCCGGCGCGGAAAGGCACAAGCATTACTGCCGCTGTGGTTGTGAGCGCATCTTGCCCGACGATCGTACCCGTCGTCGCCGCTACTTCAACGCCACCTGCCGCAAACGTGCCCAACGGCAGCGCCGGACTTCGTGATGCACCCCATGTCACGGAAACCAGGCAGTTAACTGTTAAAGAACGGCCGTGTCTCCGGGATGCGAGACACGGCCGTCACGGAGGAATTTTATGAACTATCCACCGCCTGCCGACAACCCCCACTGCCGGTGCCGGCAAACGCCGATGCTGGCCTTCTTCTGCCCCACCGGCCACCTGCTGGAATGCCATTACCCGTACCCCTGCGACCGCGCCGGCTGCAGCCACCTGGCCCGATACGACTATACCGCCGACGAAGTGGCCCTGCTGGAATCCATTGTTCGCGACCGCATCGCCACCGGTCGCATGCCGGAATACATGCTGGCCGCCGACGGCCGTGTGCTGCCGGCCCGGGAGGTAAAGCTATGAGCGGCTCTGCGCCCTTCGACCGTGCCGCCCACTGCCGGCGCATCGCCAGCCGGGGTGGGCGAGCGCTTGTAGAGAAATATGGCGTTGAACATATGCGCCGCATCGGTCGCCAGGGCTTTGAGACCACCACCCAACGTTACTTCCAGGGTGAACACCATCACATCGCCTGGCTGACCCAGACCGGGCTGCACAACTATTGGAAAAGCACCCAACTGCCGATGAAGCATACCGTGGAGGGCCATCCCGTCTGGCCGGAGGAACCACCCACACACCCGGCGCAGCCGGGGTATGTCCCGTTTTAATCAATCACCCAACAAACACAAGGAGAGTCATATGCCCAAACCCCACCTGTTACCCTTAACCCTTATCATCCTGCTCCTGGCCGGCGGCTGCGAAGCCAGGGCGCAAACGGCCGTCGTCGACATCACGGCCGTGGCCACGCCCGTCGCCGACCTGGGGCCGGGTACGCACACCGTCACCTTTGAGTATGTGGCCGATGAGATGATCACCCTCTGGCACACCACCAGCCCAGATTTCCTTTTTGATGCCTGGGATGTCTTCACCTGGACGCCGGCCACCGTCACCTTCAGCACCGAGGAGCCGGTGACCCTGTACGTCGAAGGTTTCGGCTGCCCCCACATCTGCGGCCAGGTCCGCCATCTGGAGATAGAGACATGGCCACCCACACACGAGACGTACTTGCCGTTCGTCTTGAAGGGTTAATCAGCCGCAGCCAGAAAAGCTACCTGACCCTGTCCGGCGGGCTGAAGCTGGCCTACAACCCTAACCCGGCGGCCAACGTCTACCGGCTGGTCCTGATGCATCCGGAAGCGTTCCCGTCAGACCTGGAACTGGAGGTCGTGCGCGGCACGTTGGTGCAGGTGCTGCAGAAAGCGCGACGGCCGTTTACCGACCTCATCACCGAACCCTACCTGACCAACCACACCTACAAATATCATGTCATCCAATGGCGGGAGTACCGCCAACTCTCTTTACTAACAGGAGACAGCTATGAACACGAAGAACAAAGTCGGCACTTTCACCCATGACCATCCCCAGCTGGGGGCCTGCTGCGCCTGCCGGTTGTTTAAGCCCGACGTGCGCAACGTCGTCTGCCTCTCCTTTAAAGCGCCGGTGGCCGGCACGGGGTGGGGGTGTGTGCAGTGCGGTCTGGCCCTGGACGGGGCGGTGGCCGTCATCTGTGACGACTGCCTGGAGATGGCCGCGCCGCTGCAGGAGCTGTGCCACAGCTTCCCGGCCGACCGGCAGCGGGCAGCCTACACCACCTATGCCGGCGGCGAGCGGCACCACCACCGTCTGGAGCGCCATCCGGAGCTGGCGCCGTGCAACTAAAAGACCCCATTCCCCGAAACACCACGAAGCCGTCCCCAATGCCGACGGCGCCGCGTGTGAGGCCCGACAACGTGCCCGCTCGGCTGTGGTCTTTAGTAGGCGGGGCAAGGCCCCGCACCCCGGTATCTGCACCAAGGTTGTAGGGCACGGCCGGGCCCCTGAACTTTGGCGCCAGGTCAGGCTTGCCTTCTCCGGCCGGGTCTGGGAGCCAAAGTTCGGGACCCTTCGCCCGGCCTGATCCCCCCATCGCTCTGGCTCCGCACCCCCCCGGAGAGCGATGGGGGGGCGGGCGGCCCTTACCTGGCAGCCCGCCAACCAGGCCTGGCGGGGCTATCGCCCCAGGGCTGGTGAGTGGGCATTGACGTCCACATCTAAAAGCCAAAGGAGGTGAGGCCAGCCGGAGATACGCTCATGTGCCAGGGCGACGCTGCCGAGTCAGGGACTTTCAGTCCTCACTAAAAGTCCCTGAAAGACGAAACCGCACCAGGAGGGGGAGATTCCTGGTGCGGCTTCGGTCGTAAAAACGTGCTGCTAATGATAGCAGAAAGGATGTTCTATGCAAAGCAAAACCTTAGAAATCTCCGGCCTGGTCATCCGCTACGACCGCGCCGGCAGCGAGTGGCTGGTGGAGCAGAACGGCCACATCGTCGAACGGCTGCCGCCCGGCCCGGCCGGGAAAGAAGCGGCCGTTGAAGAAGCGATCAAGCTGGCCGCGCCCGCTCTGTACCAGATGGCCCGCTACATGGCCCTGAAGAACCCCGTCCTGCGCAGCCGCCTGTGGAAGGCGGCCCAGCTGGCGGCCAACGGTCATGTGCTGCCGCCGCGGCCGGGCAACCTGGTCCAGGAAGTGAGCCAGGTGCTCAGCGCCACCGACGAGGCCATCCTCTACAGCATCCAAGTCCGCGACTGCCACCTGTGCAACTGTGAAGATTACCAGTTTGAGAAGGCGCCGCGGCTGGCCAGCGGCCAGAAGTATTGCAAACACATCCTGGCCTACGTACTGGACAAACGCCGCCGGCAGCTGGCGGCCGTGCAACCCATGGAGGAACCAGTCTATGCCTAACGACAACAAACCTGACGACAAGATCGTCAGCCACATGACCCAATCCGCCTTCCTGCACTTTCTGGACGCCACCGGCATCGGCAAGGTGAAGCTGTTTGCCGGCCATTACAAACGGGGTGAGGGGGCCAACCAGACGGCCCGCCACTACGTCGATGTGCGCACCGTCCGGCCCATCCTCCATGACCTGGCCTGGGGCAAGAAAGTAGAGTTCACCGACTTCAAAGGCAGCGCCGCCGGCAGCGACGGCCAGCCGGAGAGCCGGGTGCTGAAGATACGCAGCGGCGCCGACCGGCGCGGCCGCGAGGCCGTGTTCATCAGCCTGCACGCCGGCCCCGGCGCCGTGGTGGGGGAAGGGGCGGTTAAACCGGCCGGCAGCCCCACTACCGAAGTGAACATCGTCCTGCTTAAGGAGCAGGCCCGGGAAGTGGCCTATGACCTGCTGGAGTTCCTGACCGCCGCCCGCACCAAACTGCTGCTGGCCGGCATTGCCCAGCATGGCGGCAAACCGGCCATCACCATGGAAGCGATGGTCAACGAGCTGGGGCTGCCCGACCTGGATGAAGAGGAGGAACCCTCCTTCACGCCGGCGCCCAAACCCACGGCCGTCCTCACCCGGCTGGACCCGCTTAAGGCCTTTGCCCACAAGCAGTACCTCAACAGCGAACCGGTGCCAGAGCAGTACCTGACCGAATACGAGCAGTACACGCGGGAGACGGGGCAGCCGCCCTTTAATCAGGAGGCGCTCATCAACCGCATGTACCGCTAAAAGGAATAACCCCATGAGTGGACAAACCAAAGAAGTCCGCCTGAGAACCCAACACCAGGATAAGCCCTGGGAGCAGGCCAGCCTCTTTGATGTGCTGGCCGAACAGGGCTACTGGTTCAGCCACATGGACGACTATGTGGAGGCCGTGGCCCAGTTCATCCGGGACGATGGTGACACCTTGCTGGAGCTGCGCTGGAACTATCGTGGCAGCCCCCAGGGCCATTACCTTCAACCCCAACCAGGAGAAAGCGCATGCCCCACCACCCCATAGCCGCCAACCCTGGCCGTTCACGGCGGGTCGACCTCCGTAACCTGCACACCTACGAGACCCCCGACCGGCAGCTTTACGCCCTCTATCAGACAGATATTCAGGACAAAGCGGCCTTCCTGTATGAAGGAGACCAGTGGGTCTGCCTGGTGAACATCATTCACGGCACCGGCGAAATCCGCTGGCATGTACCCACCTGGAAGTCCATGGCCCAGCAGGATAAAGACGACTGCCTGGCCATCGAACACTTCGACCTGGGCTACTGACGATGTGGCAGGTGTTCACCGGTAACTGCGTGGTCGTGATGGCCGCCCACATCGAAACCGAAAGCATCCCCCTGACCATCACCTCACCGCCCTACGACGACCTGCGGGATTATGAGGGGTACACTTTCGACTTCCCGGCCATCGCCGCCCAGCTGTGGCGCGTCACCCGGCCGGGTGGGGTGGTGGTGTGGGTGGTGCGCGACCAGGTGGCCCGCTTCACCGAGTCCGGCACCAGCTTTGAGCAGGTGTTGTTCTTTAAGAGCCTGGGCTTCCTGGTCAACACCATGATCTATGCCGTGCGCAACCCCCAACCCAATGCGCAACGCCTCAGTTACACCCCCCAGTTTGAGTTCATGTTTGTCCTGAGCAAGGGGCGGCCGGCGACGGTGAACTGGCTGACCGAACCGAGCAAGTACGCCGGCCGCAGCACCAACGGCAGCAACGGCCGTCGCCAGGGCTATGTACCCGGCCAGAAGCGCACCATTCAGAAGCACAAGCGGCGCGGCAACATCTGGTGGTACACGGCTGGCCGTGGTCGTGATGGCGACAGCCAACACCCGGCGCCCTTTCCCCCCGGCCTGGCCGGCGACCACATCCGCACCTGGTCCAACCCCGGCGACATGGTGCTGGACCCGCTCTGCGGCCGGGGTACGGTGGGGGAGGAGGCCCTCCCGCTTGGCCGGCACTTTATCGGCATCGACAGTTCAGCCGCCTATATCACCGCGGCGGTAGCCAACCTCAAGGAGGTAAGCCAACATGCAAAAACCACGCTTTAGAGACGGGAGCCAGAAGCAGATTAGCATCGGCACCGCCCCACTCATTTCCACCCCCATTCTGGTTCTGGATGAAGAAAACGAGACCATCGTGGCCATCCAGATGCTGGGCGTTTCCCAATCCGTCAACGCCAATTGGGCCGCCCTGATGGGCGGCGGCAAAGCGGACTACATCCACGGCGTCTACGTTAAGTTGGGCGGCGCGAAGAAACACGTCAAGTTGCAGAAGCTGCTGCCGGAAACGGGCTGGAAGGAGCTGTGGCTCCTCCACAAGCAGGCCAGCTTTAATGAGATGGATGCCGGCGAACCCTTCTTCTACCTGCTGCAGCAGCAAGAAGAAGATGTGCCGGCCAACTTCATCGGCATGTTAGACAAAGCCATCTCCATCCCCGTGCGGCAGCCGTGGGCCGCTTACCTGTTTACAGAAGGATTACGCACCGAACTCATCCGCCCCCTGGACGACTATCACTGTGTGGGTTGGGTGGGCTACCGCGTCAGTCACAAAGGATGGGAAACCATCATCACGGAAGGCATTGCCCAGGGGGCCATTACCTTCTAATTCTAAAAATCACATTAACCTCAAACAGGTCAGCCAGGCGGCTGGCCTTTTTTGTTTTTCCGGAGGCATTCCCATGACACCTTACACCCAGACAACCATTACCCGGCGCATTCAGGAGATAGCCATCGAAGACCGGCCTCTGCAGCGTCTCAATCAACATGGCGCCGGCATCCTGGCCACTACCGAGCTGCTGGCCTTGATGTTGGGCACAGCCGAAGCGCCCGGCCTGGCGGCCGATCTGCTGGCTACCTTTGGCTCCCTGCACCAGCTGGCCCGGGCTAGCAAAGCCCAACTGATGAAAATACGGGGCATCGGCGAGGCCCAGGCCGCCCGCCTGCTGGCGCTGTTAGAGTTAAGCTGCCGGCTGCAAGCGCCGCCGGCCGAGGAGCGGCACAAGGTCAGCAGCCCGGCCGACGCCGCCCACTTGCTCATGCCCCACATGCGCTACCTGGAGCAGGAAGAGCTGCGGGTCATCTTGCTGGACACCCGCAACCAGGTGCTGGGTATGCCCACCATCTATCGCGGCAGCCTCAACAGCAGCATCCTGCGCCTGGCGGAAGTGTTCCGGCCGGCGATTGAAGCGCCGGCGGCGGCCATTATCCTGGCTCACAACCACCCGTCGGGCGACCCGTCGCCCAGTCCGGAGGACATTCGTGTCACCCGCCAGGCGGTGCAGACGGGCAAGCTGCTGGACATCGCCCTGTTGGACCATCTCATCATCGGCAACGGCCGTTACAGCAGCCTTAAAGAGCGCCAGTTGGGCTTCGACTAAAAGGAGACGACCATGAGACATGCCAACGTGGAGAAAGCCGGTTATTTTCCCTTGCCGGAGAGCCTCACCTCGATCATTGCCTCTTATATTGCAACTCCTCACGGCGGCCGGATTTACGACCCTTGTGCCGGCGAAGGGGCCGCCCTGGCGGACTTGGCCCGCATGTTGCACCTGGAACCATATGGGGTCGAACTGCACCGCAGCCGGGCGGTCAAAGCCATGCAAACAGTGGCCACGGCCGTGCCCGCCGACACCCAGGAGGCCATCCCCGCCGCCAAACGCATCATCCACCAGAGCTATCTGGGGGTCATCACCCAGGCCGAGGCCTTTACCCTCATCTACTGCAACCCGCCCTACATGCTGGCCGACGAATTTGACCCGGCGCAAAAGGAGTTTGGCCGTGATGAGTACCGCTGGCTGAAGGAAACGCGGAAGTATCTCCAGCCCGGCGGGGTCTTCATCTGGGTGGTGCCTCAGCACATGCTGCTGCATAAAAACAGCCTCAGCTACCTGACCGCCTGGTTTGACCAGGTGCGCGCCTACCGTTTCCCCGATGGCGAGTACGAACGGTTCCGCCAGGTGGTGGTCTTTGGCCGGCTGCGCCCACACCGCCAGATGCCGGATGCCGAACGCATGGAGCAGCTGCGCGAAGGCGGCCGTATCGGCCAGGCCTTACAAACCCTGGAAATGGCAGCGGAACCGCGCTACACCCTGCCACCGCCGGCGGTGCCGCCGGCGCAGATGGTCTTCCGCAACGTCATCGTTGAACCAGAAGAAGCCATCGCCGACGCCGCCCGGCATGGGGTGGCCACCACCGAGGCCTTCGCCGTCCACCTGACGGCCCACACCCACCAGAGCCACCGCCTGACGCCGCTGACGCCCATGAAAAAGGGGCACATGGTCAGCATCATCGCCGCCGGCCTGCTGAACGGCGCCCTGCTGGAAGACGCCAGCGAACGGTTATTGATTAAAGGCCAATCCTACAAGACCATCGTTGTCAGCGAAAAGACCGAACGGCATGACGAAGGCCACACCACCCACACCCTGCGCACGGAGAAGGTGGTCACCCGCATCACGGCATTGCACCAGACGGGGGAGATACAGGAGCTGACCGGCCCGGCGCTGGAGCTGTTCCTCAACCGCTGGCTGGATAGATTAACGCAGAAGGTGGTGGAGGATTATCCGCCGCTGTACCGCTTTGACCTCAACGGCTGCGGCCGTATCCTCAAACATCTCAACCCGCACCGTAACATCCCCCGCGTGGGCAAACCGGGTCTGCTGCCGGCCCAGGCCCACGCCGCCGCCGCGGCCGCCCTGCGCCTGCAGCGCGCCGACGACGCCTACATCATCGGTGAGATGGGCACCGGCAAGACGGTGATGGGCACGGCCGTGGCCGCCATCCTGCACGCCCAAAGCGGCGGCAAACGGATGAACCACATCCTCATCCTCTGCCCGCCGCACCTGGTGGCCAAGTGGGAGCGGGAGGTCCAGCACGTCTGGCCGGCGGCCAAGACCAAAATTTTGAAGACCATCCGCGACGTGGACGGCTTCTTCGCCACCCCCGGCCCCATCTTCGGTATCATGAAAGAGACCACCGGCCGCATCGCCACTGGCTGGAACCATGCCCTTAACGCCTGCGGCCCGGCCACCTTTAAGCAGCGCAGCCCCAAACAGAAGGTCACGGCCGTCCACCACCCTCGCCTCAAAGCCGGCCAGGTCAAAACGGAGAAACCCCTCCTGTGGCAGTCGCTGGACAACATTAACCAACACCGCCAGGCCCGCCGGCGGCCGCAGTTCGGCCGGCTGCCAGCCACCATGCAGCGCCTGAACGGCCGTTTGACCGGCGAAGGTCTCACCAGCTACCGGCTGCGGCGCGGCCTGCGCTGCCCCCACTGCGGTGACCTGGCTCAGGACAACGGTGCGCTGCTGACGGCCGAAGAGTTTAAGCAAAAGCAGATCACCTGTGCCACCTGTGGCCGGGCCCTGTATCAGATGGAGCGGCGCGACGGCCGTCAGGCCCACACCGGCGGCAGCTTCGCCGCCTACGCCCGCCGTGAGAAGAGCATCCGCAAAGGGGAGGACCTGCCGCCGGCCGAAAACATCGGCTACGCTCGCTGGCCGCTGGCCAGTTACATCAACGACCACTATAAAGGAAGGCTCGACCTGCTGATTGCCGACGAGATGCACCAGTTTAAGGGGGCCGACAGCGACCGGGGCTATGCCTACCACCGCCTCTGCTGCGCGGCCGCGAAGGTGCTGGGCCTCACCGGCACGCTGTACGGCGGCAAAGCCTCGACGCTGTTCTACCTCCTGTACCGCTCCTCCGCCCTTATTCGCCGCCACTTCACCAAAACCGAAGAAAGCGGCCAGCGGCGGCTCAACGCCACCAAATGGATTGCCCACTACGGCATCTTGCAGGAAATCGAAACCACCCATACCGACGCCCACGGCAAGACCAGCGGCAACAGCAAGGCCACCATCCGCACCAAGGAGCTGCCTGGCGGTTCACCGGCTATGCTGCCCTGGATTCTGGAAAGCTGCGTCTTTGTCAGCCTGCCGGACATGGGCTTTGCCCTGCCCGATTACGAGGAGATTCCCGTTGTTGTCCCCATGGCCCCGGCCCAGGAACAGCAGTACAAGCAGTTCGAGAAGACGCTGCGCGACGAGCTGGCCAAACGGCTGCAGGTGAAGGACAAATCCCTGCTGGGCGCTTACATCACCAGTCTGCTGACCCTGCCTGACTCTCCCTGGCGCAACAAAGGCGTAGCCACCAGGAATGGAAATGTCGTCGCCTTCGCCCCGGCCCTGCCCGGCCACACCCTCTACCCCAAAGAGGAAGCCATCATTGAACTCATTCAGGAAAAGGTGGAGCAGGGCGAGAAGGTGCTGCTGCTGTGTCAGCAGACCAACACCCTGGACATCACCCCCTATTGGGTCAGCAAGCTGAAAGAGCGCAACCTGCAAGCGGCCGTCCTCACCGCCGACCCGGACCGGCGTGAAGCCTGGATTGAAAAGCAGATCAAGGAAGGGATCGATGTCCTCATCACCCATCCCAAGAAAGTGGAAACCGGTCTCGACCTCTTGCAGTTCCCCACCATCATCTGGATGGGCACGGAGTACAGCCTGTACACCATCCAGCAGGCCAGCCGCCGCTCCTGGCGCATCGGCCAGGGCAAGGACGTGCAGGTCTACTTCTTTGTCTACGCCGGCACCATGCAGGAACGGGCCCTGGGACTGATTGCCGCCAAGGTGGGGGCGGCCGCCCGGGTGAACGGTGACATCGTCAGCGATGAAGGGTTGAGCGAGTTCGACGACTATGCCCACACCGACCTGGTGGGGGCCCTGACCGACATGCTGGAGCGGGAAATCCAGGCGGAAGCGGCCGAAGAGGCGATGAAGCAGGTCAACGACGCTTATGAGCTGGCCCTCAAGGGCAACCGCGACGCTTATGCTCACACGCCGTATTCCTTTGCCGGCTGCCAGAGTGAGGAAGCGGTCAAGCAGCGTTACCGCCAGTTGTGCAAGCTGTACCATCCTGACCTGGAGAGGCAGCGGGCGGCCCTCAACCAGGAAAAGCCCAAAGTGGAGAACCTGGCTGACCTGTTCCGCCAGGCCAACCGTGCCTTCCACGAAGGGGAAGAGCTGATGGGCGCCTTTAACGGCCCCTTGCTGCCCACGGACGAAACAGTTGGCGAAAGCGGCGACGACGTAGACGCCGTCATCCGCCGCCTGATTCTGGGTGACAAACCCCAGACCAAGGCCTCAAAACAACCCCAGCCGGCCGCCAGGCCAGCCGATGAAGCCCAATTCACCTACCTGTTCGGCATTGGCCGTATCCCGGTTGAAGAGAAGGGCAACTACCGCCTGACCTTTGACAAGGGGTACGTGCCCGTGGATGAGTACGAACAGATGCTGGCCGGCACGGCCGTGCCCCTGAACGGGCATGGCGACACGGCCGTGTGCCGCCAACCCGGTAAGCTGGAAACACACAGCAGCGAAACCGACGCCGGCACCCTCACCGTGGATGCCAACACTTACCAGCAGATGAAGGCGGCCATCCAGACCGGTAGAAAGATTGACACCATCTTCACTGTGAATGGGAAGAAGGTGATCATCGCCGGCCGGGTGCTCACCCCTGACAACGTAGTGAACGGCACCATCAAGCCGCTCACCGCTTACCAGATTGACCTGGACGGTGACCACCTGGACCTGCTCTTTGACGAGCCAACCCGGGCCGACCGGCAGCGGTTGGGGCCGCGGCATGGGGAAGCAGTGACCTACAAGGGGTTTAAGTATGTGCTGGTGGGGCCGGTGCTGACCCTTGTGCCCGAGGGTTATGAGATGCCGAAACCGGAAGCGAAAGCGGCGCCAACGCCCCGGCCAGAACCGGTGACGGTGGAGACCACACGGCCGTCGCGCCTGGTCTTTGGCGTGCACAACCAGCGCGGCCAGGTGCGCGACAATGGCCTGGACATGCTGGCCGTACAGCAGTTGAGCTTGTTTGGCACCTGATGATAAAGGGTGCTTACATCATGGCAGAATAGGATAAGAGCTTTGTTAGCCCCTATTCCTGGCTTTTAGAAGTCGGTCTCGCAAAAGATAGGAAAAGACAAGGGTAATCAACAGGGCAATCCCCCCTAGAGCGGCCCAAAAGAAAAGGTCTGGCCATAAGCAGTTGGGGGGACATGACTCAAGCAAACGACCAGGGTTAAGTAACGGCCGTACCTGCCGCAGATAGATCCTACCTAACCAGAACACGAGGGGTATCACCAGCAGCAAGGCAATGATAAAAGGAGTCACATTCAGATAAACGTAAAGAAGTGCCTGATCAATGATCCCCGCCTTTTGTTGAGGTTGAACCAACCCTAACGCTAATTCGCGGCTTTTCAAGACTCGGCGTAGATACAGTAGTTCATCAGCACTGGCTGTGCTGATAAATTTGGCGACCCGTTCCAGAATGATAGGTCGTGGGGTGGGGCTGCTGACCGGTACTGGCTGGTTAGAGCTGCTGCCCGTACTGGATACATCCTCATCGGTGACTTGTATTTCCTGCGCACGAACGACTGGCATGGGTTGGTTCTCCCTGTTTGTTTATGTCCCTATGGTTCAATTGACAAACTCATATGGCGCCATTTTACCATAAAACATGATGCCGCTGTGAGTTTGTTCGGCGTCTGACGCCCTTAGAAAATGGGGGTTGCCTGGTTAAGAAGAAATCCGTATCATAGGCTCATTCCTGTCCGGCCAACAACACGAGGAAAAGCGCGATGTCTCCCGACATCGCCCTCCCCAAAAACTGGCACAAAAAGAAACGCGACTGGAACAACAGGTCGGGCAGGCAGAGGGCAGCGACACCCTCTCCTCGTGTTGGTCAACGCCCGTTAGAGGCCGTCTGTAAAGGCGGCCTTTTTCTTTTGTTTGTTGAATAGACCGCCAGGCCGCTTTTTTTAGAGATGGCTTTTCTGTATACTAACAGCATTATTTAGCCAGTAACCGGTTGTTTGCCATGACTGTAGATAAACGAGCATTACATAGCAAGATCATCCAATATTTCACCAAAGACGAAATTCGGTCTTTATGCTTGGAGCTGGGAATTAACAGTGAGGAATTAAACGACGCCTCCATCAGTGCCATGGCTGATTCACTGCTGCGCTATGCCGAGCGGCATAACCTGACCACTGCCCTCATTATTCAACTTAAAGAAAAGCGCCCGCACATCAATTGGGACGGGACTGCTCCTGATGGGGTTGAATGCCCTTATCGCGGATTACTGGCTTTCCGCGAAGGGGATGCCTCGCTTTTCTTCGGCCGTGAAGCGGTCTCGCAACACCTGGCACAAGTTGTCCAAGAACAACTCCTGACGGTTGTCGTTGGTCCCTCTGGCAGTGGCAAATCCTCGGTGGTCTTTGCTGGGTTGCTGCCCCGGCTACGCCAGACAGGAGAATGGATCGACGCCAGCTTTCGGCCAGGAAAAGAACCCTTTTTAAGCCTGGCCAACGTCTTGACACCACTGCTGCTGCCGGAGGCCAATGAGATTGAGACGCCGGCCGAGGCCCGCAAACTAGCTGCCTACCTGCACGATGACAGCATTCCCCTGAGCGACTACGTAGCACGAATTACGAACAAGCAGAAAATATTCTGCCGAATGTTGTTGATAATTGATCAGTTTGAGGAACTCTATACTCAATGCCCGGATGGTCAGAGACGGCAGCAGTTTCTGGACGTGCTGCTGGCCAGTGTGCAGGCGGATAAACCGGTCTTGACCATGGTCCTAACGCTGCGGGCGGACTTCATGGGCCAGGCTCTGGCCTACCGCCCCTTTGCCGATGCCCTACAGACGGCCACACACCTGTTAGGGCCCATGAATCGGGCCGAATTGCAGCAAGCGATTGAAAAGCCGCTGGCGGCCACGGCCGTTTCCTTTGAACCAGGTCTGGTCACGCGAATCCTGGATGATGTGGGCACCGAGCCAGGCAACCTGCCCTTACTGGAGTTTGCCTTGACCAGTTTGTGGGATTACCAGGAAAACGGTCATCTAACCCATGCCGCCTATGAGGAGATTGGCCGGGTGGAGGGGGCGTTAGCGGCCCATGCTGACGAGGCGTACAAAAAGCTCACGCTGGAGGAGCGTGGACAGGCGCGGCGGCTCTTTGTGCAGTTGGTGCAGCCGGGGGTAGGGACAGAAGACACGCGCCGCGTCGCTGCCAAACACGAGTTGGGCGACGACATTTGGGAACTGGCCCAGGCATTGGCCAATGCCCGATTGGTGGTCACCAGCCAGGATGCAGTGGAAGTGGCCCATGAGGCGTTGCTCCGCCGCTGGGGTCGGCTGCAAGGCTGGCTGGAGACGGATCGGGAATTCCGCCGCTGGCAGGAACGGCTGCGTGCGGATTTACGCCAGTGGCAAGACCATCACCAGGATGAAGGCTATTTATTGCAGGGGGCGCCGCTGGCGGTGGCGGCCGAGATGTTGCAAGCCAGGCGCGAAGAGTTAAACCCTACCGAAATCGCCTTTGTTGAGGCCGGGCTAGAAGCGCAGACGCACCGTCAAGCTGAAGAAGTGGCACGCCAGAAGCGAGAACTGGAACAGACTCGCCGTTTTGCCCGCCGGATAACGGTCGTGGCTGCAGCTCTTTTTGTGGTCATCTTAATAGCGGTTGGATTAGCCTGGGCGGCACGAAACAACGCAGTATCCGCTGGAGAGAATGCTGAGATTGCTGCTAATAATGAGGGCACGGCCGTGGCGGAAAGCACCCGTGCGGCCGTCAATGAACAGCAGGCACGAGATAATGAGGCAGCAGCTGAAGCAAATGCCTACATCGCGGCTACAGCCGAAGCCGAAGCCAATATACAGCGCTCCATCGCCGAGAATGATCGGGAGATCGCCGAACAAAACGCACTGGCTGCGGAAAATGCCCGAGCCACGGCTGTGGCTAATGAATCTTTGGCAGAAGCTAACGCCCGATTAGCTAATGCACGCGCTCTAGCGGCTGAATCACTTCAACTAGGAGAACGAGAACCAGTGTTGGCGCTTGTAAAAGGATATGAGGCAGCTCAGCTAAGCTATATAGACAATCAGAGGATTGATGGACAGTCATATGAGGCATTGTACAATGCGCTGGCTGTTTGGGATCAAAAGGGGATCTTGGCAGGGCATAGGAGTGTGGTCAGTTCGGCGGTGTTCAGCCCTGACGGCAGCCGCGTTCTCACCGCCAGCGATGATAGGACGGCGCGGTTGTGGAATAGGGAGGGTCAGCCTCTGGCCGTCCTGGAAGGGCATACAGAGGAGGTCAACTCGGCGGTGTTCAGCCCTGACGGCAGCCGCGTGCTCACCGCCAGTGGGGATGGGACGGCACGGCTGTGGGATAGGGAGGGCCAGCCTCTGGCCGTCCTGAAAGGGCATAGGAGTGGGGTCAGTTCGGCGGTGTTCAGCCCTGACGGCAGCCGCATGCTCACCGCCAGCGCGGATGGGACGGCGCGGCTGTGGGATAGGGAGGGCCAGCCCCTGGCCGTCCTGGAAGGGCATAGGAGTGTGGTCAGTTCGGCGGTGTTCAGCCCTGACGGCAGCCGCATGCTCACTGCCAGCTGGGATGGGACGGTGCGGTTGTGGGATAGGGAGGGCCAGCCCCTGGCCGTCCTGGAAGGGCATGTGGGTGTGGTCAGTTCGGCGGTGTTCAGCCCTGACGGCAGCCGCATGCTTACCGGCGGCTGGGATGGGACAGTGCGGTTGTGGGATGGGGAGGGCCAGCCCCTGGCCGTCCTGGAAGGGCATAGGAGTGTGGTCAGTTCGGCGGTATTCAGCCCTGACGGCAGCCGCATGCTCACCGCCAGTGGGGATGGGATGGTGCGGTTGTGGGATGGGGAGGGCCAGCCTCTGGCCGTCCTGGCAGGGCATAGGAGTGGGGTCAGTTCGGCGGTGTTCAGCCCTGACGGCAGCCGCATGCTCACTGCTAGCTGGGATGGGACGGTGCGGTTGTGGGATAGGGAGGGCCAGCCTCTGGCCGTCCTG
>WYBM01000068.1 GCA_011525915.1 Ardenticatenaceae bacterium | reverse complement strand
GCCAACTTCCAAAGACAGGATGTAGTCGTAACTGCCGGTGGGGAATAAGCCATTAAGAATCGGTGACCGGTAAACGGTAAAAAAGCCTCTTGAGCATGTTTCAAGAGGCTTTTTTTATTTCAGAAGTAACTACTAAGCCCGAAGGCTATAGGTTGAAATGTTGATACGGTTCATATAAAAATCAAACGCAAATACAATGCGTTAACAGGAAAATCAATCTCTATGTCACCGCTGGAAGGAGTTGACCGCGAGCAACTCAACAAGCTCGATAAAGAAACGCTCATCGAATTGCTGCTGAACGCTTTAGCGCGAATCAGCGAATTGGAAAAGCAGGTTGCCACCCAAGCGGCAACCATACAAAAATTGCGTGATGAAATAGCCAAGAATAGCAGCAATAGCAGCAAACCGCCCAGCAGCGATGGCTTGAAAAAGCCACAGCCACGCAGCTTACGTAAGAAAGGCCACCGACCCCTGGGTGGACAACCCGGTCATAAGGGCAATACTTTGAAAATGGTAGATGAGCCGGATGAGGTGGTATTGCATCCAGTCACCAGTTGTCCCCATTGCCAGACAGAGTTGTCGGATATGGAGCCAGTGGGATATGAAAAACGACAACTGTTCGATGTGCCGCCAATCCGTCTTGAAGTGACAGAACATCAAGCAGAGGTGAAGCAGTGTCCCGGCTGTGGTCAACAAGTGAAAGGGATGTTTCCAACCTACATCACACAGCCAACCCAGTATGGGCCTCGTCTCAAAGCCCAAGCCAGTTATTTGAACAATTATCACTTCATTCCATTGGAACGGACGGAGGAATTGCTGACAGACTTCTATGGACACTCTCCTTCTGAGCCAGCGGTTCTGGCCGCCAACCATCAATTGGTCGTCCAAATTGACCCTGCGCTGACCAGCATCAGACAACAACTAGTGGAGAGCGATGTCGCCAATTTCGATGAAAGCGGCTTACGGGTTGCCGGTAAACTGCATTGGCTGCATGTTGCCAGTACGTCCCATTTGACCCATTATCATGTTCATCGCCAACGAGGACAAGAGGGGATGGCAGCTGGCGAGATATTGTCCCTGTTTCAGGGAGAGGCTGTCCATGACCACTGGTCACCTTACTTAAAATTTGACAACTGTCGCCACAATTTCTGCAATGCGCACCACCTGCGTGAACTGCAATTCATCGCCGCACAATATCAACAAAGATGGGCCACGCAGATGGCACAACTGCTGTTAGAGATCAAAGCAGAAGTTGCCGCCACACCTGACCCGGCGACCTGCTTGCCCGCAGAACGGCTGCTCCATTATGAAACTGAGTACGATAAGCTCATTGCCATGGGGGTTGCCGCCAATCCGTTGCCTGATGACCCACCGCCGAAAAAGCGTGGGCGACGCCAACAACCGCCACCCAAGAACTTGCTTGACCGTTTAGCCAAGCATAAATCTGGCGTCTTGGCTTTTATGCATGACTTCCGCATCCCTTTTGACAACAACTTGGCGGAACGGGATGTCAGAATGGTAAAGGTCAAACAAAAAGTATCAGGAGCTTTTCGCACCCATACCGGTGCGGATACTTTCTGTGCGATTCGTTCTTATATCTCGACAGTACGTAAACATGGACTTAATGTCATTGATGCCATGTATGACGCTTTCATTGGCCAACCATTCATACCTTCCAGGGAAATGGCTTAGTAGTTACAAAAGTAGGCGATCCTTCCGAAAAGATCGAGGAGGAAGAGATGGCCCAAAAGAGGTTATCCATGCGCAAAATAGCAGAAATACTACGATTGAAATATGAAGTGAAGTTGAGCCACCGGCAAATAGGCCAAAGCTGTGGGGTGTCGGCCAGTACGGTGAGCGAGTGTGTAACCCACGCCAAGGCGGCGGGGATAAGCTGGCCACTGCCAGAAGGAATAAATGACGAAGCATTAGAGGCGCGACTGTATCCGAAACAGGCAGGAGGCAGCCGTCGCAGGGAGATTGCCCCACCGGATTGGCCCCAGGTGCATCAGGAACTACGACGCAAAGGGGTGACATTGAGCCTGTTGTGGCTGGCGTACCGACGGGAACATCCTCAGGGGTATGGCTACAGCCAGTACTGCCGCCATTACCAGGCGTGGTGCAAGTCGTTGAGACCGATGATGCGACAAAAACATCGGGGCGGGGAAAAGCTGTTCATCGACTATGCGGGACAAACGATGGCGGTGGTAGAGCCAGAAACAGGAGAAGTCAGAGAGGTGCAAATCTTTGTGGCCACTTGGGGGGCGAGCAACTACCTGTATGTGGAAGGGCATGAAGCGCAGTCGCTGCCCCATTGGATTGGCGGGCATGTGCGGGCGTTGACCTTCTTCGGGGTCGTGCCCGAAGTGCTGGTACCGGACAACCTCAAAGCCGGGGTCAAAAGTCCTCACCGGTATGAACCGGATATCAACCCTACCTACCAGAAGTTTGCCGAACATTATGGCGCGGCTGTCGTTCCGGCCAGGTCAAAGAAACCGAAGGATAAAGCCAAAGTGGAAACAGGAGTGCAGGTCGTGGAACGCTGGATTTTAGCGCCGCTGCGTGACCATACCTTCTTCAGTGTGGCGGAGCTGAACCAGGCGATGCGGCCACTGCTGGATGAGGTCAACCACCGGCCGATGAAGCATCTGGAGGCTTCCCGCTATGAACTGTTTGTGGCCCTAGACCAACCGGCCGCATCGCCTTTACCCCTTGCACCGTATGAATACGCCCATTGGCAAAAGGCGCGGGTGCATATTGACTATCATGTGGCCTATGACAAACATTTCTACAGCGTCCCTTACACCCTGGCCGGCAAAGAGGTCGATATGCGGGCCACGGAAAAAACGGTGGAAATCTTCTATGGTCGGCAGCGGCAAGCCTCCCATCGTCGAGACAACACCCCAGGACGGTTTTCCACCCAGTATGAGCATATGCCGCCGGCCCATCAGGCCATGAGCGACTGGTCACCGGCGCGTTTTTTGCGTTGGGCGGAAGAGATTGGCCCGCAAACGACGCAGTTGGTTGGGGCTGTGCTGGAGAAAAGACACCATCCGCAGCAAGCCTATCGCTCCTGCTTGGGTATTCTCGGCCTGGGCAAACGCTACACCAACTCGCGCCTGGAAGCAGCTTGCGCGCGGGCTTTAGCCGCCGGCATTGACACCTACAAGGGCCTCCACAATATTCTCAAAAACAACCTGGACCAACTTCCCGCCGAAAAAGCGACCGAGATAGCCTTACCCAGCCATGACCATATTCGCGGTCAAAGGTATTATCATTAGGAGCACCATGATGTTGAACCAACCTTTACTCGATACATTAAGCCAACTGGGCTTGCCTGCGTTTCGGGCAGCGCTGGTAGAACAGTGGCAAAGCCCGCATTATGCCGACCTTGCTTTCGAGCAACGGCTGGGCTTGCTGTTGGACCTGGAAGTGACCCGCCGCACGAACAACCGCCTCCAGCGTCGTTTGCAACAAGCCCGCTTTCCTCTCCAGGCCACGATGGAAGACCTGGACCTCTCCCCGTCTCGCGGCCTCAATCGCTCCCAGGTGCTGCACCTGGCTCAAGGGGAATGGATTGCCAACCATCTGAACCTACTCATCCTGGGTCCCACTGGGGCCGGGAAAAGTTTTTTAGCCGCCGCGTTGGGACGAGCCGCCTGTCAGCAAGAGTACCAGGTCCTTTTTCTGCGCACTTCCCGTTTTTTGCAATCCCTGGAGTTGGCCCATGCCGACGGCTCCTGGCCGCAGCTTCTGGCCAAAATGGCCCGCACCCACCTGCTCATCTTTGACGATTGGCTGCGCGACCCCCTTTCCCGTTCTCAGGCGCAAGACTTGCTGGAAATTATCGATGACCGCTACGGCCGCGTTGCGACCACCGTGGTCACCCAGGTTCCTGTGGCCGACTGGCATCTGCGTATCCCCGACCCGACCCTCAGCGATGCGCTGCTCGACCGTCTCATTCACAACGCCTATCGACTGGAACTCACCGGCGACTCCAGACGTAAACGCCAGGTGGTTGCGGACGGCAGCGTCCGACCATGACCCCCCTGACAGGAGAACGCTAATGCCTCACAACGACACGCCCTGGATTCGACGCGGTCAACTCCCGCGTCCTGACGACACACCTATTCTGGTGGACACGCCCATCTGGTTTGCCTGGTTGGAGACAGTCGACCGCTTTTGTTTTGCTTCCCAACAGCATGCTTATCGCTTCACGGCCAGAAAGGAGAAACGGCGTGGTCATTTCTACTGGTACGCTTACATGAAAGACGACGCAAAGTTACACAACATCTATCTGGGCAAGTCAGAACGTTTGACCCTGGCCTACCTGGAACAAGCCGCCGCCAGGCTCAGGCACAAAGCCCGCCAGTCCAGAAACAGCCGTTCCCTGGAGCTTATCCCATGACACACGCGAACCCGCGCCGTCTCCCTACAGCCGAGACCCTGGCTCCCGGTCTAACATCCGACTCGGTTCGTCTGACCCGCTCGCCGCCGTCGACCCATCACCCCATTTGTTCCCGATTGATGTGGTTACACCCTTGACCATCAAGGTTACTTAACAGTATGATTTCTATCTCAGCGTTATCATCTTTTTCCCTGATCGCCATGCCCGGAATCGGTGATCGCCATAGCCCGGAATCAGTGATCGCTTTCGCCGGAATACGCACGGTGTAACTGACCCAATAGTGAACGCGCTTGAGGATGTCGAGGAGGTGTCGTTCGGGCATTCGTTCCCGGATCGCTTCCTGCAAAGCTTCCAACCCCTCCGGCAAAGACTGTTTGACCGTGCGCTTGAGGTGTGGTTTACCGTCTTTATCGAAGCTCAAGTCGCTGTTTTGGGGAAAGCCTTCATCTACCTGTCGGGCTAAATCGGTCAACTGCTGGCGTAATTGTTGGACGAATTCAGCGGCCGTTGTGGGTAGACCAACGGCTTTACAATAGGCGGCCAACCGCTTCTCGCATTCTGCCCAAGGCAGCAGTTGGGCGCGATAATCGGCATATTCTTCCGAACCGGCCACATACAAATCACCGCTGCGAATACGGTTGGCGACATAACTGAAGACACAGATTTCCAGCATCCGTCTGTCTAAAACCGGCTTACCCTGATGAGTGGTACGAATCTGGCTGACCCAACGCTCACTGGCGAAATCTAAAGAAATCTCATCCGGCCAGTAATCCCGTGTCTGGTGCTGATGTTGCTGGATAAAGTGTAGGGCATCCAGCACCAGCCTATCCTGGGTGGCAGCCTGAATTTGTAGTTGCCGGGACAGGCGAAGTATTAACTGCCGGTGACTCTGGTAGGCATTCCACAGCAAAGGCAGATAATTATTGTTATGATAGGCAGACACCATCTGGTAATCGGCCGCCAATGCTTCGACGCCGCCATGCTCGGTTAACACCTGGCGCACATGGCTGCCAAGGGCCGCATCTTCTGTCAGCTCCGGTGTCTTGTCCACGATGTCGTGTAGTGTCTCGACCAAGTTTTCGGTAATGGCTCGGTGTTTGTCTTGCAGCGCCCGCAATCTGTCGCGGGCCGCGTTGTGAATCCGTCGCAGGCGTTTGAGGAACATCATCACCAGTTGGTCGCGGGTTTGTATCTGTACCTGATACAATAGGCACAGTAAAAGCGTGTAACGCTTGGGTCTATCTTTAACATCAAGCATATCGCCCACTTCCAGAGCATGGGCGTGAGCGGCAAACTGCTTGATTTTGCTGTTGGCAATACCGGTCAGCAGCGCCGGCGCATCCAGAATGCTTTCCAGCCAGTCCAGACGAACTTCCCACTCCCGCACATGGGATAAGGTTGACTTCTGGGGAAAGGCTTTCAGCCGGTTAAACGGTGTCCGGTGGTCGCCCATCGGAACATGCAGCAGGTCCTCTAGCTGCTGCCGCTGGGCGTCCGTCAGACGGGCGTTGATTTGGGTGTACAATTGTTGATGCACCTGCTCACGAAGATGATTCACCAGGCGATCCAGCGTGCTAAAGGCGGGCAGTTGATATCGCTGTAGCACCAGCACCTCAATCGCCAGGTTGATGAGGTCGGCCGGATCACTGGTAGTCTGCGCCGCCTCGGTCACGGCTGTGGTCACCAGTTCGCGGCCGCCTTGGGTATAACGGCGAATCTCCAGAAAAGTGCGAACAGCCTGGCGGGAACGGATCAGGTTGCTATGGGCAAAGGTCAAAGATATATCTGGCTTCAAGCCCGCAGCCGCCTGCACATGCTCCACCACTTGCGCTGAAATTGTCTTCAGTCGCGGGATATACCCCAGTGATTGGCAGCACTTCAACAGAATCAGGAGTGTGAGCTTTTGGGAATCACTGTTGACTGCATCATGGACAAAGATGATTTCCTCCGGCGTAGGTGTGTACAAGTTACGCAGTTCCAGGTTGGTATAGGGTTCTTTGAATCGAGGATAAGCGGTACGATCAATCGCCGTCATCAGGTATCATTGCCTCCAAAGTGTGAAATTGACGGCGAATGATACCCAAGATAGATAACTGCGTCTAATTAACAATAGCAGATGTATTTACAGGGAATAGACTATATTACATCTGCTAATGTTGGCGATAAGGCGTTGGAAATACATCTGCTAAGGTTTCGGGGACTTGATGAGTATGGCAAAACGAGAGGCAAAGCCAACGGTTTCAACAACGGCACAACAACTGTTGGTGACCTACGAACACTATTTGACTGACGTGCTTGACCTGCGCCCGGCGACGATTCGCAATTACCTCAGTGACTTGAAGTTGTTCATGGCCTGGTGCGAACAAACGTGGCGTGGCGGCGATACAGAGGTCGATTTTTCGCCTGAACGAGTCGCCACGCCAACGCTGACACGCTATCGGGATTATTTACAGCGTGACCTGAAACGGAAACCCAACACCGTGAATCGTTACCTGGTCAGTCTTAAACGATACTTCAGTTGGGCTACAGACATGAACCTGATCCCACACGATCCGAGCCGGCCGGTAAAGTTAGTGGCGCAAACGCCACGGCCGCCCCGGCATCTATCGGATATGGAGGAGGAAGCTTTGATCACGGCCGTGGCGGCCAGCGGCAACCTCCGCGACGTGACCTTAATAACGTTAATGCTCCATACGGGTCTGCGGGTGAGTGAAATTTGCCAGTTGAAATGGGAGCACGTGGTGCTGCGGAAGCGTAGCGGTTTCCTGTGTATCTGGGGGAAACGAAACAAGTACCGGGAAGTACCCTTGAACATCACCGCTCGTAGAGCTTTAGAAAAGTATGAAGCAGACAGAAAGGTTGATGGGCAAATTGGGCCCTACGTCTTTGTGTCACAGCGGACACAAACAAAGTTAACGCCTAGAGGCATCAGCTTCTTGATTGCCAAGTATGCCGACCAGGCTGGTGTAAAGCATCTTCGAGCGCATGATTTACGCCACCGGTTTGGTTATCGGATGGCCGAGCGGGCGCCCCTGCACCGGTTGGCTCAGATTATGGGACACGACTCGTTGGATACAACCATGTTATATGTCAGGGGTACGCCACAAGACTTGCAGCAGGCTGTGGAAACGATTGCTTGGGAATGATCTCGAATGGATAACGAACCATCCACCAAATCATATAGATTAAGGAACAGGTTGTTGCTCTTAGCTGTCGTAATAGCCATAGCCGTTGCTGTCAGTCAATTTGTGCGGGCAAACCAAAACAATACTGAGGTTGAGGTCCAGTTGACGCGCATGATTCAACTGGAGGCAACAATTAGTGCAGCGAACAGCCAGGTAGCTGATCTAGAAAACACGGCACAAGCCGAAGTCGCACGTCCTTTACCAATAAAGGAAACCGTAGAAATAACAGTTACACCTCCCATCGCAGTTACCCCGACAGCAACAAGTGAGCCAACAACGGAACCAATGATACCTGACTCTCAAACCACCAATGTCATCCAGGCAATACGACTGGCAGCCAGAGCTGAGGCTGTCCAGAAAAGCGATCCTGCATTGGCCTTGTTGCTTGCCAGAGCCGCTGCCCGGACCACTTATGAGCAGGATGGTTCATTCACCAATGAAGCCACTTTGGCCTTATACAACACCCTGGCTACTTACCCTTCTACCCCCTTAATTGGACATGCACGCGAAGTTCAATCTGTCCAGTTCAGTCCAGATGGCACAAAGGTGGTGTCTAACAGCCTGGATGATACAGTCCGAATTTGGGATGTGAATTCGGGACAAACGCTCTGGGTTTTAGAAAGCCCTGGAAGGCTGGGTACGGTCAGCTTCAGCCCAGATGGGAGCTACGTGCTGGCCACAAGTTGGGATGGCGGTGTTCGTGTATGGGATGTCACTTCGGGGGAAGAACTTTACACCTTATCTGGTCACTCCATTCAAACAAAATTTGCTACTTTTAGTCCCGATGGAGCGCTTATCTTGACCATTGGGTGTGATGAAGACGATGAAGAATATTCTTGTACGGAGGGGGCAGCAAGATTATGGGATGTAGTGACAGGAGAAGAACAGAAGGTATTGTCAGGTCACACAGATATCGTTGTGTCTGCCAGTTTCAACTTCGATGGGACCCGGTTAGTGACAGCCAGTTTCGACGGCACCGCCAGATTGTGGGATCCAAATACGGGAGAACAATTACAAGTCCTGAACGCATCTGCGGATAGAGTCTGGTACGCAGAATTCAGCCCTGACGGCACACAGGTTATGACAGCCAATGCGGGTGGCACAATTAGATTGTGGAACGTAAGCTCAGGGGAGGAGATTTTGTCGTTTGTAGGACATCTATGGGATGCTCGAGTGATACGATTCAGCCCTGATGGCACAAAGATAGCAACCACCGGGACTGATTGGGCTATGCGATTATGGGATGCAACCACAGGGGAATTACTGCATAAACTAGAAAGAGAAGCCTATGCCTATTATGATGTCGCTTTTACGCCTGATGACAAGAGGTTGCTTACATTTAGAAGTGATGGCGTTTTGCAGTCATGGGACACGGACACTGGTGAAGAATTGCAGTATCTAACTGGGCATAAAGATTCGGTTCGTGCTGTCGATTTAAGCCTTGATGGCACCAGCGTTGTCACAGGGAGTGGTGATGGCACTGTACGGCTATGGGATGTTAGTCCAACCAATCAGGTGCATGTCCTGGTAGGACACTCCTTGCCGGTTGATTCCGCTGCTTTCAGTCCAGACGGAACGCTGGTGGTAACAGGAAGCTGGGATGAAACAGCTAGAGTATGGGATGCCACGACCGGGCAGTTGTTGCATGTGCTGGAACATCGGGCGGGTGCTACGGATTACATACCATTTGTTAAGTTCAGCCCCGATGGAAAGTGGGTGCTGAGCGAAGGTATGGATTTTACAGTCCGACTTTGGGATGCTGCTACTGGCACTGAATTAAAAACGTTGGATGCCGATATAAGTTTGTTCAGTCCTCGGACGAGTTTTAATCCTGAGGGGACAGTACTGGCGGCAATACACAGTGGGGATGTCCATATATGGGATACAGCTACCTGGTCTGAATTGCACACATTTGAAAGCGCTGCATCACCAATCGAGACGCTCACTTTTAGCCCCAATGGGCAGCTCCTGGCTACAGCAAGCCCTGATGGGGAAGCGCAGTTGTGGGATGTAACTACAGGAGAAAAGCTGCACGTCCTAAAAGGCCATGAAAATTGGATGCGATATGTGATTTTCAGTCCAGATGGTACTCAGCTTCTAACAGTAGGTTGTGAAGAATGGGTAGCCGGTTGTCGCCGATCTTCTGCCCAATTGTGGGATGTTGAGACAGGTGAAAGAATTCATGTGCTTCATCATCCAGGCCAAATCTATTCAGCTGCATTTAATCCAAGTGGGACTCAGATTGTAACCACTGGTTGTGATGCAATCGACAGGTATGGAAGTTGCACAATCGGGACAGCCCACTTGTGGGATACAATAACTGGTCAAGAGGTTCATGCCTTAAAGGGTCATACGCGCTTAGTTGAAGTGGGTAGTTTTAATCCGGCTGGAACCTTGGTCGTGACTGGTGGAGAGGATGGCACGGCACGCCTATGGGATGTAGCTACTGGTAATCCATTAGCTGTTTTCGAGGGACACCTGGGGACAATTTCATATGTAGCCTTCAGTCCAGAAGGAACAGAAATTTTAACTGCGAGTTGGGACAAGACTGTAAGGCTATGGCCCATCCAGCCTTTAACTTTAGAAGAACTATTAGAAGAAGCGGATAGAAGGCTCGGCCCGCACCAACTTACGAATGAAGAGTGTCAGCGATATTTTGATGGTGGTATTTCAGCCTGTGTGCGTTAACTAAAACATTCTCCTGTAGTGGAACTCGACACAGATAGTTAAGGATAATTGCAGTGAGGTCATCCTCAAAAGTGGATCCTTTTTACATGTATCCCGAAAATAGGCCATGTAAGACATCCAACAAGTGACGCTCCGGCATACGGGATTTCATTTCATCCTGTAATTCCTCGGCATTGTCTGGAACGGTTCGTTTTGGCAGTTGGCGCAGATGTGGTTTCCCATTTTGATCGAAGTAGAACGTGTCATTTTCAGTGTAGGCTTCGTCAACTTGCTCAATCATCTGTTGCATTTGTTCTCGCAGTTGGCTGATAAATTCGGTCGATGTGGTTGGCAGTTGTACTGCTTCACAATAATCCTTGAGGATGGGCTGACACGCCTCCCAGGACAATAACTGTGTTCGGTAATCGGCAAACTGCTCTGAACCAGCAATGTATAAATCGCCATTGCTCAAGCCATCACCAATGACGCTGAAAATGCACGCTTCCAAATGACCTTTATGTAATTTCATCTCCCCATCCACTTTATGCCGGATCAGCTTCCGCCAGCGTGGTGTGGTAAAAGATAAACCTATTTCATTCGGGAGATATTCAGCATGACTGTTACGTCTTTCTTGAATGAAGTCGAGCGCTTGCAGCAGCCCTTTGCTTTGAACCGTTGTCCGGATCGATAATTGTTGTGTGAGGCGAAAAAATGTAGCCCGGTGGCGGCGATAGTATGGTTGTAACAGGGGCAGGTAATTGTTGTTGTGCAAAGCGGACAGCAATTCATAGTTGTTTTTGAAATAAGTAATGCCACCATTTTTGCGAATGATTTGGCGCACCGTTTGCCCCAACTGCGCATCTTGTTGTTGCTGTACCTCTTCATCCTTGTCATCTTCCTAGTTGATTTGCGTTTGTTCAGTTGAGGCCACAATCTCAGCAAATGTGTTGACCATTTCATCCGTCATCATTTCATAAGCTTCACGCAATTTGCGTAATGTCTTTTTGCCAGAAACATGCATCAAACTGATACGCTTGAGGTACATCATGGTCAGTTGATCCCGGGCTCGTACCTGCATCTGTTGCAACAAACAAAGCAACAGTGTTCGCCGGTGTCGTGGAGATTGAATATCAAGCAGATCGCCTACTTCCATCTGATATCCCTGGGTAGCAAACTGCTCAATTTTTGTCTGGGTCAATCCAGTCAGGTGTGGGTTTGGATCCAGAATGCCCTCCAACCAGGCCAGATGTTTTTCCCAGGCGTGAATATGTTTCAGGGATGCTTTAGCGGGCAGCGATTTTAAGCCAGTCACGGGATACCGCGTCACTTTGGAAGGGCGTTCCAGGAGCGCATCCAAAGTGGCCGATTCCTCTGGTGACAGTCGTTCTGTTGCTTGTTGGTACAGTGTGAAATGTGTTTGTGTCCGAATATGGCTAACCAGATTATCCAGTGTGCTGAAGGCGGGCAATTCAAATCGATGCAAGACCAGTTGTTCAATAGCGACATTGATCAAGTCGGCCGGGTCGCTCATTGTGTAGGTGGCTTGTTGAACAATCGGAGTAATAACGGCCGCACCGCCCTCTCCATATGGCCGAACCTGCAAATACGTATGAATTGCCTGGCGATAAGTGGAACGGGTTGCATCCGTCACCTCAGTAACGGGTAATTGCAAATCATGGTAGCGTTGTTTAGCGATATAGTTGATGATGGTTTGTGGAATGACCGCCATTTGCGGCAGGTACCCCAACTTCTGAAAGCATTTGAGATAAAGAGCCAACTGAAAGCGGGGTGCATCTCCACGGGCGGTTGCGGTAACAAACTGCCATTCTTCATCCGATAACGTGAAGAATTCCGCCAGCTCTTCATCCGTTAATTTCCGTTTGAAACGAGGATAAGCTGTGCGTTCTTGCATGGTCATAGAAATAACCTCATTCTGGCTGTCATTCGCAAAGCAAACGATCTATAATTTGTCACTCAAACTGCACCAGAAAGGATGTGATTGTCTTATATTTCCGTTGTAAAACAAATAGGAAAAGACGTTTCTTTTGCTATTCTGGGGTTTTGACTTATGACGAAGGTGGTTGGATACATTCGTGTTAGTTCGGACAAGCAAGACCTGGAAAAGCAACAACATCTGCTGTGGCAGTACGCACAAACTCACCAATTGCTGATTGACGAGTTTGTTCAGGTAGAGATTTCTTCGCAAAAAAATCTGCGCGAACGCCGTGTTGAGGAACTGTTAGCTAAACTGGAAGCTAAGGATACGCTGCTCATCGCTGAGTTAAGCCGACTGGGCCGTAACATGTTGGAGACGCTCAACCTGGTCAACGAACTCATTCAACGGGAGATTCAGCTTGTCTTTGTACGCCAACCTGAATTGTCTACCAATGGCCCACATGGACAGTTGCTGTTGGCCATTTATAGCTATTTTGCGCAAACTGAGCGTGAATATATTTCCATGCGTACGAAACAAGGTTTGGCCGCCGCTCGGGCACAAGGGAAAGTGCTGGGTCGGCCCAAGGGCAGTCGCAACAAAAACCGTGTGCTTGATCCCTTTAAGGCAGATATTCTTGGTTATCTAGAGCAGGGATTAAATATTGCTGCCGTTATGAAACTCATCAATCCTCAATTGGAGCAACCTGTCACCTACAACACATACCGTTATTATGTGCAAACTGAGGGTGTTTTACGCCGTGCTTGGCAAGCAAAATGACAGGCTCCAACTGTCGCTATTATAAATTTTTGGCCGTATCCAGAATTTCCCCCAAAATTTAATTATTCAAAAGCATCGTTTTAAGGTGCGGAATGTGGGTTAGAAGAAGTACTCACCTCGCCTTCGATGTGCCTTGGAAACGGCCGTGTACTGGCTTAGTCAACTACCCAAACTTAATGCCAGGCGGTACGGTCCGGAAGTCCGGCCACAACAAAAGTCGGGTAAGTCACCTGCTTATATCAACGTTTAAAGTCATATGATTTTGGCAAAGGATACGGAAAACCGTGAGAGAATCGTCGCCCCTCGATATTCCCATACGGAAAAGAATTACAATCTCCGGATTTAAGAGGCAAATCTGGATCATTGCTGTCTAGCCAGAATAACAGTTTCTGAGAGCCCCAATAACACAAATCCCACCACTGCGGCGCATCATACGGTGGCTCCGCAAATGGAAATGGCGTATACGGTTCATCCGTATACCTACGGTTGAAGTTGATCACCGTATCATAGGCATTTTCCGGTTGTTCGGAAAAATAGCTTATCATGAACAGGGTATAACGAGGCACAAAAGTGTCGTTTTCAATCCGGCAAACTGGAAGCGCATGTATGACAGCCAGACACTTGCCGGATTCCAGCAAGGTGCCAATTACATGTGGCTTTTCTGGCCCAAACATACCTTTTGCTTCGTCCGGCCAAATCCCATGAAAATGAAAGAATGGTTCTACCAATGTGAAGTGTTCACAATGATTTAAGACTGCATAGGGATGATAAACTGATTTTCCATAACTGCGGCTCCACCCCTGAACTGAGTAGGTGTCCAATCTTTCACTGATTGCAGCTAAACAATATGGACAACGAGCAATGGTATAGGCTGGAAGTTGGTTAAGATACGGCGTTGGATCAGATGAATTTCTAATCCTTTTGGCAACGATATAATCTGTAATAGTGAGTTGTAGTTTCAGCAAATGTAGATTGACCATGCTCTATTTTCGATCTTGAAAGTACACTTATAAACCTCAAGTCACGATATTTGCTCTTTTCATCCTCTTCTTAAGGTGACAGTCACTTTTGAAAATGACTGTCACCTCTGGCTAAAAACTGCAAAGCGCACGTCAAAAAGGATAATCCAGATCTTTAATATTTTCTAGAGTGTATACTGTACCAAAATTTCCATCGTTACACCCTACCCATCCACCGTACTTCTCCAATACCAGCCTTAGGAAGGATACAAGCTCATACTTGGAATCTACATGGTGTTCTATTAAGAATGCAGAAGTCGGCTGGAATCGATTAATCACATGTTGTTGTGGCATTTCAAACCCTTCAAAATCGCCTTCGCTTTCATCGAGCCTTGACCACTGCCAGAAACTTGTTTCCCTAAAGTAAATATTTAACCATTGATCGTGTGTCCGCGTATATTCAGTACAAGGATAGTAAAGGTTCTTTGCTATTCTTTTTATATCACTCAAATCTACATTTGATTTTGTAAAATAGTACAAGTCTTCCATCACATATTCACATTAAGGGCGAAGGATCTCAAGAAGTGTATTTATATCGCTAGCTTTCCCTCCTGCTGCAATCCCCCCGCGTTGATTTATTTCCCGGGCTCCGTGTATGCCAAGATTGGGAGAATATCCGATGACTGGCTTACCTAAAGGATTTACGAGGCGGTCCTTCATTCGCCTGCTAATCTGGCGACCAAATCCACCTGTACCAGACTTAACCTCAATGATTGCATTAACAGTTTCAATGTCTATTTCTACACCTCCTCGATGGAAATTTGCAGCAAGTACATGGCCAGGATAACGAGATTCTATTGCCCGTGCAAGCCCTTCAACATGTGGGTCTGGGGAAGCGAAATTCTTGGATACTGCACGTTGGTAGTCATCATAACGGAACTGCCCAATAAATCCCTGTTTGTTAAACAAGTAAACTTGTTCATCTAAAAGTTTCTGAATCCTTTCCGGGTTTTTATTTAAATCCGCTATAACCTTAGGCTTATTAAGCCCATTATACAAATGACCATGGGCTATCACCCTATTTCCGTAAATATCAGTGTAATTACTCGCAACCGTGTCCATGAAAGTAGTATCGTCTACAACCTGACCACTTCTGGTGTATCCGGCGATGTCAAGATCGGAGAGGACTTTTTGTCCGCCAAGTTTGCCCTTGCTGGCAGCTTCAAGAAACTCTGCATCGGTAACAAACATTTCAGGCCCGTTACCGTTCGCCTTTATCATGTAGCCGCCTTCAACGCGCCTGACATGATTGTAAGCCCCAGCGTCAACTTTCCCCGCATCTAACAACGGTCTGACTCCGTTTTTGTGTTTGTGAGTAACCATCCAATCTTTTACCCACATTTCCTTTGGCCCATATTTCGATTCCAGACCGGCAGCGCGATATGGTCTTGAACGAACGGCAATAACGCCATCTTCGTCAATGCTCTTCATCAAGGCTCGCTGCATTTCATGGGTCAGGCCACTTTCCAGGGCGGGTGCGTACTTGATAACTTTGCAGTTATGGACCAGGACTTCGGCTTCGAGGACGAAGTAGGTGTGCGGGCCGCGGACGGTGAAGTTGTAGACGGATTCGGGCTCCTCCAGGTGCACGCGCTCGATGGCCAGCACCTTGGCCATGCCGCCGTCAGCACGGCGCAGGCGGTCGCCGGTTTCCAGGTTTTCAGCCAGCAGCCAGCCTTCTTCTTCCACGTACACCGGATGCTCCGGCGTGATCTCCATCGTTTCCTGGTCCGTGGCGTCATCATCCTGGCTTTCACCGGTTTCTTCGCCAGCTTCGGCGTCTGCTTCGGGAGTAACGGCCGTGTCCTCTTCGCTGACTTCAATGGTGATCCGCAGGATTTCATCGGTGGGGTGATTGGTCAGAGCCACCACTTCAAAGTAGCCTTGCTCACCCGTGACCGGGTCTTCACCAAAGACCTCATCACCTTCACGGATATCTTCAATGGGCCGGGGACCTCTTTCCGTTTCCACCAACGTGCCGGCCGTAAAGGAGTTGTCACAGACACCACCCAGATCATCAGCCAGGCGGGCAGTATCGTCGCCACGGTTGACGCTGAAGTTCAGGCGGTTTTGCAGGCGGGCGGCGTCTATGGCCTCATCACTGCGGGCCACATAGAAATCCAGCCGGGCGGCCAGATGGGCCTGTTCTGTGAGCTCATCGCCATGACGGGTAACTACGTGGGCGGCATCTCCCAGTTCGTCGGCATGTTTGGCGGCAAACGCGGCCCCTTCGCCAAGTTCATCAGCATGGCGCGCGAGACGGCTGCCCGTTTGCAGCAGGTCATCACCAATCCCCCCGGTGAGCAGGCCAAAGATAATGGCCCCTTTCTCAAAGTCACTCAGTTCATAACCGGTCAGAATGTCATAACCCAGGGCCAGCGAGATGCCATCTACTACCCAATCTATGGGGCTGAAGGCAATGGCAATTTGCAGGCCAATTTCCACCCCTTTGGCAATCGTATCCAGCATGAAATCTTTATTGCGTTCGACAAAGGCGCTGGTGGCGTTATACGCTTGCCTTACCTCCTGGCCTGCCCGGCGCAAATCCTGATAGGCATTCGCCAGGTGACTGGGATCCGTCGGGTTCTTGGCGAACTCCGCCACATCGTGCACAAAGTCCTTCAGGTTCTGGTTGGCACGGTCAAGGTGATCGGCCACATCAATGATCGTTTCACCCAGGTCTGTAAGGAAGCCGCAGAGCTGAGGTAAGAAGCCCTGGCTTTGTTTTTTCGCGTGCGGGTCACTATAGGTATTGGGTTTGCCATTGTTGGCCGAACGGCCAGGGTTGTTGCCCGGCGTATGTGACGGATTGCCACCCTGGGAACCACCGCCGCTGCCGCCACCACTGTTAGCCGGGGGCGTGCCACCGCCGGTGGGCGGCATGTGGCCGCTGGGGTCGGTGTAGTTGACCGGGTTGTTGAAGGCGTAGGTGTAGCGGTGCAGGCTGCGCGGCTGGTTGGTCTGGCCCAACACGCTGTCTTGCTGCAAGAAACGGCCGTTGGCCGGGTTATACGTGCGCGCCCGCAGATACAGATGTTCGGTCGTCGGGTCTTGCTCTTCCCCGGCAAAGCCGTAGGCACTGCTGGCCGGCCCATCGCTGGCCAACAGGCCACCAAACGGGTCGTAGTTGCGGGCCAGGGTGACGGCCCCTTGGGCGTCGGCTACCTGCCGCACCGAACCGATGGCGTCTGGCAGGTGGAACTGCCAGGCAGGTGGGCTGGCCCCGCCGCCGCTGCCGGCCCGCGCTTCCCCAATCAGCCCCAGCCCCTGCAAGTATTGGGACACAGTGCCCCCCTGCCGCGCGGTGAGCACCTGCGGCAGCGGCGTGGCGATATCCTGCACGTAGTCGGTGCGCAGGCCGTCTACCATCTGGGCCACACGCACACCGTCACCGTTGTACACGTAGCTCATGACAGAGACGCCGTCTGCCAGGCCGGTCAGCCGGTTGGCGCTGTCATAGGTGTAGCTGTACGCGCCGTCATCTAGCAGATTGCCGTTGTTATCGTAGCTGAAGTTGGTGACCGCACTGGCCACCAGATCGTGGGTCTGCACCAGCCGGTTGGCCACATCATAGGTATAGGTCATCACCGGGCTGCCATTCAGGCTGTAAGCCAGGCGATTACCAGCGGCATCATAGCTATAGCCAAACGATTGGCCCGTATCATACACGGCGTCGGTGAGCCGGTAGAGGTCATCGTAGGTGTAATCAATGGTGGTGCTGGTGCTGGTTTGCAGCGCGTATTCTGACTCACGCCATTCGACATCCATTAACGGACTACTGAACACCGAATACTGACCACTGCTTACGGCCCCCAGCCCGCCGGCTGAAGCCAGGCCCACCCCCAAGGCGACCACCGCCAGCACCATCAACACGCTGGTCACACGCTGCATCTTGCTGCGCCGCCGCTGGTTGTAGGCCAGGGGCGAGATGAAGGCCAACGGGGCCAATGCCAGGCTGCCCGGGTTGGCCAGAACATTGGCCCAGAATTCGGCCCAGGCCTGCTGCTGCCGCAGCGCCCGCACATAGTCGCGGTTGATGGTCAGTTCGTTAGCCACCGTTGAACGCAGATGTGGCAGCAAGGAAGCCTGGACATCACCGGCGCGTGGGCTTTCCGCCGGGCCGGCGCCCGTAGGGGTGAAGCCCATATCTGATGTGAGCAGCAGGCGGTCTACGCGAAGGCCATCTTCACGCGCCCACACGGTGATGGTGTACACCCCCGGTTCAGGGATAGTCACAGAGGCCAGGCCCACGGCCGTTTGTGCCGACCAGGTCCATTCGTTGAAGCGGAAGCCAGTCAGGTCTACGGCCGTGCCACCCACCACCCCGTTTAAGCCAATGTGCAAGGAGTCGCCAGCCGGGTCTACGGCCGCACCGCGCACCCACACCCGGTAGAGGCCGGGGTTGGCAAACGTCACCTGATACTGTAATTCGGGGCTGGCGGT
This sequence comes from Ardenticatenaceae bacterium, assembly GCA_011525915.1. Classification (GTDB taxonomy): domain Bacteria; phylum Chloroflexota; class Anaerolineae; order Promineifilales; family Promineifilaceae; genus CAADGU01. The sequence goes on along the minus strand of WYBM01000068.1, from coordinate 57,395 downwards.
GGTGACAGTGCCCGTCAGGTACAGGGCACCTACGTCTGGCAGCACCTGCTGGTAAGCCGCGCCCACGTAGCCGCTGAAGGTGGTGGCCGTCAGCCATGCCTGGCTGCTGCGCGGTGTGTGGACATGGGCGTTTTCCGCCTCCATCACCGCCAGACCGTCGATCTCCACAAAAGCATCGGCCGGCACCACCAGGATGTAGCTGGTGCGCATCAACACGTGCGTAAACTGTTCATTCCGCGCCGTCAGGGTAACGGTGTAGACGCCGTTGGCCGTATAGGTATGGGTTAACGGTGTTTGTTGGGTGGTCGTCAACAGCGTGCCATCACCAAAGTCCCAGGTGAATTCGTCAGCATCAACCGAAGCGTTGGTAAAGGTAACATCCAGCGGGGCCACGCCCAGGCGGGGTGTGGCTGTGAAGACGGCCGTCGGCGCTGTCAGGTCTGGCGTGCTTACCATTTCGATGGCCTGGGTGCGGTTGCCTACCAGGTCATAGCCGTAGCTGTAGCTGGCCAGCACGCCCGTCACCGGGTGCAGGTGCTGGATATCGATCACCTGGTCACCGACGTCATACTGGTAAGTGCTGGTGATGCCGTTGGGCAGCACCATCGCCGCCAGGCGGCCCACCTCGTCATAATCGTACTGGGTTACACCGTCAGCCCAATCCGTCACCAGGCGCAGGCGGTTGGCAGCGTCATAGACGTAATCCACGTCATCGCCGCCGGGGTACACCAGGCGAGTGCGGTTACCCACCGGGTCATAGTCATAACCCACCGTCTGGTTAAAGGGATCGCTCACGGCCGTGAGCCGGTAGAGGGCGTCATAATCATAGGTGGTGACCCCGGTTGTGTCGGTCATGATGCGCCGGTTGCCCACAGCGTCATAGCCATAACGCACCACCTCATCTGGCCGGGTTACGGCCGTGAGCCGGTTAAGGGCATCATAGGTATAGGCTGTGGTCTGGCTGTTGGGGTCGAATACCTGCTGCAGATTACCCACAGGGTCATAGGTATAGACGGCCGTGTTGCCCAACGGATCACGGCTGGTCTGCAGCCGGTTTAACGGGTCATACGCAAAGGTAAAGTCTTGCTGCAGCGGGTTGATGACACGAGTCAGGTTGCCCACACCATCGTAACCAAACTGCGTCGTTACGTTGGTTTCCACGTCTGCCGGGTTGCCGGGCCGGTAATTTTCAATCACCTGAGACAGCCGGTTGAGCGGATCGTAGACGTAACGGGTGGTGACGCCCGCAGCGTCCGTCATGCTTGTCTGGTTGCCGACACGGTCATACGCGTAGCTGGTCGTCCGCGACAGCGGATCGGTCACCCGCACCAGCAGGTTGCGGTTGTCATATTCAAACTGCGTCACCCGCTGCAGGGGGTCCAGGATAAAGGTGTTGTTCCCCACCGCGTCATACTGGTAGGTGGTCTCTCGCTGCAAGGGATCGGTGACGGTGCGCAGGCGGTTCAGTGGGTCATACGTCAACTGTACCGTATGGTTATTGGCGTCCATCACCGCTTGCAGATTGCCGATGGCGTCATAGGTATAGACGGTGGTATAGGTCAGCGCGTTTGTCTCGGCAATGACGCGGTCAAGGGCATCATACTGGTAACAGGTGGCGTTTTGCAGCGGGTCTGTCTGGCACAGCAAGTTGCCCACCGGGTCATAACTCAACACCGTTGTCCCCGTCAGGGGGTTGGTAATGGTCATCAGCCGATTGAGTGCATCGTAGCCGTAGGTGGTGGTCCGCGAGAGGGCGTCGGTGACGCTGAGCAGATTGCCCAGATCGTCATAGCGGTAAGTAGTAGCGTGCCCCAGCGGGTCGGTCACTGTGGTCAGCCGGTCTAGCAAGTCATAGGTATATGTGTACACACGCCCTTCGGCGTCAATCTCATGCCGCAGGTTGCCTGTTTCATCATAGATGAGGAAGGTGGTGCCGGTCAGGGCGTCGCTGATGGTGATCGGCCGGTTGAGGGCGTCATAGCCAATCGCCGTCTGCCGGCTTTCGGCGTCGGTGATGCTGGTCTGGTTGCCCACTAGATCATAGCCATAGACTGTGGGGCTGCCGTCCGCGTCCTGCGCCATTTCCAGCCGGTACAGGCTGTCATAAGTGTAAGTGATGGTGCGGGAGAGGGGATCGATCAGGTTAATCTGGTTACCCACCGCATCATAAATGAATTGAGTGGTGTGGGTCAGTGGATCTGTGACCGTCACCAGCCGGTTGACCGGGTCATAGGTGTAACGAATGGTCTGGTTTTCAGCATTGGTCATCCGTGTCTGGTTGCCGACAGCATCATACCCGTAGCTGGTCACCCCCTGTAGGGGATCGATCACCGTCGCCAGCCGGTTCAGGTCATCATAATGGAACTCGGTGACACGGCCGGCGGCATCTGTAAAGAAGCGCACATTACCTACAGCATCATAGGTATAGCTAATAACCTGGCTGGCCGGGTCAATGACCTGCTGCAGGCGGTTTAAGGCGTCGTAATGGTACTGCGTCACCTGGGCCAGCGGGTTTTGGGTGCTCACCAGGTTGCTGGCGGCACTGTAGGTGAAGACCGTCGTTCCGGAAATGGTGTTGGTCATGGTCACCAGCCGGTTCAAGGCATCATAAGCAAAGGTAGTGGGCCGATCTTTGGCATCGGTGATCTGAATCTGGTTGCCCACGGCATCGTAGTGGTAATGTATGGTGTGGGAGAGCGGGTCTGTCACCTGCACCAGCCGGTCCAACGCATCATAGATAAACGTCGTCACCCGCGTTTCCGGATCGGTGACAGTCAGCACATTGCCCACGGCATCATAGTCATAAACCGTCTGAATGGCCTGGACGCCCAGGTATTGGGTCATGGTCACAACCCGGTTCAACGCGTCATAGGCAGAGGTGGTGACGTTATTCTGGGCGTCGGTCAGACTAAGCAAGTTGCCCACCTTGTCGTAGGCGTAGGTGGTGGTGTGGGTCAGCGCGTCGGTGACTTCAATGATCCGGTCGAGTCCATCGTAACGATAGGTGGTGGTCTGGCCGTTGGCGTCAATCAGGCGCACCAGGTTACCCACGTCATCATACTCATACTGCGTGGTGCCGGTTAAGGGATCGGTGAGCCGGATGAGCTGGTTGTGCTCATCATAAACGTAGACGGTGGTGCGGTTTTCCGGGTCTGTCTGGCTGAGCAGATTGCCGTTGGCGTCATAGGCCAGGGCCGTGACCCCCTCCAGCGTATCGGTAATGAAAGTGGTGCGGTGCAGGGCATCATAGGCAAAGGTGGTGGTGCGATCTTCCTCATCTGTTTCACTGAGGACGTTGCCGGCGGCGTCATAGGTGTAAATGATGGTGCCACTGAGGGCATTGGTGATGGTGATCGGCCGGTTCAGGGCATCATAGGCGGTCTGTGTCAGCCGCCGCAGCGGGTCCATGATACGAATCTGGTTGCCCACCTTGTCATAGGCAAAGGTGGTGGTGCCGGTGAGGGGATCGGTGATCTGCACCAGTCGGTTGAGGGCGTCATAGGCAAAGGTAGCCATACGGCCGTTGGCGTCGGTCAGGCTCAGGCGGTTACCCACAGCATCATAGCCAATAATGGTCGTGCCCGAGAGCGGATTGGTCACTGTCACCAGGCGGTTGAGCGCATCATAGGCGTAAGCGGTCACACGGCCTTCCGGGTCGGTGACGTGCGTCTGGTTCCCCACGGCATCATACGTAAAGATGGTGGTGCCGCTGTTGGTGCCTAGATACGTCGGGTCTGTTTTGGTTTCCGTGCGCCCCAGGGCATCATAGGTGTAGGTGACGGTACGCCCTTCGGCGTCCGTGAGGGTGAGCATATTGTCAGCCTCATCATAGGTGGCATGCATAGACGTGCCATCAGGGAAGATGGTATGGGTGCGCCGGTCATTGTCGTCATAAATGTAACGGGTGAGGTTGCCATTGGGGTCTCTTTCCGTCAGCCGATTGCCCACCGGATCATAGCTGTAGCTGGTAACACCGCCGAGGGCATTGGTGATGGTCACCACCCGGTTCAAGCCATCGTACCCATAGGTGGTGGTACGGCCGTTTTCATCGGTCGCGGCCGTCATATTGCCCACGTCGTCGTAGGCAAAAAGCTGTGTGCCGCTGAGGGCGTTGGTGATACGAATTTGCTCGTTGCGGGCGTTGTAGGTGTAGGTGGTCACCCGCCCTTCGGCGTCGGTGGTAGTGCGCAGGTTGCCCACGTTGTCATAGCCGAAGAAGGTAGAGACGCCCAGCGGCGCGTGCAGTGCCAGCAGGTTATCACCAGCATCGTAGGTATAGGTGGTGGTGTGCGTCAGGGCGTCGGTGCTGGCCAGCAGACGGCCGGCCAGATCATACGCCATAAGGGTAGCGTTGCCCAACGGATCGGTAATGACCGTGGTATTACCGTAAATGTCATATCCATACGTGGTGATAATGCCGTTTTCGTTGGTTTCCGCCAGCAGTTCACCGTGTGAACCATAAACACGGATAACCTGCCCGGCGGGGGTAGTGGTGGTAATGGGGTTATTGAAGGCATCGTATTCGATGCTGGTAACGGCATCACGTTCATCCTCAATGCTGGTGACCTGGTTGTTGGCGTTGTAGGTCATCACCGTTTCGTTAAGCATGGGGTCTATGATGCGGGTGATGTCACAGCCACAGTCGTTCCATTCATAGGTGGTGGTGTGACCGTTTTTGTCTACCAGGCTGGTCATGTTGTTGTCATCGTTGTACTGGTAAGATTCATAGAAGCCGTCGGTGTCATAGCGTTCAATGAGACGGCCGTCACCATCATAGACATCGGTGGTCAGATTGCCGTGCGGGTCTAGCATGGCCGTGATGCGGGTGTTGGCAAACGTATTCACCAGGTAGGTGAAGGTGGTGCGGTTACCCAGGGCATCTTCCTGCCACTCTACCTGGCGCAAATCGTTGTAATGGTTGGTCACCTCGGTGTGATTGTTGGCGTCTACAATGGTGCCCAGCAGGTCGGGGAAGGCGCCATCGGGCGAGGTGTAGGTGTATTGGGTGGTCTGGCTGCGGAAGTCGGTGACGGCCGTCAGGTAGCCGTTGATGTAGCTGTAGCTGTAAGCGCGGCCCAATGGATCCGTCATCGTTTCCAGGTGCCATTCCGGGGTATAGGTAAAAACAAGCTGGCGGCCGGCGGGGTCGGTGGCGTCTTTCAGGTAATAGTTGTGCTGCCCACCGCCCAGGTCCTGGTCAACGTAGGTGAAGGTGAGGCGGTTGCCGTTGGCATCTTCAATAGACTTTAACGTCTGGGTAAGGTTAAAGGTATACACCGTCTGGTCATTCGGCCGTGTCAGGCGGTATTCCCCGGCCGCATTGTCAAAGACCAGGTCTGCCCGCACACCAGGGAAGGGCACAAACGCCGTAATGGGCCCGGTATCATCAATTTCAAAGTAAGCCCAGGAGCCATGCGGCAGCCGCACTTTCATGATGTCCAGGGCATCATTCTGGTTGCCGCCCAGGGGCAGCCAGGTATTGCGCTCGATCCACATGTTGTAGTTGTGCGTCCAGCCGGGACCCAGAGGGCCATCTTCCGTCTCCCGCGAGTTGTAGCTGCGCTCAAATGCCAGCGGCGGCCCCCAGGAGGGGATGTTGACATCCATATCGCTGTAGGTAAAGTTGCCAGAGAAGGTATTGACCGGGTCACTGTCAAAACCCTGGTAGCTGCCTACCAGGCAGGAATTATCCTTGCCCCACTGTTGGGACTCGGGCGCGGGGGGCGCGGTATTAATGACATGGATATTGGGCACGCAGCTCATCAGCGGCGGCAGCTCAACCCCCATATAGTTTTCGTGAACACAGGTGGCTTCCCAGTCCACAAAGGATCCCCAGCGGCTGGGAATAATGCGCCAGGCGTCAATAAACTGGTCACCCGGTCCCAGGTCACCATACTCGATGACTGGTTCCCCCACCAGCGTAAAGGTGGTGGGATACAGTTCGCTTTGCTGGATGATTTCCGGCTGCGGCGTTTCAATGCGGAAGTTGCGGGCGGCGCCATAACCCAGGTTGGTGACAACAACCACCCAATCAAAGGTCTGCCCGCCCAGGACAAAATTGGGCACAAAGTAATCCAGCATCAGCCGTGGCTGCGGATTGACCCAGATAGATTCATCTGTCGTGACAATGGTTGGCTGATCGATGCCGTTTTTCTTGTAGTTGATAACCGCCTGGATAAAAAATTCTTTTTGCTCGTTTTCTTCCAGGCCAAAGGCATCGGGCACAATGGTCCAATTAACGGTATGCGAACCGATAAACGGGTTCGTGGGCGAGATCAAGGGGCGCGGTGGCAGGTCAGGCACGTTCACTTCTTCGGGAATGACGACAAAGTTGACCGGCGGGATTTCCGTCCAGTAACCGGGCATCTGGGATTGCAGTGTTTGCGTCGAGATGAGCGTACTGGTCAGAGGGAAGTTGGGTATAAAGGGGGTGGTCGGCGTCAACACCTGGCCCGGCAGGCGCTGAATGACCTGCTGTAACTGCCCGTTGGGATCGATGTGGCTGATGAAGAGGTCCACCGTAAAGTCGGTCAGGGTGAAGAAAGAGGCATTGGTCAGGTCCAATTGGGCAAAAAAGGCTTCGCGCTCAAAGGAGAAGCGTTGTTCCAGGCGCAGGATGACAACGTTTTCTTTGAAGTCACCGTGCGGCCGTGGCACCCAAGAGGCGCCGCCGCCCCCACCAACGACATAGACAAGCCCACCGCCAATAAGATGCCAGGTCACGGTCATACCGCAGAAACAGCCAACGTTGAGTTCCCAATTCTCGTCTAACAGGGTAATGGTGGGGTCTTCGTTGTACAAATCGGCCAGTGACTGCCACACCAGTTCCAACAAGTCACCACCACCAACCGCCTGTTCGGGCGGCAGGTAGCTGGTCATATTGGCCAGGCCGGGGCTACGGCCGTGGGCCAACGGCAGGCCAAAAGGCACCCCACTGCCCGCCTGCCCACCGCTGCCGGCGCTGGCATACAGCGGCGTGATCAGGTTTGTCTCCACGCTCATGCCCTGGGGGGTCATCTCTGCTTCAATACCGATGAGGGCGGTAATGCCGTTGGTGGCTTGCAGCAGGATATGGTCAAAGTACGTGCCCGGTGGCAGCCATTGGGTAGGCGTTACCACCAGGTTGAAGGTATAGACGCTGCCCACCGTCAGCGATGGGATGTGGGTGGTATCAATGCCCATCCAGTCAAGGTTTTGCGGCGGTGTCAGGGTGATGTCTACCAGATCCGGCGGGGTACCATTCATATTGGCTTCGGCCGGGTAGCCCTCATTGCGCAAGCCCAGCGGGATGTCAAAAGGCGTGCCCGTCGGCTGGAGCATACCCGGCGTCTGGCCCGGCACAAACCCATACCACGCTTGCGGCGGACTGTGCACCCAATCACCGGTGGCCTGCAAGTGGACACCGCCCTGGCTGCGTTCTTCACAAACGGGATCAAGCAATTGCGCGTTCAGCTGCAGTGTGATGGCATGCGAGTTGCGCGGGATCGTGCCCAGGGTCAACGGCCCTGGCAAAGGCTGGCCCGGTTCATAGGAAACAGAGTTGGAACCATCGGCCAGAGAGAGGCGAGCGCGTACGTTGCCATACGTCTCTAAATTTACCTGTACGTTGCTGAACTCCACGTTGTAGAAGTTGTGAATGGTCAGCGTTTCTGTGATGCCTTCTGTGCCCGCACCACACAAGTTCACATGGCGCGGCGTCAGGGTGACCCGCGGCCGGGCATGCGGGATGAAGGTCATAGTCATAATGGTGGTATAAAAATCGGGAATGGTGCCTTCTTGCACAGAGAAGGTGGTAATGAGACCCTGATCTTCCACGTAAATGATCTCCAACTGGTCACCTGTACCGCCGATGACCTCCACCTCTTTGGTGGCCAGGGTCGTGCCGCCTTTCTGCACCGTCAGGCGGTAAGGGCCGGGAATGAGGTCATTAAACCAGACGTTGCCGTCGATGTCGGTCTGCTCCACCAGCGTCTGGTTAAAAGTTTCGGTATAGGTACCGTTGACGATCACCTGTCCGTGTAAATTCTCTAAAATGACGGTGGCGTTGGGGAAGGCATAGGCGTAGTAGCCATCCTGGGCCAGCACTTCCACATGCAGGTTGCGCACGTTGCCGTCATGCACGGTCAGGGTGAGGGGCACCACGGCCGTCAGCCCATCATCAGCCGTTACCATGATCTGGCCGGTATAAATGCCCAGCGTCTCTGTAAACAGCGGCGCGGCGTTCACCAGCAGCGTCAGGTCACCACCCGGCGGGATGGTGGCGTTGGCCGGGGGCTGCCCCAAGAAGACAAAGGGGATGTTGGCCGGGCCGGTGATGGTGATGCCGGTAATGGGCGTGGCCCCTTGGTTATAGAGCACCAGTTGGCGCTGCTCCGAATCGCCGGCCGTTACCGGAAAGACGACGGCTTCGGGATACACCTGTAACGCCGGCAGCGCCGTCAGGATGATACTCTCTTGATGCACGGCCGTGCCTTCGGGCACAAAAAAGCTGCCGCCGCTGCCCAATTCATGGAAGGGGGCTTCCAGCACCGTGTACTGGTAGGTGCGGTCGCTTTCCAGATCGGGGAAGGTGAGGATACCGTTTTCGTCGGTGGTTCCCTGCCAGAAGAAGGTGGCGTCTGGTTGTGTCTGCCCGTCTGTTACTACCGGGAAATTAGATTGCAAGGCGATGATGGCGTTGGCCACCGGCAAACCGCGATCATTGATGACGGTTATTTGCAGATCACGGAACGGCTTGTGCACACGCACGGTCAGGTAAATGTTCTTGGCGGTAACCTCGTCACCATCGGCGGTGAGCAGGTTGCGGTAATAACCGGGGGTGATGGCGCCGTTGGTCACGGCCGTGACCGTCACCGGCGCGCTGCTAAGATGCGGGATGGTGCCTAAAGCGGTGGGAGAGACGTCAATCCAGCTTTGTAACTGCCCGGAGGGGTTGGCGATGACGGCATTGGCCAGGGGATTGGTGCCGGTGTTACGCACGTCAATGACCAGCGTATGGGTGCTGCCCTGTTCCACCAGCAGCGTCTGGTAGGGGTCGACGGTGAGAATGGGGTACGGCTGGACAAAATTCGAGGTGAGAGCGTCCTGGTTATCACTCAGGTTCAGTTCATCACCCGTTTGGGAAACGATAACGTCGTTGGTAATGGGGGTGTTGTTGGGCAAAGCGCCGGCCACATTACCCGTCAGGGTCAGGGAGATCATGGCGCCAGGGGCCAGGGTGGGAAACGTCCAGACGATTTCCCCGCCCACAGCCGAGGTTGGCGGTATGGAACTGCCGCTGTAGCTGACCTGAGCCGGCAGGCTGTCGGTGACGATGACGTTGCTGGCGGTGAGCAAGCCCTGATTGGCAATGTGAAGGGTATAGGTGAGGGGGTAGCCGTTCACGGCTTCGGCCGGGCCGGTTTTATCAATGGCCAGTTCTGCGGCCACAAACGTGACATTGACCGTAGCAGCAATGGATTGGCCGTCGATGACGGCGCCGATGGTGACCACACCCACCTGGTCATGACTGACGGTGCCGGTGGCCCGGCCGTTGGCGTCGGTGGTCGGCGGCTGGTTGAAGGTTACGGCCGCGGTGGCCGTCAGCGTCACCTGGGCATCAGGCACGGGCTGGCCCTGGCCGTTCAGCGCGGTCACCAAAATGGCCACCGTGTCCTGACCATCGGCAGCAGCGGTGCTGCTGCCAGTGACGGCGATCTGGGAAAGTGCCGGATCAATGACAGCGTGGCGCACGTAAACGGCCGTCTGCGTCACCATCTGGTTGGCGGTGTTGCTGGCGGTGACCACGGCCGTGTAATCGCCGGTTTGGGTATAGGTGTGGCTGGGGTTGGGGCCGCTGCCGTGCTGGCCGTCACCAAAGTCCCAGAGGAACGTGGGGTTGGTGCCGCCGGTGAGGCTGGCGGTAAAGGCGGTGCTGTTGTTCAGCACCGTGGGGCTGTCATTGCTGGCCGTCAGGCCGGCGATGGGTTCATCGGTAATGGTGATCAGCGTCGAGGCAGAGAGCTGGCTGTATTCATTGCGGGCGGTGACCACGGCCGTGTATTGGCCAATAGCCGGGTAGAGATGGCTGGTGATGGGCAGGGTGGTGGTGACCGCGTCGCCCAGGTTCCAGAGATAAACCACGTCACTGCCAGCCGTCACCGCCGCCGTCAGGGTGGTGGCGTTATTTAAGACGGTGGGGCTGTCATTGACGGCCGTTAAACCGGCCACTGACTGGTAGACGGTGACAGGCGTGGTGGCGCTGATCTGGCTGACGCTGTTGTGGGCGGTGATGACGGCCGTGTACAGGCCAGTGCTGGCGTAGACGTGTGTCGTCATCGGGCTGCTGCCGCTGACGGTGAGGCCATCGGCAAAGTCCCACGTATACACCACGTTGGTGCCGCTGCTGATGGTGGCCGTAAAGAGGGTAGTCCCGTTGAGGTCAGTGGGGCTGTCATTTTGTACCGCCAGCCCGGTGATAGGCACGTCGGTGAAGGTAACGACCACGGTCTGATCCAGGGTGACGCCGTCATCAAGAACGGTCGCCTCGATGGTGGCCGTATGCGGCACGTTCGCCGTCAGGTGGACGATGACCTGGCCATCGCCATCGGTCAGAGAGCCGTAGGGGTAAGCGATCTGGGTCTGGGGGTTGTCAGAGGCAATGTTTACCTCTTTGTTGGCCAGCGGCCCCAGGTCATCGCGAATAATGGCCGTGGCCGTCAGAATATCCGTGCCATCGGCGATGGCCACCGTGGGCGTCACGGCCAATGTAGAGAGCTGCGGATCGGCCACCCGTGGCACGGCCACGGTCAGCACCAACCGCGCCGGGTCATAGATGCCAAAATCTTCGGCCACCACCCGGCGATGGTTGAGCGGCGTTGGCTCCAGGGGCTCTACCAGGAGCAATATAGGGTTGCCGTTTACCCAGCCACCCAGGCGTATTATTTCGTCCACAATGGGGTAAAGAGAGGGCGTCTGCACAATGTAGCCACTGGGAAAACCGTCCCAAAAGCCGGTGATGGCCCACTCGATATGCGCCGCCGTTCGCGCTGTCACATGGCTGGGCAGACGGCCGCTAAAGTTCGGTGAGTTGGGGCTGGCTTCGCCGTAAAAGTGGACAACCGGCATGACATTGCCGTAATCATCACTGGCGGTAAAGGCCAGACGGGCATCGGCCAGAACGGCCCCTGCCGGCAGCGTCACGCCGGGGAAACGGAGACCGCTTAAGATACGGTTGCCATTGTCGCAGTAACCAAAATAAATTTCGTTGTGGTTGTTAGCCTCAAAACAACTCAGATGTGAGTGCCCGGCATCATCAAGGCCGTTGCTGATGGTGATGGCGATGGTTTGCCAACGATAGTCATCATCAGCCAGGAAAGCAATGTTAGGGATTGGCGGCAGGGTAACACCGTCGCTGCTGACCACAGCTTGCAGGGTGGCCGTCAGGGGCGTGGTGCTGGTGAGCACGGCCGTGGCGGTGCCCCCGGCGCCCGTCTGGTTGCCATTCACCCAGGTGACGTTAACGTTGGGGTTAGAAATTTGCAGATCCACCGTGCGGTCGGCCAACGGCAGCCGAGAGCTGTTGCGCACCGTCACGGTGACGGTGATAACGTCGACGCCATCGGCAAACGCCGCTCCGGGGGCGACAGCCACGGAAGAGTAGGCCGGGTCGGCCAGGCAATATTCATCTGCGCCCACGTCGGGGCCATTGCCGCACGGCCGTGGGTCCTCTTCAAAGTCCGTAACCACCGGCGCTGAACCATCGGCGGTGTCGATGTGGGCGGTGCTGTTGAGGGACAGGCGCAGGTCAAAATTGGCCCAGTCGCGGAAGTGCGGCGCGCCAACAATGGGATCGACCAGGGTGATGTTGGCCGTATTGTTGTAAAGGTTGTTGAAGCCGCTGGTGACGGTGGACCCGGCCGCGTCACTGTAAATGCCGCTGCCGGTCACGGCCGTGTTGCTGGCCACAATGGTGTTCCTCAGGTCCAGCGACAGGTCAATACCCCAGTAGAGGCCGCCGCCCGTGCCGTTGGTGGCCGTCACTACGTTCGAGACGATGGTGTTATGCCAGATTTCGGCCACCAGGGCAGCGCCCGGCTCCAGCAAGAGGCCGGTGCCAATACCACCACCGCTCTGGACGGCCCGGTTCTGGTAAAGCATGTTGTTTTGCAGGCGGATGTTACCGCCGTATTTGTTCAGGTAGACACCGGCGCCGCGTACGGCCGTGTTGCCATGCACCACGTTGCCATCCACCACCACCACACCTTCCAATGCCAGGCCGCCCCCGTCATTCTGCGCACTGTTATGATAAATATGGTTAAAGGCAATCGTGCGGATGATGGCAGGGTCACCATCGGTGAAAATACCCGCGCCTTTGTAGGTAGCGCTGTTGCTGTAAATCTCGTTGTGGGCAATGGTGGCCCCGCCGCCGACGTAGATACCGCCGCCGCCGGCCGCCGTCAGGTTTGAAGCGTTGTGGGTGGCGTTATTGCCATAAATCTTGTTGTGACGAATGAGAGGGTTGGCCCCGGCCAGCACAGCAATGCCGGCGCCAAAGTCAGCGTTCCCGTTCCGTATGGTGAACCCTTCGAGCACCGGCGTCACGCTGCCTTGAATAAGCACAACGCGCTTCTGAAACTGCGCCTGGGCATCCAGGATGGCCTCGCTGCCATCATACCCGCCGGTGAGGGTGATGGATTTTGTCAGAGAGAGCACTTCGTCTGCCCCAGCCGGCACGGTATAAAGGCCGCCAGCCACCAGCAGTTCATCACCCGTGGTGGCCTGGCTGACCGCGTAGGCCAGGGTGCAGGCAGTGGCCTGGGTGGTACAATCACCCGTTTCCAGACCATTAGCCTGCACATAACGGGTGATGCCGCCGGTCTGCAAGATGGGCATCTCCGGGGGAATGGCGGCAAACAAGGCTTCGGGCCCGCGCAGCAGCAGAATCAGCCCGGCTACGGCCGTGATGGCCACCAAAACCGGTAGTAGAAAATAGCGGGCACGGTTTATTCCCGTTCCAGGTGTAGGGTGCGTTTGCTGAGAGAGCGACTGTTTCATAAGACTGTCCTTCTTTCTACTCCATCTTCCAGGTCTGCCCGACGGTTAAGAGAATGAGGGCATCAGCATGACTGTCATAGATGAGCGTGTGGTAGGCCACGGGCGGCGCGGGTGGGCTGGTATTGATGGCCACCCACATACCGGCAGCAAAACCCCAGGTATCGCTAAAGAGAGTGTCGCCGTCGCCGGCCACCCCGCCAACCAGCACAAGGCGTTGCTGGTACGGGTCATAAACCATACTGGCCGCCTGCCGCGCCGGCGGGCCGCCAGGCAAGGAGGCCCAACTGTCTGTAGCCGGGTCAAAGGCCCAGGTGTCGCCCAACTGTGCACCGCTCTGGCTGCGACCACCAAAAAGCAGCAAGGTGTCATCGGCCGGGTTAAAGGCCAGGGCAGGCAGCGAGCGGGCCTGTGGTGAGAAGCTGCCCACCGTTATCTGTGTCCAATCGATGCCATCGTATTCCCACACGTCATTAAAAACGGTGGTCTGATTGCGGCCGCCAAAGAGGAAAACCGTTTGGGTGGCCGGGTTATAGACTAGTTGGTGTTCGGTACGCGCCGGTGGTGCATTGACCGGCGTTTGCTGGCTCCAATTGAGGCCATCGTAGCTCCAGGTTTGGGCAAGGACTTCATCCGCGGCATTACTGCCGCCAAAGAGCAGGCTGTGGCCACGCGCCTGGTCATAAACCATGGCCGCGCCATAGGCTGCTTCTGGCTGCTGGCTGGTGGTCGCCGTCAGCCAGGTTGTGCCGTTAAATTCCCAGGTGTGGCTGGTGTAAGGCCAGCCATTGCGGCCGCCGTAAAGGACGGCCACCTGGCGCTGGCTGTCAAAGGCCAGCGCATAACTGCCCCAGGCAGAGATGGTATTGGTGGAAGTAATCTGCTGCCAGGCGCGGGGGACGGCCACGGTGATGTAATTGGTTTTGGTAATAACGTCGGCATCTACTGGGTTGTAAGCGGTGAGAGTGACGGTGTAGACACCAGGCTGCAAATAGAGATGGCTGGGGTCTGTAGCGGTAGAAGCAGCGCCATCACCAAAACGCCACAGGTAGGTATCACCGCCCACCGTGAGATTGGTGAAATTTACCATCAGGGGGGCGGTGCCGGTCACGGGGACGGCGGTGAAGTCAGCCAACGGCCGTACCAACGTCACCACCGGCGCTTGCCCGACAGCCCAGACAGCAGTATCAGCGGCAAGGTCATATACATAGGCCGCACCAAAAGGCCAGGTGCTGTTCGCGCCAACCAAAGCGTTGTTATTATTTAAGGCAACACTCCAGCCAAATTGATAACCGTAGGGCGACGCTGTATCGCCATCGGTAGCTGTCAGCTTTAAATCCTGGTTCCAGGTATTGGTGGCGTCTCGCCGGAAGCGGTAGACAGCACCGGCATCCAGGCTGTTGTCGTTGTCATAGGGAGCGCCTACCAGAATGGTATCGCCGGCAATGACGATGCTGCTGCCGTACCCATCATTGCTGGAACCACCGATGCGATTGAGCCGCTGGTGTGGCAGCCAGTTATTCCCACTGCGCCGGAAAACATAAGCCCGGCCGGTCGTCTGATAACTGTTGGAGGAGAAGAGCGTGGTTAAGTTAGCGGCCACCGCCACCGTATCACCATCAATAGCCACATCCAACCCAAATCCCTGCCGGCTTGCGCCGCCGGGTATGAGTTCGTCTTCCAAAACCCAACCGGCCGCATCGCGCTCGTAGACAAAGGCATGGCCCACGTAATTGTCAGAGGGGGGGCCGTCCGGGGCGCCAATGACAACAGCATCCTGGTCTATGGCCACGCTGTAACCAAAATCCCGATAGGGCAAACCATAAGGTTCTGCCAGCGGCGGCAGGATCTGGAAATCTTGCTGCCATAGACCATTAACATCCCGCTCAAACACGTAGACTGAGCCCCAACCATGGCCACCACCGCTGTCTTTGTAAGCACCGATAACGGCCGTATCCCCGTCTAGAGCCACGCTGATACCAAACTGGTCGGAACTATCACCGTTATCAGCTAATAATTTTTGCAAGTACTGCCATTCACCATTGGTATCCCGCACATAGACGTAGACGGCACCGGCGCTGGCGCCCAAATCATCGTCACCCGGCGCACCCACAAGCAAAGTATCATCACTTATGGCCAGGCTGGCGCCAAACCAGTTACCGGTAGCGCCATCACCCGGCAGCAGCTGGCCTTGGGGCACCCACCGATATCCATCCCATTCAAACAGGAACACATAAGCAGAATGCGGGATATTCACGGCGCCGACCACGGCCGTGGTCCCGCTGATGACCACACTATGGCCCATATTATTGGCAGGCAGTGTCGGCGTCAGCTTTTCTTCAGGCGCATTGTGTGCCAGAACGCTATATGCCTGGTTGGTAATCGTTTCGTTAGCTGTAACCACAAACTGCACCTGCGTGGCGCTGCCCTCTGGCAGCGTGGGCAGGAACCAGTGAACGATGTCATTTATCAGCCGGCCGCCGCCTCTATAACTGGCATTGGTGGGCAATGTATCGGTAATGTGCAGGTGATGGGCCGGGCCTAAACCGCTGTTTGTCACCGTCAAGGTGTAAGTAATGTGGTCCCCGGCGTCTACGATGGCCGGGGCGGTTTTGCTGATGTTGAGGGCTGGGGGTGGTGTGGTCACCACGATGTAATTGGGGCGCGTCAGCGTGGCATTGATGCCATCACCAAAGGTTGTCAAGGTCACTGTGTAGATGCCGGTGGCATTATATGTGTGGGTTGGGTTGGCTTCTGGCGAGGTAGCGCCATCACCAAAGTTCCACAGGAAGCTCTGCCCGCCGGTAGAAAGGTTGGTGAAGGTCACGGTAAGGGGCCAGGTGCCAGCGAGCGGGGCGGCGGTAAAGTCGGCCAACGGCCGTACCAGTGTCACCACCGGCTGTGCACCCATCACCGCCTGCGGCATATCATCGGCGCTGACGCCATAGTCGCTGTTGGTGATGGTTGTTGTCGCCGTTACCACAAAGGAGACGGCCGCACCCTGGCCCACACCCAAAAACGGTAAAGACCAGGACACAACATTGCCGTTGCGTGTACCGCCGCTCACATAGTGGGCATTGGCTGGCAGGGTATCGGTAATCAGCAGGTGGGTTGCCGTCAGGGGGCCACCATTGCTGATGGTTAAGGTGTAGGTAATCAGATCGCCTAGGTCTACCACGGCCGGGCCGCTTTTACTAACGAGCAGTTGGGGCGAAAAGGGGGTAAACAGGGCCGCGTAGACATCCCAGACGCCTTCCCAGTTATTCTGCCAGGCGAGCAAGTAATGGTCATTCCCGCCGTAGGCCACCACCGCGTTTTGTTGTTCTCCGTCTGCCTCCAGCACGGTCACCACGTCGTCGTCAGGACGGCCGTCATTGTCTAACAAACGGCCGTACAGGTCATTTTGGGCGCCAAAGTTGTTACCTGCCTGCCAGGTCACAAAGGCGCCCGTGGCGTTTGGCGCCAGGCGGGGGTAAGTTTCGTAGTCGCTGCTGTTGGCTACCACAAAAGGGCCTTCAGGCGCCACTTCACCTACTGGTAAAACGCCGCGACTGTAAATGTCACCCACCTGCTGCCAGACGACAATATACTGGTTCGTGTCAGCCTGGTACATCAC
This sequence comes from Ardenticatenaceae bacterium, assembly GCA_011525915.1. Classification (GTDB taxonomy): domain Bacteria; phylum Chloroflexota; class Anaerolineae; order Promineifilales; family Promineifilaceae; genus CAADGU01. The sequence continues at coordinate 40,747 of WYBM01000068.1, read as the reverse complement.
ATCGGCAGCGGCACTGCTGGCCAGGTTTGTGCTGATTTGGATGTAATCGCCCGTGATCACCGTGCCACTGCCGGTCAGGCGACGGCCGTAAACCGCGTGATAGCCAAAGTTATTGATCTCTTCCCACACCACCAGATATTGATCGTCGTCAGGGTTATAAGCGCCGGTGGCGTCTATTTCGTGAACCGTCAGGTTGGTGATGGTACTAGACGTGCCTAAGGTTCCATTTGGCAGGACGTGACGCGCTAAGATATTCCAGTTGGTGGCGTTTACCTGTGCCTCCCACAACACCAGGAATTGATTCGCCGCACTGTTGTGAATGACGGCCGTTGGGCTTTCTTGCATAAGCCGGGTATAAGCAAGCATTTGGATGGGGAATTTGAGAGTGGCAAAGCTGCCGTTCCGGTTGAGCACACGGCCGTAGACGCCCAAATACCCCGTTTTTTCCTCCTCATTCTGCCAGACAACCAGGTATTCATTGGCCCCATAGGCTACTCGCGGTTCACTCTGGTTATATTTTGTGGTGGCATCAATGGCCAGGTTCTCACCAATAAGCGAACCATTGGCGGCTACCCGTTGGCCATAAATATCCCAATCTTCACCGCTGCGGTAATCTTGCCAGACAACCAGGTATTCATCATCATCGGGGTTATAGGCCACTTGGGGCTTTTCCTGCCCACCGGAAGTGGGATGAGCCATACCTGCACCAACCCAACGGCCGTCGGCCATTCTCATCCCGGTGAAGATGTCCTGGTCACCGTGGCGGTTATCATACCAGGCGATGAGGAAGTCACCGCCACTGTTCTGGGCCAGCACCGGCCGGTTTTGGTGCGCACTCGCTGTTTCCAGGGCAAAGCTGCTGCCAACCAGCAGACCAGCATGGTCTAGATAACGGGCGTATACATCATAACCGGCACTCCCCCCACTGTTGTGCTGCCACACCACCAGTGCACCACTGGTCATGGCATCTGGCGCCAGGCGCGGCGCGCTTTCCATCACCGTTTCGGCCGCCACCACAAAGTTACCCCCGTCCAGCGTGCCATTTGGGGCTACACGCTGGCCGTAAACATCATAGCTGCTGCTGGTGTTACGGTTGTCACGCCACACAACAACATAGCGGTCTGCCGTCGCCAGGTAGATGATGTCTGCCTGGCGTTCATCACCACTGCCGCTGCTGATATCTATCACCGGGCCAGATGGGCTGCCGCTGTTGGTCAGCCGCTGCGCATACAGCTTTCGCCCGCTCCCGGTATGGGACTCCCAGACGGCCAGATAGTTGTTGGCTGCGGGGTGGTAAGCGGCCACCGCGTTTTCCTCGTGGTTACTGGGCTGGGAGGTGATTTGTGTCTTGGGCTGCATGGTGCCGTCTGGGGCCACACGCCGCGACCAGACGTTGGTCCAGCCGCCGCTCATGGTGCGGTACAACACCAGGAATTGACCAGAAGCACCGTTGTAGACAATGTCCGAGGGTAGTTCGCGGTCATAGATGCTGTTGTCGGCCGCAATCGGCAGGTTATTGATGAGAATGCTGCCCGTGCCAGAGATGATGGCGCCGTAGGTATCAAACGCAGCCGAGGAGGAACTGGTATGGTGTTTCCAGGCTGCCAGGTAAACACCATTACCGTAAGCGATACGGGGACCGCTTTGTTCGTGAGCGGCATTGGCGATGACAAAGTTTTCGCCCAGCAAAGCGCCGTCACCATTCACCCGTTGGGCATAGATGTCCCAGTTACCACTGCGATAATCCTGCCACACCAGCAGAAACTGATCCTGGTCCGGGTTATAGGCCACTTCAGGCATACTCTGGTCGTTGGCGGGGCCGTTCTGTTCCAGGCGAACCAGATTACTGATGAGGGGATCGATCAGGATGGGGTATGCGGCGGCAGCCAGCCACGCTTCCGAAAAAGTAAAGGACACATGATAGCGGTTGGCACCTGGTTCAGCAGCTATTTGTTTGTAATCTACCTCTGCCCATTGCGTACGGCCGTCGGCATCAATGGCCAGGGCACGACTATAGCTGATGATGGGCACGGGAACACCACTATCATCGGCCATCTGGAACACAAAATCGGCGCCTGCTTGCGCCAATGTCAGAGGGGTTTCCGCCAAAATCGTCAGTGTCAGATCGCCGGGTGTGTCTGGTATTTTTTCCAGCCGCCAGCGCTGCTCTACACCTTCATCGCGGGCTACAAATTCTTCCACCAGATGATCACCGCGCTGCGCAGACACGATGTTCCCCACCACGGCGTATGCCTGGGTGGTGGCAATGGGGATTGGCTCTTGACCGACAGTGACTTGCGCCAGTTCAAGGTTAAGCGCCCAAAGTGGCCGGGCTGTTACTGGCAGGGCCGCCGGCAGAGCCGCCGACGCCCCTGTTTCTGCATTGACAAGGTCACCCTTGCTGCCAGCCAGGGCGGTAAAGTGAAAGCGGCTGTCCGTAAACAAGGCCTGATGGGCAGGGTGGTGGATAAACGGCCGTCCGGCCTCATCTGTCTGCACCGCGTTACGTGACTGCTCAATGATCACCTGGGGATCAAAGGGGAGTTTGATGCCATCACCCAATGCTGGTTTAACCAGGTCACCACCGGCTGAAGACTGAGCAGAGGAGAAGCCTGGGTGGGGAGCGGCCGTTAACGGGGTGCGGCTGGTTGTGGTGTACCCGTAGCCGGCCACATCGGGCAATTTTTCACCAACTGTGGCCGCGTAAAGACTGGTTATCACGTAAAGGATCACCAGCAGCAATGACATAATCATAAAGATCACAGGCAAGCGAGAATAACGAGAGGCCAACATTCTCTCCATGAGCATACTCCTCTTAGGGCAGCATTTTGCACCGACAGGGGTGACTTAAACAGGTTTCTTTACCGGCTTGACGCCTTCAACCAACCACTGATTTCCCAGAACCTGACTGTTCTTGCAAACAAAAACATCAGGAAACAGCAGACCCAACCGAAGCGCTGTTTAATACAGTATTACGTAAAAACCGCACTTTGGTAGGGGCAGGCACAAGACCTTTCCCTAGTTATATAATTTCTGTAACAGTGTATTTAATTATTTACCAGGCCAATACAAAACAGGTGAATTTTATGGTGTGACATCCACGCCCAGAGCAGCCCCTAAAGCACAATGACACACAAAACCAGTACATGAAAAACTCTCTGACACAAATTATCTTACAGGACGCACCCATAAAAATGCAATAAATTTCCCTTTGAATTTGCATAAACTTTCTTTGAATTGTAGGCAACGATGGAAGCCGGGCATCATCCTTCTGGGGTAGCAATTTCTGGAGGGGTGTAGAGGGTGAGGGGGGTGGGGGTAGGCACGGCCGTGGGAATGGGCGTGGCCGTCGGATAAAAGTCAAAATTATCAGAGATGATAATAAAGCTGGTCTGGCCAGGGTAAACGGTTACCTCACGGCGATAACGATGAATGCCATCGTTTAGGTCAATAAACAGCTCATAATCCCCGGCGGGCACATCACCAAAGACGAAGTTTTCCTGCCATGCTTCGTCAGAAGCCACGGTGAGATCATAGGTGCGCTGTTCGCGTATCAGGTCTTCATCTAGCAGGGGCAACGGCCGTAGCTGTAACGAGGCACTGCCCACCATCCGTCCCCGCCGGTCGGTAAAGCGCCCGGCAATGGTGCCCCAGCCCTCATAAGGCGCCATCCACAAGGCCGGGTTACGGGCCGCATTGTAATTATTTTGGCCTACTCGCACTTCAAAATGCAGGTGAGGGCCAGTCACTTCACCAGAACTGCCTACCCCGGCGATCAACTGCCCCTGCGCCACATAATCACCTTCAGCCACAAACAACTCCAGCGTGTGTGCATACAACGTAAACACATCTTGTCCATACCACTGCCAATCATGCTGGATGACCACCGTATTACCATAATAGTTAACGCCGTCACGCGGGCTGGGTAATGACCCGGCGTGAATGACTGTGCCGCTGCTGGCGGCCAACACCGGCGTACCAGACTGATTGGGAAAGTCTATGCCATGATGGATGCGGTAAGGAGGCAAGCTGGACGCCAGGACGTCGTTGCCAAATGGGTACCATTCCAGGTCAAAGTTACGGCTGCCAGAAGGGATCGGGCGTATAAGCCAGTAATGGTCGTCTGGGTGGAAAGCCAGGGGTACATCATAGGGTGGTGGTCGCCAATTGGCTGGCGGCTGTGGGCCGGCGTCTGGCAGGTATTTTTGCTCAGCCTCGCGCGGGCGAATGCCCCTGCCTTCTGGGGTGGGGATGGTTGTGGGCACGGCCGTGGCCGTCACGTCACGCTGGCGCTGGCCGTCTGCCACCAGCGTCAGGGGTGTGGGTGTGGTCGTGGCTCCCTTCGGGGCAAAAGCCGCAGGCATTAAGGTGGGTACGGCCGCCAGGGGTGATCGGCCACAACCACCCAGAAAAAAGGCCAGCAGCACACAAAGTGTTACCACCGGCCCGCGATTATTGATAACCGATAACCAATTACTGGTTTTCATTCAGCTCTGTCTCTGAATAAAGCTGCAGCATCGCTTCTTCCCAGGTTAAATCTCCCCGGTTCTCAAAGTGCCAAAAACGAATATCTGGAAAGTAGGTGCGCCAGTTATCATTGGCCGGTGTGCGCCGCCAGCCATAAGCTGCAGCCAGGGCGGTAAAGTCTATGTAGTAACCGGCCGGTACGGCCTCTGCGGGTTTGCCCCCCTGTTCGTAGTATTGGGGGTCATCACCACTGCGTGCCTGAAAATCCCAGTTGCTGACTTTTAGCGGTTCGCCCTGGCTGCCATCTTGCACGGCCGTGCGCACGTAAATGCGCCAATATGTACGTGGTCCTATATCTTCCCGCACGACCTTCACCTTTGGGTCTAGCCCCAACGCTTCCCGGTAATAAAAATCAAAAGCGCGGCCGGCCTTATTCCATGATTCGGCCGACTGACCTGGCAGGGGTCTGACATCCAACGCCTCAAACATGCCATCTAACTGCCCCAGGAAGTCCCAGCCGGCCTCTTCTCTGACACGTTGGCGCAGGGCGTTAAAGGATTGGTCTACCTGATCACTAAGGTAGGGAGAGGGGGCATTCACAGCCATTTCAAACAGCGTTACCGGTGGGTTGTTGCGCTCTGGCCGGGCCATTGCCTCCACAAACAGCGGTTTTTCTTGGGTGAGGCCGTCAATGGTTTCCAGGCTTTCAGAAAGTGCGGGGGAGAGGTCTACGGCCACCCAAGAGGGTCTGCCCAGGGGGCCTACCGTGGTAAACACCTGAGGGGCAATACCCCAGACATCGGCGCTGCCGGCTACCAGGTAGTAACGGCCGTCCCGCTCATGCACATACACTAATGATTGGCTGTCAGGCGACCAGGTAGGGCGGCTGCCCTGATGGCCCAGGCTTCCCGGTGGGCCGTCTGGCCAGTTATCGGCCAGCAGGGGTTGGGCATTGATAACTGGGAAACCGGCACGATCGTCGTCATAAGCCAGAAAACGGCCGTCTGGGGAAAACGCGGCGCCATCTTCTTGAACCCCAGGTGAGTTTGTCAGATTAATGACCGACTGACCGGCCGTATCATCCAGTGATTGCAAGAAAATATCTTTGTTTCCGGCACGCCAACTGGTGTAAGCAATGTGCCGCCCTTGTGGCGACCAGGCCGGGGCAAAATCCGGCGCCGGATGGTACGTCAGGCGGAAGGGGCCTTCACGGCCGTCTGCCTTGATCAGGTAAATATCCAGGTTGTTATCTTTGTACGATTCGTACGCCAGCCACTGGCCGTCAGGCGACCAGGTAGGGGCGGCATCGTAAGCCAGGCCACGTGTCAGGCGCTGCAAGCGGCCTTCAGGAATGGCGTATACATATAATTCCCAGTTGCCATCACGCCGGGAAGCAAAAGCCAGCCGGGTACCATCGGGGCTCCAAACCGGGTCACGGTCTGGGGCGGCATGTGTGGTCACCCGCACGGGCTCTGCCTGCCCCAGCGGCAGCACGTAAATGTCTGTATTGCCGTTAACGGTTTGGGCAAAGGCAATGGCCCCGCCGCCGGTGGTAGGGTCAGGTGTAACCCAGGGCGTCAGCTTGATGGCCACGGTGGGGACCGGCGTGCGCGTGGGCGGCAAGGGGGTGGGCGTCAGGATAATGGTTACCGGCGTAGCCGAATCGGCAATAACAGCGTTGCCTTGTCTCTCTTGCAGGCTGAGTAGCCCCACCGCCATGATGAGTGAGATCGCAGCCACGGCCGTGGCCAGGCGCACCCGGCGCGGGTGGTAGCCAACCAGCCGGGGTTGAGAGGGTGCTATGTCTGCTTTCTCAGGGGGTGACGGCCGTGTGATAGAAACACGCAGCCGGGCACGAAATAAAGACCAGCGCGAACGATACCCCTTTCGCCACAAAGCCCGGCGCCGGGCACTCCGAAGCCAGAGAGCCCGATGCAGATGCTCATAAAACCAGCGGGCGACGGGGACGAGGATATTGCGGTAATACCAACGTATGGGGCTGAGAACAATTTTGTCAAATGGCCGCCACACCAGGCGTGTGACCAGGCGGCGCGCGGCATGCCCTATCTGACCCACAAACGCCCAGATCGGGGGGAAAATATCCTTCATATAATCCCAGAACAGCCAGCGCAGGGGCAGCCAAAAAGGTATGGTTACAAAGACAAAGGGGGTCCAGACAAACCAGGTGAGGATTTTACGAAAAGCCAAACCAACCCTGCCGGTAAAACGCCAGCAGCCAGCCAGTACAGCGATGAGCAGTCTTCCTAACTGCCGGGGAATGCGCCTCAATTGCCCACGCATCATGCCGCCAGTGTAACACGAGTAAAGACTATGTCAAGTAATTTTAGTCATGTTTGTTGTGGTACTACAACAAATTCACGGCATATTAAGGTACTTATATCCCCCTTTCGGTCAGGTTGGCTGGACTTGTGAAACTTGTTACAATTTATGCTGACGACCACGATTCAAACGCAATCAGTACAAACGAGGGTTGAATGGCCTTTTCAGAGCCAACCAAAGAAAATGCGGCAGCACTGCCTCTAAAACAAGGTGATCACCCATACAAAAGTTGGCGCGAATGGGCACGGCTGCTTGTTATTCTGTTTAAGCTGCGCATTGTCTTTCTGCTGCTGATGGCGGCTACGGCCGGTGCTTTTATTGCAGCTGCTGGCTGGCCGGGGTTAACCACATTATGCCTGGTCTGGGTGGCGGGGGGCATGGCTGCGGCCGGGTCATCAGCTCTTAACCAATACTGGGAACGGCATACAGACGGGACCATGGGGCGCACCGAAAAACGGCCGTTGGTCAACGGCGACATTAAAAACCCACAGTGGGTGCCCGTGGTGGCACTGGCTCTCATAGCTGCCCCTTCGTTAGTGGTGCTGCCCTTTAACCCGCCGATGACCTTTTTCCTATTACTAGGCGCGTTTATTTACGTCTGCATTTATACCATCTGGCTCAAGCCACGCACCCTGCTTAACATTGTTATTGGTGGGGCAGCTGGCAGTGCGGCCGTGTTAACCGGCAGTGCCGCCACCGGCTCCTGGCAGGCGCCCGGCGCGCTCATCTTGGCTTTGATCTTATTTCTGTGGACACCTTTTCACTTTTGGAGCCTGGCCTTGCTCTATCGGGATGATTATGCCCGGTCTGACGTACCCATGTTGCCCGTGCATACCACCCCTCATCAGGCTGCCTGGTGGGTGATGGCGCACACCCTGCCCACCTGCCTGGCCGGGTTACTGCTGGCCTCTTTACCTGCATTGGGATGGGCTTACCTTTTGCCTACCACATGGGTAACAGCTGATCTGTTCTGGCGTAATGTGCGCCTTATCCGGGAGCCCACGCCAGCCCATGCACGCGCCCTGTTTCTTTCCTCAAATATCTACCTGCTGGTCCTATTATTGGCCATCTGTACAGGCACGGTGATGACACCCCTGCTGCAAAACATTTTTGGTTAGGACCCAGCATCAGGCATTATTTGTGAATAATAGTACAACGTTGCCTGCCCTCAGAGGTTGTGCTAGTATTTTGCCAGCCCTGCGGTGTGCGTGATGAACTGTCACGGTTGAGCCAACACTTAGTTTGAGGGAATCGCCGATACGCCGAGGGGATGTAGTAGCTCACAACAGGCGGCGATGGTCGCCGTTGTCCGGCAAGGCAGAGTCTCGCGGAAAGATTCCCACCTGCATCTGCAGGTTCAAACTCTGAGGTTCACACGGCATGGCGGGGCACCTTCTTTTTTAGGGTTGAGAGGACGTTTGGGGTTTATGGTTCGTGAGCGCATTGCTGACGACATTTACGTTTTTACGAGTCGGATCTATGCCCAGGTCACGGCGGGAGCCATTCTGACCAAAGAAGGGGCTATCCTCGTTGATACTTTATATTTCCCAGAAGAAACACAAGCGATTAAATCGTTTTTAGAAGAGCGCCTGGGTGTGCCGGTACGGTATGTCATCAATACACATTACCATGCTGACCACTCTCAGGGGACTTACCTGTTCCCCCACGCCCAGGTTGTGAGCCATGCCCTCTGCCGCGAATTACTGGATACGGTGGGGCGTGAAGGGCTGGCCGAAGCCAAAACAGAGTCACCCGAATTAGAAGAGGTGGAGATCGTCCTACCAGATCTGGTTTTTGAAGAGGGCATATTATGCCTGCATTTAGGGGGCAAGACGGTAGAACTGCGCCACATGCCCGGTCATAGCCCAGACTTGCTGGCAGTTTACGTGACCAATAACCAGATTTTATTTGCCTCTGACAATATGATGCCGGTGCCCACAATGTTTGATGGCGATCATGATGATCTGGTACATTCTCTGGAAATGATGCTGGCATTGGAACCAGATACCATTGTCCAAGGGCATGGCGAGGTGATTCTGCGCGGTGAAATTGAAGGCGTCATTCATAGTGATCTGGCCTATTTGCGAAACATTCACACGGCCGTGGCCAAAATCCTCTCGAACGGCAATTCGGTTGAATCTTTGCAGAAGATTGATATTGAAAGCTGTGGCAAATCTCGCATCCCTCTTAATGGTTTGGTGGCAGATCTGCACTATGCTAACTTACAAAAGTTGTATACAGAAATGAATGGGCGGGGGTAATGTGTCACTGGCCACCGGTTTAGACCACGCCCATCACCAAGGGCTCGTTTACCATTAACCTGGTGTGTTAAAGTGAGCGGTATTCAGTTGGCGGTATTCAGTTGGCTGCTCTTCTGGACACTGACTACTGGACACTGACTACTGGACACTGACTACTGGACACTGATTACTGGACACTGCCGACTGATTACCTGGCAAAAGTCCAGAGTTTTGTTTGAACAAACCGTTGCGGTCCGGTCAGGGGGCCAACAGCGTTAATTTTCCCGGCAAAAGTTCATAGTCAATCGTGGTTGCGGCTTCGGCGATCAGCTCACCATCGGCATGAATGGGAGTACCTGGCTGGCAGCTGATGGTAATGCGGCGGGCACGGCCGTGGGTTACCTTGGGGTGGTGCACATGTGTCCCTTTGAGCAGGCGCGGCAGCAGGGCCAGCACGGTGCGTGTGGGCAGTGCTGGCGCAAATATGTAATCAAAATAACCGTCATCAAACAGTGCACCTGGGGCCATCTGAAATATGCCGCCGGTACGCGGACCATTGCATACAGACAGCAGCAAAGCCGGCCCACTGAACAGGTCTGCGTCAAACTGAATATCCATCTGCCAGGCGCGCAGCTTGGCCAGGGCGCGTATCAACGCCACCAGGTAACGGGCATTGCCAGACAGGCGCTTAATCCTGGTGTTTTCCAGTGTCACCAGCGGCTCCATACCAATAGCACAGTTGTTGACAAAAAAATGCTCATTCACCCGCGCCGCGTCAATCTGGCGGGTACGGCCGTCAGCAATGACCCGGGCTGCTTGTGGTAAGTCACGTGGTAAAGGAATGGTATCGGCCAGATCGTTGGCGGTGCCAATGGGCATGACACCAAACGGTACGGTGACGCCTTCCCCCGCGGCCTGAATGATGCCATTAATCACTTCATTAATGGTGCCATCACCACCAGCGGCGACGACTGCATCATAGTGAGCGGCTGCTTCACGGGCCACGGCCGTGCCTTCCCTTGGCCCTTGTGTCTGGTAAATATCGACGTCAAGGGAGGCAGCGGTAAACGCCGCCTGTACCAACGCCACTTTTTCCCCAGCGTGCCAGCGATTGGCGTAAGGATTGAGTATAACTTTCACAAGCATGTTAACGCTTCCTGGCCATCCCCCTTAAAAACGCAAAGCGCAAAACGTACACGGCCGTGACGTTCTGCGCTTTTGACAACACGGTGGTTATCCTGTCAGTCTACAACTCCACAAAGTATGAATCCGCCGCCCGGTCAAGCAGTTCCTTTGTCAACTGGGGCCGAATTTCCATGTAGTTGGCAATATCTATGATCTGGTCCAACAGATCACGCGGATGGTTCGCCCGTAGTTTCTGATTACGTTTAATGTAATACTCTTGCAGCAGGTAGCGTACCGCCTGATCATCAAAGGCAATACTACGCCGTTCACACACTTTCTTAAAAATTTCGCGAAAGCCATCAAAGGTAGGGGCCGGCACCTCAATCTTATGCCGGATACGCCGCAAAAAGGCCTCATCTACCAGGTCACGCGGTGGTAAGTTCGTGGAAAAAACGATCATCACTTCAAATGGCACTTCCAGCTTACGGCCTGTATGCAAGGTTAAGAAGTCTATCATCTTTTCCATGGGCACAATCCAGCGGTTAAGCAAGTCACGGGGGCGCACCTGCTGGCGGCCAAAGTCATCGATCAGGAACATGCCACCGTTAGCCTTCATCTGGAAGGGCGCTTCATAATACTTGTTAATGGGGTCATAAATCAGGTCCAACCCCTCCAATGTCAGTTCACCACCTACAATAATGACGGGCCGCCGAATGCGAATCCACCGGGCATCTCCCTTACGGGAGCCTAAGGTGCCGGTGATAGACTTTTCACTTATGTCGGGCACGGCCGCATGGTTAATCTGGTCATATACTTTGATAATCTGACCATCCACTTCAACCGCATAGGGAATGTAGATATCGTTTGTCAAAATCATGCGGCCAATAGCTTCGGCAATGGTCGTCTTACCGTTGCCGGGGGGGCCGTAGAGAAAGATAGATTTACCAGAGTTGGCGGCCGGCCCAATTTTCCGAAACACATCCTCTTCCAGTGTCAGGTGGGCCAACGCTTTGGTCATCATTTTAGGGTTAACTTTAAGCCGCTTGCCACTTTGGGCCTTAATAGCGGCGATATAATTTTCCCAGGGCACGGGTGCTGGTCCTACATAAGTGGTGCGTTCCAATTGTTCACGGGCTCGACTGGCACCTTTGTTAGTAATGTTGTATTGGTATGTAGCGGCGCCTAAACCACCAGAGCCTTTAATTTCGCACATTTGCTCTCGTTTTAAATAATCCATCAAAGGGCTTACCACTGTCGCAAAGGGCAGGTGCATCAGTTCGGCAATATCATGCCCGGTTAATTGGCCCCGGAAATACATGATCTTCAGGGCTAAATCTTCTAAAAAGCCGTGGGTCAGGCCTGTATCTTCAATGCTTTTTACGGTTGGGGGTTCCCAATCAAGGTCTGTGAGTGCTCCTGACTCAACTTTTAAAGTTGAGGTTGCCATAGCATCTTCTCCAATTAATTAAGAATAAATAAAAATGATGTGACCGAAACTGCTTTAAGATGATAGCCTGATTGCCGCGGGATTACAACCTGTCTGATTGTCCGATTATGATTTATTCATAGACAATTTCGTGAACCTGTATCAGGTTAGTCTGGCCCGTCTGCCCAAAAGGGACACCCGCGGTGATCACCAGGCGGTCGCCTTCTTTTAAGCCAAATTTACGCATGGCGGCGGCTGTTTGGGCCAGCACTTCATCGGTGTCCGTAAAGTCTGGCACCAACACACAATCCACACCCCAGACAAGAGCCAGGCGCCGCTGTGTGCTGGCTAAAGGGGAGACAGCCATCACGGCCGTAGGGGGGCGATGGCGCGCTATTTGTCTGGCCGTATAGCCAGACATGGTAGAGCTGACAATAGCCCTCGCCTGGACGTGTTCAGCAACAGCACAACTGGCCGCGCTAATAGCTTCGGTGACACTGGTAGCGTGTGGCAGTGCGGCCTGCCGCCGATTGCGCCATTCATCATAAGGGAAAGCGGTCTCGGTGATTTCACTGATCTGCTTCATCATCAAAACGGCTTCAACCGGAAAGCGCCCTGACGCCGTTTCATTAGATAACATGATCGCATCGCTGCCATCCAGAATGGCATTGGCCACATCGCTGGCTTCGGCGCGGGTGGGGCGTGGGTGTTCCACCATAGATTGCAGCATCTGTGTCGCTGTAATAACCGGTTTGCCCACATCATTACAAGCCCGAATGATGCGCTTTTGCAGCAGGGGCACTTCTTGCGGGTGAACTTCAATGCCCAGGTCACCCCGGGCTACCATCATCCCATCAGCAACATCCCGAATTTCCAGCAAACATTTAATAGCTTCGCTTTTTTCAATCTTGGCAATGATCGGGATTTGCAACCCTTTATCGGACATTAACCGGCGCAGTTCGTGAATATCCTCGGCCGTGCGGACAAAAGAGAGGGCTACATAATCCAGATCCAGTTGGCAAATCAGTTCAAAATCCTCTCGGTCTTTATCTGTCATGCTGGAAACACGCAGATCTGTGCCTGGGGCATTAACTCCTTTACGTGATTCCAACAACCCGGCCACCGTAGTGATGCAGCGCAGCGTGTCACCTTTCTTTTCAGCGACGGTAAATTCTACCTCGCCATCACCAATGACCAGACGTGCGCCGGGCTGTATTGCCTCTATCAGGTCTGGGTGAGGCAAATGGATCATGGCCGGTTGGCCACGATGAGGGGTCAAGACAATCTCTTCACCAAGCTGGAGTTGAATACCGCCTGTTTTGACATGCCCCAGCCTTATTTTAGGGCCTTGCAAATCACCCAAAATAGCCAGTACTTTGCCTTCACTTTGGGCCACCTCGCGTAGCATGTTAATGGTGGCCTTATGGGATTCATGGTCACCGTGTGAAAAATTAACGCGGGCCACGGTCATACCCGCCGCCAGCATACGACGAATGGTTTCAGGGTTATTGGAGCTAGGGCCAATGGTCGCTACAATTTTTGTTCGTGCCATAGTGTGTCCTTGTCTCTAGGGATTCTGATGTGAATGTTGCACTGTCAGGCGGGGTTGTGGGAAGAGCATAGGCGCACAGCATTTTATCAAACCCTTTTAACTGGGAAAAGGTTTGCGGCATAAAGAAAGGGCGCTGCCTTTTGAGCAACGCCCCAGGTTGGGAAAAACAAACGCTTTATTCAACGGGTCTGAGGGAAACTTGAATTTCATCATTATCCAGCCGCTTGACGGCCAGTTGGATATGGTCGCCCTGTTCAAAGTGATCCTCAAACCAGTGATGCACACTCGGGCTGAAAACCAACCGAACCATGTCACTTGATTGAATCCGCCAGACGGAGCAATCTTTATCATAGATGCCGTCATAATAGACCGTGACGCTGCGGGTTTCGGTGCGGGCACTAACGGCAAAAAAGTCCCAATACTCCGGGGACATATTCACAAACCCTTTGCGTAAATAAAGGGGTTTAATATCCGTGACAAAAATGAAACCTGTTTCGGGATCGATGGCCGTACTGGTGACAGTTGGTTCCAAGACCACGGCCGCCTGTGACCTGACACGAGCCTTACTTTTGGATTTTGCCCCTTTGGCGGCCCTTTGCCCGTTCAAGAAATGGATCAACGGCACCAGCTTCTCCAGTTCTTTGGTAACCACATCCAGCACCACCTGCCCCATGAACGAAATCTGCTCGGCGTTAAAGCGGCGGCTCAGATAAATAGGGGTTAACCACTTATCTTCGCTGTTTAGGTAGATGGCTTTGTTGATGACAGCCACGGCCGTGTCTTCATCTAGCTTGACCATATCATCCTTAAACAAATCCACATAATGCGAAGCTTCACCGCTGTCTTCATCTACCTGCATCTGCTGCAGCCTAAATGACCAATCCATGCCTAATTCGGTGATCAGACGATGGGCCATGAGCGGTTGTTTTTCGGCAAATTTCAGGGCTTTAGCCAATGCTTTCTTGTCGGTTAACACCAGCTGCATTTCCAGGCTCACAGGCCGGGCAATGAAGATAATGTGTAGGTCTGACTCTACATCTTCACTGGCTGCCAGGTATACCGTGCGGTTCGTCCGGCTTATGCCTGCATGCGGAAACTCCGCATGCAGGGCACGCGGCAGACGCGCATGTAACAGGTGAATAAACTGTTCAAGTTGTTCTAAAGCAAAGTTAACTGCGGCCTCCTGCCCTGCCCAACCAAAGGCAGCAAAGACAGGCATTGTCAGGCCAGAAAAAGATTGTCCTGTTGTCATTTTTCAATCCTTACACTTCATTTCTGGGATTGTTCATCATAAAGCAGCCAGATGTCATTTGTTAATTTTGGGGTAAATGGTAGAGGGTTATTCAACAAATTCCAGCTTGGTAAACCCTGGTAACTCTTTACAATAAAGGTTATGCGCAAAAGTGGGTCTGTTTGGAAAAGCAAAAATGCTACTTTAAACTTCAAACGCTTCGCGCCTTTGCCTTATTTATATCAGGAGTATGTAAGTGTGCAAGTGTTTAAGGGTTCCAGTGTTCAGGTATTAGGAGAATATTGAGCCACCTAAACAGATGCACACTATTTTATGCGGTAACCTTCATAATCATTATTAAACAACCAGGCCACCACAGCACCAATCTCAATTTTCTCTGGCAGATAGGTGAGTACGGTCACAGAAGATGTGCCGCGTGTGTGCAGCATATGTTGGGTGCGGCGCATCCGTTGGAAGCGGTTTTGCCAGGTCTTTAAGTTCAACGGCCGTAAATCTACCCAGCCTTTTTGGGCCCAGGCATCAATATGCTCTGCTGTCAGGGGCACTTCATGATAGATGCTTTCCGGAATGTTCAGACGTGGGCCACGGATGATCTCTTGGCCATCAGGCACCAAAATGGGCACCCCGATCGACGTGATTTGGGTACGCAGTATTTCATTTTCCAGGATGAAGTGGTATAGTGTCTCGGCTACGGCCGTGGCTGGTTCTTCCAGGACAGCCCGCAGCGTCTGGTAATTCAGTTTCAGCAAGTACGCCTCATATAACAACTTAGATAACTCTGGGGGGCCAAGCTGGCCCAGCGCTACGCTGTGGCTGTTTGTTTCTTCCTCGATGCGCGCCAATTTATCCAGCGCTGTCTGGCGCAGCACACCCGCACGGTAGCTGGGGTTAATGATGCTGCTGTCCACCCCAGCGATCACGTCATAGCCGGTATTGCTGCCCTTGATCTCCAGCACGGCCTGTTGAGCAATTTCCTCTGGTGTTACAAACTCCATCTGGTTAATGTGGGTAATGGCCTCAAATTCGCCGCGGGCAAAAAAACCATTTTCGCCGGTATCTACCCCGGCCATGTGCAGTTTACCCAACCGTTCATACTGGCTCTCATCACCCCGCAGCATCAGTGTACCGTTTAAGGCTTGTGCCTGGCTCTGGTAACGAAATTGCGGCCGTCCGCGCATCTTCACCGTTTTATAGGCCACCCGCCGGTAGCCGATCATGGCTGCCGGCTTCAGTTCTTTGACCAGGGGGCCACCAGGTGTACGGGCCATGAGGAAGAGCAGGCCTGTATGGGCAAAAGCGACGGCCGTCTTGCTCATGAGCCTGGCACTGGGCCGGTCTTCACTGTGGGTGTAAGGAATGTTTAAGCCCATGCCCCCCGTACCCGTAGTGCCAATTTTTAAATAAAGGCGTGTACCCACCTCACACATAGCCCGGTGAATCATTTGCGCATGACGAATCAACTGCGGCAGCGATTGGGAAATAAGCAGCGCGCTGATGTTCTGCTCAATGGCTTTGCCCAGGGCATCTAACGCCGCCAAATCCTGATGGTCCACAATCTGGCGAAGTTGTTGCAAAATATCATAGGTCTTTTTACTTAACGACTCCACATCCTGGTAACTGATGGCGGTGGCAGTGTTAATGCTGTCTACAATGACATCAGGCTTATATTGTTGGATAAGTTGCACCAGGGCGGAACGTTTATAGGCTTCTTCTAGCGGGCCAAACAGATCCTGGTACAGTTCATCACGACGGGCACGGCTTTGCATCAGGCGCAGACGCCGTTCCATCATAAACTCGTCACGCACAAATACGTCACCCCAGGCACCTACAAATTCGATATGGGGAAACTCCTTGCGGGCGTCATGCAAAAATTCGCGGACTTCACCACGAAACAGGCTGGCCACCACAATACGTTGTGGCACGATCTGGCGGGCGAGTGTACGCACAATTTGCGCCCCTACCAGGCCGGCCCCACCAAGGACTAAAATGCAACGGTCTTGATTCATGAATACCTCCTAGCAACTCGTCACCCATCATCCGTAAACCGATTGAGGGTATCGGCGTAAGGCCTGCGGATGACGGGTTACGGAAAAGTGGGCTGATAGTGGCATTTTACCACGACCACGGCCGTGCCGAAAACAAGACCTAAGTAAGACCATGTGCGACTTGCCACCAACAATGATATACTAATCATTAGGATACCAGAATGAGTACACAACCACCTGAACAAACATCAAAAAATCCACAATCAAGCACGCTGAGCTATCTACCAGCATACCCAACAGACACGGAGGAGACTCGATCACGGCGGGGCCCATCGACCCCTGTCATGATCATTGTTGCTTTGGTCTTAATGCTGTTACTGTTTGGTTTTGTCATCCTGGCCATCTGGCTGGCACAAACCCAGGCCACTACCATCGCGGCGGTGCGAGACATATTGATCATCGTTCTGGCCCTGGAGTCTTGCCTGTTTGGCATTGTGATCATGCTGCTGCTGGTGATGATGATACGTCTGGTAAACATGCTGGAATTTGAAATCAAACCGATTCTGGAAAAAACAAATGAAACTGTAAACACACTGCGGGGCACCACCACCTTTCTCAGCCAGAACCTGGTGCAACCCACCATTCGCACCCGCGCCCATATGGCTGGCGTGCGGCGGGCATTCAAAACATTATTTGGCGATCCCCGCAATAACATCAAGTAAAAAAAGCAGGGCTGCACCTGAGCATCAGATGCCCAGGTACAGTCTAAAGAAGGATGAGACTATGAGCGAAAATACATCAAATGATTTGGGCGCCTTTCTGGCAGGGTTTGTTATCGGGGGGCTGGTTGGCGCCGCCACCGCCATTATTCTGGCGCCACAATCTGGGCAAGAAACACGTGCCCAGATTGCGGCCAGGAGTGAGCAATTTATTCATGCTGGTGAAGAGCAGGTTCAACAATACCGGGACACAGCTGCCACCTTTACGCACCAATACGTGGATCGGGCCAACGAGATGATGAGCCAGACCCGGCAGCAAGTGGAATCGGCCACAGGGCGGGTGCAAGAACAGGCACGCATCGTGCTGGATCGTGGCAAGAGCACAGACTCGGCTGACAACAGTGCAGATGTAGAAAAAAGCACCGGTGCTGATGAGGCCACCGGCGATGGCGCGGTGTAAAATTGGCGCGTCAACCATTTTGACAGGAATACTGATTAATATACTGGTAATTTCAGTAGGCGCTTAACCCTATGCGTTATAGGAGGGGGTTGTTGGCGTTTATGGCATGATTCTGGTTCAATCAAAATTTCCTGCCATTTTTAGTAAGCGTGACAGGCGTCTCTGACGAGGGGTACGTCTGTTTTTTTTTGGTATATACCATGACTCAGGTAGCGTTGATCAGCCTGAATGAACTGCTGGAAGCCTTGCCAAATGGCAGTACGGCCCAGCGCGTACGGCAAGCTTATGAAGTAGCAGAGCGGGCGCATCACGGCCGTCGTCGGGAATCTGGTGAGATGTTTATTGACCATGACATTGCCGTCGCCCAAATCCTGGTTCAGTTGGGTGCAGACATCAAAACCATCATAGCCGGGCTGCTGCATGACAGCCTGCTGCCCCATACGGGGTTAGATGCGCTGACCATTACGCGTGAATTTGGCCCAGAGGTAGCAAACCTGGTTAGCGGTTTGTTAAATTTGTATGCTTATGCGGAGCGAGCGCAGTATAAAAAGTATCAGAACTCAGAAGCGGGTACCCTGGAGGGGATTCGCCGCGCCATCTTAGCCATCATTGAAGGTGATATCCGGGTGATGCTTATTCGCATGGCCGACTGTTTGCAAGATTTGCGCAAAGCCAGCCAGTTGTCCCCAGAGCGCCGCCAGGAGATTGCCGCCGAAGCTATGAACATTTACGCACCGTTGGCTAACCGGTTAGGCATCTGGCAGCTTAAGTGGGAGATGGAAGACCTGGCCTTCCGTTACCTGGAGCCAGAAACATACAAGGAGATCGCCAGCCAACTGGCAGACCGCCGGGCGGAACGTGCTCGTTATATTGAAGGATCCATTGCCCAATTACGGCATAAAATCAAGGAGTTGGGGATTGATGCCGAGGTGACCGGCCGGCCAAAACACATTTACTCCATTCACCGCAAAATGGTGCGTAAAAACGTCAGCTTTGAGGAAATTTATGACGTACAGGCGCTGCGGGTGATCTTACGGCCGTCTGACCCGGCTACTTATACCCAAATGAACGTTAAGGAAAAAGAAGATCACGACCGTACGCTCTGTTACCTGGTCTTGGGAGCAGTTCACAACCTGTGGAAACCCATTCCACGTGAGTTTGACGACTATATCGCCGCGCCCAAAGCCAACGGATATCAATCATTGCACACAGCCGTTATTGACCCCGAAACCGGTCATAAACTGGAAGTGCAAATTCGCAGCCAACGTATGGATGAAGAGGCAGAACGTGGTGTGGCTGCCCATTGGGCCTATAAAGAAGACGGCGCACGTGTGGCTTCTTCTGTGCAGCGGCAAATTCAGGGGCTGCGTGAACTGCTGGCAGCGCTGCGCGAGGGGGATGATTTACAATCAGACCCCGACATTTTAGAAACAGAATTCCTGGCAGAACGCATCTACGTCTACACACCCAAAGGAGACCTTATTGACTTGCCGGCCGGGTCTACCCCCATTGATTTTGCCTACCAGATTCACACTGAGGTAGGCCACCGCTGCCGGGGGGCCAAGGTGAACAGCAAAATGGTGGGGCTGGATGTTAAACTTCGTTCGGGTGATCGGGTGGAAATTGTTACGGCCAAACGAGGCGGCCCCAGCCGCGACTGGATGAACCCCACGCTAGGGTATACAGGCCGGGCCCGCACACGCAGCAAAATCCGGCAGTGGTTCCGCAACCAAGAACGGGCGCAAAATATTCAGCAGGGGCGTGAGGTGGTTGAGCGGGAGCTGCGCCGGCTGAACCTGACCGACACGTACACCATTTCAGACATTGCCAAAGCGTTAAAGTACAAAGACGAAGAACAATTCCTGGCCAAGGTAGGGTTTGGTGACATCCAAAGCACGCAGATCAGCGGGGCTATTGCCCTGATGCAAACCAGTCTTAAGCCAGATGACGAACTACGGCCGTTGCTCTTGCCCAAACCAGGCAGCGCCAAGGGCCTTACCGTGCAGGGTTTAGGAGGGCTGGCTACCAAAATGGCCGGCTGCTGCCAGCCCATTCCGCCAGAACCAATCATCGGCTTCATCACCCGCGGGCAAGGCATCACCATCCACCGGCGGGACTGCAAAGAGCTAGACAACATCACCGAACCAGAACGCCTGATTGACGTAGATTGGGGGACAGAAGCGGAAACATTCCCTATTCCGGTTATCATTAAAGCTTACCGGCGGCCTGGCCTGATTGAAGATATTGTCAATATTCTGCGCGGGCAGAAAATCAACAGCCCCCGCGCCAAAACAACAACTGCCAGCAGCATTACCACCGTCTATTTAGAAGTTGAAGTCACCAGCCTGGATCAGTTAAACTGGTTGTTGCAGAAATTTGAAAACCTGCCTAATGTTATTGAAGCTCACCGCCAACGTTGGAACTGAAAGGAAGGAGAACAAATGAGTGACACCGGGATTATGAACATCATCTACTGCCCGTTTTGCCAACGTGAAAATGAACCTGATAACACAAAATGCAAACATTGTGGTACCCCTTTTCTTTCAACACAAGGCCACGCCCTTACCACATTCCGCGTTCACGAAACCCCCGCAGCGGGCGCCACAACACATCCTGATTTTGAAAGGCGCATGGCTTCATTGCCAGCAAACACCCTGGCGCTGTTTGTCAGCGACCAGCAAGAAATCATCGTTCTCACTCAGCCTCAGGCGGTCATTCTGGGCCGCAGCGATACGCCCGGTAACGTTATAGACCTGACCAAATATGGCACCCTGACGTTAGGTATTTCACGCCATCATGCCCGGGTGAATTTTGCCAACGGCATCTTTACCTTAGAAGACCTGAACAGCACAAACGGCACCTGGGTAAACCGCAAACGGCTAGAGGCAGGTCAGCTGTGTGAGCTGCATCACGGCGACCAATTATCGCTGGGGCCGCTTAAAGTACTGGTTGGCCTCAAAACAGGCACCGCAACATTTATTCTAAAAAGGTCCTTAACCAGCCCTGAGCAAGGGATAACGCCATACTTTTTTGTCAGTGAGATCACACCCTATTTACAGGCCCTTTCGAACGCTTATCAGGTACAGGTAGAATATCAAGGTAAAACTACGGAACACATTTACGTTCATTCCTTAACCCAGCACGAGGCCGGTATTGCGGTTAATATGACAAAGGCCAGTGAACTGTTACCGGCCGTCCGAAAATGGGTGCTTCCCTGGCGGGCGACACATCCTGATTTTATTGGCCAGGCAAAGGATACACCCCATGAAAATCTAGCACAGTTAGCCATAGATATATTAACCGACCCCCTGCCTGGGGGACAGGTTACATTGGCTCACGTAGAAAAAATAATGCCAGCTTTGGGTGTCCTGGTTACCAGCCCGTTGGAACCAGTCATTGATTGGTAACCATCTTATTATGCCTGTAACGGAAACAATCAATTTTGCCAATCTACACGGGTTTTCCGTGGGCCGCTACAAGCTGCAAAATTTGCTCGGGTATGGGGCGATGGG
Organism: Ardenticatenaceae bacterium; assembly: GCA_011525915.1. Classification (GTDB taxonomy): domain Bacteria; phylum Chloroflexota; class Anaerolineae; order Promineifilales; family Promineifilaceae; genus CAADGU01. The sequence continues at coordinate 19,669 of WYBM01000068.1, read as the reverse complement.
GAACGTTTATAAATCTCGTCATCCTGACTTGCAACGTGATATCGCCGTCAAAATTTTGCACCCACACCACACCCGTGTCCCCGGTTTTGTAGAGCGGTTTCGCCATGAAGCAGCGGCAACAGCCACCCTTATCCACCCCAACATTATTCAGGTTTTTGACTTTGATGTGTCTGATGATGGTCTCTATTACATGGTCATGCAGTACATCAATGGCCCTTCACTGGAGGAGTATCTCTCTTTAGAGCAACACCCACTATCGCCATCGAAGGCCTATGAACTGATCACCCCTATTGTGGGGGGGCTGCATTATGCACACAGGCAGGGCATCATTCACCGCGATGTAAAGCCGGGGAATATTATCCTGGACACCCGTGAGCATGCGTATCTGGGTGATTTTGGTCTGGCAAAAATTATCGGCGCATCCTTGCACACCCAAAGTGGCCTGGGGGCAGGGACACCCGCTTATATGGCACCAGAGCAAATTGAAACAGCCTCCATGACACCGGGGGTAGACATTTACGCGCTGGGGGTAATGTTGTATAAGATGTTGACGACAAAGCTGCCGTTTGACGGCGAAAATATCATGAATTTGATCATGCGAAAGTCGTCAGAACCGCCATTGCCCCCCAGCCGGCTGAACCCAGATATCCCAACCGATGTGGAAGCCGTTATCTTAAAAGCCATTGCCAGAGAACCAGAAGCCCGTTATGGGGATGCCGTGTCATTTGTGGTTGATTTGCGCCAGGCGATCACACGTCACGTACCAGACTTACCACCGTTTGATATTGACACGGCCGTATCCTCTGGTTTTATCGCTTTACCCAGCATCAAAATTGACAACTATAAAATCCAGCGTGAGTTCGCCAATGACCAGTCTCGCCCTTACCAACGATACCTGGCCCGCAATGAAGCGCTGGAATCTACGGCCGTTCTGACCGTTCTCAGGCAACCGGCCGAAAGTGATGCCGCCCAGGCTGAACTGTTTCAAAATCGACTGGCGGCCCTGTCCATATTAGACCATCCTGGCCTGGCCTCTATCACACGCACCGGGCAGACAGCCGAGCAACGGCCGTTTGTAGCTTATAAATTTGTGCCGGGGAAAACGTTGGCTGCCAGATTAAACCATGAATGGTCACGGCCAGATAAATGTTTACCGATCACCGCCAGTATGGCCCTTATCCGGGCCATTGCTGAAGCATTGGATGTGGTTCACCAGACCGGGCTGGTTCATAATGAACTCACACCGGAGCATATCATTCTGCAGGCAGACAATCAGCCTGTCATTGTTGGTCTGGAAATCCCCATGCCTCCGACCATCAATGCTCAAGAGATCCATGTGAATACACCCGATTATGTGCCGCCAGAGCTTTATTCCAGCAAACGGGTGTCTGTACAGTCAAATATTTATTCGTTAGGCATCATGCTCTATGAACTGCTGTCTGGCCATAGGCCCAGCATGCCGTTGTGGAATCTGGCTCACTATGCGCCGGCCGATGTGCCGCCAGCGTCCCCTTTGACCCCCAACCGCACCCGGCTGGCACCGGAGACCAATGTACTCATAGGCCAATGTCTGGCTACCGATGAAGGGCAACGCTTTGTCAATATGACAGCTTTTTTAGCCCAACTGGATGCCGCCATTGAAGCTGAGAAGATATTTCAGGAGGAGCCCACGCTGCCTCCAACCACGGTACCCTTACCTCCACGAACACCCACTTCCTTAACTCCCGGTTGGTGGCGATGGTGGTATGTGCTGGTGTTGATGGGGTTTTTGCTGCTGCTGGCTGCAGGTTTTATGGTCAGGCGGCAGCTGGCGGCTGCCATCAGCCCCTTAGCCACTGGGACGCCCACAGCCGTGCCCCAAACACCGTCAGCCACAGCTACGTCTACTACCGTCATGACCACGGCCGTGCCCGCCGTCATACCATCTGCTTCGGCCACACCTTCGCCGTCGATAACACCCACCCAGACGGCCACCGCCAGGCCTTCACCTACCGCCAGCCAGACGCCCACAAACTCTGTCACAGCCAGCCCCACGGTAGCGGCTACGGCCACAGCCACCGCGGCTTGCACCAGGCCTGCCAATTGGGTCACTTACACCACACAAACCGGCGATACCTTCTTTGGGCTGGCGACGGCCACAGGTACCACGGTATCTGCCATTTTACAGGCCAATTGCCTGGATAACACTATCTTAAGCATAGGGCAGCGCCTATGGCTGCCCTACCTGCCAGCAACGCCCACCGCCGCCGAAACCACACCCTCCCCTACAACTGTTTCCACGGAGCCAGAGCCTACGGCCGTCTTCACCCCCTTAGTCACAGCAATACCCACAGAACCAGCCACGGCCACACCGCCGACCCTACCCACCCTTACGCCGCCGGCCAACCCCTGACAGAGTCTACCGCACTGTAAGGGTATAGAAATCTGTCATATTCGTGGGGCCGTCATTGATCAGCCAAATGTAATAGGGGCCGGCCGGCTGCATGCCCAAATCCAATACCCGGTCGGTATTACGGCTGCCATCGTGGCCAATGAGCTGCGCATCGGCACAATTCCCTGACCAGACGGTGATCTGGCCCACAGCCGGTACAAAGTTTGCCAGAACCACCTGAACGTGGCTGGCAACGGGCAGGGTAAAGGCATACCAATCGTTTGTATCTTCGGCCAGAAAGCTGCCAGGCTGGTTCAACACCAGGGGATGAGCATCATTACAACTGTTGTTTGGTTCACCGTAAAGGTCCGGACTCAGAACCACAGGTAAATAGATCATGTCGTCTGGGGGGTCAACGGGGGTGGTAATGGTTACAGAGGCTGTGGCACTGTTGACCGCGATCAGACTGTTTGTGGTGGTGCCGGTGACCACGGCCGTGTGTGTTATCACCTCTCCCATCTGGCCGGAAACAGCCCCATTGTACGCGCAGGCATATTGATCGTTTATACCTACCGTTTGCGGCAGCAAACAAGAGCCCTGCCCATGCAGGCTGCCCCAGGCATCATCTACCATAGCAGACAATGTTAAGGTGAAAGGGCCGGTGTTTTGAATGTGAAGCGCGAATGTCACCAACCCACCTGGTTCTGGCAAGGTGAGAGGAACGGCCGTTAACGAGGCCGCCAAAGAGGGCACCAGCGCTAATTGATTGACGGTATGAGGGGTATTGCTGGCTTCATTTTCGGCCGGCGTCCCTACAAACCCGGGCAGGCCAGCTCCATCAAAGTCATTACGGGTCCAGTCCGGCACCGTGTCTGTGTCCACGCTGTCTGGCAGGCGCGAAGCGCCACCGGGTTGTGCTGGCTGGCCGTCAAAACCAGCGGTGAGCGTCACGTTGGCATAATTATGGTCACCGGCGTCACCATCATTCACACCAACCGCGTCTACCAGAGCAGTCCAGGGTGTAACGTCCAGAATACCATCATCATCTATATCCAGGTCACTGCCAACCACACCCACAAAATTTTTAACCAGCAGCAGGGAGATCGTCTGATTTTCAAACACATTATTTTGAAAACCGGTGGTCCAGTAACCATCGTTATTGGTGGTACCTACAGTGATAGCCGTGTCTACGCGTCCCCGCTGTGTCCCGCTGCTGGCATCCCCTTCAATTTCCAAAAGGGTAAAAAAAGAATAATTTGTATCCGGGTCACCGCTGATTTCAATGTATTCATGGGTGTCTACACTGACGTGATCAACCACAAATTCGTTGATCAGTGGATCGGTGGGATCACCGGCCACTGATAAATTGGTCATAAGGCCCAAGAGCAGGATGCCCCCCCCTACCAAAGCGCCTCCCGCAAACATACGCTGCTTCATCCGTTGTTTCATAAACGCCTCCGCATAGTTTTCTCAAGCTGCGTCCTGGTTACGATGATGGCTGTGTAGCGACTGATAGCAAGCCCTTAAACGCACGCCGGGCTACCTGATTTTACCAGAGCCAGGCCGGCCTTGCCTGTTGTTTTAAGGGTTTCTCAAAGAGTGACAACCACAGTATGTTCAGTTACACTAGCTTTATGCTGCCCTGTGTATATGCCTGACCAGTGCCACAAAATGACATATCTACGGCACATGCTGTCATTCTTTTGAAGCACAGAACTGTCAAGTTTTGTCTACAGCATCTACCGGCAGCGAGGAGCGTCACTTGCAGCCTGATGACAAAAAACGGCCGTATCGGCACATTTTTAAAGCGGTTAGTGATGGGCTAATCCTCAACGACATCGAAACCAGTCTGGTGATCGAGGCCAATCCCGCCGCCAGCGCCCTGCATGGCTATGCCCACAAGGATTTCATTGGCTCGTCCCCAGCCGCGTTCATGCACCCAGATAGTCATGCTCAGTTTGCTGAGTGGACCGAGACAGTCCGAGCAGGCAACATGTTTGAGGCGACCGTCGTCCATATGCGCCAGGATGGTACACCGTTCACCGTCGAGGTACGCGGGACAGGCTGTACCTATCAAGATCGACTCTGTCTCCTGTGTGTAGTCCGTGATGTCAGCCAACGGGTCCAGGCTGAAAAGTTACTCCGGCAGCAGGTGGCAGCCCACACCCGTGAGCAGTTCACTCTGTTGGAGATCTCCCAAACGCTGGCCTCTGCACTGGAACTAAAACCAGGTTTGATCCTCGACCAACTGCAAATGATTATCGAGTACACGCATGCTGTACTCTTCGCGTTGGAAGGATTAGACCTAGTCGCCCTGGCCGTGCGTGGACCCCAGCAGTTGGAGCAAGCCATGCCCCTCCGCGTCCACCTGCATGTGCCGGCGACACTGGCGACGCTGTTGAATGGACACCAACCCCAACGAATTGCTAACGTATGGAGTGACGACCCGGCAGCACAGTTTCTCCGGTCACTGCTGAACGATCAGGCAGCGGTATTGTTAGCAGGTGCAAAGGCGTGGATGTGGGTTCCCCTGGCCGTAAAGGATCGGGGCATTGGTGGCATTGGTGTTGTTCATGCAGAGCCAGATGCCTTCACTGCTCACCACGCCAACCTGGCCTCGACCGTGGCCAATCAGGCGGCTATTGCGATGGTTAATGCCCAATTGTACGAACAGGCGCAAACGCTCGCCACTTTGCAAGAACGCCAACGCCTGGCGCAGAATCTGCACGATGCCGTCAACCAGTCACTCTTCTCCGCCAGCCTGATCGCCGAAGTCCTGCCACGTCTGTGGGAGCGAAACCCGGATGAAGCGCGTCAGTCGCTGGAGGACTTGCGTCGGTTAACACGTGGCGCCATGGCTGAGATGCGCGGCCTGCTGGCCGAACTGCGCCCCCTGGTCTTGACTGATTCTGAACTAGGTAACCTGCTGCACCAGTTGGGCGATGCACTCACAGGTCGGACAAACATTCCGGTCACTGTAACTATAACAGAAAAAGGCTCCTTGCCTGCCGAGGTGCAAGTGGCATTTTACCGTCTCTGTCAGGAAGCTCTGAACAACATTGCCAAACATGCTATGGCCAGCCAGGTGGTAATCAATCTGCAATATAACGCCGGCTCGGTGGAATTACACATCCTTGATAACGGTCAGGGCTTCGATCTGGCGCACATCCCATCGGGTCATTACGGCTTAAGCATGATGCGAGAGCGGGCCAACGCCATTGGTGCATTTTTATCAGTTGCCAGCCAGCCAGGTTACGGCTCCGAAATCTTCATCCGCTGGCCGAAAACCTCGGGACAGGAGGCGCTATGACCCCTTTTCAGCCTATACAGGTGATGCTCGTTGATGATCATACGATGGTGCGCCGCGGCCTAGCCACTTTCTTGAAGGTTTTTGACGACCTGGAACTGATCGGCGAGGCAGCCGATGGGGAGGCGGCACTCCAACTGTGTGCAAGCACCCTGCCTGACGTGATCCTCATGGATATAGTCATGCCGACTATGGACGGTGTAACAGCCACCGGCATTATTCGCCAACGATTTCCTACCGTACAGGTCATAGTACTGACCAGTTTCAAAGAAGAGACGTTGGTGCAAGACGCGCTGCAAGCGGGAGCTATTGGCTATTTGCTTAAAGACGTGTCGGCGGAAAAACTGGCCGAGGCTATCCGCGCAGCACATGCTGGCCGCAGCACACTTTCTCCGGAGGCTACCCAGGCGTTGGTACACGCCACCACGCAACCGCCACCAACAGGCCACGACCTGACGAACCGCGAGCAAACCGTATTGATCTTGATGGTCGCCGGCTTAAACAATACTGAGATCGCCGAGAAACTGGTTGTCAGCCCTTCCACCATCAAATCCCATGTCAGCCATATCCTGGCCAAGTTGGGTGTCACCAGCCGCACAGAAGCCGTCGCGTTAGCCGTACGCCACCATCTTGTTGAGTAAACGGCCGTTTACTCAACGGCCGTTCGTCACCCCGCTTCATCTCCTCCTCATCCCCATCCTTTATCCCCCAACTGGTGGAGCTACATATCCCCTGACCAGCCGATGCCGTTGAGAAGTAATGCTTCTATGATTAACTCAGGCCCCACACTATGTACAAACGGCCGTAAACGTTTTCCATTTGTGATTAGAGCATCGTTCGAGTGACATACACAGAAGGCAAAAATATGATCGAGACAGAAGTGACATTCCACAACAAGATAAACATAAGGGTGCAGGCGCAAATATTTATAGGCCCTACACTTGTCAGCACCTGTGTGGCTGACCCTGGTGAAGTTTGCGTCTTATCGGCCGAGTCGGCACGGTATGATATCTACTTCAAAAATGGCGCCACCGGCTGGAATATTGCTCGCAAACTGGACAATGAGACAAAGACTCTCACGCTGAGTCAACACAAAGGGCGCTACATCATTACCTGAAAGCAGTAGACGATGATTCTAAGATTTGAGGAGTGGCTCACTCACCAACAAAATAGAGAGGACCTTATTGGTGATCTGGCGCGTGTTCTGAAGATGCAGGACAGTGATCATAAACTCTCAAGGCGCAAGCCCGATGAACATAAGAGCTGGGCCGATATTGTTATTAGAATCGCTGAACCGGGACACATTGCTGTTTTTAATGAAGCCTGGCAAGAATTCCTTTTGGCAAAACAAGTAGCAAAAGACTCCCCAGATTAATCTTGGTTACTGGAGTATGAACGCATGACCCGTGTATTTTTAGCCGACAGCCATCTGGAAGTCCGTTCAGCATTACGACTATTGCTGTTCGACTTAAACATGCAGGTCGTCGGTGATGCGGCCGACTGGCCTACAACTTTAACCCAGGCCGCAGGGACAAACCCTGATATGGTGGTGGTGGATTGGGACTTAATCCCCACAAACGCTTCGCTTCTTGAACTGCGTGTAACCTGCCCGACGGCCGTTGTCATTGTCCTCATCAGCCATCTGGATGCACGTCAGCAAGCTGCGCTTTCTGCCGGAGCCGACAGCTTTATCAGTAAAAGCGAGACACCTGACCGCGTGGTAGAACGCCTGCGAGCCGCCGCAAATATTCGTTTATGATAACAGCGTATATATCTTTTCTGGAACCAAATAAATGATGGACCCAGGAAATAACATGGATGGTATACACCACCATGAATGAGAAGTGCAGGGCAAGCTGGTGGTTTGCCCTGCGATTCACAAAGGAGAAAAACGATGCAAGCCAATATAGCAACTATTCGACAAAGATGGGCCGAAGCAAAACTGACAAAAATGGCGGCCTTCTGGGTCGCCATTGGTGCCATTACGCTCACCTTGTTTCTTGGCTTTTCTCGTGGCGGCTGGATGACAGGGGGGTCTGCTCAACGAATGGCCAAGAGCGCATCCCAAGGCGCTGTTATCGAGCGCCTGGCACCCATCTGTGTTATGCAGTTTAACCAAGACCCACTGAGAGATCAGAAACTTGAGGAATTAAAGGCTTTACCCAGTACTTTCCAGCGTGCCAGGTATATCCAAGAGCAAGGATGGGCCACAATGCCTGGTGAGGCAAGACCTGACGACCAGGTTGCTGCCGAATGCTCGCAGCAGCTTATGCTTATAGCCGATTAAGCGTTACCAGCAGCCGGAACAAACAACATGAACGTCGTTATTAAGATAACATCCCGATCCCGGACATCGCTTGTTACGGGGGCGATTGCCAGAGGGAAAAACATCGTTTATGAACGATCAAAGTAATGTTCTGCCTATAAAAACGCCCCAAGGGGCCATTCTCATCATTGACGACAATTTTGCCATTCGTAAGGTGCTGTCCGACATCCTTAGCCTTTTCCTGGAGATGCCCATATATACCGCGGCCAATGGACACGAAGGTTTACAGGTTTTTCAAGAGCAGCAGCACATCACCCTGATTTTCCTTGATGTAGAAATGCCAGTGATGAACGGTCAGCAAACTTATGAAAAATTGCAGCAGATCGCACCCCAGGTCGGGGTGATCATTTCTTCAAGTTTGAGCCAGGCAGAGGCCAGAGCCCGTTTTGGGAAACAAGAGCTGCCCACGTTTTTACGGAAACCCTATGACGTAGACACCCTGCTCAATGTCACGCGGGCAGCTTTCGGAACAGCAAAATCATATGAAGCCTAACGGTTCGTTCAAAAATAACTTTGGACTTTTGCCAGGTAATCAGTCATCAGTGTCCAGTAGATCAAACGATCAGGAAATCATAAGGAGAAATTATTGTGAGTAAAGGCCAGAATGATAAAAAGAAGGGCAAGAACAAACCAGCAAAAACTTTAAAGGAAAAAAAGCAGGCCAAAAGAGAGAAAAAAGACAAAAAAGACAGAAAGGAGAATCCTGAAATTTCCGGTTTGTAAGGCAGGCTGAAGAAGCACCCATACGAGGCAGGGTGTACTTAACAAAGGAAAGGAGTGTTTTTCTCTAGCCACCAAAGCTGAGAAAACGGCCGTTGCCCGCTATAGTCAGGCAAGCAAGGCACAAGCGTATCCAACTGAAAATGTTCGCCATCTACTTTCCATTATAGAAAGCTATGATCGGATGGATGTCTTGTTAGCGTATTTAAGTCAAACATGGCCTTCTATACACTGGATTGTTTAGGATTTACAACTATGGAGTACAACTCAACCCATTCAACCATCAGCCACATTGGGTTCATCGGCAATTATTTGCCGCGCTAATGCGGCATCGCCACCTTCACCACTGACTTGTGTGAGGCTATCGCCACCGACTGATCCCTCACGGCATCCCTAATGTCTCCTTTGCCGATCCTAGCTTCCACAAAGCCATGACCGAAGTCGGACTGGAGTCGCTCAGTTGGCTGGCCGGCTTGCAGCGGGCTGACGCCTTGATAGGACATTTTGTTCCCATTGGCTCCAACGGCTTTTACAAGCAGCATGGCGAGCGCAAGATAAAAGGGCGTGATGAAATATATATGGTTGAACACAGTCTCTCTGATTGAGAGGTAGAAATTGTGCGGGCGTATATCCATAGGCGAAGTGTCTATGGGCTGGTGTTAAAGAAGGGGGGGCGTTTTTCCCCAAAGGCAGCCATTGCCTCCAGATGATCAGGGTGTGACCACAACTGGACGAAGTGCTGTGTTTCCAACTGGTTGGTTTCGGCCACAGAAAGGTTTGCGGCAGCGTAGGTCAATTGCTTCAGGGCCGCCAACGCAGCCGCCGGAAACTGCGTTAATTCATGGGCCCAACCGTACACGGCCGTCTCCCAACCTTCCCCTGGCGCCACCACCCGGTGCACCAGCCCCATATGCTGCGCTTCCTGGGCGGTAAGCAGCCGCCCTGTCAATAACAGCTCCATTGCCCGGCTGTGGCCCACCAGCCGCACCAGCCGGCTGGTACCACCCCAGCCAGTGGTCAGCGCATTTTTGATCTGGGCAAAACTGAAGCGGGCGCTGCTGTGGGCTATGCGCAGGTCGCAAGCCGTTAAAATTTCACAGCCGCCCCCAAAGGCGTCACCATTGACAGCCGCTATCACCGGAATAGGCAAGGCCGTAAGCTGCTGCAAAGCGCCGCCCATAATGTGGTTGAGCCGCGCCCCGGCTTCTGGTTCGGGATGGCCGCTTAACTCTTTTAAATCACCACCGGCCACAAAGGCTTGCCGCCCTATCCCGGTGATGATCAGAACACGGATCATAGGGTCTTCGGCCACGGCCGTGACCGTTTTGGCAAACTTATCCTGTGCCGCCCAATTCAGCGCATTCCGCGCCGCCGGTCGGTTAACCGTTAAGGTGGCAACCTGTTTCTCTATGGTAAAGATAATTTCATCAGACATGGGGGGAAGTTTAGTGACAAGGTGATAAAGTGACAAGCAGGGGTAAATTGGCGTCCCTTGCAGCCACTTGTTCTAGGTGATTTCAACGACCAGCCCGTGTTTTAGAATATGGACACACTCTAAGCTCTAGCGAAGGCGGCGGCGTGATAAGTAGCCGGTATATATATGCTGGCTACATCTTTCTGCCATTCGACTAAGGCATAAGCCCAGGTCAAGCCGCCGCCAAATCCCACCAAGATCAGATGATCGCCCGAGTGTATACGGCCGTCTTCAACCGCCTTGCACAGGGCCACTGGAATAGAGGCAGCCGAGGTATTGCCTGTATCTTCAAGGTTTGTATAGAAAAGTTCCGGTGACACACCTAGCTGCTTCGCCGCGCTCTCCAAAATACGAAAGTTGGCCTGATGGGGTACAATCAGGGAGATATCGTCTAATGTCAGGTTTGCCATGGCCAATATATCCTGCACGGACTCCACTAAAACGCGCGTGGCAAAGCGAAAAACACGACGGCCGTTCATGCTTATGGTGTTCTGCACCGGGCGGGCATGCCCATTTTCAGAGCTAAGCGCAGGTATGGGGTTGCTATTGGCAGCCGACAAACACAAAATATCGCTTTGCAACCCATCGGAACGCAGCTTTGATGTTAACACGCCCCCTGGCCGGGACGATCCCTGCAAGACAACAGCTCCGGCACCGTCACCAAATAAGACACACGTCTCCCGATCTTGCCAGTCTAACACACGGGACATCATCTCCGCGCCAATGACCAGCGCATTGCTGACAGAGCCGGTGGCGACGGCCTGGGTGGCCATGTGCAGCGCATAAACAAACCCGGAACAAGCCGCGCTTAAATCAAAAGCGCCCGCTCGTGTGGCATTCAGATGACCCTGCACCTGGCAAGCGGTAGAGGGGAACATATAGTCCGGTGTCGAGGTAGCGACAATGATCAACTCAACATCAGCCGCCGGTAAACCAGCTACCGCCAACGCTCGCAGTGCCGCTTGCAGTGCCAGACCGGTTGTCGTATCGCGGCTGGCAGCAATCCGCCGCTGGCCAATGCCCGTTCGCTGCCGAATCCAGGCATCGGTGGTGTCGATGGTCCTGGCGATATCCTCGTTCGTTAATATCTGCTCTGGCAAATAACTTCCCCAGCCAGTGATGTGTGCGTAATTCATAGAAATCTCTCCTGGTTTTGCCGGTTATTGGTAAGCAATGCTCTCACGCACGCTGGTTTGCATGGCACGCCGCGCCGGGAAAAAGCTGGCCGCAATTGATAAGATGGTAATAATGCCCAACCAGGCCACCGCCCCCGTCAACGTATACCTGTGCACAATACTAACCTGTACGGCCGCTCCCAGGCCTTGGGTCATCAATTGGCTCAGCGGCAGCGTAAACGGCAGGGCAATAAGCCAGCTTAACCACCCCAAAATCACCCCTTCACCGATGAACAACAGGCTCACATCCACCGAAGATGCACCAATAGCCCGCATCACGCCAATTTCTCGTTGCCGGTCAATGACATTAAGGGATAAAACCCCACTTAAGGCGACGCTGCCTACCAAACCAATGAGGATGGCCATAATGGCCATCAGGTTAACAATGATGGCAAACTGTCCCATGACGTCATCGGCTATTTCTGACAGTGTGCCGCCGCCCGGGCTGAGTTCAACCCCCAATTGCTCATAATAGTCCCGTAAGTTTTGTTCACTGGCGGCTTCATTGGCCGTGCCGGAAATCGTCTGTATGTAGATGCGGTCTACTCTATCAACGCTGCCCAATTCCCTTAACAGCGTATCTCGGGGCACATGGGCAGAGGTGATACTGTTAGGGTCAAATAACAACCCCACCACCTGCCAGGCGGTTTCCCCCTCGATGCCGTGATCAATGGTTACCCATTGGCCAACTTCAATGCCGGCTGCCTGGGCAACACGCTCGTTTAAGACGATCGCCTGCCGGTCATCGGGTAATAGCCAACGGCCGTGGCGCATTTGAGGGACGTAGAGCTGCGTGTCACTGGGTAACCCAGTGATAGAAACAGCGGGCTCGTCAGCCGAAGTGGCGCTGTCTTTCAGGCGAATTCTGCCGCTGCCCCTGTACCACATCTCAGTCTGACGCACGTCTGGGTATGCTAGTGATTCCAACCGGCTGATTCGCTGTGGGTTTTGGAAAATGAGGAAAACGTTATATTGGTTAACGGTGCGCAGCACATCACTGAAAGTATAAATGGTAGAGTCGCGCACGCTCATAACCACGATGAAGATAATGCCGCTAAATACCAGTGTAATTTGGGTGCGGATCACGCGGCCCTTATGCCGGAATGTGTTGCTGATGGCCAAGACCACTAACCGCGGCAAGAAGGTGGCTTTGACCAGCAGCCGGCCCAAAATACCAGGCGCGGCTTGCAGACCATAGGTATTGATGGCCTCACGAACCGAGATGCGCACCCCAGACAAAATGGGTATGAGCGAGGCCAACAAAGGTGCCAGCAGAGCAATAGCCACCTGGGCGCCAATGGCCAGCCAGGCGATTCTAAAGGAACCAGGGTCCGCGTTGAAGTTGTTTAATAAAAAGACGCTAAGCCCCCAGCTGCCAATAATGCCAATGGGCACGGCGATGAGCAAGGCAAAGAAGCTGTAGGCAAAGATATTACCCAGATAAATGAGGAATATTTGGGATGATTTGGCGCCAATGGCCTTCATAATGCCGATCTGGTTGATCTGGCGGCTGAGAATGGCTTCGATTGTGTTGTAGACAAGAAACAGCCCTAAAAAGAGCGAGAGCAGCGCCATAATGCCCAAAATGAGAAATACTCCGTCCATGATCGCCTGGAAAAAGTGTTGCTCCGGGTCAGCAATACGGCTGCCAAACGGGGGCAGGAAACCGCCAGTTTCCACGCCCTGTTTTTCCAACTTCTCCTTGATGGCGTTGGCCGTTTGCGTGACGGCTTGTTGGTTGAATGCGGGGGCTCGGGCCAGAATGCGGTTAAAATTCTGGTCACCGGTTAGCTCACCCAGGCGTTCACGGGTGGTAAAAAACTGGACGTTACCGCCAAAACTCGGTGGCTGGGCAATGGGATCATAAACGACACCGCCGATAGCGACCACTTCTTCGTCGTCGTTGATGCGAATGTGAATCTGAGCCCCTTCGTCAACACCAAAAACAGCACCGGCACCCTGACCAATGGCGAAGGTCTTGCTTTGCGGCCAGGAGCCACTTAACAGATCTAACTTGGTGAAACTTTGCTCTGCATAATCGTCCCGGGCAATGAGGGCGGCGGGGCGCCAACGGTCTTCAGGGCTTCTACGCCAGGCGATATCTACGTAGTTATACCCTTCTACGCCCACCAGCCCTTCTACCTTGGCCAGTGAGTTAAGCACATCGTCATCAACGGCCGGGTTTGCCCACATGGTAATCATGGCCGGTGAAGATTCCTGCCACAATCTGGTCATACCGGCGATAACCAGGGTACGTGCGCCCACAATGACACCAATGGCCGCAGCCCCTATGGCAATGATCAGCACGACCTGAAATGTCCGTGCTTTGTGGTACCACAAGTCGTGCCAAATCTTATGCTGAATGACGCCCATTGTTTCCTCCGGCCACGGCCGTTTCGGCTGCCAATGAATCTTTAACAATATGGCCGTCTCTTATCTCTACCTGACGCGGCGTCCTTTCGGCCAGTTCATGATTGTGGGTAACCATTAACATCGTTTTCCCCTGGGTGATGGCTGCTTCAAACAAAGAAAAAACCTTCTCGGCCGTATGGGTGTCCAGGTTCCCTGTGGGCTCGTCGGCAATGATGAGCGGGGGATCATTGGCCAGCGCCCGGGCAATAGCCGCCCGTTGTTGCTGCCCGCCAGAGACCATGCCCGGTAATTTGTGGGCCTGATCGGCCAGATCCACCAGATCCAACAGATGCATGGCCCGCTCCTTGCGCGTTTTAGGCGGATATTTGCGCACAAAATCCATGGGCAGCATCACGTTGTGCAGCAGGCTGAGCCCTGGCAGCATCTGAAAGAACTGAAAAATAACGCCCACATACTGGCCGCGCCAGGTGGCCAGTTGACCTTCACTCATTTCATGGACGGGATGATGGGCCACACGAACGGTACCTTCGCTGGGGCGATCTATGCCTGTGATCATGTTTAACAGGGTTGATTTACCGTTGCCGGAAGGGCCAACGACGGACACAAATTCGCCAGCGTGTACTTCTAATGTAATGTCGTGCAGCACCGTGATCTCCTTGTCACTTACAGGAAAGCGCTTGACGACATGTTCTAACCTGATCAGGGCGCCAGACGGGGACGCAGGCGAATGATTGTTGCTCCATTTCATAAAGTTCCTCCACCCATTAGTAGATACCCAAACTACCTGTTTGTCTGGCGTGCGCTTCCGCCCGGTAGTAGAGCCACAGCCCTAGGGGGGGGGCCAATAGGCCAAACAGTGTCACAATAACAAGCTCAACGTTGAGGGGTGCCAATTCCGGAAAACCAGGTGGGTAATTCATCAAGGTTGAGCGAAAAGCATCGACGCCATATGCCAGGGGAATAAACTTGGAAACCACCAGCACCCAGGCGGGCAATATAGCAAAGGGAATAAATGGGGCGCAAAAAATCATAAAGGCAAACTGGAAAAAGTTCACCAGGGTTTCGGCTGTCTGTTTAATGTACAGTGTCACGGCCGCAAACGCAAAGCCAACGCCAAAAGTGCCTGACAGTGTCATCCCTAAGATAAACAAGGCCAGCGGCAGATTGGCATAAGGGATTTCTCTGGTAAGGAAACGCATGAGGATGACAGCCAGGATGGAGAGCAGTCCTGTCCAGGCCAGCATAATCACCACCCGCGAGATGAGGTTAGCTGCCTGTGAAGCGGGGCTGAGAAAGACGCTTTCCAATGTCCCTTGCATTTGTTCGCGGCGAATGTTGAAGCCGATGCCCCACAATGTTTCTGTCAGGAAGATGAAGGGAATGAAACCATAAATGACCACACTGTAAATGTTTAAGCCCGGCACGGCCGTTGACGCATCATCTCCACTGGTAAATGCCAGCGTTGCCAGCGTGAAGATGGCTATCATCACAAACGTTTGGGCGAACCCGGCCACCAACTCAACAGGGTAACGGGTTTTAATGACAAACTCTTTCCGTATCATCACCCCAAACATGTCTACCCATGCCCGTAGGGCGGGTAATGCCGGTTCCCTGGTTCTGCTTGTAGGCTCTGAGGTGAGCACGCTGTTATCCATGTTAATATTGTCCTATTCCTTGCTGTCGGCGTGTGTTGCGCTCGACACGCTGGAAAACCCAGATGCCCAACAGAGGCAGCAGCAGAGAAAACATCAGCAGCACCAAAAGATCGTAATACCAGGTTCCCAGAAAAAAGCCAACCCCTAGTATGGCTGAACGCACCCCATTTACCAACCAGGTCATTGGCAGCAACAAGGCGATGTTACCAAAAAAGGCGGGTAACATACTCAGCGGATAGTATACCCCCATCAAAAAAGCAATGCTCCACTGTGTCAGTGACAGTAAGGCATTCATCTCCTTTATCTGAATGATCAACGCACCAAACATGAAGGCCAGGCCATACATGGCGGGCAAACCAACCAAAAGAAATAAGATAGCCAGGAAGACGTCTCCTTGAAAAGGGTTGACACGGAAAACAAGGCACCCCAACAAATAGGCAATAAGGCCGGAAACCACACTCCGCAAGGCACTGTATACAGAAACGCCGCTGGCCAGCACCAGTGTGTTGGTTGGCGTCATAAAAATGGCTTCCAGCGTCCCCACCTGCTGCTCAAAGCGCAGCCAGCGGGCCACGTCCCAAAAGGCCCGGGTGACAATAATGTAAGCGGTGGAACCAATCAGAAGATAAGCCACGTAGTTGGTGGTGCCCGTGTTTATCTGAAAGTTAACGGCCGTGTCACTATTGGGCACCGCCCGGCTCAGAAAAATAGGCATCGCCGCAAAAAGGATCGGCAAAAATATCTCTAAAATGAGCTGGCCTGGGTAGCGGCTCATGTTTATGAGGCGCAAACGAACTTCAGCCACAGCGGCCGCTAAATCAGCCGAAACGTCAAGAGTCAGCGCTTTTATCATCGTATCCTCGTATCTTCGGCCAGGGTGCGCCCAGTGTGGGCAATGAATACATCTTCCAATGTCGTTTCCTTTTGTTTTATCTGGTAAATGGTTGTGTTGTGAGACGTTAATATGCGAATGAGATGGGGCAAGGTGGTGCGGGCATCCTCCGTGACTAACGTGAGCCTGGTTTCACCCTCGACCACTGTAGATGCTGTCTGGGTAACACCCCGCACATGCCGGCAAGCGGCCACGGCCTCGGCCGGAATCAACCCTTCAACTTCCAGGATCTCTTCTTTCTGTAACGAAGCTTTTAACTCGGGAACCGGGCCAAGCGCCAGCACCTGCCCATGATCAATGATGGCCACCCGCTCGCACAACAGCTCTGCTTCCGCCATGATATGGGTGGTGTAAATCACGGTCTTGCCTTCACGTTTCATCTCACGCACCAACGCCTGTAATTCCCTGGCGGTGGGGAAATCCAGGGCGTTTGTTGGCTCATCCAAGATGAGCAGCGGGGCATCGTTAAGTAATGCTTTGGCAAACGCCAGCTTCATCTTTTGCCCCGATGAATAGGTTTCAACGGCGCGGTCAGCAATACCCGCTAGATTTAAGCGAGTGATCAATTCTTCGGCCCGTCGCTCCCGCTCCACCGCATTCAACCGATAGAGGGCGCCAAAGAATAAAAGGTTTTCACGGCCGGTAAGCTTCCAATATAAACCCCGTTCGCCCATCAGCATACAGCCAATGCTCTTGCGTATTTGTTTGTCGCTTTTACCAAGATGGTAGCCGTTGATATGAGCCGTCCCGTGGGTGGGAATCAATAATGTCGTCAGGCACTTGATCAGCGTTGTTTTTCCGGCGCCGTTGGGCCCTAACAAGCCAAAGATTTCCCCAGGTTTAATCTCCAAAGAAACCTCTTGTAAGGCCACAATTTGCTTTTTATGGGATTTAAAAAGCCCTTTGCGCTCCTTCACATCGTAATATTTGGTTAAGCCTTCAATTTGGACGTGACCACGCATCGTCTCTCTCCTTGTAACTGTCGGGATTGGGCCAGGCGACCAACGTATGGATAACCTGTTCCAATTCTTGCGCCAGGCTTTGCCAGAGAGCTTCCTGGTTGCTATGCAAAAAGAAGTGATCCCCGGGGAAAAGGTAATGTTTAAAGATAGTTTCTGTCTGTCGACGCCAGGCAAGCACAGTGTCTGTACGCACTGTCTGGTCTTGGAACCCACCAAAGGCGGTTATGGGGCAGCTTAAGGGTGCACCTTCCCAATAGACGTAGGTTTCACAAACGGCAAAATCGGCCCGTAAAATAGGAAAAAAAAGGGCCATCAACTCTTCACTTTGCAGAACATTTTCAGGTGTGCCCTTATAATGGCGCAGCTTCTCAATGAATTCGGTATCTGGCAGTTGCGCCAAATGGGGGTTGGGGTCTGGTAAATGGGGCGCGCCGCGGCCAGAGACGAATAAATGCTGCAGGCCAGTGATATGACGGCGGCGGCATTCGCGGGCCAGTTCAAAGCTGATAAGTGCCCCCATGCTGTGCCCGAAGAAGGCAAAAGGAATATCCAGGTAAGGTGTCAAAACCCTGATTAATGTTTGTATCAGGGGGGACAGGTGGGTAAAAGGGGGTTCCTTAAAGCGACTACCTCGCCCGGGCAATTGTATGGGGCAGACGTCGACGTCTGCCGGCAGGTGGCTGGCCCAGGTACGGTAAATGGAAGCGTTGCTGCCGGCGTAAGGAAAGCAAAAGAGACGCAATTTTGCCTGGGAATTGGGTTTGTGATGTACGATCCAGGTGTCTGTGTTATGTGTGACCATTACGATAAAGCTTCTCTCCTTATTTCCAGATGACCAGACATGGCCGGCTACTTCCTAGTAAGATGTTCATGTAAACGCCCGGCGAGCTCTTGTACCAGGGGGGCCTTCATAATGCTGTAGTGATCGCCGGCCAGTGTATACGTTGTCAGGTTGTCACGGGTCAATTTACCCCAACCATTTAACGGCCGCATGTTGCCTTGTGTCTCCGTGGCCTGGAATAGAATGACACGGCCGTCATACCGACGTGGTTTGTAGTGATAGAAGGCATGGCGATTTGCTTTGTAAACGTCCAGGTGGGCCCGTAATTGGGGGGCATCCATCCCCTCGGGGAGGATATTCGCCATTTTGGCCCGCGCCAAAATATGCTCAACCGGGTCTTCCTCATTCAGTTGCTGAAGATCGGCCATAGACGCGCTGACATCATGCCCGGCCATGATCGCCAGGTCACGCATGAGGGCCAGCAGCACGTTGGTATCATTCATCGGCTGAAACCGCTTTAGCCTGTTGGGAACGTGCGTGTCAAAGAGGGTCAGCAGGGCCACTTCATGGCCTGCGGCCTGCAGCTGCTGTGCCATCTCATAAGCCACGATGCCGCCCATTGACCAGCCGCCCAAGTAATAGGGCCCTTCCGGTTGTGCTGTCTGCAGCGCCTGCAGGTAATGAGCGGCCATCTGCGGAATGGTGGTCAGGGGAGCCTGACGGCCGTCTAGTCCGGCGGCCTGTAAACCGTAAAACGGCCGTTGCTGACCTAAAGTCCGGGCCAACTCCAGGTAGCAGAAAACATAACCACCTATGGGGTGCACACAGAAGAAAGACGGCTCTGCCCCTTCAGGCTGCAGCGGAACCAGCGATGAATAAGCGACAGATGCTACGCCCTGGCGAATCAGGGTGGCCAGCGCTTCAACGGTGGCACTTTGGAACAGCGTCACCAGCGGCAAATTCTTTTGGAAGACGTGCTGGATGCGCGTTACCAGGCGCATAGCCAGCAGAGAATGACCACCTAAAGCGAAGAAGTTGTCATGAATGCCAATGGGATGCACATTTAACATCTCTTCCCATATTTGCGTGAGCTGCAATTCAACCGTATCGCGCGGGGCCACATAATCGAGTGCCCCCTTCTGGCGTGTATTATCCGGGGCAGGCAGCGCCTGGCGGTTCACTTTTCCGTTTGGCGTCAGAGGGAAGGCATCCAGAATGACAAAGGCCGCCGGCAGCATGTACTCCGGCAGTTTGCTGCTCATGTACTGGCGTAATTCACTCACCGTCGGCCCTGCTGGCTCATCGTGGAACACCAGGTAAGCAACCAGCCGTTTCTGGTTGGGCGTGTCTTCACGGGCCAGCACCAGGGCTTCGGCCACACTCGGGTGCTGGCGCAGGACACTTTCTACCTCACCCAACTCAATGCGGTAGCCACGGATTTTCACCTGGTAGTCCATGCGCCCTAAGAACTGCAGACGGCCGTCTGGCAGGTAACGGGCCAGGTCGCCTGTTTTGTAGAGGCGCCCGCCCGCTTCCCGGCTGTACGGGTTGGGGATAAAGCGCTCAGCCGTGGCTTCCGGCCGCCCCAGGTAACCACGGGCCAGCCCCCCCCCGCTCAGGTATATCTCACCGG